>NZ_NVQE01000024.1 GCF_002591975.1 Mycobacterium neglectum | reverse complement strand
CACTGCGATCAGCCCTCGAACGCGAGACCGCCGAATCTGTCGTACCCGAAGTGCACAATGATCAAGTGAGCGCAGCCTGATGCTCACCGGACCGCCACCGAAGTTCCACGGAACTCGGGACATCCTCGCATGACTCACCGAATCGACTTTGATGTAGTTGTCGACGTATTCCCCCGTTTGGGCGTCAAAGCCGGACTCGGGCAGGCCAATATCGTTGGTGCTGTCGATAGCTCCGGCCCCGCTAATGTGCTGAAGCGTCCGCGGCTGCAGCTCGGCGACGCCTGGAACAACGACGCCACCCAGCAAAATCACTTCGCTGCCGGGAACCGCCGTAGTGTAATTGGTCGCAGCATTGGCCGTGAAGCGCACAAGGTAGGCAAAGCGGTTTCCCCCGCCGTCTGGCCTCGCTTCCGGGTCGGGGTTGCCAACGGCGTCAGGGGGATCAACAACATAGAACGCGTAGATGAAATTGTGCTCCGGCTGACCTGGCTGAACTGGCTGACCGAAATTGGGATGCAACACGATATCGAGTAAGCCACGATCCTGAATATCATTAACTTTCGAACTTATATCGATAAAGATCGCTTGTTGAACACCGGTATCAACATTGAATACTTTGATTACGCCGCCTTTTTCGGCAACATAGATGAGCGATGGATCATGTGGGGCAAATTCAAACGCCAACGGTTGATTCAGGGAACCTGAAACTACGACCTGCTGCGTGACGCTATAATTCGACGTCAGCGGAGGTATAGGGGCTCTTCGATTTTAATGGGGCAGTTGTGATTTCGCTCTCGTAGGGCGTGTCGCTGCATGGGGAGGCCCTTGGTCTTCCGAAGGGCCGCAACCCAGACTTTACCCTGATTGCCCGGTCAAAATCGAAGAGGCCCTATGTCCCGAGATCAAACACGTCACCGTCGCCCAACGCGACCTAAATTCTCCACCTAAAGCAAATTGACGACGGACAGGACCCGCGGTAGGGCCGCTCGACCGCGACACCGTCAGGTGCCGGTTGAACCACGTGTGCAGTGGATATTCCGAATTACGATCCGCCGAGGTCTATGTCAGTAAGCACCCGACCGCGAAAATACCGCCCGCACCGTCTTCGCGATGATCAAAGCATCACTCACCATCGACCAATTGTCGACATACGACAGATCAAGTCGAACAGACCTTTCCCACGACAAATCGGAACGCCCGCTGACCTGCCATAAACCAGTGACGCCGGGCTTAACGAGCAGCCTTCGCTGCACATCGCCGTCGTACGCTTCGACTTCGCGTCTCAGCGGGGGCCGCGGCCCGACGACACTCATCTCTTGTCTGAGTACGTTTATGAACTGCGGCAGCTCGTCGATGCTGAAGCGGCGCAGTATCCGACCGATTGGTGTTATGCGCGGGTCTTCGCGGATCTTGAAAAGTAGACCGTCGCTTTGGTTTTCGCCGAGCAGGCTCTCCAACTGCTTATCCGCATCTCGGACCATGGTGCGGAATTTCAGCATTGAGAAGGGCTTGCCATCGATTCCGATGCGTTCAGCGGAGTAGAAAACCGGCCCCCTGCTCGTGAGCTTGATCGCAATGGCGGTCGCAACGAGGATCGGTAGTGTTCCGATCAGGGCTGCCAACGCGAAGCACGTATCGAAGGCACGCTTCTGGAATCCCTTCGTTCCCTGATATTGCGGCTTGTTGATATGTAAAAGCGGCAATCCGGCGATCGGGCGCATCACCAACCGATTCAGCGCCACATCCATCACGCCGGGTGACACCATGAGGTCGACGCCCATCGGCTCTAGTTCCCAGATAAGCCTGCGAAGCCCCTGAACGCCGAAGTCTCCTGTCCCAGCGATCGCAACCGTGTCGGCACCACAATCGCGGATCGCCTGAAGTGCGTACGACGCACCACCAAAGATCGGAATCTCGCGATTGTTGACGACGAGGAGCTCGTCATTAGGAGCTCCATGGCCTGTAATGCAAGCGCCAACAACCTGATAGCCGTTCTTGGGATCCTCGGTCAGCTCGCTGGCCAGGCTCGCGACCGCATCGCTACCGCCCACTGCCAACACCGCAGTGCAATATGCACCATGAGCGCGTTTGCGCGCCGCATAACGCCGCCACATCCATCTGCTCAGAACCAATCCGAGAATGCCCGCGGGAAGAGCGACCGCGAGATAGCCGCGCGAGATCGAAAGCTTGAGGAGCAGTTCGGCCATGGCAATGGCGCCGAAGGTCCAGAAGGACGCGGCCACCACGCGCCGATACTCCTCGGTGCCGGCACCGACATACCTCGGGGATCTACTATGGAAGAAGGCCAGCGTCGACAGCCAAATGACCACGAGCAGAGCCGAATAAGCCGTCACATAGGTATTTACATAGCTGGATGCCGTGGCAGGAGCGCCGAATCGGACAAGTTGGGCCAGTAGTACGGCTGAACACACCACCAGCGTGTCCGTGATTCGTATGTGGGCAGCATAGCGCCGTTCCCAAGTTGTGCGGTCGGGCACCGTACGCCGCGGTTCTATCGCCACAGCTTCCGAGATGGTTTGCGAAGCGTTACTCAGCGCAACTGCGTCATTGCTATTCGGCCGCAACAGATTTGGAGGAGCGATGACCGCCGAAGACTCGGCTTGACCGCTCGGAGGGTCGGAAACAATGGTCGGCCTAGACATTGGGCACTAGCCGTCACGCCCGTGGCGGCATACACCGGCAGCGCTCGTGGCATGCCCCAAGCGACGGCGTGCGGAGATACCCAACACGTGCATACAACCATCTCCTATCGGGCGCGTGACGCCAGTCGAACCGACGATCACCAAGCAATCTGGACTATTTCCAACTTGGACTCCAGGGCGCTTCGTGCCCTTGTGCCGCTGAACATAGCATCGGCAAACTACGCACAGCAACCCGAATCGAGCCAAATTTTGAAGAGTTTGCAAATGCATCCTTGTGCACGGCGCTGCCGTTGCCACAGCCAGCTGTGTCGTCCTATATTGCCTGGTCACGACGTTACTTATACGACCTTGGAGAATGCTGTAGATCTGACACTGTGGTCAAAATCATCTTTTCTTGCGGATATAGCAATACTCAACGCAAATGTTGAACAGGTTGATGGGCGACCCGGATGAGGAGACGACAGCCATGATCTGAATGTCGCGGAACAGGCAAAGGCATACCACCTCGCCTACACTCGCCCCACACCGATTACTGGCCCGCCTCGCGCGTCAACCTGACGGTCCGTCCGGTGGTCGGCCTTGATAGGGCCCCTGTGCCTTGGTAGGCACGACTGCCCCCGGCTGATACAGCGGAATGCCCGGCTCGCAGTCGTCACGTGCGGCATGTACCAGCGCATCGACTTTGGCCGAGGAGAGCAGCAGGCGGGTCTTGCCAATCCAGCCGCAGGTACAGCGCCCTTGATTCCCGCGCCGAACCCGAATCACGACGACGACGCCTCGTCCGCCCGTCAAATCGCTCATTTTGGGAGGTCACCAACCTCGAGGGTGTCTGAAGTCCGGGTTCGTCGCTACGGCCATGGCCGCCAACACCTTTCGTACGGGTGGCTTGATCCAGCACTGAATGCCGCGCAGCAAGTCAACATGGTCGACTACGAGCTTACGGCTAGCAGCCAAGTATCAAACCCGATGTGGGTACGCCGGTGCCAGCAGTCACGAGCACATGCTCAACATCCGGAACCGGATTCACCGACGTCCCGCGAAGCTGGCGGACACCTTCGGCGATGCCGTTCATGCCGTGAATATACGCCTCGCCGAGCTGACCACCGTGGGTGTTGATCGGCAACCTGCCGCCGATCTCGATCGCCCCGTCCTTGATGTAGTCCTTCGCCTCACCCGGCGCGCAGAACCCCAACTCCTCCAGTTGGATGAGAGTGAACGGTGTGAAGTGGTCGTACAGGATCGCGGTCTGGATGTCGGCCGGCGTCAGACCGGATTGCTCCCAGAGCTGCCTACCTACCAGGCCCATCTCCGGCAGGCCCAGCTCCGATCGGTAATAGCTTGTCATCGAATACTGGTCAGGACTGGAACCTTGGCTCGCCGCCTCGATGACAGCGGGCCGGTGCTTGAGGTCCTTGGCCCGCTCGGCGGACGTAATCACCAGCGCCACACCGCCATCGGTTTCCTGACAGCAGTCGAGCAACCGCAGCGGCTCGGCGATCCACCGCGAATTCTGGTGATCCTCGATGGTGATCGGCTTCTCGTAGAAGTACGCCTTCGGATTCTTGGCAGCGTGCTTGCGGTCGGCCACCGAGACGGCACCGAAGTCTCTACTCGTCGCACCGGAATAGTGCATGTAGCGCTGGGCGATCATCGCCACCTGGGCGGCCGGTGTGGACAAGCCATGTGGGTAGGAGAACGAATTGTCCACACCTGTGGAGTCCGCGTTCTCCACCAGCCGCATCTGCACCTGGCCGAACCGCATCCCCGATCGCTCGTTGAAAGCCCGGTATGCCACAACGCAATCCGCGACTCCTGTCGCCACTGCGATCGCCGCCTGCTGAACCGTGGCGCAGGCCGCGCCACCGCCGTGATGGATCTTGGAGAAGAACTTCAGCTCCCCGATGCCCGTGGCGCGTGCGATCGACACCTCGGTGTTGGAGTCCATGGTGAACGTCACCATGCCGTCCACATCTGCAGGTGTGAGTCCGGCATCCGTCAAGGCGTCCAGCACGGCTTCCGACGCCAGCCGCAACTCGCTGCGGCCGGAGTTCTTGGAGAAGTCGGTGGCGCCGATCCCGACGATCGCCGCCTTCCCGGACAATTCGCCCGGCATCAGGCGCTTTCTCCGAAAGTCAGTGTCGCGGTGGCGATCACATGGTCGCCAAGGCTGTTGCTGCCAGTCACTTTCAACGAGATCACGCCGTCGTCGACCGCGGTCACCTCACCTTTGAACGTCACTGTGTCGTAGGCGTACCACGGCACGCCGAGCCGCAGCCCGATCGACTTGATGATCGCGTTCGGACCGGCCCAGTCGGTGATGTAACGCTGAACGAGACCGGTGTCGGTAAGGATGTTGACGAAGATGTCCTTGGAACCCTTGGCCTGTGCCTTGTCCCGGTCGTGATGGACATCCTGATAGTCCCGCGTGGCGATCGCCGTCGACACGATGAACGTCGGGTCGCCGTAGAGCGAGAGCTCGGGCAGCTTGGTGCCCACCTCGATAGACGATGCTGTGGGTGCGCTCATTTCGCGGGCTCCCATGCGTAGTTGGTCCAGGCGGGCCCTGAATCGCCTTCAGGGAAGTCGATATACATTGCGCGGACCGGCAATCCGATCTCCACGCTCGCTGGGTCGATATTGCGGAGCTCGCCGAGCATCCGCACCCCCTCCTCGAGTTCGACCAGCGCGATGACGAAGGGCAGCGTGCGGCCCGGCACCTTCGGAGCGTGGTGCACCACGAAGCTGAACACCGTGCCCTTGCCCGAGGCGACGACATAGTCGGTCGGTACCTCTTTGTCTTGCCAGAGCGCCGGTACCGGCGGATGCTGAAGCGTTCCGTCGCCGCGCTTCTGGATACGCAATTCGTGCGCGTCGACGCCGTCCCAGAAGAACTTCGTGTCACGTGACGATGCGGGCCGCATCATGGTGTCCGCGTCGAGGTCGTCGGGCACGGATCCTGCCGATGCAGTGTCGGCCTCGGCAGGCCTGAATTTCATGATCCGCCACATCATTTCGGCGACGTCTTCATCGCCGACCTGCCAGGAGATCTTCTGGGTGATGAAAAACCCTTCGCCGAGCGCGGTCCGCTTGGGACCGACGACGTCGGTCAACTCCGCCGCGACGCTGACCTCCTCGCCGGGACGCAGGTAGCGGTGGTAGGTCTGCTCGCAATTGGTCGCTACGACGCCGATGTAGCCGGCGTCGTCGAACAGGCCGAGGATCTTGCCCAATGGATCGTCGTCGGGCCGGTTGCCGCCCAACCCCATCATGGTCCAGACTTGGATCATCGCCGGCGGAGCGACGGTGCCGGGATGGCCAGCCGCCTTTGCGGCCGCCTCGTCGACATAGATGGGGTTCTCGTCCCCCATCGCATCGAGCCAGTGGTCGATCATCGGCTGATTCACCGGGTGACGGGCGACCCGTGGCTTGCTCTTACCCTCGGCCTTGACCCGCTCGGCGGCCGCCTTGATGTCCTCCACCGCGCTCATCTGAGTCCTCTGTCCCCTGCACTTCGTGCGGGGCCCCACTTCGCGCGAGCGCTCATCGCGGAACCCTCGGAACCTTCAGTCCTGCCGCCGCGATCATCTCCCGCATCACCTCGTTGACACCTCCGCCGAACGTGATCACCAGATTGCGCTTGGTCTGCGAGTCCAGCCACTCGAGCAGTTCGGCGGTATCCGCATCGGCGGGGTTGCCGTACATGCCGACGACTTCCTCCGCGAGGCGGCCGGCGTACTGGATGCGCTCCGTGCCGAACACCTTGGTGGCCGCGGCATCGGCGACGTCGATGGTCTCGCCGGACGCGGCAACCTGCCAATTCAACAGTTCGTTGATCCGCCACATCGCCTTGAGCTCGCCGAGCGACCGCTTCACGTCATCGCGGTCAAGCGGGGTGTCGCCATTGGAGCCGGGCTTGGCGGCCCAGGTATGAACACGGTCGTACAGCGAAGCGAATCGCCCTGCCGGACCGAGCATCACGCGCTCGTTGTTCAGCTGGGTGGTGATCAAGCGCCAGCCGGCGTTCTCCTCGCCGACAAGCATCTCGGCGGGAACGCGGACGTCGTTGTAGTACGTGGCGTTCGTGTGGTGCGCGCCGTCGGACAGGATCATCGGCGTCCAGGAGTAGCCGGGATCCTTGGTGTCGACGATCAGCATCGAAATGCCTTTGTGCTGAGCGGCTTCCGGATCGGTGCGGCACGCCAGCCAGACGTAGTCGGCGTCGTGGCCTCCGGTGGTGAACACCTTCTGGCCGTTGACGATGTACTCGTCGCCCTGCTTGACCGCGGACGTGCGTAGCGACGCGAGGTCGGTGCCTGCCTCCGGCTCGGTGTAGCCGATCGCGAAATGCACCTCACCGGCGAGGATTCCCGGCAGGAACTTCTTCTTCTGAAGGTCGGTACCGTACTGCTGCAGCGTCGGCCCCACGGTCTGCAGGGTGACGGCGGGCAATGGCACGTCGGCACGATGTGCCTCGTTGACGAAGATCGATTGCTCGATGGGGCCAAAGCCCAGGCCGCCGAACTCCTTGGGCCAGCCGACGCCGAGTTTGCCGTCGGAACCCATGCGCTTGATGATCGAGCGGTAGGCCTTGCCGTGGCGGTCGCCCTCCATCTCGGCGGCCTCTTCGGGGGAGATGAGGTTCGAAAAGTACTGCCGCAGTTCGGCTTGAAGCTGCCGCTGCTCCGGGGTCAGTTCTATGTACATCCCTATTTCCCGTCGCTTCGCTCGCCCAGTGCAGCTCCAACCAAGTCCAGTCGGTGCGACGGCCCGCCCACCATCCGGGTCAGATCCTTGATGCTCGAGTAGTAGCGGTCCATCGGATAGTCGATATCCATGCCCATCCCACCGTGCAGATGGTGGCAGAGCTGCATCACCGGCGGCGCTTGGGAGGCCAGCCAGTAGCCGAGGATGTCGATGTCGTCGTCGGCGTCCAAACCTTCCGAGAGCCGCCACAACACCGAGGTGGAGGCCAACGTCAGTGTGCGCGAGGCGATGTAGACCTCGGCAAGCTGCGCCGCGACCGTCTGGAAGGTGGACAGCGGCTTACCGAACTGCTCGCGATTGGCGACGTAGTCCGCGGTCAACCGCAAGGCGCCCGCGACCAAACCCGACGCGAACGCGCCGATGGCAGCGAGTGCCAGCTGGTTCACCCGCCGCGGCTGCGCGCCCTCGAGCACTCCGTCGACCTCGGCATCGCTGAACGTCACCGAGTACTCGTCGCCGTGGTTGGCGGTCGGCGTCTTGACGACCTGCACTCCGTCGGCCTTCGGTGAGATCACCGCGACGGCGTCACCGGCCGTGACGATCAGCCAATCCGCTTGTTCCGCATAGGGAACCGCGACCTTGACGCCGTTGAGTTTTCCTCCAGAAAGAGTCGTCGCGGGCAGATCGGGTAGCGGCGCACCGGGCTCGTTGAGTGCCGCGCTGAGCACCGAGCCTTTTGGCACTCCGGCAAGGTAACGGTCCTGTTGCTCGTCGGAGGCCAGCTCCAGCAGCGGGATCAGTCCGAGGCCCAGAGTCGCCAGCGCCGGGCTGATGGTGCCGTGCCTGCCGATCTCGATCAGGGCCGTACTCACTTCAGCAAGGCCGAGCCCGTCGCCGTCAAGGCGTTCAGGCACACCGAAAGCCGTGATGCCGCCAGACACGATCGCGTCCCAGCTGTTGTCCCGGCCGAGCGCGGATGTCACCACATCGGCGACAGCCTGCTGCCCTTCGTCTGGACTGAAGTCCACCGAATCCTCCTAGTTAAGACGGCTACTGGGCTGCGGCCGCGCACTTGCCCGAGTAGTCGACCTGCCAATGCTTGATGCCGTTCAGCCATCCCGACCGTAGCCGCTCGGGCTCACTGATCGGTTTGATGTCGGGCATGTGGTCGGCGACGGCGTTGAAGATCAGGTTGATCGTCATCCGGGCCAGGTTCGCGCCGATGCAGTAATGGGCACCGGAGCCACCGAACCCGACGTGCGGATTCGGATCGCGCAGGATGTTAAAGGCATGCGGGTCTTCGAAGACCTCGGCGTCGAAATTGGCCGACCGGTACGACATCACCGCGCGCTGACCCTTCTTGATCGTCACGCCGCCGAGCTCGACGTCCTCATGCGCGGTGCGCTGGAACGCCGAAACCGGGGTGGCCCACCGGATGATCTCGTCGGCCGCCGTCGAGGGGCGTTCCTTCTTGTACAGCTCCCACTGGTCGGGGTTCTGCGAGAACGCGATCATTCCGTGAGTGATCGAGTTACGAGTGGTCTCGTTACCCGCCACCGCGAGCATGATCACGAAGAAGCCGAACTCGTCGTCGGAGAGCTTCTCACCGTCGATGTCGGCCTCGATCAGCGCCGTGACGATGTCCTCGGTCGGGTTCTTGCTGCGCTCGTCGGCCATGGCCATCGCGTACATGATGAGTTCCATCGACGACTGCGCCGGATCGACGTCGGAGAACTCGGGGTCCTCACCGCCGGTCATTTCGTTCGACCACCGGAACAGTTTGTCGCGGTCGTCCTGCGGCACACCGAGCAGTCCGGCGATGGCTTGCAGCGGCAGCTCACAGCTCACCTGCTCGACGAAGTCGCCGGAACCCTCCGCCGCGGCGGTCTTGGCGATGTTCTGCGCACGCTGCGCGAGTTCCTCTTCGAGGCGTCCAATGGCGCGCGGCGTGAAACCGCGGGAGATGATCTTGCGCAACCGGGTGTGGTGCGGCGCGTCCATGTTGAGCATGACGCTGCGCTGCAGTTCGACGTTCTCGCGCGTCATCTCCTTGGGCCAGGTCGGGATCGCCCCGTTCAGCCAGCTGGAAAAGACATCGCTGCGCCGCGACACCTCTTTGACATCAGCGTGCTTGGTCACCAGCCAATAGCCCTTGTCCTCGAAGCCGCCGGTGCCGCCGGGGATGTCGACCCAATGGATGGGCTCGGCCTCGCGCAGCTCGGCTAGCTCTTCGACGGGCAGGCCGGCGAGGTTGACGTCGGGATCCAGGAAGTCGAACTCGGCTGGAATCTTGGTGGGTGGCATGTGGTGGGCTCCTTCACAACACAAATTGCAACGTGTTCTAGTGCCAGTAAAACATGCCTTCTGCGCAGATAAAAGGCAGGTCACCATCCTCGCTTGTCAGAGTAATGAAACGTGTTCTAGCCTGACGGAATGGGTAACCCTGTCATCGTTGAAGCCACCCGCAGCCCGATCGGCAAGCGGAACGGATGGCTATCCGGCCTCCACGCCACCGAGTTGCTGGGCGCCACGCAGAAGGCTCTGGTCTCCAAAGCCGGCATCGACGCCGGTGACGTCGAGCAGATCGTCGGCGGCTGCGTCACGCAGTTCGGCGAACAGTCCAACAACATCACCCGGGTCAGCTGGCTGGTCGCCGGGCTGCCCGAGCACGTCGGCGCGATGACCGTGGACTGCCAGTGCGGCAGTGGGCAGCAGGCCAACGGGTTGGTCGCCGGCCTGATCGCGGCGGGCGCCATCGACGTCGGCATCGCCTGTGGCATCGAGGCCATGAGCCGCGTCGGGCTCGGCGCCAACGCCGGCCCGGATCGCGGAATCCTGCGGCCCGCGTCGTGGGACATCGACCTGCCCGACCAGTTCACCGCCGCCGAGCGCATCGCGGCGCGCCGCGGCATCACCCGCGAAGACATCGACCAGTTCGGCTTCGACTCGCAGCGCAAGGCCGCGGCGGCCTGGGCCGAGGGACGCTTCGACCGCGAAATCAGCGGCATCGAGGCGCCCGTGCTCGACGAGAACAAGCAGCCAACCAGCGACCGTCACATCGTCACCCGTGACCAGGGCCTGCGCGACACCACGCTGGAGGGCCTGGCCTCGCTGAAGCCGGTGATGGACGGCGGTATCCACACCGCGGGTACGTCGTCGCAGATCTCCGACGGCGCGGCCGCCGTGCTGTGGATGGACGAAGATAAGGCCAAGGCGCTCGGCCTGAAACCGCGGGCGCGGATCGTCAGCCAGGCACTCGTCGGCTCCGAGCCGTACTACCACCTCGACGGCCCGGTGCAGTCGACGGCCAAGGTGCTCGAAAAGGCCGGTATGAAGATGGGCGACATCGACATCACCGAGATCAACGAGGCCTTCGCGTCGGTCGTGTTGTCGTGGGCTCGGGTGCACAACCCGGACATGGACAAGGTGAACGTCAACGGCGGCGCGATCGCACTCGGGCACCCGGTCGGGAGCACCGGCAGCCGCCTGATCACCACTGCGCTGCACGAGTTGGAGCGCACGGATCAGAGCACCGCGCTCATCACCATGTGCGCCGGCGGCGCGCTGTCCACCGGAACGATCATCGAGCGGATCTGATGTCCTCGGCGCCCGCAGTCACCGAAGCCGAGCGCATCGCGGCCGCGCAGGCCTACATCGACGCGCTGGTCACCCATGACGCGGACAGAGTTCCGTTCGCCCCTGGGTGCACCCGCATCGAGGTCGGGCTGAAGACCGGGTTCTCGGGAGATCACCTGCGCCGCAGCCTGAATCGCGGCTTGCAGTACCGGGTCATCGCGGCGACGACGGTGCCCGAGTTCACAGTCGTCGACGGCGAAACCATCCGCGCGAAGTTCGACCTCGTGACGAAGCCCTCGCTGCTGGGACGCAAGGTCGGCGCCCACATCGACGAGACGTTCCAGATCCCCGCCGACGGCCTGATCCATCACATCCGAGCAGGGATTCGCCCGTTTGTGACCGCGTCATAGGATCAGCTATGGCCAATTCGCGCCCTCGATTCATGGATACGAAGGCTTCGGACCTCCTCATCAAGTGGATGTCGAAGGTCAACACCTTCATGTACCGCCGCAGCGACGGCGAAGGTTTCGGCAGCGATTTCCAGGGCATTGCGGTGGCGCTGCTGACCACGACCGGCCGCAAGACCGGTGAGCCGCGGATCAGCCCGCTGTACTTTTACCGCGACGGCGACACCGTCGTCGTCGCCGCGTCCAAGGGCGGCAGCGACAAGCACCCGATGTGGTACCTGAACCTCAAGGCGAATCCGAAGATTCAGGTTCAGATCAAGAAAGACATCCTCGACCTCACCGCGCGGGACGCCACCGAAGAGGAGCGCGCGAAGTACTGGCCAAGGCTCGTCGAGATGTATCCGACCTACGAGGACTACAAGTCCTGGACCGACCGCGTGATCCCGCTCGTGATCTGCGAACCGTGACAACGACTTACGATCTGCACTTCTACTTCGACCCGGTCTGCCCGTTCGCGTGGATGACGAGCAAGTGGGTGCGCATCGTGGCGGCTGCGCGTGACTACCGCGTGGACTGGCGGTTCATCTCGCTGCGGATCCTCAACGCCGACGTGGACTATGCGACGCACTTTCCCACCCATTACGAAGAGGGTCACACCGCGGGACTGAAGCTGCTGCGGGTCGCCGCGAAGGTGCGCGCAGAGCACGGGAGAGACGCCGTCGGGCCACTTTATGCGGCGTTCGGCACCCGCCTGTTCGACACCCCCCGTGAAGAACGCATCACGGCAGCCGGTCAAGCCGCGCGCGACCTCGTCGAGGCCGCGCTGGTCAACGCCGGACTGCCCGCCGAACTGGCTGATGCGCTGGAGGACGCCACGCTCGACGACGGGATCCGCGGCGAGACCGACGAGGCGCTCACCCTCACCGGGCGGGACGTGGGCACGCCGATCCTGCATTTCCGCCCACCGAACGGGACGGCGTTCTTCGGGCCGGTCATCAGCAGATTGCCGTCGCCCGAGGACTCGGTCACGCTGTGGGATCACGTGATCGGCCTTGCCGAGTTCGGTGGTTTCGCCGAGCTCAAGCGCAGCCTGCGCGAAATGCCGCAGCTGGCGGCGTTCGGCGTCGAAACCGAAACGGTTGGCAAGCAAGAGGATTGGCACGGCGGCAGCCGCCGACCCAAGAAGTAGTTTGTTTCTTGCGAGTGCATTTGGGTTATCGCAATTCGCGAAAAAACGTGCGGATGTGTTCGGTGAGCAGCTGCGGTTCCTCGAGCGCGGCGAAGTGTCCTCCCCGATCGTGGATGTCGGTCCAGGTCGTGATGTTGTTGGTCTGTTCGGCCAGACGACGGATACCGACGTCGTGAGCGAACATGATGGCGCCGGTCGGCACGCCCGAGGACTGCGGCGGTGGCCCCCAGGAGGCTTGGGCATAGCCGACATACGCCGCCGATCCGGCGGTACCGGTTAGCCAATAGATCATGACGTTGGTCAACAGCCGGTCGCGACCAACGATCACATCCGGCAGGGTGTCCAGCGGGTGCGTCCAGGCGCGGAATTTGTCGACGATCCAGGCGAGCTGGCCGACAGGGGAATCAGTCAACGCTGCGCCGATGGTCTGCGATCGCGTGGCCTGAATCGCGATGTAACCGAACTCGTCCTGCATGAACTTCCGGACACGTTCCACCCGGTCGCGTTCAAGCTCGGTCATCGACGCGAGTTCGTCCTCGTCGAGCTCAACGGCCGGCATTCCGATGCTGCCGTTGACGTGCACCCCGATGACCCGCTCCGGTGCGGCGCGCCCGACTGCGGGCGACACGCTTGCACCGATATCTCCTCCTTGCACGCCGAACCGGTGATGGCCGAGCCGGGTCATCAGCTCGACCCAGGCTCGCGCAATCCGGTCGACGTCCCAACCCGCGTCGGGTACCGGGCGGGAGAACCCAAAGCCGGGCAGGGTGGGAATGACGAGCTCAAATGCGTCGGCCGGGTGGCCACCGTGGCTCCGCGGGTCAGCCAGTGGCCCAAGCGCGTCGAGGAACTCCACAAAAGAGCCCGGCCACCCATGGGTGAGGATGAGTGGCAGTGCATCCGGCTCGGGTGAACGCAAGCGCAGGAAGTGGATGGTCGTGCCGTCAATCTCGGTGGTGAATTGGGGCAGCTGGTTCAGTTCGGCTTCGGCCGCCCGCCAGTCATAATCGCGGTCCCAGTAAGTGACAAGTTCTTTCAAGTACGACACCGGAACGCCGGTATCCCACCCGTCGGCGGGCAACGGCGCGGGGAAACGGGTGCGGCGCAGCCGGTCGTGCAGGTCGTCGAGCTGCGCGTCTGGAATCGCGATGTGAAATGCGGTGATGGTTTCTGTAGAGGCCATGCCGCAAGTCTGTCGCTGATACCGGACAGAAGCGGTCCTAAGACTGAGGTTAGAGCCACGCGCGAACGCCCGTGTTTGCCTTTGCCGTCACGCGGCTAGACACCGTGGGTGGCAGGCACGATCCGCAACTCGCGGCCGCTTCGGCTGGCGATGAAGTACTTCGCCCGCGCCCACATCCGGGTCTACCGACGCACCAACGGCCGCATCGGCGCCAAACTGTTGTGGTTCCCGGCGGCGTTGATCACCACGACAGGGCGCAAATCCGGCCGTCCGCGCACCACTCCGACGCTGTATCTGGACGACGGCGATCGGGTGATCCTGCCCGCGTCCTTCGGCGGACGTGACTCCGATCCGGCGTGGTATCTCAACCTCGAGTCGAATCCCGAAGTGCACGTGCAGATTCGCTCCCGTCATCTCGACCTGAGGGCCAGGGACGCCACCGAGGACGAACGAAAGCGCTACTGGCCCAGGCTGATCAAGATGTACCCGCCGTATCGGGGATATCGCCAGGCAGCGGATCGGGAGATTCCGATGGTCGTCTGCGAGCCATGACGACGTTCACCGCCGCCGCCACCGCGAGCAGGCCGGCTCCGACGGCGATCGTCACCGGGCTCAGATAAAGCAGCAGCGCCGACGCCGGGATGCACAGCACCCGCTCGGGCCAGCCCGCCCGTCGGATCATCCAACCGCCCGTGACGACCGCAAGCGCGGCGACCGCAAGCGCACCGACCGCACCGGTCCACACCATGTCGAGGAAAGACCGCAACCCGAGCAGGCCTTGCCCGTTGTCGGTCAGTACGAACGCGAACGGCACGAGGAATGCCGGCAGCGTGTACTTCCACGTCTGCATCATCGTTGGAATCACGCGTCCGCCGGTGATCGCCGAGGCCGCGACCGACGCCAGCGCCGTCGGCGGCGTGACTTCGGAGAGCACTGCGAAATAGAAGACGAACATCGCCACCGCGGGCGCAGCGACGCCGAGGTCCTGCAGCGCGGGACCCACGATCACCCAGCTGATCACGAACGACGCGGTGACCGGCACCGCCAGACCGAGCACCGAGACCGCCAAGGCCGCGAATATCGCCGTGAAAATCAATACGACCGTTGGGTTTTCAGAGATGAACCGGGCGGTGTTGACGAGTATCGAGTTCAGTTGCAGGCCGAGTCCGGTGCGGGTGATCATCGCGGCGACGACGCCCGCCGCCGCACACACCGCCGCCACCGAAAGCACACCGCGCACCCCGGTGGCCAACGCGCGGTAGAGCTTCAGCGGGGTGAGGCGGTGTTCGCGATCCAGGTATGACAGCACGATCTGAACGGCGATGGCGTAGACGACCGCACGCATCGCCGACACATCCATCGCCAGGAACACGACGATCATCACCAGCGAGATGAGGTGGTAGCCGAATCTGCCGAGTAACCGCCAGAAGGACTGTGCGTCGACGTCGACCTCGCGCGTGCCGTACCGCCGCGCGTCGATCTCGACGGCCAGCAAGATGCCGAGGTAGTACAGGATGGTCGGCACGACCGCCCACACCAGGACGGTCAGGTACGGCACCCCGAGATACTCGGCGATGATGAACGCCGCGGCCCCGAGCGTCGGCGGCGACAGGATCGCGCCGATCCCCGCCGCGGCCAGCATTCCGCCGGCGTTCTCACTCGGGTAGCCGGCGCGGCGCAGCACCGGCCATGTCACCGAGCCGAGGCTGACCGTCGTCGCCGTCCCCGAACCGGACACGCTGCCCATGAGGAAGCCGGCCAGCGTCACCGTCCGCCCAGGTGCCGCACGTGAGGAGCGGAATGCGGAGAACGAAAGATCGATGAAGAACTTGCTGGCGCCGGACGCCTCGAGCACCGCCCCGTAAATGGTGAACAACACGATGTAGGTCGCCGCGACGTCCAGCGGCACGCCGTACAGCCCCGTCGACTGCATGAACGAGGCGCTGACGATCTGCACCCAGTCGACTCCGGCGTGCGCGATCGCCGCACCCTGCGGCAGGTATCCGCCGTAGTAGGCGTAGCCGAGCGCGAGCAGACACACGATCGGCAACGCCGCACCCGTGGTGCGCCGGCAGGCCTCCAATACCAGCAGCACGACGATCGTGCCGACGACGACGTCCACCACCGCCGGTGTGCTCTGCCTGCTGAGGAATTCGTTGAATCCCCCACCGCCATCACCGATTTGGAACGGCAGTACGGGGTACAGGCAAGCCACCAGTGCCACTGCGGCCAGCAGCCAGTCGAACGGCGTCGGACTCTGCCGCGGCGCCTCGCTCGGTGTGTCCACCTTCCGGTGGCGAAGCCGCACACCGGATCGGTAGCACAGCATCGTCAGCGGAAGCACCGCCGCCAGGAACAGGATCAGCGAAACCTGGTTGCCCTGCGCAAGTGGAAAGAAGACCTGATACAGCGCGAACAGCCCGATCAGGAAACAGCCGACGGTCACCAGGTGACCGACCCAGCCCGTCAGCTGCCTGGCCGGCTTCTCGTCCTCGTAGGCGGGAGTTTCTCCGGTCGTTTCGCTCGCCCCGGTGGAGGTCAGTTCGCCGCGCCGAGGTCGTCGAGAGCCCGCTTGGCGCCCGGATGCAGCGGGACGGGCATGGTCTCGCGAGCGGTGTCCAGTGAGATACCTTCGGCCGCCTTGTTGACCTTGACCAGGTCTTCCTTGTGATCGAACAGCGCTTTGGTCAGCACGCAGGCGGTGTTTCCGTCCATATCGTTCTTGACCAGAAGCACATTGGGCACCACGACGGTCGGTACGTCCGCGGGAGTCTGATACGTGCTCGCCGGGATGACACCTTCCTCGTAGATCGGGTTGATGTTCTGAAGCTTCGGCAGGGTTGACGTCACGTCGATGAACTTGACGTTGTCGCGCTGGCTGACGAACAGGTCGGTGATCCCACCGGTCGGCAGGCCGCCCGACCAGAACATCGCATCGATCGAACCGTCTTTCATCCCTTCGACCGTCTTGCCGAGTTCGGTGCGCTGCGCGGCAACGTCAGTGTTCGGGTTGAGACTGGCGGCCTCCAGCATCCGGTTGGCGATGACCTCGGTACCGGAGTTGGGCGACCCGGTCGACACACGCTTGCCGCGCATATCCAGGATCGAGTTGATGCCTGCGTCGCTGCGGGCGATCACCTGGGTGTAGTTGGGATACAGCCGGGTCAGCGCGGCGATGGGCTGATTCCCGTCGAAGGCCGCCATGCCGTTGACGGCATCAGCCGCGGTGTCGGCAAGGGAGAACGCCACCTGATGGGTGCCTGCCACGAGCTGCTGGATGTTCTGCAGCGACGCCGATGTCTCGGCGGCAGTGGCTTTCAGCGTGCCGTCGGTCTGCTGATTGATCGCCTCGGCGTAGGCGCCGCCGAGTGCGTAGTAAACCCCGGTCGTGTTGCCCGTCGCGATACTCAGCCTGGCGTCGGTCCCGACTTCGCATGACGTCGGGTCGGTGGCCGCCGCCCCGTTTTCGCCGCCACGTTGACCGCCACAACCGGCCACCACCAACAGAATTGCCGCGGCGACTGCCCCTGATACCTTTCGCATTCCCCCATCATGGTGGGTGGGCCGGCGGATCGGGGGCGGTTTTCGAGCTCGATCAGGATTAGGCCGAGGATCGAAGCCACCAGGTGACCGCAATCCTCGGCCTAGAGTTCGTCTGCCTATCAGGCTCCGTAAACAGGCACCGGTTGGCGCGCCTTGGTCAGCAGGTCGCTGACGACGGGTCCGAGCTCGGCCGGATCCCAGCGCGTACCCTTGTCGATCTGCGGGCCGTGGGCCCAGCCCTCGGCGACTCGGATGATGCCGCCCTCGACCTCGAACATCTTGCCGGTAACATCCTTGGACTCGACGCTGCCGAGCCAAACCACCAGCGGAGAAACGTTTTCCGGCGCCATCGCGTCGAAATCCTTGTCCTGCGTGGACATCATGTCGGCGAACACCGTCTCGGTCATCCGTGTCCTGGCCGACGGTGCGATGGCGTTGACGGTGACTCCGTAGCGACCCATCTCGGCAGAGGCGACCAGCGTCATGGCGGCGATCCCCGCCTTGGCTGCACTGTAATTGGCCTGTCCCACACTGCCTTGCAGGCCGGCCCCGGAACTCGTGTTGATGATCCGGGCGTCTACGGGATTGCCCGCCTTGGACTGGGCTCGCCAGTAGGCGGCCGCGTGGCGCATGGTCGCGAAATGCCCCTTGAGGTGGACGGCGACGACGGCGTCAAACTCCTCCTCGCTGGTGTTGGCGAACATCCGGTCGCGCACGATGCCGGCGTTGTTGACCAGCACATCGAGTCCGCCGAACGTATCGACCGCCGTCTGCACCAGACCCTCGGCCTGCGCCCAGTCGGCGACATTGGCTCCGCTGGTCACGGCTTCGCCTCCGGCAGCGGTGATCTCATCGACCACACCCTGTGCCGCGCTGCCGCCACCCGCGGGCGAGCCGTCCAGCCCGACACCGATGTCATTGACCACCACTCGCGCGCCCTCTGCGGCGAAGGCCAGCGCATGTGCGCGCCCAATGCCGCCGCCAGCACCCGTCACGATGACCACGCGGCCGTCGAGCAGTCCCATATCTCTTATCTCCCTTGTTACTTGATGTCAGCAGTGGTGGTTGCCAGATAGTGCGGGGGCTCACCGCCGCCATGCACCTCGAGTGAGGCGCCGCTGATGTATGACGCGACATCGGATGCCAGGAACGCCGCCGCCCAGCCCACGTCGTCCGGCGTTGCGAGACGACCCAGCGGGACGTTGCGCGAAATGGCCGCGATCGAATCGGCATCGCCGTAGAACAGTTCGGACTGCTCGGTCTCCACCATCCCGACGACCACCGAGTTCACCCGCACCTTCGGCGCCCACTCGACCGCCAGTGTGCTGGTGATGCTCTCCATGCCCGCCTTGGCAGCACCGTAGGGTGCTGTGCCCGGTGTGGGCCTGCGGCCGCTGACGCTGGCGACGTTGATGATCGCGCCACCCTGGGCTTGCGTCTGCATCACCGCGTTCGCGTGAATCGACACCGACAGCGGTCCGAGAAGATTGAGTTCCACGATCTTGGTGTTGAACTTCGCCGATGATTCGGCGGCCAGGACGTACGGCGATCCGCCCGCGTTGTTGACGACGACGTCCAGGCGACCATGCCGGTCGGCGACGGTCTTGATCAATGCCGCCACCGAATCGTCGTCGCGCACGTCGCAGCTGTGGAATTCGTAGGGCGATCCCTCGACCGATCTGCGGGCACACGTCACGACGGTCGCGCCCTGTGCGGCGAACACGGAGCTGATGCCGGCGCCGACGCCTCGCACTCCTCCGGTCACCAGGACGACCCTGTCGTGGAGTCCGAGGACGATCTCTGGGCGATCGGTCACTGTGCTAGCGTACCAAGCAAGTGCTTGCTTAGGTAGAGACCCCCAGAGTAACCGAGGTATCCGCATGACAATCACCACCACCACGGTCGAACCGGGCATCGTCTCGGTCACTGTCGACTACCCGAAGGTCAACGCGATTCCATCCCGCGGCTGGTTCGAACTCGGCGACGCGATCACCGCAGCCGGGCGCGACCACAGCACCCACGTCGTGATCCTGCGCGCCGAGGGCCGCGGCTTCAACGCGGGAGTCGACATCAAGGAGATGCAGAACACCGAGGGCTTCACCGCGCTCATCGACGCCAACCGCGGCTGCTTCCACGCCTTCCGCGCGGTGTACGAGTGCGAGGTTCCCGTGGTCGCCGCGGTCAACGGCTTCTGTGTCGGCGGCGGCATCGGACTCGTCGGCAACGCGGACGTCATCGTCGCCTCCGACGACGCGACCTTCGGCCTGCCCGAGGTCGAGCGCGGCGCGCTGGGAGCGGCGACGCACCTGTCGAGACTGGTGCCGCAGCACATGATGCGACGATTGTTCTTCACCGCCGCCACCGTTGACGCGGCGACCCTGCACCACTTCGGGTCGGTGCACGAGGTGGTGCCGCGCGCGGAGCTGGACGAGGCCGCACTGCGGGTGGCGCGCGACATCGCCGCCAAGGACACCCGGGTGATCCGCGCGGCCAAGGAAGCGCTGAACCTCATCGATGTGCAGCCGCCGAACGCCAGATATCGGATGGAACAGGGCTTTACGTTCGAACTGAACCTGTCCGGCGTCTCCGATGAGCATCGCGACGCGTTCGCCGGTACCTCCAAGGGGAAAGAATGACAGACAAGAGAACGACATTGGACGAGGCCGTCTCGTCCATCGAGAGTGGTATGACCATCGGTATAGGCGGCTGGGGGTCGCGGCGCAAGCCGATGGCGTTCGTGCGGGCTCTGCTGCGCACCGATGTGAAGGACCTGACGGTCGTCACCTACGGCGGCCCGGACCTCGGGCTGCTGTGCTCGGCAGACAAGGTCAAACGCGTCTACTACGGCTTCGTGTCTTTGGACTCACCGCCGTTCTATGACCCGTGGTTCGCCAAGGCGCGCACCAGTGGATCGATCGAGGCTCGCGAGATGGACGAGGGCATGGTGCGCTGCGGGCTGCAGGCCGCCGCACAGCGGCTGCCGTTCCTGCCGATCCGCGCGGGGCTGGGCAGTGACGTACGCGCATTCTGGGGCGACGAGCTCAAGACCGTGAAGTCGCCGTATCCCACCGGCTCCGGTTCTCAGGCTGGCTACGAGGAACTCATCGCGATGCCCGCGCTGAACCTCGATGCGGCCTTCATACATATGAATCTCGGTGACGCCCAAGGCAATGCCGCGTACACCGGTATCGACCCGTACTTCGACGACCTGTTCCTGATGGCAGCGCAGAAGCGGTTCTTGTCCATCGAACGGGTGGTTCCGACCGAGGAGTTGATCAAGGCGGTCCCGCCGCAGGCGCTGCTGATCAACCGGATGATGGTGGACTCCGTGGTCGAGGCACCGGGCGGTGCCCACTTCACCGCGGCGGAGCCGGACTACCGCCGCGACGAGAAGTTCCAGCGCCACTACGCCGAGGCCGCGGCGTCCGACGAGTCGTGGCAGGAGTTCGTCACGACCTATCTGTCCGGCAGCGAGGCCGACTACCAGGCGGCCGTGCGGAAGTTTGGAGAGAGCCAGTGATGTCTGTTACCCGAGCCGAGGTGTGCGCTGTCGCGTGTGCCGAACTCTTCCGCGATGCGGGCGAGATCATGGTGAGCCCGATGGCCAACATGGTCTCGATCGGAGCCCGGCTGGCCCGGCTGACCTTCTCGCCCGACATCCTGCTGACCGACGGTGAGGCCCGGCTGCTGGCCGACACCCCAGCGCTCGGGGCGACTGGCGCGATCGAGGGCTGGATGCCGTTCGGCCGCGTCTTCGAGACACTGGCGTGGGGCAGGCGCCATGTCGTCATGGGCGCCAATCAGGTTGACCGGTACGGCAATCAGAACCTGTCGGCGTTCGGACCGCTTCAGCATCCCACGCGCCAGATGTTCGGGGTGCGCGGTGCACCCGGGAACACCATCAACCACGCGACGAGCTACTGGGTCGGCAACCATTCGACGCGAGTGTTCGGCGATTCCGTCGACGTGGTGTCCGGAATCGGCTGGGACAAGGTCGATCCCGACAACCCTGCATATCGGTTCGTAAACGTGTTCCGGGTGGTGTCCAACCTCGGCGTGTTCGACTTCAAGGGACCCGACCATCAGATGCGCGCCCTGTCGCTGCATCCCGGCGTCGACGCCGAGCAGGTCGCCGAGAACACGTCCTTCGAGGTGCACGGCCTGGACTCAGCCGATACGTCGCGGCTGCCCACCGAGGAAGAGCAGAAGCTGATCCGCGAGGTCATCGATCCGAGTGGCCTGAGGGACCGAGAAGTGAAGGAGGTTCGGTGACTCGTCTCCGTACCCCGTTGACCGAGTTGGTCGGCATCGAGCATCCGGTGGTGCAGACCGGAATGGGCTGGGTTGCGGGTGCGCGTCTGGTGGCGGCGACATCGAACGCCGGCGGGCTCGGCATCCTCGCCTCGGCGACCATGGCACTCGACGAACTTGCGACCGCCGTCTCGAAGGTGAAGGCCACCACCGACAAGCCGTTCGGCATCAACATCCGGGCCGACGCCGGTGACGCGAACGAGCGCATCGACCTCCTGATCCGCGAGGGTGTCAGGGTCGCGTCATTCGCGCTGGCGCCCAAACCTGACTTGATTGCCAAGCTCAAAGACGCGGGCGTGGTGGTGATTCCATCGGTCGGCCTGGCCAAGCATGCCAAGAAGGTGGCCGGCTGGGGTGCCGACGCGGTGATCGTCCAGGGCGGCGAGGGCGGCGGTCACACCGGTCCGATCGCGACGACACTTCTGCTGCCCTCTGTTCTCGACGCCGTCGATATCCCTGTCATTGCGGCAGGCGGGTTCTTCGACGGCCGCGGCCTCGCCGCGGCGCTGTCCTACGGCGCGGCGGGCGTCGCGATGGGCACCCGCTTCCTGTTGACCTCCGACTCCACGGTGCCCGATGCCGTGAAACGCCGGTACCTCGATTCGGCATTGGACGGCACCGTCGTGTCGACACGTGTCGACGGTATGCCGCATCGCGTGCTGCGCACCGGACTCGTCGAGAAGCTCGAGAGCGGTTCACGCCTCCGGGGCTTTTCGGCGGCGATCCGCAACGCGCAGAAGTTCAAGAAGATGTCGGGCATGACCTGGCGTTCGATGATCAGCGACGGCCTCGAGATGCGGCACGGCAAGGAACTGACCTGGTCGCAGGTCCTGATGGCGGCCAACACCCCGATGCTGCTGAAGGCCGGGCTTGTGGAGGGCAACACCGACGCAGGCGTATTGGCGTCGGGCCAGGTCGCAGGGATTCTCGGCGACCTACCGTCGTGCGCCGAGTTGGTCGAGACGATCGTCGACGACGCGATCAAGCACCTGCAGGCCGCGGCCGCGCTGGTTGAATGAAGGCATAGGCTTCATTTTTCAAAAATGAAGTTATAATCTTCATATGGTCGATATTAAGTCCACAGCTTCATCAGGTCTGCGGGCGACCCTGATCGGCGATGTCGTCGGTTCCCGTCACGTCGCCGATCGCGCGGCCGCGCACCGAGTCACCAATCGCGCCCTGCGCGATGTCGGTGCAGGCGCGGTCGATGCGCCGGCATTCACCGTCGGCGACGAGTTCCAGGGCAGTTACCCCACTGTCGGCGCGGCGATCGATGCCGCGTTGTCCATCCGTCTCGCGCTCACGCCCGCCGTCGATGTCCGGTTCGGCATCGGCTGGGGTGCGGTGTCGATGCTCGATCCACAGGCCGGCATCCAGGACGGCCCCGGGTGGTGGGCCGCACGCGAGGCGATCGAATGGACGGCGGCAGCCCAACGGCAACCGGGCCTGGCCATGGTTCGCACGTCGTTTCGGGTCGCAGGCGGCGACCGCACCGATGCCGACTCGATCAACGCCGCGCTGTTGTGTCGGGACCATCTGCTTGGATCGCTGGACGACCGATCGATACGGATAGTGAATGGCTTGTTGAGGAATCAGACGAAGAAGGACATCTCCGCCGCCGAGGGCATCAGCGCTTCTGCGGTATCGCAACGGGCCGGGCGCGACGGATTGGACTTGATCGTCATGGCGTCGCAATACCTGCGGGGAGTTCCGTGAGCGCACTGGCCGTGATGCTGATCGCGATGGGCTTCGCCGACGTGGCCCGGCGATTGACCGAGCGCTCCTGGGTACCGCCTGTCCTTGCAGCGGTTGTGGTCGTCGGATGTGCCGCGCTGGCAGGACTGTGGCAGGCCCCCGACATCGTGCTCTTGGAGATCGCGGCGGCGGCGAGCGTCGCCTGGGTCGTGTTGTGTGCACGGGCAGAGCGGACCGGCGACCGCGAGCTGGCACCGCTGATCGTGTTCGCGGCGGCAGTCGGGCTGCTGATTGTGTTGTCCGGCTTCGGGTCGCCGGCCGGCGGCCTGGTGGCGCGGTGGTCGGCATGGGTCGACCTGCCGGGCGTCGCGAACCTGGATACCGACCGGCTGCTCATGGTCGTCGCGGTGGTGCTGCTTCAACTCGTGACCGGAAACCAGTTGGTGCGGCTGGTTCTCAGCGCCGTCGGCGCGGTGAAGCCCGCCGGCGAGCCGCAGGCATCGGATCGGCTCAAGGGCGGCAGGCTGCTCGGCCCGATGGAGCGCGTCCTGATTCTCGGGCTCGGACTGGCCGGTCAACTCGCGGCCGCCACCGCCGTGGTTGCGGCGAAGAGCATCATCAGGTTCCCGGAGATCAACGCGCAGAAGGCCCGGGAGAACGGACATATCGGTGTAGACGTCGACATCAGCACAGTCACTGAGTACTTCTTGGTCGGCAGCTTCGCGAGCTGGATCGTCGCACTCGGCGGGCTGCTTCTCGCACAGTAAACAGTAAGCCTTTCGATTCAGCCCAATCCGCGTCCCACTTTCCCTAAACTCTTTTCGCATGAAGACGAACGCTGCCGTGCTGTGGGAGCTCAACAAGCCGTGGAGCGTCGAGGAGATCGACCTCGACGGACCGAAGGAAGGCGAGGTCCTCGTCGCATTCGAGGCCACCGGGTTGTGCCACTCCGACCACCATGTCCAGACCGGCGATCTGGCCGGCGTGACGCTTCCGACGATCGGCGGGCATGAGGGCGCCGGTGTCGTGCAGGAGATCGGCCCCGGCGTGCGCGACCTGAAGGTCGGCGACCATGTGGTGGCCTCGTTCCTGCCGGCGTGTGGCCGCTGCCGCTGGTGTGCCAGCGGACATCAGAACCTGTGCGATATGGGCGCGATCATCCTGTTGGGTCTGCAGGCCGACGGCACCTACCGCCGCCGGGCGCAGGGGAAGGACGTCGGCGTCATGGTCGGGGTCGGAAGTTTCTCCGAACTCAGCACCGTCTCGGAGACCTCCTTGGTCAAGGTCGACGACGACCTGCCGCTGTCTCGCGCGTGCCTGCTGGGCTGCGGCGTGATGACGGGATGGGGTTCAGCCGTCAACACCGCCGACGTGACTCCGGGCGACACCGTGGTCGTGATCGGTTGCGGAGGTATCGGCAGCGGCGCGATCCAGGGCGCCCGGCTGGCGGGCGCCGAGCACATCGTCGTCGTCGACATCGTGGAATCTAAGCGGGACAAGGCATTCGAGTTCGGCGCCACCCATTTCGTGACATCGATGCCCGAGGCCACGGAGTTGGTCGCAGAACTCACCCGCGGCGTGATGGCGGACTCCGCACTGCTGACGGTCGGCCTACTCAAGGGGCCGATGATCAACGAGGCGCTGGATATCGTCCGCAAGGGCGGCGCGGTGGTGATGACCGCCATCGCATCGATGGCCGACGTGACGCCGACCCTGCCGATGGCGATGATGACGCTGTTCCAGAAGCGGCTGCTTGGCAGCCTCTATGGTGAGGCGAATCCGCGCGCGGACATCCCGCGGCTACTCAACCTCTACCGCGACGGCAAGCTACTCCTCGACGAGACGGTGACCGCCGAGTACAAGCTCAACGACATCAACGTGGCGTATGACGACATGCTCGCGGGTCGCAACATCCGCGGTGTGATCATCCACGACCACTAGAGGCGCTCGATGATCGTGACGTTGGCGGTGCCGCCGCCCTCGCACATCGTTTGCAGTCCGTAGCGTCCGCCGGTGCGCTCCAACGTGTTCAGCATCGTGGTGAACAGTTTGGCGCCGGTAGCACCGAGTGGATGTCCGAGCGCGATCGCACCGCCGCTGGGGTTCACCTTCGCGTGGTCGACCCTGAGTTCCTTCATCCACGCCATGACGACGGGTGCGAAGGCCTCGTTGATCTCGACGGTGTCGATGTCGTCCATCGACAGGCCGGTCTTTTTCAGTGCGTACTGAGTGGCGGGGATCGGGCCCGTCAGCATGAACACCGGGTCGGCGCCGCGGGCGCTGATGTGGTGGATGCGTGCCCGGGGCTTGAGCCCGTGGTCCTTGACCGCCTGCTCGGACGCGAGCAACACAGCGCTTGCGCCGTCGGAGATCTGGCTGGCCATCGCGGCAGTCAGCCGGCCACCGTCGACCAGCGTCTTGAGACCCGCCATCTTCTCCAGCGAGGTGTCACGCGGACCTTCGTCGATGACGAATCCGTCGACACCGATGATCTCGTTCTCGAAGTGCCCGGCGCGGATCGCCTCCTGCGCACGCTGGTGGCTGATAAGCGAGTACTCCTCCATCTCTTCGCGGGAGAGATTCCACTTCTCGGCGATCAGCTCCGAACCGCGGAACTGTGAGATCTCCTGATCGCCGTAGCGGTGCAGCCAGCTCTTGGATTCGTTGGTCGGCGAGGTGAAGCCGAACTGCTCGGCGACGGTCATCGCCGACGAGATCGGGATTTGGCTCATGTTCTGCATGCCGCCCGCCACGATCAGATCAGCGGTACCGGACATGATGGCCTGTGCGCCAAAGGAAATCGCCTGCTGGCTCGAACCGCACTGGCGGTCAACGGTGACACCCGGCACTTCTTCGGGGAATCCGGCGGCCAGCCACGACAGCCTGGCGATGTTGCCCGCCTGAGGCCCGATGGCGTCGACGCAACCGGCGATCACGTCGTCGACCGCACCGGGATCGGCGTCGGTCCGGTCGAACAATCCGCGCCAGCCCGCGGCACCCAGATCGACGGGATGCACGCCGGACAGCCCGCCGTTGCGCTTGCCGACAGCAGTTCGGACAGCTTCGATGACGTATGCCTCAGGCATTACTCGACTCCTTCTTTGGTGATGCCGCCAAGAACGATGGCTAGGTACTGTCGGCCGACCTCTTCGGCCGTGAGCGGTCCGCCTGGCTGATACCACCGGACCGAAACCCAGGTGGTGTCGCGGATGAACCGGTAGACCAGATCGACGTCGATATCGGGACGGAAGTACCCCTCCTCGACACCCTGATCGAGCAGAGCTAGCCACATCTTTCGCTGCTCTCGATTGCGTTTTTCCACATAGGAGAAGCGCTCCTGGCTCGCGAGTCGCTTCGCCTCGTCCTGGTATATGACGACCTGCGCGTGCCGGTCCTCGATCGCTTCGAACGACGCCATGAACAGGCCCTTGAGCCGTTCCAGCGGATTCGGTTCGGTCGCGACGATCTGCTCGTAGCGTTCGAAGAGCCAGTCGAGGAATCCGCGCAACACCTCGTCGACCATCTCCTCCTTGGAGGAGAAGTGGTGGTAGAGACTGCCGGACAGGATTCCGGCCGAGTCCGCGATGTCGCGCACGGTCGTGGCCCGCAGCCCGCGTTCGGCGAACATCGCCGCGGCGAGCTCGAGAAGCTCGTCACGCCTGCTCACCGTAGGGGCGGCCGGTTCCTCCACCATCCCGACAGCTTACCAACCAAGCACTTGCTAGGTCACTATCGGGTGTTCGCGCGTCGGTGCGGGCGCTACCTGCTGTATTCGTCGCGGCCGAAGGCGGTACAAAAATCCGATAGCGAGCCGTCGACGGCGCGATCGGCACGGGACCGCGACAGGTTGAACAGATACCAGGGGTCGCGGTCGGAGGCCGGGGCCGTCACGCAGGCCCGAATCCGGTCGGGCAGTCGATGCAGCGCGGGGTCGATGTCCGCGGAAAGTCTCGACAGGTACTCCGCGTCGAGTTGTCCGGTCTGTTCGAAACGGTCGATGTTGCGATCGGCGATCAGGCGCTCGGGATTGAGGGCGGCCAGGCCGAGGAGCGCCAGCACGCCGGCCACCAGCACGGCCCGCGGCAGCCACCGGGCGCTCATCCGGATTCCGGCGGCGGCGACCAGTAGGAACACCGCACCCAGCCATACCTCGATGGTGATCACCATCAACCGTTCCGTGCTGAACCCGTATGCCTGTTGGTACACCCACATGCGGTGGATCGCCGAAATCACCACCACAACCGATGTGGCGCAAAGAATTCCGACGAGCACCCGCAGCAGTCGGCGATCGGCCGCGGTCGCCCGCCCCGCCACCCGGATGACGCCGGTCAATACCAGCATCGTCAGGCCAGAAACCCACAGCAGTTGCCAGAAGCCCTGCCGCGCGTACTCGGCGTACGTCAGACCCTCGGTTTCCAGCACATGCGTGTGCCCACCGAACAGAATTCTCGCCTGGACCGCGACAAAGGCGATGAACAACACGTCGAGCACCCCGAGCGGCAGCGCCCATTCCCACCGCGGCACCGGCTTCATCGGCGCGGGAGCCATGTTATCGAGCCGCGGCGTGAATCGGATCAGGTAGCCGCCGCCCAATATGAAGGCCACCACGATGCCCGCGACCACGAGCCGCGCAATGATGTCGCCGCCATCGAATTCAGGCACCAGATTGTCGACCAGGCGAGCGAACGCGGGGTCGGCCGCGGCGAACAGCCCACCGAACACCAGCGCAAGAGCCACCGTGACGCCGATGACGACGGCGAGCCGTCCGAGCTTGGGAACCGCCATACGACTTGGCGCGGCTCCGTGAAGTGCGCGGCCTACCCATCCCCGCACCCGCCCCGGCAACAGCCACGGCAGAAACGGGCCGGACAACACCGCGGTCCAGGTGTGACCGCCGGCGAACGTACACCAGCCGACCACCCAGGCCGCGATGAGACAAAGACCGCCGACCCACTCTGCGGCCAGCATCGCGGACACCGAGAGCAGCGCGAGGGTCAACCCGATTCCGGTCCATTCGGCACGGGTCGGGCGTCGGTCCGCTGTGCCATACACGACGCCGAACACCATCAGCCCGACCATGAGGTAGCCGACGCTCAGCACAGTCGGTCGCCACAGCGCGGTTCCGACCGCGCCCGCGATGGCTGCGGCGAACAGCATCCGTCGGGGCGCAACGGCCAGCGGGTCGATCGGCCAGATCCGCCGCGGCCACACCGTCCAGCCCGCCTCGCCCTGCCGCGGTGGCATCGGCCCCAACGGCGGAGGCGCAACGGGCTGCGGCGGGGCCCCGTACCAACCGGGATACATCATCGTCATGTCAGATCCTCCACTATCGAGGGTTCCGGGATGATGACCGCGATCCGGCATCCCTCTTGTGTGTCCATCACTTCGATTGTCCCGCCGTGCAATTCGACTGCCCACCGGGCGATCGCGAGACCAAGACCGGTGCCACCCTCGGACGTGGCCCCCCGGGTGAAACGTTGGAAGACACGTTCTCGCTCGGCAGGCTCGATCCCGGGTCCGTGGTCGAAGACCTCCAGGCGCAGGCCAGCGGGTTCGGCAGCAGATGCGAGAACCGAAACGTGGCCGCCTTTCGGGCTGTGCCGGATGGCGTTGTTCAACAGGTTGATGACCACTTGCCGCAGACGAGCCGGGTCCGCCGAGGCCATGAGCGTCGACGGCATCACACGCACCGCCACCCGAGCCTCGCCCGGCCCGATGGTGACATGCTCGATGGCGTCACGCAGGAATTCTTCGACTCCGAATCTGTTTATCTGCAGTGGAATCGCGCCGCCTTCGACGCGCGAGAGATCGAGCAGATTGGTCACCAGCTCGCCGAGCCGCTCGGTCTGTGACAGCGCAATACGCATGGTCGCCGCATCCGGTTCGGCCACCCCGTCGACCACGTTCTCCAGCACCGCACGCAAGGCCGCGATCGGGGTGCGCAGCTCGTGTGAGACATTCGCGATGAGCCCGCGTCGATACTCGTCGGCGGCCCCGAGATCGGCAGACATCTGATTGAAGGCCGTTGCCAGCTGCCCGATCTCGTCGCGCGAGGTGGCTCGCACCCGCACGCTGTAGTCACCGCGTGCCATCGCGCGTGCCGCGGCTGTCATCTGCCGCAGAGGCGACGTCATCCCATGCGCCATGAACTGTGTGAAGACCAGTGAGGTGGCCAGGGCCGCGAGCAACGCGTACCGGAACTGCCAACTGGCACCGATCCAGAAGGTGAACGATGCCAAAGTGATTGCACCGCCGACGAGTAAACCCGTCTTGACCTTGAAGGAGCCGAAGGGATCCAGCGGCCGCGGCAGCCGGTCCCACAGAGCGCCGAAGCGGCTCATCGCGGCATCTCGAGTGCATATCCGACGCCGTGTACCGTGCGGATCAGCTCCGATCCCAACTTGCGCCGCAGAGCCTTGACGTGGCTATCCACGGTGCGCGTCGCGAGGTCGGATGGGGGTCCCCACACCTGTTCTAGCAGTGTCTCGCGGGCCACCGCAGCGCCGGGCCTGCCGACGAGATAGGCCAGCAGGTCGAATTCGGTTCGGGTGAGCCGGACTTCGTCATCGCCCGAATGAACTCTGCGGGCCTGCAAGTCGATTCGATACCGGCCGACCGACACCGACTGCGGCTCTGGCGCCCGCTCCACACGGCGCAGCAGGACCCGCACGCGCGCGACGAGTTCGCGCATACTGAACGGCTTCGTGAGATAGTCGTCAGCCCCGATTCCGAGGCCGATCAGCATGTCCGTCTCATCACTTCGAGCGGTGAGCATCAGCACCGGCGTGGAGCGCTGCGCCTGAATTCGACGGCATGCTTCGAGCCCGTCGAACCCGGGCAGCATGACATCGAGTACGACCAGGTCAGGGGTGGTGGCCGCCGCGGTCGCCACCGCCGACGGCCCGTCTATCGCGGTTTCGACGAGGAAGGCTTCGGCGCGCAGCCTGGTTGCGACGGCTGCGAGGATGGTCGGCTCGTCGTCGACCACCAGAATTCGCTTCACACATCAGACTGTAGGTGCCGTTTGTGGTGCTTACGGGCAGCGATTGTGAAGATACTGTGGAGAAATTCCCGTCAGGCTCGCTGGCTGGATACCGAAATCACCTCTCCAGTGAGATAACTGGAGTAGTCGCTGGCCAGGAACGCGATGGTGGCGGCAATCTCCCACGGTTCGGCTGCCCGTCCGAACGCCTCGCCCTCCGAGAGCCTGTCCAGCAGTTCCGAGCTGCTGGTCTTCTCGAGGAACTTGTGCCGGGCGATGCTCGGCGATACCGCGTTGATCCGTACGCCGTGCTCGACGGCTTCGATTGCGCTGCACCGGGTCAGCGCCATCACCCCGGCCTTGGCCGCGGCGTAGTGCGCCTGGGAGTGCTGCGCCCGCCAGCCGAGGACGCTCGCGTTGTTGATGATCGTGCCGCCGTGGTCGGCGTCACGGAAGTACCGCAGCGCGGCGCGCGTCGCGCGCATCACCGACGTAAGCGTCACGTTGAGGACGCGGTCCCACTCCTCGTCGGTCATGTCGACGACGGGCGTCTCGCCGCCGAGGCCCGCGTTGTTGACCAGCACGTCGAGCCGTCCCATCCGGGCGGTCGTCGACGAGACCAGTGCATCGACCTGCGCGGTCGACGTCACGTCGCACACCACACTCTCGACCCGGCCGAGGCCGAGATCGAGCAGCTGGTCACGGGTCTCGCCCAGCCGCCGCTCGTGGTGGTCGGAGACCACTACGTCGGCACCCTCGACCAGCGCACGTCGAGCCACCGACGAGCCGATGCCGGTGCCTGCCGCAGCCGTCACGACCACCACCTTGCCGGTCAGAAGTCCGTGCCCCTCAATCTCTTTGGGGGCTTCGGCCAGACTCATCCTTTGACCTCTCGAGGTAGGCCGAGCACCCGCTCGGCGATGATGTTGCGCTGAATCTCGTTCGAGCCGCCGTAGATGGTGTCCGACCGCGAGAACAGATACAGCCGCTGCCATTCGTCGAAGTCGCCATCGGTCAGCGTCAGCCCGTCGCGGCCCATCACCTCCATGGCGATCTCGCCGAGTTCGCGATGCCAGTTGGCCCACAACAGTTTCGAGACGTTATCTTGTCCCGGCTGTTCGACGTCCATGGTCGCCAGCGCGTAGGACCGCATCGTGCGGAGGCCGACCCAGGACCGGGTCAGCCGTTCGCGAATCAGCGGATCGTCGGCGGCGCCGTTGCGCTTGGCGAGCTCGGCGACGCCGGAAAGCTCACGGGCATACTCGATCTGCTGGCCCAGTGTCGAAACACCACGCTCGAAGGTGAGTGTGCCCATCGCCACGCGCCAACCATCGCCGGGCTCACCGACCACCAGATCGGCATCGGTGCGGGCGTCGTCGAAGAACACCTCGTTGAATTCCGAGTCGCCGGTCAGCTGGACGATGGGCCGGACCTCGACGCCGGGCTGGTCCAGCGGCACCAGCAGATACGACAGCCCCGCGTGACGTTTGGAACCCTTCTCGGTGCGGGTGACGACGAAGCACCAGTCCGCCCAGTGCGCCAGCGACGTCCACACCTTCTGTCCGTTGATCACCCACTGGTCGCCGTCCAGCTCGCCGGTCGTCGCGACGTTGGCCAGATCGCTGCCCGCGCCGGGCTCGGAGTAGCCCTGGCACCACAATTCGGTGACGTCGAGGATCTTCGGGAGAAACCGCTGCTGCTGCTCGGGGGTGCCGAAGGCGATCAGCGTCGGCCCGAGCAGTTCCTCACCGAAGTGATTCACCTTCGCGGGAGCGTTGGCGATCGCGTATTCCTCGTAGAACGCAACGCGATGCGCGACGGTCAGGCCGCGACCGCCGTGCTCGGACGGCCAGCCAAGACACGTATAGCCGGCGGCCGCGAGATGCTGGTTCCATGCCCGTCGTTCCTCGAACGCCTCATCCTCGCGACCCGGGCCTCCTAGGCCTTTGATCGCGGCGAATTCGCCGGCGAGATTGTCGGCGAGCCAGTCGCGGACCTCGGCCCTGAACTCCTGGACCTCTATCACCCCTGTAGGCTAACCTACCAAGCACTTGCTTTGTTAGAGGAGCATCGATGACGGACCTCCCGCGGACGATTCCGCAGGTGTTGGACCGGATTGCCGACGAGTTCTCCGACCACGACGCGCTGGTGACGCACGATCGCGGGCTGACCTACGCGCAGTTGCGCTCCGAGGTGCGGCGGGCCGCCGCAGCCATGATCGACCTCGGCGTGCAGGCCGGGGACCGGGTCGCGATCTGGTCGCCGAACACCTGGCACTGGGTGGTGGCGTGCCTTGCCACGCACTACGCGGGCGGGGTGATGGTGCCGCTGAACACCCGCTACACGGCCAACGAGGCCAGCGACATCCTCGCGCGCACCGCTGCTCCCCTCCTCTTCGCGGCGGGCGAGTTCCTCGGTGCCGACAAGGCCGCGTCCATCGATCGTGATGCCCTTCCAGACCTGCGGCACGTCATCCGTGTCCCGATCGAGAAGGCCGACGGCACGTGGGATGAGTTCGTGGCGCGCGGTGGAAAAGAGGGGGCCCTCGAAGCGGTCGACGCCCGCGCCGCGGCCGTCACCGCCGACGACGTCTCCGACATCCTCTTCACGTCCGGCACCACCGGCCGCAGCAAGGGCGTGCTGTGCGCACATCGCCAATCGCTCGACGCCCCCGCGGCGTGGGCCGCCTGCGGCGAGCTCACCAGCGCCGACCGCTACCTGTGCATCAATCCGTTCTTCCACAACTTCGGCTACAAGGCCGGCATCCTGGCGTGCCTGCAGAGCGGCGCGACGTTGATCCCGCAACTGACGTTCGACGCCGAGCAGGCCATGGCCGCCGTGGCCGAACACCGCATCACCGTGCTGCCAGGCCCACCCACGATCTACCAGACGCTGCTGGACCATCCGAAGCGCGGCGACTACGACCTGACATCGCTGCGGTTCGCCGTCACCGGTGCGGCGACGATCCCCGTGGTGCTGATCGAACGCATGCAGACCGAACTCGACATCGACATCGTGCTGACCGCCTACGGCCTGACCGAGGCCAGCGGGTTCGGCACCATGTGCCGCGCCGAGGACGACGCGGTCACGGTGGCCACAACGTGCGGGCGCCCGATCGCCGACTTCGAACTGCGCATCGACGCCCCCGCCGAAGACGGCTCGGGAGAGGTGCTGCTGCGCGGGCCCAACGTCATGTTCGGCTACCTCGACGATCCCGAGGCCACCGCCGCGGCCATCGACTCCGAGGGCTGGCTGCACACCGGCGACGTCGGCCGGCTCGACGAGCGCGGCAACCTGCAGATCACCGATCGGCTCAAGGACATGTACATCTGTGGCGGCTTCAACGTGTATCCCGCCGAGATCGAACAGGTGCTGGCCCGGCTCGACGGCGTCGCCGAATCGGCGGTCATCGGGGTACCCGACGAGCGGCTCGGCGAGGTGGGTAAGGCGTTCCTGGTCCTGCGACCCGGCACGCAGCTCGATGAGAAGACGGTAATCACGTACGTGCGCGAGCATCTCGCGAACTTCAAGGCACCAAGATCGGTGGAGTTTCTCGATGTGTTGCCGCGTAATCCGGGCGGCAAAGTGGTCAAGCCGCTGCTGCGGGAAAGGGCTTGAACATCTAATGGACCTGAACTTTGACGACGCGACACTGGAATTCGGAAGCGAGGTCCGCGATTTCCTCGCGGCGAACTCCGACGCGTTCCCGACGGAGTCCTACGACACCGCCGAGGGCTTCGAACAACACCGGCGGTGGGACAAGGTCCTCTTCGACGCCGGCCTTTCGGTGATCACGTGGCCCGAAAAGTACGGCGGCCGTGACGCGTCGCTGCTGCAATGGGTGGTCTACGAGGAGGAGTACTTCCGCGCAGGCGCCCCAGGACGGGCAAGCGCCAACGGCACGTCGATGCTCGCGCCGACACTATTCGCGCATGGCACCGAAGAGCAGCTCGACCGCGTACTGCCGAAAATGGCCAGCGGCGAAGAGATCTGGGCCCAGGCCTGGTCTGAACCGGAGTCGGGCAGTGATCTGGCGTCGTTGCGGTCCACCGCCACCAAGACCGACGGGGGCTGGCTGCTCAACGGCCAGAAGATCTGGAGTTCGCGGGCGCCGTTCGGCGAGCGCGCATTCGGGTTGTTCCGTTCCGATCCCGAGGCGCAGCGCCACAAGGGGCTGACGTACGTCATGTTCGATCTGAAGGCCGACGGCATCACGGTGCGCCCGATCGCCCAACTGGGTGGCGACACCGGGTTCGGGGAGATCTTCCTCGACGACGTGTTCGTTCCCGACAATGATGTGATCGGCGAGGTACACGAGGGCTGGCGCGCCGCGATGAGCACGTCGAGCAACGAACGCGGGATGTCGCTGCGCAGCCCGGCACGCTTCATCGCACCGGCTGAAAGGCTTGTGGCGCAGTGGAAGTCGAATCCCGACCCCGCGTTCGCCGAACGCGTCGCAGACGCGTGGATCAAGGCGCAGGCCTACCGGCTGCACACCTTTGGCACCGTGACCCGCGTGAGCGCAGGCGGTGAGCTGGGCGCCGAGTCGTCGGTCACCAAGGTGTTCTGGTCGGACCTCGACGTGGCGATTCATCAGACGGCGCTGGACATGCGCGGCGCAGATGGGGAGCTCGCTGACGCGTGGAGCGACGGGCTGTTATTCGCCCTAGGTGGCCCCATCTATGCCGGCACCAACGAGATTCAGCGCAACATCATCGCCGAGCGCCTACTGGGCCTGCCCCGGAAGTAGAAACATGAACTTTGAGATTGACGAACAGCAGCGCGACTTCGCCGCCAGCATCGACGCGGCGCTGGGCGCAGCCGACCTGCCCGCCGCGGTGCGGGCGTGGGCCGCCGGCGACACGGCGCCCGGCCTCAAGGTGTGGGCGCAGCTGGCCGGACTCGGTGTGACCGCGCTGATGGTTTCCGAGAAGTTCGACGGCATCGAGGCGCACCCCGTCGACCTGGTGGTCGCTGCCGAGCGGCTGGGCCGATGGTGCGTTCCCGGGCCGGTGACCGAATCCATCGCGGTGGCACCGGTTCTGCTCGCGGATGACGAGCGCAGCGCGGCCCTGGCGTCGGGTGAGCTCATTGCCACCGTCGCATTGCCTCCACAGGTGCCGCGGGCGGTGGACGCCGACACCGCCGGGCTTATCCTGGTGGTGGCCAACGGCAACGTCAGCGACGGCACCGCGGGCAAGCAAGTCGAATCGGTTGATCCCAGCCGGAAACTTTTCGACGTCAATGCTTCCGGTGAAGGCAGGGCCGCCGATGTGGCACGCGCATACGAATTCGGCGCATTGGCGACCGCGGCTCAACTGGTCGGGGCGGGGCAGGCCCTGCTCGACTCGTCGGTCGAGTACGCCAAGCAGCGCAGCCAATTCGGCAAGGTGATCGGTACCTATCAGGCGATCAAGCACAAGCTCGCCGACGTGCACATCGCGCTCGAATTGGCCAGACCCCTTGTGTACGGGGCGGCACTGTCGGTGGCCGACGAGTCGCCGGTGACCGCGCGAGACGTCAGCGCCGCCAAGGTCGCCGCGTCCGACGCCGCACTGCTGGCGGCGCGCTCTGCTCTGCAGACACACGGCGCGATCGGATTCACCCAGGAGCACGACATGTCGCTGTCACTGCTGCGGGTGCAGGCGCTGCGGGCGGCGTGGGGCGATCCCGCGTTGCATCGGCGACGGCTTCTGGAGGCATTGTGAGCGAAGAACGGGAACTGTTGCGGGGCACGGTCGCAGCGCTGGTCGAGAAGCATGCGTCGCCTGAAGCAGTGCGACAGGCGATGGAGTCCGAGCGCGGCTACGACGAGTCGCTGTGGAAGTTGTTGTGCGAGCAGGTGGGTGCCGCCGCGCTGGTGGTACCCGAGGAACTCGGCGGTGCTGGCGGCGAGCTCGCCGATGCGGCCGTCGTACTCGAGGAGCTGGGCAAGGGACTGGTACCGACACCGCTGCTCGGCAGCACGCTGGCCGAGCTGGCGCTGTTGAGCCTCGATGAGCCGGACGCCGAGGCCCTCGAGGAACTCGCGGCCGGCACGAAGATCGGCACCGTCGCGTTCGACACGGACTACGTGGTCAGCGGCGACGTCGCCGACATCGTGATCGTCGCGGACGGTGCGCAGCTGAAGCGACTGACGCAGTTCACCGCGCACGCCGCAAAGCCCATGGACCCGACGCGCCGGTTGGCGCGTATCGAGTCACACGACGGCACCGACATCGGCACCGACCCGGGCTTGGCCGACACCGCCGCGATCCTGCTGGCTGCCGAGCAGATCGGCGCTGCTGCACGCTGTCTCGAGCTCACCGTCGCGTACACGAAGGACAGGGTTCAGTTCGGCAGGCCGATCGGCAGCTTCCAGGCACTCAAGCACCGAATGGCCGATCTGTATGTCGCGGTGCAGTCGGCCCGCGCAGTGGTCAACGACGCGATCGCCGAGCCTTCCCCGACATCAGCGGCCCTGGCGCGGTTCTCCGCGAGCGAGGCGTTCTCCAAGGTCGTGGCCGAAGCGGTCCAGATGCACGGTGGTATCGCGATCACGTGGGAGCACGACATCCAGCTGTATTTCAAGCGGGCGCATGGCAGCGCGCAACTGCTCGGGCCGCCGCGGGAACACCTGCGCCGCCTCGAATCCGAAGTGCTCTAGCCGCCGCGCAGGAAGCCGGTCACGTGCCGGGCCACCACGTCAGGTTGCTCGAGCCACGGCCAATGTCCTGCTCCCGGAACGATTTCCACCCGGGCATTTCGGAAGATCTGCCGTTGTTCGGACGCCTGCTCCGTCGCGATGTAGGCGTCGCGGTCGCCCCAGACGATGAGCACCTCGCCGGTGAACCGAGCGAGCCGGTCGACGTAGGGTTCGATGGCGTTCTCGCCGGTCGAGCGGTACAACTCGATGACCGTGCGTTTGGTGCCGGGCACCAGCATGTGTTCGATGATCTGGTCTCGGTGCTCAGCGGGAAGCCCGGGATCGGTGCGTTTCATCACCGTTCGGATCGTCGGGGCATTCGCGGTGAGGACGGAGAGCCCGCCGAGGAGCGGGGTTCGCCAGATCTTGGCGGCAGTGTGATTGATGCGCCGCGGGGTGTTGATCAGGGTGATGCTCGCGGTCCGGTCCAGATGGTCGGCGGCCCAAGCGAGCGCGAAGGGTCCGCCGAAGTCGTGCGCCACCAGATGTACAGGTCGGGTCTCGAGTTGGCCCAGCACTGCGTCGAGGTGCGTGGCGTAGTGCGCGACGGTGTAGCCCCAGTCGGAGGGCTTGTCGGCGGCGCCGAAACCCGGAAGTTCGGGCGAGATGACGCGGGCGAACTCGGCGACCGGGGTCATCAAGGGGTCCCAGTCGGCGCCGGCGTTGTTGCCATGGACGAAGACGACCGGCTGACCCGATTCGGGTCCGCCGATTCGCACCGGACTGCGGGTGCCGTCGACGGCGACCACATGGGTTTCCCAGGCCATAGAGAGATTCTGGCAGGTAAGTCACCGCGGTCGTTCCGCTTCCGACGTAGGCTCGCCGCAATGTTGAGCTTCGTCTTGGACCAGAATCTCGGACTGCCCGCGTGCGACGAGCCGTGGAAGACGATCCTCAGTACCGCCGGCGTCACCGCACACCAAACCGCCGACCTCGCCGCCATCGACCAGGCCCTCGCTGAACACCAGCCGGATATCGCCTACGTCCCGACCGCGGACTTTCACCGGCTGGTGCGAAGTGGTGACCAGTACTACCGCGGACTGGCGATCGCGACGTCGAAGTTCACCGGCGATCCCCGTCAGAGCAGCCTGCTCGTGGTCAGAAGCGACGACCCCGCGGCGGGGCTGGACGATTTGGCCGGCGCGGACTACGGATTCATCAACACGTCGTGCACATCGAGCTACTTTTCACCCGCCATTCTGTTGACCGGACTGGGCAAGACATGGGACAAGTTCCTGCATTTCATTCCGGTCCCGGCGTGGCAGGGGCAGATCGATGCCGTTGTCTCCAAGAAGGTCCGGGCGACGATGGTCCTCGAGGACGTATGGAGAGCAACACCAGAGAACGCGGCGAGCACGAAAGTCATCGGCCGGTACGACAACTGCAAACCACCGGTGGTCATCGCGCGCAAGGACCTTGACGACGGCACTCGCGGAACGCTTCTCGACGCGCTGGTTTCCTGGGAACCTGTCTGGGACGGCATCTTCGGCGGTCTCAAGCCGTATTACTACGCCGACGTACACCCGTTCTTCCATGACCTCGATCAACTCCCGGCCGGTATGTGATGGGTGTCGCCCTGCGTGCGGGCATTCCGCCGTTCTACGTGATGGATGTGTGGCTGGCGGCAGCGGAGCGTCAGCGCAGCCACGGCGACTTGGTGAATCTCTCGGCAGGCCAGCCGAGTGCCGGCGCGCCCCAGGCGGTGCGCGCGGCAGCGAAGGCGGCGCTGGATGAGACGGTTCTCGGATACACGGTCGCGCTTGGTATTCCGGAGTTGCGTGCTGCGATTGCAGCGTCGTATCGAGACCGGCGAGGGCTGAGCGTCGATCCGGCGGACGTGGTGGTGACGACCGGTTCGAGCGGTGGATTCCTGCTGGCGTTCCTCGCGTGCTTCGACGCGGGCGACCGGGTGGCGATTGCGAGCCCGGGCTATCCGTGTTACCGGAACATCCTGTCGGCGCTGGGGTGTGAGGTGGTGGAGATCCCGTGCGGGCCCCAGACCCGGTTCCAGCCGACCGCGCAGATGCTGGCCGAGCTCGATCCGCCGGTGGCTGGCGTGATCGTCGCGAGTCCGGCCAACCCGACCGGGACGGTGATCCCGCCCCAGGAATTGGCGGCTATCGCGTCGTGGTGTGAATCCTCGGGTGTGCGGCTGATCAGCGACGAGGTGTACCACGGACTGGTGTACGAGGGTGCACCAGAGACGAGCTGCGCCTGGCAGACCTCGCGGGAAGCCGTTGTGGTGAACAGCTTTTCGAAGTATTACGCGATGACGGGCTGGCGGCTGGGGTGGCTGCTTGTACCGAAGGAGCTGCAGCGCGCCGTCGACTGTCTGACGGGCAACTTCACCATCTGTCCGCCGACGCTCTCTCAGGTCGCCGCGGTGGCGGCGTTCACGCCGGAGTCGATCGCGGAGGCCGACGCGCTGCTTGGACATTATGCGAGCAACCGGACCTTGTTACTCGACGGACTGCGGGCAATTGGTATCGACAAGCTCGCGCCGACCGATGGCGCATTCTATGTGTATGCCGACGTGTCACACCTGACCACAGACACGTTGTCATTCTGCTCGAAACTTCTGGCCGACACCGGCGTTGCGATCGCGCCCGGCATCGACTTCGACACCGTGCGGGGCGGGTCGTTCGTCCGACTGTCCTTCGCCGGACCATCAAGTGATATCGAGGAGGCAGTGCGCCGCATCGGCGCGTGGCTCGTCTAGAACGGTGGGGGCGAGTTGTTTCGTTCGCGTTCGGCTTTGATGCGCGCCGCGCGGTATTGGGCTCGGGTGCATGTACGTTGGGGCATCATCAAACCCCGGTCGGTGCTGAACGTCTCCGGCGGTGGTGGGGGTGGAAGGTCGCCGGTGGCGGTATCCCATTCCGGGAAGTAACATCTCGACCCCGGATACGTCGTATAGGTGTGTCCGGTCGGCGACGTCCACACCGCCGCACCATCGGGCAGAAGTTCCAGTTCCCAGTCGCCGGTCCAAAACGTCTTGAGGTGGTGATGTTTTCGACATAAGCAGGCCAGATTCGACGGATGCGTCGCCCCGCGCGGATACGGAATCACATGATCGATATCGCAGAACTCCGCCGGTGCGGTGCAACCGGGAAACCGGCACGTCAAATCACGGGCCCGCACAAACCGATCCAGCGTGGCCGACGGCCGATACCTCGACTCCGGCTCCTCGGCCGGCGTGCACACAGGGCGTAATTTCGCGCCGCTACGCAACAACTCGGCCAGCAGCGGTGTCGGCATCACGTCTGTACCCGACAACAACGCCGTACCCGCGGATTTGGGGTTCGGGGCCGCGGGAGTCGAGGGTGGCTTCTGCAGTCCGTCGAGGGTGGCTTGGTCGGTATACACATTCACGACCAACGAGGACTTCGGGACCGGCTGCGCTTCACGGGCAGGGCAATCCTGCATATCGCATGCGCACGGCAGATGATCATTACCGTGGCTCCACGCGCCTATCGCATCGGCGCGCCGCTCGGGCGCCGAGCGGGGATCGTTCTCGCACACCGTGGCCACCATCGCCGCGATCCTCTTCTTCAGCACCGCCGCATCGGCCGAGGACAGCCGGCCCCACACCGACGTCGTCCCAGCCTCATCCTCACGATCACCAACCACGAAGTCGCGGCCGCGCGCCACGGTCGTACTCACCATCAGCGCACGGGCATCGAACTCCAACACCAGGGCATCCACCGCCGCGCTCAGCTTGTCCTCGGCAAGCGGACCCCACGTACCTGCCCGCTCAGCGATGGCGCGATCGATCACCGCCCACACCGCCTCATCAGTGATGAACTGCGTCCGCCAGGTGATCGCACCCACCACCCGCGCACTGAGCTCACCTCGCCCGAACAACCCAGCCACCGCAGGCAGATGATCGCGCAACGCCACCGCGATACGCATCTGACCAGAAGCCCTACGCGCACTGATATTCATCGCCGCGCCCACCTCCGCAGCCGCGCAATCCCACCAATCACACGCCCACCGCGCACGTTCATCATCGTCAAGGACACGGCGACGCTTGAGCTCAGCGACCGCCGCCAACCGACGCGCCCCAGTAGCCGCCTCAGCTCGCGTCAGGTCCGCGATAGCAGCCACGACAGCGGCATCGTCAGCCCCGGCAAACTCTGACTCGAACATGTGTTCGACTTTATACCCGCACTCAGACACGCCTCGATCGGAGACCGATTGAGCAGCTAGAGACCGTTTGCGCGCGGATTCGGGACAGCTCGGATGGCAAGAAATCCGGTGGGCTCGCGACTCAGACGCTCATATTTCTCAGGGTCGATATCTGCCGCGTGGGCAGTCGGCCGCGGCTCCAGTAATCGCTCGATGAGGAAGCCGGCCTCATGCAGTTCCTCGCACGTCTGCTCGAGCGGTGCCAGCCAGTATCGAACCCGCCATCCGCGGCTCCACGTTTCATCTACGACACGGGCTTCGAAATAGTCTCCGCCATGTCGGAGCCAGTCGCCGGTGGGATGCTGGCGCGACAGTACGAGCGCGCCGTCGCGGCGAAGAACGCGCCGAAACTCGCGCAACGCAGCGGCCCTGTCATCTACATACTCGAGCGCCAGCGCGAATAGCACCATGTCGACTGATTGGTCGTCGAGCCAGTCGAGCGGGTCGGCCAAGTCGTGGGTACGAAACTTCCCCCCAGGAACTCGCTGTTGGGCCAACTCGATCATTCGGGAACTCTGATCGAAACCAACCACACTGGCGCCACGTTTCGTCAACTCTTCGGCGTACAGCCCGGGCCCACAGGCTGCGTCCAAGACGTCTGCGCCGGCGACATCGCCCAGTAGCGAGAGACATGCCGGGCGGTCATAATGCGCGTTGAACAGGCCATCGTGAGCGTGTTCGAGGAATTCGTCTGCGAAGACGTCGTACTGAGGATGAGTTCCGACAGCATCGTGCACCGCCTCATTCTCCGACACCGCTAGCGCTTCAGGGTGGCGTACCAATCCAGCAGATCAGGGTCATCGACGGCGGTGCGCTCCACGACCTTCGCGGCGTCCGCACCCGCGAACAGCTTCTTGATCGGCACCTCGAGCTTCTTACCGGTACGGGTGTGCGGAATTCCGGGAGCCTCGATGATCTCGTCGGGAACGTGGCGCGGAGACACCTCATCGCGGATCGTCTTCTTGATCCGCTCGCGCAGATCGTCGGTCAGCTCTGCACCTTCGGCCAGCACGACGAACAACGGCATCCAATACCCACCGTCATCCTGCTCGCAGCCGATCACCAACGCCTCAGCAATTTCGGGAAGCCGCTCCACGGACTGATAGATGTCGGCGCTGCCCATCCGGATGCCGTGCCGGTTGAGCGTCGAGTCCGACCGCCCATGCACGATGACGCTGCCGTGATCAGTGAAGGTGATCCAGTCACCATGCCGCCACACTCCAGGAAACATTTCAAAATATGCACTGCGATACCGCGATCCGTCGTCATCGTTCCAGAAAAAGATCGGCATCGACGGCATCGGTCTGGTGATGACCAACTCACCGACCTCACCGCGCACGGGATTACCCGACTCGTCCCAGGCGTCCAACGCGCACCCGAGGAACGGGGCCGACAACTCTCCGGGCCATACCGGCACGGTGCGCACACCGCCGATGAACGCCGATACGACGTCGGTGCCCCCGCTGATCGACGCCACCTGGACATGTTCGCCGACGTTGTCGCGCAACCACAGCGAGGACGACGGGGGTAGTGACGATCCGGTGATACCGACCGTCCGCAACGCCGACAGGTCGTGCTCCTTACGCGGGACGGCACCCGCCTTCGCGCATCCGAGCACATACCCGGGACTGGTACCCAGGACAGTCGCTCCAATCCGGGCGGCGATGTCCCACAATGCATCTGGCCGTGGAGCGCTAGGGCTGCCCGAATAGCAGACAATCGTCGCGCCAACCAAGAGTCCCGCGATCTGGAAGTTCCACATCATCCAGCTCGGGCTGGTGTACCAGAAGAACGTGTCGTCGGGACCGATATCCGATTGCAGAGCAACGGCTTTTAAATGCTCGAGCACGACACCACCGTGGCCGTGGACGATTCCCTTGGGCTTACCGGTCGTGCCCGACGAGTACAGGATCCACAGTGGATGGTCGAAGTCGACGGCCACCGTCGAGAGCTCGCCACCGGTCGCTATGAGTTCGGATGCCAACACAGTTGCCTTCAGTGTCGGCAATCCTGCGCGCAGCGCCTCGACATCCTCGCGTTTGTCGTAATGCTTACCGCCGAAGTCATAGCCGTCGGCCGTCACCAGCACCACGGGCTCGAGCTGACCCAACCGGTCCAGCGCCGCCTTGGCCGAGTAGTCCTGGCCGCAGGCACTCCAGATCGCGCCGACACTCGCGGTCGCCAGAAACGCGATGACGGCCTCGGGGATGTTCGGCAGGTATCCGGCGACCCGATCGCCGACTCCGACGCCGAGGGAGCGGAGCGTGTCGGCGAACGCCGCAGTGCGACCGAGCAATTCATCCCACGAGAGTTCGACCGAGCTACCGCCCTCGGCGACATGGACGATCGCGGGCCGATCCGTGCGCGCATTGCGGATGACCTGATCGACGTAGTTCACCTTGACACCCGGAAACCATTGCGCTCCCGGCATCGTCTCGTTCTCGAGGATCTTGTCGCCACGGTCGCCGAGGTCGAAGTAGTCCCACAGCGTGGCCCAGAACGCGGCAGGATCGTCCACCGACCACTGCCACAGCGAACGGTAATCGGTTGTCGTCACACCCGTCTGCTCTCCCACGAAGCGCGCGAAGTCGGTCACGCGGGCAGTAGCGACGTCCTCGTCAGTCGGCACCCATTGCGGTGCGGAACCGGTCATCGCGCGCTCCAGCCCCCGTCCATCGTGTACGACGCCCCCGTAACCATTCCCGCAGTCGGTGACGCCAACCAACCCACCAGGGCCGCTACTTCCTCGGGTTCCACCAGACGCTTGATGGCGCTCTCCTTCAGGAGGATGTCGGTCACCACCTTATCCTCCGGAATGCCGTGCACCTTGGCTTGATCGGCGATCTGCTTGGTCACCAGCGGGGTTCGCACGTACCCGGGGCTCACACAGTTGCTCGTGACCCCGTGCGGCGCGCCCTCGAGAGCGGTCACCTTCGAAAGGCCCTCGAGTCCGTGCTTGGCGGTCACGTACGCGACTTTGAACTCCGACGCCCGGATCCCATGTATCGAGGAGACGTTGATGATCCGGCCGAAGTTCTGCCTGCACATGTGTGGCAGCGCGGCGCGGATGAGCAGGAACGGCGATTCGACCATGAGAGTCATCAGGTGACGGAATCGATCGGGCGCAAAGTCGGAGATGGGGCTGACGTGCTGAACGCCGGCGTTGTTGACAAGGATGTCCGCGTCCAGTTGCAGATCTTCGAGCGCTGAGACATCGGAAAGGTCTACGGGCCAAGCCTTTCCACCGATATCGTCCGCGACCGACTTGGCGCCGATGTCGTCGCGATCGGCGACGGTGACCACCGCCCCACGCGCGGCGAGCTCCCGCGCGCAGGCCTCGCCGATACCGCTCGCGCCACCGGTGACAAGCGCGGAGCGGCCCGCGAGGTCGGTCATACGACGCCGGCCTTCGCGAGTTCCGCACGATCCGCCTCGTCGACGCTTTCCAGGTCGATTCCGTTCGTCTCGCGCATGCAAAGCACCGCGACGAGGGTGACCGCTGCGGCCGCCGCGAGGTAGATCGCGACAGGGACCCAGGAGTTGTAGATCTCGAGCAGCTTGACCGCGATGATCGGCGCAAGCGAGCCCGCGACTATCGAGGTGACCTGATAACCAAGGGACACACCGGAATAGCGCATCCGGGTCGGGAACATCTCGGCCATGATCGCCGGCTGCGGCGAATACATCAATGCGTGGATGACAAGGCCGATGACTATCGCGGCGATGATGAGTAGATAGTTCGCGGTGTCCATCATCGGGAACGCGAAGAAGCCCCATGTCGCCGCCAGCACCGTTCCGACAAGATAGATGGGCCGTCGACCGTACCGATCGGCCAGCTTACCGACAAGCGGTATCACGGCGAAGTGCACAGCATGCGCAACCAGCATGTACCGCAGGATCGCGTTGGTGTCGACGCCGACCTGCACGCTGAGGTACGTGATCGACACAATGACCACGAGGTAATACATGATGTTCTCCGCGAATCGGAGTCCCATGGCGGTGAACACTCCGCGCGGATACCGCTTGAGCACCTCGACCACTCCGTAGGAGACGGCCTTGACCCTCTCCACTTCCTGCTGCGCCTCAACGAAAATCGGCGCATCGCTGACTTTCGTCCGGATGTAGTAGCCAACTAGGACGACGATCGCTGACAGCCAGAACGCGACCCGCCATCCCCACGACAGGAAGTCCTGTTCCGACAGTGTCGCGGTCAGCGCCCACAGCACGACCGTAGCGAGCATGTTGCCCAGCGGCACTGCGGCCTGCGGCCAACTGGCCCAGAACGCTCGACTCTTGTTCGGGCTGTGTTCGGCCACCAGCAGGACGGCCCCACCCCACTCACCACCGACTGCGAAACCCTGCAGGAAGCGAAGGACCACCAACAGCGCCGGTGCCCACATCCCGATCTGACCGTACGTCGGCAAGCAGCCCATCAGGAACGTGACGGCACCGACAAGCAGGATCGCGAACTGCAATAGCTTCTTGCGACCGTACTTGTCGCCGAAGTGACCGAAGACGATCCCGCCGAGTGGGCGGGCGAGGAAGCCGACGGCATAGGTCAAAAACGCGGCGAAGATCGCGCCGTAAGCGCTGTCGCTCGCGGGAAAGAACACCTTGTTGAAGACCAGGGTGGCGGCCGTGCCGTAGAGGAAGAATTCGTACCACTCGACGACGGTGCCCGCCATCGATGCAGCGACGACGCGTTTGAGGCCGGTCGGAACGGAGTCGGAGTCGCTTCCGGTGGGCGGTGGTTCGTTGTGAGTAGTCATCGAACGCTCCTAGATTGTGATGCACCGCACAGACCTCTGTGAGTATTCATGCAGGTACCCCCACCTGCAATGATCAAAACTGCAGGAACCATCTGCAAAAATGCAGATATGGCTGTGCCTTCTCGCTCATCAGACCGCAAACCCAGCGCCGACGACCTTCTCGTGTTGCTCGCCGTCGGTCGTTCGGGCCGCTACAACATCGCTGCGGAGGAGCTCGGCCTCAACCACACCACCATCTCGCGCCGTATCGCCGCACTCGAGCAGTCGATCGGTGGCCGGGTGCTGGCCCGGGTCGCCGGCGGCTGGGAGTTGACCGACCTCGGGCGCGAGGCACTGTCGGCCGCCGAGGCCGTCGAATCCGCCGTGCGCTCGCTGAGCGTCCACACCGCTGGTCAGCCCGCACTCGAGGGCGTGGTCCGGATATCGGCGACCGACGGCTTCTCCGCGTACATCGCCGCGCCAGCGGCCGCACAGGTGCAACGGGACCACCCCAACGTCGCGGTCGAAATCGTCGCCGCGACCCGGCGCGCCACCCAGCAACGCTCCGGCCTAGACGTCGAAGTGGTGGTCGGCGAACCGAAAGTGCACCGCGCCAAGGCGATCCGGCTCGGCGACTACTGCCTCGGCCTGTACGGCGCGCGCGGCTACCTGGTCGACAACGGCACACCGACGAGTATCGCGGACCTCGCCCGATATCCGCTGGTGTACTTCATCGACTCGATGCTGCAGGTCGACGACCTCGACGTCGCCACCAGCTTCGCCCCCGCCATGCGTGAGTCCGTCACCTCGACCAACGTCTTCGTCCATGTCGAGGCGACGCGTGCGGCGGCGGGAATCGGTCTGCTGCCGTGTTTTATGGCCGACCGGCACGACGATCTCGTACGGGTGCTGTCCGACGAGGTCGCGGTCCGGTTGACGTACTGGCTCGTCACCCGCGCCGAGACGTTGCGCAGACCTGAGGTCGCGGCCGTCGTGAATGCGATCGCGCAGCGGATGGCCGAACAGCGCGACGTGCTCCTCGGCGGCGGCTAGGTTGACCCGCACCACGTCCGACCTGCATCTACGTAGTAGCTACGTAGGATGGTGGCTCAACTGCTTCGACGAGCGACGGGACAACACCTATGCGGCGGGTCTACTGGTGGACGACGGCGACCCTCGTGACCATCGCCGCCGTCGTCGGGCTCTCTGCCTGTGGCAGCGCGACGCCTGCGCCACCGCCGCAGGCGATCATCGACAAGGGCACGCCGTATGGCGACCTACTCGTTCCGAAACTGCAGACGTCGGTCACCGATGGCGCTGTCGGAGTGCCCGTCGAATCACCGATAACAGTCAATGCCGAAGACGGCGTGCTGGGACCCGTCACATTGGTCAACGCCGCGGGCCGGATGGTCAAGGGCGAGGTGAGTCCCGACGGCCTCACCTGGCGTTCGGCAGAACCGCTTGGCTACAACAAGGAGTACACCCTGACCGCCGAAGCGTTGGGTCTCGGCGGTGCGAGCCAGAGCAATGCCACGTTCGAAACCCACTCGCCCCAGAATCTGACGATGCCCTACGTGTTCCCCAAGGAGGGGGAGGTGGTGGGCGTCGGACAACCGCTGGCGGTGCGGTTCGACGAGAACATCCCCAACCGCTTCGCCGCCCAGCAGGCCATCACCGTGACGACAGAGCCTCCGGTCGAGGGTGCGTTCTACTGGGTGAACAGTCGCGAAGTCCGCTGGCGCCCAGCCGAATACTGGAAGCCGGGGACCAAGGTCACCGTGATTGTCAAGACCTACGGCGTCGATCTCGGTGACGGACTGTTCGGACAGGACGACGTGACGAGTCACTTCACCATTGGCGACCAGGTAATCGCGACCGCCGACGACGCCACCAAGACGATGACTGTGCGGATCAACGGCGAAACCGTCAAGACCATGCCGATATCCATGGGTAAGGACAAGACTCCCACCGACAACGGCACCTACATCATCGGCGACAGGCACTACTTCCTCGTCATGGACTCGTCGACCTACGGCGTTCCGGTCAATTCACCCGACGGCTACCGGACCGAGGTCAACTGGGCGACGCAGATGTCCTATAGCGGCATCTATGTCCATTCCGCACCGTGGTCCGTTGGCAGCCAAGGTCGTTCGAACGTCAGCCACGGATGCCTGAACGTCAGTCCGCAGAACGCCCAGTGGTTCTACGAGACCACCAAACGCGGCGACATCGTCGAGGTCATCAACACTGTGGGGCCGACACTTCCCGGCACCGACGGACTTGGTGACTGGAACATCCCCTGGGAGCAGTGGAAAGCTGGAAACGCCGGGGTGTAGCAGCTGTAGTCGTCAGTGATTACAGAGAACGTTGACGACGACGGGAGCGCTGACGATCGCCGACATGGTGGCTGACACCGCGGCGGGTGAGCCGGCCGCGTCGAAAGCACTGTCGTATAGGCAATCCGACGCTCATCGGCGAGCCCAGACACGTTCCATGACAGTCGCCTCGAGATCACCGAATCCTCGCTGCTGCATCTTTCCAATTTAAGTCCATTGCCGAAGGACTAGCGTCAACCCATGCCGTTCATCGACCATCCCAAGGGCCGCGCGTACTACCGGCACTGGGCCGCAGCCGAGCCGCGTGCCGCTGTCATCTTCCTGCACGGCTTCGGCGAGCACACCGGGGTCTATCACCGCTACGGCTTCGCGCTCAACGCCGCTGGCATCGATCTGTGGGCGGTCGACCACTTCGGCCACGGGCTCAGCCCGGGCGCCCGCGGTGACTTCGGCTCGATCGAAGACAGCTCCGATCTCGGCGACACCCTCACCGAGTTGGCCGAAGGGGCGCAGCCCGATCTGCCGTTGATCGCACAGGGCCACTCCTACGGATCGGTGGTCACGCTGTTCCGGCTGCTGAACCAGCCCGGCCGCTACCGGGCCGGCGTCATCTCCGGCGCGCCGCTGGTACCGGTCCCTGAGCTACTGGACGCCGACAGTACTTTCGACCTCCAGCCCGGCTGGCTCTCGGCGGACCCCTTCTATGTCGATTCGCTCGAGAACGACCCGCTGGCATTCGTCGACGCCGATGGTGCGCCGCTCGCCCGCGAGCTCGACAGGGCGTGGGACAGGTTCGGCGCGGAGCTGCCGAAGCTGACGGTGCCGACGTTGGCGGTGCACGGCGTCAACGATGCGATCGCACCGGTGGGGGCCGTGCGGGCCTATGCCGAGCAGATCGAGGCGTTGCAGCTCACGGAGTTTCCCGGGGCCCGCCACGACATCCTCAACGAGACCGTTCACCGTGAGGTGACCCAGACAATCGTCGAATTCATCGAATCGAGAGTTGTAGGCTGAGCCGATGCTGACGAGAGTGGCGATCGCTGTGCTGATCGGATTGGGCGCGACGTTGGCGTTCGCCGCCCCGGCCCAGGCGCAGCCCGGGCGCCCGCCCTGCGACCTCGCGCTCAGCTTCATCTGCAATATCATCCCGTCGGCACCGGACCTCGACCACAATGTCGATCTGTCCACACAGCTGCCGGTCGATCCGAACGCACCGAACCCCGAATTACTGCCGCCGCTCGACCCGTGCTCGGCGGGCTGCATCTAGAGCCAGGTGTCGTCGGTGGTGGCCGTGAGGAACGCCTCGAGGTCATCGCGCCAGTGCGCCGGGCTGTTCTTGTCCGGCTCGATGCCTGTGTACTGCCCCTTGTAGAACAACAGCGGGCGAGGTTTCTTGTGCGGCACGTCGGATAGCGAGTGCACGGCCCCGAACACCACCAGGTGATCGCCGCCGTCATGCACCGAATGCACCGTGCAGTCGATGTGTGCCAGCGTGTCCTTGATGATCGGCGATCCGAGTTTCGAAGGATGCCAGTCGAGTCCGGCGAACTTGTCGGGCTCCTTGGATCCGAAGCGTGCCGAGACGTCCTTCTGCTTCTCGTGCAGCACGTTGACGCAGAAACGCCCGCTGGCCTCGATGGCCTTCCAGGATCGCGATACCTTCGTCGGGCAGAACAGCACCAGCGGAGGTTCGAGCGACAGCGCGGCGAACGACTGACACGCAAAGCCGACCGGCTCCTCGTCATGCATGGTGGTGATGACGGTGATGCCCGTGCAGAACTGCCCCAGCACATTTCGGAATGTGCGGGGGTCCATCGGCTCAGCCACTACTTGAAGCCGATGCTGAAGTCGTGACCCCACAGACTGACGGCGGTGCTCTCCCTGGCGACCCAGTCGTCGTCGGTGACCTGCAGGCCCTCACAACCGAATTCGACGTCGAACCCGCCGGGGGTCTTCATGTAGAACGAGAGCATCTTGTCGTTGACGTGGCGGCCCAGGGTGGCCGACATCGGAACCTTGCGACGAAGCGCACGATCCAGGCACAGCCCGACGTCATCGGCCTCACCGACCTCGACCATCAGATGCACGATGCCGCTTGGCGTCTCACCCGGCATGAAGGCCAGGCTGTGGTGGCGCGGGTTCACGCCGAGGAAGCGCAGCCATGCCGGCGCACCATCGGCGGGCCTGCCGACGAGTTGCGGAGGCAGCTTCATCGAGTCGCGCAGGAAGAAGCCGAGCACATCGCGGTAGAAGTGCAGCGTTTCCGCGTCGTCGCGCGTGGTCAACACCACGTGACCGAGACCCTGTTCCTCGGTGATGAACTTGTGGCCGTACGGGCTGACGACGCGGCGGTGTTCCAGGGCGACCCCGTGAAAGACCTCAAGGGTGTTGCCGGAGGGGTCGTCGAACGTGATCATCTCGTCGACGCGGCGCTCAGCGAGTTCGGCGGCCGAGGCCTCCTTGTACGGAGTGCCATGGATGTCGAGGCGGTTGCGGATCTCCTGCAGCGCAGCGGCATTGGCCGTCTCCCAGCCGGACTGCACCAGCCGGTCATGCTCACCGGGGACGATGACCAGACGTGCGGGAAACTCGTCCATCCGCAGGTACAGCGCACCCTCGGTCTGACCGGATCCCTCGACCATGCCGAGCACCTTCAGGCCGTACTCGCGCCAGGCGCCGACGTCGGTGGATTCGATGCGCAGGTAGCCAAGAGACTTGATACTCATGACGTACCTCCCAGGAAGTCGATGGTCAACTTGTTGAATTCGTCGAACTTCTCCAGCTGGGCCCAGTGTCCGCACTGTCCGAACACATGCAACTGAACCTTCGCTATCTGCTTGAGCGCCACCAGCGCTCCGTCGAGCGGGTTCACCCGGTCCTCACGGCCCCAGATGAGAAGTACCCGCTGGCGCAGCTTGTATACCTCGCGCCACATCATGCCGAGTTCGAAGTCCGCGCCTGCGAACGACTTTCCCATCGCGCGGGCGGCGGCCAGCGATTCAGGCTGACTCGCGATAGCAAACCGCTCGTCGATCAGCTCCGGCGTCACGAGTTTCTGGTCGAAGACCATGATGCGCAGGAACTTCTCCATGTTCTCGCGCGTGGGCTCTGCGGTGAACTTGCCAAGCAGCTTCACCCCCTCGGTGGGATCCGGTGCGAAGAGGTTCACCGACAAACCGCCGGGACCCATCAGCACCAGCCGGCCGGCGCGCCTTCCGTTGTCCAACGCGAAGCGCACCGCTGTGCCACCGCCTAGCGAATTGCCCACCAGGTCGGCACTTTCGATGCCGAGGTGGTCGAAGAGGTTCAGCAGTGCGGTCGAGCTGTAACGGTTGTACTGCTCGTGCTCGGCGTGTTTGTCGGAATGCCCGTAGCCCGGTTGATCCACCGCAAGGACGTGGAAGTGCTGCGCCAGCACAGCGATGTTGCGCCCGAAGTTCGACCAGCTCGACGCGCCAGGTCCGCCGCCGTGCAGAAGCACGATCGTCTTCTCGTGCCCGACGCCGGCCTCGTGGTAGTGCAGGCGCATGTCATCACGCACCTGCGCAAAGCGCGAGGTCGACTCGAACGTGATCTCTTGCTGTTGAGCAGTTTCGGCAGCGAAGGAGGTCATCAGTCCTTCCAGTTAAACCATCGTGTCCTGCGCAGGCAGGCCGAACTCGTTGTTCCCGAAGATCAGGTAGGCGCGTTCGGGGTCGTTGGCGGCGTGCACGCGGCCTGCGTGCGCATCGCGCCAGAACCGTTGCACCGGTGCGTCGTTGTTGAGCGCCGTCGCACCCGAGGCCTCGAAGAGCCGGTCGATCGACGCGATGGCACGGCCGGTGGCGCGGACCTGGTCGCGGCGGGCGCGGGCGCGCAGCTCGAACGGAATCTCCTGGCCCGCCTGCAACAGCGCGTACTCGTCGCCGACATTGCCGATCAGCTGCCGCCACGCGGCGTCGATGTCACTGGCCGCCTCGGCGATCCGAACTTTAGCGAACGGGTCGTCCTTGGCCTTCTCGCCCGCGAACGCGGCGCGAACGCGCTTGCCCTGATGCTCGACGTGGGCATCGTAGGCGCCATACGCCATGCCGACGATCGGCGCCGAGATGGTCGTGGGATGCACTGTGCCCCAAGGCATCTTGTACACCGGCGCGGTGTTGGTGGTGAGACCACCCGCAGTACGGTCGTTCATCGACTTGTAGGACAGGAAGCGATGACGCGGAACGAACACGTCCTTGACCACCAGCGTGTTACTTCCGGTGCCCTTGAGCCCGACGACATGCCAGACATCATCGATCGTGTAGTCCCCGAGCGGCATCAGGAAACTGCCGAAGTCGACCGGTTTGCCGTCCTTGATCACCGGGCCACCGGCGAATGTCCACGTGGCGTGGTCACATCCCGATGACCAGTTCCATGAGCCGTTGACGAGGTAACCGCCGTCGACGACGGTGCCAGCCCCCATCGGCGCATACGACGATGAGATCCGGGTCGTCGGATCTTCGCCCCACACGTCTTCCTGGGCCTGCTGGTCGAACAACGCGAGGTGCCAGTTGTGCACGCCGATGATCGAACTGACCCACCCGGTCGAACCGCAGGCGCTGGCGATGCGGCGGACGGCTTCGTAGAAGACCGTCGGATCGCACTGCAGGCCGCCCCACTGCTCGGGCTGCAGAAGCTTGAAGAACCCGACCTCGTTGAGTTCGGCGACGGACTCGTCGGGCAGGCGGCGCAGATCCTCGGTCGCCTGCGCCCGTTTGCTAATCCGAGGCAGCAGATCGTCGATGCCGGCTAGGACCGACTGCACGTCACGCTGTTCAATAGACGTCACTGGATTGCCTCCCGGGAGTATGAGCCTAGATGAAGATTAGAACACGTTACGATTTGTGTCGAGAAGGGCATACCTGCGGGGGCTGGACCTGGGCACATACGTTTCTGTAACCTGTTCTAGTTATTGGCCCGGATTTCTACATGAGGAAGGGTGCACGGTGACGGACGAGCCGCTCGGTAGCCACGTGCTCGAGCTGCAGCTGACCGACGTCGTCGAGGAGACCACCGACGCGCGCTCGCTGGTGTTCGGCGTCCCTGACGGCCCCGACGCTCCTGACATCCCCGCTGACCGGTTGCGTTACTCACCCGGTCAGTTCCTGACGCTGCGGATACCCAGCGATCGCACCGGCTCGGTCGCCCGCTGCTACTCGCTGTGCAGTTCGCCCTTCACCGGCGACCCGTTGACCGTGACCGTCAAGCGCACCGAGGACGGCTACGCCTCGAACTGGCTGTGCGACAACGCGCATGCCGGCATGAAGATGCATGTCCTGGCGCCCTCGGGCACTTTCGTCCCCAAGACGCTGGACACCGACTTCCTGCTGTTGGGCGCCGGCAGCGGAATCACGCCGATGATGTCGATCTGCAAATCAGCGCTGGCCGAGGGTAGCGGCAAGGTCGTGCTGGTTTATGCCAATCAGGACGAGAACTCGGTGATCTTCGGCCCCGCCCTGCGCGAGCTCGCGGCCAAGTACCCGGATCGGCTGACCGTCGTGCACTGGCTCGTGAGCGTGCAGGGGCTGCCGAGCGCCGCGGCGCTGGCCGGCCTGGCCGAGCCGTATTCCGGCCACGATGCGTATATCTGTGGTCCGGGTCCGTTCATGGTCGCGGCCGAGGAAGCGCTCAAGGCCGTCGGCGCGGAACGCATCCACATCGAGGTGTTCAAGTCACTGGACTCCGATCCCTTCGCGGCGGTGGTCATCGATGACTCAGACGACGGCGACCAGGGACCGGCCACCGCAATCGTCACCCTCGACGGTGAGAAGCATGAGATCACGTGGCCACGCAAGGCGAAGCTGCTCGATGTGCTGCTCGACAAGGGCCTCGATGCGCCGTTCTCCTGCCGGGAGGGCCACTGCGGCGCCTGCGCAGTGCTGAAGAAGAGCGGCGACGTCGAGATGGAAATCAACGACGTGCTCGAGCAGTCCGACCTCGACGAAGGCCTGATTCTCGGCTGCCAGGCACTGCCGGGATCCGATTCGGTCGAAGTCACGTACGACGAGTAACGCTCAGGCTACGATTCGCGCACCGAAGGGAGCACCTCTGTGATTAAGCGGTTGACCGGCGCGTTCGTGGCGATCTCGGCGACATTGCTGACACTGGCATTCATCACACCGACGGCGCCGTCGTCGGCCGCGCTCGACACGGCGAACTCCTCGATCCCGGTCAACCCGGTCGACACACTCGAGATGCGTGTGACGGCGAATTGCATTACGGCCGAGGCGAGATGCTTGTTCGACACCGTCGCAAACCTGCGCACGCCGCAGGGTGTCATCGGCTTCCCCGGTGATCTGTGGGCCCGGCAGAACGTGACGCTGCGCTCGATGGATCGTCATATGTACATCAATTCGAATGTCGAAACACCGAACACCCGGATTTTCAAGTCGCTGACCGACAACGAGATATCGACGGTCTACTTCGGTGGCGGACCGCCGGACAGGGTCACCCTTCGCGGGGTCGCATGGCCCATCGACGCGTACACCGGTCGGCCCAAGACCGACGTCCCGCTGATCGTGTGTTCCTACATCCAGGTGGTGTATGCCGGCGTCAACCTCACGTCACCCAACGCCTGCGCACAGGCCGCCTTCAGCTAGCGCGGAAGACCCAGTAGACGCTCACCTGCCATGGTGAGCAGAATCTGCTCGGTGCCGCCCGCGATCGTCAGGCAGCGGGTGTTCAGGAAGTCGAACACGGTTTTGTTGTCGACGACGCCCGCACCCTCGGAGAGCTCCATCCGGAGTTCAGCGAGGCCTTGGCGGTACCGCACACCGATCAGCTTGCGTGCGCTGGCCTGCGGACCCGGATCCTGGCCTCCCACAGCCAGTTCCGCGATCTTGCGGTCCAACAGCGACCCCACCTGGGCGGCAAGGATCATCTCGCCGAGGTGATGCTGGCCGGTCGAATCGAGTTCGAGGTCAGCGACCGTGCGGAGCAACTCCTCCATCGGATTCCCCAGCGCGGTGCCGTGAGACATCGCGACCCGCTCGTTGGCCAGTGTCGTTCGCGCCAGCCGCCAGCCGTCGTTGACCGGTCCCACCACCATCTCGTCGGGCACGAAGACCTCGTCGAAGAACACCTCGTTGAACAGGTTGTCGCCGGTGATCTCGCGCAGCGGCCGGATGTCGATGCCCGGCGATTTCATATCGATGAGGAAATAGGTGATGCCCTTGTGCTTGGGCGCGTCGGGATCGGTCCGCGCCAGGCACACACCCCATGCCGCCTTGTGCGCCGCGGACGTCCACACCTTCTGGCCGGTGAGATTCCAGCCGCCGTCGGTTCGCACCGCTTTGGTCCTCAGCGCCGCCAGGTCCGACCCCGCACCAGGCTCGCTGAACAGCTGACACCAGATGAAGTCGCCTCGCAGTGTGGCGGGGACGAATTGCTCGATCTGCTCCGGGCTGCCGTGCTCGAGGATCGTCGGCACCGCCCACCATCCGATCACCAGGTCGGGCCGGACGACCTCGGCCTTGGCGAGTTCCTGGTCGATGAGTAACTGCTCCGCCGGGCCGGCCTCGCGGCCGTGCGGGCGGGGCCAGTGCGGCGCCAGCAGCCCCGCGCCGGCCAGGGCGATCTGTCGCTTCTCGGTCGGCTGCGCGGCGACTTCTGCTACCGCAGAAGCGATTTCGGGACGCAGGTGCTCTACCGATTCAAGATCGATACGCAGATCGCGGCGCACTCCCTGCTGGGTGAGTGTCGCGATGCGACGCAGCCACTTTTCGGCGCCGCCCAGGAAGTGCGCGATGCCGTACGCGCGCCGCAGATACAGATGCGCATCGTGCTCCCAGGTGATCCCGATGCCGCCGAGCACCTGAATGCAGTCCTTCGCGTTCGCCTTCGCGGCGTCGATGCCCGCGGTCGCGGCCACCGCCACGGCGATGGAGAGCTGTCGCTCGTCGGCCTCGGACACCGCTCGGGCCGCGTCAGCCGCGGCCACCGAAGCCTGCTCGGAACGCAACAGCATCTCGGCGCACATGTGCTTGATGGCCTGGAAACTGCCGATGGGCTTGCCGAACTGCTCGCGAACCTTCGCGTACTCCGTCGCGGTCTGCAGCGCCCAGCGCGCCAGGCCGGCGGCTTCGGCGGCCGCCACCGTTGCTGCCACGTCGACGAAACGTTGCCTCGACGCGGACAGCTGCTGCGCGGGCGCAGAGTCCAGCACGACGCGCCCCAGTGGCCGCGAGAAATCGGTGGGGGTCAGAAGTTCGACCGTGACGCCGTCAGCCGCGGCGTCGACCAGCACAACGGAATCTCCGGCGGGTAGCAGCAGCACCCCTGCGGGATCGGCACCAAGTACGTAATCAGCGGTGCCGGACGCCCGGTCGCCTTCGAATTCCACGTCGGCTGTCAGTGCAACGCCGGCAACGCGCTCGCCGGTGATCAGCAACTCCAGCACGTCCGACTGCTCGACCAGCAAAGTGGCCAGCGCCGTCGTCGCAACCGGGCCCGGAACCAGGGCGGCCGCTGCTTCGTCGACCATCGCGCACAGATCCTCGACGGTGCCGTCTGCGCCGCCTTGTTCCTCGGAGAGTGCGACACCGAAGATCCCCAGCTGGGCCAATCCGTCGTAGGCGACCCGCCACGCGTCCGGCTGGCCCTGCTCTACCTCGCGTGCGGCCTCGGCGGCGCTGGTTGCAGCTGCCCAGCTACGGACCAGTTCGCGCGCGGCAAACTGCTCGTCGGTGATAGTGGCTGACACCGTCTGCTCCTAGCGTTTGGGCGAGAAGTCCATGCTTCCCACTAGAACGTGTTCTAATAGTGCCAGCGATCGACCGTCAAGTCGACCGCCATACCAGCAGGACACATCGGTGCCGCGAAGGTGCTGAAGTGAGAAAATGGAGTTCGGTATGCGTATCGTTTTCCACCGATACGCACGATGAAGGAGCGCCTCGATCCGATGTCCGGCCTGTCACAACCAAACCCGGGGGCGGGGTCGGAGTCGCGACCACGCCAGGTGATGAACGTGGCAGTACTGGCCGAGTCCGAACTCGGATCCGAAGCGCAGCGGGAACGCCGCAAGCGGATCCTGGACGCCACCCTGGCCATCGCGTCAAAGGGTGGCTACGAGGCTGTTCAGATGCGTGCGGTCGCAGAGCGTGCTGATGTCGCCGTCGGCACGCTGTACCGATACTTCCCATCCAAGGTCCATCTGCTGGTGTCCGCCTTGGGCCGCGAGTTCGAGCGCATCGACGCCAAAACCGACCGCGCGGCGTTGTCCGGTGGGACCCCATACCAGCGGCTGAACATCATGGTCGGCAAGCTCAACCGCGCGATGCAGCGCAATCCGCTGCTGACCGAGGCCATGACGCGAGCGTTCGTGTTCGCCGACGCGTCGGCGGCCGGTGAGGTTGATCACGTCGGCAAGCTGATGGACTCGATGTTCGCCCGCGCGATGAGCGACGGTGAACCGACCGAGGACCAGTACCACATCGCGCGCGTCATCTCCGATGTCTGGTTGTCGAACCTGCTGGCGTGGCTGACGCGACGGGCATCGGCGACCGACGTCGCCAAGCGGCTCGACCTCGCTGTGCGGCTGCTGATCGGTGACGGCGAGCACCCTAAGATCTAGGCGTGCTCCCGGTCGAATTGCAACGCGCGCTCGACTCGATCTCCCGCACTCCCCGGCTACTCGTCACCTGCGACTTCGACGGCACGCTCGCGCCCATCGTCAGTGACCCCGCCGAGGCACGGATGCTACCCGCCGCCGCGGATGCACTGAATGCGCTTGCCTCGCTCCCCGCCACCGAAGTGGCCCTGGTGTCCGGGCGCGCTCTCGGCGTGCTGCGGACGCTGTCCGGGATGCCGGCGACAGTCCATCTGGTCGGCAGTCACGGCGCCGAGTTCGACACCGGCTTCGCCCACGACATCGACGAGGCTCTGCTGACGCGAATCATCCACACGCTTAACGAGATCGCAGCCGGCAGGCCCGGTGTCGCAGTGGAGACCAAACCGGCCTCGGTCGCGCTTCATGTGCGCAACGCGAGTCCCGCCGACGGTGACGCGGCGCTAGAGGAGGCCCGTCAGGCCTCGGCCGACTGGGCCGCGCATACGACCGCGGGCAAGTCGGTGCTGGAGTTCGCGGTCATCAAGACCGACAAGGGCGAGGCCGTCGACTTCCTGCGCGATCAGACCGGGTCGACGGCGGTGGTGTTCCTCGGTGATGACGTCACCGACGAGAAGGCGTTCGCTCGGATGCGCGAAGGAGATGTCGGCGTCAAGGTCGGCCCCGGCGAGACGTTGGCGGGTTTCCGAATCGAGACGCCCGAGGACGTCGCAGAAGCGTTGGCCTACTTGCTCCATGCACGTGCTCAGCACTGACGAGTTGGCGGCTCGTACCGAAAGGGCCGTTGCGGCCGCAACCGCGGCGGGTCAGGATCTGGGCCTGCCCGTATCGCAGCCGCGCGTCCTCTATGACGTGTTCTCCGTGATCGTGCATCTCGCACCCGCACCAGTCGTCGTTCGGGTTCCCACCGTGCTGCCACCGTCGTATTCGGCCGACCCGGAAACGCAGACAGCGCAGCAGCGTTCGGAACTCGACGTGGCGGGGTGGCTGGCGGACCGCGGCCATCCTGTGGTGCCGCCGAGCCCCCTTGTCCCACGCGAACCCGTTCGGCACGAAGGGTTTTCGATGACGTTCTGGCAGTATGTCGAGGAGGTTTCCGGTGCCGAGCCGGATACCCTGCGCCGTATCGAGCAGACGGCACGCCTGCATGCCGCATTGCGCGAGTACGACGGTGAGCTCGGATTCTGGACGCCGTTCGGCACCTACATCCCCGATGGGCTGGCTGCGCTGGAGCACATGCCTGATCTACTGTCCGCGGCCGATCTCGAACGGGCGCAGTCCGAATGGGCCGTGATCGCGCCCGTGCTGACTTCACGCCCGACCTTCGAACAGACCTTTCCCGGTGTCGACGTCCAGCCCATTCACGGGGATGCCCCGTACTACAACATGATCACCACCCCTGACGGCGAACTGTGGTCTGACTTCGAACTCGCGACGTTGGGCGCGATCGAGTCGGACCTGACGATGGTGGGATCCGAAGGTATCGCGGCCTACGATTCGGCGGCCGCGGACGTGGGCCTGCGTGCCGTCGACGAGCGGGTGCTGCGCGTGACGGACGCCGCGAGTCGTCTCGCTGTGGTCGCGGTGCTGGCGATGGTCCCGCAACTGCCGATGCTGCTCGACGGGTTGACGCCGTCACTCGATGCCTGGCGGGTCACGCCGCCCATCACCGAGATCTAGGCAGGCGGACCCGACGTGCGGCCGCGTACCACTTCGGTGTCCAGCACATCGATCACCGGCAGGCCGGAACGCGGCGGGTTGTGCAGCAACCGTCCCGCGCGCCTACCCTTCTCCATGCTCGGTTGCACGACGGTCGTCAGCCCGCGTCGCAGCGCCTCGGGCACCCCGTCGAAACCCGTCACCGTCATCTCCCCCGGCACGTAAATCCCCCGTGCCCGTAGATAATCCATCGCCGACAGCGCCAACACGTCGGCGGTGCACATCAGCGCGGTGATGCGCGGGTTGGCATCGAGGGCCACCTCGGCGGCAGCGCCCCCCGATGTCGGTAGGTGTTCGTAGCTCTCGACCACCGTCAGCGAGTCGGAGTCCAGGCCGGCCGCGGTCATCGCGTCGCGCACGCCAAGAATGCGCTCACGCTGCACGTGAAAGTGCGGGGTCTTGACGCGTTCCGGATCGGCAAGCGCCGGCTTAGCCCCATGCGGCCAATCGCGGTCCAGCCGCATGGTCAGCAGACCGATCTGCCGATGCCCAAGGCCCACAACATGTTCCGCAAGCAGGCGCATGGCTTCACGATCGTCGATGCATACCCGCGAGGCACCGGGCACATCCTTGGGCTGATCCACGACGACGATCGGGAGATGCCGTTGCGCCACCACCGATAGGTAGGGATCGTCGTCGGAGGCGGAGTACACCACGAAGCCGTCCACCCCGGCCGCGAGCACGGCCGCCGAACCGTCGTCGAGGCTCCGATTGGGACCGATCGCCACCAGCAGCAGTCCCTGGCCCGCCTCTTCGCAGGATTCCGCGAGGCCGGCGACGAAGTCCAGGGCGGCGGGATCGCTGAACGAGTAGTTGAGCGGTTCGGTGATCATGAGGCCGACGGCCCCGGCCTTGCGGGTACGCAGCGAGCGGGCGACCGGATCCGGCCCCGGGTAGCCCAGTTGCTTCGCGGTGGCCAGCACGCGATCGCGGAGGTCGGCCGACAGTTGATCGGGCCGGTTGTAGGCGTTGGAGATGGTCGTCCGCGAAACCTTCAGTTCGGCGGCCAGCGAGGCCAGCGTCGCCCGGCGCCGGGGCGCTGGACTCCTGGACATGGTGTGACGTTAGCGGATTGATTTGCCATCCCCGGGACGCTGTGGTCTAGAGTTATTGGAAACGGTTTTCATTAGCTTTAGGAGAACAGTATGCGAGCGAGTTTTGCGGCGGCAACAGCGGTGGTGGTGGCGATCGGCACCGCAGGCTGCACCCAGCAGGAATCGTCGCAACCGGACCACGGCGCAGCGAGCGTCGTCGCCTCCACCGATGTGTGGGGCAGCGTGGCCAGTGCCGTCGCCGGTGATCACGCCGCCGTGACGTCGATAATGAGCGGCGCCGGCGCCGACCCGCACTCGTTCGAAGCCAGTCCCGCCGACACCGCTGCGATCACCGACGCGTCGCTGGTCGTCTTCAACGGCGGCGACTACGACCACTGGGTCTCCCATGTGCTCGAAGACCACCCGGACGTGCCGACCGTCGATGCGTACGCACTGCGGCCCAACGCCCAAGAGCCCGCCAACGAACACGTCTTCTACGACCCGGCGACCGCCAAGGCCGTCGCGACACAGGTCGCCGACCGGCTGTCAGCGATCGACACCGCCCACGCCGACACCTACCGTGCCAACGCCGCGGCATTCGGCGCCAAGGCCGACGAGATCCTGACCCTGGAGCGTTCGATCGGCCAGCAACACCCCGGCACCTCCGTGGTGGCGACCGAGCCCGTCGCGCACTACCTGCTGATGAACGCAGGTATCGCGGACAAGACCCCGGAGGGCTTCTCGAACGCGATCGAGGAGGACACCGACCCGTCGCCTGCCGACCTGGCCGCGATGCTCGACTTGATCGATACCCGGCAGGTGTCCGCGCTGTTGTACAACCCGCAGACCGAAACCGCGGTCACCAAGCAGCTCTCCGACGCCGCCGACCGCGCCGCCATTCCCGTGGTGACCGTGACGGAGACCCTCCCGGACGGCACCGATTATCTGACGTGGCAGCGCCAGACCGCGCAGCAGTTGGCGAGCCAGTTGGATAAGGCGCCACAGACCAACAGATAATCAATCCTGTGCATGCTGACGTCGTCGCCGAGTTGACCGGCGCCCGGCTGGCGTTCGGCGAGCGCGTGCTGTGGGACAAGCTCGACCTTTCCGTGCAGGCCGGCGAATTCATCGCCGTGCTCGGACCCAACGGCACCGGCAAGACGTCCCTGCTCAAGGTGCTGCTCGGCCAATTGCCACTCACCGCAGGCAACGTGATGGTCTGCGGGCAGCCGGTCGAAAAGGGCAGTCGGCGAATCGGTTACGTCCCCCAGCACCGGGCGATCGAGAACGGAGTGTCGTTGCGCGGATGCGACCTCGTCGGCCTCGGTTTCGACGGTCACCGCTGGGGAATGACGACGCTGCGCGACCGCGCGGCCAAACGGGCCGCCGTGCAGCGGGCGATGGACCAGGTCAAGGGCGGGGCCCTGGCGAACGTCCCGGTCGGCGTGATGTCCGGCGGCGAACTCCAGCGAGTGCGGATCGCCCAGGCTCTGACCACAGATCCGGTGCTGTTGTTGTGCGACGAGCCGTTGCTCAACCTCGACCCGGCCAACGCGCGGCTGGTGTCCACCCTCATCGATGCGCGCCGCCGCGACGCGGACACCGCCGTGCTTTTCGTCACCCATGAGGTCAATCCTGTTCTGCCGTATGTGGATCGAGTGCTGTATCTGGTCGACGGCCGATTCCGGGTCGGCACGGTCGAAGAGGTGATGACCTCGGCGACCCTTTCCGAGTTGTATCGCGCCGACATCGAGGTGGTGAAGGTCGGCGAGCGCTACGTGGTACTCGGCGAACACGACCACTCCGCGCACGCGAGCGGACACGACCATGAATGAACGGCTCACCGAACTACTGGCCCACCTGTTCTCGTTCGACATCACTGCCGACCTGCTGCGCCGCGACTTCGTCCAGCAGGCGTTGCTCGCCGCCGCACTGCTCGCATTGGTGTCCGGCTTGATCGGGCCCTTCATCGTGATGCGCCAAATGTCGTTCGCGGTACACGGTTCCAGCGAGTTGTCCTTGACCGGAGCGGCTTTCGCCCTACTCGCCGGATTCAACGTCGGTGTCGGTGCGCTCGTCGGCTGCGCGCTGGCGGCGGTGTTGTTCGGCGTCCTTGGTCAGCGCACCCGCGAACGGGATTCGGCGATCGGCGTGGTGCTGGCGTTCGGGCTCGGTATGGCGGTGCTGTTCATCCATCTCTACCCGGGCCGCACCGGGACGAGCTTCGCGCTGTTGACCGGGCAGATCGTCGGCGTCGGCTACTCGGGACTGGCGTTGCTGGCAGTGGTGTCGGTGATCGTCATCGTCGTTCTTGCGGTGTCCTACCGTCCACTGCTGTTCGCCACCGTCGACCCCGAAGTGGCCGCGGGACGCGGAGTTCCGGTGCGGGCGTTGGGCATTGTGTTCGCCGCTCTTGTCGGGGTCACCGCCGCCCAGGGCGTGCAGATCGTCGGGGCGTTGTTGGTGATGTCCCTGCTGATCACACCCGCGGCGGCGGCAGTTCGGGTGTTCTCGTCACCCGGCGCGGCTATCGCGGCATCGGTGATCTTCGCCGAGGTGTCTGCCGTCGGAGGCATCCTGCTGTCGCTCGCGCCCGGCGTGCCGGTATCGGTGTTCGTCACCACGATCTCGTTCGCGATCTTCCTGGTGTGCTGGCTCGTCGGCCGCCGTGGCTCATCCGCGTTCAACAGGACGCGTTGATTGCGACGACCATTCCGACCACGAACCCGGATACAGCGCGGCGTCGACACCGGCAGCAGCAAGTGCCGCGACCACGACCGAGGCGGTGACACCGGACCCGCAGTAGGCGCCGACGGCGCCGCTGAACTCCGGCACCTCGGGAACGAAGCGCCCGCCGTCGTCCAGCAGACTGGTGCTCGGCACATTGCGGGCACCGGGAATGTGGCCCGCAACCGGATCGATGGGCTCGACATCGCCGCGGAAACGTTCGGGCGCCCGCGCGTCCAGGAGAGTCACCTCGGGTGCACCCGCCTGCTCGGCGGTGAGCGTCGGGAGCGCACCGGTGTACAGGTCGTCGTGCTTCACCGTGAGATCACCGGGCGGCGCCGTCACCGAACCGCTTTCGAGCGGACCTCGCCATGTGGGCAGTCCGCCGTCGAGGATCCGCACGCCTTCGACGCCCGCCGCGGTCAGCACCCACCAGGCGCGTGCCGACCCGGCCCGGTTCCAATCGTCGTAGACGACGACGGGCACACCGCGGCGCACACCCCATCGCCTGGCCGCCGCCTCGAGATCGCGACCGGACGGCAGGGGGTGGCGTCCGCGTCCGCTGACGGTGTGGTCGCTGAGCTCGTCCTCGAGCGAGACGTACACGGCACCGGGAATGTGTCCTTCTTCGTACGCGGCGCGGCCGTCGGGCGCCGCGAGCTGCCAGCGCACGTCGAGGATGGTGACGGGATCGCCGTCAATGAGAAGCTGCTCCAGTTCCGTCGCGCTGATCAGCACCTGGTCATGAGTCACCCTTCGATCGTGCCACCTAGGCTCATCGGCGTGACCGATCACGCGTTCAGCCCCGCGGACCGAAGCGCGATCTACCGGGTGATCGCCGAACGCCGAGACCTGCGCCGCTTCGTCGCCGACTCGGCGATTCCCGAGGAAGTGCTGGTCCGATTGCTACAGGCCGCCCACGCCGCACCCAGCGTCGGGCTGATGCAGCCGTGGCGGTTCATCCGGATCACCGAACCCGCGCTGCGACGAGACATCCACGCCGTCGTCGACGAGGAACGGCTGCGTACGGCGGAGGCGCTCGGCCCGCGCAGCGACGAGTTCCTGGCACTCAAGGTCGAGGGCATCCTGGACTGCGCCGAGCTGTTCGTCGTCGCACTGGGCGACGGCAGGGCCGCCCACGTGTTCGGCAGGCGCACGCTGCCGCAGATGGACCTCGCGTCGGTGTCGTGCGCGATCCAGAACCTGTGGCTGGCCGCGCGCGCCGAAGGTCTCGGTATGGGATGGGTGTCGATCTTCGATCCCCGTCGGCTGGCGCAACTCCTCGGAATCCCCGACGACGCCGAGCCCGTCGCCGTTTTGTGCCTCGGACCGGTGCCGGAGTTTCCCGAACGTCCGCAACTCGAGATTGACGAGTGGGCGGTCGGGCGGCCGCTGAGCGAGTTCGTGTCCGAGAACACCTGGGTCACTCCCGCGCCGATCGTAGGCTGGTCGACGTGACCGTCGACCTCAACGCCGATCTGGGCGAGAGCTTCGGAGTGTGGAAACTCGGTGACGACGACGCCATGCTCGATCTCGTCACCAGCGCCAACGTCGCCTGCGGCTTCCACGCCGGTGACTCTGCGCTGTTGCTCCGGACGTGCCGGGCGGCCGCCGAACGCGGTGTGCGGATCGGCGCGCAGGTCAGCTATCTCGACCTTGCCGGCTTCGGCAGACGCTTCATCGATGCCGATCCAGAAGATCTGAAGGCCGACGTGATCTACCAGATCGGCGCTCTGCAGGCGATCGCCCGCGTCGCCGGCTCGGCGGTCAGCTACGTGAAACCCCATGGCGCGCTGTACAACGCGATCGTCACCAATCACGATCAGGCGCGGGCGGTCGCCGAGGCGGTACACGCCGTCGACCCGGCCCTGCCCGTGCTGGGCCTGTCCGGCTCGGTGTTCTTCGGCGAAGCGCAGGACCTTGGCCTGCGCACCGTGCCCGAGGCGTTCGCCGACCGCGCATATCGCTCCGACGGGCAGCTGGTGTCACGACGACTGCCCAACGCTGTGCTGCATGACGTCGAGGAGATCGCCGACCGGGTGTCATCGATGGTGACGGCCGGACGCGTCGCAGCGGCCGACGGATCCACGATTCCGATCACCGTCGAATCGGTTTGCGTGCACGGGGATTCACCTGGCGCGGTTCAGATCGCCAACGCGGTCCGTGAGCGGCTGAAGGTCGACGGAGTCGAGCTCAAGGCGTTCGCCTAGGTGGCCGCTCTCACAGGCTGAGACGGCGATAGCGCTGCAGACGGCGAATAGCGTCGGCCGGAGCATTGCCATCCTTTGGACCAAGCGCCTCGTGAAGGCGGTCGCGCACGCGCTCCGTGTCGAGATCCATACCGATGGCGACGAGACTGTTCGGCGTCGCCGTTGTCACAGCGGTGGCGATATGAATGGCCGGGCCAACCAGATTCGCGACGTAGGTCCGCACTGCGGTTCGATATCGGACGGCGATCGTGCCCTTGAGTCGATACACCCCGGACGGTGGATCCTCCATCAGATCGAGAAGTTTGCCCGGGTCGATACATCCCGAGCTGGTGGCCGTGACCGCGTCGGCGTTGGCATGGCCGTCGTCCGCGTGAGCGCGCGGCGCCTCGTCCGTCGCGGAGTCGAAGAGGAGTTCGCGTAACGAGAGCTGGCCCGGCTCGTCCCCCGACACAGGCAAGTCGTACAGGAGTGCGGGGTCTATTCGTGCTCCGACCGTCCCGACGACAGGGGCTACCGGATTGCGTTCGCGGACACGCCGCTCGATACGCTCGAGCATCGGTGCCCGATCCGCTGCGGGTAGTTGATCCAGTTTGTTGACGACCACCAACGATGCCGCGGCATAACGCGCAGGCGGACTGGAATTGCAATCCACGACATCGAAATGGGTGACGGCGTCGATGACATCCACAATGCCACCTGGCCGCACGCCGGCAACGCCGCTGAAGCGGATCAGCCGCGTTACGGCGACTGGGTCGGCCAGGCCGCTGGTCTCGACGATGATGGCGTCGAGGTCAAGCCGTGGATCGGCGAGCTTGGTCAGCGCATCGTCGAGTCCGCCGTTGTCCGGTAGACAGCACACACAGCCACCGGTGATCGAGCTGGGTTCGTCGATCTGGCCGGTGACCAGCCCGGCATCTACGTTGATCGCGCCAAAATCGTTGATGATCACGCCAACTCGCGCTCTCGGGGTCCGCAGGACATGGTTGAGAAGGCTCGTCTTACCCGCGCCGAGGTAACCGGTCAACGCGATGACGGGGATATTCGTCACGCGCACGACGCGAAGAATACCGCTAGGGCAACAGTGCCATCTCCCCCGTGCGTTCTTGATCGCGAGTCGCAGGCCTTTTCTTGCCCATCACTCGGGACAATCCGAACTTGCGCAGATGTCCACGCGGCCTGCCGTCGATCACATCGCGATTCCGCAGCCGTACCGGGCTGGCATCGCGCGGTAGTCGTTGGAGTGCAGCCACTGCCGCGGCCCGTTCCTCGGGCGTCCCCCGGCGGATGGCGTCCTTCAGTTCGGCACGCCGTTCGGCGTAACGCGCGACCGCACGACGGCGCTGCCCGTTCTTGGCGATCTTCGATTTTTTGGCCATCAGCGTTCCTCCCGGAAGCCGACGTGGCGGCGAATGACCGGGTCGTACTTGCGGAGCACCAATCGGTCGGGATCATTGCGGCGGTTCTTCCGGGTTACGTACGTATAGCCCGTTCCTGCAGTCGATTTCAGCTTGACGATCGGCCTGATGTCAGTGCGCGCCATCAGATTTTCGTCCCTTGACGACGCAGTCGGGCGACGACGGCCTCGATGCCGTCGCGGTCGACAACCTTGATTCCCGTGGTGCTGATGCGAAGTTTGATCCGGCGGCCCTCCGATGGCAGGTAGTACGTCTTCGTCTGAATATTGGGGTTCCACCGTCGGCGGGTGCGCCGGTGGGAGTGCGACACCGTGTTGCCGAAGCCGGGTACGCGACCGGTGACCTGACAATGCGCGGACATACATCTCCTTTCCTCGTGCTCTAATGTAAATGATAATCGTTTTCATTAGTCAAGGAGGGTAACGATGCGGACTCCGGTGGTCCTGGTCTGCGGCCAGGGCGATACCGAGGGCGTCGTCGAGGTCGTTGGAAATCGGCCACGCACCGTCGTCGTCGAGCACAGGTTCGACGGTCAGGTGGTGGTGCGGCGCGTGAGCGTGGCCGGTGACACGTCGGAATGGCCGCTGGAGCTCAAGAAGGGCTGCGTCACATGCACGGTGCGCAACGACCTTCTCGTGCTTCTGCGCAGATTGCACCGCCGAGACGATGTCGACCGCATCGCCGTACGCCTGATGCCCTGGCTGGAACCCGAACCTGTCTGCTGGGCCATCAACAACGTCCGGGTCCGCGTCGGCCCCGGCTACCTCGACGGACCGGCCGCGTGTGACGTACGAATCGACGCGGTGATCGCGTGCATTGACTCCACCAACTGGCTGAGTCAATCCCTCGGTGAGGACGATCTCGCCGACGGGCGCACCGTGGCGCAGGTGGTGGTGGCTCAGGCCGAGTTCGCCGATGCTTTGGTACTGACCGAACCCGACCCACGGACGTTGTCGGTGTTGCGAAGGCTGGCACCGCTCGCACGACTCACCGTCGGATCAGCACGCGTCGAGACGGCGCTGGCCAATCTCGAGCCCGACAGCCGTCGCGGGCGCAGCGACAACCCCCACGATCCACTGCTCGCCGGTCAGCCGTCGCTGCACGCCGATGGCGACATCGGACTCGTCTTCTTCTCGGCCCGGCGGCCGTTTCACCCCGAACGCCTACACGCCGCGTTGGACCTCCTCCTGGACGGCGTCGTGCGAACGCGGGGCAGGATGTGGCTGGCCAACCGCTTCAACGACGCCATGTGGATCGAATCCGCCGGCGGTGGACTGCGCACCGAGTACGCCGGAAGATGGCTGGCCGCAATGACTTCGAGTCAGCTGGCCTATGCGGATCCGCAGCGGTGCGCGCTGGCCTCAGCCGACTGGGACGAGGTTGTCGGTGATCGCCACGTGGCGTTGACGGTTCTGGTCTGCGGGGCCGAACCCGGGACCATCGTCGATGGGCTGCAGACGGCACTGCTGACCGACGAGGAGATGGCGCGGCCACACCAGTGGCCCGCTTACACCGATCCGTTCGGCGATTGGCACTCCGACCCGTGCGACGACATGACCGAACACGCCGGCGACATAGCCAGAAACCACGAAGGAGACGAGCGATGAAGCCCGGGAGCCGCGCCTAAGGTTGGCGCTATGCGCCTCAGACTGGGCAGGCCGAACCTTGCCGACTACGCCGGCTACTTCGACGCGCCTGCCGCGCGCGACGGCGCGCCGTTGACGGTCACCTGGGCGGGCGTCACCACGCTGCTGATCGATGACGGCGAATCGGCCGTGATGACCGACGGTTTCTTCTCCCGGCCGAGCCTCGCCGAGGTCGGGCTGCGGTCGTTGTCGCCGTCGGCACCCCGCATCGACGGATCCCTGGCGCGCATCGGGATCCAGCGCCTGGAGGCGGTGATGCCGGTGCACACCCATTTCGACCACGCGATGGACACTGCGGCCGTCGCCGAGCGCACCGGCGCGAAAGTGGTCGGCGGAAAGTCGGCGAGACAGGTGGGCCTCGGGCACGGCTTGCCCGACGACCGCCTCGTCGTGGTCACGCCGGGCGAGGCGATAACCCTTGGGGCATACGACGTCACGCTGGTCGAGTCCGAACACTGCCCACCCGATCGCTTTCCCGGCGTCATCACCGAACCGATCGCACCACCCGCGCGGGCGTCGGCCTACAAGTGCGGTGAGGCATGGTCGACCCTGGTGCATCACCGGCCGTCCGACCGGCGGCTGCTGATCGTCGGCAGCGCCGGCTTCGTTCCCGGTGCGCTGGCCGGTCAACGCGCAGACGTCGTGTACCTCGGGGTCGGCCAACTCGGCGTCCAGCCGGAGCAATATCTGCTCGACTACTGGGCACAGGCGGTACGCGCTGTCGGAGCACGCCGCGTCGTGCTGACCCACTGGGACGACTTCTTCCGGCCCCTGCACAAGCCGCTGCGCGCATTGCCGTACGCGGGCGACGACCTCGACGTCACTATGCGGGTGTTGTCCCGGCTGGCCGGGGAGGACGGTGTCGCGCTGCATCTGCCGACGCTCTGGCAGCGCGCAGACCCGTGGAATTGAGTCTGGCGCTCGTCGCACTCGCCGTCGTGCTGCTGTTCGCCATCATGCGCCCGCACGGCTGGCCCGAGGCCATCGTCGCAATCCCCGCCGCGGCAACGCTTATCGCGGCAGGCGTCATCACCGCACCCGAGGCCCTCGCCGAGGTGAACCGGCTCCTGCCGGTCGTCGGATTTCTCGCCGCGATCCTGGTGTTGGCGCGGCTCTGCGATGACGAGGGACTGTTTCGCGCGGCCGGGGTCGCGATGGCGCGGTTCAGCGCGGGCAACCCCAAGCACCTGCTGTCCATGGTGTTCGTCGTCGCATCGGCTACCACCGCGATCCTGAGTCTCGACGCGACGGTCGTGCTGCTTACGCCCGTCGTGCTCGCGACGGCGCGCACGTTGACAGTGCCCGCCAGACCGCACGTGTATGCCACCGCTCACCTGGCGAACAGCGCGTCGCTGCTGCTGCCGGTGTCGAACCTGACCAACCTGCTGGCTTTCACGGCTGCGGGCCTCTCGTTCCTGCATTTCGCCGCCCTCATGACTCTGCCGTGGCTGGCGGCCATCGCCGTCGAATTTCTGCTCTTGCGTTGGCTTTTCAAGCGCGACCTGTCGATCGCGCCAAGTCGGGTCGACGACTCCGAGCGGGTGCACGTGCCGATTTTCGTACTGCTCGTGCTCGCGCTCACCCTCGTCGGCTTCGCGGTGACCTCGCTCTTCGGGCACTCCCCCGCGTGGGCGGCCCTGGCCGGTGCGACTGTCCTCGGCATCCGCGCCCTCGCCCGCCGCGACACCACGGTCACGCGCATCGCCAAAGCCGTCGATGCTCCGTTCCTGGCATTCGTGCTGTGCCTCGGTGTGGTCGTCGATGCGGTGATGCTGCACGGCCTCGACGCCGCGATGTACGACGTGCTGCCCACCGGCAGCACTCTGCCCGCGCTTCTCGGGATCGCGGCGATCGCTGCCGTGTTGTCCAACCTCGTCAACAACCTGCCCGCGGTCCTGGTGATGCTTCCCCTGGTCGCGGGGTCGGGCCCCGCCGCCGTGCTCGCGGTGCTGATCGGGGTCAATGTCGGGCCGAATCTGACCTACGTCGGATCATTGGCCAACCTACTGTGGCGTGGCGTCGTTCGCAGGGAGATGCCCGCCGGGTTCGTCGAGTTCACCCGCATCGGGCTGTGCACGGTGCCGTTGACTCTGCTGGCGTCCGTATCGAGCCTGTGGCTCGGCATCAAATTGTTCGGTGTGTAGGTCGGGTTACCTGCGCTCAAACGACGGTGAGACAACGCATGTCGATTGGGCCACTGGCGGCGCTGCGGGATGCGCGCCGCCATAGTATCGGCCAGATTGGTGCTATGGCTGTGTCCCGATTGCCGGCTCAGCCGCCGGTGTTCAGCAGGTACGTGGCGCTCGGGGATTCCTTCACCGAGGGTTGCGGCGACCCTAGCCCAGCCCACCCGAACGGCTTGCGCGGCTGGGCCGATCGCGTCGCAGAAGTGCTCGGCCAGAACAACCCGGACATGCGCTATGCAAACCTGGCCGTGCGCGGGCGCACCATGGACGAGATCCTCGCCGAACAGATCCAGACCGCCGTAATGCTCGAGCCGGACATCGTGACCATCTATGCCGGCATGAACGACCTGCTGGTGGTGCGCAACAACATCGACGCGATGATGGCGCGCTATGCCGATGCCCTCAAGACCCTGCAGCAGACCGGCGCGGTGGTGCTCACGTTCACCGCGGCCGACCTCGGCACGGTGCCACTGTTCCGCCGGCTGCGCGGCCGCGCCGCAATCTACAACGAGCTGCTACGCACCGTCGTCGACGACATCGGCGTGCAGCTTGTCGACTTCTGGCGATTCTCCGAGTTTCGCGATCCGCGGCTGTGGGACTCCGACCGTATTCACCTTTCGCAGCTGGGCCACGAACGGATGGCTGCCAAAGTCCTTGACACACTGACTATTCCACACAGCCTGACCTCGCGGTCGGCCGCGCTGCTGGCGTCTTCGCCGCCAGTGCACAGTTGGTGGCAGAATCTGCGCTGGGCCACCGCGTTCGCGGCGCCGTGGGTGGCACGGCGGCTGCGACGCGTGACGCCGGGTGCGGGTATCGAACCGAAGTTGCCTGCGCTGACCGAGATTCTCCAGCCTGCGCGCTAACTCCTGCGCTGGCGGGCGATTTCGGCGAGTACGACGCCCGCGGCCACCGAAGCGTTCAATGATTCGGTCGGACCGGCCATCGGGATCGACAAGATGGCGTCGCAGTTCTCCCGGACCAGCCGCGACAGTCCCTTGCCCTCCGAACCGACGACAACGAGTATCGGGCCCAACCCGTCCAGTTCGTCGATGGTGATGTCTCCACGGGCATCCAGACCGACCACCTGCAGGCCCGCGTTACCCCAATCCTTCAGCGTGCGATTGAGATTCGTTGCCCTGGCGACCGGGAGCCGCGCCGCAGCACCCGCACTGGTACGCCACGCGACCGCGGTCACCGACGCCGACCGTCGCTGGGGAATCAACACGCCGTGGCCGCCGAATGCAGACACCGACCGCACAATGGCGCCGAGGTTGCGCGGATCAGTGATGTTGTCCAGGGCGACCAGCATTGCCGGCGACACGTCCGTGGTCGCCGACTTCAGCATGTCGTCGGGATGCGCATAGTCATACGGTGGCACCTGCAACGCGATGCCCTGGTGCAACCCGTTGGTGCTCATCCGGTCGAGATCGGGCTTGGGCACCTCGAGGATGGGAATTCCGGTATCCGCTGCCCGAGTGACTGATTCGGTCAGGCGTTCATCGGAGTCCGCGCCGAGTGCGACGTAGAGCGCGGTGGCGGGAACGCCTGCGCGCAGGCACTCCACGACGGGGTTGCGCCCGAGCACCAATTCGACGTCATCTGTCTTGCGTTGGCGGCTGCGCTGCTGCTTGGCCGCCTTCGCGGCGCGTTTCGCCGCCGGGTGGTGGGAGCGGTCCTTGGCGGCCGGCGTGGCACCCTTGCCCTCGAGGCCGCGACGGCGCACGCCGCCCGATCCGACGGTCGGCCCCTTCTTGGTGCCGGCTTTGCGTATCGCGCCTCGGCGTTTTGAGTTTCCGGCCATTATTTGGTGTAACCGTCCAGCAGTGTCCATTGCGGTCCGTCACCGGTATCGGTGACTTCGATCCCTGCGTCCTTGAGGCGGTCTCGGATCGCGTCGGCCTCCGCCCAGTCGCGTCGTGTCCGAGCATCCGCGCGACGCTGCACCTCAGCCTGCACGAGGACGTCGACGGCGGCCAGCGCGGCCGAGGTCTCGTCCTTGGATTCCCAGCGCTCGTCGAGCGGATCGGCGCCGAGGATGCCCATCATGGTTCGGATCGACATCGCCTGCGCCAGTGCGGTTTCGTGGTCTCCGGCGTCCAGCGCCCGGTTCCCCTCTGCACGCGCGGCGTGGACTTCGGCCAGCGCGATCGGCACCGCGAGGTCGTCGTCGAGCGCTGCCGCGAACTTCGGCGTCCACTCGCCCGGAACCACCGCGCCGACCCGGTTGCGCACCCGATGCAGGAAATCCTCGATCCCCGTATAGGCCTTCGCGGCGTCCTGCAGAGCGGTCTCGCTGAATTCCAGCATCGACCGGTAGTGCGCGCTGCCGAGATAGTAGCGCAGTTCGGCGGCCCGAACCCGTTGCAGCACAGCCGGGATGGCCAGAACGTTGCCCAGCGACTTGCTCATCTTCTCGCCGCCCATGGTCACCCAGCCGTTGTGCAGCCAGAACCGGGCGAACGGATCGCCTGCGGCCTCGGCTTGGGCGATCTCGTTCTCATGGTGCGGGAACACGAGATCCATGCCGCCTGCGTGGATATCGAACTCGGCGCCCAGATACGCCTCGCACATGGCGACGCATTCGGTGTGCCAGCCAGGGCGGCCGCGTCCCCACGGCGTCGGCCAGGACGGCTCGCCCGGCTTCGCGCCCTTCCACAGCGTGAAGTCGCGTTCGTCGCGCTTACCGGTCGCGACACCTTCGCCCTGGTGCACGTCGTCGACCCGGTGACCAGAGAGCTTTCCGTAGTCGGACAGGCTCAGAACGTCGAAGTAGACGTCACCGCCACCGACATAGGCATGGCCACGCTCGATCAGTCGCTCGATCAGCTCGATGATCTGGGTGATGTGCCCGGTGGCGCGCGGCTCGGCCGACGGCGGAAGCACGCCCAGAGCGTCGTAGGCGGCCGAGAACGCGCGCTCGTAGGTGGCTGCCCACTCCCACCACGGCCTGCCCGCATCGGCGGCCTTGTTCAGGATCTTGTCGTCGATATCGGTGACGTTGCGAATGAACGCGACGTCCAGCCCCTTGGCCATCAGCCAGCGCCGCAGGACGTCGAACGCCACCCCGCTGCGGACATGTCCGATATGGGGCAAGCCCTGGACGGTGGCGCCGCAGAGATAGATCGATACGTGACCGGGGCGCACCGGCACGAAGTCGCGGACGGCGCCCGTCATCGTGTCGTATAGCCGCAATTCGGTCACGACGGGCCAGCTTACCGGGACTATTCGGCCGGAATCACCAGTGCGGTCGCGATGGCGGCCAAACCTTCACCGCGCCCGGTCAGACCCAGGCCGTCGGTCGTGGTCGCCGACACCGATACCGGGGCATCGAGGAGCTCGGACAGCAACTTCTGGGCCTCCGCCCGGCGGGGACCCACCTTCGGCTGATTACCGATGACCTGTACCGCGGCGTTGCCGACGCGATAACCCTCGGCAGCCAGCAGTCCACCCACGTGACGCAGCATGTTCTCGCCGCTGGCATCGCGCCATTCGGGACGTCCGGTGCCGAAGACCTCGCCGAGATCTCCGAGTCCGGCGGCCGAAAGCAGGGCATCGCACAATGCATGAGCGGCTACGTCGCCATCGGAATGCCCGGCACAGCCGTCAGCGTCAGCGAACAGCAGGCACAGCAGCCAGCACGGCCTACCTGCCGCGATCGGGTGTACGTCGGTGCCGAGCCCGACTCTGGGCAGAGTCACTGCTCGTCATGGCCTTCAGGAGGCGGCGGCAAGTGCCTCGTCGAGAATGGTCGCTGCCTTCTCGTCGTCGGTGTTCTCCGCGAGTGCGAGCTCACCGACGAGGATCTGGCGCGCCTTGGCCAGCATCCGCTTCTCGCCGGCGGACAGGCCACGCTCCTGATCGCGACGCCACAGATCGCGGACGACCTCGGCCACCTTGTTCACGTCGCCGGAGGCCAGCTTCTCGAGATTGGCCTTGTAGCGGCGCGACCAGTTGGTCGGCTCCTCGGTATGCGGTGCACGGAGCACCTGGAAGACCTTGTCGAGGCCTTCCTGTCCGACGACGTCTCGCACGCCCACGTATTCGGCATTCTCCGCAGGGACTCGAACGGTGAGATCACCCTGGGCGACCTTCAAGACGAGGTATTCCTTCGACTCGCCTTTGATGGTCCGGGTTTCGATCGCCTCGATCAATGCGGCACCGTGGTGTGGATAGACGACGGTGTCTCCGACCTTGAAAATCATCAGATTAGAGCCCCTTTCACAACCCAATGTTAGCACGGGCTCCGGACAGGCGTGGATCAACGGTGCAGGTCAGGGGCACTCCAGGTCGAGACTAGGGGTTGACAGGGTGATGAATACGTGCCACACGCTGCTGCCTTCGGAAAAACCGCCGGCTGTCTGTCGGCCCTCAGCTACCGCCTGCTAGGAGTAGCTACTACAGTCCATAGTCGAATCCAAAGTCCGTCGAGCAGGAGGCACGTGTGGACCGCTTCAAACTGGCCGCCTGTGGACTGGCGGCTGCCGTCGTGCTGAGCGCCTGTAGCGCCGGGCAGGTCTCCCAGACGGCCACCCAGGAAGCCGCAGTGAACGGCACCAGCGCGAACATCGGGAAGATCGCGGTGCGCAACGCTCACCTGCGGGTCGACCTGACGACGGATTATGCCCAGCCGGGCACCGACGTCGAGCTGATCTTCACCGCCTCCAACGACTCGCCCGACGTCAACGACAAGCTCGTATCGATCACGTCCGACGTCGGAACGGTGTCGCTGACCGGAGACACCGCGCTGCCCGCGTCGGGCACGCTGGTCGTCGGCGCCCCCGACGGGCAAATCACCGCGCTGGAAAGTGTCGACACGGCCGAGGCTGCCGAGGCCACGGTGCAGCTGTCGAAGCCGGTTACCAACGGCTTGACGTACAACTTCACGTTCACGTTCGAGCAGAGCGGTGAGGGCACGTTCGCCGTGCCGATCTCCGCCGGTGAAAGCCCCCGGCGCGAAGAAGGCGGCAGCGCGGGCCACTCGGGCGGCGGCGAAGGCGGTCACTGACCGCAACACTCTGCGACACGGCACGTCACCACTGGGTTTTCTCGGGTTTCTGTCGGTCCCTGCGGCTACCGTCTTGTCGTGGCCAAAGCGCGTTCGCAGTATCGCTGCTCGGAATGCCACCACGTCACTGCGAAATGGGTTGGCCGCTGCGCGGACTGCGGCACCTGGGGCACTGTCGACGAAATCGCGGTGCTGTCCGCGGTCAACGGCTCAGCGATGCGACGTGCGGTGGCCCCCACGTCGTCCGCGGTGCCAATCAGCTCGATCGATCCCGGCCAGACGCGCCACATCCATACCGGAATCTCCGAACTTGATCGGGTTCTCGGAGGCGGGGTGGTCCCCGGCTCGGTGATACTGCTGGCTGGTGATCCGGGAGTCGGAAAGTCGACCCTGCTGCTGGAGGTCGCGCACCGCTGGGCAGAGGCCGGCAAGCGGTCCCTGTATCTGTCGGGCGAGGAATCAGCGGGCCAGATCCGGATGCGGGCAGAGCGCACCGGTTGCACACACGACGAGCTCTACCTGGCCGCCGAATCGGACCTGCAGATGGTGCTGGGCCATATCGACGAGGTACAGCCCGGCCTCGTTGTCGTCGACTCGGTGCAAACCATGTCCACGACGGAGGCCGAGGGCGTCACGGGTGGCGTCACCCAGGTGCGCGCGGTGACCACGACGCTGACCATGGCCGCCAAAACCTCCGGCATCGCCATGATTCTGGTCGGCCACGTCACCAAGGACGGCGCGATCGCGGGGCCGCGCTCACTCGAGCACCTCGTCGACGTAGTTCTGCACTTCGAGGGCGACCGTCAGTCCTCGCTTCGCATGGTTCGCGGCGTCAAGAACCGCTTCGGCGCCGCCGACGAGGTCGGTTGTTTTCTGTTGCACGACAACGGGATCGAGTGCGTCTCCGACCCTTCGGGCCTGTTCCGCGATCAGCGCCCCAAGCCGGTTTCGGGTACAGCCGTCACGGTTGCGCTCGACGGTAAGCGACCGCTCATCGGTGAGGTTCAGGCACTGATCGGCTCACCAGCCAGCGGGTCACCACGACGGGCGGTCAGCGGTATCGACTCGTCGCGCGCGGCAATGATCACCGCGGTGCTGGAGAAGCGGGCCAAGCTACCCGTCGGCGCCAATGACATCTACCTGTCCACCGTCGGGGGTATGCGGTTGACGGATCCGTCCGCGGACCTGGCGGTGGCGCTGGCGATCGCGTCGTCGTACACGGACCTGCCAATGCCCGCCGCGGCCGTGGCGATCGGTGAGGTCGGTCTGGCCGGCGATCTGCGGCGCGTGACCGGCATGGATCGGCGTCTTGCCGAGGCCGCGCGGCTGGGCTTCACCTCGGCGGTGGTGCCTCCCGGCGTGACGTCTGTGCCGGCCGGGCTGCGCGCGATTCCGGCGGACGATATCGGCTCGGCATTGCGGGTGCTGCGGGAGATCGCGCAGAATAACGGCCGATCCTAGGAGGGGACCGATGGCGGTCAAGCCAGGTGGGAGGTCTAGCCGCACTGTTGTGCAGCTGGCGCGCCCGACTTTGCGCGAGACAATCTCGCGACTGGCACCCGGGACGGCGCTACGCGACGGGCTCGAGCGCATCCTTCGCGGCCGCACCGGCGCCCTGATCCTCGTCGGCTACGACGACAGCGTCGAGGCGATCTGCGACGGTGGCTTCTCACTCGACGTCCGCTACGCACCCACACGGCTGCGCGAGCTGTCGAAGATGGACGGCGCCGTGGTGCTGTCCAGTGACGGCAGCCGCATCCTGCGGGCCAACGTGCAGCTGGTGCCCGACCCGTCGATCCCCACCGAAGAATCGGGCACCCGGCACCGGTCCGCGGAACGCACGGCCATCCAGACCGGCTACCCGGTGATCTCGGTCAGCCATTCGATGAGCATCGTGACCGTTTACGTGGCCGGCGAGCGCCACGTGATCCCCGACTCGGCGACCATCCTGTCGCGCGCCAACCAGACCATCGACACGCTGGAGCGCTACAAGGCGCGCCTCGACGAGGTCAGCAGGCAACTGTCGACGGCCGAGATCGAGGACTTCGTCACGCTGCGCGACGTGATGACGCTCGTGCAGCGCCTGGAGATGGTCCGGCGGATCAGCCTCGAAATCGACTCCGACGTAGTCGAACTCGGGACCGACGGGCGTCAGGTCAGGCTGCAGCTCGAGGAGTTGGTCGGCGACAACGAAATCGCCCGTGAGCTGATCGTGCGTGACTATCACGCCAACCCCGACCCGCCAACGGCCGCCCAGGTGAGCGCCACGCTGGACGAACTGGACCACCTTTCCGACAATGAACTGCTTGATTTCACCGCCCTGGCAAGGGTTTTCGGCTACCCATCGACTGCCGAGGCGCAGGATTCCGCGATGAGCTCACGCGGATATCGCGCTATGGCGGGCATTCCGCGGTTGCAGTTCGCCCATGTCGATCTGCTGGTGCGCTCGTTCGGATCGCTTCAGGGATTGCTGGCCGCGAGCGCGAGCGATCTGCAGAACGTCGAGGGAATCGGATCGATGTGGGCGCGCCACATCCGGGAAGGGCTGTCGCAGTTGGCCGAATCGACGATCGCCGACCGGTTGGCTTAGCCCACCGCGGCTGGCGGCGGTGCGCCCTCACCGGGCGGGGGTGCCGGCGCGGGCTGGGCGAGCATGAACGGAACCGTCGCCGAACGCAGGTTGCCCAGCTGGACCACCAGGTTGTACATCCCGGCCCCGATCGGCTGACGCGGCAGCGGGCAGTTCGGCGCCGAGCCCATGCCCGTCCAGGTCACTTCCGTCGTCACCTGCTCGCCCGGCTGGAACGTCTTGACCAGCGTCTCGTTCGATGGTGCGCAGTCCAGGTTCGACCACAGCCGACCATTTTCCAGCGTGTAGACATAGGCAGCCAGGACTGCGGCGCCCACATCGCGTTTGCACGCCACCAGCCCGATATTGGTCACCACCATGGTGAACTTCGGCTGATCGCCGACGACGTACTGCGGCTGGTTGGTGATGCCCTTGACGGCCAACGTCGAATCCGGGCAGTCGTCGCCCTCGTTGAGAATCGGTGGTGGTGCGACGGCCGCGGTTGGGGTCGGAGTTGGCGGCGGGGCGTCCTGAGCCGGCGGCATCACCGGGGTCTTGACCTCGGGGTTCTCACCTGGCAGCGGGGTCGGAGTGGCGGCGGCAGGAGCAGGCTGTTCAGCGGCCGTGTTCTCGGTGCCCGAAGTGGTCTTGACGATGACGACCGCGAGGGCAGCGATGATGCCGATCACCACTACAGCAACGCCCATCGCCAGCGCTCTGCGGCGCCAGTAAATCTGAGTGGGTAAGGGGCCCTGCGGCTCTAGATCCAGCACAATTCACACGGTAAGCCCAGGTCATGCCTGATCGTCCGACGTCGCTCGGCGTGTCGCGCCCTCAGCTCTCGCCGATGTCACCCACGTGGTCCCGCAAAACCACCCGGCCATCGCCCAGACGGTACGTCAGTCCGACGATCGCCAGCGTGCCCGCCCTGACCCTTTCGGCGATGGCTGTCGATCGAGCCACCAGTTGCGTGCCGGTCTCCGTGACGTGCCGCGCCTCGAACTCGTCGACCCTGGTCAGCCCATCGCGCCGACCCAACAGGATCGACGGCATCACCCGTTCGACGATGTCACGCACGTAGCCGCCGGGAACCACGCCGTCATCGAGCGCCGACAACGTCGCCTTCACTGCGCCGCAGCTGTCGTGGCCGAGTACCGCGACGAGCGGCACGTTGAGCACCGTCACCGCGTACTCGATGGACCCCAGCACCGCAGAGTCGATGACATGGCCCGCGGTACGGACCACGAACATGTCACCGAGGCCCTGATCGAAGATGAGTTCGGCAGCCACCCGGCTGTCCCCGCAACCGAACACCACTGCGGTCGGCTTCTGCGCCTCGGCCAGGCTCGCGCGGTGCTCGACTCCTTGGCTCGGGTGCTCGGGCTTACCCGCGACGAAGCGCTCGTTACCCTCCTTGAGTGCTTTCCACGCGGTCACTGGGCTGGTGTTGGGCATGACCGACATTGTGCCTCAGCTGCTCGCTTGGTATCGCTGCGAGCAGCGCGACCTGCCGTGGCGGCGCCCAGGGGTCACGCCGTGGCAGATCCTGGTCAGCGAGTTCATGCTCCAGCAGACACCTGTCGCCCGCGTCGAGCCGATCTGGCTGACATGGATCGCGCGCTGGCCGACCCCGTCGGCGACCGCCGCCGCAGGCGCCGCTGACGTCCTGCGCGCCTGGGGAAAGCTCGGTTATCCGCGTCGCGCCAAGCGGCTGCACGAGTGCGCGACGGTGATCGCCACAGAGCACGAGGACGTGGTTCCCGCAGATGTCGAAACGCTGCTGACACTTCCTGGCGTCGGCTCGTACACCGCCAGGGCGATCGCGTGCTTCGCCTACCGCGAGCGGGTGCCGGTGGTGGACACGAATGTCCGCCGCGTGGTGGCCAGGGTGGTGCACGGGCGCAGCCATGCTCCAGCCTCGCCGACGTCGGTTCGCGACCTCAACGATGTCGCAGCCATGTTGCCCGATGGCGCCGACGCGCCAACATTTTCGGTCGCCCTGATGGAACTCGGAGCGACGGTGTGCACGGCGCGCTCACCGCGGTGCGGGCTGTGCCCATTGAGTGTCTGCGCGTGGCGGTCGAACGGGTATCCGGAAGCCGCGGCTCCCGTCCGCCGAGCGCAGCGGTATGCCGGAACGGACCGCCAGGTGCGCGGCCGGCTGCTGGATGTGTTGCGCGGCAACGACTCTCCGGTCCAACGGGCGGAGCTCGACCTGGCGTGGGTGACCGACACCGCTCAGCGGGATCGCGCGCTGGACTCGCTGCTGGTCGACGGGTTGGTGGAGCAGACCGCAGACGGACGTTTCGCACTTGCCGGAGAAGGCGACTAGTTAGCCTGGTGTTGTGGCTGTGACCAGTTCGGGGGCGCCGCGGACCCGCTACGCATCGCGTGGCGACTTGGACATCGCGTATCAGGTCCTGGGCGACGGTCCCCTCGACGTCGTCGTCATGCCGGGGCCGTTCATCCCGATCGACTCCATCGACGCCGAACCCTCGATGTACCGATTTCATCGTCGGCTGTCGTCGTTCTGCAGGCTGATCAGATTCGACCACCGCGGCATGGGGATGTCTTCGCGGATCGGGGCCGACAAGATCACACCGGCCTGCTGGGCCGAGGACGTCGTCGCGGTGATGGACGCCGTCAGATCAGAGCACGCGACGATTTTCGCGACGGGGTTCTCGGCGATGAGCGCGCTTTTCCTGGCTGGCGACCGGCCAGAGCGGGTGTCCAACCTGGTGATCGTCAACGGCGCCGCCAGGGCCTTGTGGGCGCCGGACTACGAGGTGGGATCACGCGCGAACGCGGCGAGCCCGTTCACCACTGTCGCGATCGAACCCGACGCGGTCGAGCAAGGTTTCGATGTGCTGGCCTACCTCGCACCGTCGGTCGCCGACGACGTCGCGTTCCGCACATGGTGGGATGCGGCGGGGAATCGGGCGGCATCGCCGAGTATGGCCCGCAGATCGAGCCAGGCGCTGGCGGAGAGCGACGTGCGGGACAAGCTGGCGCAGATCACCGCACCGACGCTGGTGATGCATCGCAGGGATACGGCCTTCGTCCCGGTCGGCCACGGTCGATACCTGGCCGAGCACATTGCCGACGCCCGCTACGTCGAGTTGCCTGGTGGGGACGCGCTCTACTGGGTGGGTGACAGCTCACCGATAGTCGATGAGATCGAAGAGTTCATCACCGGAACCCGCGGCGGCGCGGAATTCGAACGCGTCCTGACCACAATCGTGTTCACCGACATCGTCGGGTCGACTCAGCGTGCCGCGGCCCTCGGCGACGGCCGGTGGCATGCCCTACTCGACAACCACGACACCATGGTCCGCCGCGAGCTCGAGCGGTTCCGCGGAATCGAGGTCAACACGGTCGGCGACGGCTTCGTCGCGATGTTCCCCAGCCCCAGTGCGGCCATCCAGTGTGCATCCGCGATCGTCGACGCGGTACGACTGCTGGGCATCGAGGTGCGGGCGGGCATCCATGCCGGAGAGGTCGAGGTGCGCGGGGACGACATCGCCGGGATGGCAGTGCACATCGGCGCGCGGGTGTCGGCGCTGGCGGGGGCGAGCGAGGTGCTGGTGTCCTCGACGGTGCGCGAGATCGTCACGGGCTCAAGGCAGACCTTCGACGATCGCGGTGAGCACGATCTCAAGGGTGTGCCAGGCCGCTGGCGGGTATACGCGGTTGTGCGTGAATAGCGATTCGTCAGGCGCTGGCCGCGGTTTCGTCGCCGGAGTCGTTGCAGCAGAACCTGCGTCGGTAGTCCGAAGGCGTCACCCCGACGGTCCGGCGGAAATGATGGCGTAAGAGCGTGGCGGTGCCGAAGCCGGAACGCTCGGCGATGCGGTCGACGTCGAGGTCGGTCTCCTCCAGCAGTGTGCGGGCGTAGAGCACGCGCTGATCGGTGACCCACTGCATCGGTGTGCGGCCGGTCTCCTCGACGAATCGCCGCGCGAAGGTGCGGGCCGACATGTGCGCACGGGTAGCCAGAGCGGCGACCGTGTGCTGTTGGTCGAGGTGGGACTGGATCCAGTCCAGATGCGGCGCAAAGCGTTCCGAGCACCGCACCGGTATCGGTTGATCGATGTACTGCCGTTGGCCGCCGTCGCGCTGAGGTGGCACCACCATCCGACGGGCGATCGTGTTGGTGACCTCACTCCCGAGTTCACGACGGACCAGGTGCAGACACGCGTCGATGCCAGCTGCGGTGCCGGCGCTGGTGATCAGGTTCCCGTCGTCGACGAAGAGCACGTTACGGTCGACCTTCGCGGTCGGATACTGACGGGCCAGATCGTCGGCGTGCATCCAGTGCGTCGTGCACGGCCGGCCATCGAGAAGCCCGGCGGCGCCCGCAAAGAATGCACCCGAACACACCGTGAGAATGATCGACCCGGAATCGGCGGCGGCTTTCACGGCCTCGAGCGCCTCGGGCAGGTATTCCGTTCCGCCGATCGCCGGGATCGCCACCAGATCCGCTCCCACCAGGCCATCAAGGCCGTGATCGGGGATGATCGTTGCGCCGACCGAGGTCCGCAGTGGCTTGCCCGCCTCCGGCCCACAGACCTTGAAATCGAAGTTCGGCACCCCGTCTGCTGAGCGGTCGATGCCAAAGACTTCGCAGATCACGCCGAACTCAAAAATCGCTAGACGGTCCAGCACCAGCACCGATACGCTCTTTATCGCCATGGCAGCATTTTATCCCAAGGTGTCCTTTCTGCCACTGTTGGCGGGATATTTATCAGCGGAGCATTACTGCCATGACGATTGCACTGTCACTTTTGATCCTGGTCGCCCCGTTCGCTGTCGCAGCAGGACTCGGTTGGGTGGCCCACAGGACCGGAATTTTCCGGTTCAGAATCGACCAGTTCCGGGTGGCCGGCCCCATGTCGGGCCGCTACTTCGAGGACGACCGCGACGCCTTCCGCATCGACCATGACGTCGACGCCATCCGCACGCGGTTCGAGAAGCAGCCGTTGTGGCCCGGCTCAGGCTCGCTGCGCGAGGGTCGTTAAGAACGACTCGACCCCCTGCTGGTAGATCTGTGGCGCATCATCGTGGATCAGATGACCGGCGCCGGGCACGTGCAAGTACGTGGACCGGTGGCCGGTTTCCGCCATGGTGCGCATCTGCCCCGCGGGCGTGACCGAGTTGCCCGCCTCCAGCAGTAGTGCTGGCGACCGCACCAGTGACCACTGATGCCAATAGTCGCGGGTGCCCCACTCGGCGGCGATCTCGATCCAGGTACTCGGATGGCCGTGCAGCCGCCAACCGGTAGCGGTCCGGTCGAATGCCTCGAGGAAGTACTGTCCCGCGACGGGTCCGAACTCGTCGTAGATCCTTTGGGCCGTGTCGAATTCGACGGGAAGCGCGTGCAGCCACGGTTCCCACGGGCCGGTGGTGCGACCGCGGAAATCCGGTGCCATGTCCTCGACGACGAGAGCACTGACCAGCTCCGGCCGGCACGCCGCCAGACACCACGAGTGCAGCGCACCCATCGAGTGACCGACCATGACGGCCGGGGAGCCCAGCGACTCGACGGCCTCGCCGAGGTCGTCGACGAACCGCTCGGTGCTGATCGGATGCGTATCCACGACGTCGCGCCCGCGGTGCCACGGCGCGTCGTAGGTGTAGACCTTGCCCAGCCGGGTGAGCCACGGCAGTTGCCGCGGCCACGTGCTGCCCCGTCCCATCAGGCCATGGACGAGGACCAGCGGTTGGCCCTCGCCGCCGTGGGCGGTCAGGTATCGCATGCCGTAATCATGCCGAGTGGCATTCGGTAGCCTGAATCCCATGCCCTCCCCGAACGTAGTGGTGAAGATCAACGCAATCGAGGTGCCGCCCGACGCTGGTCCGGAACTGGAGAAGCGGTTCGCGCACCGCGCGCACGCCGTTGACAACCAGCCCGGTTTCCTGGGCTTTCAACTGCTGCGCCCGATCAAGGGCGAGGACCGCTACTTCGTGGTGACGCAGTGGGAGTCCGAGGAGGCATTTCAGGCGTGGGCGACGGGCCCGGCGATCGAGGCACACAAGGGACAGGCCACCAACCCCGTGGCCACCGGCGCATCGCTGCTGGAGTTCGAGGTTGTCCTGGACGTTGCGGGCGAAAAGGCTTAGCGCGCGCCGCGTGGCGCGCCTGCCGCTTGCCGTCGCGGTGGTTGTCGCGCTGGCAAGCGGCTGTACCAACAGCGCAACCCCGGCGCCGGCGGCGGACGCGGCTTACGGCGTGCCCATCGAGGTCAACACCCCACCGGGCCTACGTGCCAAGCAGACCATCGACATGCTCAACTCCGAGTGGCCCATCGGAACCGTCGGAGTACGCACGCTGGCTGCCCCGGCACAGGTCAACGGCGTCACATCCGCAATGGGCAACCTGTGGTTGGACCGCCCGATCACCGTGGCGGGAATCGACATCGGAGCGGGCCAGGCGACGCTGCATGTGCTGACGTCTTACGGTGTCGCACAAGACATTGCGCTTCGCACCAACGACGATGGCCTCGTCGACCGTTTCGAGGTGTCACTGAAACAGCCGGCGATCAAGACGTGGGCCGACATCGACGCCGAACTGTCGAAGACGGGTGCGCGGTACTCGTACCAAGTCTCGAAAGTAAACGACGGCAAGTGCTCGACGGTCGCAGGCGCGAACACCGACCTCTCACTGCCACTGGCCTCGATCTTCAAACTCTATGTGCTGCTTGCGGTTGCCGAAGCCGTCCATGCCGGCACTGTGGAATGGAACGACCAGCTCACCATCACCGAAGAGGCGAAGGCCGTCGGATCCGCCAGCCTCGAGGAGCTGCCCCCCGGCGCGCAGGTGTCGGTGCGCAAGGCGGCGCAGGAGATGATTTCGGCGAGCGACAACATGGCGACCGACCTGCTCATCGCGCGGCTGGGGCCCGGCGCCGTCGAGCGTGCCCTGGTCACCGCGGGTCATCATGACCCCGCGAGCATGACGCCGTTCCCGACCATGCATGAGCTGTTCTCGATCGGCTGGGGCCAGCCGGATCTTCGCGAGCAATGGAAGCAGGCTTCTCCACAGGGTCGTGCGCAGCTGCTGGAGCAGACGAATTCCCGCCCGTTCCAACCAGATCCAATCCGTACCGGAACACCTGCATCGGAGTTCGGCGCCGAGTGGTACGGCAGCGCCGCAGACATCTGCCGCGTCCATGCCGCGCTACAGGCGACGGCGTTCGGTGCAGCCGCCCCGGTCCGGGAAATACTTTCCGCCGTTCCCGGTATCTCGCTGGACGAGTCGAAGTGGCCCTACATCGGCGCAAAGGGCGGGAACCTGCCGGGCGACCTGACCTTCAGTTGGTATGCGGTCGACCGCACAGGCCAGCCATGGGTGGTCAGCTTCCAGATGAACTGGCCGCAGTTCCGCAGTCAGACCGCTGCCGGCTGGCTGTTGGCGATCGCGCACCAGACGTTCGACCTGGTTCCGACGGGCTAGTGTCGCTGAGCGACATTGTCGCTATCAGCTTGTGGCCCAGGACTTGTCGGACCCTTCTGTTTTGATGGGGTTATGTCCTCGACCGCCACTTCTGACGCACCTGTTATGCGTCCGGTGGATCGTCTGGAGGTGTTGTTCGGCGAGTTGGGCGAGTTGATGGGTCAGCGCAACGCCATCGATGGGCGCATCGTGGACATTGTGGCCGAGCTGGACCATGACAATCTGGTGGGCATCACCGGGGCCCGCTCGATCGCGGCGCTGGTGGCGTGGAAGACCGGTAGCTCGGCCAGAAACGCCGCGAAGGTCGCCACCATCGCCCACCGGCTGCCGCAGTTCCCGCGCTGCGCGCAAGGGATGCGTGAAGGATGGCTATCGCTGGATCAGGTGGGCATCATCGCCGAGAAGGCCGGCGAGGGATCTGATGAGCATTACGCGGGCCTGGCCCGGTGCGCGACCGTCAGTCAGCTGGGCACCGCTTTGAAGGCCGAACCACCGCTAGAACCCGAACCCGACCCCTGGAGCAATACCGACCCCGACCCTGACTGCGCACCCCCACCTGAGCCCGAGCGGCACCCTTTGCTCACCAAAACCCACAGCGACGAGCATTACACCTACTGGAAAATCCAACTGTCTTCCCTGGACGCCGCGATGTTCGATGCCGCCGTGCAGTCGCATCTGGATGCCGCGATCGCCGAATGGACACGCGCACACGACAACGACGGTTTGCCTGCAGAACACCGGCCGCCGTTTCCCACCACCGGTGCGGCGTTGATGAGCCTGATCGAAGCCGGCTGGGACGCCGAGGTGGCCCGCCGCCCGCACGGGCAGCGTTCCACCGTCATCGCCCACCTCGACGTCAAGGATCAGGTCGCCCAGTTGCATCTGGGTCCGCTGCTGTCCGACGCCCAACGCCAATACCTGACCTGTGACGCGACGTGTGAGGTGTGGTTCGAACGCGACGGCCAACCCATCGGCGCCGCACGCGCCACCCGCACCATCAGCCGCCGCCTGCGCCGTGCTCTGGAATACCGCCACCGGACCTGCGCGGTGCCCGGCTGCGGAGCCACCCGCGGTCTACACGCCCACCACATCCGGCACTGGGAAGACGGCGGCCCCACCGACCTGCACAACCTGGTCCTGGTCTGCCCGTATCACCACCGCTGCCATCACCGCGGCGCCATCACCATCACCGGACCAGCACCCAACATCACCGTCACCGACAGCGACGGGCGAGAACTCAGCCCCGGATCGCTGGCCCGACCACCCAACAGGCCCCCACCCTGGCTCTTATACACATCCCCGAGCCAA
>NZ_NVQE01000023.1 GCF_002591975.1 Mycobacterium neglectum | reverse complement strand
CGGCGCGGTGTTCCACAAAGGCAAGCTACTCGAACGGCCCGTTGGCATCACACCCGCCGAGAGCGACGAATCAACCGAAACCGAGGTCGCCTGAAACAACCTCATCCACAGGTCTTGACAATATCTCACAGCTACGACGCCCTCATGGGTGATGTCGGCCCGGCGCGTCGCAGAGGCATGGGAACCGTGTCGCCGGTCGCGGCGCCGCAGTTCGAGGGAGGCCGCGCCTCGCCCGGATTGATCGCCGAGCACGGCTTCTCCGCGCTGGTGACAACCCGACGCGGGAACCGAACGCACACTGTGCTTTTCGACACCGGGATCTCGCCCGACGGGATGGCGACCAACTTCGAGCGCATGGAGCTGGACGCATCGGCGATCGAGGTCGTCGTGCTCAGCCACGGTCACCCCGATCACGACGGCGGCTTTCCCGGGTTGGCCCGGCTGCGAGGCAGAAGCGGGCTGCCGCTGGCGGTGCATCCGCTGGTGTTCAGCCGGCGGCGCCTCGCGCTGCCGAACGCACCGGCGATGGAACTTCCGACGCTCAGCCGTTCAGCGCTGGAGGCCGAGGGGTTCGAGGTGATCGAGCGGCGTCAGCCGTCGCTGTTGTTGGACGGCTCGGTGCTGATCACCGGCGAGGTGGACCGCACCACGGAATTCGAGCGCGGATTGCCGAACCACGAGGCGTGGCGTGGCGGGCGCTGGGAGCCCGACCCGCTGCTGCTCGACGAGCAGGCACTGGTGGTGCATGTCCGGGGCAAGGGACTGGTAGTCCTCACCGGCTGCGGTCACGCCGGTGCGGTGAACATTGCGCGGCATGCCCTGCGGCTGACGGGAGTGGGTCGTCTGCATGCGCTGCTCGGCGGGTTCCACCTGACCGGAAAAGTCTTCGAGCCGATCATCGAACCGACGGTCAGCGCGTTCCTCGAATTGGCGCCGGACACCCTCGTGCCCGCCCACTGCACGGGGTGGAAGGCGCAGCACCGATTGGCGGCCGCACTGCCCGACGCGTTTGTGCCGAACGCAGTGGGCACTGCATTCACGTTCGCCGCGGCCTAGCTCGCCGGGTTTGCACGTGGCCGCAGCGTCGCATTCGGTAGGGGAGGAGCGGCCAGCCGGGCCGTTGGACCCCGGTAGCCCTCGACGGAGCCGAACCGGTCGCCGTGGTCCTGCCACTGCTGGCGGTAGGTCGCGATGTCGTCGTGGCTGCGACCGACGAAGTTCCACCACATGACCAGCTGCTCTGGAAACGGTGTGCCGCCGAGCAGTAGGACGCGCGCAGGTCCGTCGGCACGGTTGACGATGCTCAGCTGATCGCAACCGGCGGCTTGGAACGCGAGGTCGGCGACGTCGAGTGCGGTTCCCGCGACCTCGACGCTGCCCTGATCGAGCAGCACGCCGTGCTCGAAGGTGCGGTCGACATCCAGCGTGAGGTCGGCTCCCGGATCGAGGTCGAGCTGGGCACCGAGCAGCGGCGTGAAGGTGTGCACCGGCGAGCGGGAGTCGGCGAGCTCGCCGAGGAAGACGCGCAGGGCGGCGTCGCCCAGGGACTGGGGCGATGGGGCGAAGTGTGCGAAGTCGCGGTCGGTGTCGCGGTCGGCGTCGGGCAGTGCCACCCACAGCTGCGCGCCATGCAGGACGGTGGTCGCCGGCGCCGAAATCACCGATACTTCGGAGTGGCAGATCCCCGCGCCTGCGGTCATCAGGTTCAGCTCGCCGGGCCGCACCATTGCGTGCACGCCTGCGCTGTCCCGGTGCTCCACCTCGCCGCTGAACAGCCAACTCACCGTCTGCAGCCCGGTGTGCGGATGCGGCGGCACATCCATGCCGGTCACCCCGGTATTCCCGCGCAGGTCGTGCGGACCGTAATGATCGGCGAAGCACCATGCTCCGATGAGCGACCGTTCCCGCTGCGGCAGCGTGCGGCGGACCCGAATTGCCCGCGGTCCGCCGAGCGGCACCTCACGCGGATGCAGCACGCCGGTGAATGATGATGGTGCACAGACGACTTCGGCGGACGCCGGGTCGGTGTTGCTCACCAGATCAGAGTAGGCCTCACCCAGGGCTGGTCATCGCCGAACGGAGCACCTCGAAATCGTGGTCGTCGATTGTGAAAACCCCGGAGCGGAACTTGTAGCCCCACCGCGACGTGTCCTCGATGAAGTCGAGCTGCTCGAGCAGCGGGCGGATCGGCGTCTCCTTGCAGTCGAGGAAGTCGACATTGCGTCGCCATGGCACGAAGTCGGGCGTTACCTCGGTCTGATACGGCTCGTCGTCGACGACCTGCCCGATTGCGGTGAAGGCCTGTAGCGGCCGACCCTCGGGGTAGTCGGTTTTCGGCGAGTAGAAGATGATCCAGTCGCCGCGTTCCATCTTGCGCAACATGTGCGGCCTGCCGTGATTGGCCTGCGTGAAGCGCCCGCGGACCCCGCGCTCGACGTGGCCACGGCTCACCGTGTTTATCCAGTTCGTCATGACCTGCACGCTAAGCGCGGGCGCTGACAGATCCGGCGCTCGCGCGCAGCGCCTGTGGATAAACACCTCCCCCTGGGGTGTGACGGCCATGTAAGCGGGTATCCCGCGCACCACGGAAGGAGCACTGACATGGCGGCGGCGATCTCGAATACTCCCGACGCTTCCAGCAAGGGCGGAACGAAGTCGAGCTAGAGCGCACAACGATTGCGACGGTAAGCGGTTAGTGGAGAGGCGAATACATGGGATTCCCGAAACAGCAGCAGGAAGTTCCCGGCGTGCAGTCGGCGATGAATCCAGTCCCGGACTGTGGGGAAAACAGCTACCGCGGTTCGGGTCGCCTGATGGGCAAGCGCGCCGTGATCACCGGAGGCGACAGTGGAATCGGGCGCGCCGTGGCCATCGCTTACGCCCGCGAGGGCGCCGACGTGCTGATCGCCTACCTCAACGAAGACGAAGATGCCGCCGAAGTGGCCAGGCTCGTCGAAGACGCCGGCCGCAAATGCGTATTGGTACGTGGCGACTTGGCCGAGCCGAAACACTGCCGAGCGGTGATCGACCGTGCCGCAGAGGAGTTCGGCGGAATCGACGTGGTGGTCAGCAACGCAGCGTTCCAGATGAGCCACGACTCCCTCGAGGAGATCAGCGACGACGAGTGGGACTATACGTTCCGGCTCAACGTGGGCGCCTACTTTCACCTGGTGAAAGCAGCGTTGCCGCATATGGGTCCGGGAGCGTCCGTCATCGGCAGCAGTTCGGTGAACTCCGACATGCCTTCACCCGCGCTGGCGCCGTACGCCGCGACCAAGGCCGCGATCGCCAACTTTTCCGCCAGCTTGGCTCAAATGTTGGGAGACAAGGGTATTCGGGTGAACAGCGTCGCCCCCGGACCGATCTGGACGCCGCTGATTCCAGCCACCATGCCCGAGGAGAAAGTCGCCAACTTCGGCGACAACACACCGTTGGGCCGAGCCGGTCAGCCAGCCGAGCTCGCGGCGGTGTACGTGCTACTGGCTTCGGATGACGGCAGCTACATATCCGGTGCGCGGGTGGCTGTCACCGGAGGCCGACCCATCCTCTGAACGCGCGGTTGTCGCGGATCAACCTGCGCCGGCGACGCGGTAGCGGCACTGCGCCAGGTGGTCCAATCGGGACAGTCCGACGGCCAGATCGTCCACGATCGGCAACTGACCGTCGGGGTCACAAATCGACAGCAGGCGCCGTACGTGGTGGCTGCCGATGATGATCCAGTCCACGTCGCGGCGAGCGCAGTGCACGCTGACGTAGTACAGCGCCGTGAACGCCGCAGCGCTGGCGAAGTCAACGGCCCGCAGGTCAAGCACCAACTGCTTGGACATCCGGACGTGACGCTCAACGTAGCGACCCAGGTCTCGGGCATTGAGAGCGTCGACTTCGCCTACGACTGCGACGACGACCCTGGTTGGAGCGAAGTGGCGGACCGAGAACGTCGCGCTTCCGCAACGTCGCACGTCATCGGTCCGCGCGTGGAACGGACTGCGTCCGTTGACGGTGCGCAAGGCAGCCATCGCACTTCCCCCAAGTCCTGTTGCGCATTGCTGATGGATTGGTGTGCTGGACGACTTCGCTGCGGTGGCTGTGGTCTCATCCTGCGGTGAGGCATCCAGCAGGCTGGGAGCTCAACCACACTTGAGGATAGTGCGGATCGCGTGGGTGAAGTGCGGAATGCAGCAAACCCTCAGTTATAAGTTCCCTGTGGAACTTTCATGATCTTGACGGGCTAAGGGGTATGTCGCTACGAGCATTTTCGCCGGATTGACGACGGATTCCGTAGCGCAATTTGCGGGGAAAGGCGGATACGCGCGAAGTCGCGGTCAACCCTGGGTCCTTTGGGACGCGCGGCATTTGCCAGAACGACGGTGGTGCGTGCCGTCATTGCGCCACTACGGGAACGTATCCAGTGATTGGTCGTGCTTCTCCTGTTGTTTGTCCTTCACGTTGCCGGGTAGACGACGGTGTTGTGGTCGCTGCGGATCGTCCTCGGTCGTCCATGAAACGGAAACGCACACGGCGGATCGACCGCACCTGACAAAGAAATTCTCAACCGGATAGCAGGCCAGATGAGGTGCCGGACAGAAGATCCCCTATTCGCCGGCGTGGGCGCGATATGCGAAACCGCGATGCAAGAGACGGAAGCGGACGGCGTTGCGCTGGCGGTAGTGTCTCGTTCGCGGCGGGTCCGGGAGTTGATCTACGCCACCGATTCGCTGGCCCAGCAGCTCGACGATCTGCAGTACGTCATCGGGGAGGGGCCATGCTTCGATGCCTACCTTCGCGATGCACCGCAGTGTTATCCAGAGCTGACCAGTGTTGCGAAGACGGCCCGGTGGCCCGTATTCGCAGCCGGCGCAACAGAGTTGGGCGTGCAGGCGTTGTTCGCGATTCCTGTGCCCGATGGCTGGCGACCGATGGGAGTCCTGGAGTTGTACCGCCGCGCCACCGGCGACCTCGCTGATTCGGAGTTCGCGGCGGCATGCGCGTGTGCGTCCGCGATCGCGTACCAGCTGGAATCCAACTGGCAGGAGCATGTCGCCCACTTCGGAAACGCGGAACAAGCGATCGACGATGCTGCGATGACGGGCGCCCAAAGCCAGGTAGCCGTAGACCCCTTCACTCGCACGCAAATCCACGTGGCCGGCGGGATGGTAGCCATCCAGCTGGGTGTTACCGCCGACGAAGGGGTGGACCGCATTCGCGCGCACGCCTACGCATGCGCCCGGCCGGTGTCCTCGGTGGCCGCCGACATCATCGCCAGGAGGATGACGTTGTCTGATTAGGACGAGATGCCACGGGAATGACGAGACTTGGCGACCCGAGGGGTCGTATCGGCATCGAAGCGGGCTACCCGATGGCGGCGAGTTCAGATTGGCGTACTTGGCGGCGAAGGGTGTCCAGTGCGTTGGCGAGAAGACGTGATACGTGCATCTGTGAACATCCGATGCGGTTCGCGATCTCCGTCTGCGTCATGTCCTCGAAAAACCGCAGAGTCAACACGGTCCGCTGCCGCTCGGACAGCGCTGCGATCAGCGGACGCACCGTCTCCACCTGGAGCACCTTGTCTATGCCCGCGTCGATTTCGCCGAGCCTGTCCGCAAGATTGGGGAACGCGTCGTCTGAGCCGGAGGCCGAATCGGTGGACAACACCGAGTAATTGCTCCCGGCGAATGTCGCATCTATGACCAGATCTCGGTCGATACCCAGATGCTCGGCGATCTCAGTTGCGTTGGGAGCACGCCCGAGCTGCTGAGATAGCTCGCTGCGGGCGTTATTCAGCTGTCCTTGAAGATCTTTGACGCGGCGGGGGACTTTGACGGCCCATCCGCGGTCACGGAAATGTCGGCGAACCTCGCCCGCGACCGTAGGCACGGCGAACGCCAGAAAGTCTGCTCCGTTATCGGCATCGAAACGGTTGACAGCGTGGACCAGCCCCATGCGGGCCGTCTGGATCAGATCGTCGAGCGGCTCACCGCGGTTTCGATATCGGCGGGCGATGTGTTCGGCCAGCGGCAGGCAGCGTTCTACGATTGCGTCTCGCTGGCGCCGATACCGGACCGATTCCTCGTCGAGAGTTCTGAGGTGGCGAATCATCTGCGCCACGTCTGCATATTCGGAAGGCTCATCCATGCCGACTGTCCTCCGTCGGTTACCACTATCACTGGAATTAGCTGATCAGCGGCTCATGGCTGAACCTTGTGTCCTTGCGTGTACCCCTCGGTGCCGGGGTGCGAAACGCCCAGATTCCGGGCGGGCTAACTAGCGGTCGTCTTTGACGTGGCGTTCGCCGTTCGTCTCTGCTGCCGCGAGGGAGTCGACTATTTGCTGAGCGATGATTCGCACGGGGATGTTGGCGTCTTGGGAGAGTTTGGTGATCAAGGCGAAGGCGCGGGTGGCGTCGAGTTTGAAGCGCTCCATGATGATGCCTTTGGCTTGACCGATCACGTCTCGGCTGGCCAGTGCCGATTCGAACTGAACTTCTTTCCTAGCCGCGATCAGACTGATCGCCGCGTGGGTCGCCAGCATCGCGAGGGTGGCCTCGGACTGGATGTCCAATGCGTGGGGTCTCTTGCCGAGAAGGTTCAAGGCACCAGTGCCGGTGCGGTGGGTATAGAGCTGGAAGGACAGCACGCTGTGTATGCCATTTTCGAGTGCGGCTGCGGCAAAGTCGGGCCAGCGTTGATCTTGACGGAGGTCCGGAGCCCGGACGATCGAGTCGAAGGTTGCAGCTTCCAGACACGGGCCTTCTTGCAGGCGCATTTGCGCGTGGTCCAAGTCGGTGACTACCTGAGCGGTGGGAGCGACTGAACGGTATGACCCGTTTTCGATCAGCATGACGTCTGCGTAGTCGATGCCCTCTACGAGGTCGACCGCGGCGGCGGTGATGTGCCCAAGCGTGAGGTCGGCGTCAAAGTGCGCCGAGAAGGCGCTGGTCAACTCGACCATCTTGGTCTCGAGCAGATGGGTGAAGCGATCGTCTCGTTTCATGGCACGTCGACTTTCCCGGATGGATGGCATCACCCGGCGCCCCTACTGTCAGAAGCATCGAGCAACGTGACGATGGTGAATCCGGGTCGGTGCCCGGACCACCTAGCAGCGGGCGCGTCACGCCACCGGCCGCCAACCTGACAGTACTACCGAGAAACGCCACTTATCGGTCCCAGTGACCGTCGACCTGGCCACCGCAACCCGGGCGTCGAGTCGCTTTTGCGCCTAAAGGCGTGCCGCCATCGTTGGAGTCGGTCGATCGCCACCGCCCTTGCCCGATCGCTAGGAAAACCTGTCCTGTCGGACGCGGAGTGTGGCTTCCCGGCGATTACGGAACCGTCGCTCGATCACGAGGATCTCTCCTATCACCTCAGCAATCACCCAGGAGAGCCATGACACTTGCCCACAGGATCTTCTTTGTCCGTTCGCACGCCACCCGCCTCGCCACGGCAGGTGTCGCCATCGCGGCAGGCGCGATGATGCTGACCGCGCCCGCCGGCAACGCGATCCCTGAATCGACGATAAAGAGCGAATGCGATAGCGCCGGTGGCGTGTACACCATCGTCAGCGATATCGAGCACAGCTACTCCAGGTGCTGCTACGTGGATTACTACGGTGACAAGCACTGCGATCACTACACGGACGGCAAGTACACATACGAGACCTCGAATAACACCCTGGAGCAGCCACAAGACCCGCCACCCCCGCCGCCACGGGGCGAGGTAGTTGGGCCGCCGGCGACCGCGGCCATGCCCGCACCTCCGGACACCGGCATGACGCTGTATATGCCTCCACCGCCTCCGCCGATGATTCTCTATCCGGGAGCGATCACTCCCGGCCCCGCCAGCGGGGCGGAAGTATCTCGTTGAGCGAGGACGCCTAGAACGGGCTGCTGTTGGACTGCCAGCGGGCCTCTTCGGGACGAGGGCCGTACTTGCGGGCGTAGGCCTCGTGCATGGCGGCGTTCTTCTTGCGGTTGATCTCGTCGACAAGATTCGGGTCCCACCCGTGTTGGGCCAGGCGATGGCGTCGCCACACCTTGTTGAGCGCCAGCGCCATCAGCAACGCCCATATGTAGATCGGCACCGTCATCTCCAGGTGCACGTACAGCGATGCCGGCAGCAGCCAGAAGGGCGCGAGGACCAAGAAGGGCGGTATCGCCATCCGGATCATGTGCCGTCGTACCGCGCCATGATCGGCGAGGTCATGGGCAACCCACTCGCGCATCGAGTCGGGTAACCGCTTCCCGTAGGCGTAGGCAATGAACTGCAGAGGGCCTGGCTTCTTCATCGCGGATCTTTCCCTTCATCGAGCGCTCCCGCCGCCAGCGCCGCCGCGTTGACGCGGGTGAGTACGTCGTGCAGCCGTTCGAGTTCGTCGAGGCCGACACCGAGTCTTTCCACCACGGCCGGCGGAATCTTCAGGGCGCGTCGACGCAACTGGATGCCGGCCTTGGTCAGGCTGATGTCGGTCGCGCGCTCGTCGGAGACATTGCGGGTGCGGGTGATCAACCCGAGGGCTTCCAGCCGCTTGAGCATCGGTGACAACGTCGCCGAATCCAGTTGCAGCGCAGCGGCGATCGCCTTGACCGACAGCGGCCGATCGGGAGTGGACTTGTGGTTGTCCCACAGCGCGAGCATCACGAGGTATTGCGGATGTGTGAGACCCAGCGGTTCGAGCAGCGGACGGTACACCGCCAACACCGCGCGATTGGTGACCGCGAGCGCGAAGCACACCTGCCGTTCGAGCGCGAGGGGATCGATGCCTGCCTCGACGAGGGTCATGCCCTCTACCGTACGCCTATTAGATAGTGTCCTAACTAATAGCGTGCTAGATATCACACATTGTTAGCATCACCAGGCCATGTCTGATGAGCCGATCCGTGCCGACCATGCGGAGTTGTTGCAGCGCCGGGCGCTGACCGAGGACGCGGCCCGACCCGACGCGGTCGAGCGCAGGCGGGCCCGCAACGGCCGCACCGCCAGGGAGAACATCGCCGACCTTGTCGATGCGGATTCGTTCGTCGAGTACGGACGCTATGCGATCGCGGCCCAACGTCACCGTCGCGACCTCGCCGACCTGATCGCCCGCACCCCCGGCGACGGATTGGTGGCCGGCACGGCGCGCGTCAACGGCGACCTCTTTGGCGATGAGCACGCCGCCTGTGCCGTCCTGTCCTATGACTACACGGTGCTCGCGGGCACTCAAGGCGCGCTCGGCCACCGCAAGAAGGACCGCCTTTTCGAGCTGATCGAGCGCATGCGCCTGCCGACCGTGTTCTTCGCCGAGGGCGGCGGCGGACGCCCGGGCGACACCGACTATCCCGCGGTATCCGCACTCGACGCCCGGGCGTTCAAGCTCTGGGCCGCGCTGTCGGGTCTGGTGCCGCGCATCGCGATCGTCAAGGGCCGCTGCTTCGCGGGCAACGCGGTGATCGCGGGCTGTTCAGATCTGATCGTCGCCACCGAGGACACCTCGCTGGGGATGGGCGGACCGGCGATGATCGCCGGCGGCGGGCTCGGCGATGTCCATCCCGACGAGGTCGGGCCGATCCGAATGCAGGAGCCCAACGGTGTGGTCGACGTCGTCGTGACCGACGAAGCCGAAGCGGTAACCGTTACGAAACGCTTGCTCTCCTACTTCCAAGGCACGACCGCGCCGGGCAAAGTCCACGACCAAACAGCCTTGCGCACAATGGTTCCCGAGCGGGCGCGGCGCGCCTTTCCAGTGAACCCGATCGTCGAGACGCTCGCTGACGAAGGGACGGTGACGTTCCTGCGGCCGCGCTTCGCCGCCGAGATGGTGACCGCGCTGGCCCGAATCGACGGCCGCGCCGTCGGCATCGTCGCGAACAACAGCATGGTGATGGCCGGAGCCATCACGGCGGCCGCATCAGACAAGGCGGCTCGCTTCCTGCAACTGTGCGACGCGTTCGGGCTGCCGGTTGTTTCGTTGATCGACTGTCCGGGCTACATGGTCGGCCCCGCAGCGGAGGCCGAGGCGCTGGTGCGTCGCGCGTCGCGGATGCTGGTCGCCGGTGCCGCGCTGAGCGTGCCTCTCGTCGCAGTGGTGCTGCGCCGCGGCTACGGACTCGGCGCACAGGCGATGCTGGGAGGCAGCCTGCACGAACCGGTACTCACCTTGGCATGGGCGGGCGCGCATCTCGGTCCGATGGGCCTCGAAGGTGCGGTTCGGTTGGGACTGCGCAAGGAACTCGAGGCGATCGCCGACGACGAGGAACGAGAAGAGCGGGTGCGCCAGGCGACTGCGTCGGCGCAGGAGAATGCCAAGGCGCTCAACGCCGCTCAGCTCTTCGAGATCGATGACGTGATTGATCCGGCCGACACCCGCCGGCTCATCATCGACACCTTGACCGCGGCCACCATGCATGAACCGCGCCGTACCGATAGGCGATTCGTCGACACCTGGTAGTCGATACGCCGAAACTGAAGTTGTTTGCGACATTTCCCGCGATTTTCGTGCACAGGCTCAGTTTCGCGCGACGCGTCCCGCCGCCGACCCCTCGTACGGCGGGGGATTCAGCTGTCAGGCGGATTCCGCGTAATAGCGACGCGGCCGCACCACCTGACCGTTGCGCTCGGCGAGCGACTTCAGCTGCCGCAGGGCAAACGTGCGTCCGCGTCCACTTTCCGGGATCACGATGCCGGCCCACAGCCCTTCCGCCCGCGGTAACTCGCACGCATCTCGGGCGCACAACCAGCGCCGTGGGCACGCTCGGCAGATCGCCTTTGCCTCTTCGTCAGCCGATGTCGTCCACCGCTCGGGGTCACGCGTGCAGGCGCCTACCGGCGTCTCGTCCCAGTGTGTTGTGTCCATCCCAGTCGCTCCCTTGTCCGCTGTGCGGCAATGCGCCGCGATGACGCAAAGCTAACCTATAAACCGTAGCGTTGCAACAGTTAGCGCTACACAACGCGCGCGTGGCGGAGTTGTGATCGCACTCGCCCAGTGTTGAGTGCCCGATAAAGAGGGGTTTGGAGCTGGGAGTTTTGAGAATTACCGGCGAAACACAAACCGTAGCGTCGACGTACCGCTCCAGCGGGGCAAGATATAGCTATGCCACGGATCGGCAGACGCCACGCGAGCCCAAGTCGTAGCGGTGTCCGCGACGACCGATAGGATTGCGTCGCCGCTGCGCCCCGCGAGTTCTCGAGGAATGCCCGTTGATGACCGACCCGGAGTCGACCGAGATGCTCGACCCGGGGATGGTGCGTGCCGGCGCGGCCGCCGCAGCCCGTCGACGCGAACTCGACATCAGCCAGCGCAGCCTGGCGACGGACGGGATCATCAACGCAGGTGCCCTCATCGCGTTCGAAAAGGGCCGCAGCTGGCCGCGTGAACGCACCAGAGCAAAGCTCGAAGAGATGCTGCGGTGGCCGCCGGGAACCATCGCGCGACTGCGGCAAGGGGAGTCGGTCACCGTTGAGCGGCGCGGCGAATCACCGGGACAGACCGGCGAGGACATTCCGCTGATCGCCCAGGCGGTGGTCAGTGCGGTCAACACGTTCGGCACTGCGGTTGAGTCGTTGCCGCCCGTTGAGAGTCCGGATTTCACGCCGCGCGCGACGAAGATCCTGGCGGATCTGCGTCAACTCGAGGCAGTCGCGGCCAGAGCGGCCCGGATCAGCAAGGTGTCGCCCGCATTGATCAAGGCGCTGAGCGCCGTGCGCACCCGCTATGACGAGCTCATGCTGCGTGCCGCCCGCGCCCCGGGGGCGACGCTCGGGCAGCGGCTATATGCGGCGCGCCGTGGCGCGAACCTGACCATTCTCGAAACTGCCCAAGCCGCAGGGGTTTCCGAAGAGGACGTGATCGGCGCCGAGGCGGAGGAACCCGTACCCCCGGCGGTTGCGCGGGAGATCGAATCACTGATCGAGCAGCTGAGCTGAGTCAGCTTCAGTAGCGGTCGCGGTTCCGGTCGTCATGCGTCGGGTAGTACTCGGCGAGCGCGGCGGCGATCTCGATGAATCGACGCCTCGTCGCGGCTGACATCTCGCCCGTGCGGTCGATCACGCCTCCCGGCCGCAGGTGCCCGTCGAACGGCACCTCGACGACGACCTGGCCCTGGCTCGAGAACTGTTGCGCCAGAATCGAACGCGTCCGCTTGTCGGCATGCCCGTCGGAGTCGTTGAGGACGATGACCGTGCGTTGCAGCAGAGCGGTGAGTCCGCGGGCGGCCAGCCAATCCAGTGTTTGGCCGGCGGCGGCTGCGCCGTCGACCCACGGTGAGGAGACCACGACCATCGCGTCGAGATCCCGCAGCACCTCCTGGGTGACCGGGGTGTCCATGGTGGAGCTGCAATCGACGATCGAGATCGTGAAGTACCGGTCCAGCCTCGAAGTCGCCTCCCGGTAGATCGCTGGATCAAGGACCCGTCGGCGCGCCGGCGTTCCCTCACCGGCCAGCACGAACAACCCGGCAGAATTGTTGCCGACGCGGGTGCGGATGTCGGCGAAGGTCTCGAGGTGCTGGTCGCCGGCCAGCTCCCAGTAGGAGCCCTGCGCCCTGGGGTCGACGCGGCTGCCGAGCTTCCCGAATGCGGTGTCGGCGTCGATGGCTACCACGCGGTCGTCCTGGCGAAGTTCGGCGAAGACCGAGCCGATGCTGGCCGACACCGTCGTCTTTCCGACGCCGCCCTTGCCCATCACGCCGACCTTGAAGTGCCCGCGAAGCCCGGATCTGATCTTGGCTTCGAGCTGGGCCTGCAGGATCTCGTCAGGACTCTGGCCCAGGTTCACCAAGCCGAACGTCGCCTTGAACAGCGCCAGACGCCATCCGCGACCCGGGGCGACGCGGCGCAACGGAACCAATTCGTCCGCCCGTATCCGCTCCGCGTACGAACCGCTCGGCGGCTGCCCCGTCTGGTGGTTGGGTGCGTATCCGCCAGGGGTCCATGGCTGGGTGGAGGGTTCCGGAGCTGGGCCCCCAGGGATCGGGGGACGCTGAGGGCGGGGCGGCTGACGCTCGGGCTGCTGATTCCACGGAGCGCTGTCACCCCGGACGGACGGCGGCAGCGGACCGGTGTCGCGTGGCGTCCCCGGCGGCGGACCGTACCGGGGAGGCGGTTGACGGAAGCTGCCGCCGGGTCGCTCGGGCTCCCTGAACTGCCGGGGAGCGCCCGCCTCTGCGGTCGGCACGATCGGCGGCCGGCCGACCTCAATCGTCGGCCCGGGGTCCTCGTCACGAGGGTCGGGCGCCGACGGGGGATTTGAAGGGGGGAGGTAGTCAACCGGTGGACGTGGCGGCACTGCCCGCGTGGGCGGGGAGGTCGGTTCCGGTTCGGCCGCTGACGGCTCGTAATCGGTTTCTTCGGGGCCAGTCCATCCGAGGTTTCTCCGCAATTCGTCATCGCGGTCAGTCACTGCGTGTCTCCTCCGGGAGGTCGGGTAACGCGGGTATGGCCCCTTCCCAGTATCAACCAAACCGCAGCGTGCTCTGCAGATGCGTCGGCCCCGGTGCGGGCCAACCGCGCTAGCAAACATGGCTATCCATCCAGCGATCCGCAGGTTAAGGCGCTTCCCGGGCGGCTCGGCGGCCGTCGCAGCCGCAGCGACTGGGCCCGCCGCTCTCGTTGTTTCGGCTGCGATCCGCGCTCGACACGGGCTGGTGCTGGGTCATCCGCGATTCGCTGAAAGGGCCTGGGGCCGCCTCCAAGTGGCGCTACCCACGTACCATTCATTGCTGAGAGAGCTGACCGGCAGGGGAGGCCGGGCCGTATTCAGGCCGAAAATTGGTGACATGACAGCGGACGCGGCGCTGGTACGCTTTCCGCAGCAAAAGGAAATGCGTGAAGGGTCAAATGGCATGCGTGTGGTTTGTGGCAAACCACCGGTGGAAGAAGAGTAGTGAACCCCATCGGCGAGCTCATCGAGGTGATCTCCCGACGGGCCGGTCCGGCACCGCAAAATGCGAAGTTGGGAGAAGGGGTCCATGTCGGGGGATGACTTGCGCGTGACGACCGCGCACCTCAACGAACTGACCGTCCAGCAGGTGCGGGCCGCAGCCGACACCAGATCAGCGACCGCCGCCACGGAGGGCCTCGACGCCGCCGTCCGAAGCACCCACGGGATCATTGCGTCGGCCACCGCCGGTGCCCTCAGCGCCGTGGTCGCAGCTCGCCGCTCGGCCGGGATGAAGGTCGCGACGATCTCCGACGACCTGGGCCACAAATTGACCGACGCCGCCCAGCGCTACGACCAGTCCGACGATGTGATGGGCCGCGCGCTGGACGGACAGGTGCGGCACCGATGAGCATGGACAGTGCGCAGTCAGCGCACCGCGACGCCACGCATATCGATGACGTCGTCGGCGTCGAGGTAACGATCGACGGGATGCTTGTCATCGCCGACCGCCTGGGCCACTCGGAGTTTCCAACGGCGTTGGGAATCAGGCTCAACATTCCCCAGCCGGAACTGCGCGACATCGTCTGGGAACAGGTGACGCGCGACCTGACAGGGCAGGGAGTGCTCGACGTGTTCGGCCAGCCGCATCCGGAGGTCGCCGCGATGGTCGACACCCTCAGCCGGTCCGACCGCACTCTCGAAGGACGTTGGTGGCGTCGCGACATCGGAGGCAAGATGATCCGATTCGTGGTGTGCCGCAAGGGAGATCGACACGTCGTCGCCGCGCGTGACGGTGACATGCTGGTCCTGCAGCGCGTCGCTCCGCAGGTTGGTTTGGCAGGCATGGTGAACACGGTGCTCGGGACCGCGAACGCTGCCGATGTCGAACCTCTGACCGGCGTCGCGAGCGAACTGGGAGAATGCCGGGACGCGAACCAGCTCCTGAAGTACGGCGTCGCACCAACTTCGGCGCGTGCATATGCCGACATCATCGCCAACCCGGCGAGCTGGGTGGAGATCACCGCGGTGGAACGTCATCCCGGTGGCACCTTCACAAACACGGATGTCGCGGCCGGTGTGCTCGACGCCCGGCAGGGCCGCATCGTGTCGATACCCCGCCGCGTGAACGGCGAGCTCTACGGCAGCTTTCTGCCGGGCAGCCCAGAAAACCTCCAACGCGCGCTGGATGGGTTGATCGAATTCTTGCCGTCTGGCAAGTGGTTCGAACAGAAAGACACCGAACCCAATGGAACCGAGTTGCAGTGAGGAAAGCAGTACATGGCGGCTGAAAATCAGCCATACGATCCCGACGAGCGCGACGACCTGGCCGCGCTCGACTTCACCCATCCGGCGAACTACGGGGATGAGAACCTTCCGGTGCCTGTGTTCACGGTGGCCAATCCGCCGGGCACCGTGACCGTCACCACCTTCATGGACGGCCGGGTCAAACAGATCGAGCTGTCGTCGAGGACAACGGAATTGACCGAGCCGGAGCTCGCCGATGAGATAGTGGTCATCGCGGGCCTGGCCACCCGGGAAGCGAAGTCGGCGCAGTACGCATTCATGCTCGAGGGCATGCGCGAGCAGGGCCACGACGACGCGGGTACCCGCGATTTCCTCGCCCGCGACCTCGATCTGCCGACACCCGAAGAGGCCCGGGCCGAGAGGGTGCACGTCTTCGCGACAAGGTATGCGGGTGAGCATGACTGACCACCTCACCAACCTGTTCGGCAGCGCGGTCGGGATGCTGCCCAGTTCCCCAGCGCGGTCATTAGAGATCTTCTCCGAGATCACGTCGATGGACGAAACCGCCTGCGACGCATGGGTGGGGCGGATCCGTTGCGGCGACAACGAACGGGTGACGCTGTTCCGAGCCTGGTACTCCCGCGCGAACTTCGGACAACTGGCCGGATCCGCCGAGATCTCGATGAACAGCGTCAACGCCAGGGTTCCGATCGGCGGTCAGTTCGGCGACATCACCTATCCGATCAACTCGCCGCTGGCCATCACCATGGGTTTCGCGGTCCACGAGGCCGCGGTCGGCAATTACGCCGATGCCATGGAGGCGTTGGAAGACGTTCCAGCCACTGGCGCAGAACATTTGGTGGCATGGGTGAAAGCGGTGATCTACGGCGCCGCCGGGCGCTGGACCGACGTCATCGACGAGGTCAAGGGTGCAGGCGCTTGGCCGGACAAGTTCCTCGCAGCCGCCGCCGGTGTCGCACATGGCGTCGCGGCGGCCAACCTTGGGTTGTTCACGGAGGCCGAGCGGCGGCTGACGGAGTCGAATTCGTCACCGGCCGGTGAGGCATGTGCGCCTGCCATCGCGTGGTACCTCGCGATGACGCGACGCGGCCAGGGCAACGAGGAGTCGGCGGTGGGACTCCTGGAGTGGCTGCAGGCGACCCACCCCGAGCCCAAAGTCGCTGCAGCATTGAAGGATCCGGGCTACCGGATAGTGACCACCACCGCCGAGAAGATCGCCTCGCGCAGGGATCCGTGGGATGCGGCCAGCGTCGAGGCCGACAATTCGGGTCGCGAGCGACTACTCGCCGAAGCGCAGGCCGAACTGGAGCGTCAGATCGGGCTGACCCGTGTCAAGGAGCAGATCGAGGCGTACCGCGCCGCCACACAGATGGCCAAGGTCCGTGCGGCGCGCGGCATGAAGGTCGCACAGGCGTCCAAGCACATGATCTTCGCCGGTCCGCCTGGTACCGGGAAGACGACGATCGCCCGCGTGGTGGCCAACATCCTGGCCGGGCTGGGCGTCATCGCCGAACCCAAGCTGGTCGAGTCGTCGCGCAAGGACTTCGTCGCCGAGTACGAAGGCCAGTCCTCAGTCAAAACCAGTCGGACCATTGACAACGCGATCGGCGGGGTGCTGTTCATCGATGAGGCGTACACCCTGGTGCAGGAGCGCGACGGACGTGCGGATCCGTTCGGCACCGAAGCGTTGGACACGCTGCTCGCCCGCATGGAAAACGATCGCGACCGGCTCGTGGTGATCATTGCGGGTTACAGCTCCGATATCGACCGGCTACTCGAGTCCAATGACGGCCTGCGCTCCCGCTTTGCGACCCGTATCGAATTCGACTCCTATCTGCCGAGCGAGATCGTCGACATTGCCAAAGTGATTGCGCAGGGCAATGATTCAGCGCTCGACGATGAGGCCGCCAAGCGCGTACTCGAAGCCGCCACGCTGCTGAGTCAGCGGACGCTCAACGGCAAGCCGGCACTGGACATTGCAGGTAACGGCCGTTACTCCCGCCAACTGGTGGAGGCCGGTGAACAGAACCGCGATATGCGACTGGCCCGGTCGGCGGACTTCGAGAGCCTCGGGGTCGATGAGTTGAGCCAGATCAACGGCGACGACATGGCGGCGGCGATCACCGCCGTTCACCGGCGACTGAGTATCGGCGAGTAGCGCATGGCGAACTTTCGGCTAACCACCAAGGTGCAGGTGAGCGGCTGGCGCTTCCTGCTCCGCAGGGTCGAGCACGCGATCGTGCGGCGCGACACGCGCATGTTCGACGACCCGCTGCAGTTCTACAGTCGCGCGGTGTTGGCAGGCATCGTCATCGCCGTGCTGATCTGCCTGGGCGCGGCGCTGCTGGCGTATTTCAAACCGCTAGGAAAACGTGGCAGTGACACACTTCTCGTCGACCGCACCACCAATCAGCTCTACGTCATGATTCCCGGCGCCGATCAGCTGAGGCCGGTCTACAACCTGACCTCGGCGCGCCTGGTGCTGGGCAACGCGGGCACTCCGGTTGCGGTGAAGTCCGACGAGTTGGACCGGATGCACAAGGGACAGCCGATCGGCATTCCCGGCGCTCCCTATGCAACGCCCGTCGGCGGGGCCAACTCGACGTGGACGCTGTGCGACACCGTGATGAAGCCCGAAAGTGTGGCACCCGAGGTCAGGACATCGGTGATCGTGCAGCCGCTGCAGGTCGATTCCTCGGTCGGCCCGATGCGCGCCGACGAGGGTGTGCTGGTGAGCTACGAGAAGGACAACTGGCTGGTGACCGAGACCGGTCGCCACGCCATCGACCTCTCGGACCGCGCAGTGACGTCGGCGGTGGGCATACCCGTCAACTCCAAGGCGACACCGATCTCGGAGGGACTCTTCAACGCGCTGCCCAACTCCGGGCCTCTGCTGCTACCGGCCATCGCTCGCTTCGGTGAACCGAATACCGTTGGCCTGCCGGCGAATCTCGTGATCGGCGCGGTGTTCACGGCGCTTACCGAGGACGGCGAACAACACTTTGTGGTGCTGCCGGACGGCGTGGCGCGGATCAACGGCACCACTGCGGCGGCCCTGCGCGCCACCAATTCCTTCGGGCTTGTCACACCGCCGCCCGTCGAAGCGAGCACGGTCGCGAGGATCACTGAGCAGGTGTTCGGCTCGCCGCTGCCGGATGAACCGTTGGAGATCCTGTTGCGTGACGAGGCGCCCACCCTGTGCTGGGCGTGGCAGCGTGAACCCGGCGATCAGGCACCGAAGACCACGGTGATCGCCGGTCGCCATCTACCGATCGCACCATCGGCGATGAACAGCGGGATCGACCAGATCGGTGGCGATGCAACCGTTTATCTCGACGGCGGCAAGTACATCCGACTGCAGTCTCCGGATCCCCGCTATGGCGAGAGTCTCTACTACATCGATCCGCAGGGTGTGCGCTACGGGTTGCCCGACGAGCAGACGGGTAGCACCATCGGCCTGAATGCACCGGTAACCGCACCGTGGCAGGTGGTCAGCCTGCTGGTCGACGGACCGGTGCTGTCCAAACAGGCGGCGCTGCTCGAGCACGACACCCTTCCGCCAAACCCCAACCCGCGCAGGGTCGAAGGCGGATCCAACGCGGGGGCGCAACCTGCGACGGTGAACAGCGGAGGTGGCGGATGACCACCAAGAAGTTCACCCCGATCATCAAGCGGGGGCCGCGTTTGACGCCGGGCGAGATCAATGTGACACCGCCTGATGACCTCGGTGTCGAGATCCCGCCGTCGGGCATGCAGAAGGCGCTGCCCTGGGTCATGGGCGGCTGCATGCTGGGCATGATCGCGATCATGATCTTCACCGGTATCCGGCAGCTGTCGCCCTACATGCTGATGATGCCGCTGATGATGGTGATGGGGACCGTGGGCTTCATGGCGGGGGGCGGCCCTGGCGGCAAGCGGGTGCCCGAGATCAACGCCGACCGTAAGGAATACCTGCGATACCTTGCGGGGCTTCGCACCCGGGTGACGTCGTCGGCATCGGCCCAGGTGACGTTCTTCAACTATCACGCCCCGCATCCCGACGATCTGCTCTCCATCATCGGGACCAATCGGCAATGGTCACGTCCGACCAACGCCGACTTCTTCTCGGCCGTCCGGATCGGTCTCGGCGCCGAGCCCGCCGTGGACCGCTTGCTGAAGCCCGCGGTCGGCGGTGAGCTGGCCGGGCCGCAGGGAGCTCCCCAACCGCACCTCGAACCCGTCAGCCATATGTGGGTCACAAAATTCCTGCGCACCCACGGGTTGATCCACGACTGCCCGAAACTGGTGCAGCTGCGTACCTTTCCGACCATCGCGGTCGGCGGCGATCCCGATGGGGCCGCGGGCTTACTCACGGCGATGATCTGCCATCTGGCGGTCTTCCATCCACCGGACCTGCTGCAGATTCGGGTGCTCACCGACAACCCGGAGGATCCGGATTGGGCCTGGCTCAAGTGGCTGCCCCACGTGCAGCACCAGACCGATACCGACGCCGCGGGCGCGACACGACTGGTGTTCACTCGTCCCGATGGATTGAGTGATCTGACGGCCCGCGGTCCCCACACCCCCGACGCCACCCCAGCGGGTCCATACGTCGTCGTCATCGATCTCTCGGGCGGCCGCGCGGGCTTCCCGGTCGACGGTCGGGCCGGCGTCACCGTGATCACGCTCGGAAACCACCGCGGATCGGCGTATCGCATCCGTGTCGATGCCGACGGCACCGCCGACGACCGGCTGCCCAATCAGGCCTTCCGGCTGGTGACTTCGATCGCTGACCGGATGACGCCGAATGAGGCGAGCCGCATCGCCCGCAAGCTCGCCGGTTGGTCGATTACCGGCACCATCATCGACAAGAGCGTGCGGGTGCAGAAGAAGGTCGCCACCGAATGGCACCAACTGGTCGGCGCGCAGACGATCGAGGAGGTGACACCCAATAGGTGGCGGATGTTCTCCGACACCGACCGTGACCGGCTGCGTATCCCGTTCGGCCACGAACTGAAGACCGGTGACATCATGCACCTCGACATCAAGGAGGGCGCGGAGTTCGGCGCGGGTCCGCACGGGATGCTCATCGGTACAACGGGTTCCGGCAAGTCGGAGTTCCTGCGCACGTTGATCCTGTCGCTGGCGGCGACGCACCATCCCGACCAGATCAACCTGCTGCTCACCGACTTCAAGGGCGGCTCGACGTTCCTGGGCATGGAGAAGCTGCCGCACACCGCCGCGGTGGTCACGAATATGGAGGAGGAGGCTGAACTCGTCAGCCGCATGGGCGAGGTGCTCACCGGCGAGTTGGACCGCAGGCAGTCCATCCTGCGGCAGGCCGGCCTACAGGTCGGCGCCGCGGGCGCGCTGTCCGGCGTCGCCGAGTACGAGAAGCACCGTGAACGAGGCGCCGAACTTCCCCCGCTACCCACGCTTTTCGTCGTCGTCGACGAGTTCGCCGAGTTGCTGCAGAACCACCCGGACTTCATCGGGCTGTTCGATCGCATTTGTCGGGTTGGCCGTTCGCTGCGGGTCCATCTGCTGCTCGCCACCCAGTCGCTCAACACCGGCGGCGTGCGCATCGACAAGCTGGAACCCAACCTCACCTACCGGATCGCGCTGCGAACCACGAGTTCGGCGGAATCCAAAGCGGTGATCGGAACGCCTGAGGCGCAATACATCACGAACAAAGAGAGTGGTGTCGGCTTCCTCCGCGTCGGTATGGAAGACCCCGTCAAATTCCACAGCGTGTACACCGGTGTCAACTATGTGCCGTCCGCACCCGTGCAGGACGACGGCGAAGCCAAGCCAAAGCCTCAGGGGTCGGACCAGATACGTATTCACCGGTTCACTGCGGCACCGATCTTCGATACGGCGGTGACATCGTGACGACCATCGAACCCGAACAGCGCGTTCTGCGGGAGGTGGTCCTCGACCAGTTGGCCACCGGCGGGACCCGTGCGTATCGGATGTGGTTGCCGCCGTTGGCCGATCCGACTCCGGTGAACGAACTCATCGAACGCGATCAACAACGGCAGCCCCTGCGTTTCGGGCTCGGCATCATGGACGAGCCGCGGCGGCACCGCCAGGAGGTATGGGGCGTCGACGTCGCGTCGGCCGGCGGCAACATCGCCGTCGGTGGCGCGCCGCAGACCGGCAAGTCCACTTTCCTGCAGACGCTGGTGCTCTCTGCGGCCGCGACGCACACGCCGCGAGAGGTGCAGTTCTACTGCATCGACCTCGGCGGTGGTGGGCTGATCTACCTCGAGGACCTGCCGCACGTCGGCGGCGTGGCGACGCGTTCGGAACCAGACAAGGTGAACCGCGTCGTCGCCGAGATGAAAGCCGTTCTGCGCCAACGGGAAGCATTGTTCAAGCAGCTGCGTGTGGGTTCGATGGCGGCTTACCGGCAGATGCGTGAAGATCCGAACCACCCCGCCGCCGTCGACCCGTTCGGCGATGTCTTCATGGTGATCGACGGCTGGCCTGCGTTCGTCGCGGAGTTTCCCGACCTCGAGCCCACGGTCCAGGACCTCGCCGGGCAGGGCCTGCAATTCGGCGTGCACTCGGTGATCTCGACGCCACGGTGGACCGAGCTGAAGTCCCGTATTCGCGATTACCTCGGCACCAAGATCGAGTTCCGGCTTGGCGATGTGAATGAGACTCAGGTCGACCGCATCACCCGCGAGATCCCGCAGAACCGGCCCGGTCGCGCCGTCTCATTGGAGAAGCACCACTTGATGATGGGGGTCCCCCGGCTCGACGGGGTGCACAGCGCCGACGATCTCGTCTCGGCGATGTCAGAGGCGGTGCAGACGATCAGCGCGCAGAACACCGAGCAGGCACCGAAGGTGCGAGTCCTGCCCGATCGCATTTACCTCCACGAGCTCGATCCGAACCCGCCCGGCCCGGACAGCGACTACCGCACGCGGTGGACGGTGCCGCTCGGCGTGCGCGAATCGGATCTGTCGGTGGCCTACAACTCCATGAACACGACACCGCACTTGCTGATCTTCGGTGCGCCCAAGTCGGGAAAGACGCGTATCGCGCATGCGGTCGCGCAGGCCATTTGCAAGCGCAGCAGCCCAGCCCAGGTGCGGTTCATGCTGGCCGATTTCCGATCGGGACTCCTTGACGCGGTGCCCCAGAGCCACCTGCTGGACGCGGGGGCGGTCAACCGCAACACCACGACGCTGGACGAGGCCATCAAGGCGCTCGCGTTCAATCTCAAACAACGGCTACCACCGCCCGACCTCACCACCGCGCAGCTGCGGGCGCGGTCCTGGTGGAAGGGCCCCGATGTCGTCCTGCTGGTCGACGACTGGCACATGATCGTCGCCGCGAGCGGCGTGGTGCCCCCGATGGCACCGCTGTTCCCGTTGCTGCCCGCCTCGGCGGACATCGGGCTGCACCTCATCGTGACGTGCCAGATGAGTCAGGCGCACCGGGCCACCATGGACAAGTTTGTGGGTGCTGCCTACGGCGCCGGTACACCCACGTTGTTCCTGTCCGGGGAGAAGCAGGACTTCCCGTCACGGGAGATCAAGGTGCAGCGCCGGCCCCCTGGCCAGGCCTTTCTCGTCACGCCAGACGCGAAAGAGGTCATCCAGGCGGCCTACGTTGATCCACCGGAAGAAGAAGTGTTCTGAGCACCCCTCAGACGTGGTTAATATGGACAAAGACGTCCTAGCAAACATGGTTTCGAGTGCCAGCGACGGGGTCCGGGGATGATTCCAGGCGCACTAGCTATGCCTGCTAGGAACTTCATAAGTGAATAACCAGGCTATTCATATCTATGTGAGGAGACGGCGCAAATGCAACCCATGGAACATAATCCAGGCGCAGTCGGGATCGGCGCACAGGTAGTCGCAAACGGAGTTCGGGGACTTGCCGCCGGGACCGTCGCCACCGCCGCGGTTACGGCGCTGGTGCCCGCGGGGGCAGACGAGGTTTCGGCCCAGGCAGCGGTGGTCTTCGCCAAGGAGGGCGTCGAGGCGTTGGCGCTGAATACGTTTGCTCAGGAAGAGCTTTCCCGCGCGGGTGCGGCGTACATGGAGATCGCAGGCATTTACGAAGCGGTCGACGGCGCCAACGCCACAAACTTCTGATATCTCGCTCACCGACTCCACAGGCGAGGAATCGATAAGCGATGTATTGGCATGGAATGCCGCCGGAGGTGAACACTGCGCGGCTCATGATGGGTGCCGGCCCGGCGCCCATGCTTCAAGCTGCGATGGGGTGGGAAGCACTGGCGATCTCCCTTGAGACTCAGGCCGACGAGTTGGCCGCGAGCCTCACTGCCCTGACATCGGTGTGGAGTGGTTCGGCGAGCGAGCATGCCGTTGCCTCGACGATGCCCATGGTGATCTGGCTGCGGACGGTTTCTGCCCAGGCGATGAAGCGCGCCCTGCAGGCAACGGCCCAGGCCAACGCCTACACCGCCGCGATGACGACCACCCCACCGCTAGTGGAGATCGAGCAGAACCACATCACTCACGGGATTCTCGAGGCCACCAACTTCTTCTGGGTCAATACCGTCCCGATCGCGTTGAACGAGGCTGACTACTTCATCCGGATGTGGAACCAGGCCGCTGGGGCGATGGACGTCTACCAGTCCGAGACCCTGCTGAACCTGATGTTCGAGATGATCGCAACGCCGAAGCCGATCGTCGTCCCCGGTGTCGGCGAAGGCGTCGTTGGGGCGGCAATCGGAGCTGCGGCGGCCATGGCGCCTGCGGCCGCGGTGCGCAACGCGGCGATCGCCACGGTCAGCGCGGTGTCGAAGATGGAATCCGTAAGGCTGAATGCCGGCAATGCGGCGTCGCAGGGAAATATGGCCGCCCAGCGCGCCGAAGGCCAGGCGCAGAAGGCGGACAACACCGCAACGCAGGCGGGCAATCAGGGCCAGATGCAGCAGGGCATGCAGATGGGCATGCAAATGGCCTCGCAGCTTGGATCGACGCTCGGACAGCTTCCCCAACAGGCCGGCCAGATGGTGATGCAGCCGATGCAGCAGCTGACACAGCCGCTGCAGCAGGTGACTTCGATGTTCAGCCAGATGGGCGGCATGGGAGGTGAGAAGGCCCAGATGGGCCTGATCGGTGCGAGTCCGCTTTCCAACCACCCGTTGGCAGGCGGCTCAGGCCCCGGCTCCGGAGCCGGGCTCGTCCGCGCGGCGTCGCTGCCCGGCGCAGGTGGCACGGCCCCACGAACCCCGTTGTTGGCCAACCTAATTGGTGAGACGAAGCCCTTGGTACCGACCGGTGCGGCCGCCGGAGCCGGCGGCATGGGCCTCGCGCCCGTCGGTGCAGGCGGGGGCGGCATGGGTCCGATGGGCGGCATGGGTCAGCGCGGTAAGAGCGGCGGGTCCAAGACCGGACTGACGGCGCCCGGCGTGCTGCCTCAGGACCTGGGCGAAGACGAGGACGACGACTGGTGACGGACTCATCGCGCCCATCACATACTTCCCGGCCAACTGGCCGGAAAGACTCGCCATCACATGGTGAGGACACAGGAAGAGAGAAAGAGTATCCAGCATGGCAATGAATACAGACGTTGCTGTCCTCGCCAAGGAGGCAGCGAACTTTGGACGGATCTCCGGTGAGCTCACGGTGGTCATCGCGCAGGTCGAGGCAACCGCAGGTGCGCTCGCCGGCCAGATGGTCGGCCAGGCCGGCACCGCAGCTCAGCAGGCACTGCTCCGCTTCCAGGAGGCGGCCGCACAGCAGACCAAGCAACTCGATGACATCTCGGCCAACATCCACACGGGTGGCGTCCAGTACACGACTACCGACGATGACCAGGCCAGCGCCTTCTCGTCGTCGATGAACATCAACCACTAGTCCGCCAAATCGACTCAAGACAAGGAGAATTCAATGACTGAACAGGTATGGAACTTCGCGGGAATCGAGGGTGGAGCCGGTGAAATCGGCTCGGCCGTCCAGCGGACCGATTCTCTGCTCGATGAAGGTAAGGCCTCGCTCGCGGCGCTGGCCTCCGTGTGGGGTGGCACCGGTTCGGATGCCTACCAGGCCGTGCAGATGCGGTGGGACGCTACCTCTGCCGAGCTCAACTCGGCCCTGCTGAATCTCGCGCACACCGTTGGTAACGCCGGCCAGTCGATGGCGCAGACCGAAGCCGGCGTCACCGGAATGTTCTGATCGTTCGATGGTGCGCGCAGGTGGGCGGATCGCCCCAGGCGGACTCCGCCCACCGCGTGCGTCTCGGCATTCAACAATTAGGGGTACTCATGTCGGCTGACTATGACCGGCTTTTCCACTCTCCAGGCGATGCAGTGCAGACCGCAGACGACGACGCGGATCGCGACACCGTCGCCACAGGTGTGATGTCCACCAGCGGGCCCGGCCGTAGCGAAGTGACGCCGCCTCCAATGCCTGTCGCTTCCAACAAGACCCAGGCTGCACCGGCGCCGCCGCCGCGTCAGTCTGAGGTCACGACTCAGATGCCGCCGACCCGCGCAGCCGCTCCGCAGCGTCAACAGCCCAACGGCATGATGAGGACGCCGATGTCCACGGGACCGGCCGGTGCACGTTACGAGCAGCAGCGGTCGGCGCCGACGCCGTCGCCGCGGCCCGCACCGGCGCCCTCGCCCTCGCAGCACTTCGCCGAGACGCAGTCGGAGTCGGAATCGGTTCGCCAAGCGGGACAGCCCGCGCCGACGTCGGCCGCGACGATCGGCAACCACCGCGCCATCGACGCGCTGGCGCACGTCGGTGTGAAGTCCGCCATCAAGATGCCGTCGGCGCGCGGCTGGCGGCACCTGCTGTACGTCTTGACGCGCATCAACCTAGGACCGTCACCCGACGAGCTCTACGAAATGGAACTGCACACCCGGATCCGCCGAAATGCCAGGGACTCCTACCAAATCGGGGTCTTCGGCCTCAAGGGTGGCGTCGGCAAGACCGCCATTACGGTTGCCCTCGGCTCCGCGTTGAGCAAGGTGCGCGGTGACCGGATCCTGGCCATCGACGCCGATCCGGACGGCGGCAACCTGGCCGACCGTGCGGGCCGCCAGTCGGCGGCGACGATCGGCGATCTGCTCTCGGACAAGGAACTGGCGCGGTACAACGACATTCGCGCGTACACGAGCATGAATGGCGCGAACCTCGAAGTCCTGTCTTCCGAGGACTACAGCGGCGCGCGTCGCGAGTTCAACGACGAGGACTGGAAGGGCGCGACGGGCATCGTGTCGCGCTACTACAACCTGGTGCTGGCCGACTGCGGAGCAGGGCTCTTCCAGCCCGCCGCGCGCGGTGTGCTTTCCACGGTCTCCGGACTGGTGATCGTGGCGAGTGCGTCGATCGATGGAGCGCGTCAGGCCGCGATCACGATGGACTGGTTGCGCCAGAACGGGTATCAAGATCTGCTGGGCCGTTCGTGCGTGGTGATCAATCACGTCGTGCCGGGCAAGCCGAACATCGACATCGAGGATCTGGTGCAGCAGTTCGAGCGCCATGTGCCGCCGGGCCGAGTGATCGTGCTGCCTTATGACAAGCACATCGCAGCCGGCACCGAGATCCAGATCGACCTGCTCGCCAAGGACTTCCGCCGGCGGATCATCGAATTGGCCGCGGGGTTGTCCGATGACTTCGACAGGCTCGAACGCCGTTGACCTCCACCGCCGCCGCAGCACCAGCGTCGTCGGGCGTCACCCCCGGCCGGCCGTCGACCACGCGAGTGACGATCCTGACCGGGCGGCGAATGACCGACCTGGTGCTGCCTGCGTCGGCGCCGATCGAGACGTACATCGATGAGACGGTGTCGGTGTTGTCCGAATTGCATGAGGACACCCCGAAGGACGTGCTCGCCGGGTTCGACTTCTCGGCGCAGGGAGTGTGGGCTTTCGCGCGACCGGGCGCCCCACCGCTGAGGTTCAGTGAATCGCTGGACGACGCCGGCGTGGTCGACGGGTCCTTGCTGACGCTGGTCTCCGTCAGCCGGACCGAGCGTTACCGTCCGCTGGTCGAGGATGTGATCGACGCGATCGCGGTTCTCGACGAGTCGCCGGAGTTCGACCGCTCAGCGTTGAATCGTTTTGTCGGTCTGGCGATTCCGTTCGCTGCGCTGGCGACGACGTTGATGTCGATGGTGGCCTGGTCGCAGAGCGGTCACGGCTGGTGGTGGGCCGTGGCGCTCGCCGTGCTCGGCTTGGGTCTTCTGGGCGGCAGCATGGTGGCGACGAATCGCTACCGGAACATCGACATGTCGGAGAGCCTGCTGGTCGCGGCGATGCCGACGCTGGCCGGTGCGGCGGCGCTCACCGTTCCGCTTCCGCTCGGCTACGACTCACTCGGCGCACCGCAGGCCGCGGGCGCCGCGGCGGTGGTGCTGTTGCTGACGCTGGCCACGCGGGGCGGGCCACGCAAAAGAGCTGAGCTGGCTTCGTTTTTCGCGGTCACCTCGATCGCGGCCACTGCGGCGGCGGTGGCCTTCGGCTATGGCTGGCAGTACTGGGTGCCCGCCGGCGCGCTCGCGTTCGGTCTGATCGTGGTGACCAACGCGGCCAAACTGACTGTGGCAGTGGCGAGGATCGCACTGCCACCGATCCCGGCGCCCGGCGAGACCGTGGGCAGCGAGGAACTTCTCGACCCGGTTGCCACGCCGGTCGGCGACGAATCGCCGACCTGGCAGGCGATCATCGAGTCGGTGCCGGACTCCGCGGTACGGCTGCACGAACGCAGCCAGTTGGCGCGACGATTGCTGATCGGCTTCGTGACCGCGGGTGCGCTCGTCCTGGCCATTGGTGCGATCACCGTTGTCGTGCAAGGACATTTCTTCATTCACAGCATGATCGTCGCCGGTCTTGTCACGTCGATCTGCGGCTTCCGGTCGCGTCTGTACGCCGAGCGTTGGTGCGCCTGGGCGTTGCTGGCAGCGGTGGTCGTCATCCCGACGGGCTTGATGGTGAAGCTAGCGCTGTGGTCTCCCGACCGTGCGTGGTTGGTGCTGGGCTTGTATGTGGCGCTCGGTATCGTCGCGTTGATCGTCGTCGGAGCGGCCAGCAGCGTGCAACGGGTGTCGCCGGTGACCAAGCGAATCCTCGAGCTGCTTGACGGCGCGGCGATTGCGGCGATCATCCCGCTGTTGCTGTGGATCGCCAGCGTTTACGATCTGCTGCGCAACCTGCGGTTCTGATTGCGACGGGAGTGGGCGCCATGAGCGGCGAGATATTCGAACTGAATCCGGATGCGATCCGGAGCGCGACAAAGGCTTTCGGTGAGGCGGCCGACGCGTTGAGCCGCATTCAGGCCGGGGAGCCGGTCGGAGATGCGGCCGCGGGGGTGGGCCTGCTGCTGACCGCTGAATCTTGTCGCAATGCACAAACGGGCATTACCGCAGCGTTCGCAGCCGCGGTTCATGGCGTGCGCAGCTACGGCGACACTCTTGATGCCGCGGCGCAGACATATGGCGCCGGGGACGTGTCGGCTGCCGACGCTATCGGGAACGTCGACATCCCTGGCTGACGCTGCCGCTACGGCGGCGGCACACCCGAGCCGGCCGTAAAGGCACTGTGAAAAGCGGACATCCCGTCGCCAAACCCCTTGTCGGAGATGTAGTCCTGCAAATCGAGAAAGTACGTGCGCAGCGTGTTCTTCGAGAACTTGCTCTCGACCTCGGCCGGTGACATCAGCCTGCCGTCGTGCACGTACTTGCTGACCTTCGCCGCGTTGGGGTCCGCTGGAACCAGGATCGCCGCGACCCGCACCGCCATCGCGCTGGTCGCTTCGCCAGCCGCGGGTGTCGGAATATCGCTGCCCGCCAACGTGACGGCACCGTACGCGGCACCCAAGAGTGAACCCGCCGCGCTGAGATCGGCAACCGACTCGTCGCTGTCCGGCGGGGCTGCCGCTGCGTCGACCTCGTACTGCTCGGCCGCCGAGTGTGTCGCCTCGATGCCTGTGCGCCCTGCCTCGGGGTCGGCAAGGAAGACCGACAACAGGTTTCGCAAAGCCAACGAATCGTTCGTGACCCGTGCGCGGACCGAATCGAATGCGCGCTGCTGGCCTCCGACCAGTTCACCAATGTGAGGAGCCAGAGCGGTGGCGTAGCTGCGGATGAGAAGGGGATTGAGTTGTGCCGCCGAGACTTTCGAAAGACCGAGGAAGCCGGAATCCAGAGCCGCCAGAGCATTGTAGTTCGCCATGAGGTATTCGGCGAGGACCGCGGCGGCCTGCGCCGTCTGTGACTCGTCACCACCCTGACTGATCCAGGTGAAGCGGACCGCGGCGGCCGCGCCGTCGTCGTCCCATTCGTACGTCGTCACCTTTTTGAGGACGTCGTCGCCCGCATCACTGGTGAGCTCGGTGACCATCTCCGAGGGAGAGTCCGGCGGAAGTGCGGGAGCTGAATTGCTACAGGCGGACACTGCAATCAGCGCCGCCGCCAGGACGCTGAGGATACTCGTCGAGCTTGTCATCCGGTCGGAGCCTAGGCGCCGGCGCCCCACTCGTCGAATGCGGGGAAGTTGCCGGCGGTCGCACTGTCGATGCTGTCGTACGACTTGAGTAGCTTCTGGATCAGCAGCGTGTAAGCCTGCGGAAAGCTGCGGAAGGCCGCGGAAAGGTTCGGTGGGGCAGCCGTGACACCGTCGTCGGAGACCTGCCAACCCTGGCCCTGCAACTGACCGACCAAGTCCAACAGTGCAGTACGCGCCGAGCTCAGCTGACCGCCGCCGGCGGACAGCACCGCTTGCAAGGTCTGCAACTTGTCGCGCAGCTCTTCCTGGCTGGCGAGATTCTGTTCGCCGCGGACGAGGGCCTCGTCGGCAGCCGGCCCTGACCAACCTTCGCGCAGCTTGTTGACCGAATCGCGCTGCGTCGCGATCAGATTGTCGAGCTGCGCCGCCTGTGTGCCTACCTCGGCGGCTGCGGTGACCAGTCGTTCTGGCTGCGACGCCGCAACAGCTGAGATGGAAGTGGTCACGAACTCATTATCCCGCGTCTGCGGCGCGACATTTGCAGTTCTTCGGACGTGGGCTAAATGGTCGTCGCCCTCGCCCCGCCGATCCCGTGCTCATAGGGCATAGGCGAGGTCAGGCGGGACATTTCTGGTCAAGCGTCGCCAAGGTGGTGTCGAAGTCCTTACCCAACTGCGAGTAATCCCGAATGTAAGACGGAGGGGGAGAAGTGTGGTCGGCAGCGGCCTCGTCTGCGAGGAACCGCTCAGAAAATGCCACCGCCTGGTCAGCCAGGTTCGCCAGATTGCCAGCGGGTTCGGCAAGCGCCGGATCTCGGACTTGTTCTGCCAGATGGTGCAATTGCGACGCCCAGGCCCGGACCTCCTCGTTGGTCGTTTGTATACCACTGGAGGTGGCAGATTCGACGTGCTCGTTGAAGGCGTTGTTATGGGCAATCATCGATCGCACGGTGTCGCAATCTGAGGGACGTTTCGAGATGACGAGCGCTACAAGAACGGCGACGGCGACGGCCGCTACCATGCCCACTGCAATGAGCAGCTTGCCTCGTGTCACCGTGGTCTCGTCATCACCGGCGGTGCAGGGGGGAGACCGCTCATACCACCCAACGGAACGCCGCCCTGATAGGTGAACTGCCCTCCGCAGCCATCGGGAAGGTAGTAGGTCGTGGCCGTGTTCCGTGCCGTCAACGTCGCGATCTCGTTCAGCCCGATGGGCTTCCACTCGTAGTCGATGTGCGGGGGCGACAGCAGCCCTGCAAGGTCACCGTCCTTGCCCTTCACGGATACCTCTCCGCCGAAGAGCGTCTGGGTGTTCCGTTGGTACTCATAGACGTTCTGAACCCAGCGCTCCTGCTGCCAGCGCCCGTCCTCGTGAACCATCCGCGTGTACGCCGTTGCTTCGCGGCCCGCAATCCGAAATCGGTACTGCTCCTGGTACTGCGCATAGGGTGCGTCAGCGACCCAATTTTTGCCTGGCGTGTACCAGCCTGTCGTCCCGCCTGTCTTCAGCGGCGTCCCTTCGGGGAACGGGTGGTACCGGCGGGTCAACGGCGGGGGTGTTAGCCCGGTGTGGGGCGGCGCGATCACACGTTCCCAGTAGCCGAACCGTTGATCGCCGATGAACGGATTCGCGGGATCGATTGGGTGACCCGGAACGAATGGCGGGGGCTCCTCGGGAGTATCCAATTTGTAGTCGACGCCGTGGAAGACCGGGAGTTCGTTGGAACCGGTCGTGCTGTCGAGTCGGTGGTTCTCCAACGCTTGGTATTCCTCGCCGAGGCGGCGGATTCTCTCGCCGATCGCATTGGATTCGGTGTCGGATCGCTGGACGATCTCTTGAAGCTGCGCCAGGCCTGTCTGGGCGATCGCAATCATCATACGTTCACCCGCTTCGATCTCGGGTACTGCGGCGGCCGCAGCGATAACCCGTTGCCGAACGGCTTCGAGATCGCGCCGACCGGATTCGACAACTTGCGCGGACAGATCGATCTCAGAGGCTAGGCGCTGGTCGAGCGTCGCGAGGTGTCCAATCATTCGGCGCTGCTTGGCATTGGCTTCGTCGTAGCTGGTGGCGGCGGAACCGGACCACTGCGGTCCGGGCGCAGCCGTTTCGAGGCTGGCCACCACCTGGCGGAGGCTGCCGCTGTTGTCATACTGCGCGCCGCCTACGGGCGCGCCCTCTCCGAATGCGCGCCGCGTGTGCGACCACGAAGTCAAGAATGCGTCGATGGCGGTCATGGTCATACGGTGGCCTCACTGGAGATGGCGTCGGACATCAGCACGCTCAGGTGCTGCCAGTAAATCCAATCGGCGATCGCTGCACGCTGATCAGCAGGGTCGACCGCGGTGTGTGCGCGGTACAGAGCCAGCTCCTGTGCATGGTCGGCGTAAGTCACGAAGTTCGCGAGCTGGACTTCCGCGCGGTCGGGCACGTTGCTCAAGAGTGGTCGGAAGACCTCGAACCACAGGTTCGAACGCCGGTCCTCGGGCGGGTTGGCATCAGTTGGCGGCGGAGGCAAGAGTTCGGACAGACCTGTGCTACCGACTGCGGCCAGTTTTGTCGCGGCATCGGGGGCGATCACCTGTAGGCGGTGGCGGCCCGCCATGGTCCCGTCGTCAGGGATGTCGTCGGGGTGTAGAACGAGCCTGGCTGCGCCGGGGTCGAATCCCTTGAACTGGTCCTCGGTGGCGATGACCGCGCGCAGATCGGTGTCGTGGTGCTGGGCCCAACCATGAAGCGCGAGTATGGGATACGTCGCCCAGGTACCGCGGACGGTGGCGGAGATGCTCTCGTCGGCGGTGGCCAGTCTGATGTTCTCGGGCAGGTTCACACCCTCGGGGATGTAGCCGAGGCCGTAGTTGTTGGCGACGACGATCGTGCCGTCCTTCATCAATCCGGTGAGCCAGTAGAAGCCGACGTCGATGATGCCGGCGTTGAGGGCGGCGGCGATGCGCTGGGCGAGCATCGCGGGATCTTTGCCGGTCGAGCGACGGCGTAGGGCACCGGCTGTTGCGGCTACAGCGGCGGCCTCACGATGGGCGCGGGCGGCCGAAACCGGAACGGGCGCAGCACCTACGGCGCCGGAGCCGGGGGCTGCGGTCGCGGGTGGAATGCCCGATCCGACGGGGCCGGGAGATGCGACGGGTGCGGCGGGTGGTGGCGTCGCTGGGGGGCCGAGTTGCACTGGAGGTGCGGCTGGAGCGCCGGTGCCCGGCGCGGGTGTGGGTGCGACGGGCGCTGCGGAATCGCCTGTCGGCCCTGCGGTAGAAGGGGTTTGGGCCGGCGTCGCGGGCGCGGGGGCGTCGGGGGGAACTGGCGGAGCGAGGGGTTGCGCGATCGGAACCGAGTTCATCGGCACGGACGGCTGCGTTGGCTGAATGGGTGTTTGGGCAGCCTTGGCCGCGGCCTCGGCCATGGAGCGCTGGAACTCGGTCAGCCCTTGGGCCGGGGTAGAAGGTGCGGCGCTCGCAGTACTGGGTGCGGTTGGCGCGCTCGGCGCGGATGGCGCTGACGGGCTCGACAGCGGGCTTGATGGCGAACTCGGGCTCGGGGACGTCGGCGCACTGGGAGCACTTGGCGCGCCGGGCATTCCAGGGAGACCGGGTCTGCCTGGTGGGACTGGCGGTGCCTCGGCGGGACGAGACGAAGGCGGCGTAGGGGAAGTTGGCGATTGGACTGGGTCTCGACCAGGCAAATTTGACGGGGGCGGTTCCGGCGCTGATTCGGGCGGCGGCGAAGCAGGGACAGTTTCGGGTGATTCGATCGGATCACGATCGTACGAGCTTGAGTTGTCCGGCAGCGCCACTTCACCAAGTTGCGGAGTAAGGGGTGGAGCGTTCGGGGGCTCATTGCTCAGCGGACCGACAGTGTTCGGCATCGGTTGTTGGGGCGCATTCCGCGGCGCGTTCGGACCAAACCACAAAGCTTCGGCATCTGACGGCTTCGGAATCTCAGGCAGCACAGCCGGTTTACCCGAAATGCGGGAACCTGCGAGTGAAACAATGCCGATCAACTCGGCGCGCATCCGATCTACAAACTCGCGAATCGCAGAATCCTTGATGTCCTCGGGGATCTTCTTGTTGCTCAGTACATTCTGGATCGCCTGATTCGCTGCCTCAACGAGGTCGACAATCTCTTGCTTGGCCTTGCCTACTTCGGCAGCGCTGGTATGGAAAAGCGCGGCGGAGTCATTGAGCTTCTGCGCGACCGTCTCGAGATCAGCTATCCGTCGATCAAGAGCGCCCGATGCCGCGCGTGCACCCCCACCCGCCCAGAGGCCGACACCACCGAACATTTGCGTACGCTGCTGTTGCGCACTCCCAAGTTGAGTGCTTACGGTCTTCGAGACTGTACTGAAGGCATCCCCGTAGCTGCGTAGCACATCTTCGTCGACATCTGGCCATGCCGGAGGATTCGTCATGCCATAGGGATCAGACGGCTTACCAAGGCCCATGGTTACGCCCCAGCCGCTTTGCACGCTTGGTAGATCAGCGACGTCAGACGGCCAGACGTACCCGATAAATACGCATCCGCAGAGGTATAAGTGGGCAACGCCAGAGAGTACGCCCGACGATATTGCGCGGAAAGAGCTGCGAAGTCCTGAACAACGGGGTTCGAACTGGATAGTCCTACCTTTTCGATGGCGTCGGCTTGGCTTTCCATTACAGGGATGACAGCGTCCACCACGGCTTGTTGTTGAGGAGTCCAATCAGTAGCGGAGATTGCAGAATCGATCGCTTGCCACTCGGCCGTCTCTGCCTCGAATTTGTCAGTCAGCCGGTCCCACTCGGCACAAGTACTATCGGCCGATTCTAGGAACCGCAGAGGATTGGCGGGATCGCTGAGGGGCGAGATTTCTGATGGTGATGCGGGGGCAGGGATTAGCGGGCCGCGCGCTTGAGCGGACCCATAGGTTATTGCGGCGCAGGTGTACACGAGGCTTGCAGTTGCCCCCATGAAAACCCCGGCAAGATAGTCATCATCAGGCACGTATGTCGCAATCGCTTCGCTGTATGCGCGTGCGTATGCGATGAACTGTTCGTAGAGCTCGCGCATGACGCGGTGTGGTGTGAGCTTCGCGAGCGCCACCGTTTGATCTGCAGCCGCAACCGCAGCCTTTTGGACCTCTTCGTACTGTGCGCGCTGCGTTGAGTTCCACTCAGACGCAGGAACAGCCGCGTCGCGCTCGTGCCAACCCTTGCGCTGGATAGCCACGAATGTGTCGTTGATCGGCCCCCATGCCGCGCAACTGGGATCCTCCGTGATGATGTTCGCAGGGCCTCTGTCGTCGGCGCTCGCTAATCCGAAGGTTTCACCCGTTGGCGATGGATCGCCATCAGCGCCAGCGCTGCCATCCTTCGTGACCGAGATCGTCACTGCCGCAGTCACTCCGATGACTACGAGAACAGCGAGCGCTCCGAGTCCCCACTTCCAGCCGCCACCCCGCTTCTTCTGGGGTGGGCTGGCGGCCCATGGCTGCTGCGGCCCCGGATAGCCTTGCGGCGGATACGGATTCCCGGGTGGAGGAGGCGGTGGACCGCCAGGCGGAGGTGGAATCGGTGGACCACCGGGCGGCTGAAAACTCACAGCGCGATCTCCGGCCCCGACTCAGCCGGACGTGTCGGAGCGGGCTTTGGCGCAGCCGGCGCCGCCGGTGCAGATTCTTGCGGACCAACGTCGGGCACCCGCTCGCCACCTGAATTGCCCGGCGCGGCTTCGGGCTGCTGCTCCGGCTTGTCCTCGGGCCCCTCCTCACGATCCTCTTCCGGCGTCCGCTCGTCATCGCCGAAGAGCGTGTCCCCGCCCTCGCCAGATTCCGCTAGCTGACTCGCCTGCTGCACGGCGCTCTGCACGCCCTGCATCATCGCCTGCGGGATCGCCGCAGCCATGCTTGCCAATTGCATCGGGATCTGCGCGGCCTGCTGAGCCATCTGCATCGGCATCTGCATCAGCTGGCCCATCTGATCGGATTGGCCTCCGCCCGCCGCCGGGGAGCCTGCCGCTGTGGAGCCCGGCGATCCGGCCGCGCTTCCGGTGCCGCCTGCTGGGCTACCGCCGCCACCACCCACCGCATCCTCGAACAGACCCAGACGCTTGAGGATCTCCTCGGCGATCTGCCGGTCTGTGCCGTCGTAGCTGTCCGCGGCCCGCATGACGTTCTGGGAAAAGCGGGTGAGCTCTTCTTTGGTGATCGGCATCTGAGCAATCACCGGATCGACCACCTCGGCCACCCTGCCGGCGATCGCCGTCGAAAGAGCATCGGTGCCCGTGGGGCTGAACGTAGCGGGCGGCTCCGGGATCAATCCCGCGATCGTTTCCAACTTGCCGCCGGACTGACGGACAAGAGCGGTATCGACCCGCAAATCCTCAGTCACGGTCACTCCCCATAGCAATCAGTCCCGAGCCGAGCTCTCGACAAGCCCCCTCAGCCGTCACGACGAAAATGCTACCGGAACTGCAATATCCCCATGCACACCAATTTGACCGATCCGACGTCGGCGAATGCGTCCCGTGGACTCGCGATCTACCGGCCGCGCCACCGGCAACAGAGTTACCGAATGCCTCGCGACTTAGCGCAGCCGTCACTGGCTAATGGAATGCCTCGACAGAGGCGAGCAAACGACCGACACGCCTCGAGAGTCGGCTTTGGTCACGCAAAATGCGCTCAGGCGTGCGTAGACCCGACACGGGGACCCAGAAAGGCAACGGAACCGCAGGACGGCCCAAACTAGCCGCCGAGGGCGGCGATCAGATCCTTGATCCGCGAGGTTTCGTCCTCGGTCGCGGGCTCCTCCACCTCAACGGCCTCGATGAGGTCCTTGCGCAGACCCACACCGTTCGCCGCCTCCTTGGTGGACAGCTTTGCGCGCCCACGCGTGACATACAGTCGCTGACCCAACGTCCCGCTGGGTCCGTTGGCCGCGACCTCCATCAGGTCGTCGTAGCGCCTGCGCACACCGCTGAGCGCGACGATGACCGACGGCGTCGCCCGGCCCCGCCCGGCGGCGTCTGTCAGCGAGCCGATCAGCTTGCGCAGGCCCACCAAAATAACCCCGGCGCGGTTCGCGAACTCCGGATCCTGGGGGTCCGGCAGCGCGTCGATCGCAACGTCGTACATGTGCATCGCCGCGTCGGACATCCCGACTATTACTGGAGCTTCGCCGTCATTCGGTGCTGAATCAGCCACAGCCACTCGCTTCTTCCTCGGTTCGGAACGCCGAAACCGTAGCCGGTACCGACCACCGATTCAACCGCTACAAAGCCAGCAAACAACATGTCTCCAACGTCAGATCTCGGGCGATTCAATTCCGTCGGACATGGGTAGGTTTGAACACTGTATGGATCACACCGGGCACGACCCAACTGAAGGCAGCCACGTCGAGGATGGCGTGGTTGAGCACCCGAACGCGGAAGATTTCGAGCACGCGCGTGCGCTGCCCGAAGACCGCACCTGGTTCAAGCACGCCGTGTTTTACGAAGTCCTCGTGCGTGCCTTCCACGACTCCAACTCCGACGGCATCGGTGATCTACGCGGACTCACTGAACGCCTCGACTACCTGAAATGGCTTGGGGTCGACTGTCTTTGGCTCCCACCGTTCTATGATTCGCCGTTGCGCGACGGCGGCTACGACATCCGCGATTTCTACAAGGTGCTTCCCGAGTTCGGCACCGTCGAGGACTTCGTCGAGCTGCTGGACGCAGCGCACCGCCGCGGCATCCGCATCATCACTGACCTGGTCATGAACCACACCTCGGATTCGCACGAGTGGTTTCAGGAGTCGCGGCGCAACCCCGACGGCCCCTACGGCGACTTCTTCGTCTGGAGCGACTCGAGTGAGCGGTACCAGGACGCCCGCATCATCTTCGTCGACACCGAGGAGTCCAACTGGACGTACGACCCGGTGCGCAGGCAGTTCTACTGGCATCGGTTCTTCTCACACCAGCCCGACCTGAACTACGACAACCCGGCCGTGCAGGAAGCCATGATCGACGTCCTGCGGTTCTGGCTGGACCTCGGCATCGACGGCTTCCGCCTCGACGCCGTGCCCTACCTGTTCGAGCGGGAGGGCACCAACTGCGAGAACCTGCCCGAGACGCACGCATTCCTGCGGCACTGTCGCAAGGTCATCGACGACGAGTTCCCAGGGCGTGTCCTGCTGGCCGAAGCCAACCAGTGGCCCGCCGACGTGGTCGCGTACTTCGGCGATCCGAAAACCGGCGGCGACGAATGCCACATGGCGTTCCACTTCCCGCTGATGCCAAGGATTTTCATGGCGGTTCGGCGTGAGTCGCGGTTCCCCATCTCCGAGATCATGGCCCAGACGCCGCCGATTCCGGATATGGCGCAATGGGGCATCTTCCTGCGCAACCACGACGAGTTGACGCTCGAGATGGTCACCGACGAAGAGCGCGACTACATGTACTCCGAGTACGCCAAAGACCCGAGGATGAAGGCCAACGTCGGCATCCGGAGGCGGCTGGCCCCGCTGCTGGATAACGACCGCAACCAGATCGAACTGTTCACGGCGCTGCTGCTGTCACTGCCCGGCTCGCCGGTGCTGTACTACGGCGACGAGATCGGGATGGGCGACATCATCTGGCTCGGCGACCGCGACAGCGTTCGCACCGCGATGCAGTGGACGCCGGACCGCAACGCGGGCTTCTCCACCGCGAATCCCGGCCGGCTGTATCTGCCGCCCAACCAGGACGCGATTTACGGCTATCAGTCGGTGAATGTCGAGGCGCAACGAGACAGCTCGACGTCGCTGTTGAACTGGACACGCACCATGCTGGCTGTGCGGCGACGCCACGACGCGTTCGCGATCGGAACCTTCCGCGAGCTCGGCGGGTCCAACCCGTCGGTACTGACGTACGTTCGCGAGATGGAAGACGAGGAACAGGGCGGCACCGTGCTGTGCGTCAACAACCTGTCGCGCTTCCCGCAGCCCATCGAGCTGAACCTGCAGCACTGGAACGGCTACACGCCGATCGAGATGACCGGGCACGTCGAGTTCCCGCGTATCGGTCAGCTGCCGTACCTGCTCACCCTGCCCGGCCATGGTTTCTATTGGTTCGCCCTGCGGGAGCCAGAACCGGAACCTGGAGTCGCGCTGTGAATCTGCCTTTCGACGAGTGGCTTCCGCAGCAGCGCTGGTACGCCGGGCGTAGCCGCGAACTCGCCTCAACCAACCCCGCCGTTGTCGTCTCACTGCGCGACGGCTTGGACCTCGTTCTGCTCGACGTGTCCTACACCGACGGCAGTTCAGAGCGCTACCAGGTGATCGTGCAGTGGAATGACGCCGGGCCCATCGAGGAGTACGCCGACATTGCGACCATCGGCACCGACGGCGACCGCACCGCCTATGACGCGCTCTACGACCCGACGGCCGGGCAGTATCTGCTGTCGCTGATCGACACGTCGGCGACGGTCGGCCCGCCCGAAGCGCCAGTGCGTTTCCTCAAGGAACCCGACGCCATACTGCCGCTCGACATCGCTCCGCGGTTGTTGGGCGTCGAGCAGAGCAATTCCAGCGTGGTCTTCGAGCAGGAAGCCGTCCTCAAGATCTTTCGCCGCATCACCGGAGGCACCAACCCGGACATCGAACTCAACCGGGTGCTGGCGCGAGCGGAAAACCCGCACGTGGCACGGCTGCTGGGGTCCTTCGAGACGACGTGGGACGGACAACCATGCGCGCTCGGCATGGTCACCGATTTCGCCGCGAACTCCGCCGAGGGGTGGGACATGGCGCTGGCCAGTACGCGCGACCTGTTCGCCGAAGGTGACCTCTACGCCGACGAGGTCGGTGGCGATTTCGCCGGCGAGTCCTTCCGATTGGGGGAGGCGGTCGCGTCGGTGCACGCGACGCTGGCCGAGCAGCTGGAGACCGCCTCGACCCAGTTCGCGACCGACACCATGCTGGAGCGATTGGCGGCGGTCGCGAAGGCGGTGCCGGAACTCGAGGAGTACGTCCCGCTGATCGAGGAGCGCTACCGCAAGCTCGCCGAGGAGACCATCGTCGTGCAACGCATTCACGGCGACCTGCATCTCGGCCAGGTGCTGCGCACCCCGGAGGGCTGGCTGGTGATCGACTTCGAAGGTGAGCCCGGACAGCCGCTCGACCAGCGCAGACGGCCCGATTCGCCGCTGCGGGACGTGGCCGGAATGCTGCGTTCCTACGAGTACGCGGCATTCCAGCGGCTGATGGACCAGTCCAGCGACTCTCGAGATGAGGATCGTGACCGTCAACTCGGCGCGCGGGCCCGCGAGTGGGTGGACCGCAACGCCGGCTCGTTCTGCGAGGGATACGCCGAGGTGTCCGGCACCGACCCGCGCGATTTCGGGCCCCTGCTCCTGGCGTATGAACTCGACAAGGCGGTGTACGAGGCGGGCTACGAAGCCCGGCACCGACCCAGTTGGCTGCCCATCCCGTTGAAGTCGATCGCGCGGCTCGTCGGCTGAGGAGCGTAACGGTGGCGGCGACATACCGCACCACCGCTACATGACGACACAACAGATCGAATCCACGCAGAAGAACACCTTCGATACGGCCGCGGGCCTGATCGTGCGCTACGGCCTGGTCATCGTGCTCGCCTGGTACGGCGGACTGAAATTCATGAGGTATGAGGCCGAGGGCATCGTGCCGCTGGTGTCCGACAGCCCGCTGATGAGCTGGGTTTATGACGTCTTCTCGGTGTCGACGTTCTCGGCGCTGCTCGGCGTCTTCGAGATCGCGGCCGCCGTGTTGCTCGCGGTCAAGCCGTGGTGGCCCAAGATATCCGTAGCGGGAAGCCTGCTCGCCGTCGCACTCTTCGCCTCGACGATAAGTTTCATGTTCACCACCACCGGGGTATTCGAGGATGCACAGGGCGGATTCCCGGCGCTGTCGCTGACGGGTGGCTTCCTGATGAAAGATATTGCGCTGCTGGGAATCTCCGTGTGGACCTTGGCCGACGCCGTGCGGGCACTGCGTCGCTAGCTTCGAGGAGAGTGCCAGCATGGCGAAGTACTCGGTCAACGACGGCGCGGTGGCGAAGGCGCGAGAACTGATCGACGCCCGCCAGTACGTGCTCGACAGCGACTGGGGTGACGTGCAGCCTCGCGCCGATGACCAGAACTCCTATCTCGAATCGCATTCATGGGAGGACTACGCACAATGGCATCTCGGGCTGACCGAGGGCGCCACCGACGGCACCAAGGCGCGTTATGCATTCGTCTACGGCGACCTCAGGAGGCTGCACCGCACCGGCCTGATCGCGTGCGTCTACCGGGCGGCCGAATGGCGGCACAAGGACGTCGAGGTCGCCGCTTATGAGCTGTTGCAGTATCTGGACGACAAGACCGGGCTGAAGCCCAGCAGATCTACCGCCGGAGCATGAGATCCAGGACGTTCCCGCGCAGCGGTGCGGGTGGCTCGTGGGTGGTGAGCGGTGCCTCCCGCTGTTTAACGGAGTCCCGCGTCGGGCACCATGGCAGACATGGCACGCGACGTATCCGACGACAACCCGCTCACGCCCGAAGAGGCACTCGACTCCGACGAGGTCCGCAACGACGACGGTGACGAGGTGGTCGACCCGCCGGAGAAATGGATCGACGCCAAAGAGGACGAGACGCTGGACGAGCGCCTCGCCGAGGAAGTGCCCGACGTCGGGCCCGATGACATCGACGTTCGCGATGCCGACGACAGCCCCAGGAGGACCGTGACGATGTCCGACGACCAACTCGACCGTCTCGACTCCGCGCACCACGGCACCGACCGCGGTCAGATCGATGGAACGCCGGAGGACGGCGAGTCGTTCTTCGACGTCGAGCGGTAAACCGGCTAGAGAGAGGCCGCCTGCAGCACCACGACCGCGCGACCCTCCACCGTCACCGCGCCGCCGGAGGCGACGGGTTTGGGTTCGCCTTCGGCGTTCGGGTCCCCGGCGGTATCAATCACCGGGATCCATGCTGGACCGAACCGGTCTTCGGGCAGCGCGAACTCGATCGGCTCGAAATGGGCGTTGAAGCACAGCACGAACGAATCGTCGGTCACCCGCTGGCCGCGCTCGTCGAGATCAGGGATGCCGTGCCCGTTGAGATACACCGCAATCGATTTGGCGAACCCGGAGTCCCAGTCTTCGTCGCTCATCTCCGAGCCGTCGGGTGCGAACCACGCAATGTCGGGTAGGCCGTCGCCTCCGCGCTTGCGCACCGGGACGCCGGAGAAGAATCGCTTCCGCCGGAACACCGGGTGCGCGGCGCGCAGCGCCGACACGGCGCCGGTGAACTCGATCAGCTCGGTGTCTGCGGTCGACCAGTCGATCCAGGACAATTCGTTGTCCTGGCAGTAGACGTTGTTGTTGCCCTCCTGCGTGCGCCCGAGTTCGTCGCCGTGCGCGAGCATCGGAACGCCTTGGGAAAGAAGAAGTGTGGTCAGGAAGTTGCGTTGCTGCCGGGCGCGCAGCGCATTGATCTCCTGGTCGTCGGTCGGACCTTCGACCCCGCAGTTCCACGACCGATTGTGACTTTCCCCGTCGTTATTGTCCTCGCCGTTGGCGTCGTTGTGTTTCTCGTTGTAGGACACCAGGTCCCGCAAGGTGAACCCGTCGTGGGCGACGACGAAATTGATCGACGCCACCGGCCGCCGCGCGGTGTTCTCGTAGAGATCGGCTGAGCCGGTCAACCGGGCGGCGAACTCGTCGAGCGTGGCCGGCTCTCCGCGCCAGTAGTCGCGCACGGTGTCGCGGTACTTGCCGTTCCATTCCGTCCACTGCGGCGGGAAGTTGCCGACCTGATAGCCGCCCGGACCGACGTCCCACGGCTCGGCGATCAGCTTGACCTGGCTGACCGTCGGATCCTGTTGCACTAGTTCGAAGAACGTCGACAGCCGGTCCACATCGTAGAACTCGCGGGCCAGCGTCGAAGCGAGGTCGAACCGGAAACCGTCGACGTGCATCTCGGTCACCCAGTACCGCAGCGAGTCCATGATCAGCTGCAGCGTGTGTGGATGCCTGACGTTGAGGCTGTTGCCGGTCCCGGTGTAGTCCATGTAGTAACGCTTGTCGTCTTCGACAAGTCGGTAGTAGGCCGCGTTGTCGATGCCGCGCATGGAAAGCGTCGGGCCCATGTGGTTGCCCTCGGCGGTGTGGTTGTAGACGACGTCGAGGATCACCTCGATGCCCGCCTCGTGCAATGCGCGCACCATCGCCTTGAACTCCTGCACCTGCCCGCCGGGGTTGGGGCTGGAGCTGTATTTGGAATCCGGAGCCAGGAACCCGATGGTGTTGTATCCCCAGTAGTTGGACAGACCTTTCTCGATCAGCGTCGAATCGTTCGCGTAATGGTGGACGGGCATGAGTTCGATCGCGTTGACGCCCAACGTCTTCAGATGCTCGATGATCACCGGGTGCGCGACGGCGGCGTAGGTGCCGCGGATCTGCTCGGGGATGTCCGGATGCGTCTGTGTGAGTCCCTTGACGTGTGCCTCGTAGATGACGGTGTCGGCGTACTCGTGGCCCGGCGGGCGGTCGACGCCCCAGTCGAAGAACGGGTTGATGACGACGCACTTGGGCATGCTGGCCGCCGAATCGTCGTCGTTGCGGCTGTCGGGATCGCCGAAGTTGTAGCCGAACAGCGACTGATTCCAGTCGAAGTTGCCCTCGATAGCCTTGGCGTACGGGTCCAGAAGCAGCTTGTTGGGATTGCATCGGTGGCCTGCGTCGGGGTCGTTCGCTCCGTGCACCCGGTAGCCGTAGCGATGCCCCGGCTCGACGTTGGGGATGAATGCATGCCAGACGAAGCCGTCGACCTCGGGCAGCGTGAGTCGAGTTTCGACGCCGTCGGCATCAAACAAGCACAGTTCGACGCGGTCGGCCGCCTCGCTGAACAGCGCGAAGTTCGTGCCTGTGCCGTCATAGGTCGCACCCAGCGGGTAGGCCTTTCCGGGCCAGACCTCAAACTGGGTGGTGACCTGCTGGTTGGCGGCTTGCGTCAAGGTTATGGCTCCAAAGATCGACGGATACGGATGAAGGCGACGTTAAGGGATGCCCAATGCGACAGCATTACAACCAATGAGCCCGTCGTCCGAATACCGCACATTATTGCTGGCCATCGATGGTGGTGTGGCAACCATCACGCTCAACCGGCCCGAACAGCGAAACGCCGTCGGCGACGGGATGCGTGAGGAGCTCGTGGACGCCTACCGAGCCTGCGACCGCGACAACGGAGTGCGTGCCATCGTGCTGACCGGCGCACCGCCCGCGTTCTGCGCAGGTGCCGATCTCGCCGCGGGCGAAGACACCTTTGCCGCGCCCGGAGCGGGGTTCTCGGCGGCCGGCATCGACGTGCCCGCCTGGACGCTGTCAAAGCCGGTGATCGCCGCGGTCAACGGCCATGCGATCGGGTTGGGCCTGACGCTGGCGCTGCAGTGCGACATCCGGTTCTTCGCCGGCGACGCCCGATACGGCGTTGTCCAGGTGCGGCGCGGAGTCGTCGGCGACGCGTACTCGCACTGGGTGCTGCCGCGGCTGGTCGGGATCGCCAACGCCGCCGAAATCCTTTTGACCGGAGCGACATTCGACGGGCATCGGGCAGTTGAGCTCGGCTTGGGCAGCCGGGTGCTCGACGCCGACGAGGTGCTCCCCGCAGCCCTGGAGGTGGCGCATGACATCGCCACCAACACCGCGCCGATGTCGGTGGCGGCCAGCAAACGGTTGTTGTGGGATTCGTTCGACCTCGACCGCGCAGCGGTGGGCCGCCGCGAAACCGAGATCCACCTCGCGGTCATGGCGCACGACGACGCGAAGGAAGGTGTGCGCGCCTTCCAAGCGGGTAGGCCGCCCGAGTGGTCGGGCAACCCGGTGGACCCCACCGTGCCGGGTTGAGCGCTAGCTGATCTCGACGCCGGCGGCGCGCATGTCCTCGATGGCCTTGGCCGTCGACTCGGGCGCGACGCCGGCTGTCAGGTCCAGCAGCACGCGAGTGGCGAAGCCCGCCTCCACGGCGGCGGCGGCCGTCGCTTGCACGCAGTAATCCGTCGCGATGCCGACGATGTCGACCCCATCGATGCTGCGTTCCCGCAGCCAGTCGGCCAAGGGTGTGCCGTCGTCGTCGGCGCCTTCGAAACCGCTGTAGGCGGCCGCGTACTGGCCCTTGCGGAAGACAACCTCGACGGCACTGGTGTCCAGGTTCGGATGGAATTCGGCGCCCGATGTCTGGACTACACAGTGCCGCGGCCACGACACCGCATAGTCCGGATGGTCGGAGAAATGTTCACCGGGATCGATGTGGAAGTCCTTGGTGGCGACGACGTGCGCGTAGCCGTGGTCACCCGCGAGCAACTCGCTGATGCCGCTGGCTACCTCGGCGCCCCGACTCACCTCCAGCGAACCGCCCTCGCAGAAGTCGTTCTGAACGTCGGTGATGATCAGTGCCCGCATAATAAAAATTTACCCTCCGAACAACAGGTACAGCCCGGTGAACGTATAGCCGACCATCACCAGCATCATCGCGAGTTGACCCGTCAACTGGTGGGCCTTGGGCAGCAGACGCAGCGCCCGGTCGTGCGCGGCCACCACACCGGCGACATGCCCGGCGACCACGAAGCCGACCTTGAGGGTGGCCAGCAGCGAAGGATGAAGGGACAGAAAGTAGTTCACGTCGGCGTCCATACCCAGCAGCAGGTGGACGGTCTGCTGTCCCCGCTCGATCAGGTACGTAAGGTAGTGCGCGAACACGTAGCCCACGACGATCGGGATGAGCGAATGCGCCATCTGCCCCGGCAGTGCGCGCCGCTGTTCGTGATCGACTCCGCCGGTCGCCCTTGCGGCTAACCAGAACGTCGCCGCGACCACCCCGGAAAACACCAGCAGTCCCGCCGTGTTGATCAGCGTTGCCGTCGCGGCGGATCCCGCAGTCTCGTCGATGAACGTGCGCCATTGCGGCCTCGCCGAGAAACTGTCGAACGCCGTCGACCCCAGTAGCACCGCCAGCACCGCGAGGATGCCCGGTCGCACCGGCAGCGACGGCAGATGGTCGAACGGGTTGCCGATCGCGATGCGGCCGTCGCGGTTGCGCCGCAGCGCCGACAACCGCGACACCACCATGCTGTACACCTCGAAAGGGTCGGCGCGCGCGCACCAGCGCGCGCCGCACACCAAAGCTCCGGTGAGGGTGACTGCCAGGTAGATAAGCAGCCAAATCCGAATGGCGGCAAGCGATCCCGGATCTGGACTGGCCAGCTCCAGCCATACGAACGCGAACAGGCCCAGCGCCGCAGGCCAGTACCCTAGCGCCGCCGGATAGCTGCGCAGCGACTTGCCGCCGAGCAATCGGTGCACCGTGCGCACCGGTGAGAGCACCTGCCACACCGGGCCGAGCACCAGCGACACCGCGACCAGCCCGACCCACATCAGCACGTAGAAAATGCCGGGCAGCGGATTGTCGGCGTTTTGCGGACCGAGGAATGCGGCCAGGGCCACCCACACCGCGAGCAGCAGGCCGATGATGCCGACCGCCCAGCGGGTGACCGGTGCGTCGACTGCGGCGGTCACCCAGCGCGGCAGCTCACGGCCGGGCTTGTCGGGATCGAATCGCGGCTTGCGCCACGCCAGTGCTACCACGGCGAACGTGAACGTGAGTGCCCACGCCGCACCGATCAGCGCGTACGTGAACGGGATCGGAAGATCCGCTGAGCCGCCCAGTCCATGGGCCAGTACGGTCACCGGTCCGTCCGCGTTCACCGCACGGTGATGGTGGCGACGGTCTTGTTCAGCTCATGCAGCTCGACATCGACCTTGCCGGGCACGGCGACGGTGAACTGAAATGACTGGCCGGGTTTGGCCTCGATCTGGTACGAGTGCTCGGGGTTCGAGTGGACGTGCAACTCGTCGACGGCGTCGCTATCGACACGGAAGACGATCGGCTCATTGACCGTCGCCTCCAACTGCTCGTTGGTGGGCGTCACCGTGCCACCCGCGATCTTGACGTCCACGACGAGCCGATCGGCCGGCGCCTGCTGATCGGTCACGTCCGAGGGGTTGACCGTCGACGCTGACGAGCTGGCCTGTGTGCCGCTTAGACTTTCGCCACCGCCACAACCGGCGGCCAGGAAGGCGACCGTGACGAAAATTGACAGAACCGTTGCGCTTCTCACGGTCACCCGTCTTCTCCTGCCGCGGCCGTCCCGTCGCTGCGAGGTGCGTCGCCCTTGCGCCGATTTCTCACCGCGACGTAAACGACGACCCCCGCTACCACGAAGGCAGGGGCGAACGCCGGGACGGCGAGCCAGACCGAGTGATCAGCCAGGATGACGACATTGGGTTCGGGCATCATGCTTGCGCGGTCGGCTGCAGCTCGGCCTCGCTGGCATGCGGTTCGCTGTTATTGATCCGGCCTGCGCCCCAGGTGATTCCGGCGATCATTGCGAGTGTGCAGACCAGCACGATCAAGCAGCCGATGAGCCACAGCGACTGGGGGATGTCAGGACTGCGCTCGCGTTGCAGGATGGTGATCTCGGCGACGACCGGTCGCGTCGTGGACGCCTCAGCAGGCACTTCCTGTGCGCCGATGCCGGGATCGCCCGCCAGATAGATCGGCACGGCGGCGAAGGTTCTGCCGTCGTGAAGCCGCAGCAGCGTCTTCCATTCACCGGACACCGGCATCGGCTCGGTGGACCGGAAGTGGCCCGGACCCACGTTCTCGAGATTGTCGACGAACATCCCACGGTCGTTGTCCAGTCCACCCTGCCAACCCAGCACCGACACCCAGTTGGGATCGTCGCTGACCAGGTTCGCCGGGGTGAGCTGCACGTCGGCCGTCGCGTAACGTTCGCCGTCGCTACTGGGCACATCCGTGAGAGTGATGGTGGCCGAAGCACTTTGGGGGACGTCGTAGCGCAGACCATTGGCCGCCGCGCCGCCGATGACCAGGACCGTGAGTGCGACGAGCCCGACGCCGATGGCGCGGCCGGGTAACCGCTGGCCCGTCAGCACCATGCCGATCATCGCGCCGCATCCACCGGTGAGGATGGCGACCGGCACGGCCATGGCCAGCGCTTCCGGCCACATGCTCGTTGGCCACGGGTGGTAGTAGACGGCGTTGATCCACAGTGACTCCACCCAGAGCCCCACGGTGCCGATGCCCAGTCCGGCAACCAGGCCGAACACGACGGGTCGTTTCAGCAGTGGGGTCAGGGCGAGCAGTTCGACGATGATTGCGGCCCCGAGGTAGAGCGGGAACCAGTTGACGGGCGCGTCCAGGACGGGAGCCACCAGGAAGGCGACGATCCCGCGCAAACCAATGGCGACGACCGCGGCGATGAGGGCGGCCCCCCGGCCCATGAAGATCCTGGCGGCCACCAAGGCGAGCGCGGCTGCGGCGGCAATCAGCATGGGCTCGAACACCTGCCGGAACTGCGGCACCCCGAAGTCGAATTCGATCTGGTAGACCGACGCGCCGATCAGCACACCGGCGAAGGCGAGGTACTGGACGAACTTGAGGCCGATGCCATCCGGCGGGGTGTCGTCGGTCCTGGCCTTGCGACCCTCGTGTTCGAGGTACAACGCGGCCAAGGTGGAGAAGCCGGCGCCGCCGATCATCATCAAGTGGGTGGGACCCCACAGGGTGACGTCCTGCCCGAAGATGCGGTGCCAGACGTCGTCGAGGGGAAAGCCCATCAGTGCGTAGAGGCCGCATCCGGCCATCACCAGTCCACCGACCGGCGCGTACCAGTCGTCGGTGATCCGGACCGCTGCGGGGCCGGGCCGGGCATCTTCTCCCAGGGGCAGCACCATCGCGGTGCACCCCGCGACGAAGATGCCGAACAACCCGATGAGGATGAAGTAGTGCGCCGGATTGGCCAACGCGCCGTCGTCTCGACCGTTGCCGATGTGCAGGCTGACGTCCCAGATGAAGCCGAACAGCGCGCAGATGATGGACGCGATGAACATCCCCACCGGCAGCGCCACCCACGGGGGCCGTTTGAACCGGCGGCCCGTCCAGTCGGCGAGGCTGGTCAGCCACGTGATCTTGTGATTGCGGTGCATCCAGCCGATCCACAGCAGAATCGCCGCGACGACGCCGCCGGCGACCGTCAAGCCGATGATTTCGTTGAGCGCGGCCCCGCCACCCTCGCTGCCTTGAGCAAGAGAATCCATTTTCATTCCACCCGTTGATTAGCGCCGGAAAACTTACCCGTCGGTAATGTTGCCAGAACTGCCCAACCTGAAACCAGGGGTATCGGGTAACCGCGCGTCAGGGGGTGAGGACCACCTTGACCATGCCGTCCTCTTTCTTCTGGAAGGTCTCGTAGGCATCGGGGGCCGCCGAGAGCGGCAGCCGGTGGGTGGCGAACTGCTCGACGCCGAGGGGGTCGTCGTCGGTGAGCAATCCCATGATGTCGGGAATCCACTTCTTGACGTTGGCCTGGCCCATCCGCAGTTGAATCTGCTTGTCGAACAGCGTCATCAGATTGATCGGGTCCGCCGCTCCGCCGTACACACCGGACAGTGAGATGGTGCCGCCCCTGCGCACCAGCGCGATCGCCATGTTGAACGCCGCGAGGCGGTCCACACCGGCGTGCTTCATCACCGCACGGCCGACCGGCGACGGCAGGAACCCGCTGGCGGTCTGCGCGGCGGTCGCGACCGGCGATCCGTGGGCTTCCATCCCGACGGCGTCGATCACAGCGTCGGCGCCGCGACCCGAGGTGTAGCTATTGACGACTTCTTCGGCATCGTTGCTTCGAAGGTCGACGACCTCCGAGCAGTACTGCCGCGCGCGGTCCAGCCGCTCGGTGACCAGGTCCACGCCGATCACCGTGCACTTCTTGCGATGGGAAGCGATGCGGCAGGCCATCGATCCGATGGGTCCCAGACCCAGCACCACGAGCGTGCCGCCGTCGGGCACGTCGGCGTACTCGACGCCCTGCCACGCGGTGGGCAGCACGTCGGATAGATAGACGTAGCGTTCGTCAGGCCCGTCGTCGGGCACCTTGATGTGCGTGTACTGAGCCTGCGGCACGCGCAGGTACTCGGCCTGCCCGCCGGCGACCTCGCCGTAGAGCTTCGAGTAGCCGAACAGCGCGGCGCCGGTGCCCTGATCGCGGTTCTGCGTCGTCTCGCACTGGCTCTGCAGACCCTGCCCGCACATGAAGCAGTGCCCGCAACAGATGTTGAACGGGATCACGATCCGGTCGCCGACTTTGAGGTTCTCGACTTCACGGCCCACTTCCTCGACGATGCCCATCGCCTCGTGCCCGAGAATGTCGCCCGGGCTCATGAAGGCGCCGAGCACTTCGTACAGGTGCAGGTCGGACCCACAGATGTTGGTGCTCGTCACCCGGATGATCGCGTCGTTGGGCTCCTTGAGCGCCGGATCGGGCACATTGTCGACGGATACCTTTCGTCGCCCCTGCCACGTAACTGCTCGCATCGGATCCTCCCTTGACGGTTGACGGTTGACGGTTGACGGTTACGAGTCACGTGCCCGCTCGGGCATGGCCCAAACCTCACTTGCGGGGCGGTTGCAACACCTTCATCGCCAACCGCATGAGCGGCGCGGGAACCTGGTCCTTGGCCGAGAGCGCCGCGCTGGCGACCTGGGTCCGCACGGGTGTACCGCGGCCGAACATTCGGTTGAGCGGTCCGCCGGTGGGTTCGAGGTCGACGTGCAGCGGCGGCTTTCCGTCAGCGGCGCCGAGTGCGTTGGCGATCACGATGCGCTGGATCTCGCTGGTTCCCTCGAAGATGGTGTACAGCTTGGCATCTCGATACCACTTCTCGACGGGATGGTCCTTGACGTAGCCCCATCCGCCCATGGTCTGGATGGCGCGCTCGGTGGTTTTCACGGCCACCTCGCTGGCGGCCAGCTTCGACATCGATCCCTCGCCGCGTTCGAACGGCACGCCGCTGCCCGCCATCCAGGAGGCCCGCCACGTGAGCAACCGCGCGGCGTCGATCTGGGTGGCGAGGTCGGCGAGCGGAAACGCGATGCCCTGGTGATCGATGATCGGCGCCCCGAACGCTTCGCGCCGGTTGGCGTACTCGGTGGCGTATTCCAGTGCAGCCCTGGCGATCCCGAGGGCCTGCGCGGCGACCATCGGTCGTGTCTGCTCGAACGTGCCGAGCGTGGCTGAACCGGAATGCGCGGCGCCTTCGATGGCTTCGCGCGCCCTGGCGAGTTTGTGGTCGAGCTTGTCCTGGCCACCGAGCAGGTTGGCTGCGGGCACCCGGACGTCGTTGAACTTCAGCTCGGCGGTGTGTGAGGCTCGACAACCCATTTTGTCGAGCTTGCGGACCATCTCCAGGCCCGGCGTACCGCCGGGGACGACGAACAGCGCCTGGCCCTTGTGGCCGAGCTCCTCGTCGACGACGGCGTTGACGACGTGGACGTTGGCGATGCCGCCGTTGCCGATCCACATCTTGTGGCCGTTGATGATCCAGTCGGCATCCGGCCCCGAACCGTCGCGGCGGGCCGTGGTGCGTAGATTCCGCACGTCGCTGCCGCCCTCGGGTTCGGAGATCGCCAGGGCAGCCAGCTTGAGATCGCCTGGTGTTCCGAAGCATTCGGGTGCCCACTCGAGCATCTGCTCCGGCGAAGCCGCCTGGCCGATCGCGGAGAGAGCCAGGGCGGGCATCACGACCGCCAGCCCGATCCCGGCACAGCCCCAGAACAACTCCTCCATGAACATCGGCAGTGAAAGCCCGGTCGGGTCGCCGATGAGATCGCGGTAGAACAGTGGACTGTAGAAGCCCTGGACCGCCGCTTCCTCCAGGACCGGCCATGGGAACTCCTGGCGCTGGTCGTATTCGGCCGCCACCGGACGGACCACCTGTTCGGCGAATTCGTGGGTGCGGCGGGCCAGGTCGTGTTGCGCCGCAGTCGGCGTGAGGTCGAAGGTCATCAGGGCCTCGATTAGCCGCCTGCTGTCAATCCGAAACACTTGTTCACGGAAATGGCCGTTGACAGGGACAAGCCCCCGGATGCCTGGGGGAACATCGCGGGGGCTTGTCGTGGTGAGGGGCTAATTCACCGGTTATTACTTCACGTCGACGTAGACCGTTTTGTTGGGCACCTTTACCCGCAGGTCGTTTCCCGGCCCTTTGAGAGCCGCCGGGCTGTACGTCTGTTCTGAACGTATTGCGATAACGCTGGCTTCTTCGAGCGGCGCGTTACCGATGCGGTTGACGATCACCGTAAAGCCGTGAGCTTGCAGATCGCTGATCGTGTCTTGCGCGTTCCCTGGACCCGCCGGCGTGGCCGAAGCCGGCACAGCTAGCCCGAAAAAAGCGGCGGCCAGTGCACTCGCGGCGACGGTGGCGAATCCAAGCCTCTTCATCATCTTTGGAGCCCTCTACTCTCTTGCGTTTCGTATTCTCAGCCGCAGCATCTCCTCGCATCTATCGCTGCAACTGATCTGGTAAACCACCAGGTCAGGCATTTAATTCCGGTGGCAGCAATTGGTTGCCAAGTGGCAGGAATCGCGCTGGGGAAACTGCGGGTGGCCCACGATCGCCGAATGCAATTGGACCAGTCGGCGCACACTGGATCCGATGAAGCTCGCCGGTCTTCGGCTGCGCCAGCGCGACGGGGTGACGTGCGGCCCCTCGGTCGCGGTGATGGCCGGCGCGCTGCTCGATCCCGCCCGCCATGCGGCGTTGGCCGAACCGGAATCCGGGGCAGCACTGTTCGCGGCGGAACAATTGCGTGTGCATGCCGACGTGAACCGAATCTGGCCTCGGCGGCTCGGCACGACGCCGTGGGGAATGGCGCGAGCGCTGACGGCGATGGGAGCCACGGCCGGGGTCTGCTACCGCTGGCGGCTGTTCCGCGGCCGCCGCGACAATCTGTTCGATGTGGTGGCGGCGGTCAGCGCCGACCGGCCGGTGGCGATGCTCGTGGGCCGGGGGATTCCGAGGCACTGGGTGCTGATCGTCGCGACGGCTGAAGGGCGGCTGACCTGCTACGAGCCGTCGTCAGGGGAGTTGCGGTCGGTCGATGTTGCCGCGGTCCGGGAGTCACGACTGACCGGGCTGGGCTACCCACGTCCGTTCGCGTTCGTGACGCCCTGTTCGAACGTATGATCGAACGGTGGGTGAGCTCCAGTCGATCGGCTACAACGGGCAACCCGTGCAGCAGGCCTTCCGCCGGGTCGACCCGGCGGTGGCGGTGCTCGTCGACCTGGCCACCGTGTTCCCCCGCGAGCCGCATCGGACGGGCGGCTACAACCCGGCGGGATTGCAGATGCACTCGGTCGTCGAGGGCAGGTTGTCGTGCTGGGCCATCTGCGAGCAGGGCCACTGGTGGGGGTTGGTCACCTACGAGATCGCCTACGGGGCCCGCCGCAGAGCGGTGACGCACTGGATTCCGGCGTGGACGCTCAAACGGAAGGCCAACTAGGCCGACATCCGAGGTGCAGTGGTGATCAGTCGACCGTTCAGGCTCCGCTGCAGGGAGACCAACTTCTGGTCCAGTTTGTCCAGCCGGGCGAGCAGTGCCTGACCATCGCTACGCGACAGCGTCTCCAACGGGAACACGCCGACGGCCTTGCAACCGGCTTCAATTGCTTCCAGCGCCTCGACGAGCGCTTCTTTATCCGAACGCATGTTCGAATCATACCTCCGGGTTCTGACACGTGACGGAAGTCCGCAGGCTCACGCTTCGTGCCCTGGCTCCAGATCGCGAACATCGGCGAAGGTCACCAGTTGGTCGAATGTGTCCGGCGCATCGCCTTCGACCGGCTGCAGCAGAAATCCGACGTGATCACCGACGTCGTATCGGCTGAGCACCTCGCCGACGAACCATCCCGCCGCATCTTCGAGGATCGGCAGGCCATGCGGTCCTTCGTGCCATGCGGTCCGCGCGAATTTGTCCGTGCGGTCACCGGTCTCGCTGCCGAACAGCCGGGCCAGCTCGCTGTGCCGCCGCGGCAACAGATGCACGGCCAGATGGGTCGCGTCGCATGCGACCCGATACGTGTGGTTCTTCTCGGACAGGCCGACCATGAATCGCGGCGGCCCGATACTCACCTGGCTCGTGAACCCGACCAGGCAGCCGGCCCGCTTGTCACCGGCGCTGGTGGTGACGACGTACATCGGATAGTCCAGCATTGAGACAAGTTTCTCGAAGGCTTCCATCGCTTTCCCGTCACTAGGGTTGGGCTATGTCCAGAAAGTATGCGTCTTCCGACGCCGTCGATCTGCCCCAGCTGCTGGAGTTCGTCCGACCGCGACATCGCATGGTGCTCACCACTTTTCGCGCGGACGGATCGTTGCAGAGTTCGCCGGTGACAGGTGGGGTCGACGACCACGGCCGGATCGTGATTTCGAGCTACCCGCAGCGGGCCAAGTCCACGAACCTGAAGCGCACGCCACGCGCGAGCATCACGGTTCTGTCCGACGAGTTCAACGGCGCCTACGTACAGGTCGACGGCGACGCCGAAGTCATCGACCTGCCCGACGCCGTCGAGCCGCTGGTGGATTACTTCCGTTCCATCTCCGGCGAACATCCCGACTGGGACGAATACCGGCAGGCGATGGTCGACCAGGGCAAGTGCCTGATCCGTGTCACGCCGACGCGGTGGGGCCCGGTGGCCACCGGCGGCTTCCCGCCCGAACGAGAGCAATAGCACTCAGGCGTCGAGATCCAGCAGCAGCGAGCCGGCCGGATCGGCGCGGAACTTCCCACTGCCGGTCGCGCCCGTGAGCTCGCCGGTGCCCGACACGACCCGCATGGTCGCCGTGGCGACACCGTCGGCGAATTCGCCGTCATGCATCAGAACCAGTCCGCCGCGCCGGCCGCCGACGGTTCCGGTGATGTGCTCGACCCCGACGTAGGTCGCCGACTTGTCCGGTGCGTAGGCCATCAGCCACTTGGTCGTCGAGGTGCCGTCGATGTCCCCGGAGTAGCGCTTGGTAACCAACGCCTCGGTGAGCTTCGTCTCCTCGTCGCCGTCTTCGAACGGCGTCTCGTCCCAACTGCCGATCTCGAATGCCGCCTTGATTTGTGTGGTCATCACCGGCGAATACCCCCGGTGAGGGGTTTGGAACCGACCCGGACTGAACAGGCCGAAGAGCGCGCATCGCGGCGTATGTGGTAGTCAGAGCAGTACGGACGCGTTGCGTCCGATAGCTAGTCAAACTATAGTCTGGACACATGTCCAGAGAGGTTCGGAGTTTTTGAGTGACACGATTTGTCCTGCTCACCGGACCTGGACGTGTCCGCCTGCGCGCATCGGCGTGAGCTGATCATGCGCATCGCTTTGCTGTCGTACCGGAGCAAGACCCATTGCGGAGGGCAAGGGGTCTACGTCCGGCACCTGTCTCGCGGCCTCGTCGAGCTCGGCCATGACGTCGAGGTGTTCTCGGGACAGCCTTACCCCGGCGGCCTTGATCCCCGGGTCCGCCTGACCAAGGTGCCGAGCCTGGATCTCTACCGCGAACCGGACCCGTTCCGCATCCCGTGGCCCAGCGAGATCAAGACGAGCATCGATCTGCGCGAGCTGTTGGCGACCTGGACCGCGGGATTCCCCGAGCCCAAGACCTTCAGCCTGCGGGCCGCCCGCGCGCTCGCCGAGCGCCTCGACGACTTCGACGTGGTCCACGACAACCAGTGTCTCGGCACCGGTCTGCTCAAGATCGCCGAGCGTGGCATGCCGGTCGTCGCGACAGTGCATCATCCGATCACCCGAGACCGCGTTCTGGACGTGTCGGCGGCACCGTGGTGGCGCAAGCCCCTCGTGCGGCGCTGGTACGGCTTCGCCGAGATGCAGAAGGACGTCGCGCGGCGCATCCCCGAGCTGCTGACCGTGTCATCGACGTCGGCCGCCGACATCGCCCAGGACTTCGGGGTGTCGCCCGATCAGCTACACGTCGTGCCCCTCGGCGTGGACACCGAACTGTTCAAGCCGTCCGAGCGACGGGTGCGCAACCGCATCATCGCGATCGCGAGTGCCGACGTGCCGCTCAAGGGCGTTGCGCATCTGCTGAACGCCGTCGCACGGCTACGGGTTGAGCGTGACCTCGAACTTCAGCTCGTCGCCAAGCTCGAACCCAATGGGCCGACCGAGAAGCTGATCGCCGAACTGGGCATCTCCGACATCGTCCACAGTTCGAGCGGGGTTACCGACGCCGAGCTCGCCGACCTGCTGGCATCTGCCGAAGTTGCCTGTATCCCTTCGCTTTACGAGGGCTTCTCGCTGCCTGCGGTAGAGGCGATGGCCAGTGGAACACCGATTGTCGCGAGCCGTGCGGGAGCGCTGCCCGAGGTGGTCGGCGCCGACGGCGAATGCGCTCGGCTCGTCACGCCGGCCGACGTCGACGAGTTGACCAGAGTGCTGGGCGAACTGCTCGACTCGCCGATGGAGCTGCGTCGGCTCGGCGAGAACGGCCGTCGGCGCGCCGTCGATGTATTCAGCTGGGAATCCGTTGCCGCGCAGACGGTTGCGGTGTATGAGCAAGCACGTGAGCGAGTTGCGAAATGTTGACCGTCGACTACGACCGGCTTGGCGTCGGCAAGGGCACCAAGGTGATCGACGTCGGCTGTGGCGCCGGTAGACACACCTTCGAGGCGTACCGACGCGGTGCCGACGTGATCGGTTTCGATCAGAGCGTCACCGATCTCAACGACGTCGACGAGATCCTGCAGGCCATGAAGGACAAGGGCGAGGCGCCCGCATCGGCGACCGCACAGGCGGTCAAGGGCGATGCGCTGGAATTGCCTTACGCCGACGGCACTTTCGACTGCGTGATCGCCTCGGAGATCCTCGAGCACGTGCCCGAGGACGACCGCGCGATCGCAGAACTTGTCCGTGTGCTCAAACCTGGTGGCTCGCTGGCGATCACGGTGCCACGTTGGCTGCCCGAGAAGCTGTGCTGGATCCTTTCCGACGAGTACCACGCCAACGAGGGCGGGCACATCCGGATCTACAAGGCCGACGAGCTACGTGACAAAGTGCTAGCCCATGGCCTGCGGCTCACCGATACCCACCACGCGCATGCGCTGCACGCCCCCTACTGGTGGCTGAAATGCGCTGTCGGAACCGAGAAGTCGGATCACCCCGCGGTGGTCGCGTATCACAAATTGCTGGTGTGGGACATGATGAGCCGGCCGTGGCTCACGCGGACGGCGGAGTCGGTGCTCAACCCCCTGATCGGCAAGAGCGTCGCGATGTACTTCGAGAAGCCGGTGGTTTGACGTTGACTCGTGACGTTCCCGGAGTGCGCGGCATCCTGACGCCTGCGCAGTGCCGCCAGACCGCCCGGTCGATTGCCGAGACGCAAGAGTCGACGGGTGCGATTCCGTGGTTCGAAGGCGGCCACACCGATCCGTGGGATCACGTCGAGAATGCGATGGCGCTCACGGCGGCAGGACTTCTCGAGCCCGCACGCGCGGCGTTCGAGTGGTGCCGCAGGACGCAGCGGGCCGACGGCTCATGGCCGATCCAGTTCCGCAACGGCGTCATCGAGGACTCCAACAGCGACAGCAACTTCTGCGCCTACATCGCAACAGGCGTCTGGCACCACGTACTGATCACCCGTGACCGACGATTCGCCGAGACGATGTGGCCCGTGGTCACGAAGGCAGTCGACTTCGTACTCGGCATGCAGCTCAATGGCGGCGAAATCTCCTGGGCCAGAAGCCCTAACGGACTGGAGCCCGAGGCGCTGCTGACCGGGTGCTCGAGCATTTACCACAGCCTGCGGTGTGCTCTGGCGCTCGCGGACTACTTCAACGATCCGCAGCCGGAGTGGGAGCTGGCCGTCGGCCGCCTTGGCCATGTGATCGCCGAGCATCCGGACGCCTTCGTCACCAAGGACCGGTGGTCGATGGAGTGGTACTACCCGGTGCTTGGGGGCGCGTTGCGCGGCGCTGCCGCGCGGTCGCGCATCGACGAACGGTGGGACGACTTCGTGGTCGACGGCCTCGGTATCCGTTGCGTCGACGACAGGCCGTGGGTCACCGGAGCCGAAACCTGTGAGCTGGTAATGGCATTGGATGCGATCGGCGACAGGGCGCGCGCACATCAGCAGTTCGAGGCGATGCACCATCTGCGTGAAGAGGACGGCTCCTATTGGACCGGTCTGGTCTATGCCGACGGTAAGCGGTGGCCGGTGGAGCGCACCACGTGGACCGGCGGAGCGATGATCCTCGCGGCCGATGCGCTGTCACGAACGACCGCGGCCAACGGCATCTTCCGAGGCGTGGATCTGCCACGGGGCCTCGAAGGCGAGTACGACTGCGAGTGTGCGACCAGCGACCGCTAGCCGCCTCACGACGACGACAGCACCTCCAATTCGGTCCAGTATCTCTGGGCGCCGCCATGCCATTCGTCGTGGCGGCGATGAAACAACGCGGCCGCCTCAGGGCCAGGCCAGTCGTGATCGAGCAGTTCACGTGGAAGCCCAGGGTCCAGGAAGGGAAATCGTCGCCACGCATGGACCAACCGCACTTGCGCTTGGAATGCCTCGACCGGTGTGGTGGCGCGCAGCTTGCCGAAGGTGGTGAGGAACTCCGCGTAGCGCTCTTCTACTTCGCCCAGGTTCCACGCGTCCCCGATGAGTGACTCGGTTTTGCCGACGGAGGCGAGCTTGCCCGTCCAGGCGAACGCCCGTCCCTCGAGGCCGAGGTCGTCGATGATCGTTGCGACCTCGCCGACCTTGCTCACGTCCGGGAGAATCCAGATCCCTGGGCTGGGAGAGCCCATCCCCAGCCACGTTAGCCGCGTGCGCAACCGGTGACGCAGTCGCCGCTGCGTCTCCGGGATGCCGACAGAGAGGACGAGCCACTCGCCGTCCCACGGCGGCGCGTCCGTCAGAAAGCCGTAGATGCGCCGGGCGCCCTCCGAAAGGAGCCGAGTTCCGGGTTGCGTGATATGCCACGACACTCGGCGCCCCGACTTCTCAGACTCCAGGACTCCGTGGGCCGCCGACCGTGCGATTGCTTGGCGAGCGGCCTTCTCCTCGATTCCGAGAACTCCGAGGCTCGACACCAACGTCGCCGTCCAGACAGCGGCCCCGCGAGGGCGCACGAACTCGCCGAGGATCGTGAGCAGGAGGCTGCGCGCACTCGACCCCACCTCCCGGCGCTCGGACCCCGCGAGCGCAGCGTCGTCCCCGGCGAGGTGCTCGGCGGCCGTCATGGCCCCATCCTTTCGTACTTGATGCGCTGTTCCCGCTAAGAGTGCATCACAACGCTGACCACCGACGCACGAGTTGAGCCGCGACGGTTCAACTGCGCAGCGCTGATCCCCTGTAGAGGACTATCCGTCGCCGACCATAGGGGCGGCACCCTATCGCTTCAAATATGCCACATTAGTATTGCGTTCGTCGGATATAGTGTAGAACATTTAAGGACAGATTCTGGAGGCAGTGTGGCGGTTGACGAGACACGAACAGGCGCAGCGCCTGCCCCCAGGGGGCCGCTGAGCAAGATCGACTACGGCGAACGCATCCCGAACAACGTGAACCTGTCGGCCGACCGTCGGCTGCAGCGGGCACTCGAGGGATGGCAACCGAAGTTCCTGCAATGGTGGAAGTCGCTCGGTCCTGAACTTCCTACGAAAGACGTCTATCTACGGACCGCGATCGCCGTCGGGCGGGATGGCTGGGCCCATTTCGCCCATGTCCCGATGAACGAGTATCGCTGGGGCATCTTCCTCGCCGAACGCGAAGGCGACCGAACGATCGGATTCGGGAAGCACAAGGGCGAGCCGGCGTGGCAGGAGGTGCCCGGTGAATACCGTGCCGAGCTGATGCGACTGATCATCGTTCAGGGAGACACCGAACCGGCATCCGTCGAACAGCAGCGCATCCTCGGCCGAAGCGCACCCAGTCTCTACGACCTCCGAAACCTGTTCCAGGTCAACGTCGAAGAGGGACGCCACCTGTGGGCGATGGTGTACCTACTGCACGCATACTTCGGTCGGGACGGCAGAGACGAGGCCGAGCAGCTACTCAAGCGAAATTCCGGCGATGTGAACACGCCGCGAATTCTCGGTGCGTTCAACGAGAAGACGACCGACTGGCTGCAGTTCTTCATGTTCACCTATTTCACCGACCGGGACGGCAAGTATCAGCTCGGAACGTTGAAGGAATCGGCGTTCGATCCCTTGGCGCGGACCTGCGAGTTCATGCTCAAGGAAGAAGCCCACCACATGTTCGTCGGAACCACCGGAGTGCAGCGCACGGTCGAGCGCACTGCGGAGTTGATGGCGGCGCACGGCTCGGACAAGGTCTTCGAGCACGGCGGTATCCCGCTCCCAGTCATTCAGAAGTATCTGAACGCGCAGTTCTCCGTGTCGATGGACCTGTTCGGGTCCGAGCAGTCGTCCAATGCCGCCGCGTACTACACCGGCGGACTGAAGGGACGTTGGCAGGAGACCCGGCGCCAGGATGACCACATCCTGGCGAACGCCGCCTACCCGGCCCGAACGGTGACAGGCGGCCGCATCACCGAGGAGTCGGTGCCGTACCTCAATGCTCTCAATCTGGACCTACGCGACGAGTATGTCGCCGATTGCCGCAACGGTGTACGCCGATGGAACCAGGCGCTCGAGAACGCGGGCCGCCAAGAGCGACTGGTTCTCCCGCACGAGGGCTTCAATCGAAGCATCGGCAACTACGCCGGGCATTTCATCTCACCGGATGGCGACGTACTGACGGCCGCGGACTGGAATCGCCGCGAGGACGACTGGCTGCCGACCGATGAGGACCGGTCCCGTGTTGCCGACCTGATGGTGGCGCACTACCAGCCCGGTGAGTTCGCTGGTTGGATCGCGCCGCCGAAGACCGGAATCAACGACCAGCCAGTGGAATTCGATTACGTGCACCTACGTGACGAAGCCCTGGCCTGAGGAGACGGTCATGACCGCTGCCACGACTGCACCCGCGATACGGGGCGATACCCCCACCGTCGCGTTCACGACCGAACCGTCCGAATATCGTCACTGGCGGTTGGCGACCGACGGGCCGATCGCGACGCTTACGCTCGCCGTGGACGCGCACGCCGGGATCGTCGCCGGGTACGAGCTCAAGATGAACTCGTACGACCTGGGCGTCGATATCGAACTCTACGACGCCGTCCAGCGCCTGCGATTCGAGCATCCGGAAGTGAAGGCCGTCGTGCTGACCGGCGGAATGGACCGGATGTTCTGCGCAGGGGCCAACATCCGGATGCTCGCGCAGTCACCACACACATGGAAGGTGAACTTCTGCAAGTTCACCAACGAAACCCGCAACGGCATCGAGGACGCGACCGAGTGCTCCGGTCAGACCTATATCGCTGCGCTCAATGGCACGGCGGCCGGTGGCGGATATGAACTGGCGCTGGCGTGCAGCCAGATCGTCTTGGTCGACGACGGTTCATCTGCGATATCCCTTCCCGAGGTTCCGTTGCTGGGCGTCCTACCGGGCACCGGCGGGTTGACGCGGGTGGTCGACAAACGCAAGGTGCGCAAGGACCGTGCGGATGCGTTTGCGACGAAATCAGAAGGAGTGCGCGGGGATACCGCCGTCGAGTGGGGACTCATAGATGAAACGGTGCCTCCGGCGTGCTTTGATGCACGAGTTCAGGCGATCGCCGAGAACGCTACCGAAAGCTCATCACGACCCGACGATCGTCAGGGCGTGGCCCTGACGCCGCTGGCCCGACGGACCGAGGGCGACGCGATCGTCTACCGGTACGTTCGGGCGACGCTGCACCGTGCGGAGCGTCGCGTCGACATCGTCGTGTCGGCGCCTGATTCGGCGCCGCCACCCGACGCCCGCGGAGTCACCTCAGCAGGTGCGGACTACTGGCCGTTGGCGCTCACCCGCGAGCTGGATGACGTGATCCTGCACCTGCGAACAAACGAAATCGAGTTGGGTACCTGGGTGTTCCGCGTCGTCGGCGACTGCGATCGGGTACGAGCATATGATCGGCAACTTCGCGAGCTCGCGGATGACTGGTTCGTCAACGAGGTGATCCACTACTACAAGCGGACACTCAAGCGGCTGGATGTGACGAGCCGCAGCCTTTTCGCGGTGGTCGAGCCGGGCAGTGCCTACGTCGGGTTTCTTTTGGAGCTGGCATTGGCCAGTGACCGCCAATACATGCTGGAGGGGATCTACGAGGATGCCGAGCCGGACGCATCTCCCGCCGCGCTCGAAGTGAGCGAATCGAATTTCGGCGCGTTTCCCATGGGCAACGGGCTGACGCGGATGGAGTCCCGTTTCTATGGCCATCCCGAACTCCTCGCCGCCATCGCCGACCGAATCGATGAACCCCTGTCTGCGGATGTCGCCGGACGGCTCGGATTGGTCACGTCTGTTCTCGACGACATCGACTTCGGCGAGGAGCTTCGCATCATCCTCGAAGAGCGGGCGGCGCTGTCGCCCGACGCGTTGACGGGCATGGAAGCCAATCACCGGTTCGTCGGGCCCGAAACCCAGGAGTCAAAGATCTTCGGTCGACTGACTGCCTGGCAGAACTGGATCTTCGTGCGGCCCAACGCTGCCGGCCCCGACGGTGCGTTGAGGCGATACGGTACCGGCGCACGCGCAAGCTACGACACCGAGCGGGTGTGAACACGATGGACTTTTTCAACGCCGCCGACTTCCTGGTACACCGACAGGTACGGGAGGGAATCGGCGACAAGGTAGCGCTGATCGGCTCTCACACGCGGACCTACCGCGAGCTCTCCGACGATGTGGCACGACTCGCCGGTGGACTCCGCGCACTCGGGTTGCGCCCCAACGACCGGGTCGTGATGGTGATGAGCGACGGTGTCGAGATGGCCACCGCGATACTGGCCACCTTCCACGCAGGTCTGATTGCGGTGCCTGCGTCGACGATGCTGACCGGCGGAGAACTCGAGCAGATACTGCGCGACGCAGGCGCACGGGCGGTCATCGCCACCGGGGAGTATGTCGAGGCGGTGCTGCCCGGTGTCGAATCCTGTAGTGACATAGGGAACCTCGTCGTCATCGATGCCGAGGCAGACCTGATGTTCAGGCCACTCCGTGCCGATCTGCGAGTCCATTTGTGGGCAGATCTGCTCGATGACCCGCAGGTCCCCGCCCTGACAGAACCTGACACCGCTGCGTTGTGGCTCTACACCTCCGGCACCACGGGTAAGCCGAAGGCGGCCATGCATCGCCATGCCAACATCCGTCATGTATACGAATCCTTCGGCCGCCGAACCCTGAACATCCGGCAGGAGGACCGGTGTCTGTCGGTGGCGAAGATGTTTTTCGCATACGGCATCGGCAACAGCTTGTTCTTCCCGCTCGCGGCGGGCGGTACCGCGGTCCTGCAACCTCTGCGGCCCACTCCCGACTCGATGCGCGAGCGGATGGTCTCAACCGCGCCGAGCCTGTTCTTCGCGGTGCCGACGTTCTACTCGAGCCTGGTGCAGTCCGAGTTGCCCGACGATTCGTTCGCGTCGGTACGTCTGTGCGTTTCGGCCGGTGAAGTGTTGCCGGTCGCCGTCCACAGTCAGTTCAAGAATCGCTTCGGGGTCGACATCCTCGACGGAATCGGCTCCACCGAGGCGCTGCACATATTCCTATCGAATCGTCCTGATGACATTCAACCCGGCACTACGGGCAAGCCGGTCCCTGGCTACCAGATCGAGGTCAGGGACGACGAAGGACGTACCGTCGCGCCCGGGGTACCCGGCGACCTGTACGTCTGCGGTGAGTCGATCGCTGCCGGCTACTGGCAGCGACCCGAGGCCAATCAGGCTGTCTTCCAAGGAGGATGGCTTCGAACCGGCGATACCTATGTCATCGACGAGTCCGGCTACTATCGATGTCTCGGACGGTCCAACGACCTCCTGAAGGCCGGCGGCATCTGGGTTGCACCCGCCGAAGTCGAGGGTCGCCTGCTCGAACACCCGTCGGTCGCCGAAGCTGCGGTCGTCGGCGCTCCCGGCGAGGACGGAATCGACAAGCCGGTAGCGCTGGTTGTCCGCGTCCCCGGCCACGACGACGTCGGCGCTGCCGAACTGATCGAATGGTGTCGCAGGGGTCTGGCCGCCTTCAAACTGCCGCGCGCTGTTGAATTCTCCACCGAGTTGCCCAAGACCGCGACCGGAAAACTGCAGCGCTATCGCGTGAGAGAGATGATGGCCCACGTCGTGACGCCGCGGGTTGCGCAGTGACGACGTACGACGTAGACCTGCTCGTCGTAGGAGCCGGTCCGGTGGGCCTGTATGGGACCTACTACGCCGGCGTCCGTGGGCTTCACACGGCCGTCATCGACTCGTCGACCGAACCCGGCGGGCAAGTCACCGCGATGTATCCGGAAAAGCAGATCTATGACGTCGCAGGCTTTTCCGCAGTCAAGGGACGTGACCTCGTCGACGCACTGGGTGAGCAAGCCGCATCTGCCGGCGCCACCTACCTGCTGGGCCAAGAGGCCCGACATCTCACCACCGGCGCTGATCTCCGGCATATCATCACGACCAGCACTGGTGACGAGATCCGTTGCGGGGCAGTGGTCATCACAGCCGGTATCGGGGCATTCGAGCCGCGCAAACTCGCCGCCGGCGAGGACTACCTCGGCAACGGACTCGAGTATTTCGTTCCCGACCCGGAACCGTACGACGACCTCGACGTGGTCATCGTCGGCGGTGGTGACTCCGCGCTCGACTGGGCGCTGATGCTCGAAGACATCGCGGCATCCGTCACCGTCGTGCACCGGCGAAACTCATTCCGTGCCCACGCGTCGACCGTGATGCAGGTCGAGAGGTCCACGGTGAGTCTCGTTACCGATGCCGAGGTACGGTCGATCGGCGGCAATGGGGCGATCACCCATGCTGACGTAGCCATCAAGGGGTACAGCGAGATTCGTCGGCTCTACTGCCAGCGAGTGATTGCGGCGCTCGGTTTCGTAGCGAGCATGGGGCCGCTGCGGGACTGGGGGTTGACGCTGCGTGACAACCGGCACATCGTAGTCGACTCCGCGATGCGGACCGCGCGGGACGGCATCTTCGCCGCCGGGGATGTCGTGGACTACGACGGCAAAGTCCGGCTCATCTCCACCGGTTTCGGTGAGGTGGCGACAGCGGTGAACAACGCTGCCGTACACATTCACCCAGACGCGCAACTCTTCCCCGGACATTCCACCGACGACGCGGGGGGTCGGCGATGCCGTACGTGATCGCCGGTCCGTGCATCGATGTCATGGACCGGTCGTGCATTGAGGAGTGCCCGGTCGACTGCATCTACGAGGGGGAGCGGAAGCTCTACATCAATCCCGCCGAATGCATCGATTGCGGTGCCTGCGAACCGGTCTGCCCGGTCGAGGCCATCAGCCAGGACCGGCGGGTGCCCGCTGGGGACTCCTCGTTCATCGAGGACAACCGGCAGTTCTTCGTCAATGTCCTACCCGGGCGCGACGCACCGATCGGGTCGCCGGGCGGCGCGAGTGGGATGGGGCCCGTCGGTGTGGACACCGCACTCGTAGCTCAGCGACGACCAGCGTGACTTCCGTTGCGCCTCAGATCGTCTCGCCGGGCACGCCGGACACGCGTTCGAGCACCCTCATCGACCCGGTCGCCGGGACCTCGCGGAAGTCGCCGGTGTCGAGCGCACGGCGGTAGACGTGATACGGCGCCTGGCCGCCGTCGTCCGGATTCGGGAACACGTCGTGGATGATCAGCGCGCCGCCGACCTCAACCCACCGGACCCAGCCGTCGAAGTCGCGCTGCGCGGCCTCTTCGGTGTGGCCGCCGTCGATGAACAACAGCCGCAACGGTGTTCGCCAACCGCGCGCCACCGTCGTCGACCGCCCGACCACCGCGACGACGTGGTCGTCCACCCCGGCCGCGTCGAGGGTGTGCCGCAACGTCGGCAGCGTGTCGAACAGTCCGGTCACCGGATCCACCATCGATTCGTCGTGGTACTCCCAGCCCGCCTGGTGCTCTTCGGAACCGTGGTGGTGGTCGATCGTGTAGACGACCCCGCCACTCTGCTGGGCCGCCGCGCCGAGCATCACCGTCGACTTGCCGCAGTACGTGCCGATCTCCACGCCGACGCCGTCCTTCAGGTAGCGGACAGCGGTGTCGTACAGCGTGCGACCTTCGTCGGCGGGCATGAAACCGATCACCTCGTCGGCAAGTGCGAACAGGCGTGCGGCGGCCTCGGGGAGTTCGGTGTCAGCACCCTCAGACAGGGCAGTGTTGGTAGTGCTCATGGGGACCAACCTACCGTTGCTGGTCAATGGCAGTTGTAGTAGCGTCCGGACATGTGTCCGACACGGCGCTGGAGGCGACTCGGCGCCGTCTGACCGCCAAGCAGGCCGACACCGTCGATCGTCTGGGCAGGGCCGCGGTCGAACTCCTCTGCCGAGATGGTTTCACCGGTCTGACCGTACGTCGGGTGGCGGCAGAGGCCGGCGTGGGTGCGGCCACCGCCTATACCTACTTCTCGTCCAAGGAGCACCTGGTCGCCGAGGTGTTCTGGCGCCGTCTCGTCGCCTCGCCTCCGGCGAATCATGACTCCGGCGACCCGGCCACGCGCGTCACCGAGGTTCTGCGCCACATCGCACTCCTGGTTGCCGACGAACCCGAATTCGCTTGTGCGGTAACCAATGCTCTGCTCGGCAGGGATGCCGATGTCGAGGTGTTGCGCCAGCGCATCGGGCGCGACATTCGCGACCGGCTGTCCGCTGCGCTGGGGCCCGACATCGATCCTGAGGTCGTCGACGCGCTGGAGATGCTGTACTCCGGTGCACTCGTCCGCGCCGGAATGGGCTACGCGTCGTATGCGGAGATCGCCCACAGGCTGGAGAAATCCGCGCGGCTGATGCTGAGTTAGCGCGGGCCGAGGATCGCCGTCGACGCGGTGATGGCCGGCTCGACGATGCCCTGCACGTCGTGGCCCGCTTCGACGAACAGCGCGGTCAGCTCACGCAGACCACCCAGCAGGATCAGCGCCAGCGGCCGGGAGAGCGGTGAGATCTGAGCGCGCCGGAAGCCTGGGCTGTCACTGAGATCGACCAGCATGTCGGTGAGGTGTTCCATGGCCTGCCGATGCAGCGGCTGGGCCACCGCGCCCAGTGCGGGAAGCTCGCGGATCCAGCTCAGTGTGATCGCCGGCCGCGCGCCGATGTGGTCGACATATGCGCCGACGGCTTGGCGGATCTGGTCCTCCCAGTCCGCCTCCGGGTTGACGGCATTGCGGATGTTGGTGATCAGGGTGTCGTTGTTCCGGCGGAGCAGCTCGATCAGGCAGTCTTCCTTGCTGGCGAACTGTGCGTAGAACGTGCGCTTCGAGGTGCGGGCGTGTCGGACGATGTCTGCCACGGTGCTGTCGCGGAAGCCGCGCTCGACGATCGATGCGGCCATGCCGTCGAGTAAGCGGTCCCGGAACGGGTCGGCGGTGTCGGCGGAATCGAGTTGTTCGACTGCGGTCGACATGTCACCTCCCTCGGGACCCTTGCATGCAGCTGGTACCAACCGGTACCGTACTACACAAAGCTGCGGTACACCGTAGTACCAGTCCGCCGCAGTGCCAAGAAGACTGTTGTCTTAATGAGATGGCTGGGAGTGCGCCATGAACGAGCAGGGGACGGCGATCGCCGAGAGACCAGTCGCCACGGCCGGCACAGTCAAGATGCCACCGGGTCCCCGGCTGCCCAAGCTGGTGCAGGGCATCGGCTATGCCCTCTCGCGCAACCGGGTGTACGAGCGCATCGCCCGCCGCCACGGCGACGTGTTCACCATGAACCTGCCGATGTTCGGCAGCACGGTCATCGTGGCCAACCCGCAGCTGGCCAAGCAGTTGTTCACCGCAAGCACCGACGATGTCGGCAACATCCAGCCCAACCTGTCCAGAGTGCTCGGCAGCGGCTCGGTGTTCGCGCTCGACGGCGCCGACCACCGTCTGCGCCGCAAGCTGCTGACTCCGCCGTTCCACGGCAAGAGCATCAAGAACTACGAAAAAATCTTCGAAGAGGAGACGCTGCGCGAATCGGCGAATTGGCCGGAAGGCCAGGCATTCCCGACGCTCGAGCCAATGATGCGCAGCACCCTCAATGCCATCCTGCGCGCGGTGTTCGGCGCCGACGGCGAACAGCTCGACGAGCTGCGGCGCATCATCCCGCCCTGGGTCACGCTCGGGTCGCGGCTGGCAGTGGTGCCGACACCGACACGAGACTATGGCCGGTTCAGTCCCTGGGGCAGGCTCGCCGAATACCGGCGCCAGTACGACGACGTCATCGGCGGGCTGATCGACCACGTCAGAGCCGACCCGAACCTGGACAGTCGCGACGACGTGCTCGCACTGCTTCTCCGCAGTACCTATGACGACGGCTCGCAGATGTCGCGCAGTGACATCGGCGACGAGTTGTTGACACTGTTGGCCGCCGGGCACGAAACGACCGCCTCCACCCTCGGATGGGCGTTCGAGCGCGTCGTCCGTCATCCACGGGTCTTGGCCAAGCTGGTCGACGAGGCGGCCACCGATGACAACGAGTACCGGCAGGCCACCATCCTGGAGGTGCAGCGCGCCCGCACCGTCATCGACTTCGCGGGCCGACGCGTCTATGCGCCGACTTTCCAGCTCGGCGACTGGGTGATCCCGCGGGGAACCTCGATCGTGGTCGCGATAGCGCAGTTGCACAACCGCGACGAGGACTTTTCCGCGCCGGATCGGTTCGATCCCCAGCGGTACATCGACACTCGGCCGCCGACATTCGCGTTCGTGCCGTTCGGCGGCGGTACCCGGCGTTGCGTCGGTGCGGTGTTCGCGAATGTCGAGATGGATGTGGTGCTGCGAACAGTATTGCGGCACTTCGTGATCGATACGACGACCGCATCCGATGAGAAGCCGCACTCGCGCGGTGTGGCCTTCACCCCCAAGGACGGCGGCCGCATCATCGTGCACCGCCGCGAGACCCCACTGGGTTAGGAGACCAATGACCGACACAGCCATCAGCGACGCCGAAGACACCAAGGCTCCGGTGACGCCGGCCAAGACGCCGCCCGTCGTGCCTCTGCCGAAGCCGGTCCAGGGTGTCCTGCTGGCGGGCTTTCGGCGCTGGTTCCTGCGCAACGCGCTGAAGCGCTACGGCCCGGTCTTCGCCATCAACGTCCCGTTCTTCGGCCGAAGCGTGGTGGTTTCCGATCCGGCGCTCGCGCGCCAGGTGTTCCTGGCGAGTACCGACGACCTGATCAACGTGCAGCCGAACCTCAGCAGGATCTTCGGATCGGGTTCGGTGTTCGCGCTGGATCACAAGGAGCACCGGGTCCGCCGCAAGCTGCTGGCCCCGCCGTTCCACGGGCAGAGCATCAGGAACTACGAGAGGGTCATCGAAGAGGAGACGCTGCGGGAGACGGCGACGTGGCCCGAGGGACGCGAGTTTTCAACGCTCGAACCGATGAACAGGATCACGCTGAACGTCATCCTGCGCACCGTATTCGGCGCCGACGGTTCGGAACTGGACTACCTGCGCGAGATCATTCCGCCGTGGGCCAAGCTGGCCTCGCGGATGGCGACCCTGCCGGAACCACCGTTCCGCACCGGCCGGTACAGCCCGTGGGGCCGGATGGCGGAATTCCGTCGCAACTTCGATCGCACGGTGTTCGCGCTGATCGCAAAGGCCGAAGGCGATCCGCGGCTCGAGGACCGCACCGACATTCTGGCGCTGCTGCTGCGCAGTCGATACGAAGATGGCATGCCGATGGCTCATCAAGAGATCTCCGACGAGCTCCTGACCCTGCTGGGCGCCGGACATGAAACCACCGCGTCCACCCTTGGCTGGGCGTTCGAGCGGCTGCGCCGCCACCCCGGCGTCCTCGCCGAGCTGGTCAGCGAGAATGACGAAGGGGGCAACGAGTTCCGCCAGGCCACAATTGTTGAGCTGCAACGGAACCGGACCGTCATCGACTTCGCCGGCCGCCACGTGTCGGCACCGCACTTCGACCTCGGTGACTGGCGGATTCCGCACGGCTACACGGTGATGATCTCGATCGGCAACGTGCACGCCAATGCCGACGCCTTTCCGAATCCCGAACGTTTCGACCCGAACCGGTTCGTCGGAACCAGGACGCCGACGGCGTGGGTGCCGTTCGGCGGCGGGACCCGGCGCTGCATCGGGGCGGCGTTCGCCAACGTCGAGATGGACGTTGTTCTACGAACCATTCTGCGGCACTTTGTGATTGAGACCGACAATGCTCCGGAGGAGAAGATCCACTTCCGGGGTATTGCCTTCACGCCCAAAGACGGCGGGCTCGTCACTGTGCACCGGCGCTGACGGTCATCGGCTAGTTTCGTCTCCATGAGTCTCGTCGACATGATCAACGGCGCCATGGAGGCCACCATCCCCGCCGCGCACAAGCTGGGTATCAAGGCGGTCGAGGCACGCCCCGGATTCGCCGCGGCAACAGTGCCATTGGAGGGCAACGGCAACCACTTCGGCGTCGTCTACGCGGGCGTGGAGTTCACCGTCGCCGAAATCCTCGGCGGGATCATCGCGATCGCCAGCTTCGATGCCGCCAAGTACTACCCGCTGGTGAAGAAGCTCGATATCGAGTTCACCGCCGCCGCACGCAGTGATCTACGCGCCGAAGCGTCGCTGGACGAGGACGAATTGCGTCGCATCGACTCCGAGGCCGCAGAGAACGGAAAGGCCGACTTCGCACTGAACGCGGTGGTTCGTGACGAAGCCGGCCAGACCGTGGCTGTCACCCGTGGGCTCTACCAACTGCGAGCCCACGGGAAATAGGCCCGCCTACTGCACAGCTGCCCGTTTCGGCAGCTTCCAGCCGGCCCGCGGGAAGTGGCAGGTATAGCCGCTCGGGTACCGCTCCAGGTAATCCTGGTGCTCTGGTTCGGCTTCCCAGAAGTCGCTTGCGGGGGTCACTTCGGTGACAACCTTGCCCGGCCACAGGCCCGACGCGTCGACGTCGGCGATGGTGTCCAACGCGACGCTCTTTTGCTCATCGTCGAGGTAGAAGATCGCCGACCGGTAACTCGTGCCGACATCGTTGCCCTGCCGGTTCTTCGTGGTCGGGTCGTGGATCTGGAAGAAGAACTCGAGCAGCGCGCGATAGTCGGTCTGCGCGGGGTCGTAGACGATCTCGATGGCCTCGGCATGACCCGGGTGGTTGCGGTAGGTCGCGTTCGCGTTCTCGCCGCCCGTGTAGCCGACCCTGGTGTCGATGACGCCGGCCTGCTTGCGGATCAGATCCTCCATGCCCCAGAAGCAGCCGCCGGCCAGGATCGCCTTCTTGTACTCACTCATGCCTGTGCCTCCTGATTCACAAAAAGCCTCTTGTAGTCGCCGTAACCCGCGGCGTCCAGATCGTCGAGGTGGATGAACTTCAGCGAAGCCGAGTTGATGCAATAGCGCAACCCACCTTCAGATCGCGGACCGTCGTTGAACACGTGCCCGAGATGGCTGTCGCCGTGTGCCGACCTGACCTCGGTGCGCTTCATGAACAAGGTGCGGTCAACTTTACTCGACCACATTCTCCGCGTCGATCGGCCTGGTGAAGCTCGGCCAGCCGCTGCCGCTCTCGAACTTGTCGGCCGAAGCGAACAATGGCTCACCGGACACGACGTCGACGTAGATGCCGGGCTCGTGGTTGTCCCAGTACTCACCGGTGAACGGCCGCTCGGTGCCGTTCTCCTGGGTGACGTGATACTGCTCGGGCGACAGGGCGTCGACCGCGTCGGGATTCTTGTTGTATTGCACGCTCATATAACGACGCAGGTAACAACGCTGTTCCATCCGGAGATTACGGAAGTGTGATGCGTACCAGTCTTAGCCTCGCCGCCGCCGTCCTCGCCCTCGCCGTGTGGGTCGCACCTGCGGCATCCGCGGAGACGACGGTGCTGCCGGAACGGCAGGGACCGCCCGGGGTGGTCTTCGTCGACAATCCGGCGATCGTCGACGCGTATCCGATGCCCGCAGAATCGTTCAGTCGCGTGCCTGGCGACCACGCCGTGGCCGTGCACTTCACCACCGGCACGCCACGGTGCTACGGCGTCCACGCCATCGTCACCGAGAATGCGCAGACCGTGAGCGTCGAACTGCAGTCGGGCTCGCTGCCCGAGGCAGTCGGACGTGCCTGCATCATGATCGCGGTCTCCGGCACGCTCGAGGTGCCGCTGGGTGGCCCGCTCGGCGGCCGACAGGTGCTCAGCGTCTCGTGACGCTCGACAAACGTCAGTAGAACGTGTTCTAGTTCTGGGTGTGACTGGCAGCACCTTCAGCCGCGACGAGCTGGTCGCGGCATTCGAGAAATTCGAGGCGACGGTCGATCGCGCGGCGCAGACCCGCGACTGGGATCCCTGGGTTGAGCAGTACACACCGGACGTCCTCTACGTCGAGCACGCCGCGGGCACGATGCGCGGCCGCGAAGAGGTACGCCCGTGGATCTGGCAGACGATGGAGAGTTTCCCCGGCAGCTACATGACGTCATTCCCGTCGCTGTGGTCGGTGTTCGACGAGTCGACCGGTCGAGTCATCTGCGAACTCGACAATCCGATGCGCGACCCCGGCGACGGCACGATCATCACCGCCACCAACATCTCGATCATCACCTACGCAGGCGATGGGCTGTGGCGTCGGCAGGAGGACATCTACAACCCACTGCGGTTTGTGCGGGCGGCGGTCAAGTGGTGCCGCAAGGCCGAGGAACTGGGCACGCTGCCCGACGAGGCGGCCGAGTGGCGCAAGCAATTCGGCGGGCAGCAGTGACCGCACTGGTCATCGGCGCCAACGGCTATCTCGGCAGCCACGTCACCCGCCAGCTCGTCGACAAGGGCGAAGACGTACGCGTCATGGTGCGCGACGGCGCCAACACGATCGGTATCGACGACCTCGATGTCAAGCGTTTCGTCGGCGACATCTGGGAAAACGAGACCTTACGTGCGGCGATGGCCGGCGTCGACGACGTGTACTACTGCGTCGTGGACACCCGCGGTTGGCTACGTGACCCTGCGCCGCTGTTTCACACCAACGTCGACGGCACCCGCAATGTACTCGAGATTGCGAAAGATGCTGGGCTGCACCGGTTCGTCTTCACCAGCAGCTACGTCACCGTCGGCCGCAAGCGCGGGCGCATCGCCACCGAGGACGACATGATCGACCTCCGGGGACTGACGCCGTACGTCCGCTCCCGCGTCCAGGCCGAGAAGCTGGTGCTGTCGTATGCGCGGGACCATGGACTGCCCGCCGTCGCGATGTGTGTGTCCACGACCTACGGTGCGGGTGACTGGGGCGGGACTCCGCACGGCGCAATCATCGCAGGCACCGCCTTCGGCAAGCTGCCCTTCGTGATGGACAAGATCGAGCTCGAAGCCGTGGGTGTCGACGATGCGGCGCGCGCGATGCTCCTTGCGGCCGAACGCGGCCGGGTCGGTGAGCGGTATTTGATCTCGGAGAAGATGATCAGCAACGCCGAGGTCGTGCGGATCGCGGCCGAGGCGGCCGGTGTGCCCGCGCCCACCAAGTCGATTCCGCTGCCGTTGTCGTATGCGATGGCAACGCTGGGCAGCGTGAAGGCCAAGCTGCGTGGCACCGACGAACAACTGTCGATGGGGTCGCTGCGCCTCATGCGCGCGGAGGCGCCGGTGGCCTGCGACAAGGCCAGGCGCGAACTGAGGTGGGAGCCCAGGCCCGTCGAGGACTCCATCAGGGAAGCGGCCCGGTTCTGGGTCGGGCTGCGGGAGGCCAGGCGCAAGACCAAATCCCCGTCGGACGGCAGCGCAAGCTAACCTGAAAGCCGTTGTTTCAAGATCACGGCGGTGTACATGGCGGGCGGTGCGGAGCAACCCCTGCGCGGCCGAAACGACGAGTGTGAGGCGCTGGATCGCCTCATCGAGGCGGCACGCACGGGGCGGAGCCAGGTCGTCGTGCTGCGCGGGGAAGCCGGTGTCGGCAAAAGCGCCCTACTGGACTACGCCGCCGAGCACGCGAACGGGTTTCGCGTGGTACGAGCCGGCGGTGTCGAGGCCGACGTCGACCTCGCCTTCGCCGGCCTGCACCAGCTGTTCGCGCCGTTGCTGGACCGCCTCGATGATCTGCCCGTCCCCCAGCGCGATGCGCTAGCGACGGCCTTCGGTCAAAGCGCGGGGCCACCGCCGGATCGCTTCCTGGTTGGCCTCGCGGTCCTGAGCCTGCTCGCCGAGGCCACCGCGGACGAACCGCTGATCTGCGTCGTCGACGACGCGCAGTGGCTGGACCGGGTCTCCGCGCAGACGCTCGCCTTCGTCGCGCGCCGCCTGCTGGCCGAGCCCGTTGCGCTGATCTTCGCCGTGCGGGACGGCCACGACGATGAACTGAAAGGACTGCCGGAGTTGGAAATTCGCGGCCTGTCCGACGGCGAAGCACGGGCCCTGCTGGATTCTGTCATTCGCGGCCGCCTCGACGAACGGGTGCGCGAGCGGATCATCGCCGAAGCGCGTGGCAATCCATTGGCCCTGCTGGAACTGCCCCGGGATCCCGCGGCGGCAGAAGGGGGGTTCGGCCGTCCCGATGCACGTGCCCCGTCGGGCCATCTTGAGCAGAGCTTCGTCCGGCGGGTCCAGTTACTGCCGATGCCGACGCAGAAACTGCTGCTGGCCGCGGCGGCCGAACCCGTCGGCGACAAGGCCCTGTTGATTCGCGCGGCGAAGCGGATGGGAATCACACCCGACGTCGCGGCGCACGCGGAGGCCGAGGGACTCATCGAGATCGGTGCGCGGGTGCGATTCCGCCACCCACTGATGCGCTCGGCCGCCTACCTCGCCGCCGACGTGGACGACCGCCGCAAGGCTCACCGCGCGCTCGCCGACGAGACCGACCCGCAGTCCGACCCGGATCGTCGTGCATGGCACGGGGCCAACGCAGCCTTCGGCACAGACGACGAGGTCGCCGACGACCTCGAGCGATCGGCGGACCGGGCCGCCGGGCGAGGTGGTGTCGCCGCCGCGGCGGCGTTCCTGGAACGGGCGACCGAGCTGACGTCGGACCCGGCGCGACGAGGCGCCAGGGCGCTGGCCGCCGCCGAGGCGAAGTTCGCGGCCACGTCGTCGGAGGCGGCGTACGCCCTGCTGGCGATCGCCGAGATCAGTCCGCTGGACGCTTTGCAGCGAGCTCAAGCCGTACGACTCCGTGCCAGGATCGCCTTCGTCCAGAGTCGAGGCGGAGGCGACGGCGCTCCACCGGTCGCCGACACCGCGCTCGGACTGCTCGACGCGGCTCGCGGTCTGGAAGGACTCGATGATGCCCTAGCGCGAGAGACTTATCTCGAGGCGCTCGGAGCCGCGATGTACGCGGGCCGGCTGTGTCCGCAAGGGGGGCCGATCGTCGTCGCCGAACCCGCCCGTCGTGCGCCGCCAGGACCCCAACCGCCACGCCCGAACGATCTGCTGCTGGACGGCCTCGCGGCGCGATTCACGGACGGCCACGTGGCGAGCCTGCCGACGTTGCGCACGGCGATGACGCACGTTCTCGAGTCCGCTGCGCACACCGACGGCGACGTGATGCGCTCGTTCTGGCAGGGGTTTCCCATTGCGCAGGAGTGCGCCGCAGGTGAACTGTGGGACGACGATCTGTGGCACGACGTCGGAGCCACGGCGGTTCGGCTCGCGCGCGAGGCCGGTGCGCTCGGCATGCTTCCGCTCGCCCTGGCAACGCGTGCGGGAAACCACGTGTTCGCAGGCGAATTCGACGCGGCGGCGGCGTTGATCGAGGAGGCCGGCACAATCGCCCACGCAACCGGATATGCACCGGTGCGGTATCACGCAATCTCGCTGAGCGTCTGGCGTGGAGCGGAGGCCGACTCGAAGCGGTTGCTCGAAGCCACCACCGAAGTTGCGACGTCCCGCGGCGAGGGCAGGGTCATCGGCCTGGTCGGGTTCATGACCGCGATACTCAACAACGGGCTCGGTCACTACTCCGACGCGCTGCGCGCAGCGAAACAGGCATGTGAGCACGAGGACCTCGGCCCCTATCGGATGGCGCTTGCCGAACTCATCGAGGCGGGCGTCCGCTGTGGCGATCGAGAGGCGGCGCTCGAAGCGGTCGCGGAAATGGAGTCGCAGGCGGCCGCAGGAACGGATTGGGTGCTGGGCACCTTGGCCCGCTGCCACGCGCTGGTCGCCGACGATGCGGCCGCCGAGGACTACTACCGCGAGGCGATCGATCGACTCGGACGTACCAGGATGCGCGTCTATCTCGCGCGCTCGCACCTCGTGTACGGCGAGTGGCTGCGCCGCATGAACCGGCGAGTGGATGCTCGCGAGCACCTCGGCGCCGCCCATGAGATGTTCGTCCAGATGGGTTCGGAGAGCTTCGCCGAGCGCGCCCGTCGTGAGCTCCTGGTCACCGGCGAGAAAACCCAGAAACGTCCGGTCGGCTCGGGTGACGGGCTGACCGCGCAGGAAGCCCAGATCGCCCAGCTGGCCGGCACCGGACTCACCAACCAGGAGATCGGCGCCCAGCTGTTCATCAGCGCGCACACCGTTGAATGGCACCTGCGGAAGGTGTTCGCCAAACTCGGCATCAAGTCACGTCGCCAACTCCGCGGCCGGGCTCAGGCCAGCTAAGGTCACCCACGCTCACCCAGGCCACGGACCATGGTGTGACTACGGGTTTCCAAGGGTCCGCTGAGCTGCGGCAGCCGACAGGCTGGGTGCATGGAACTTGAGAATCACAAAGCCCTGGTCACTGGTGGTACCGCCGGCATCGGCTGGGAGGCCGCGCGCCTGATGGCGGCCGAGGGCGCCGAGGTCGTCATCTCGGGACGCGACCGCGAACGTGGCGAGGCGGCGGCGGCCAGAATCGGTGAGAACGCCCGATTCGTGCAGGCCGACCTGTCCGACATGGAGTCGGTCAAGGCACTCGTGGAGCAGTGCGGACACGTAGATATCGTCGTGAACAACGCGGCGAATTTCACCGGCGCCGCCACGGTCGACCAAGACGTCGCCGTGTTCGAGTCGATCTTCGACACCAATGTGCGCGGGGCGTACTTCCTGGTCGCCGGGCTGGTGCCGGGCATGCTCGAACGTGGGCGGGGCAGCATCGTCAACGTCACCTCCATGGTCGCCTCCAAGGGCGTCCCCGGCGCATCCGGATACAGCGCTTCCAAGGCGGCACTGGAGTCCCTGACCCGCACCTGGGCCGCTGAGTTCGGAAAGCACGGCGTGCGCGTCAACAGCGTGGCGCCCGGGCCGACCCGCACCGAGGGTGTGGAGGCCGAATGGGGCGAGACCAATGAGGAGCTCGGCCGGGCGCTGCCGCTTGGACGGACCGCTCACGCCGCCGAGATAGCCGAGGCGGTGCTGTTTCTCGCCTCGCCTCGCTCGAGCTTCATCACGGGTTCGACGCTGCACGCCGATGGCGGCGGCGCAGCGGTCTGACGTCGGCGCCGAGGGGAAGGAGTGAACGTGTCATTCACAACGATCGAGTCGCACGAAACGCTCGAAGAGGCGGCGGTGACGTTCCTGGCATGCCGGGATCGTCTGTTCGGCATCGCATTGCGCATCCTTAATGACTGCGCCGCAGCGGAGGACATCGTGCAGGACGCGTGGCTGCGGTGGCAGACATGCGACCGAAGTGTCGTCCTCGACCCCATCGCATTCTTGACCACCACCACCAAGCGGCTCTGCATCAACACCGTGCAGTCGGCGCGTGCCCGCCATGAAACTCAGCTGGAATCGTGGCTACCCGAACCGGTGGACCGCAACGCCGACCCGGAGCGCCGCATCGAGCAGTGCGAGGCACTGGAACTCGCCGCGCAGACCCTCCTCGAGCGGCTGTCACCGCCCGAGCGCGCCGCATATGTGTTGCGGGAGGCGTTCGACTACTCGTACGCCGAGATCGCGACGATCGTCGAGGTGACACAGGGGAACGCGCGCCAACTCGTCAGCCGTGCACGCAAACGCCTTGCCGCTGAACGCCGCGAGGCACCCACCGGCGCGGAGCAGAAGCGGCTGGTGGTCGCGCTGACGGTGGCGACGCAGTCGGGTGACCTGACGACCCTGGAAAACGTGTTCACCGAAGACCTTGCGGTCGCCGCCTAGGCGAGGTGGAACAGCGCCGGCAAGATTGCGCACAGGGCTGTGATCGACTGGCCTTTCACGACCCTGGACGCACTATTGCGACCAAGAAGAATGCTAGGCGAGGTGGAACAGCGCCATGGCATTGGCATCGAGGATCGCGTGCGCCTCGCCAGGGTCGGCGACATCGGTTACGTAGCCGACCGCACGCACGAACGTGTCACCGTCCTCGTAGGGGAAGTCGGTCCCGAGCAGGATTCTGTCCGCACCGAAAGAATCTATGGCGCAACGTAATGCAGGCGCGTGGCAGTGGCTGACGGTGTCGAACCACAGGCGGTGTACGGCCGCAGTAGGTGGCTCCGGGGTGTCGGGCGCTTCCCACGAGAGGTGGTCGTCGGCGCGGCGGGTGATCATCGGCAGCGCACCGCCGAGATGCGAGCAGATGATCTTCACCCCCGGATAGCGTTGCAGATGCCCGGAGGTGATCAACTGCATCGCGGCGACGGTGTCCTCGAACGGCGCCCCGACCATCCAGGTGATGTTGTGTTCGGTGACCAGCGGTGAACAGGCGCCGTTGCCTGCTGGATGCAGGTAGAGCACGGCGCCGCGGGCGTCGAGTTCGGCGAAGATCGGCTCGACGTCCGGATCGGTGATCGCGCGGTCCAGCACACTGGTGTTCATCGTGATGCCGACCATCCCCAATTCGTCCAGGGCTCGGCTCATTTCGATTAGCGAGGCCTCGATATGGGGCATGGGGGTGGCAGCGAATGCGCGAAAGCGGTCGGGGTGCGCTGCGACCACGGCCGCGTACTCGTCGTTGACGTAGCGTGCGGCGGCGACGTGGCCGGCATCGGTGCCGTACGGCAACTGGGGGGCAGCGGAAAGCACTTGGAGGTCGACTCCCGCGCGATCCATCAATCGCAACCGTGCATCGAGCTCTGCGCCGTCGCCTGCGCCGATCCCGCGCTGGGTGGCGGTGTCGGTCTTGCCGAGACCGACGAGCATGTCGAGGTAATGGTCGGTCCAGTAGTGGGCGTGCACGTCGATCCGCATGAATGTCAACGCTATTCGTTGAACGCCACGCCGTACAGTGTTCAGCCGCTGGCAAATTGGACCGCGCCGAGGTTAGCCTCGAAAGAGTGAGCGAGAAACTGCGCGTGGATCTGTCCGGTGCGCCGCAGACCATGCTGGCCACCTTTTACGCCAAGGCGTTGGACGCCGACCTACCCAAACCGATCCTGGGCGATCGATGGGCAAAGGAGATCGTCGACCGCATCGACTACGACTGGTCTAAGACGTCGATCACCAAAACCAATTCACCGTCGGTCACCACTCGTAGTGCACATTTCGACACCTGGGCCCGCCAGTTTCTGGCGGTCAATCCCGAAGCCACCGTCGTGCATCTCGGCTGCGGACTGGACGCGCGGGCCTTCCGGCTGGACCCCGGTCCTGGCGTCGAGTGGTATGACGTCGACTATCCCGACGTCGCCGATCTGCGCAGGAAACTCTTCCCCGCTCGCGGCAATTACCACGTCATCTCCGCCTCGGTGACCGATCCGGCGTGGCTCACCGAGGTGCGGTCGGACCGGCCGACCTTGATGATCGCCGAGGGGCTGACCATGTACCTCACCGAATCCGACGGCGTCGCATTGTTGCGCCGCATCGTCGAGAGATTCGGAAGCGGCGAGTTGCAGTTCGACGCATTCAACCGGCTCGGCATCAAATCCCAGTGGATGAACGCGGTGGTCCGACGATCCGGATCGACGCTGTACTGGGCCATCAACCGGCCCGACGATATCGTCGGCGCGGTTCCGGGTGTGCGGCTGTTGGCTTGGGAGTCACCGTTCGACTCTGCGTCATTCCGGGGCCTCGCATGGTTCTACCGCGCGATGGCCGGTGTGATGTCGGTGGCGCCGCCGCTGCGCTACATGGCGCAGTACCACCGCTACGCGTTCTGAGCTACGCCCCCGCGGGTCCGGAGAGCAAGGGGCCGCCAACTGCATCCCGGTCGTATTTGACACGATTGGACGATGCCTGCGTCGCAGTCCCCGCACGATCAGCCGGGTCTGCCCATCCTGATCGTGCGGTTCGGCAGCGTCGATGAGGTTCTCCGTCCTGGTGAAGGCCCGGTGTTCATCGGCAGGGAGCTGCCGGCGCAGCTACGCATCGACGACCCGCGTATCTCCAGGACGCACGTCCGAATCGAGGCGGTGGGCGCGCAGTGGGTGGCTGTCGACGAAGCCAGCACGAATGGCGTCTTCCTCGATGGCAAGCGGGTGTCCACCGTTTCGGTGACCGACGGCATGACACTGCACCTGGGCCACGCGCAAGGCATCGCTGTGAGGTTCTCGTTCATCGATCCCGACGCCGGCACGATGATGGCCACCCACGCGATGCCGTCACGTGCCGACGAGGAGACGACCGCCGTCCGCACCGATGCGCTGGGCGGCCCCCCTGACATCGCACGGGCCGGCGCGGCGGTGGCCGAGCGTCGTGAAGAGCTCGGGTACTCCCCACGCCGCCTGAGCGACGACGGCGTCATCGGCCATGTCGAGTTGGAGGACTTCGAGCGCGGGCGCAGCTGGCCTCCCGAGAACATCCGCGAAAAGCTCGAGGACGCGCTGCGCTGGCCGCCGGGCACGATCACGCGGGTGGCCTACGGGGGTGAGATCCCCGAGGACGAGGACACCGAGTTGTTGTCGGACTCCGTGCAGCTCGAGGTGATGCTCGACTACGCCGAGATCGCCCTCGACGGGCTGGCGGCGCGGATCGCGGGCCTGCCGCCGGTCAGCGACCCGGACTTCGGCGCGCAGGCCGCTGCCCAGTTGGCGCAGCTGCGACGGCTGGTAGCCACCACCGCCCACGCCGCACGCAGCGCCCCGGCCCTCGAGATCATGCTGGCGCTCAGCGATGTTCGCCGAACCCATCGCGACCTGATGCTGCTCGCAGCCACCGCCCCGGGCGCCACGTTAGGCCAGCGCCTTTACGCCGCGCGGCACCGAGCCCAACTCAGCGCCGCGGAAATTGCCGCAGCCATCGGCGTCGACGCTGATGCCGTGACCGCGGCGGAGGCTGAACGGGTGGTACCGGCGGAGGTGTCCGCCGCGCTGGAAGACGTTGTCTACCGGCTCACCAGCCGCTGAGCGCGCGGATCCAGATGCGACTCCGTCCCCGCCGGGTGAGAAGACGACGACCAGGTCCGTGCGTGATACTGCTGAGCATGACTGCGACGGGGGGCCGCCGATGCTGACCGGCGGGTCGATGGTCGGTGGCTACCGCATCGAACGGGAGCTCGGCGCCGGCGGTATGGGGTCGGTGTATCTGGCCGCACACCCCACCCTTCCTCGCTTCGATGCGCTCAAAGTGCTCTCCCGCGAACTCTCCCGCGACCCCGACTTCCGGACGCGGTTCACCCGCGAGGCCGACGTGGCGGCCTCGCTGGATCACCCACAGATCGTGGCTGTGTACAACCGGGGCGAGACCGACGACGGACAACTGTGGATCGCGATGCAGTTCGTCGACGGAACAGACGCCGATGCGGCGCTGCGCGCCGGCACAATGACCCCGGCGCGTGCGGTGCACATCGTCACCCAGGTCGCCAAGGCGTTGGACTTCGCTCATTCCCGCACGGTGGTGCACCGCGACATCAAGCCGGCCAACTTTCTGCTGTCGGGACCGGCCGGCCCCGACGAGCGGGTGCTGCTCGGCGACTTCGGGATCGCCCGCGCGCTCGACGATGTGGGTTTGACCGCGACCGGGTCGGTCATGGCCACCATCGCTTATGCCGCACCAGAGGTGTTGTCGGGCATGCCGTTTGACGGCCGCGCAGACATCTATTCACTGGGCTGCACCCTGTATCGGTTGCTGACCGGCAAAACACCGTACTCCGGAAGCAACGGGCCGGCCGCCACGATGATGGCCCACCTGCAGCAACCGCCGCCACGCGTTACCGACGTGGTGCCCTCGCTGCCGCCCGCGCTCGACCGGGTGATCGCGGTGGCGATGGCCAAGGAGCCGGGGCAGCGGTTCGGTTCGGGCAGCGCGTTGGCGGCGGCCGCAGCTGCGGCACTGCACGACCCGAGTGGCCTGCAGAACCGGATGCTGATGGCGCCGGTGCCCGGTCCGGAGGTCAGCTCCTACCCTCGGGCGGACGCGCGCGCGCCCGCTGTGTCCTGGCCTCACTCCGGCCCGCCGCCGGCGCAGTCGACACCGGCTTACGGCCCGTCCGTGGGGGCCGGTGCCGCGCCGCGACGCCGACGGCGCGCCGTGGTGATCGGCGCGGTGGCCGCGGTGACGGTGCTGGTTGCCGCCACCGTGACGGTCGTGGCGTGGCCTTCGGACGAACCGGCCGCCAACCAGCAGGCCGGATCGTCGTCAGCAGATGTCCCGACCACCGTGGCCGGACCCCCAGCCACGGACGTGCCCGTTCGCGCTTTACGATCAATCTTGTTGAACGGCAGTCAGATTCCCGGAAACACCGGGGAGAACGCAGTAGTTCTCGAGCAGGACGGCACCGAGCTGCTCAACGACTCGGCGACCATCGACAATCAGCAGTGCCTTGGCGCATGGGCGCCGGCGCAGCAGCCGGTCTACAGCGAGACCCAAATCGCCGGGGTCGCGGTGCAGTCACTGCGTGCGCTGTACCGGAAGATCACCCAGGACAGCGTTATTCAGGCAGTCGTGTCGTTCCCCGACCCGAACGGCGCCGGCATTTCACTGCAGCTGCAGCGGCGCGATTGGGAGGCGTGCGCTGGCAAGACCGTCACCGTCACCCCCGCCGGAGAACCGCCGCAGCAATGGACGTTCGGGCAGCCCACCAACAACGTAGGCGCGTTCGTGTTGGAGGCCTCATCGAGCGCCGGGGACGCGGTCTGCCAGCACGGCATATCCACCCGCGGAAACGTGCTCATCGACATCCGCCAATGCCGACCGCCGGGCACCGGCGACGTCGGCGCGTTGATCACCGCCACCGCGAACAAGGTGCCCCGAGAACAGTGAGTCATCGAAACCCATTGTCATTTAGGAGGTTTGCCGCGCATGGCGTCACGTAGAGTACTGACCGTCATCGGAGCGATACTCGTCACGGCCGGGCTGAGTGCTGCCTGCTCACGCGGTGGAGCGCCCGTCGCTGAGGAGACCGCCGCGCAGTCGACACAGACGTCCGCGGCGGAGGCCACCACGCTGACCACGACCGCGGCGCCGTCCGACGACGATCAGGTACGCGAAACTGTGATGGCCTTCCAACAGGCTTACAACACGCAGAACTGGGACGCCTATCTGGAGCTCATGTGCCCGTCGTGGCGAGCGCAGTACACCGGGCCGGTCATGGATATGACGAAGAAAACCCGTATCGATCAAGGCTTGACGACAATGACCGTCGACAGCGTGCAGATCGTCGGAGACGAAGCCACGGCTACTGTCGATGCCCAGAACGAGATGCTGGGACGGAAGACCCTCGATCTCAAGCTGGTACGCGAGGACGGTTGGCGCATGTGCATGCCCAGCGGTGTGCAGTAGTGCGGAAGACGCTGGCGGCGTTGACCATCGCGCTGCTGCTGGCCGGGTGCGGGGGCACCGTCGGCGGCACGGCGGTGCAGGAGACGACACCGACGGTCGATCCGTCGGCGCTCGACCCCGGTTCCTACCCGACGACAGCGCGGCCGCCGCTGGGGCAGGCGGGCACCGATGAGGCGGGTCAGCTCGTCGAGGGTCGGCGGATGGCCGGCTTCGTCGTCGGGCCGTGGCAGGTCGACCCCGCGCTGACTCAGATCGGGGCGTCGTCTGCGAAAGTAATACAGCGCCGTAACGAGATCGTCGGAGTGGTCTGGCCCGCGATGCTGGCCAGGTTGCCGGCGCTACCGATCGTCGCCGGCTTCGTCAGTGAACGGACCTCGACAAATCCAGGCGATGCCACACTGCTGCGAAATGCGGTGCTACAGTACCCATTTCCGCAGACCGCAACGGATGCGGCCGAAGCCTTGGCCGCTGGGGCGCTGAACGTCGTCGACCATGGCGGCGGCCCGGCACTGACCGAACCGATACGGCCGGTGCCGATCCCGGGGCACCCCGAGGCCACCGGAGCGCTCATGAAACGTCTCGAAGGCACCGCGGGCGTGCATGAGCTGACCGTCATCAGCGCTCGTGGGCGGTACGTGCTGATCCAGGTTGTCCAGTTCGCGACGCCCGAACGGGCTGCCGACCTCGCGGGGCGCATTCTCGATCTGCAGGTCCCGATGATCGACACGTTCGTGCCCACCGAGCCGGCTCCGCTGGCGACGCTGCCGCGGGATCCGTCGGGCCTGCTGGTCCGTACGGTGCCGCTCAAGCCAGGCCAGGGCGACTCGATGTCGGACGCCGACTACGATCCGGCGGGGGCAATGCAGTTGGAGGACAACCCGATTCAGGCGGCGACTGCTATGCAGGACGCAGGAGTCGACACCGTCGCGGTCAGCCAGACGACGGTGTACCAGGCCCGCGACGTCGAGGCCGCGCAACGGCTTGCGCAGGCGCTGGGGGATGACATCGCGGTGAGCGCGCAGCCCGCCGCTGCGGTGCCCGGCCTTCCCGGCAGCCGTTGTGTGCGCATCGAAGACGCGAGCGGGCTGATTGCGCACCACTGGTGCGTCGCCACCAACGAGCGATTCACGTTCAAAGCCGTTGCCCGCGAACTAACCAACGCCCATCAGCAGCTAGCGGCCCAGTATCTGATGCTCAGCCGATAGAAGCACCCTCGGCTCAGCCGGGGATGCGCTCCAAAATGCGTTGGGCGATCGTGACGTTCTGCTCGGCCAGATCGCTGCCCATGATCTGCACGTCGACCAGCACGTTGTTCTTGGCTGCGATGGCACGCGTGACAGTCACCGGTGAATCGGGGTTGACATTGCGCAACGACGTGACGCCGTCTCCGGCGTCGACCGGCTCGCCAAGCGTGAACGCCGCCTGTTGGCCTTGCGCAATGATTTTCCAGGTGAACTGTTTATTGGCGCAGCGACGCCATTGCTCGACGTACTGGGCCAAAGCCTGCTGCGCGGCCGCCGCGTCGTCGAAGGTGACCACAGATTCGCCGAGCATGACCGAAGGCGTTGGCGATTGCGCTTGGCTGGCCCCGAAGAACCCCCGCCAGCCGGTGCCTTCGTAGGCCGGCGGCGCGCCGGCGCTGAACGAGCTCGCGCAGTCCGCGGGCTCGTAGACCTGCTGGGTCGGATCCGGTTCCGCCACACCGGTGGAGTCCGGGCCTGCGATCAACTCGGGGTTGTCCATGATGGTCTTGAGTTCATCGAGGCTCGGCAACAGCGAGCGCGCGGTGTTGGCGGTGACAGGCGGCGGCGCCGGCGGCGGCGGCGGCGGGGTGGTCGAGGTCGTCGTGGTCGGCTCGGCCGCAGAGGAAGCCTCCGTGGGGGGCGCCTCTGAGTCGCCACCACACCCCGCGAGGAGTGCGGCCGACGACAGGGCGAGCGCGACGAGCATCCGCCCGCTGCTGCGCCGGTCAGCGCGCTCGGCCCCAGGACTCGCCCACGATTGGTACTGACTCATCAAGTCGCCCTCTCTGTCTCGTCACAGTCCATTTCCAGGATCGCACGGCGCGGCGACGGGTTCGGACACCACTTTCACCGTCGCTGCGCTACCGACGCAGTACACCGCTAAACGTTCTGAGTGCGGCGCCCGAGGACCGGCTGTCGGCGCCGGCCGTCGCAGAATGTCGCAGACCAGGGCCAGCGTCCGCGACCGTCGGCCCAGACCAGCTGGAGTGCCCGCACGTCCGGCCCACCGACATGGATCGCCCAACCCATGTGGGCGTCGGGGTGGTCGACCTCGACGACCTCGACAAGCGGCCCGTCAGCCACCCGTATCTGCATTCCGGGCACGAGGGTCAGACCGCGGAGCGCGTCGCGGGTGACGCTGTTGAGGAGCCGGCACGCCCTGGTCGGTGAGACTCCGGTGATGAGCAGCTCCGGCCGGCCCCAGTCGTGCAGCCCCACGGTGTAGGCGAACGGATTGCGGTCGCTTTCGACGTACTGGACCACCCACCCCGACTGCAGCATCTTGGTGCGCAACACATCGGAGTAGTCCTCGCGGGTCGCGTTGGGGTGGTCGCACATCCAGCACATGGCCGCACCTTCCTGTCGTCGGTACGGATACTGTGGCGGGCCACTCCGACAAGTACGGTTTAGGCGGCTTTCAGCTCGGCGATGACCTCGGCGTAGAGCCGGGCCTTGATCGCCCCGAACACCGCACCGGCCTTCGGGGCGAGCTCCTCGGCCCGCGCGGCTGCGGTGTCGAGCACTTCGCCTTCGCCGCCGGTGGCGGTGACGATGCCTGCCAGCCGAGCGTCCTCACCGCCGTAGCGGCGCGCGGTCGTCATCGCCTCGTGCGCGGTCGCGATCGGCAGCCGGGAGCGGATCAGGGCATTCATACCTGCAGTGAACGGGATGCCGAGATCGACCTCGGGCAGACAGAAGTAGCCTCGGTCGGCACGCATGACGATCAGATCGTGGGCCAGCGCCAGCATCGCCCCTGCGGCGAACGCGTGGCCCTGCACCGCGGCGACGATCGGCGCCGGAAACGCGAGGACGCGGGCGAACAACGAGTGGACGTCGACCAGGTTCGCCTCGGACGCGTCGGGGTTGGCGGCCATGAAATCAAGGTCCAGCCCGTTGGAGTAGAACTTGCCGCCACCCGTCGTGACCACGGCCTTGGCGCCATCGGCGGCTTCCACCTCGTCGAGCGCGGCATTGATCTCGGTGAGTCGATCCGGATGAAAGCGGTTCTCGTCGTCCCCCAGCGTCAACACGAAAACCGCCCCGGTGCGGTCAAGACGGGTCATCTCCCGATTACATCACCGCGGCGTCCTGCCAGAATCGGACGGTGCCCCACGTGATCAACGGCCGCATCTCGGCCTGGTATGCCGAGCTTCCGGACGTGCGGGCGGCGCTGCCCGGCAACCGGGACGCCGATGTGTGCATCGTCGGCGCCGGCTACACCGGATTGTGGACGGCGTACTACCTGAAGCGGGCCGATCCGTCGCTGCGGATCGTCGTGCTCGAGGCGCGATTCGCCGGGTTCGGCGCCTCGGGCCGCAACGGCGGATGGCTGTCGGGGCTGGTGCCTGGTGACCGCAACCGGATGGCGAAGCGCTACGGGCGCGACCGCGTGCTGGCCTGGCAGCAGGCCCTCAACGACTCCGTGGACGAGGTCATCGACGTCGCCCGCCGCGAAGGCATCGATGCGGGCATCGTCAAGGGCGGAACACTTCATGTGGCCCGCAACCGCGCCCAGGCGTCGAGGTTGGCCGACGAAGTCTCCGAAGAACTCAGCTGGCGGATCGACGGCATCACCACACTGACGAAAGCTGATTCAGCACAACGCATTAAGCTCGACGGCGTGGTGTCGGCCTACCACAACCCGCATTGCGCGCGGGTGCAGCCGGCCCAGCTGGTGCGGGGACTGGCGGATACAGTCGAGCGACTCGGCGTCGACATCTACGAGCGCTCGCCGGTCAACGAACTGCGCGCGGGACGGGTCGGGACCGTGCAGGGCACCGTGAGCGCACCCGTCGTGCTGCGCGCCACCGAAGGCTTCACGTCCGCGCTGCCGGGGCTGAAAAGACGCTGGCTGCCGATGAACAGTTCGATGATCGCGACAGAGCCTATTCCCCAAGATATTTGGGAGACGATCGGTTGGGAGGGCCGCGAGACTCTTGGCGATACCGCGCACGGCTTCTTCTACGCTCAGCGCACCGTCGACGATCGCATCGCCATCGGCGGGCGCAGTGTGCCCTACCGCTTCGGCTCACGTACTGATATCGACGGGCAGGTGCCCGAGCGCACCATCGCACATCTCACTGCCGTGCTGCATTCGGCGCTTCCGCAGGTCCGCGACATCCCCGTGGCCCATGCATGGTGTGGTGTGCTGGCCGTCCCGCGGGACTGGGAGGCATGCGTAACCTTCGACAAGACAACGGGTTTGGGTGCCGCCGGTGGGTACGTCGGCCACGGCGTCACCGCGACCAACCTGGCCGGACGCACCCTGGCCGACCTGGTGCTCGGACATCAGACGCCGCTCACCGACCTGCCGTGGGTCGGGCACCATTCGCGCGATTGGGAGCCCGAACCCTTGCGATGGCTGGGTGTGCGCGGGATGTATCTGGCGTACAAGGCCGCCGACTGGCACGAGGCGCGCGGGCGCAAGTCGACATCACCGATTGCCGTCGTCGCCGACCGGATCGCCGGCCGGCCCTAGACGGACTCGGCCCTGTCCTTCAGTCGCTGCAGGGTCAACTTGATGTGCTTGGCGTTGGCCGTATCGCGGTCACGCACGCCGGTCGCGATACCCGCAGGGGTGCGGAACCACCCCGGACGCTTGTCCCAGGTGCGTTCGGTGACGGTGCAGCCAGCGTCGGTGGCCGTGATGTCGTAGCGCCAGTGCGCCACGGGGATGACGAGGCTCTTCACGTCGAAGGCGAACGCGCGCCCGGGCTCGGCGTGAGTGACGGTGCAGGTGGTGGTCCACTTCTTGGTGCCCTGCCGGTTGTGGCCCTTGAAGACGGCGCCGGGTGCGACGCAGTCGCCTTTGTGCCACTCCATCTTGGTGGCTTCCTCAGCGAGCGCTGCGAGCGTCGGAAGGTCGGTGATCAGCGCGTATACCTCTGCCGGATCCGCTGCGATGTCCGTCGAAGCAGCTGCCGAGGCGGGCCCGTGTTGAGTCATCCCGCGATCGTAGTCAGCGGGACAGGAATCCTGAGGCGTACTGCCACGTTGGTTCGTTCATGAGCGATCGACCGGTACTCCAGCCCTCTGAGACACACCCGATCACCGTCGAAGCGACCGGAAAGCACGTCACCGTTCGCGTCAACGGCGAGGTCGTGGCCGACACCGACAACGCGCTGACCCTGCAGGAGTCGACGTATCCCGCCGTCCAGTACATCCCGAGGGATGACGTCGTGCAGTCGGCGCTGCGCGACAGCACCACCGAGACGTACTGCCCGTTCAAGGGCGAAGCGAGTTACTTCCATGTTGTCACCGGATCCGGGGACACGGTCGAGGACGCGATCTGGACATATGTCGAGCCGTTTCCCGCCGTGGCCGCGATCGGCGGGCATGTGGCCTTCTATCCGGACAAGGCTGTCGTCACAGTCGCCTAATCTGAGGCGGTGTACAGCTCGGTCAGCGTCGTATTCGACGGGCCGGCCAGCCCGGGACTGACGTTGTCGCCGCTGCGCCGTGGCCGCGCCGATCCTTGTTATCACGACGCCGAGGACGGGGCCATCTGGCGTATCAGCCTCATGCGCAGCGGACCTGTCACCGCCCGCATCACGAAGACCGGACCCGGCACGGTCGAATGTGAGGCATGGGGCGGCGGCGCAACGGAATTCACCGAGACGCTGCCGATCCAGCTCGGATGCGACGATGACACATCGGGATTTCTTCCGGTCGAGCCCACCATCGCCGCCGCGCTTCGGCGCGTGCCGCACCTGCGGCTGGGCCGAACCGACCGGGTGCTGGAAGCGCTCGTCCCGGCGGTGCTCGAACAACGGGTCTATGGCAAGGACGCCCGACGGGCCTGGCGGACGCTCGTCACCAAATACGGTGCCCCCGCGCCCGGCCCTGCTCCTGCCCACATGCGGGTGCCGCCCCCCGGCGGAATCTGGCGGCGCATTCCGTCGTGGGAGTTCCACCTCGCCAACGTCGACCCTGGCCGCGCACGCACGATCGTGGGTTGCGCGCAGCGAGCCGACTCACTGGAACGCCTGACCGGCCGCTCCGCGGAGCACGCCCGCGCGGCACTGATGTCGCTGCCCGGCGTCGGGGAGTGGACCGCGGCCGAGGTCGCCCAGCGCGCATTCGGGGACGCCGATGCGTTGTCAGTCGGCGATTACCACTTGGCCAAGATGGTCGGCTGGAGCCTGCTCGGGCACCCCATTGACGACCCCGAAATGGTCGAGCTTCTCGAGCCGATGCGCCCGCACCGTCATCGGGCGGTTCGCCTGCTGGAAGTCAGCGGTCTGGGATCGAATCCGCGGTTCGGTCCGCGTATGCCGATCCCGAAGCTTGCCGATATGTGACGCCGCTTGCACGCACGGTTATCTGCGGTAGGGATGGGTACACGGCCTGAGAAGTCAATCATGCGAAGGAGCTACTGATGACTACGTTCACCATCCCCGGCCTGTCCGACAAGCAGGGCAGCGAGGTTGCTGAAATTCTGCAGAAGGCGCTGAGCGCGTACAACGATCTACACCTGACTCTCAAGCACGTGCACTGGAACGTTGTCGGGCCGAACTTCATCGGCGTCCACGAGATGATCGACCCTCAGGTCGAACTGGTGCGTGGATATGCCGACGACGTCGCAGAGCGCATCGCGGCGCTCGGTAAGTCGCCCCTTGGCACGCCGGGAGCCATCATCAAGGACCGCACCTGGGATGACTACTCCGTCAACCGCGACACGGTGCAGGCGCACCTCGCGGCACTTGATCTCGTCTACACGGGCGTGATCGAGGACCTCCGTAAGGGCATCGACCGCCTCGATGATCTCGACCTGGTGTCGCAAGACCTTTTCATCAGCCAGGCGGGCGAGCTGGAGAAGTTCCAGTGGTTTGTCCGCGCGCACCTGGAGAACTCGGGTGGGCAGCTGTCCAACGCGGGCGCCAAGACCGAGAAGGCCGCGGCCAGCCGGGCGAAGAAGAAAGCACCCGCCAAATAGTCACTCAGCCAGGATTCGTCCTGGCTCCGTGAGCTCACGGTGCGCGCTCGCCAGTCGTAGGCCTGCGGTCAGCATGGATCCGATGACGATCATCGCGCAGACCGTCGGGATGGCGGCCGGTGCCGCGGCGGCCACGATGACGGCGAGGCAGCGTTCGGTTTTGCCGAACGGTCCGCCGTTGCGTCGGGTCGCACCCGCTCCTGCGGCCGCCAGTGACGCGAATGTCGGCAGCGTGGCCGTCGACGCGGCAACGAGCACCCAGATCACCGGCCACGACAGCCAATTCATGCCGGGGCCGCCCTGATACGCCGCCCACACCGCAAGTCCGGAGAACATCAGCAGATCCGATGCCCGGTCGCCGATTTCGTTCAGAGCGAACCCCCACGGCCGGCTGACCTTCCTGGCTCGGGCGACGGCGCCGTCGAGGTTGGCCCCGGCGAGCCGCACCCCGAGCGAGAACACTGCCAGTGGCCACCAGCCGGCGGCTATGCTGATCGCGGCCGCCGCCGCGCCGAAGACGCCGATCGCGGTGAAGGCGTCTGGTGACGTGCCGTGAATCTCAGCGCGCTGAATGAAGACTCGCAGGCGTTGGGTATACCAGGGTTTGAGTGCGTACAGTCCGTCCATCGGATCGGCCTAAGCCACTCCCGCCAGGGGCACATGACGAGATCCGTTGTGTGCCAACGCCACACGATCGGTGGCTGGCACCAGCCGCAGGGTACCCGTGTTCGTCCGTGTACGACGTCCGTAGCGCAGCGCCACCACCTCGCGCCGCAATTCCTGCGCGGTGAGAGCGTTCGGGTGCATCGGCTCACCGATGCGGATCTCCATCGGGCTGGATGTCAGGCGCCCGCCCTTCGGCAACACGTCAGCCGTGCCCAGCAGGGCGACGGGGACTATCGGCACACCGCACTCCTTGGCCAAATGAAGTGCACCAGAACGGAATTCGCCGATGTGACCGTCGGTGCTGCGGGTGCCTTCCGGGTAGATCACGACGGTGCGGCCCGCAGTGAGCGCCGGCTTGACCGCTGCGACCAGCGCGGCGTAGGAGGATCCGCCCGACCGCCGCACCGGTAGACCGCCGGCGAGGCTGGTGAGCACGAAGCGGCGTACCGGCACGTCGAACCAGTAGTCAGCGGCCGCGACGAACACCGGCTTCGCGCTGGGCGGCAGCGCCGCGAGGAGCGCGGCGGTGTCGGCGTGTGAGCTGTGGTTGGCCACGAGGATGCAGCCGCCAACGTGACGCCAATGGCCGATCACCGTGAGTCCGCCGAATCGGGAGACCACGATCCGCCACACGTAGTGCCGAAGCGAAGCGCCGAATCGACCCGTACGGACTGTGCGGAGGACGGCGATGAGGAGCAATCCGACGATACTGATCGCCGCGAGCCACGGCATGGCGCCCGGTGCGGCGTTCAGCAAGATGGCGCCGTTGTTGAACCACTCGGGTGTGTGGCCGTGCATCGCAGAGCGGTGCAGGAAGTCTCCCGGGCCTGGCATGTACCAAGGGTTGAGTGCACGAACTGCGTTCATCGGATATCTCCTCTCGGTCTCGTCTCGACGAGAGGAAGTTTGCGAACCCGATCTTGGAGGTTTCTTGGCGAACGAACAAGCCCGGTGCGACGATGTCGCACCGGGACTCGAGGGGAGTTTGGGCTTACCTGGCCGCGGAGTCGTCGAGGGCGTCGTCGCGGACCGGACGGTCGGCCAGTTCCTCGTTCCTGCCGAACAGGAACGGGTAGGCGATGCCGGCGATCGCGGCACCGACGAGCGGCGCCAACCAGAACGCCCAGAGTTGAACCGGTGCGCCGTCGCCGTTGAAGAACGCGACGGCAGTCGAGCGCGCCGGGTTGACCGACGTGTTCGAGATGGGAATCGAGATCAGGTGGATCAGCGTCAGCGTGAGGCCGATCGACAAGCCCGCGAACCCTTTCGGTGCCCGGTCGTCGGTGGACCCGAGGATGACCAGCAGGAAGATGCCCGTCAGGACCACCTCGGCGATGAGGACCGCGGCAAGTGAATAGCCACCCGGCGAGTGCTCGCCGAAGCCGTTGGCGGCCATGTTGCCGGTGGCGGTCCAGCCTTCCTGGCCCTTGGCGATGATGTAGATGACCGCGCCGGCGACCACTCCGCCGATGACCTGGGTGACCCAGTACGCGGGCAGCGCCTTCCACTCCACCCGACGCGCCAGTGCAGCGCCGAGCGTTACCGCGGGGTTGAAGTGGCCGCCGGAGATCGTGCCGAAGGCGTACACGCCCGTCAGCACCGTCAGGCCGAAGGCGAGCGAGACACCCAGGAACCCGATGCCCAGCGACACCCCGTCCGCAGAGGCGAATTTGGCGGCGAACACCGCGCTGCCGCAGCCGCCGAGAACAAGCCAGAACGTTCCGATGAACTCTGCCGCCAATCGGTGCAGCATCGTGGGCTCGCGCATGCGTGACTCCTTCGTTGGTGTGACGCCGTGCAGTGAGGGTGACATGAATTCACACAGGTCAACGTGACTGTGTCCAAATCGTGGCGCGATGGAAATCAACGCGACTGCGGCGTGATCTAACGTTCGCTGATTGCGTCGACCGGATTGCAGCGGTTGACGATCAATGGGTCGGTCTTGGTGAACGGGAAGGCCGGCAGATCGTCGATGTGCATGTTGAACGTCGCGGCCAGCACTTCCCGTGAGTAGGCGCTCGCCGATGCGCGGTAACCGATGTCGCCGGGCATGGGCTGGTCGAAGAAGATCGCGAAGTGAATGTCGGGGGTGTCGACGACCTCGATGTGGTGCGGGTAGGCGCGCGGGATGAAGTAGACGTCGCCCTCCTTGAGGTAGTAGGTGTCGAGCGAGCCGTCTGGGTCCATCACCGTCATTCGGCCGGAACCCGTGTGCACGTAGCCCATTTCGGCGGTGATGGGATGCCAGTGCGGTTCACGCATACCGTCTTCGCGGATCCGCAGCGAGTACATCGACAGATCCTTCAGCGCTGGCCAATACTGAGCCCGCGCCAGCCGCGCCGAGCCGACCGCGACGCCGATCGCCGGGCTCTGCGCCTCGACAGCGAACTTGTGCGGATCGTCGAACCGCGCAGTCGACGGAACGTTGGGATTTGCGGCGCGCGCGGCGAACTTGCGGTCAGTGGTGTCGCGGCGCATCTTGGCGAAGTCGGCGGCGGGTAGGTCATAGGTGTTGCCCAGCACGGCATCGGTCATCGCACCGAAAGACGCCGCCAGACCGAAGTCTTCGGGCCTCTCGCTGCGAAACGCAAGAATGAACTCGGCGGGCTGCTCGCCGATGTTCTCGATGTGATGCAGTGACCCGGAGTCGATGTGAAACATGTCGCCGGCTCCGACGGTGAAACTGGAAAACCGGCTGTAACTGTCGAGCACCGACACCAGCGAGGCGCCGGAGACGCAGTAGGTTAGCTCGTTGCAGTTGGCATGCCAGTGTGGAGTGCGCATCGCGCCGGGGTTGACGACAATGCGCTTGATCGACATGCCGGCCAGGATCGGGAAGGTGTCGGCGGTGACCCGCGTGATCGATCCGAGGTCGTTCTGCTCGACGACTTCGCCGTCGGTCAACGAGGTGGCGTGAAGGCTGGGGGTCTGGAGTGCTGCGGTCATGGCCACATGCTTGCGCCGAAATCGACGTTGTGCAGACGTCTTCTCGGGCGGATTCAAGGTTTGATCGCAACAGTGGTTGTTTTCGGATCCGAGAGTATCCGGTCAAGGACTTGGGCGGGGCTGTCGAAGTCGTAGCGTTTCCGGGGCCGGTTGTTGAGTTCGGCGGCGACTTC
>NZ_NVQE01000022.1 GCF_002591975.1 Mycobacterium neglectum | reverse complement strand
GCTCGTCGCTGTGGGTTTTGGTGATCGAGGGCGGCCGCTCGGGCTCAGGTGGGGGTGCGCAGTCAGGGTCGGGGTCGGTATTGCTCCAGGGATCGGGTTCGGGTTCTAGCGGTGGTTCGGCCTTCAAAGCGGTGCCCAGCTGACTGACGGTCGCACACCGGGCCAGGGCTGCGTAATGCTCATCAGATCCCTCGCCGGCTTTCTCAGCGATGATGCCCACCTGATCCAGCGATAGCCATCCTTCACGCATACCTTGCGCGCAGCGCGGGAACTGCGGCAGCCGGTGGGCGATGGTGGCGACCTTCGCGGCGTTTCTGGCCGAGCTACCGGTCTTCCACGCCACCAACGCCGCGATCGAGCGGGCCCCGGTGATGCCCACCAAATTGTCGTGGTCCATCTCGGCCACAATGTCCACGATGCGCCCATCGATGGCGTTGCGCTGACCCATCAACTCGCCCAACTCGCCGAACAACACCTCCAGACGATCCACCGGACGCACAACAGGTGCGTCAGAAGTGGCGGTCGAGGACATAACCCCATCAAAACAGAAGGGTCCGACAAGTTCGGGCTGCGGACATGCGCGACCGCGCGTAGCCGTGAGATGTGTTGACGCGCAGGGCTTAGGTGCCCGGCGGCACCGGACCCGACACGCCGCGTATCGCTACGGGGTGCAGGCGAATGGGGTGCAGTCGATCGTGATCGGAATGACGCAACCCGACGTCGTCGCAATGATTCCTGCGAACATGAGCGCGAGGATGAATTTGCGTGTGAGTGTTGGCATTACAGAACCCCCTCGTCCGTGATGACGACTTCTGCTGGCCAATTGACTGTACGCCGCCATAACCTCAAGATCGCCGGATTTTGACGGATCAGTCAGGAATTCGTTTGGACTGCGCCCCAACCAGATTCAAGATCACTTTCTTGCCCTGGCACCATTCCGGCCTTGACCGGAGCCCGCAGTCCGACGACAGCTAATTCGTCAGTTGTTGCTGCGCAGTTGGTCAGTCCTTGACGGGACCATCCGGTCATCGAGCGGTTGAGGGAACCGGGACCATCCAGGCACTGCCCTGCTCGCGATCGAGCACTGTTTCGCCCTTGTTCTTCAGCGCGAAGATGTACACGAGCAGGCTCACACCGATGATCACTGTGACGTAGATGATGAACAAGGTGATGTGATCGGGCTTGGCCGCCTGGTACAGCAGCGGGGCCGTGCCGCCGAACGCGGAGTTCGCGAGGGCGTAACCCAAACCCACTCCCAGCGCCCGGATTTCAGCGGGGAACAGCTCGGCCTTCACGATCGCGTTCACCGACGTGTAACCGGTGATGATGATGTAGCCCACGGCCAGAATCAGAAACGCCATGACCGCCGACGTCGTCTTCGGTAGATAGGTGAGCAGCACGTAGGTGTAAATCACGCCGGTCACTCCGAAGAAGACCAGCAGGGGCTTTCGTCCGACGCGGTCGCTGATGAGACCGCCCACCGGTTGCAGCAGCATCAGGAAGATGAGCCCCAACAGGTTGACCCACGTCGCCGTCATCGCGCGGTCAGATCCAAAGGTGGACTTCACGATTGCGGGCGCGTTGACGCTGTAGGTGTAGAAGGCGACCGTACCGCCTGCGGTGATGAGGAAGACGAGTAGCAGGGGCCGCCAGTGGGTGGTGAACAACGTCTTCAAGGAGCCCGCCTCACGGTCCTTGCCCTCACGGATGGACTCCAGATGTGACTCGCTGAGCGACTCGTCCATCGAGCGCCGGATCCACAGGACGACGAGTGCGGCGATGCCACCGATGAAGAAGCCGATCCGCCAGCCCCACTCGTGCATCGCGTCGTCGTCGAGGAACTGCAACGCGATCAGCAACGTGAACTGGGCCAGAACGTGGCCGCCGACGAGCGTGACGTACTGGAACGAGGACAGGAAGCCACGCCGATTAGCCGTCGCCGCCTCCGACATGTACGTCGCCGATGTGCCGTACTCGCCGCCGGTGGCGAACCCCTGCACCAGCCGGGCGAGGACCAGGATCACCGCCGCCCAGTAGCCGATGCTCTCGCGCGTTGGCATGACCGCCACGACGAAGGAGCACGTCGACATGACGGTGATGCTGAACATCAGTGCCGCTTTACGGCCGCGGCGGTCGGCAAAGCGACCGAAGAACCACGATCCCACCGGTCGCATGACGAAGGTGACGGCGAAGATCGCGTAGATGTAGACCGTCGAGTTGGTGTCGGCCTTGTCGAAGAACTGCGCCTCGAAGTAGGACGCGAAGACCGTGTAGACGTAGACGTCGTACCACTCGACGAGATTGCCTGCCGAGCCCTTCATGGTGTTGAGCACCGCCCGCCGGGTGCTCGTGGGGGCGCGCGTCGGCCCGGACTGGGTGGATGTCTCCGCCGCATCGCTCATTCGGGCGACGGTAGTTGGACGCACCTCAAGATCGAAGGAGTTTGCGCTCGGCAGCCAGAAGGGCTTTCCTGTTGGAATGCCTGAACTGAATCGCCGAAGCGTCATGCAACTGGCCGGCATCGGCGCGCTGGCGGCCGCCATGCCCCTGCCCACCGCCAACGCTGAGCCGTCGACCAGCACCTACCTGTTCGAAGATAACTTCGACGGGAAGGCTGGATCGGCCCCGAACTTCTCGAAGTGGGAGCCGGCCTACGAGCGCGAGACCATGGAGGACCCCACTTTCTGGGAGTTGCCTGGGAACGTCGGCCAGTACCGCGACGACCGGAAGAACCTCTTCCTGGACGGCAAGTCCAATCTGGTGCTTCGTGCCGCCAAGGAGGGCGACACGTACTACAGCGGCAAGCTCTTCGGCAGATACCGGGGCCCCATCAACACCACCTGGGAAGCCCGGGTCAAGTTCAACTGCCTGACACCGGGATGCTGGCCGGCCTGGTATCTGGCCAACAACAGTCCGGACAACGGCGGCGAAGTCGACATCATCGAGTGGTACGGCAACGGCAGCTGGGCCCCGGGCACCACCGTCCACGCCAACCTCAACGGCGGCGAAAACGTCAGCCACACCATCGCGCCGGACAGTGCATGGCACCGATGGCGCGCCCAGTGGACGGAGTCAGGCATCAGCTTCTGGCTGGACCACACCGAAGGTGCGGCACCGTACTTCACCGTCACGCCCGCCAGCCTGCCCAACTACCAGTTCAACACTCCCGGTTACACGCTGTTCCCGATCTTGGGTCTCGCGGTCGCCGGTTCCGGCGGCGGCGATCCCAGCGGCGGCACCTACCCCGCGGAGATGCTCGTCGACTGGGTTCGCGTCTGGTGACGCAGACCGGAATCCACCCGGAAAACCCCTGCGCGCCAGCGTGACTCCTCGGTTCGCCATCGGCGAGGGAACCATCCCCCGCCGCGGGCCCGGTCTTGGACAAAACGCTTGCGCAGCCGCCAACGGGGAATACATCTCATCGAGGCGGCCTTAAGCAGTACATATCCGATGATGGGAGCGGTTCATGAAGTTCGGGATCTCTACATTCGTGACCGACGACGGCATCGACCCTGTATCGCTGGCGACGGCGATCGAGGAGCGGGGTTTCGACGCGCTCGTGATCGCCGAGCACACCCACATTCCGGCAAGTCGTGAGTCGGCATATCCGATGGGCGGCGAGTTGCCGTCGATCTACTACCGGACGCTGGACCCGTTCGTCACGCTTGCCGCCGCGGCGGCCGTGACCTCCAGGATCGAACTGTTCACCGGCATCGCGCTGCTCATCCAGCGTGATCCGATCATCACGGCGAAGGAAGCCGCGAGTATCGATCTGATCTCCGGCGGCCGGTTCGTGTTCGGTGTGGGCGCCGGCTGGAACATCGAGGAATTGCGCCACCACGGCACCGACCCGAAGACACGCGGCGCGCTGCTCGACGAGCGCATCGAGGCCATCCGGGAACTGTGGACCAACGAACCCGCCGAGTATCACGGCCGCTACGTCGACTTCGATTCGTCGTACCTGCGGCCCAAGCCGGTGCAGAAGCCTCATCCGCCCATCTACATCGGCGGCGACTCCGATGCCACCGTCAAGCGCGTGATTCGGCACGAAGCGGGCTGGATCTCCAATCCCCTTCCCGTGGAACATCTGGCGAAGCGGATCGAACAGCTCCGTTCGGGTGCGGGCCACGACGTCCCATTGGCTCAGTTCGGCACACCCGCCGACCCCGAGTATTGGCGCGCGGTCGAGGACCTCGGATTCGGACAGGTGGCGCTGCTTCTGCCCACCAAGCCGCTCGACGAGTCGCTGCGGCTACTCGACGAGTACGCGGCGAAGGTTGCGCAGTACCGCGGCTGACGCCGTTGCGGCTCAGCCGTTTTGGGCGGCCGCCCTGGCGCGCTCTTTCATCGAGGCGATCACTCCGCCGTCGTTGAGGATGTCGGTGCCGGTGAGATAACCGGCGGCGTCACTGCCGCAGAAGGCGAGTAGCGCGCCCATTTCCTCCGGCTTACCCCAGCGTGGGACCGCGGCGTCGGCGACCATCGCACCCGCGCCCGCCTGCTCCTCGAGCCGGCCCATCTCGGTGTCGATGGAACCAGGGGAAACCGACACGACGCGCAGCCCCTTGCCGTTGAACCTCTCGCACTGCGATGTGCTGTACCACCGGACGAAGCTCTTGCTGATCGCGTAGGCGATACCGGATCGCGCCTCATCGCCGGCGATGTCGCAGGCCGACAGCATCGCCGTCATGAAAGCGGCTTCGTCGGTCAATGCGGTCGGGAACTGCGCGGCCGGAATCAGCTCGTCGGGCAGCATGTGGGCGGCCATCGACGCCACGTTGACGATGGCCGCGCCCTCGGACGCCGACTCGTAGAAGACCTCGTTGACGTTGACCGTGCCCACCGCGTTGGTCCGCATGACGTAGTCGGCATCGCCCATGCTCGGGCTGACCCCGGCCGTGTGAATGACCGAGGCAACCGTGCCAATACCGGCTGCGGTTTCGAACAGTCGGGTGACGGCGTCCCGGTCGGTGACGTCGCCGTTGACGGCAGTGGTCGTGACACCGAGATCCGTCAGCGCGTCAGCCGCGGCGTCGAGGCGCTCCTGCCTGATATCGCAGAGCACGACGGTGTGGTCGCTCCCGACGATCTTCGCCGTGGCCAGCCCCATGCCGCCCGCACCACCTGTGATCACCGAGACTCGAGTCATAGTGCGACGTTACATTCTACGGTCCAGGTGTCACAGTGCTGCCCGCGTGTTTGAGCATCCCGTAGGGTGGTTACTTCTACTAATTAGCCGGTTCGAATCGTGATGCTGGAGTGATGCTGATGCCATCGATCAAGACCACTTTGGGTGCCCTTGCGATCGCCGGCGGCATGAGCGCAGCAGCCCTCGGCATGGGCGCCGGACTGTCGATTGCCCAGCCGCCACCGTGTTCCCTTCCCCAGGGTGAGATACCGCCACCCCACGCCCCGCCGAAGCCGACCCAGGTCTGGCTCGGCGAGCCCGTCGTATGGACGTCCGGCTGGGGCGGCCGCTGGGGCGTGTGCAAGAACGGCCAGATGCTCACGCTGTCGTCCAACATCAACACCGGCGGCGGCTAGCGCAGTCACTGCTACGGACCGCACTACAACCCCGGGGCCACAGTGGCTGCGTCGCGAAAACCGCCGCGCCGAATTGCACGTCGCACATGAGATGTTCCTACACATGGGAGCCGACAGCTTCGCCGAGCGGACCCGCCGCGAGCTTAGAAGGATGCGTGAATAGCGCCATCAGCCACTGGTCAGGCCGCGGCGTCACGCAGAATCTGCTGTAGCTGCTCCATCGGTGTGCCGGGTTCGAGGCGTAATTGCGCGTCGGTATCGGTGGAGGTCCCTCCTGCTTGCGCCGGTGGCGGCGGTGCGGCCGGCGTTCCTGCCGGTGGCGGAGGTGGGGGCGGCGCGACCTGTGCGGCATCGATCTTCGCATTGAGACGGGGCAGCGCGTCGTTGCGGAGAATCCGCCGTTGCGAATCCGCGTCGTCGTTTCCAGCGAAGCAACCCTGGGGAGCTTGTTCGACAACCGTTCGCGCGCCGACGTATCGGGCGATCGCGGTCCGCCCGTCGAGCACCGCTGCGGCGCGGTCACCCAACGTCTCGCGGACCAGTTGGAGGTTTACCCGCGCCGCGCAGGATTCGGCAAGCTCCGTGCGCGCCAGGCTCTCGCTGAATTGGCGATCCGCCTCCTCGAGACGGTTGTCGAGCACCGCCAGACTGCCTGCGGCGAAGTACGCCTTGGCCGGCTCGATCACGTTCAGCACGGTGAGTGAATCCACTGCGCGGCGCAATCCGGCGTTGTGCCGCTCGGCGAACGCAGTGGCGGCAGAATCTCCGGCGATCACCACCGACAGCGACTTGACGATGACGACGACGAGGAGCAGCGCCACCGGTGCGGAGAACACCAGCAGACGACGACGCAGCCGAATCCGCGTGGTCATGGCGTCACGTCCACGCTGACGAACCTGCTGCGTCGCAGGTCGCGCAGCACGAGGTAGAGCTCGATCAGGATGAGCACCGCGGCGACGAGGGCAGGCAGCCAATATGTTTCAGTCTCTGCGCCCGCGGAGGCAAGAGCCGTCGTTGGCTCTTCCGTTCTGCTTTCCGGCAGTTCCGCGGTCAGCGGTGCTCCATCGGTGCGCGCGACGAACGGCACACCCAGCTGGCCGGCAACGCCCCGCAGCGTCGGCTCGCCGGCGCGGGTTCCGTAGCCGAGCACCGCCCCGCCGTCGACCGCCTCCGCCGGTGGAACGAATTCCCTTGCAGGCAGATCTGACTCAGGGGCGCCGGCACCGAGGTAGAAGACCAGCGTCGTGGCCCGCGGATACTGCTGGACCGCGCTGATCAACTGGTAGCGCAGCACGGTGCTCGCCGCGCCGGCATTGGTCAGTGTGACGTCGTCGGGACCGAATGCGTACGGGGTGATGGTGTCCAGGACCGGTCGCAGGCTCCACGTATCGGCCGACAGTGGCCAGTCCAGCGAAGGGGCCGAGGAGAACCCGATCACGGCGAACCGGGCACGCGGATAGCGGTCGATGAGCACCTCGAGATCGTCGCGCGCCAACTCCATTCGAGTTCGGCCGTCGACATCGCGCACCGCCATATCCGGTGAGCGGTCGAGGACCAGGAACACGTTCGGCTCTGTGTCCCCGGCGATCCGGGTGGGGGCCTCATCGCCGGATACCATCGTCACCCGGGCGGCCGCGACGACAAGCAGCAGGGCAGCGCACGTGACAAGAAGCCAGCGCCACAGCATCGTCCGGTTGCGGCCGGACGCCCGCCAACGGCGCAGCGCGAGGATCTGCGCGACAACCAGCAATGCGGCCATGGCAACCAGGAGTAACGGTGGTAGCACGGGATGCAGCGTCATCGCCGCACCACCAGCGGCCACAGCACCAGGCCAATCAGTGCCACCAGGGCCACTATCACTGGTATATCGGGTGTTTCGGTCGCACGGACGGCACCGTCCGTTGCGGCGGTCGGCGGTGGCGGGTGGTCTCTGATCTCAGTCAAGTCGGCGACCGTATTGGAATTCGGGGAGAACGAGCGGCCACCGCTCTCGCGGGCCACAGCGTCCAGCGCGCCGTTGGGCGTTTCGGTGAACAGTACGTTGATCTGAACACCGGCGTCCTCCGCCAGACCGCGGACCGCATCGGGAGTGAACAGGGTGGGCCGGGTGTCACCGGGCGCGCGAAGCGATCCCGGTCCGACGTAGATCAGCGAACGCCGTTGTGCCGGCTCCTCATCGGAGGACGGGAAGCCCGTCAGACACATCGCCATAACGTCCTCGACGCCCCCGGCGTAGTTGACGTAGGAGATGCCAGACACCCAGGTTGCCGCGTCGCCCGGTTGCTCCGATGCCGCCGCGTACGCATTGAACCGAGCTGCTGCGAATTGATAGTCACGCGTCAGCGGCACTATCCGCCGATCAGCGGAGGTCAACCCGATGCGCTGGGTGCCGAAGGCCGTCACCTGTTCGGCGAAGTATCGGAGTGTCGCACGGACGGCGGGGTCGGCTGGCGGACCACCCATGCACAGCATGATGTCCTCGGCCTGAACTCCCTGAGATTGCTTTGCGGCTGAGGGCAATCCGACGGGACGCGCGGCGGCGATCACGGAGGCACCGAAGATCACCGTCAACGCGACGATGGCAGCCACAGCCGACAAGGTACGCAGGCGGGCTGCCCGCCGATACTCCGGCAGCCGGGTCAGCCGCCCGACGTTGGCCAGCAGACGCAACCGCCGATGCTGGGAACGCTTCTGCTGCAGTAGCACCGCCGCGATACAGCTCGCCAACCCGAGACAGCCTGCGATCGCCACCACCCACCAGGTCAACTCCATGAGTGGATCAGCTCCTCGGCGGAGTCGCTCACTGCCCCGACGTCGACGACGGTGTCGGCGTTGAACTGGGCGTCGATCAGATCAGCCAAAACCGGTGCAGCCGAGGCCAGCTCGCCAGCGGCGATGGCGTCCACCTGCATGTACTCAGCCCTGGCTCCGGTCGCCGCGTGCAGGAACGCCCGTACCTCCCGGCTGACGGCTGCGGCGGCAGGCGCCGCGGCCAGTTCACCGGTGCGGTAGCGCTCGCCGATGGCGCGCACCGCCCGGGCGGACCGTCGTTTGACCAGTTCGCTGCGGGCGGCTCCGATGACGGGCAGGCCGCGGATCCGTCGCCCCGGCATCGTGAACACCAACACGGCTGCGTACCAGCCGATCAGGACCAGCACCAAAAGGACCGCCAACCAGAGCCACCACGACGAGTACGGGGTGGGTCCGATGACGAAACCGACCAGCTCATCTGACACGGGCAAACGCTCCGGTCATTGCCGTCAGTCCGGCCCTGATGCGGGTGCTGCCGGTGAATCGAGCATGCGGCACACCGTGCGTGGTCATGAAGGTCGAGAGGTGCTCCCGCCGTTCTAATTCGGCCCGGCGGTACGCCTCGACAACCTGTGGGCCGAGTGCGGTACCGCCCAGTACGACGCGGCCACCGGCGACGTCGTAACCGTCGTCCTCATCATCGACGGACCCGACCGCAGCCATATCGGCGACCATGGCCCACAGCACGTCGTGGCGCGCGGTGAGCTGGGTCAGAACCTCGCTGAGAGCGTCGCTGATCTCTGGCTCGTCGGACACGACGAAGATCAACATCGAACGACGGTAGTGCTTGGCCACCCAATTCAATTGCGTGACAACACTGCTGGGTGCCGGTGCCGTGGCGGTATGGTGGTGAAACCGATGCAACATGCTCTCGATGTGCGTCTCGCCTCGGCGCAGGCGGATGTCGACACTCCCACGGACGTCGCCGAACACCATTCCGATTTCGTCGGACCGGCGCAGTGTGATCAGGCCGATGGCGCCGATGACGTGCGATGCGATGTCGCGCTTGCGCTCGCCTGAAGGGGCCTGCGCAACGGTGTTCCGGCCGGCGTCGGCGATCACCAGGATCTTGTGGTGTTTCTCGGAGACAAAGCGTTTGATCAGAACGTGGCCCGACCGTGCGGTCGCCTTCCAGTCGATATCGCGGACGTCGTCGCCCGGCACATACGGCCGCAGGTCGTCGAACTCGAGGCTGCGGGTGTGCACCAACGCGTATCGGCCACCGTCCAGCAGTCCGGTCGTGTCGCGGCCGAAGAACTGCTTGGCGCGGTCGAGATGGGAGCCCATGGCCTCACGGCACCCGCACCGCAGCCAGCACCGCGTCGACCACCGTGTCGGGTGTGAGTTGCAGGCTGGCCGCCTCGAAGCCGAGGATCAGGCGGTGCCGCAGCACGCGATGGGCGACCCGAGCCACATCGTCGGGTACGACGTGGTTGCGGCCTCGGACGACGGCAAGGGCACGCGCTGTCCGGCAGAACGCGATCGTCGCCCTCGGACTGGCGCCGTATTCGATCAACCGGGCGATGTTCGCCGCGAGATACCGCTCGGGTTCCCGCGTCACGTTCACCAATCGGCTGGCGTACTCGATCAGGTCCCGGTCCATGTGCACGGTTCCGACAAGGTGCTGCACGCGCCGAATATCGTCGATACCGACCACCGGTGCCGTGCGGTGGTTCTTCTCGTACAGGCCGGCGTCCATCCGCAACACGACCTCGACCTCGTCGTTGATCGAGGGGTACGCAACGAGTTCCTTGAGCATGAATCGGTCGGTCTGTGCCTCCGACAGCGGGTAGGTGCCCTCCTGTTCGACCGGGTTCTGGGTGGCGATGACGAGGAAGGGTTCGGGGATCGCGTATTCCACTCCGGCGATCGTGGTCTGGCGTTCCTCCATGGCCTCGAGCATCGCGCTCTGGGTCTTCGCGCTGGACCGGTTGATCTCGTCGAGCAGCACGATATTGGTGTGCACCGGCCCGAGTTGGGTGACGAAGGAGTTGGTGGCCGCCTCATAGATCTGGGTGCCGATGATGTCGCTGGGCAACAGGTCGGGGGTGCACTGAATGCGTCGGAATCCGGCCTGGATTGATTCGGCGATGACGCGGGCGGCGGTGGTCTTGGCCAGGCCGGGGACGCTCTCGATCAGCAGGTGCCCACCGGCGAGAAGGGTGATGAGCAGCGACTCCCGCAGGTGCTCCTGACCGACCACTTTGGCCGAGAAGGCCGAGGACACCGCCGCGACCACGCGTTCGGCTTCTGCCAGATCCCGCTGGTCAAGCCGCGGTTGTGGCGCGGTCATAGATGCCTTCCTGAAGGGGACAAGTCCCGCTTGGGATACCCCGCCACGGTGATCTCACGCGTGCGACCGCGTCACTGTGGCGGTATGAGCACCGTGTAGAGCGCGCTGATGACGCCGTCCTCGATCACCGCCGCGTCGAAACCGGACATACCGGCCTGCCCGGTAGTCGGGTCGATGAGATTCCAGGCCAGATACCCGAAGTTCGGCAGGCGGTGCACCGGCCCGGCCGCGGCGAATTGCAGATCTCCGAGTTGCTGTTGCAAGGCCACGCATTTCGCTTCGAGCGCATTGCGGCCGGTGCTCACACCCTCTGCATCGGTCCAACGCACATTTGGTGCGTAGGTGCGTTCGATCGCGGCGCGCCTCGGGGCCTCGTCGCGTTCGTTGAAGACCTCGAGCAGGTTCGCCAGCATCAGGGTTTCGATTGGATCAGAGATCGGGGTAGACATCATGCCTCCTGTTTACGGCCGAAGTAGAGCTCCTGGGTTGCGATGCAGACCAGTTGGCCCGCCCGGTTGTACATCGTCGACGTCGTGAGTCCTCTGCCGGCGACGCCGCTGGGCGAAACCTGGTCGGACAGTACCCAATCCGACAAGTCGACGGGACGGTGAAACCACAGCGCATGGTCGATGAGCGCGTTGAAGGTGCTGATCGGCGTCTGTCGCCGCCGTGCGAGTGCCGCCTCGACCATCGTCGTGCCCGACAGGTACGTCAGCAGACAGCTGTGCAACACCTCGTCGGCCGGCACGGAGCCGTTGGGCCGCCACCACATTCGCATTCGTCCAGGCGGGTCGGGCAACTCCAGGGCCAGGCGGGGTGGTGCGTCGACGTAGCGCAGATCGAAGGCCTGCGGGCGTACCCAGTGCCCGCCGAGCTCATCGGCGTAGTCCGCCAACTGCTCCTGGATCGGCGGCAGGGTTTCCGGGTCGGCGACGTCGGGCATCGGTTGGTGGTAGTCGAGCGACTCGATCGGCGCACTGAACGACGCGAGTACTTCGAGCAGGATCTGACCGTTCTGGCGCGCCGTGATCTGGCGGGTCGACAGCGAGCCGCCGTCGCGCGCCACATCGACGAGGAAGTCGACGGGCTCGCGAGCGTCGCCGGCTCGCACGTAGTACACGTGCATGCTGTGCGGTGTCCGGCCGGGCGCCGTCAGGCTCGCCGCCATCAGCGCCTGCCCGGCGATATGGCCGCCGACGATGTGGTGGGCCGGATTGTCGAGCTGTCCGGCGCGGAAATGATCGTCGTCGACACGATCGACGTGAAGGGTGGCGATAACGTCGGCCAAGGTCGGCGGGCGGTACGTCACCTGCGCATCATGCCCCACCGGCGACGACACGTCGTACACGAGGTCTGACGTTGCCGCATGTCACTGCCTTGGCGCATACGTGTGGGTGACGCGGCCGACATGGCTGTACCTGTCCCGATTCAGCGACCGCACAGACTAATTCACGCGCCGTTTTCGCCGGTCGGATCGCGGGTAGAAGTGAGTCATGACGACTCCGGAGCCCGCGAAGGAAGCCGACGAAATTCTGACCACACCCGCCACCCCGGGAGCAGAGGCGCTGCCGACGGAGACTGATGAGGACGACGAGTCATCGAAGAAATGAGTTCTGACAATTCGCTGACTGCCCAGGACCTCGAGTTCCTCCGGCGCCCCCTGCACGGATTCCTGTCCGTGGCCAAGGGCCCTGTTCCGCCACAGCCCCGGCCGGTGTGGTTCGAGGCCACCGACGAGGGCACGGTCCAATTGTTCACGGGCCCAGACACTCTCAAGGTACGGCGCGTGCGTGACGACCCGCGTGCCTCACTCGTCATCGCCGCGCCGGTGGGTGAACGAGAGAGGTGGGTATCCGTCGCCGGCCGCGCCACGGTCGAATCCGACGGAGGACGGGACCTGGCCGCCCGACTGGCCGCGCGCTACTGGGACCTCGACGACCCAGCACGTGCAAAGGATCTCGCCGAGATTCTGGCCGAGGACCAGGTTCGTTTCGTCATCCACCCGGAGCGCGTGAGTCGCTACGCGTACTGACTCGTCAGGCCAACGGCTGCCCGTCCTTGGTCAGCACGTGCCACTCGCCGCCGAACAGGTCCAAGCCCTGTCCCCCGGCGTCCATATCGCTCTTGTCGCCCGCATAGTGGTACAGCGGGTGGCCCTTGTAGGTGACCTGGTTGGCGCCGTCGCGGCGCGGAGTCGTTGCCGCCGCGGCCGCGTCGATGCCGATGCCGCCCGCCGGATTGCCCTTGGCCAGTATCGGCAGCCACGTGTCGGCACAGGCGTCGTAACAGGTCGGTTCGTTCAACGGGTCCGACGTGAACGCGTACACGGTGCGGCCCGAACCGTCGACGATGATCTGTCCCAGATCGCCGCGGTCGTCCATCTCGAGTGAGACGTCCCCGATGGGCGGAATTCGATCGGTCGAGGGAATCGGGGTGGGCGTGGCCGTTGCCTCTGTTCTCGGTGTGGCCACTGTGGTCGCGCCGGTCGTCGAGGACTCGGTGGCGGCCTGATTGGCGAATGCGGCACACGAGGTCAGAGCTAAGGCGCTGACCAGGAGAATCGGAAGCGGATGCATGGAATTTGCATTTCCACCTGCGGTTCAGGTCAAACCCACAGTGGTGCGCACCACTAGACGGGTGCGACGCGATCCGCCCACGGCAATGCCCGCTCGAGCTGGGCCGCCAACCGGATGAGCAGCGACTCGCCCGCCAGTGGGGCGACGAATTGCACGCCCAACGGAATACCCGACGCGGTCCAGTGCGTCGGCAGCGTAATCGCGGGCCGCCCAGTGATATTTGCCAGCTGCGTGTACGGCACCCAGCCGAGGTTCTTGTCCACCATGTCGTCGACGATCTTCGTGAAGCGCAAGATCCGGGACGTGCGCGTCTTGATCAACAGGTCTGCGCCGTGCTGCAACGCGACGGGTAGATCGAATTCGCCGATCTTCGGGGGCGGAGTGGCCAGTGAGGGGGTCATCAGCAGGTCATAGGACTCGAAGAACGTGGTCAAGCGGCGGGTGTGCTCGTGACGCTTCTGGACCGCATCGACATAGTCCACGCTGCGGGTCGCGCGACCGAGTGCCGCCATGATCAGGGTGTCGCGCTCGAAGGACTCGTCGCCGGCGCCGCTGACGCGCTTGGCCTCGGCGAGTTCCCACGCCGTGTAGACGAACCACCCGAGCAGGAACTCCCGCGCCAGCGCGGCATCGTCGAAGGGCGCCTGCGGCAGCTCGTCGACGTGGTGGCCCAGCTCGGTCAACGCCTTGACGGTCGCTTCGACGGCCGCGTACGCCTCGGGATGCGGCGAGGGATTGATCGCCGTCGGCACTCGCACGCCGATTCGCAGCGTGCCCGGGTCTGCTCCGACGGACGACGCGAACGGTGCGTCCGGCATGCCGGGCACGAAGGGTCCGGACGGTTCGCCGCCGCCGATGACGTCGAGCATCGCGGCGGTATCGCGCACCGTGCGCGAGACAACGCCCTGCACGGCCGCGCCATGCATGGACTCGCCCGTCGCCGGCCCCGAGGGCGTCAGCCCACGGCCGGGTTTCAAACCGACCAGCCCACAGCTGGCGGCCGGGATGCGGATCGACCCGCCACCGTCGCTCGCACCGGCACACGGCACGATCCCCGCCGCGACCGCGGCGGCCGATCCGCCCGACGAGCCACCCGGCGAGCGCTGGAGATCCCACGGATTGCGGGTCGGACCCCACGCGACGGGCTCGGTGATCCCCTTCGCCCCGAACTCCGGGGTGTTGGTCTTGCCGAAGATGACCAGCCCCGCGTCGATCCAGCGCTGGACGACGGTGGCGTGCGCGGCAGCGGGCACCGACATCAGCGCACGTGAGCCATTCGATGTCGGCAGACCGGCATAGTCCTGCGACAAGTCCTTGATCAGGAACGGGACGCCGGCGAACGGGCCGCCGAGATCGGCCGTAGGTGCCGCGGGGACGTCGCGCACGATCGCGTTGATCCGCGGGTTCACCACGGCGGCGCGCTCCCGCGCGAGGGTCAGCAGCTCGGCCGCGGACACCTCCTTGTCGGCGACCAGTTTCGCCAGCCCGGTGGCGTCGTACGTCCGGTACTCCTCGAAGTTCATCGTCCGACGGTATGTCTCGCCCGGCCGCTTCGGTCACCCTCCCCAGCGCTTGGACATGGCATCGTGGCGCCATGAGCCTCGTCACCTACGAGTTGGACGATCACATCGCCACGATCACGCTCAATCGGCCCGAGGCGCGCAACGCCATCAACGGCGCTCTCCGGCAAGAGCTGAACGCGGCGTGGGAGCGGTTCCGCGACGACGAAGACGCGTGGGTGGGAATTCTGACTGCCAACGGCAGCGTGTTCTGCGCCGGAGGCGACCTCAAGGACGGCGAGGGGTCGGTGGGCACCTTCGGCGGCACGTTCTGGGAGAAGCCGACAATCAATTCGTTCGAGAGCGGGATGGAACTGTTCAAGCCGACGATCGCCGCCGTCAACGGCCCGTGCGTCGGCTACGGTGTGACGGGAGTTCTGTTCTGCGACTTCGTCTTTGCCTCTACTACGGCCACGTTCTCGTTCCCCGAGGTGACGCTTGGCATGCCCACCATCGTCGGAGCGATTCGCCTGCCCGAGCGGCTGCGCTGGGCCGACGCCATGGAACTGCTGCTGACCGGTGCACCGATGACGGCCGAACGCGCCAAAGAGGTTGGCCTGGTGTGGAAGCTGGTCGAACCCGACGATCTGCAGGCGCAGGCCCGCGCATGGGCGCAGACCCTGACGAAGGCCGCGCCCCTGGCACAGCGCGCCACCAAAGAGGTCGCGTGGCGCACCGCGAACATGGGGTGGATCGAGTCCGTCCGGTTCGGTGAGACGATGCGCAAAGTCGCCGCAGCCACTGATGATGTCGCCGAGGGGATCCAGGCGTGGCGGGAGAAGCGCAGGCCACAGTGGCGGGGCCACTAGTACGGCACAGTGGCGGGGCCACTAGTACGGCACAGTGGCGGGGCGCTACTGTTCGTCGCCGTCGGGCTCCCGCCGTTCACGCGTCTCGCCCACATCGTCGGCGGGTGTCGGTTCCAGTGCGACACTCAATGCTCGTTCGGCGGCCGCGGCGGCCCGCGTCTGGGGCACGGTCGGTCGGAGTCGCACCGCCCGGCCCACCGCACGGCGCAAACCGGGTGCCCCTCGCACGCGCAACAGATTGCCCAACCGCCCCGCCCGGTAGCGCAGCGGCGAACCGAGCAGTTCACCCATCACCACGCCGGCGCCGATCGCCAGCGCCGTCGCCGCAGCGGCCGCCGCTTGAGCGATCCCCTGGCCGTAGTCCTTGTCGACGACGAAATAGAACACCGCCCTGAACACGGCAAGGCCCGGCAGCATCGGCGTGATTCCGGCGGTGGCCGTCACCAGAGCCGGCGCCTGCCGCCGGATCGACGACAACGTCGCCAGCAAGCCGACCCCGACCGCGGCGGTCCCGGTGGCCACCACCTGGCCCAATCCTCCGTTCGCCAGCCCGATCAGTACCAACTCGGCTAGGCCGGCCACGACCCCGGCGGTAGCCACGGCGCGCAGACGTGCATAGCTGACGATGGTCAGGCATGCACCCGCCAACGCCGCACCCGACACGGCCAGCGCAATCGGGCCCGGCCCACTCGGAATGAAGAAGGTCTGCGTCGCATCGACTTGAAGCCTGATCGTGATGTCGGCAAGGGCAGCGACCTGAAGTCCGGCAAGAATGCCGACAACGATGCCCGCCGTCATGAACAGGACGTCACCGAGCCGAGCGACGGCGGTCAGCATGTATCCGGTGAGCGCGTCTTGTACCGAGCCGACCAGGGTCAGACCGGCGAGCAGCATCACGATCCCGGTGGCCACCAATGTGGTCGGCCCTTGATCGGCGAACCGGTAGGCCGCCACCGCGACAAGGGTGGCGATGAACGCTCCGGCCGCCTGCAGGAAGAACATCGGTGTTCCGAAGCGGTTCAGCAGCCGACCCACCCGATCGATGACCGCTGACGTGACGGCAGCCAAAAGGCAGGTCAACCACGTGCCGCCGAAGAGCATCGCGATGCCGAGGGCGAAGCCCGCCCATCCCACGGTCGCCACCCAGCGCGGGTACGGGTGCGGGCGCGCGGTCAACTCGTCCATCGCCTCGTGGGCCGACTCGACCGACACACCGCCGGAGGTGATCCGCCGGACCAGCCGATCAAGTTCCGCCAGCCTCGAGTAGTCGGTGGACCGGGTGTGGGCCGACCGCACGATGGTGACGGGCGGGCTGGCCTCCGTGGACAGCGCTGAGGCGAAGATGGTGGTGACGAACACATCGACGACACAGTCATGAAGCTGATAGGCCGCGGCCACGTCTTGAGCCGTCACGACGACATCCGCGGTGCCCGAGCCGGATGACAGCATCACCTCGGCGAGCCGAACAGTCAGATCGAGAACCTTGCGGGTGTGCAGATCGTCGGCGCCGCCGGACTGCCTGGTTCGCTGTCCGGCGGATGGAGCGGGATCACGACGCCCGACCAGCGGAATTCTCAGTCCGCGCCGGCGTCGGTCTGTGTTCGGAGTACGTGCAGGATCTATCACTGATCAGGAATCGATGTGCCCGCGATGCGTCGGGGTCATAAGCGCGACCATGCCTGTTCCATATCCGACAAAGTGGCGGTTCAAACCCGTGGGGTGTGGCTGGGCGAACCGTGCCCATCTGGGAGTGCGTTCGCCCGGGCCGCCGATATCAGCGGACGCCGCGACGACGGTTCCGCCTACCGTTCACATTCGTTGCCCACCAGTGCTATTCGGCACGCAGCGCAGGGTCAGCAGGGTGATCTCGCTGGGAGCGAACACGCGGAACGGCGGCCCCCAGAACCCTGTGCCGCGGCTGGTGTACAGCTGAGTCCGCTCACCGTGTCGACTCAGTCCCTGCACCACCGGTTGATCCAGTCGGACAAGGAAATTGAACGGCCAGATCTGGCCGCCATGGGTGTGTCCGGAAACCTGGAGATCGACGCCCGCCCGTACGGCGTGCGGAATCTGCTTTGGTTGGTGCGCCAGGAGGAACACCGGCAGCGCGCGGTCGGCACCTCTGAGCGCGGCATCGAGATTTGCGCCATGTCCGTGGACGCCGGACGCCTTGGCGGTGGCATCGTCCACCCCGGCGACGATGAGCCGGTCACCACCGCGTTCGACGACGACATGGCGATTGTGCAACGCAGCCCAGCCGATGCTCTCCATGTAATCGAGCCACCCCTGCGCCTCGCTGAAGTACTCGTGGTTGCCGGTGACATAGACACGCGCCGCGGCGGCCCGGGCCGACGCCAACGGGCTCGCCTGCTTCTCGCGTACCTCGACCGTTCCGTCGGCGATGTCGCCGAGGTGACAGACGACGTCGGCGCCGAGGCCGTTGACCCGCCCGACGACGGCTGCCGACCACCGCGCCCGGTCGATCGGACCGTAATGAGTGTCGGTGATGAGGGCGACGCGCAGGCCATCCAGACCGCGGCCGAGCCGGTCGATGGTCACCTCGATTTCCCGAACGCGCGGAACTCGCATCGCCTCGACGTAACCCCACCCGAGGAGGACCACCGCGACGACGAGGACACCGGCCGCGACCCACCGTGACCGCGCCGGATCCTGGACACCCGCGGCGAGCAGGACCAGGCGTGCGACCTGGCCCAACACCGACCAGACGAACAGCACCCACGCCGCGCCCAGTAGCGCGTCGCCGGCCGCGGCGGCCCCGTCGAGATGCCTGCGGCCGTGTCCCAGCACCATCAGCGACGGCAGGGCGATAGCCGCTGAGACGAAGATGAGTGTGCCCGCCACGAACACCGGCGTCGGCCAGGCCGCACCGGACGCCAGCAGCGTCCACCACGGCACCCCGAACAGCAGCAGCACGATGGCCACCACCACCGCCAGGCGCCGCAGATGGCGGGACCGCCGTGGCGGGTCGATCGATTCGACTACGTCGGCCGGGGTGTCTGTCATCAACGCCGACGTTACCTGCGGATTCGAGGGCTCGCCGCGCCGAACAACTCAGAACGCGCTCGGCCTCACAGCCGGCCCCGCCGGGTAGTGAAGAGAACGTGACATGGTCCTGTTCGCCGCTTCACATCGATGACACGGCCGTCGGGCAGGCTCGCGCAGATACCTAAATGCCGCCCGGCCATCGACGCCCTGGCGCTGATCGCACGTCGACGACGGAAGAAGCGACACCATGTCCTACGTGGAACCCCCGCAGTTCGTAACGAAGATGATCGACGCCGGTGAAAACAAGGTGTTCATGTCCACCCGAGACACCGTGATCCGTGCCTACATGGCCGGCGCCATCCTCGCGTTGGCCGCTGCGTTCGCGGTCACGATCACCGTGCAGACGGGCAACGCCCTTGTCGGAGCGGTGCTGTTTCCGGTCGGCTTCTGTCTGCTGTATTTGATGGGCTTCGACTTGCTCACCGGAGTATTCACGCTGGTTCCGCTGGCGTTACTCGACAAACGGCGTGGCGTCACGGTCCGGTCGATGTTGCGCAACTGGGGCCTGGTCTTCGTCGGTAATTTTCTCGGCGCGCTGACCGTGGCGCTGATGATCGCCATCACCGTGACCTACGCATTCACCGTGGATCCGAACGAGGTCGGCCAGAAGCTCGGGGAGATCGGAACCAGCCGCACGGTCGGATACGCCGACCACGGTGCCGCCGGGATGCTGACCCTTTTCATCCGCGGCGTGCTCTGCAACTGGATGGTCTCGACCGGTGTCGTCGCAGCAATGATGTCGACTTCGGTGACGGGCAAGGTAATCACCATGTGGATGCCCATCATGCTGTTCTTCTACATGGGCTTCGAACACTCGGTGGTGAACATGTTCCTCTTCCCGTCCGGGCTCATGCTCGGCGGCGACTTCTCGATCGCGGACTATTTCATCTGGAATGAGATCCCCACTGTGGTGGGCAATCTCGTCGGCGGACTCGCGTTCGTCGGGCTCACGCTCTACGCAACGCACGCCCGCACCGGTATCGAGTGGAATCGTCCGACCGATCCCGCCGACTTCAAGCTGCCCGCCGAGGCGAACGCATGAGCCGGGCTGAGGTCACGGCGCAAATCAGCGCCGCTCGTCTAGCCAAGGGACTCACTTGGCAGCAGCTTGCCGACGCCATCGACAAGCCGGTGGTGTGGACAGTCGCGGCGCTGCAAGGCCAACACCCGCTTCCGGCCGAGTCCGGCAAGGTACTCGTTGACATGCTCGGCCTCGACGAGTCGGCGGTGGCGGTGTTGGCGGCGGTACCGATGCGCGGTGGACTACCCGGCGCGGTACCCACCGATCCGACGATCTACCGTTTCTACGAGGCACTTCAGGTCTACGGCGGCGCCATCAAGGAGCTCATCCACGAACAGTTCGGCGACGGGATCATGAGCGCCATCAACTTCAGCCTCGATGTCGAGCGCAAGGCCCATCCTGACGGAGACCGGGTGGTGGTGACCTTCGACGGGAAGTTCCTGCCCTACGCGTGGACGGCGGCCGGCGGCTAACTATTCGAAGTGCGATTTCGGGATCTGGGCATGCACCCCGACCGTCTTGTCGACCACCTGACTGACAGCGAAGTTCGCCGCCGCAGAGAGGTACGCGTACGCCGTCGGCCGATCCATACCTCGATCGTCCTCGAGGAAGTTCAAGGCATTGATCACTGCACGACGCATCGCGACATCGAGGTCGTTGCCCTGCGCGTTGGCCGCACCGTCGGGGTCGGACAATCCGATCGGGATCCACGAATCCTTGTTCTCGGCAAAGGGATACGTGTAGGCGACCGACGGCGCATCAGCGGTACCCTTCTTGCACACTGTGAGACGGAACGTACCCCGCAACGATCCCTCCATCGCCGTCAGCGCGACTTCACCGTCCCCCATCGCCATGTGTGGGTCACCGACGTAGAAGAGCGCGCCGTCTGCAAAGACCGGCAGGTAGAACGTCGACCCCGGTGCCAGCAGGCTGATGTCGATGTTTCCGCCGCCGAGCGTCGGAGGAACGGAGTTGGCATTCGGGGACGTCAGGCCGGGCGCATCAACGTAGGCGACTCCCATCATCCCCATGAAGGGCCGCAACGGAAACCGCACCGCCGCATTGCCGAACGGCATCACGCCTTTGCCGTCTTCGACGACGGTGAACGTGGATACGTTTCCGTACTTGGTCGGATCCTTGGATTTGCGCCCGTCCGTCGCCACCGGCGGCATCACCTCGTCCATCCCGATACCGGCCGGGGCTTCGCCCTTCGCGGAAAGTGCCAGCGCCCCTTTACCGTGCCTGCTGGAGACCACGCCGTACGGGACCCGGGGAGTGGCCTCAAGTGTCTCGACCTTGAGGACATCGCCCGGCTGCGCGCCTTCGACGAAGATCGGGCCGGTGACGACGTGGGGACCGTCGGTGTCGAAGTCGCGCGGAGTGCGTCGGTATCCCGCGGCGATATCGACCGCATCTTTCAACACATCACCTTCGGCGACGTCGTGGCCGCCGAAGTACTCGATCGGATTTCGGCCCTGATCTTCGAGGATTCCCTCGTGTGACACGGTGTCGATGGTGACGGTCTGCCCGGATCTCATCTGCAGCACCGACTGCGCGTGCACGGTGGGAACGTAGCCCCACAACACCTGGTCAGGGTGCGAGCTGAGGTAGTGGTCACCGGGCATGGGGCCGCCGCCCGGCTGGAGAATCTCGGCGACGCTGGCCATCGCCCCGCTGCCGTCGCCCGTGGAGGAGGTACACGATGCCGTACCGACGACGCCTGCTCCTGCGCCCAATGCGGCCACCGCTTGCACGAATCGGCGACGTCCGATACCCCGTGTGATCATCTCGGCGGCTTGTTCACTGTTCATCCACTGGGCATTCCCAGATCCGATTTCAGAGTTGTTGCCTGCGAGTAACGACTTCTCGACGTGGGACTAGTCTTTCGGGCGTGCTCGATGCCTTGTGGACCGCCGCGACCCGGCATCCGTTTCTCGACGCGGTGCGGGACTGCACCATCGCCGACACGGACTTCAACCGGTGGTTGGCTCAGGACGCGCTTTTTGTCGCCGATCTGCTCACCTTTCAGGCGCGACTGCTCGCGCGCGCACCTCGCCCGGCTCAGGGAGTGCTCGCCGGGGGAAGTGTCGCACTGGTCGACGAGCTGGACTGGTTCGAGGTGCAGGCCACCCGCCGAGACGTCGAACTGGAGCAGCAGGCGCTGCCTGCGACGCTCGCCTACCGCGAGCTGCTGCTGCGCCTGGACGCCATGCCCGTCGACGGGGCACTGACCGGTCTCTGGGTCATCGAAAAGGTGTACCTACTCGCATGGTCCTCGGCCGCCTCGGACTCGTCGCCACTGCGCGAGTTCGTGGAGCACTGGACCGCGCCGGGTTTCGCGGCTTACGTCGACGCGCTCGGCGAATTGGCCACCCCCGAAGGCCACGACGACGTGGTCGCCGAGGTGCTCACGCATGAGGTGGCGTTCTGGGATATGGCGCTGACGTGAGCCTCTCCCGTCGACTGTGGTCCGCCAATTCCGATTCCGCCGCCGACGCGTTGGCGCATCCGTTCATCCGCCGGCTCGGTGACGGCTCACTGGACCGTGAGATTTTCGCGGGCTATGTCGCCCAAGATGCGTTCTTCCTCGAATCCTTCGCGCGCGCCTACGCTTTGGCCCTGTCTCGTAGCTCCGACACGCCAACGCTCATCGCGTTGGCCGGCCTGATCGCCGGAGTCGCCGACGAGTTGCGTCTGCACAACTCCTATGCCGCGCGCTGGGGCATCGATATGGCCGGCGTCGAACCCTCGCCTGCGACGCTGGCCTACACCGACTTCCTTCTCGCCACTGCGGCAACGTGCGGACTTGGCGTCACGCTCGCGGCGATGACTCCGTGCATGCGCCTCTACGCCTGGCTCGGGGCATCGTTGGACGCAGACGCGGCCGGACCGTACGCGGAATGGGTGCAGACGTACGCCGATCCCGGCTTCGACGGTCTGGCATCGCAGCTCGAAGGGCTCCTCGACCAGCATGCCGACGACAGCCCGGCCGTCGGGCAGGCCTACCAACGCGCGATGCGCCTGGAGGTCGAGTTCTTCGACTCGGCACTGCCGCGCTGAGGGCGGGTGCGGTCAGCTGGCAACCCTGCACCGGAGCATGTGCGCGTCTGCGTAATCACCGGGGGTGACGCCGAACCGATTGCGGAAGCCCTTGATGAAGTGCGAGACGCTCGTGTAACCGACCGCACGCGACACGTCCGCGACGCCGCGTCGTCCGTCGTCGAGCAGTCGACGTGCGCGATCCAAACGGGCCGCTTTCACATACTGATACGGCGAGCGCCCGGTCACGTCGCGAAATGCCCGGGAGAATGCCGATGGGCTCAAACACACCTGCGCTGCGAGGATTTCGACCGTCAGCGGCTCGGCCAGGTGCCCAGGGATGTAATCCAGCGCGGCGGCGACAGGGTTGGCCATCGCTTGATAGGCGGCCAATGCCAGCAACTGTTCCCGGAGGTCGCTCTGCAACACGCGATAGACCAACTCCTGCAGGCGTAGCGGCGCCAGGACGCGACGGTCACATGCAGGCGAGAGTGATCCGACGAATCGCATGACGGTGTGCACCAACTCCACGTCAGGGGTGACCACCGCGCACTCGTTTCCGGCGTCGTGGGGCCGCCCAAGTGCCACACCTGCGCCTTGCATGCTCTCCGAAACCGAGCGGACCAACTCCGGAGAGATCTGCACCACGAGACACAATGCCGGCTGGGTCGGCGACGCCTCGAGGATCTGGCAGTCGAAGTCACTGCCGCGGCCGATCACCACGAAGTGGGTCTGGCCGTGCAGACGCTCTCCAGCGACGGCCGTCTGCGCTCCACCCCCTTGGGCGATGAGTCCGAGGGACAGCGATTCGATCTCGTCCCACCGCGGCAGGGTGGGCCGCGTGAACCGGTAGATGGTCAAACCCGGCCATGCGCCGCTGTTGGCGCCGTGCGCGCATGCGCGCTTGCTCAGCTCCGCACGGAGCTGCGTGGAGGCCGACATGCCTATCACGTCACGGGTTCGTACCGGCGAAGCCGTTGTCGGCAAGCCAGGAGCGTGCGACATCGGCGACCTCGGGCCAGCGATGATCTACGGTCAGGGAATGGCCGTGGCCGTCGAACTCATGAAAGTCCGTGACGGCCGAAGACTTCGAGTACCGCTTGAAGGCTGCCCTGACGCTGACGAGCGGCACGGTGTGATCGGCCGTGCCCGCCGTGATCAGTAGCGGTCCACGCGATGTGTTGGAGGTGTCGACCTTGGCGGGCGAACTCGGGATGAAATTCGCCGTCCCCACTTCGAAGAGCGGCTTGCCCGGTGAGGGGATCGCCCACTTTTCCCACAGAGAATCGGATTCCGATTCGGTCAGGGTGTTGCCGAAGCCATACCGAAACTGCTTCCGTGTCAATCCTTTTGCGCGACTCCAGTTCAGGGGGTTGCCCAGAACCGGGAATGCGGACCGCAACTGTGCGAAGGGCAACGGTTTGACGCCCTGCATGGGTGCGGGGTCGATCGCGACCGCGGCGGCCACCTTGTTCTGGCCGAGGAGCTTCTGCGCGATCAGCCCGCCGAAGGAGTGGCCGATAGCTATCGGCGGATTGGGAAACTGCTCGATGACCGCCGCGAAATGCTCGGTCACCTGGTCGAGCCCGAAGCCCGCCTGCGCGCCTGGGTTGTCTCGGGTCGCCTCGACGGTGTCGGCTTCGCCGGGCCACCGAGGTGCGATCGCGCGATACCCGTTGCCTGCGAAGTACTCCACCCACGGTTGCCAGGATGTGTGCGAGACCCACAGCCCGTGGATCAAGACGATGTCGGCCGCCACAACCGCGAACGTATCCGGGTCGTGTTGACGATAAGTGGACGCTTTGTGGACTCAGTCGAGGGCGGCCAGGAATTCGTCAACCCGCGCGGCGAACAGCCGCGCGCCGCGCTCGATCGACAGCGCGCGGGCAGCTTCGGCGACCGATCGCACGGCAGCGACCGGCTCTCCGCGTGCGTGCAGAAGCCGCGCGCGCAGCAGCCCGATGAGGCCCTCGGGGTAGCGCTGCCCGTACGCGTTCAGGTAGAAGTCGGCGCGGTTGAGGGCTGCGGTGGCGTCGTCGGTGGATCCGGCAGCCAGTTGCATTTCCCCGAGCAGGCCATACCAGGTGGCGACACACGACCGGGGCGGATCGAGCAGGTTGGCGGCGATGATCCGCTTGGCCTCGGGAATGCTTGCGCCCTGGTCTTCGCCGGTTACGGCCAACGCCCAGCATCGTGCCAGCCGCTGGTACGTCCCGAGGAAGACGAAAGAGAAGCCCGGGTCCACCGCGATCCCCCGCTCGGCCGCACGCAGCGCCCACTTGGGGTCGCCGACCAGCGAGGCCACTCTGCACACCATGGTGGCCCACACCGTGATTCGGTAAGGGCTGTCGGCGGCGTTTTCGAGCGTGTCGAGCAGTGCCCGCGCCGCGTCGACGTCTCCGTGGACGGCAGAAATCTCCGCAAGCATTCCGATCATGAGTGACTGCAGGTCGCCCCGGACCGGATCTTGTTCGCGCTGCGCGAGACCCGCGAGCAAGATCTCCCTCGATTGGCTCACGTACCGGAGGGACTCTCCGACGCTGCCCATGTGGTACTGGTGAATTCCCCAGGCTTGTATCCCGTAGGTGCGCAGCATCGGATCAGACGACTCATAGCCCTGCTCGAGCAAGCGGCGGGCGAGCGAACCGCTTCGGTCGAATTCAACGGCCTGGTGATGAGCGGTCCAGCGCGAGAAGAGAAACCCGGTGGCCTCCAACTCTCGGCCGAGGCTGCGGGCGAGGTGCTCGGCGCGCTCGAGCAAGTCCAGGGCCGCGGTGCCGTACATGGACCGCATTCCCACTACCGCGGTCAGCTGTGTCAGAGCAGAGAATTCGAGCGCCGCCAGACCGGTGTCCCGCGAGATCTGAACGGCCGAACGGAGGTGTCGTTCAGCCGCGTCGAGGGCGGATTTCGTCGCGGCGACGCTGCCCGCACGAATCAGTGCGCCCGCCGTCCTGGCCGGGTCGGCGAGCGGGCCGGCCGACCACAGGTGATACGCAAGGCGTTCGGTGACGGATTCGTCGACCGCCTCGGTGCGCTCGAGTGCGTCGGCGATGCGCACGTGCAATTGGGTGGCGCGACCCGGCGGCGTGGTCGCGACGACCGACTCGCGGACCAGGTCGTGTGCGAATCGGAACGCGTGGGGGTCCTGCATCGGCGCGACCAGACCGAGGCCTTCGAGCGGCTCGAGTCGATCCAGACATGTCTGCACGTCGAGGCCGGCGACTCGGGCGAGCAGACCCACGGCGACTTCGCGGCCGGTGAGCGCCGCGGCCTCCAGCAGATGCTTGACCTCGTCGTCGACGTCGGCCAGCCGGTCCCGAACGATGTCTCGCACCGTCGCCGGAACGTCGGCATGCCGTGCTCCGCCATTCGCGGAGATCCTGGACAGCTCCCGGACGAAGAACGGATTACCACCCGTGCGGGCGTAGATGCTTCGGGTCGCGTCAGCTCCGGGATCGCGGCCAGTCTCGCGGCGGACGAGTTCGGACACCTCGCTGAGGTCGAGCGGGCCGACCCGGATACGGCGGTGTCCAGGTACCCGACTCGCGCCCGCCAACATGCGGGCCAACTCCGTGCCGGGCGTCGGCGCCCGGTCGCGCAGTGCCCCGACGAGCACGGTGCCCGCGGGCAACCGCGCCGCCAGGTGGGTGAACAGCTGCAGTGAGGCCACGTCCGCCCAGTGCAGGTCGTCGATCACCAGGACGAGCGGAGCTTGCGACGTGACTTCGCCGACGACACCAACAACGTGCTCGAACAAGCGGAATTGGCCACCGCTGTCTGGGAACACCGATCCGCCCAGGACGCCGTCGCGCGGTTCGACGAGGCGGCCGAGATCGCTTGCGAGCCACTTCTCCTTGACTGCTGCCGGCAGGGCGTCCATCACCGTGCGGATCGCCTCCACCCAAGGCCACATCGACGGCGTTCCGTCTCCCTGTATGCAATGCCCCCATACGACACGTGCGCCGCGCTGATCTGCTTCGGCCGCAACCTCTTCCAGCAGGCGCGTTTTGCCGACGCCCGGCTCGCCCTCCACGATCACAAGTCCCGACCCACTGAGGAACGCCGGATCCATGCCCTGTCGGAGCACGGCGAGTTCGTCGGCTCGGCCAACCGGTCCTTCGCCAACCGCCACCCCGGCTGCGGCATCCGGGGCGGGAGTGAGCACTCGGTGGTGAGCGTCGTCAAGGGCTTGACCCGGGTCGAGCCCGAGCTCGTCGGCGAGACGGGCGCGCACCGTACGAAAGACCGAGATCGCCTCAACCTGCCGCCCGGCGGCACCCAGCGCGGTGACGAGGCTCGCGTGCAGTGGTTCGTGCAGAGGTGCCATCCGGGCGGCCAACTGCAGAGGTGCCAACACTCGCTCCGGCCGGCCCAGTGCGACCGCGAGTTCAGTTGCCGCCGTGCAGGTATCGAAGAACTCGTTGTTCAGCCCGGAGAAGTCGGCGACCGCCGCAGGTCCCTGCGCCAGGCCGTCTGCCGCCGGGGTGGTCCAGAGTTGCAAAGCCGCGGCGTAATCGTCGAGCGCCGTGATTCGGCGGTGGTGTGACAGCGCGGCTTCCGCGGCGACGACGGATTCGCGGAAGCTGACCAGGTCCAGTACGCCGGGTCGGGGCGTGAACAGATATCCGTTGCCCCGACGGAGCAGATATGACCCCGTTGCCCGCGCCGGCAGTGCGGGTTCGAGCACGCGCCGGAGCGTGCCGATGTACTTGTGGAGGACGTTGACGGCGCTCGCTGGAGCCTCATGGCCCCAGATGAGTTCGATCAGCTCGGAGGTGCTCGTCGGTCGCCCTGCCCGGGCGAGGAGCAGAGCGAGCACGCACGCCTGCTGCGGCGGCCCGGCGTCCAACTCGACACCGTCGCGCCAAACCCGCAGCGGACCGAGGATCTGCAGACGCAGGGAAACATCCGGAACAGTCCCATCGTTGCCACGGATGTCGACGTGTCCACTGGGCACACCCAAGTCCGTCACTCTCCGATCGATGCGACCGATTGCGTACTGCGCGAACCATGCTCCGGCCCAGCTCAGTTACCAGACGAGATTACAATCCCTGGCGCTTTGCTCGCTGGCCTAGTGCAAATCGACCGTGCTATCGCGCAGACCAACTCGATACCCGGGGACATACTCCGCGTTCCGGTCCCAGGCCGAAGAATGGGTACCGGCCGAAAGGAGACGTACCTTGAGCGCGACCGTCGACGCCAGGGTGGGCGGAGTTCATCACGTGTCGTTGACGGTCACCGATCTCGAGACGAGCATCGCGTGGTACCAGCGGGTGTTCCGCACCGAACGGTTGGACATCACGATCCCTCACCACGGCCGGGAGGAAACCGGTTACAGCGTGCTGCTACCCGAGCCTCGATCCGGTCTCATCTTCGGACTGCACCGCAACGTCCACAATCGCGGCGAACCGTTCGACGAGGCCTGCACCGGTTTGGATCATGTCTCGTTCGGCGTCGCCGGCCGCGCTGCACTCGAGGTCTGGACCGCATGGCTTGACGCGCTCGGGGTCAGCCATACGGGCATCGTCGACGAAACGGAACCCATCACCTACTCGACGGTGGTGTTCCGCGACCCGGACAACATTCAGCTCGAACTCATCGCCGTGGACTAAGCCAAGGAGTGTGCCGTGCCAGTTCCCTACGTCCTTTTCGTTGCCACCAACGCGGCGATCATCGGCCCGAACAATCGCGCCACGGGGTTCTTTTTCCCCGAGATCGCCCACCCCTTCGAGGCGCTTGACCGTGCCGGTATTGCCGTCGAATTCGCCTCGCCGTTGGGCGGCAAGCCGCCCGAGGACGGGTTCGACGCCGATGATCCCGGGCAGACGACCTTCCTCGAGAGCAAGGCGTATCGACGACTGTCACGCAGCCGCAAGCTGTCCGAAGTCGACGTGCTCGACTACGACGCGGTCTTCTTCCCGGGCGGACTCGGACCGATGGTGGATATCACCGGCAATCCGGAGGTGCAGGACGCCGTGATCCGCGCGTGGGATGCCGGTCTCATCGTCTCCGCCGTCTGCCACGGTCCGTCGGCGTTCCTGGGTGTCACTCTCGACGACGGCTCGCCCCTGGTGCGTGGCCGCAAGCTCACCGCCTTTTCGGACGCGGAAGAGAACGGATATGCGGACAAGGACGTGCCCTTCGATCTCGAGGCGGCGCTGCGCGAAGAAGGCGCACTCTACGAGGCGACCGAGCCGTGGCATTCCAACCTCGTCGTCGACGGTCGCCTCATCACCGGCCAGAACCCGCAATCGGGGGCAGTGGTCGGAGAGGCGCTGGTCGACGCGCTCAAGCAGACCCGATGACCGCCGACGAACCTGTCGTTGTTGTCGCGCATTGGCAGACCACCGCCAACTCGCTGGACACGGTGCTGGAACACGTTGCGGCGCTTCGCCGCCAGGCGTTGGCCGAACCCGGATGCCTCGGTTACGAAGCCTTTCAAAACGTTGACGACTCCACCACCATCGTGCTCATCGAGCATTACCGCGACGAGGACGCACAAATCTCACACGTGAATTCTCTCCACTACCAGGAGCTGGTGGTGGGGCTGATTCGCCCTCTCCTCACCGATAGGCGGGTGGAGGTATTGCGCGCGACAGCATGAGCCAATGCGATACAGCGCCTTGGGGTAGGTAGGCAGCGCGCCAAGATCAATTTCGGACAACTGCGCCGGTCAAGAGCACCCGAGAGACTACGCTCCGCTGGATGCAACTGGGACCGTCGCCACCCCCGGAACTGGACGGAGTCCCCTCCGCCGAGGGCGCTCTTCCTGGCCCGGAACTATTGGTCGGCCGCCCCTACGCATTGCCGATTGACCTCTTCGGCGAACTGCACGGCCCGTTGTTCTATGCCGACTATGACGGGGAGCGCAAGCTCTATGCCTGCTCTGCCGAATTGGTCGAGGAGTTGTGCGACGAAGACCGCTTCGCCAAGAACCTCACCAAATCGCTGGACCGGGTCCGGCCGCTGGCCGGCGACGGACTCTTCACGAGTTACTACGGCGAGTCCAACTGGCAGAAGGCGCATGACGTCCTGCTGCCCGGTTTCAGCTACGCCGGGCTGCGCAACTACCACTCCGCGATGCTCGACATCAACTGCGAGCTCATCAAGCGTTGGGACGTCAGCGCCGGCAAGCAGCCGGTCGACGTGTCCACCGACCTTCAGAAGCTCGCGATGGACACCGTCGGACTGGCCGGATTCGGAGCCAGATTCAACTCCTATGACTACGACGGACTGGCCCCGATCCCCGCGACCTTCACCGCGGCGCTGTCCGAGGTTTTCCAGAACGGGACGACGCCCCAGTTCAATGCCGAACTAGCCAATCTGCACGCCTATTTCGATGAACTGACCGTCGCACACCGATCCGGTGCGGCCGATGCGGCGGACGACCTCCTGTTCGTCATGCTCGGCCACGACGCCAACGGCGCGCCGCTGCTCGATCGGGACAACATCAACAACCAGATCATGACGTTCCTTATCGCAGGCCAACTGACGACCTCCGAGCTGATGCCCAACACCGTGTACAACGTTGTGCACCACCCCGCGGTGTTGGCCCGCGTACGCGCCGAGGTGGACGAGGTGTTCGGAACCGACGACGACTACCTGCCCACGTACGACGACATCGGCAAGTTCAGCTATCTGCGCCAGGTCATCAATGAGACGCTGCGGCTATCCCCGCCGGTGCTCGAATTTGATCGAATGGCATTGTCGGACACCGTCATCGGTGGGCAATACCCAGTCAAGAAGGGTGAGGCTGTCTCGGTGCTCACCGGATCGCTGCACCGTCAGCCGGGGTGGGGCGACAACGTCGAGTTCTTCGACCCCGACCGATTCTCTCCCGAGCGGTCCGAGTTCCGCTCAGCGGGTCTGTTCAAACCGTTCGGCACCGGGGCACGTTCGTGCATCGGACGTCAGTTCGCCCTGCACGAGGCCACCCTGGCGATCGCACGAATTTTCCACCGTTACCGGCTCATCGACTCGCAACACTATGCGCTGCAATGGGATAGCGCCACGAGTCGGCGCCCGGTCGGGTTCCATCTGGACCTCGTCCGGCGCAGTCCCGACGATCGTCGCACCCACGTCACGACTGCGGGAGCCACCTCCCCCCAACCGCCGCCCGGCCCTGTGGGAGCGGTCAAGGCCGGCACGACGCTGGCGGTGCTGCACGGCTCCAACCTGGGCACGTGCCGGGCGATCGCCAAACAGCTGGCTGAGGAGGCCGCCGACAAGGGCTGCCAGACATCCGTTGCGCCGCTTGACAGTGCAGCGGGCCGATTGCCGGCAGCCGATGTCACGCTGATCGTCGCCTCGTCCTACAACGGCCAGCCGACCGACGATGCCCGCGCATTTCTGGCCTGGCTCACCGGAGGGGACGCGGCGCTGGAAGGTGCACCGCTGTTCGCGGTGCTGGGAGTCGGCGACCACAACTGGGCCGACACCTATCAGGCCATCCCCAAGCGCATCGACGAGAGGCTGGCCGAGTTGGGCGGCACCTGCCTGGTCCCACGAGCTTCGGCCGACACCTCGGGTGACCTCACCGGCACCGTCGAAGAGTTCTCCACCGCGCTCTGGGCGGCCGTGACCGAGCGCTTCGGCGATCCAGACGCCGCCCCCGTCAGCGACACAGATGAGCCGCTCTACGAATTGCACCCGATCATCGGCCCGGTGACCACGGCGATCGACACCCGCTTCGCGGTGACACCGATGACCGTGCTCGAGAACACCGAGCTCGTCAGTGACCAAGCCTTCGGCTCAGCCAAACACTATGTGCGCATTGCCCTTCCAGAGGGAATGGACTATCACACCGGCGACCACCTGACCATTCTCGCCGACAACCCGCCCGAACTGGTCGACACGGTGATCGAACTTCTGGAGATCCAGCCGGATCTGCGTCTGTCGATCAACCCGCGCCGCGCCTCCAGGCGGCTCATCGCTCTGGATCGCGAAGTCAGCGTGCGCGAGTTGCTCACGCACTTCGTGGAGCTGCGAAAGCCGGCGTCGCGCAGCCAGTTGAAGCGGCTGGCGGCGGCCAATCCGTGTGTGCCGGAGCGGGCGCGCCTCGAAGAACTCGCGGCGGCGAGCGAACCTACAGTACTGAGCACCCTTGAATGCCTGTTGGAGTTCCCCGCGTGCGAGGTGACCGACGAAGAGTTGCTTGAACTTCTCGAGCCGATGACGCCGCGGCACTATTCCATCGCTTCGTCATCGCGGTTGTCCCCGCAAGTCGTCGGGCTGGTCGTCAGCGTGCTGGGCGCTCCCGCCCGCTCCGGTCACGGTCTGTTCAAGGGGGTGGCCTCCAATCATCTCGGCGCGATCGCGCCAGGGGAGCTGATCAGGGCCCGGGTCGATCAGGCCCGACAGGCTTTTCGGGCCGGAGCCGATCCCAGCCGCAATGTCATCCTGGTCAGCGCGGGAACCGGGGTCGCCCCGTTCTGCGGTTTCCTCGGAGACAGGTTGGCTGCCAAACAATCCGGCGAGCCGTTCACCTCGGCGCTGTGTTTCTTCGGCGTCCGCGACCCGGTCGTCGACTACATCTTCCGAGAGGACTTCGAGGAGGGCGAGAGGCTCGGAATCGTGCGGATGCGGCCCGCATTTTCGCGCGCGTCGCAGAACGGGGTGCGCTACGTCCAAGACCGCATCGCCGCCGACGCCGACGACGTCTGGGACCTGCTCGGCGATCCCGCGAAGGACGCGTATGTGTACGTGTGCGGCGACGGCGCGCAGATGGCGCCCGCCGTGCGTCGAGCCTTCCTCGACATCTATCGGGCGCGCAGCGGAGCCGATGAGAACCAGGCTGCGGATTGGCTGGACGGGCTGGTGGCCTCCGACCGCTATGTCGAAGACGTATGGGCGGGATGAACCCGAACCCGCAGGCTCAAGGAGCACGGGCGAGAGATGAGTAAGACCCGCAGGATCGCGGCGACGGTGACGATGTGCGCGCTGCTTTCCGCATGCGCGGCCAGCCCCGACGGCGCCGCAACGAATCCTGACAGCCCCTACCCCGACTACACCGCCACCTACCTTCAAGGTCCGCCGGATCAAGCCAATATGGAGGCCGCGCCGCTGTCGAAGGACGGGCACCGGTTCTGGATGCTCCCGGCGACTCCGCAGACGACACAGTGGGGTGTCTTCGACAACAACATCCCGCCTGTGCTCCGGATCGACCCCGGCGACACCGTCGCGATCCAGACAGCGCCCGCGGGTGGCGGGCAGGTCGCTCCCGGAATCACCGAGGGCCAGATCGAGAAGATCAACGGCGCGGTTCAGAACCGCGGACCGCACACGGTCACCGGACCGATCTATGTCAACGGGGCCGAACCCGGCGACGTCCTGGCGATCCACATAAACCGGATCCGGATCGCCAACTACGCGACGAACAACACCGCCGAGGACAAGGGCCTCTTCCCCGGAGCGTTCCCCGAACAGGCGACGAGCTACTACCTGGACACGGACAAGATGCAGATGCGCTTCTCCCCCAACGTCCTGTTGCCGCTCGAACCGTTCCCCGGCACCCTCGGCGTCGGACGTTCCGACACCACCAGCGCCTATTGCACCGACGGCAAGTGCAGTACCGAGCAGCCGGGTACGTACGGCGGCAACATGGACCTACGCGAAATGCAGGCGGGCACCACCACATACCTGCCCGTGCAGGTGGAGGGCGGGCTGATCTGGACCGGCGACTCGCACGCCAAGCAGGGAAACGGCGAGATCGACCTCGACGCACTCGAGACGTGGTATCCGGAGCTGAACATCACCGTGGACCTCATCAAGGACCGGCCGCAGGACTGGCCGACCGTCGAGACGCCGACGAGCTGGGTTGCGGTGGGCTACGACGAGAACCTCGACAGGGCGCTCGATATCAACAAGTCCGAGACGGTGAAGCTCATCATGGACAAGCACGGCCTCTCAGAGGCCGACGCGACGAGCGCCATGTACCGGACCTGGAGTTGTCGTATCTCCGAGGTGGTGAACGAGGTCCTCGGCACCCACTGCGTGGTCCCCAAGAATCCCGACCTCCCGCCCGCACCCAATCTCCCAACCGGCGACACCGCCACCGAGTGGGTGTCCACCGGGACGGCGCCGCATGTGCTCGACGCCATGAAGACCGCTGCCTGGGCAGCGCTTGACGAGATGGCCACCAACCTCGACATGACCCGTAACGACGCCTACCACCTCGCCTCCATGGTTCTCGACTGCCGGATCGACAGGTGGATCGACGGCGACAAGACGGTGGCGTGCATGGTGCCCAAAAACATCAAGGTTCCGGAGTAGCTCGACAGGAACCGCCGAAACCAGGCGCCATCACTGGCTGGTGTTCAGCGGCGCCGCGTCAGCCATCCTTCGCAGCTCCTTGCGGGCGGCGTCCTCGCCGCCGAGTGTGGGCAGGCTGAAGCTGGTGTACATCACTCGCCGTTCCCGTGTCACGGGCGGCGCAGCCATGTGCAGAGTGCACGAGCAGTGCACGGTGACATCGCCCGTCTCGGTCGCGAGGTCGATGACGGGCAGGTCGAGGCTCGGCTGGAGGCTGGGTGCCGGCCACACGAGGGCCCGGTGCGAACCGGCGACAACGCGGAGCTGACCCGACATGGCGTCGGCGCCGGTCACCGAGATCCCCACCGTGAGCCCGCAGCAGTCGTAGCTGTGCCGTCCAAGAGAGCAGTCCTTGTGCCAGGGGATGTCCGAGATGCCTTGAACGACGCCGATCGGCTTGAAGAGGGCCTCGAGTCGATTCCCGTCCCATCCGCTCGCGATGTGTCCGTCCCCCGTCACCGCGGCGATCCGGGTGAGACGTTCGTCGGCGACGAGCTCCGCGGCGACCTGCGATTCCTTATCGAATCGCTGCATCCGCACCAACGCGCGCGATCCGTCCTTGAGGCTGGCCCACCACGAGCGTCCGTCGCCATCGGAGTAGCGGTGCGGCGACGTCCATTTCAGTCGAAATGGCGGCCATTTCGTCTTCGCGGTACAGGCCTTTGATGTGTAGGAAGCCGGCTTGCTCAAGGAACCAGGCCATTTCATCGGCCGGATCGTCGGGAGCGAACGAGCGGCTGAGGTCGAGCTGCCCGCCGTTGCGATCCTTGAATTCGACGGCGCCGGTCCGATGGGGTGTCGTGCCGTCGAGTGCGGCTCGCAGGATGAGCCACCAGTTCAGGATGTCAGACAGGTGACCGCCCATATCCAGAGTCCCGGTGGTCAACCATCCCATCGGCGTGACTTTGTCGGCGATGAGCGACGCGAGCTGCTCGGCGTCGACCCGTAGAACTGTGCCGGCGGTCGAAACCGCCGAGACGGCGACCCGAACGTCGTCGACGCGCAGCGACCAGGAACGGTTGCCGACAGTGATGGTCAGAGGTCGTGGCGCAAGCTCCCGCAGCGACGGCCGCAGCCGATCATGCGCTTGTGCGAACAGGTTCGGCAGCGTGACCTCGAAGAATTCGGCGGGCTCAGTAGCTGCGAGCTCGCCGTCGACCCTGATTCGTCTATCGACAGTCATGCGTGCAATCAGCGTAGGCCGGTCGCTCGGAGCAATCCCGGGATTGCTGGATGCCGGCGTCCACACGTTAATGTCCTTTGGTCGGCACAGGACAAGCCGACGGAAGAGTTGGGCAATCGATGACTGCAACAGCAGAAACGGCAACGGTCGAAGCGCGGGTCGGCCACTACTACCAGATGGACGGCACCTATCTGGTCGGCCGCGAGAAGGTACGCGAATACGCCCGCGCGGTGCAGGACTATCACCCCGCTCACTGGGACGTCGACGCCGCCGCTGAATTGGGTTATTCGGACGTCATCGCGCCCGTGACGTTCACGTCGACCCCTGGCATGGCCTGCAATCGCCGCATGTTCGAGCAGATCGTCGTCGGTTACGACACCTACCTGCAGACCGAGGAAGTCTTCGAGCAGCACCGCCCGATCGTCGCCGGCGACGAACTGCTCGTCGACGTCGAACTGGCATCGGTGCGCAGGACCGGCGGCAGAGATTTCATCACCGTCACCAACACCTTCACCGACACGGCCGGGGAGCGGGTGCACACCCTGCACACCACTGTTGTCGGACTGACCTCTGAGGACATCGATGAAGGGGTCAAGGTCGCGGTTCAGAAGGCGATGATGCACGACGTCAACATCCTCGACGTCGGTCAATCCGCCTACGAGAAGGCGTTGCGGCCCGAGGGCGAGGTACGGATCGCCGAGGGCGGCATGACCCGCACACCGGGGACGCCCTCTTTCGACGACGTGAACGTCGGCGACCAGCTGCCGGTGCACCACACCCGGCTGTCGCGCGGCGACCTGGTGAACTATGCCGGCGTGGCCGGTGACGCAAACCCGATTCACTGGGACGAGACCCTCGCCAAGCTGGCCGGGCTCCCCGATGTGATCGCCCACGGAATGCTCACCATGGGATTGGGCGCCGGGTTCCACTCCGAATGGTCGGGCGATCCCGGTGCGGTCACCCGCTACACGGTGCGGCTGTCCGCCCCCGCGATCGTGTCGGTCGCCGAGGGCGCAGATATCGAGTTCAGCGGCCGGATCAAATCGCTGGATCCGCAGACCCGCAGCGGTGTCGTGATCGTCGCCGCGAAGTCCGGTGGCCAGAAGATCTTCGGCATGGCGACCATGAACGTCCGCTTCCGCTGACTACTCGACCCAAAGGAAGCTCAAGCAGGCTCTGACTTCGTCGCTGAGGCTTCGCCGACCGGGGTGCTGCGACCACCGTTGCCCCGCCAGGCCGACGGATGGCCCAGCGCTCACTTCGTTCGGCATCCGGCGGCGATCGGTGTCCATTCACCGCCCGCGGGCGTCAGTTGCTGCGTCGAGCAGAGCGTCTGCCAGGCGTGCCGAAGCCGGCGTCAACCGATCGACCGGAGGGGAGGCCAAATACACCTGCCACAGCACCCGGTCTACGAGTTCGACGGACCGTAGACCGCTGAAGCGACTCGCCTCCGACGCCGGCATGAATGCAGTACCCAGACCGTTGGCTACGAAGTCGGCAATGGCTGGGAACCCGGCGGGCACCTCGTACTGGGTTCGAGGTGCGACACCGGCGGCATGAAAGGCGCCTTCCATCAGTCGGCGCAGTCCGAACTCCGGCGGAAATCCGACCAGGTCCTCACCGGCAACATCGCCGGGATGGAGTGCGCCCCGGACAGCCAGTGGATGGTCGTCACGACACACGAAGACCATGGGCTCCTCGAACAACAGCCGCATATCCAGTTGAGCCGGAAACCGGTCGGGCACCGAGACCAGCGCGAGATCCAGCGAACCCTCCACGAGGGCGGGAAGGTATGCCGACGCGCCTGCCTGGCTCAGACGCAATCGGAGCCGGACGAAGGGATGCTCGCGGTGAAACTCACCGAGGGCGCGTGGGACATCCAAGGGTCCGAACGAGATCAGCGATCCGAATTCGACTGTGCCGGACAGTGATCCGCGAAATTCCCCGACAGACTCAGCGGCCGCGCGGCCGACGCGCAGTACCTCATAAGCGTGGGTGCGGAACCGCTCACCCGCCGCCGTGAGTCGGATCTGCTGACGGGATCGGTCGAACAGTGAGACGCCCAGTTCGCGCTCCAACTTGGCGACGGACGTCGACAACGCCGATTGCACTACGTGGGCGCGCTCGGCGGCGCGAGTGAAACTCATTTCGCCGGCAACAGCGACGAAGTGCTCGAGCTGGCGGAACTCCACTCGGCCATTGTATCTGCTTTGTAGATGACTTTGATCAAAACTAATCGTTGGACTCGATGGACCCGGACGGAGTCAGATGGGTGCCATGCCATTCATCACTTCGCCCCGTCAGACCTACGACTTCATCGTGTGCGGCGCGGGCACATCCGGGTCGGTCGTCGCCCGCCGACTGGCCGAGAACCCCGCCGTGTCGGTACTGCTTATCGAAGCCGGCGGCACCGATCAGGTGCCAAGCGTCACCGCCGCCGACCAATGGCCATTGAACCTCGGAAGCGAGCGGGACTGGGGCTTCGCGGCCGTCCCGGATGCCCACGTGAACGGTCGCGCCGTGCCGATGTCGATGGGCAAAGTCCTTGGCGGCGGGTCGGGCATCAACCTGATGGTGTGGGCGCGCGGTCACAAAGCCGATTGGGACTACTTCGCCTTCGAATCCGGCGATACGGGTTGGGGTTACGAATCCGTCCTCGACATCTACCGTCGGATCGAAGACTTCCACGGCGACCCGGACCCCGGCTACCGCGGCACTGGCGGTCCGGTCTACGTCACCCCCGCCCCAGATCCAAATCCGCTGGCACCCGCGACCGTCGAGGCCGCTCGGACCGTCGGGATCCCTACGTTCGAGAACCAGAATGGGCGGATGATGGAACACGCCGCGGGTGCAGCGATCACCGATATCCGGGCGCGTGCCGGCCGCCGGCAGTCCATATTCGGCTCGTATGTGGCGCCGGTCTTGGAGCAGCCCAACCTCAGCGTCATCACCTCGGCGCTCGTCACCCGGGTAAGCATCGACGGTGCCCGGGCAACCGGCGTGGAAATGTTGTACGACGGGCGGCGACACCACATCAACGCGAGCGCTGAAGTGATCCTGTCGCTGGGGGCGATTCACACGCCGAAGGTTTTGCTGCACTCCGGAATTGGCGATTCGGCTGAACTGCGCCGCGTCGGCATCCCGCTTCGCGTGCACCTGCCAGGGGTAGGACGTAATCTTCAAGACCATCCCGGCTTCGACTGCGTATGGGAGTACCGCGACCCTCAGACCCCACGCAACAACGCGTCCGAGGCCACCTACTTCGCGCCCAGCGCAGCCGGCATGGAGGCTCCCGACCTGCAGACGTGCCAGGCCGAAGTGCCCAAATCGAGTGCAGAGAACATCGCGCGCTACGGACTGCCCGAATTCGGATGGACCCTGTTCGCCGGCGTGGTCCGTCCCAAGAGTCGCGGCCACCTCGCGTTGCGGTCGGCTAATCCACTCGACCCCATCGACATCCACGCCAACATGCTCGCCCATCCCGACGATGTCAGAGCCGCCGTCGCGGCAGTGCAACTTTGCCGGGAGATCGGCAACTCCGCTCCCCTGCGCCCCTTCACCAAACGCGAGGTCATGCCGGGCAACCTGTGCGGCGCAGAACTGGAGAGATTCGTGCGCGACGCCGCCTCGAGTTACTGGCACCAGACGTGCACCGCAAAGATGGGCCGCGACGCCATGTCAGTCGTCGACGCCCAACTCGCCGTCTACGGCGTCAAGGGCCTGCGGGTTGCCGACGGGTCCATCATGCCCAGGGTCACCACCGGCAACACCATGGCACCATGCGTCGTCATCGGCGAACGAGCCGCCGACATCATCGGGACGGAGCACGAGCTGTGAACGGTTTCAGTAGACGGGATTTCGCTCGGCTGACCGCGGTCACTGCCGGCGGGCTCACCCTCGCGGCCTGTTCGTCCCCTGGTGACGATCCCGCGCCCCCTGCCACACCGAAGCACACGCTGGGACCCGTCAAACAGATCGACGCCGGTGACCTCAATGTCGGATACGCCGAGGCGGGGCCGCCCGACGGTCAGCCCGTCGTGTTGCTGCACGGCTGGCCGTACGACATCCACAGCTATGCCGACGTCACCGCGATCCTCGCCGAGCAGGGCTTCCGAGTGGTCGTGCCCTACCTGCGTGGGTTCGGGACGACCCGGTTCCGGTCAAAAGACACAGTCCGAAACGGTCAGCAGGCCGCGCTGGCCCGGGACGCGATCACATTCATGGACGCGCTGGGAATCCCCGCTGCCATTCTCGGCGGCTACGACTGGGGCGGACGCACCGCCAACGCTGTTGCAGCGCTGTGGCCGCAACGCTGCACGGGACTCGTCGCAGTCAGCGGCTACATCCTCGTCAGCCTCGACGCCAACCTCGAACCGCTCCCGCCGCAGGCCGAACACGGCTGGTGGTACCAATACTATTTCGCCACCCCACGGGGCGAGCTCGGATACCGGCGCAACGCCAAGGACTTCAATCGGCTCATCTGGACCAACGCCTCCCCGCTCTGGAGCTTCGATGACGCGACCTACGACCTGAGCGCAGCGTCCTTCGACAACCCCGACCACACCGACATCGTCATTCACAACTATCGGTGGCGGCTCAGCCTCGCACCCGGCGAACCACGCTACGACGCCGACGAACGACGTCTCGCGGACAAGCCACCGATCACGGTCCCCACGATCACGATCGGCAGCGACTTCGACGGCAAAGCCAAGGACGGGAACGCGTTTCGCGCGCTGTACACCGGGCCATACCAACATCGCGTGCTCGACGGAATCGGGCACAACGTGCCGCAGGAGGCTCCGGAACGGTTCGCTGCCGCCGTCGTCGACGTCGGGCGGATGTAAAGCAACCAAACTTCACGAAGGAGAACCGACCATGTCGATCCTGTCCCTTCCCGTTGTCGCCGACAGCATCGCCCGAGTGTTCGCCGCGACGGTGAACCCCGCCCCGAAGGACGCTGTGCGCTTCGCCGACGTTCCCGGCCACACCGCCGCGGTCACCATCCCCACCCGACACGGCGCCGCCCCGGCGACCGTTTACTACCCACCGTCGCATGTGGATTCCCCGCCGGTGTACGTCAACGTTCATGGTGGCGGGTTTGTCGTGGGCCACCCCGAACAAGACGACCCGTGGTGCCGTTATCTGGCCGCCAACGCAGGCGTCGTGGTAGTGAACCCCGACTACGTGCTGGCACCGCGTCATCGCTTTCCCGCTGCCCCCCAACAGATCTACGACATACTCTGCTGGGCCGCCGAAGAGGAGCGGGACTGGGACGGCTCGCGCCTTTGCGTTGGCGGTCAGAGCGCGGGCGGCAACCTGAGCGCCGCGGCCGCGCGACTGGCCCTGGAGGGCCGTGCACCCGTCATCGCATTGCAGGTGTTGCACTACGCGCCGCTCGACCTGGTCACCGCGACACGCGACAAGACGTCGATCATCGGCGCGCAAGCGGTGATGAAACCGTGGATGGGCGAAGTGTTCGACGCCGCCTACATCCCCGACCGGACGCAACGCCAGCATCGGCTCGCGTCACCGGCCTGGGGCGCGAACGCCGACGGCATCGTTGGCATCGCGCCTGCCGTGGTGGTGACCGCAGAGCATGACCGATTGCGCGACGAAGCCCACAGCTATGCCCAAAAGCTCCATCGCGCAGGATCATTGGTCGAATACTACGAGGTGGCCGACGTGGATCACGGATACAACATCATGAGCGGGGACGTCGCGGTCACCGAGCGTGTGTACTCGCGGATCGCCGGCCACGTCGCGCGCGCCACCGGGTCGTTGTGACGACTCCTGCGGTGCCGTCAGCTCAACGGGGTGTCGATTATGGCGTCGAACACCGCCTCCAACAGCTCGGCGAGCTGGTCGGTGTTGCGCCCGTTGAGTGCGCGAGCGCCCACCACCCGTCGCATGACGAGGACTCCGCTGATCACCGACAGCACGACGTCGCTGCGGAGCCGTCTACCCGGCTCGGGGAGCTGTTTGGCCAGCCGCCTCCCCACATGACGCTCGATCGCCTCGCGGACGATCTCAACCGCGCGCGGATTGGCCGCTGACCGCAACATGATCAGAAACGGTGCCAGGTCGTCGGCGTCGGGAGCAGAGCGTGCGACCAGTGCGGCGGCAGCGTCACGTGCGACGGCCTGCGGGTTTTCGGCGATGAATACCGGCGGTGCGAATGCGGTCTCCACGGCCTCGGCGAACAACCGCTCCTTGGAGCCGAAGTACCGGTTCACCAGCATGGCGGTGACACCCGCGTCGCCGGCGATCTCACGTACGCCGACGCCGTCGTATCCGGCGCGCGCGAAGTTCCGGATGGCTGAATTCAGAATTGCCTCCCGGGTGACGGCGGCGTTGCGCGGCCGCGGCGGATTTGCGGGCATGCCTTCACATTAGGGAATAGTTCTCAGCAAGTCTACGTCTGTATATCTATGGAGTCTACGGGTGTAGATAATGAGTTAGGAGCTGCCATGACCGTTCAATCGCTTGTATTTCTCATCTCCGGCGCCTCCCGGGGCCTCGGACGCGCCGTCGCCGTGGCGGCCCTGGACGCCGGTCACCGAGTGGTGGCCGGCGCTCGATCGACCTCAGCGCTCGACGACCTCGCGGCGGAGCATCCCGGCCGCCTCGCCGTCGTTGAACTCGACGTCACCGATGACAATCACGTCCAGGCCGCGATCGCGACCGCCATCGACCGATTCGGCCGCCTCGACGTGCTCGTCAACAACGCCGGCTACGCCAACATGGCGCCGATCGAGGACGTCGACTTCGCAGACTTCCAAACCCAGATCGACACCAATTTCCTCGGAGTGGTGCGCCTGACCCGGGCGGCACTGCCCATCATGCGCACCCAGCGATCCGGCCACATCGTTCAAGTGTCCTCAGTCGGTGGACGGCTGACTCGGCCCGGCCTGGCCGCCTACCAGTCGGCCAAGTGGGCCGTCACCGGATTCTCCGGCGTGCTCGCTCAAGAAGTCGCACCGCTGGGCATCAAGACCACCGTGTTGGAACCTGGCGGCATGCGCACCGACTGGGCGGGTTCTTCCATGCGAATAGATTCCGTCCGCGACGAGTACACGCCCACCGTGGGAGCTGCCGCCGCGATGAGCAATTCGGAGCAGCTGGGCGCCAGTGACCCTGCGAAGGTTGCCGCGCTGCTGCTCAGGATCGTCGACATGGCTGAGCCGCCCGCTCGACTACTGGTCGGTCCGGACGCCTATCGCTACGCCACTGCCGCAGGGCGAGATCTGCTCGCCGAAGACGAGAAGTGGGAAGCGCTCAGCGTTTCCACCGCCGCCGATGACGCCACCAACGCGCAACTGGATCCACTCGGATCCGTCAACCGCTAGAGGGAGAAGACCAATGCTAACGAGAGTCACCCTGGGCCACTCCGATCTGTCGGTCCACCCAATCGGGTTGGGCTGCATGGGGATGTCGCAGTTCTATGGCGTCGCCGACGACGACGCGTCGACGGCGACTATTCGCACCGCGCTGGACCTCGGCGTCGATTTCCTTGATACCTCTGATGTCTACGGCGCTTCCGACATCACCTGGGGTGTGCCGATTCGCGGGTTCGGCCACAACGAGGAACTGATCGGCCGCGCGATTGCGGGACGGCGCGACGACGTCGTACTGGCCACGAAGTTCGCGGCGAAAATCAACAGTGAGCGCACCGGGATCGCGATCGACGGACATCCCGAATACGTCCGCGCGGCGTGCGAGGCAAGTCTGAGGCGCCTGCGAACGGACGTCATCGATGTGTACTACTACCATCGCCTCGACCCGACCGTGCCCATCGAAGATACCGTCGGCGCGATGAGCCAACTGGTCAACGAGGGTAAGGTCCGCGCTGTCGGACTCAGCGAAGTGGGCCCGGACCAGATTCGCCGCGCGCACGCCGTGCACCCGATCACGGCGCTGCAATCCGAATACTCACTGTGGGAACGGGGAGTCGAGGATGGTGTCGCAGCGACCTGTCGCGAACTCGGGATCACCTTGGTTCCCTACAGTCCGCTGGGAAGGTCCGCGCTGACGGGTCGCCTCAAAGCCGACGAAGAGTTCGGCCGGGGTGATTTTCGCGCCACCAACCCCAGGTTCTCTTCGGCCAACCTTGCCGCGAACCTCCGCCCGGTCGGCGAGCTCGCAGCGATGGCGGAGGCGAAGGGCTGCCGCCCAGGACAACTCGCGTTGGCGTGGCTTCTCGCCCAGCCGCTGGACATTGCGCCGATTCCCGGCACCAAGCGCGCTGAGTTCGTTCGGGAGAACATCGCCGCCACCGGCGTCGCGATCAGTGCCGACGAAGTCGCCTACCTTTCTGAGGTGTTCTCTCCAGACCGCATCACCGGCGAGCGGTATGCCCCGGTACATGCCCGCACAATCAGTTGAACGCGGCACCACAGCACAAGATGAGGAAAACCGCGGTCATGGAGCTGCACACCTATACATTGGCCAGCGACGACGCACTTCGCCGATACACGACGCACTTCTGGCCACGCCATATTCAGAGCCTGCGCAAGCACGGGATCACCGTCCACGGCGTCTGGATCGACGGCGGTGCGGATACCCGCCGGGTGATCGCCCTCGTAAGTTATCCACCGGGTAGTGACCCGGCACGGATCGTCGAGATCTATCGCAGCAGTTGTGATTTCGCCGAGGACCACGCAGACTTCGACGGCGACCTCATCACCTCGGCGCAGACCGCACGGATTGAGCCGATTCCGAGTTCGCCACTTGAGTAGGCGCTAGATCGCGCCGGGTGTGCCGGGCGGACTAATCGAGCCGTCGATGTTCGGCACCATCGACGGCTCCTGGGCTGCTTCCAGGCCCGCCTCGGTACTCGCCGATGGACCCCATTCGCTGCTCGCCGACTGATCCCATGCGCCTCCGGCGCATAGTGGATGGCGCCAGCCGAAGGCGTCGCATCCCGGATCGGCCTGGGCCCTAGGGGCTGGTGCCGCGATCGCGCCCAACGCGGCCGCCGCGACAGTTGCCGCGACCGCCATTGTCCTGATCATCCATGTCATCTGTCGCTCCTCCACGCGGGACCCAACGTGATTGTGGCGCTTTTGAGGCGATCGGATGGCGAAACGGCACTTAATGTCACGAGATATATTCGGGCGCACGAGTTTTCGTCGCTTGCGTCAATATAGGGCTAGGCGGGTCGACTCACTCCAGCGAGCTTCTGGATGACCCGTATCTCGTTGTCGTCGTGGGCCCGTCCATCGGGGTGGATGAGGTCGCTGAACCACGTCTCCGGGAGTTCGGTGTAGGGCTGGTTCCAGGAGTCCCACGGCAGATAGGTCTGCGTCCGGCCGGCGACGAACCCCCAGTTGTACGCGCCGACGTTGCGTCTCTTGGCGATCGGAAGGATGCCTTCCACGGTGCTGCCGAGGTTTCGGGCCAGATACTCGGTGCAGATGATCGGTCGCCCCAAAGGTGTGAGTTCGTCGATGCGGGCGTCGAACTCGGCGGGTTCGGCGTAGCTGTGGAAGCTGATGATGTCGGAGTGCTCGAGCTGCAGACTGGCGATCGTGCTGCGGCTTCCAGGGTCCTTCCAGTGACCCTGCCACACACCACTGGTCAATGGTTGAACCGGATTGACGGCGCGCACCCACTGAAAGACGTGGGGAAGGAAGGCCGCGACGAGCTCCTCCTTGCCCTCGAGTTCGACCTTGCGGTAGTCCTTCGCCGGGTTGTCCGGCTCGTTCCACACGTCCCACCCGAGCACGCGAGGATCGTTGGCGAACATACCCACCACTCCGGTGACATAGCTCTGCAGGACGCGGGTGTAGGCCGGGTCCTGCAGGCGGTGCGCGCCCGGGCTCTGTACCCAGCCCGAGTTGTGCACTCCTTTGATCGGCGGGCGTTGGCGACCCGCCTTCGGCAACGGATCCCAGCACGAGTCGAATAGGACGAAGAGCGGCTTGATGCCGTGGCTCGCTGCGATGGTGACGAACTGAGAAAGCCGGCTGCTGAATCCCGCCCGGTCGGCCGCCCACAACTGATCGTGCAGGAACACCCGCATGGTGTTCATTCCGATTCGCTTGGCCACGCTGAGCTCACCGGCGATGCGGTGCGCATCATAGGTGCCCGCCTGGAACATCTCGATCTGGTTCACGGCGTTCGACGTGACGTAGTTCGCGCCCAGCAGCCAGCCCTGCTTCGCGTACCAGGCATTGGCGCGGTCGGCCGACCATCGAGTCGCCGCGCCGGAGGCGAGCGGGATCTTGGTCAGTGCCGCGGCTGCTGCCAGGTACAACGGCAGCTTGAGAGCGGTTCGCCGGCGCACTCTGTGACCATAAATGGTGGGGCGCTAATTGACGGCACCGGCTGCTCATGCTGCAACACAACAGGTTTCGAATCGTTATCTACCGCGGAATTTGAGGAGCAGAATAGCGGATCGCCTCGTCGTGAGGTTCTTCCCCTGCGGGGCCGAACTTCGCGCCCGATCTCGCCAGGCGACGTTCGATCAGCCGCTGGAGCGGTGTGGCCACGAACGTCGTGATGATCGTCATGAGCGCCAGGATCGTGTAGAGCTTCCCCGAGATGAGTCCCGCTTCGAATCCGATGTTGAGCAGGATGAGTTCCATCAGTCCGCGCGCGTTGGCGAGTGCCCCCATCGAACCGGCCTCGTACCAACTCATACCCTGCCAGCGCGCAGCCAGTCCGATCGCACCGAACTTCGCGGCGAAGGACGCGACGAGCACGACACCCGCCATCAGCAGAGTGGATGGGTCCAGGATCAGTGTGAGCTGAGTGTTCAGCCCTGAGTAGATGAAGAACGCGGGCAACAGCAGGTACGCGACCAGCGGTTCGAACCGATCGCGAATCGCATCCAGCAGCGCGCCGCGCGGCATGACGGCGCCGGCCACGAAAGCACCGAAGACGGAATAGATTCCGACCACATCGGTGAACCAACTCGCGGTCAGCAGGACGAGGAGAACAACGGTGAGATGGGAGATCGGTAACCCGCCGGTGCGTTCAACGTCGGCACGGGGCGGCGTCCATGTCTCCAGTCTCGCGAGCAGCGGGCGGCCGACGTAGACCATGAACAGCAGATAGGCCAGCCCGCCTCCGACGGCCAGCAGCGCGCCGAACAGACTCCCCTTGGCCGTCGCCACCACCGTCGCAAGGAGGACCCAGGCGCATGCGTCGTCGACGGCGGCGCAAGACAACGCCATCGTCCCCAACCGCGTATTGAGCAGACCTGAGTCGCAGATGATCCACGCCAGCATCGGAAACGCCGTAATGGCCACGGCGGCTGCGACGAACAGACCGCCCTGCCAGGGCACGACCTCGTCCGTGAAGTATCCGCCGATACTCACCATCCACCATCCGATGACACCGCCGAAGACCAGCGGGACGCCGATGCCTGCGGCCGAGGTGATACCCGCCTGCCGGACGTGCGCACCGAGGATGTCCAGCTTGAACGACGCTCCCACCAGGAACATGTAGAGCACGAGCCCGAGTTGGCCGACGACGTAGATGACCGTGAGGTTCGGATGGGTGAACGTTTCGGCGCCGATGCTCAGCGTCGTGGGGAACAACCATTGCTGCGCAGCGGGCCAGATCGCCCCCAATACCGAAGGGCCGAGAAGGAATCCGGCCACCATGATGGCGACCACTTGCACCTGGGCGAGTCGGCGGAACAACGGCCAGAGCAGGCGGTAGGTCAGGAGGATGACGGCAATCTGCAGGAAGAAGTGTGAGGTGATCGTGAGCAGGGGTGGCATGGAGGGTTCCTGTCAGTTCCTATCGGACCAGCGGAACACGCGCAGGCACGCCAGCAGACCGACGATGCTCCACGCGGTCAGGACCAGGAAGATCCGCCAATGTTCCCAGCTGCCAGCCGGTTCGAAGGCAGCCATCTGCGGCGGCAACAGCACCGACCGGAACCCCTGGGCCATCCATTTGACCGGAAAGAACGATCCGACGATCAACATCCACGTCGGCAACAACATGAGCGGCACGTAAGTGCCTGATATGAACTGCAAACCGACAGCCGGGCCGTTGGTGATGACCGCTGCCGAAACGGCATTGCTCGCAAGGTTGCTGACGAAGATGCCCAGTAGTGAGCAGCTGATGATGCCCAGGATGAACACCCATCCGAACGTGAACCATCCGAACAGGTCCGCGGGTAGGTGGAGCCGGAAAACCAGTACGCCCAACAGCAGGATGATGACGGCCTCGGCAAGACTCGCGATAGCCACCAGCGCGATCTTCCCGATGAAATACGACGACGCGGTCGCAGGAGTTCCGCGCAGGCGCCTCAACGCACCGGTCTCTCGGTCGGCAGCGATGCCGATGCCGAGGTTGATGAACGAGGTCGAAAGAATTCCATAGGCGAGCATGCTCGCTGCGATCACCGAGCCGGTACTGATCTCGGTGCCGGGCACCTTCGCCGAGAAGATGGCCCCCAACAGCAGGCAGATCACCGCAGGCATCGTGAAAGTGAGAGCCAGCTGCTCAGGGCGGCGGTAGAACATCTTCAGCTCGGGGATGATCCGTGACAATCCGATCCGTATCGTCGACGGAAGGTTTGACTCCGCCTCATCCGCGCGGTGTCGGGGCCGGGTCTCCGCCGATTCGATCGCCATCACGTCACGCCGATCAGCGCCAGATACGCGTCTTCGAGGGTGGGCCGTGTGACGGTGAGCTGCGTCAGTTCCGCGCCCCTCGACGATCGCTGCCTGATCAGCTCGGTGGGGCGATCGGTGACCGCGACATGGACCTCGTGGCCTTCCACCCACCGCACGGTGGCCGCTGAATCCACGTGTGCGGTCAACCGTGCAGGCGAATCCAGTGCGGCCACTCGACCTTTGGCGATGACGGCGACGCGGTCCGCAAGAGCGGCGGCCTCCTCCAGGTAGTGAGTCGTCAGCAGAATGGCGGTGCCGTCGTCGGCCAGGAGCCTGATGAGATCCCAGAACTGCCGTCTCGCTTCAGGATCGAACCCGGTGGTCGGTTCGTCCAGGAACAGCAGCTCGGGTTTCGCGATGATGCCGAGGGCGACGTCGAGCCGGCGCCGCTGTCCGCCGGAGAGCGTCCTGACCCTCGAACCAGATGTCGAAGTGAGCCCCACGAGTTCGAGTAGCTCCTCTGGGCCCCTGGCCGCGCCGTAGCACTTCGCGAACATCCGGGCGGTCTCCAGGACGGTCAGCATCCCGAAATCGTTGGACTCCTGCAGCACGATGCCGATCCTGGCGCGCCAGCCCCGTCCCGCAGTGCCAGGGTCTTCGCCCAGGACGCGCACCTCACCGGCGTCGCGCTTGCGATGGCCCTCCAGAATTTCTATCGTCGTCGACTTGCCCGCGCCATTGGGACCGAGGATCGCGAAGATCTCGCCGTAGCCGACGTCGAGATCCAGATCCTGCACCGCGTGCAGCCGTCCGTAGGTCTTCGCCAAACCGCGCACGCTCACGGCGGAAGTCACGAGTGTGTCCCTCCCGCTTTCGGTTGGGACGGTATCTCCAGTTCAGCCAACAGCTCTCGCAGGTCGGCCTCCGATAGTTCGTCCATCAGCTGGTCCATGTCGTCGTTGACGACGGTGGGTGGTGCAAGTTCCGTGATCTGCACATCACCGTGAATCGAGCGGAGGTCGGCGAGCACTCGACGGGTCAAGGAGTTCACACTGACGCCTCGGAGAATCTCGAGCACCGGGACATCGATCGAGAACATCGTGTTGATCCTCAACCGGAACTCCATCGCCATCATGGAGTCCAGCCCAATGTCGTCCAGCATGTCATCGGGATCGAAGTCTGTTACGGCGCAATCGAAGACGGCGGCAACGATCTCCTGGATATGTTCGGCGACCACGGCAGGTCTGTCTGCTTCTGCAGTGACCGCGAGGATATCGAGCACCGATCCGGGCGCATCGGTAACAGCAGAGGCCGTGTCGGCCGCACCGAGATCTGCGAACACCGGCGGCAGCCGTCCGCCGAGCCCGGCGTGACGCGCTCGGTGCCAGTCGGCACTGATGGCCACGACGTTGGGCACCGTCTGGTTGATGAGCCGATCAAGGATCCGCGCACCCACCGCGGGGGTGATCAGCTCGATGCCCCGCTGCGCATAGACCCTCTCCAGCTTGAGATCCTCGACCATTCCCACCGACCACGGACCCCATCCGATCGTGAGTGCCGGGAGGCCCTGCGCCCGGCGGTAGTGGGCGAAAGCATCGAGGAACGCGTTGGCAGCGGCATAGTTCCCCTGTCCCGGCGAGGCGATGGTCGACCCCGCCGAGCCGAACATGACGAAGAACTCCAGGTCATGGTCGCCGAAGGCATCGTGCAGTACGCGAGTGCCGGTGACCTTGGGCGCCATCACCGCAGCGAAGTCGAATTCGCTCGTGTTGACGAGTAGTTGGTCGTTGACCGACCCAGCCGCATGAATGATTCCGCGGACCGGCCTACCGCCGTCTCGGATGTGCTCGCTCATCCACGTCGTCACCTGATCGGCATCGGCGACATCGACACTGGCGGTGGTGATTCGGACACCAAGACGCTCGATCGCCCGAATCGTGGCGACGGTCGCGAAGTGGGGATCTTCCTCGGTCAACTCCGGCCAGCGCGTTCTTGGGGGAAGCGCGCTTCGACCCAACAGCGTGATGTGCCGCGCTCCACGTTCGGCCAGATAGGTGGCCACGATGCGGCCGAGCGCTCCGGCTCCGCCTGTGACGACATAGGTCGCGTCCGGTGTGAGCTTGGTGGGGAACGGCTTCGTCAGGCCGGCGCATGGCCGCAGGCGCGCGACGAACGTCGTTCGGCCGCGGATCGCGATCTGATCTTCGATGCCGCCGCCGAGAACGTGCCCGCAGATGCGCTCGCCCGTGTGGGCTCGGTCGTCCTCGCCGTCGATGTCGATGAGGCCGCCCCAGAATTCGGAGAACTCCTGGTGACCGATGACTCTGCCCAGCCCCCAGATGGCGGCCTGGTCGACCGCCGGCGGTTGAGTTCCTGGTGTCTGTTGTGCATTGGCGGTGACGAGGTAGAGCCGCGGTCTGCCTGCGTCGTGCTCGGCAAGGGCCTTGACGAGACGCAGGATGGTGAACGCGCCCAGCCGATAGTTCTCGGCGTCGCTGGAAGTCATGTCGATGGGCCAGCAGTCGACGATCCCCGTGAGGCCGCCGTCGGCGCTGACGTGTTTGATCAGGTCTGTCATCTGGCCGGGGCGCCGCGTATTCAACACGTAATCCCCGTCGACCTCGGTGAGCTCATCGACCGATTGGTGTTCGACGGTGCGGACACGGTGGCCGCGGGCCCGGAGGTCTTCCGCGACGGCGGCGCCCACACCGGTCGCATCGACGAATACCAGCCAGGAACCCGCCGCCCTCACCTCGCGCGATTCGTGCGCAAGGGAATTCATCTCATCGGAGGTTGCACACCATTGAATCTCGTACAGCCCCTTGTCGATACGGTCGGTCGACATACCTGCCGAGGTGCTCAGCGACTGCACGGAGAAGCCGTCGAATACGGCGAGCAGCCTTCCGGCAGGGTCGGTGACCGTGATATCGCACTCGACCTCCTGTCTGGTCGCCGACACGACGTGCACGTGAGCTCGCATGCGGTCTTCGGGTGACCCGTAGATCGCGCAGTGCCGAATCCTCGACGGCAGGAAGGGATCCTCGCTTTCCTCCTGCCCGAGAAACGGTGCGGCGAAGAGTGTTTGAAAAGCACCGTCGACGAGCGCCGGATGGAATCGATACTGGGCTAGCTCATCGGCGATCGCATCTGGGATCGTGATGTCTGCGACCGCCCAGTCCTCTCCGGCGGTCACGCCCTGGACGGATCGGAACGCGTCGCCGTAGTCGAAACCGATGGCCTGGGTGCGGGCGTAGAAGTCCTCGCCTCCGATGGAGGTGGTCGTCTCGATGTCGTCCGGCCGGTCGTGACGCCGTGGGGCCGTGGGAAGCGTGTTGAGTTCCGCGGTCGCCGTGACCATCCATTTGGATTCCCCTTCGGCGGTTGCCGTGAAGGCGGCGAACTCCAGCGCGCCGGTGTCCTCGTTGAGGGTGGTCCTGAGGATCGGGTCGCAGATGTCGTCGAGTATGACGGCGCGGTGGAGCACGAGATTGTCCACGCTGTGATTCGATCCGTAGGTCTCTTTGCCTGCGGCGAGCGCCATTTCGATGTACACCGCCCCAGGCACGACCACGCTTCCCTGGATCTGGTGATCCGCGAGGAATGTGTTGAGAACTGTGCTCAGTTCGGCTTCCCAGGTGGGATGAACGGCGCTGACCGGTTGCCCGAGTAGCGGATGCACCGGGTTGTAGAACAGCGACTCCACCGCTTCGGTGGTCTCGTTCCAGAAGCGCCTCGTCTGCCACGGGTAGGACGGGAGTCTGACGGGCCGGGCGCCATCTCGCGGACTGAGCGCGCCCCAAGCAACGTCATAGCCCTGGCAGTGCAGTGCGCAGACACTACTCAGCAGTGTGCGGCGGTCATCGTGACCGCGGCGCTGGGTCGCCATTACGGAGACCCGCTGCTTGCCAGCGGTTTCCAAGATCGACGCCGCGAGCACGGGATGGGGCCCCAACTCGACGAAGTGGGTGTATCCGTCGTCGATCATCCGGCGTATCGCCGGTTCGAACAGGACGGTGGCGCGCGTGTTCTGCCACCAGTAGGCGGCACCCGCCTGGTAGCCCTCCAGCTGTTCGCCGGTAACCGTCGAATACAGCGGGAGCGCAGCCGCTTTCGACGACAGGCTCTCAAATGCGGTGAAGAGGTCATCCTTCACCGCGTCCATGTAGTGCGTGTGGTAGGGCACCTTCACGGACAGCCACCGGTTGAAGATCCCGGCCTCATCCAACTGCCGGGCGATGTCGTCGAGCAGGTCGCTGTCGCCTGCGATGGTCACCGCCGACGGGCTGTTGATCGCGGCCACCGACACCAGGCGTCCGAACTCATCGAGCGCCTTGCCGTCGATCGTCTGCGTAAGGGCGTCGGCGTCGAGGCCGACGGCGAGCATCCGGCCTTGCCCGCTGGTGCGCTGCTGGAGTCGGCTGCGGTGGTAGATCACCTCGACGGCCTGCTCGAAGGTGAGCAGTCCCGCCAGATGGTGAGCGGCCACTTCACCGGCGCTGTGCCCGATCACGGCATCAGGTCTGATCCCGAACTGCGCCAGCTGCTCGGCCAGCGCGACCTGGATGGCGAAGTTGGCAGGCTGTGCGATCTCCGTCTCCGCCATGCGGGAGCGCGTCTCGTCGCGCCGTAGTTCGTCGATGAGAGACCAGTCCGTGTGCCGGGACAGCTCCCGGTCACTGCGCTCGATGCTTTCGGCGAACGCGGGGAAAGCGGGAGAGGAATCGAGTAGCCCGCGGCACATCTGCCACCACTGCGGACCCATGCCGGAGCACACGAAGGCGAGCTTCGGCGCGGTGGATGCAGCGCGACCCGTCGAGCTAACCCCGCCCGAGGCGAGGACTTGAAGTTGTTCTCGCGCATCGACAATGCTGTCGGCGATCACGGTATGACGGTGGTTCAGGTGCGTGCGTCGTTGGCCGAGCGTGTATCCCAGGTCCGACAGCGTGATGTCGGGGTGTGCGGCGAGGTGCCGGGCCAGCCGGTCGGCCGTCGCGACCAGCGCCTCCTCGCTACGCGCCGAGATCGGCAGCACGGTGGGCGACGGTTGCGGTTGATGCTCCGGTTCAGCGGAGCGGACCGCAGCCGGCCCTTGGGCGAGCACCACATGCGCGTTGGTCCCCCCGAATCCAAACGAGTTCACCCCGATCACGCGTCGTTCGCAGGCGGGGAATGGGCGGCCCGTCCCGGGAATGTCGATCTTCAGATCCGCGAGCGAAACGTGGCGCGTCGGAGTCTGAAGATGCAGATTGGCCGGGATGAACCCGTGCTTGGCGATCAACGCCGCTTTGATGAGGCCGGCAACGCCTGCGCCGGCCTCCAAGTGGCCGATGTTGGTCTTGATCGATCCGATGAGGAGTGGCGAGTTCGCCGGACGATCCAGCGTCAGGGCGCTCGCCAGTGCCCGCATCTCGATGGGGTCACCGACGGGAGTCCCGGTGCCGTGCGCTTCGACGTAGCCGACCTCGGTCGGATCGACACCGGCGCGTCTGAGCGCGGTGGTGATCGCAGCTTCTTGAGCCTCCTCGCGAGGCACGGTGATGCCGTCGGTGTGCCCGTCCTGCGACACCGCGGTGCCGAGGATCTGCGCGTAGATCTCGTCGCCGTCGTCGACTGCCCGTTGGAGCGGCTTGATGACGACGATGGCACCGCCTTCTCCGCGCGCATAGCCGTCTGCGGAGTCGTCGAACGCCTTGGAACGTCCTTCGGGACTGAGGAACCCGCTCTTCGATTCCGCGATGGCCGTGTTGGGACCGATCATGATGTTCACACCGCCGGCGAGGGCCAGTTCACACTCGCCGTTCCAGATGCTGTTGGCCGCCAGGTGCACCGCGACGAGCGAGCCGGAACACGCCGTGTCGATCGTCATGCTGGGTCCGCGAAAGTCGAACGCGTGCGAAATCCGGTTCGCCAGCATCGTCATCATCATCCCGGTGGCCGAATGCGGCTTGAACCGGTAGCGACTCGTGCGGCCCTGATTCTGCAGCAGTTGGTAATCGAGCGTGAAGCCGCCGATGAACACGCCGACGTCGGTACCGGCCAATTCGTCGGCGGGTATCCCCCCATCCTCCAGCGCCTCCCACGCGGCATGCAGTAGCAGACGCTGCTGCGGATCGAGTGAGTGCGCTTCCCGGGGCGACATCCCGAAGAACTGCGGATCGAATTGGTCGATCTCAGTGAGGAATCCGCCTCGGCGGGTGACGATCTTGCCGACCTTCGACGGGTTCGGATCGTGATATCGTCCTGCGTGCCAGCGTGTTTCAGGAACGACGGACGTGGCGTCCGTTTCGTTGCACAGCAGGTGCCAGAGGGTCTCCGCCGAGTCGCCGCCGCCGGGGAGACGGCATCCGATTCCGACGATGGCCAACGGCTCGTGGTTGGGGCCTTCGGTGAGCATTGCTGTCTGGGTCAACTCGGCTGAAGCGTCGGTGAGGTGGTGACGATCCAGCCGCCGCTGATGGGGTCGGTCGCTTGATCCTGCCGGTAGGCCGAGCGCAATTGCCGGAGCAGCGAATCCTGTTGCCAGGCTTGCAGTTGCCGCATAGCGTCGTCGTCTCCGAACATTGAGTGCTTCTCCGCGAGGACGGTCTCGACAAGCTGCCCGGCCAGCCGGTGGAGCAGGCGGGAATTGGCGTCGAACTGCTCGGCGAAGTCCTGGTTCGTCTCCGTCATCGCCGCGTGCAGCGTCACCATGAAGTTCAGCGGCGCGTACAAGTCGACGAAGGATGCCGAGGGAGTGCCTGTCTCCACTGCGGCCCACTCTCGGAAGAATCGCTGGACGCGATTACTCAGCGCGATGAGCCCTTCCAGATGCGGAACGAACTCGGGATCGTCGGCGAGGCTGACGAACCTGCCGTTCATGTAGAGAAGACCGATGAATCCCCAGTAGAACGCGACATCCCAGACGACCTTCGCCGACATCACGGTCGGCGCACCCATCAAGATGTACTGGTCTTGATACACGGCGAGCCACATATCGCTCAGCGACCGGAATAGGGAGTCGCTGATCTGTGCCCGCGCGACGATGTCCTCACCGTCGAGCTGTCGGGTGACCATGTCGGTGATCAAGCCGTTGCCGATCGCGACCAGGTCCAGTCCTGACGAGTACAACGGATCCAGAAAGACGCCCGCATCGCCTGTGAGGCACCATCGGTCGCGGCCGTCGAAAGCCTTTGTCGCGCCGTGGCTGTACTTCTTCATGACGCGGAAGTCCACGATCAGATCAGCGTGCTCGGCCAGGACCGCCGCGCACTGCGGCTCGTGTTCACGAAGCCACGCCTGAGCCCTGGCCAGGGTGTTGAATTCATCGAACGCGTGGAACGCGGGGTCAGCGACGATACCGACGCTGGTGGCGCCGGAGGCCAGTCGAATGAGCCACACCCAGTAGCCCTCGCCCATGAGGTGATTGGTGGACATCGCCCGGTCGCCCTCGGTGAGACGGCCCTGCCACGTCGGGTCGTCGGTCCATCGGCCGATGTCGATCTCGGTGGCGACGCGGAACCATGCTGCGCTGCAATCGTGTTCGTTGGCCTGCTTGAGGTCCAATTGCCGGGGCAGCATTCGGTTTCGGCCCGATGCGTCGACCACCCACCGCGCCGTCGTCCGCGTGACGGTGTCCCCGGCTTGGCTAACGATGACGTGCGGACCGTCCCCAGTGGCCAGCTCGACGGACCGGACTCGACCACGAACGATCTCGACTCCGGCCGCGATGCAACGCCGGGTGAGCTCGTTTTCCAATCTGCCGCGGTCGATCTGGTACGTAACCTGCGGTACGAACGACGAACCGCCGAGTTCCATCCGCTGCGCGATGTCGGTGTTTCCGTCGTGCGAGAAGAACATGCGCAGCCCCATCTTGCGGAGCTGCGCGGAGCTCAGGTGGTCCCCCAACGCAAGTCGGTCGCGCAAGTAGTGCGCCGAGACCTCGACCGTCGACTCGCCGACCGTGTGGGTGATCTCGGGTACCGGGTGGACGTTCGGTTCGATGATCATGATTCGGGTGGTCGGACGCGACAAGTGGAGCTCCAGTGCCAGCGTGAGAGCGGCCACACCTCCGCCGACGATGCTCACGTCGTGATCAGCTGCCTGCCCGTCGCCGTGTGAGAGACGAGACCTGATGCGTCGTGCGAGAGCCTCCCGCGCGTCCTGATTCATGTGCGACACCTGCGCTCGCACGTCCATGCCGTTCCTTCCCTTCCCTTCCCTCGCGGGTGCTGCACGGATCCGCCGACCAATCGATGCACAACCGTTGCATATCGAGCGAATCACACTCCCTGCACGGGGGCAGCGTGAGAGTGCTTACGGAATTCTGACGTCAGTCGCGTCGGGGTAGTCGGGAAGCGGTGAACCGCTGGCGATGTTCACCAAGCCCTTGCCCGTCACCGCGGTGACGGTACGAACGACCCGGCTCGCGGCGAGACGGGCCCCGGCATGGAGTATCCGTATGCCGGTGCGCGTGCGCGGATTGGCCAGTCGCAACACGTCGGCACGCACCTGAGGCGCGGCGTCGACGAAAGGCTGCATGACGCGCTGGTACCGGGCCAAGGCGGAGTGGATGTCGGTGGTGCCTGCCAGCTCGCCGGCGAGGACGTAGCCGCCGATCAGAGCAAGGCTGGTACCCGCACCGCCGAAGGTGGCGTTGCAGGACGCGGCGTCACCCAGCAAGACGATGCGCCCGTTGATCCAGGAACGGTACTCAATTGGCCGACGGCGGAGAAGTACATCGGGGCGCCGCCATCGAGTTCGGCGAGGATCCGCGGAGCAGCGCCGCCCACTCCTTCGAAGGTGCGCTGCAGAATGGCTTTCTGGTCGGATTGCTCGAGGTCTTCGAGGCCTCGCACATCGGAGATGAATGTCAGGATCGCGCGGGTGGTGCCCAGATTGTCCGGCCGCAGATGTACTCCGCGAGAATTGGTTTCATGCTGCCAGTTCCACCACAGGTCGTCGGCGTCACTTCGGGGGACGGTGATATAGGCGAAGTACATGCCGAGATCGTTGACCTCTTCGGACGTGACGAACCGGCGTGATCGCGAGCGCAGACCCTCCGCGATGACCAGCACGTCGGCGTCGATATCGGTGCCGTCCTGCAGCGTGGCGGTGACGTGATCACCATGATCGGCGACGGTCGCGATCTCTGTGTCGAACCGGTAATCGGTGTGTTCGATGGTGTGCTCGACGAGGATGCGGGACAGTTCGCCGCGCAGGATCTCCAATTCGGCTGTCGGGCCGTCGGTTTCACCTGACGCTGTGACGGGAAAGGACGCTGCCGGCGAGCCGTCGGTCTTCAGGAACCGGGTGCCTACCTCACCGGTATTGGCCGCGCGTACGTCGCGCTCGATGCCCATCCGTCGTACCACCTCGCGGGCGGCACCACGGATGTCGACGTTCTGCCCCTCGTCGCGTCGTTGCGGGAATCGTTCGATGACGGTGGTCTCCCAGCCGCGCGCAGTGAGCTGATGGGCGAGCGCGGGTCCGGCGATGCCGGCACCGGAGATGAGGACGTGGGGAGCCATCTATCGGAATCCTGTCTGCGACGAAGCTGTGAGGCTACGCCTTCGAGCTGAGAGCAAACGTGTCGTGGCGCCGGCGTGTGCACCGTGCCCACCATGGCGGGATGGCCCTGCATCATTCACACCTCCACATCGCCCGTGGCGCAGCGGCATTGGCCGCGGCCATGGGCATCGGCCGGTTCGTCTACACACCTATCCTGCCGCTGATGACGTCGCAGGCCGGGTTGAGCCCGGCAGGCGCCGGTGGTCTCGCGACTGCCAACTACGTCGGCTATCTCGCCGGTGCGCTCGCGGGTGTGGCGGCACCCCGGCTGATCCGGTCGACCATCACGTGGCGATTCGCGCTGGTCGCCGTCGTCGCCAGTCTCGCTCTGATGCCCATGACGCATGACGTCGTCGCCTGGCTGGTGATCCGCACGGTCGCCGGATTCGCAAGCGCCGTGCTGTTCGTGATCGCCGTCGACTGGATGCTGGACCACGCCCGGGGCCGGTCCGCGCAACTGCCGGGGTGGGGCTTCGGCGGTGTGGGCCTGGGCATCGCCTTATCGGGTGGACTGTTGCTGGTTATGCCCGCCACCGGGTGGCGTGGCACATGGTGGGCGTCGGCGGTACTCGCCGCCGCGGTCGGCGTGATCGCATGGCATATGCGGGGCACGGGCGGCGCTCCGGTGATGACGACGACCGCGCCGGCAGGCCCGCGGCGCCTGTTCCTGGTTCTGCTTGCCTGCTACTCCCTCGAAGGCGTCGGATACATCATCGCGGGCACGTTCCTGGTCGCAGCCATCGGGCAGACATCACCGGGTTCGCTCGGTAATGGAGCGTGGTTGTTGGTCGGCCTGGCCGCGGCACCGTCGGCCGCGCTGTGGGCGATGGCGAGTGCGCGGTGGTCACGCCCGGCGCTGCTCGTGGTGGCGCTGCTCGTGCAGGCCGGGGGAATCGCGCTGCCCGCGCTCATCGGCGGCGTCGGACCCGCGGTGATCGGCGCGGTCTCATTCGGTGCCACGTTCATCGGGGTGAGCACCCTCGCGTTGGCCGCAGGCAGGGAGCTGGCCTTCCCCGGCGCCGTCGCGGTGCTCACCGCCGGGTACTCGGTGGGCCAGATCGTCGGTCCACTCATGGTGACGCCGCTGTTGCACCACGGCTATCACTATGCGCTGCTGACCTCCGCCGTGGTGGTGGCGTTGTCGGCGGTCACCGCCGCGTGGATGCGCGTCGGCCACCGGAAACTCAGCCCGCCCCCGCACGGTGCGGATCGTCCTGTGGCAGCCATACCCCTGGTTCCCTGAGGGCCGACGAGTCCATACCCGCCGTGAAGGCGTCGACGACGGCGTGCACCTGAGGGTTCGGCTCACCCTGTCGCCACACCAGCGACCACGTCCACATCGGAATCGGGTGCTGCACCGGCCGACGTCTCAGGTCCGGCGGAGTTGCGTCGTTCTGGCCCTTGGGGTTGTTCAACACCGGACGCCGCAGCCGCCGGATGTGGTCGAAGAAGGTCGAGCCCGTCACTCCCCCGTCGTCCACGCGCGCCACCTGCGCGCCCGACGCGGCGGCGAACTGCTCGGCGAACCGGTTCCACGACGACCAACTGGCCGCATCGGAATCCACCAGCACCGTGAGATCGCGTGCGTCGACGGGTGACGATTCCTGCCCGAAACTCAACGCGTAGAGCCGGTCGGACCCGACCAGCCGCGCCTCCAGGGACAACGATTCCAGGTCGGCGCGCTCCACCCAACAGATCGCAAGATCCAGGCTGCCGTCGGCGACCCGCGCCGCCTGCGCATGTGAGGGCATGACCCAGGTGTCCATCCGCACCTGCGCGACCCCGGCGGTGCGTTCGGCCCAATCCGTCGGACACCACTGCACATAACCGATCCGGACCGGCTCCGAGGACGACAGACCGAGGGCCTGGCGGCGCAGCTCGTCGGCCTGGCCGATCAGGGCCCGCGCCCGCGGAAGCAGCGCCGACCCGGCGGCGGTCAGCGCCACCGAGCGTCGGTCACGGTCGAACAGCTGCACCTTGAGGTCGCGTTCGAGCGCCTTGATCTGTTGCGAGAGCGAGGGTCCCGCGATCCGTAGCCGTTCGGCGGCCCGCCCGAAGTTCAGCTCGTCGGCCACTGTGACGAAGTAGCGCAGCTGTCGCAACTCCACAGGGGTCAGCGTAGATCAGTGGGAGCCTGCGCCTATCAGGAGCGAGTTAACCGGTCCCGTCGACCTGGACTGCCGAGCGCAAGCCCCGCGTTGGGATGAGCATCACCAAAGGAAAGGAACACGGACATGACAACTGATCCCCGCGTCGCAGTCATCACCGGCGCATCACAAGGAATCGGCGAGGCCCTTGTCGCCGGATTCCGCAAGCTCGGATACGCGGTCGTGGCCAATTCCCGCACTATCGACGCCAGTGCCGATCCGATGGTGTTGACCGTGCCGGGAGACATCGCACAACCAGGTGTCGGACAGCACATCGTCGACGCAGCGGTCGAACGCTTCGGGCGGATCGACACCGTGGTCAACAACGCAGGCATCTTCATCGCCAAGCCGTTCGTCGACTACACAGACAAGGACTATGACGCCATCACGGGCGTGAATCTCCGTGGCTTCTTCGAGGTATCCCGGGCGGCGGTGGCCCGGATGCTCGAACAGGGCCCCGATCCCCTAGGCGGTCATCTGGTCACCATCTCGACAACCTTGGTCGACCACGCCAATTCGAACGTGCCGTCGGCGCTGGCCTCGCTGACCAAGGGCGGCTTGAATGCGGTGACCCGCGAGCTGGCCATCGAATACGCAACGCGTGGAATTCGTTCCAACGCAGTTTCTCTCGGCATCATCAAGACACCGATGCACCAGCCCTCGGAGTACGAGGCGCTGGCGCAGCTGCACCCGGTGGGACGCGTCGGCGAAGTTGCCGACGTCGTTGACGCGGTGCTCTACCTGGAGAACGCGCCGTTCGTGACCGGCGAAATCCTGCACGTCGACGGCGGACAGAGCGCGGGTCACTGAGATGCGCGCCGCGCAGATCATCACCGATGTCATGGACGAATGGAAGGCCGGGATCGATGCACACGACCCCGCCCGGGTGGCGGCCGTGTTCGCGCAGGACGCCGTCTTCCAGGGGCTGCGGCCCTACGGAGTCGGCCGCGATGCGGTCGCCGAGTACTACGACTCTCAACCCACCGGCATGACCGTCACCTACCGCATCCTCGAAAGCCGCAGTCCGGCAGACGGTGTCGTGTTGGGCTACCTATCCGCGACGTTCGCGTACCTCGACCGGGACTCTGTTGAGCTCGCCATTGGCGTGGTGTTCACCCGGCCTGACGATCGGTGGCAGGTGGCGCAGTACCAGGCGTCGATCACGTCGTGATGCGCAGTTCGGCACCCGGGTGCGAACTGAGTGTGACGACCACCGTGCCACTGCCTGTCTTGAACGTGGTGTTGGCGTAGCCGATGAATCCGTAGTGCCCGTCAATCGTCGATACCGCGGTGATGTCGCTGCTCCCCGAAGCGCCGGTGTCGAGATTCGTCCACGCGGCAGTCACGGTGAGCGCACACGAACCGTCGTAGATGCCGGCGTCGTAGTTGATCGCAACGCGTACGCCGTCCTCGACACGATCGTCGACCTGCACCGGTGTCACCTGGGCCTCGGCGCTGACACTTCCGGCACATGTCGGGGACGCCACCACGGGAACTGGGCCGAGTTGCGCGAAGGCTTCAGCGTGGGCTGTTGCCAACCACCACCAGGGTGCAGTCAGCGCGAACGCGACCGCGCCGGCCACACGAAGCGAAGTCATGCCCGTGATATCGGCGTCCACGCCGGGATCGTTAGCGCACGGTCAATCCGGCGGCGCATCCGTCTCCGGAAGGTCCAGCTCGACCAGGCACACCTGGCCGACCGGTCTGGCACCGAGCGCCGCACCGAACTCGGCGGGCGTACGTGCGGTCGCGGCCCAGGCGCCGTGGGCACGTGCCAGCGCGGCGAAATCCGGGTTCTGCAAGTCTGTTCCGCTCGGTCGTCCGGGGAAGCGACGCTCCTGATGGCGCCGAATCGTGCCGTACACACCGTTGGACACCACGACGACGGTGATTCCCAAGCCGTAGCGCACCGCGGTCGAAAGTTCCTGCCCGTTCATCAAGAAGCAACCGTCACCCGCGAAGGCGACGACCTCCCGCGAAGGCAGGGCGAATGCCGCGGCGATCGCTGCGGGCAGGCCGTAGCCCATGCTCCCCGAGTGGCTGGCGACCTGCGAGGGGTACGCGATGTAGTCGCGGTGCTGTTGATGCCAGCCGGTGTAAACGCCCGCCCCGGCCGTGAGCACCGCATCGGGTGCGACCCGCTCGGCCAGCGCGGCCATGAACGCCCCCGGGTGCAGGGGGCCCACCTGCGCGGCGCGTAGGGCGACCCGGTGCTGGCGCAGTCGTCGGCCCCATTCGGTCCGCTCCTCGCTCCTCGGGAGAGGCGAAGCCACCAACGCGGCCGCCAGTGCCTCCGCGACGTCGTCGGGCCGTGCGGCCATTGCCACGTCGGCGGGATAGACGCTGCCGAGGACGTCGGGATCGGGGTAGACGTGCAGCAATCGACGACCCGCGGGACCCGCGGTGAGCCAGTCGCCGTCCTCCGCGGTCAACCCGTCCGGACGACCGCCGAGCAAAAGGACGACGTCGGCCTGCGCGGCGAAACCCGACAGGCCCGGAGTGGTCTGCAACCCGACGGTGCCGACGAAGATCTCGCTGCGGTTGTCGACGATGTCCTGACGACGCGTGGCGGTGGCGACAGGCAGATCTGATTTCTCCGCGAGCCCGCGCAGCGCGGCCCGGCCGCCGGACGACCACGCGTTGCCGGAGACCACGACCAGTGGGCGCCGAGCCTGCGCGAGGATGTCGCGGATCTGCTCGACACCATCGGCGCCGACGGTGGATACGGGCGCGACCGGCGCGGGCAGCGGAACACAATCGGTTTCAGCGGAGAGCACGTCCTCGGGCATCACCACCACGACCGGGCCGGGCTCGCCGGCGTTCGCGAGGGTCCAGGCGCGGGCGACCTGCTCGCAGACCCGGTCGGCCTCGTTGAGCTCGACGACCCCCTTCGCCAAGCCGCCGAACATCTGGCGGTAGTCGACCTCTTGGAACGCGCGGGTGCCGAGCTGCGTCGTGGGCACCTGGCCGACCAGCAGCAACATCGGGCTGCTGTCCTGGGAGGCCACGTGTACGCCGATGCTGGCGTTGGTTGCGCCAGGACCGCGGGTCACCATCGCGATGCCTGGCCGGCCGGTGAGCTGGCCGTGGGCGGCGGCCATCATTGCCGCGCCGCCCTCCTGCCGGGCGACGACGAATGGGAGTTCGTCTGTGTGGTCGTGCAATCCATCGAGCACCGCGAGGTAGCTCTCGCCGGGCACCCCGAACGCTCTGTCTGCGCCGAGCGCCACGAGCTGTTCCACCACCGCGTGGCCCGCCAGTCTGCTGGCGCTCATCGCTGACGCTCCCACGCCGAGAGAATCTCCGCGACCTCCTCGCGAACGGCCGGGCCGACCTCGCTGATCGGCGGCCGCACTGATCGGGGAGCCAGGCCGCGTTGGGCCAGCGCCTCTTTCACGACGGAGACGTTGTCCTGTGATCCCGCAGCGGCGCGCAGCTCCTCGAAACGCCTGATCGCCTGCCACTGCTCGAGCATGGCCGCTTGGTCGGCTCGGTGAAGCGCGTCGAGCATGGCCAGGCTGCGCTCAGGGTCGACGGTCGCCAGCCCGGAGGTGAACCCCGCGGCCCCGCCGACGGCGAAGAACGGCGCCCAGTGCTCGGCGAGGCCACAGAGCCACACCAGGTCGAGCGAGGCCGTGTCGCTCACCAGCGCTGCAAATGAGATTGGTTCTGGGACAGCATATTTCACTGCGACCAGCTGGGTGCACGCGCGGGCGAGCGCAAACACCGCGTCGGCGTCCACCCGAGGGTCCTTGACGTAGGGCAGCAGACCGGTGTCGGGCACTGCCCGTGCGATCTCACCGTGATACGCGACCCAGCCGTCCAGCGAGCGGAACGGATGTACCGGCTGGTGCACCATCACGGCGTGAGCGCCTGCGTTCACTGCGGCCCGCGCGTCGGCGGTGGCGGTCGCGAGATCGAGTCCAACTCCGGCGACCACGACGGCATCCGGCGCTGCAGCGACGGTCAGCTCCACCACCCGACGGCGTTCGGCCGGCGAGAGCGCGTAGTACTCACCGGTGTTGCCGCACGGGGTCAGCACGGTGATGCCGCCGTCGACCATCAGGCGCACCAGAGACTGGTAGCACTGCTCGTCCACCTCGCCGTCGGCGGCGAACGGAGTCACCGGAATAGCCACGACAGAGCACAGTCGATCGCGCAATTGGGAAGTCGAATACACCTGTCTCTACTCCGGTGTCGGATCTGGTGTTGTGGTATACCAACGACCATGTCGCTGACTGACGCTCCCTGGGGCGGTTCGCTGCCCGCACTGGGGCGAGCCACCAGCCAGGCCGATCTGGTCGCGGCATCCTTGCGTGAAGCCATCCTGGCCGGCCGCATCCGGCCTGACGACGTGCTTGTCGAGCGACGCATCGCCGAGCAGTTGGGTGTGTCGAAGACTCCGGTGCGCGAGGCGTTCATCCAGCTCGACAACTCGGGTCTGGTCACCACGACCCGCAATCGCGGGGTGCGGGTGCGCGATATGACCCGCACCGACGCGCAGCACGTCTACGAACAGCGGGTGCTGCTGGAGCCATGGGCAGTGGCGACGGTGGCGCATCAGGACGTGCCGGTGCCGGACGCCGAGAACGCACACCGGCGCGCCGCCGAGCTTCTGCAAGCCGGGGAATGGTCGGCGATGGCGATGGAGAACCGCAAATTCCACTGGGCGCTCTACCGGCAATGCCCTAACCCCTTGGTGGTCTCCACCCTCGACGCTCTGCAGGACCTCACCGCGCTGGCCGTGTTGCAGATCTTCTGGGAGATGAGCCCGACCGCGGCGGCCGAGCACGACGAGCACGGCGCCATCCTGCGAGCGGTGAAGGCCGGTGACGCCGACGGTGCCGAGCGGTTGATGCGCGAGCACATCACTGCCTCCATCGAACGGGTGCGGGAGTCCGGCGACGACGCGACGATCGCGTGAATTACCCACGACTGCGGTCATATTCGGCGCGGGTCGCGGCGTCCGGCGGATAGGTGCCGCGCAGCGGCATCCCCGACTCGATGCGGGCAAGTACGAACTCCTCGAGTCGCTCCTGCTCGACGGCGGCGCGAGCCACCTCATCGGCGAGGTGCGCCGGCAGGCAGACGACACCATCACCGTCGCCGATGATCACGTCACCTGGGTACACCGCGACCTCCCCGCAGCCGATCGGCACGTCGAGATCGACCGCATGGTGTTGGGCGAGGTTGGTGGTGGGCGCGACCCCGGACGCGAAGGTGGGCATCGCGAGACTCTGAAATCCTCCGAGATCGCGCACCGCGCCATCGGTGACGATGCCCGCGCCACCGCGGATCATGAACCGGGTGGCCAGGATGTTGCCCAGTGATGCGGCTTTTCCCCGCCCTCGGCAGTCCATCACGAGCACCGAGCCCGCGGGTGCGGTCTCAACAGCGCGACGCTGTGGATGGTCGTAATCGGAGAAGACGCTCAACACGTCGATGTCCTCACGGGCCGGGATGTAGCGCAACGTGAATGCCGGGCCGACCATCCGCGGCGCGGACGGGTTCAGCGGACGGGGGCCCATCAGGAACGCCGAACGCAGCCCGCGATCCATCAGCTGCGTGGTGATGGTGGCGGTGCTGACGCTGCTCAACATCGCGCGGGTGGCGGCGGAGATTTCCAGTGCGGGGGCGGTCTCATTGGTCATCCAGTGCTCCTTCACGAGTTCGTCCGTCGTGTGGTGGCGCCGCGGTGCTACGGCCGCAGCTCTTCTACGTCCCTTTTCGACACCGTTGACATTCTGGTATACCAATATACCGTAGTATGTGACCACGATCACTCCGCCCTAGACGGTCGGCTCCGACCGCTCATCAGAGGAGGACCGAATGCCGCAGGCCGATCACAACGCCGGTTCAACTCCCAACGAGGCCGACAGCAGCACGCCGGGCCGCATCGACGACCTCGGGATTCCGATACCGGACGCAATCGCCCAGGACACGGTGGCGCCCGCACCGGTCGCAGGCAACTTCTTCGGTTACCTGAAGTCGTTCGGGCCCGGCATCGTGGTGGCGCTGAGTTGGGTAGGCACCGGCGATCTGGTCGACAACTCGGTGGCCGGAGCCAACTACGGTTACGCGCTGCTCTGGGTGCTCCCGCTCACTTTGGTGCTGCGCTTCGTGTTCGTCAGTGCGCTGGGCAAGTACCCCATCTTCAACGTGCAGCGCGACCCGAGCCTGGTGCGTGGATTCGCAAGGACCAACCGGGTTTTCGCATACCTGATGCTGGTCTCGTTCGTCCTCTACACCCACATCCTGCTCGCGTTCACCCTCAGCGGTGTCGGCATCGCGCTAGAGGGTCTGTTCGGGGGCCTTTCAGCATTCGTGTGGACGTTGATCGGCGCGGCGTCGGTCTTCGTCGTCACCTTCAAGGGCGTCTACGCGGTGATCGAAAAGATGTTCAAGGTGATCCTTGCGGTGATGGCGGCCACGTTCGTCCTCACCATCGCACTGGTCGGCATCGACTGGGGCGCGATGCTTCGCGGGTTCGCGTTCGACCTTCCGCCCCAGGAGGGCCTTTTCGACTCCTCCCTTGTCGCCTCCAGCCTGGTGCTGGCAACGCTGGGTTCGATGGCCAACCTCTTCTACCCCCAGTTCCTGCGCGAGAAAGGGTGGACCACCCCTGCGCACCGCCGAGTTCAGCAGTACGACTTGCTCTTCGGCATCATCGTGGTGCTCTTCCTTGGCGTCAGCATCTGGGCCGTCGGCGCCGAGGTGATCTTCGGTGACGGCTCCGGCATCGAGAAGCCCGCCGACATCGCGAATGCGCTGGGCAGCGTGATCGGACCGGTCGGCCCCTACCTGTTCTATCTCGGCCTACTGGGCGCCGCGTGGACGACGGTCAGCAGTTCGCTCTTCGCGCTCGGCAAGATGGCGGTCGAGGCACTGCAGGTGACCCGCCCCGCCCGGATCGAACGCTACGGCGACGACCCGGGCAAGGATCCGTTCTACAAGGTGATGATCTTCTGGGGCCTGCTGGCCGTGGTGTGGTCGTTGCCCGGTGCGCCGGGATTCATTGTGCTGACTGTGGTTTCGCATGTGCTGACGGCGCCGTTCCTGCTGGTGATCACCATCGGGCTACTCTTCATGCTCAACCGCCGCAACATCATGGGTGACCACGTCAACAAGTGGCCGCTCAATATCGCCTTGGGCGTCATCACGATCTTCGTGGCGGTCGCCGCTTACCAAGGCCTGTCGGCTGCCGTTGGCGACTTCAGTTCACTCATCAAGGGCTGACAGGCGGGACGAAGTCGAAAGTCAACCCGAGCAACCACACCAGCACCAGGACCGCGGGTAGGTGAAAAACGAACTGCAAGAACGTGAATCCGACAAGGTCGCGCGCCCTGAGCCCGAGCACCGCGAGCAAGGGCAGCATGAAGAACGGATTGATCAGGTTCGGCAGCGCTTCGGCCACGTTGTAGATCTGAACCGTCCAGCCCAGGTTCAGCTGGACATCCGTGGCTGATTGCATGACGTACGGGGCCTCGACCAACCATTTTCCGCCGCCGGACGGGACGAAGAGTCCCAGCACGACGGTGTAGAGAGCGATGACCACCGGGAAAAGCCCGCCGCCGGCGCTGGTGAACACTTCGGCCAGCACATCGGATACGGTCCGGCCGCCTCTGCCTTCGGCCTTGGTCAGGATCGCCGCCATGGCGGCGTACAGCGGGAACTGCACGAGGATGCCGCCGGTGGCCGGGACGGCTTTAGCGACGGCCTGCAGGAATCTGCGTGGCGTCCCGTGCAAGACGAGCCCCAAGATGAGGAAGACCAACAGGTATCCGTTCAGGCTGCTGACGACCGTCAGGACGGGCTTGCTGAGCAGCTGAGACACCAGCCATCCCAACGTCATCAGGCCCGCCAGCACGGGCAGAATGCGGCTGTATTCGAGCCACTCGCCGGGCCGTGAGCGTGGCGGTGCCTCTTCGCTCTGGTCGTCCAAGTCGACCTTCAGATCCTCGGCGGTGGTAATGGCCGCACCGCTGGGAGCGGAGAAATGAGCGATCACCACTGTGAGCGCGATGATGATGGCGCACATCAGCAGGGACTGCCAGGTGAAGATCGTGGTCCCGAAATCCAGCACTCCGGTGATTTTCAGGAGCTCCGGAGGAAGCGAGCCCGCAGTCGCCTGCAGCTGTGCCGCCGACGAGGACATGCCCAGCGCCCACACAGCGCCCAGTCCCATAAACGCAGCGGCGCCGAGCGCGCGATAGTCCACCCGTAGATCGGTCCGGCGGGCGATCGCCCGGGCCAGCAGACCACCGAAGACCAGGCTTAGTCCCCAGTTCAGGAAGGAGACCGACATCGAAAGGAACGCAACGAAACTCACCGCACTCTTCGCCGTATGGGGCATGGTGGCGAGGCGATCGATCAACCGGGCCACCGGCGGGCTGGTGGCGACGACGTATCCGGTCAGCACCACCATGGCCATCTGCAGGGTGAATGTGGCCAGATCCCAAAAGCCGTCGCCGAACGCATCGACGACCGTCTGCGGAGAGGAGCCGTTGGCCAGCGCGGCCACAGCGACGAGGACGACACCTGCCAGCGCGAAGACATACGCGTCCGGAAACCACCTCTCCGTCCAACCGGCCAGCGACTGGGCGACGCGTGCCAACCCCTTCTCAGAGCGATACTCCTCAGTGGCAGATGTCATTTGGAAGGCCCCCGTCTCTCCGTTTGCTACCCAGCAGGCGTGTGCAATGTGACGTACCCACATACCGGTTCAGCCACCCAGGATCGACCGGTGAGCGCGGGTGCGGAATAGCGCCCGTCGGCGCGACGTTGGCCCCGGGAGGACGAGATCACCACCGTACGGAGGCACTGCATGAAAATCGGAATCATCGGGGCAGGTCAGATCGGTGGCACGTTGGTGCGTCGGATTCGCGAACTCGGACACGACGTGACGGTGTCGAACTCTCGATCTCCCGAGACGCTTGCGGACCTCGCGAACGAAACCGGTGCGACGGCGGTATGGGCCAAGGATGCCGCCGCCGATGTCGACCTCGTCATCGTGAGCATTCCGCAGAAGAACGTGCCAGACCTTGCCGACGGAATCGTCGATGCGCGTAGGCCGGGTGCCCCCGTGATCGAGACCAATAACTATTACCCACAGCAGCGCGACGGTGAGATCGCGGAGATCGAGGATGGTCAGGTCGAGAGTGCATGGGTCGCGGAGCAGATCGGTGCACCGGTGTACAAGGTGTTCAACGGGATCTGGTGGAAGCATCTGCTGGAGGCGGGGACGCCGAACGGGACACCGAACCGCATCGCACTGCCGATCGCCGGGGAGGACGGACCGGGTCGTGAACTGGTCCACGCCATCGTCGACCAACTCGGATTCGAGCCTGTCGATGCCGGTCCGATTTCTGAATCATGGCGCCAGCAGCCCGGAACTCCGGTGTATGGCAAGGACTTCGACGCAGAGAGCACGCTCAAGGCGCTCGCCGAGGCAACGCCCGAGCGAACGTCCGAGTTCAGCGCACGCTCGGCGTGAGTCGGTTCCTCTGGACCCGCCTACGCGTAGTGCCTCACTTGATGGTGTATCCACCGTCAATCACCAGATCGGCCCCGTTGACCATCGCTGAAGCATCAGCCGCCAAATAGATTGCAGCGGCCGCAATCTCGTCCGGATAGGCGAATCGTCCGATGGGGATCAGCTTCTTGAGCGCTTCACCATGTGGGCCGTCCCACGCCTTACGACCCAGTTCGGTGAGTACCACTGTGGGGGAGATGGTGTTGACGCGCACACCGCGTGGACCCCATTCGGCAGCCAGCACCTTCGACATTCCCACGACGCCGAACTTCGACGCACAGTAGGCGACGTGCTGGTCGAGCGCGACGGTGGCGGCCTGCGAGGCCATGTTGACGATGGCCCCGCCGCCGGTTCGAAGCATCGACGTGCCGACGGCCTGACACATCTGGAACGTGCCCTTGAGATTCACGTTCATAGTGATGTCCCAGGCACTTTCCGAGAGCTCCTCGGCGGCGGCGAGGTGGACGACGCCTGCACTGTTCACCAGGATGTCGATTCGCCCGAATGCGTCCAGCACGGCGTCGACGGCGCCGTGCACCGAATCGGCATTGGCGACATCGCAGTGAAAGCCGCGGCCCTCGGTGGCGAGCCCGGCAGTTGTTCGAGCCGCACCGGCCTCGTCGCGGTCAACGGCCGCGACCCGAGCCCCTTTCGCAGCGAAGGCCGAAGCGATGGCTGCCCCGATGCCGGCAGCTGCACCGGTCACCAGGGCAACCTTGCCGTCCAGGCGGAAGTCGAAATCGACGTTGCCTAACGGCATTTCGACGCTCCGATCATGGCTGCTTCTGCCCCGGGATGCCTTCGTAGGCAATGTCGCCGGTTTTCAGGTTTCCTGCGATCAGCTCACTGAGACCGTCGAGGAACTCCTGTCGCTCGGTGACGACGTGCTGGATGGCCACGTCGACGTTCTCCGTGGTGATGGCCGGCATGATGTACACCGGGTTGGTGTTGACCGGCTCCTTCTTGGCCAGTGCGTTTGCCACGGCTAAGCCTGCGGACAGTTCGACGGTGCCGTTCTGCAACGAGGTGCCGATGAACTCACCGCTCTTGACCGCGTTGAGGCCGTCCTCGATGCCGTCGATCCCGACGATCGGTACGTCGGTGCGGCCTGATTCCTTGAGGGCTTGCAGGGCACCGAGGCCCATGTCGTCGTTCTCGGCGACGACGGCGTTGATCTGCGGTCCGAAGCCCGAGATCCAGTTCTTCATCTTGTTGACCGCCTCGTCGCGCTTCCAGTTGGCGGTGTCCTTGGCGAGCACCTTGATGTCGGGATACCTGGCGAGCACCTGCTCGATGCCCTTGGTGCGGTCGATCTCACCGGACTGGCCGAGCGGGCCTTGCAGGATCACGATGTTGCCCCTACCGCCCAGGCGGTCGGCCATCATCTGCATCTCCTGCTGACCCGCGGCGACGTCATCGGGTTGGACGTTGCCCGCAATGTCCGTGCTGTCCAGCGCCGCATTCACCGCAACCAGCGGGATGCCCTTGGCCTTGGCCGACGCCACCTGCGGTCCGAGCGAATCCGCCTGCACGGGAACGACGATGATCGCGTCGACGCCCTGGTTGATCATCGAGTCAAGCTGGCTGGCCTGGGTGGACACGTCGAGGTTGGCCGAGTTCCATACCAGCTCGATGTTGTTGTCCTTGGCGTACTGGTCCATCCCTTCCTTGCCCGCGGTGATGAACGAACTCATGTCATACACCGTGACGCCGATGCGTGTGGTGTTCTCGTCGGCCGTGGTGTCGCCTGCACCGCAGGCGCTCAGGCCCAGGCCCAGCGCAGCCGCCGAGGCGACGGCCATGATTTTCGTACCGAGTCTCATCTGTTCTCTCTTTCTAGTGTGAATCTGAAAACATCTGCGGGCAGGGCTGTTCCTCCGCGGTCACGTGCGCCTCCTGCTTGACCACACGTCGACCGCGACCGCCGCGACGATGAGCACGCCCTTGATTACGTCCTGCCAATAGGCGGGCACCACGAGAATGTCGAGGCCGTTGTTCAATGTCATGATCATGAAGAGGCCCAACGCAGTTCCCCAGATGCTGCCGCGTCCACCCATCAAACTGGCGCCACCGATGACGACGGCGGCGATGGCGTCGAGTTCGTATCCCTGTCCCAGGTTCGGGGGGCCCGAGATCACGCGTGATGCGAGCATCACCCCGGAGATGCCGGCGAGCAGACCAGAAATCGCGTACACGCTGAACAGCACGTTCTTTGCGTTGATGCCGGCGATTTCGGCGGCGTTTCGGTTGCCGCCGACGGCGTAGACCCGCATACCGTAGGTGGTGCGCTTCATTATTACGGCAACGGCGATGATGCCGACGATCATCAGCAGCACCGGGATCTGCAGTCCAAGGATCTTGGTGTTGGCTATGGCGCCGAACTCCGCGGGCAGGCCGTTGATGGGTGCGCCGCCGCCGATCACATACGCAAGGCCGGAGCCTGCGGTCAGGGTGCCCAGCGTAGCGATGAAGGGCGGAACGTTGATGCGCGACACCAGGATTCCGTTGACCGCCCCGACGGACAGACCGACCATCATGGCCACCAGGACGGTCATCCACACCTGGCCGGGATTCGCCTTGGCGGTGGCAGCGCCCGCCATGGCCGACACCGCGATCACGCTACCGACCGAGAGGTCGATGCCACCGGTAAGGATGACGAGCGTCTGACCGAGCGCGATCAGTGCGAATGGCGCTGCAGCCACCAGGATGGTGACGAGGTTGTCGGGCGTGGCGAACCGTGCACTCCGGTAACTGAAGTACGCGATGACCAGTAACACGACGATCACCATGGAATAGCGCAGCAGGATTGCCGAGAACCACTGCCGGGAGAACAGCTTCACGGGTTCGCCGGTGACAGGCGATGCGACGACGTGACTCAAGGCCGAGGCTCCTGGTGACGGGTCGTTCTCGTCGAGCTCTGCGGTCACGAGGCCTTCTCTTCTGTGCGCTCGGCCGTCTTGGCATCGAGCGCGGTGGCGAGGCGGAAGACGGACTCCTGAACCTCTGGATGGTCGAGTGCGTCACGATCGAGTTCGCCGACGAATGCGCCGTCGCGCATTACGAAGGCCCGGTGGGACAGTCCGACGATTTCGGGCATATCCGAGGACGCCATCACCACCGCCATCCCCTGTGCCGCGAAATCGGTGACGATGCGGTAGATCTCGCTCCGAGCGCCGACATCGACGCCGCGGGTGGGTTCGTCCAGGAGCAGCACGTTGACATTGCCGGTCAGCCAGCGCGCCAGCACCACCTTCTGTTGGTTGCCGCCCGACAGCGTGCCGACTTCCTGACCGAGCCCCCGGGCGCGCAGTCGCACCGAGGACATCACATCGGAGACCGCCTTCGTGCGCGCCTTCCCCCGCAACCAACCGGCAAGGGAGAAGGCGGACAGCCGTGGCAGTGAGCCGTTGTCCAACACACTCATCGACAACACGACACCGGAGAGCTTGCGATCCTCCGGTACCATCGCCATCCCCGCGGTGATCGCCGCAGCGGGCTGATTCCGCTTCACCAGCCGTCCACGTACCCGGACCTCGCCGGCAGTAGTCGTACGGGCGCCGAAGATGGCCTCCAGCAGTTCGGTTCGGCCCGCGCCGACCAGTCCGGCCAGACCGACGATCTCGCCGGCGCGCACCGAGAGTGAAACCGGGCCCTCGGCGCCCTGGACGTGGAGATCACGCACGTCGAGGACGGTGTCGGTACCTGGTTGCGGGCGCTGCGGGAACAGGCTGCCCAGTTCGCGGCCGATCATCGCGGTGACGATCTCGTCGTCCGACACCTCGGCGATCGGCGTATCCAGGATCAGTCCGCCGTCGCGCAGCACGACCACGCGGTCGGCGATTGCCCGTATCTCGGCCATCTTGTGCGTGGTGTAGACCATCGCCACCCCTTGGTCACGCAGGCGACGCACGATGCCGTAAAGCCCCTCGACCTCGCGTTCGGAGATTGCCGAGGTGGGCTCGTCGAGCATCACGACGCGTGCGCCGGTGCGGGCGGCTTTCACGATCTCGACGATCTGTCGCAGCCCGACGGGGAGGCTGCCCATCCGTGCCGTCGGCGAGATGGCGACGTCGAATAGCCCCAGCGTTTGGCCGGCCTCGGCGATCATCGCTCGTCGGTGCAGGAATGGTCCGTGGCGTAGTTCCCTTCCGACGAAGAGGTTCTCGTAGACCGTCATGTCCTCGATGGAAGCCAGTTCCTGGGGAACGATGGCCACCCCGTGGCGGACGGCGTCGCGGGGGTTTCCAGGTGTCAGAGGGCTGCCGCTCACCGCGACGGTGCCGCGGTCGGCACTGTACTGCCCGCTGATGATCTTCATCAACGTTGACTTGCCCGCCCCGTTCTCGCCGGCCAGCGCAGTCACCGTACCTGGTTCAAGGCGTAGGGTGACCCCGTCGAGGACCGGTACACCACCGAAACCTTTTGTGATATCGGTACATTCGAGGATTGTGTTGGTCGCGGTCATTCCACGACCCTGAGCTTGGCCATCTAACCGTCTCCTTTGGCATTCTCGACGAGGCTTTCGGCGACAGCATGGGCGCACATCGCCAACGACGTGGCACCCGCGTCTGGGGTTCCGATGCTGCGCTCCGCCAGCGGGCGCGCACGGCCCACCTTCGGCCTCAGCTCCGCTGTCGCAAGCGCCGAGTCGGTGGCGACGCTTGCGGCAGACCGCCACGCGTCCTGCCACTGTTCACCGTCGCGGACTCGCCGCTCCAATTCCTCCACGAACGGCAGCATCGAGTCGAGCATCGTTTTGTCACCCGGAGAGGCACCACCGAGTTGAATCAGCGCCTCGTAGCCATCACGCATTGCCGCGGCGACCGCCTCGGCATCGGGGCGGCCGGTATCCCCGAGCCGCGCCCCGATCGCCGACAGCATCGCACCCCACAACACTCCCGAGGTTCCGCCTGCCTTGGCGGCCCACGCTCTGCCCGCCGCGGCGAGCACCGATCCTTGGCCGGCATCCTCGGCAACGGCGCGCTCGGCCGCCTCGCTCGCTGCGCCCGAACCCTTGACCATGCCTCGGCCGTGATCACCGTCGCCGGCAACCGCGTCGATCCGGCCGAGTTCGTCCTCGGCATCGGCCAGCATGTCCGCCAGCGCCGCGACCGCACGCGCCACCGCCCCACCGCATCTGCGGCCATCTTCGTCGGACAGCTCCCCTGCCGGCCGGGCATTCGAGGCCGCGTCGGCTTCCGCGTCTGTGCGGACTTCACCTTCGTCGGCTGCGGGCGTGACGCCTTTGCGGTAGGCGGGTGTGTCGGCCGGCGCAGTCCAGTATTCTTCGAGTTCGTCGTCCAGCCACATGATGGTCAGCGAGCATCCAGCCATGTCGAGGCTGGTGACCAGTTCGCCGACCTCAGGCTCCACAATCGTGTACCCGGCCTCTTTCAGGAGCTCCGCGACGGTGCCCCACACGACGAAGAGCTCTTCGTACTTGGTGCAGCCGAGACCGTTCAAAATCACTGCGATTCGGCGTGATTCGGCGTCTGGGTTGTCCGCAAGCACGCCGTCGACGAGCGTGACGGCCAAATCGTGGGCCGACGGCATCGGGTGATCGGCGACGCCTGGTTCACCGTGGATACCCAACCCCAGTCCCATGTGACCTTCCGGCACGGCGAACAGAGGGTGGTCGGCGCCCGGCATGGTGCAGCCATCGAACGCGACGCCAAGGGTGCGCGTCGCATCGTTGGCCGCATTGGCCACTCGCACGACGCCCGGCAGGTCCAGCCCATCCTCGGCCGCCGCACTGGCGCACTTGAAAACTGTGAAGTCACCGGCGATTCCACGTCGCTTGGATTCTTCGCCACGCTGGGCGCTGGCCACGTCGTCGGTGACCGCGAAGTACTCCGCGTCGATGCCCTCGCCGCGCAACTGATCGACCGCGAGGGTGAAGTTCATGACGTCACCGGCGTAGTTGCCGGTGGTCAGCAGGACACCCGCATCGCCGTGTGCGGCGCGCGCCACCGATGCCGCGTCCTCGGCAGAAGGTGAGGTGAAGATGTTGCCGACCACCGCGCCGTCGGCGAACCCGGCACCGACGGTGCCGCAGAAGGCGGGGTAGTGGCCCGACCCGCCGCCGATCACGACCGCCACCTTGCCCGGTCGGGTTTTGCGGGCACGCACCACACCGCCGGGGACGCCTGCGACGTAGCGCGCGTTGGCATCCAGGAAGCCCACCAGCATGTCTTCGGTGAAGCGGGCCGGGTCGTTGAACAGTTTGGTCATCGGAGGCGGTCTCCACTTTCGGCGTCGAACAGATAGACCCGTTCGGGCGCGGCGGTGACAACGACCTTCTGCTCGGTTTCGTAGCTCTCCTGTGCGGGGGTCTGGACGACGATTCCGTCCTCCAAACCGGCTACCGTGCTGGTCGCCAGACCGAACTCCAGGAGATGCTCGAAATGGGCCACGGTGGTACGGATTCCACCCTGCTCATCGCGGGTGGACAGAGAGCAGTCCTGCGGCCGGATGCCGACGGTGACCGTAGATCCATCAGCGATGCTGGTGACGTTAGTCTCGAGATAGCCCTGGCCCGAACTGATCTCGACCCGGACCCGACCGTCGACCAATCTCGCGATGCCTGGCAGCACGTTGATCTGCGGCTCGCCGACAAACCCCGCAACGAAGAGATTCGCCGGATCGTCGAACACCTCATCGGGGGTGCCGAACTGTTGGACGATACCGGCATCCATCACCGCGAGGCGGTCTGCCAGCGACAGAGCCTCCACCTGGTCGTGGGTGACGACGATGGTGGTGTAGCCGAATTCGCGCTGGAGGACCTTCAACTCGCGGCGCACCCGTTGCCGGGCCGACGCGTCGAGGTGGCTCAGCGGCTCGTCGAGCAGCAGCACCGGTGGGTTGCGGACCAACGCCCGGGCCAGCGCGACCCGTTGCTTCTGTCCGCTGGAGAGGCCGGCGGGCCGTAGGTCGAGCAACTCGTTCATCTCGAGGCGGTCGCTGATGGATGCGACCATCTGGTCGGCGCCCTTCACCTTGCGTGCCCTGAGCCCGTAGAGAAGATTGTCGCGAACCGATAGCGGCGGATAGAGCGCGTAGCTCTCGAAGCCCACGCCGATGCCACGTTTCGCTGCAGGAAGCTGCGAGACCTCGCGATCGCCGATCTTGATCGAGCCGCTCGTCACCGTCTCGAGACCAGCGATCATCCGCAGTGTCGTCGTCTTTCCGCAACCCGAAGGGCCAAGCAGCGCAACGAGTTCGCCTGGCTCGATGGCCAGATTGATGCCCTTGACCGCGGTGACTGAGTCGCGGCCGCGCGACGCATACGTCTTGACGAGGTCGGCCAGCGTCAGGCGCTGTGCAGCCGCCTCGGACGGCCCCGTCGTGGGCGGCTTCTCGGTTGTCACCGTCACTGTGCTGCCTCCAGAGAATCGCGATCAGCGGAAGAACCCGCCAGTCGACTGGTGTCTCCCTCTCCCGCCGCAAAGACGTGGACGTCGGAGTCGGCGATCTTCATGGTCACGTTGTCGCCTTCGCCGACACCGTGCCGGCCCGAGGTCAGCGCGATCAGCTGCGCGCCGCCGACATCGACGGTCAGCTCGATGTTGCGGCCGAGCCGCTCGGCGAGCAACACCTTCCCGTGAAGCGAGCCATCGCCGCCGGTGACGTGCAGATCGCAGGGCCGCAACCCCACCCGTACCCGGTCGCCGCGGTCGACCGCGGCGCCCGCGGGGATCGCGACGTCAAGCGAACCGTCCGCGAGGCGGATCCGGCCGTCATCGACGACACCGTCGAGGACGTTGATCTCCGGCTGTCCGAGCGACCGCGCGACGAAAGTATCTGCCGGCCTGCGCCAAATGTCGTGCGGTGTCCCGATCTGCACCAGCTTGCCGCGGTTCATCACTGCGATGCGATCGCCGAGCGCGAGTGCCTCCTGGTAGTCGTGCGTGACGTAGATGGTGGTGGTGTTCGACATCGCGCCCAATTGCTTCAGCTCGGCGCGCATGGCGGCGCGCAATTTGGCGTCGAGGTGGCTCAGCGGCTCGTCGAGCAGATAGACGTCCGCGGGGCGGACCAGCACCCGGCCGAGAGCGACACGTTGCCGCTGACCGTTCGACAGCTCGCGCGGGAACCGTTGGAGCAGGTGGTTGATTCCCAGCGTGGTCGTCACCTGTTCGATGCGCTCGGTACGCTGCTGTTCGGAGTACTTGCCGGTGCGGCCGGACTTGAGCGGTGACGCGAGATTCTCGCTGACTGTCTTCTGGGGATACAGTGCGTAGCTCTCGAACGCCATCGCCACGTTGCGGTGGTAGGGCTCGACCAGCGTCACGTCGGTTCCGCCGATGCTTACCGACCCGGCATCGACGTCGACCAGTCCCGCAATGGATTTGAGCGTCGTGGTCTTGCCGGCGCCACTCGGGCCGAGGATCACGAAGAACTCGTTGTCGGTAATGTCTACGGTGATTCCGTCAAGCGCGACCGTCTTGCCGAAGGTCTTCTTCAGATCTGTGATCGAAACTGTGGCCATCAGGCCTTCACCGCCCCGAATGACAGGCCCCGCACCAGGTAACGCTGGATCGTCAGCGCGAGGATGAGTGGTGGCAGCGCGGCGATGAGCGCCGCCGCGGCCGTGAGGTTGTAATAGGCCTGACCGCCGCCGCCGAGAAATTTGGTGATGGCCACGGTGACGGTACCCGCGTTGCTGTCCGCCAGGATCAGCGGAAAGACGTAGTTGTTCCAGGCGAAGATGAACGCCAAAAGCGCCGCCGCCGCGATGCCCGGCCGCACGATGGGCAGAGCCACCATGACAAACGCCCTGGTGCGGGTGTAGCCATCGAGCAGCGCGGCCTGCTCGAGGTCCTCCGGAAGGTCTTCGAAGTAGGACCGCAGGATCCAGACTACGAGCGGCATCGTCACCAGCTGGAGAACCCAGATCATTCCAACCTTCGTGTCGAAGAGGCCGATCTGGTTGTAGATGACGAAGAGCGGGACGATCACCATCAGCTCTGGGGCGAACCGGAACGACAGCATCTGGAACATCAGGTCGCTGCTGCCTTTGTACTTCCAGCGCCCGGCCGCGTACGCGGCCGGGATACCGATCACCAGGGACACGATGACAGCACCGCCGCAGTTGAGCAGGCTGGTCAGCATGGCCGCCTTGAAATCGACACTGGTCATCTGAGTGCCCTTGTCGGACAGCACTGTTGCGAAGTTCGACCAGGTGGGGCTGAATGAAAAGTAGGTGGTGGTCTGCTCCTGGGCGTTCTTCAGTGCCAGCATCAGCATCCAGAAGATCGGGAAGATCGAGAACAGGAACCAGATGATCACGCCGACGTCGGCGGTGAGCGCTGCGGCCGATACGCGCTTTTGGCCGGGGAGGAGCTCCTGCCTGCTGAACGAGAAAAATGAAGCCATCGCTCTAGGACTCCGCTCCCGCAGCGCGACGCTGCGCTTTGCCGAGCACGCTCACCAGGTAGCGCGCGGTGATGAAGACGATGATCCAGAGCAGCAGCATGTAGGTGCTGCCACGGGAGTAGTCGAGGTTGATGATCGAGTCTTCGAACGCACCGATCTGCAGCGTGCGCGTGGCCACGCCGGGGCCACCGGCTGTCAGCACGTAGATGTGGTCGAACACCTTGAGGTTGTCCATGAATCGGAAGATGACCGCGACCAGAATGTAGGGCCACAGCATCGGCAGCATCAGCTTGCGGAACATGTAGAACCAGCTGGCGCCGTCCACCTCGGAGGCCTCGAACGGTTCCTTGGGCAATGACCTGATGCCGGCCAGCACCAGGATCGCCACGAACGGCGTGAAGATCCACAGGTCCACCAGGATCACCGAGAACAGCGCGTTGGTGCTCGACAGCCAGTCGAAGGTACTACCAAGGCCCAGCATGTGATTGAGGATGCCGAACTGTGGGTTGAACATCAGCTTCCAGATGACACCTGCGATGACGGGCGCGATCATCAGCGGGAGGATCAGCACCTTCTCGAAGATCTTGCCGATGATCGACGAACGGTTGAGCAGCAGCGCCAGGCCCACGCCGAGGGCCGTTTCAATGGTGGTGGCAGCGATGGCGAAGATGCCTGTGACCTTCACGCTCTGCCAGAAGACCTGGTCGCCCAGCACGGATTTGAAGTTGTCGAACCAGACGAAATGTGGATCGGGGTTGACCGCCGCGTAGTTCAGGAACGCGTAGTAGGCGCCGACGAAGAACGGGTACAGGATGCCGATGACGATCACCAGCGCGGGGATCGACAACAGGTAGGGCCGCAGCTTGCGACGCCAGGTGGGTACCTCGGGCAGGACACGCTTCTGAAGGGAAGTGGGCTGCTCCGGACTGGCCGCCGGCGGGGCCTTGGGGGTCCGAGTGGTCATGGTCCAGGGCTCCTAGAGGTTGACCTTGGAGGTATTGGTCTTGGCGAGGCTGCGCAGGCGCGAGGCCGCATCGTCTCCGCCGTAGATGTCCTGCAGCGCCACGGCCCAGTTCTGAGTCGTGTCGAAGAACTTCTTCTGCGGCGTGAACTGGATCTTCGACGACCCGATGACGGTCTCGAAAGTCTCCAGGTAACCGAACTGATCAGCAGCCACGCGCTTGAAGGTGGTGTCGAAGACCGACTTTCGCACTGGGTCGGCATACGTGCCGCCCTCGACGGCCTTGTTCATCGACTCCTTTCCGGTGGCCCACTGGATGAACAACCAGGCGGGCAGTTTGTTGCGACTGTTCGCCGACATGGCCCAGCTCCACGTCCAGAGGTTGGTCTTGTAGTTGCCGTCGGGTCCGGCCGGACCGGGATACCACGCGAGATTGCCCGCCTCCTTACTCGCACCCGGCTTGTTCTTGGGGTAGGTGGCGCTGTCGGCGTCGAATACCATCATTGCCTTGCCGTCGCCGAGATCGCCTGTGGCGTTTGGATAGTCATAGGTGGTCCACGAAGTAGGGCCGGCCTGGTGTTGCATGTCGATCCACTTCTTGGTGAACTCGATCGCCTTGTCGCTGTCCATCTCGGCGATCAAGTCCGAGCCGTTGAAGGTGTAGTCGACTGCCCCTTCGCGGGTGTACTGCGTCATGAAGCCCGGATGGATGGTCGCCCACGACTTGGAGCCGCGCGTCGAAATGCCGTACCGATTCTGCGAGCGGTCGGTCAGATCGATTGCTAGCGCGATGAAGTCGTCGAGTTTGTCCGGTAGCTTCTTGATGCCCTTCTCGTCAAAGATCCGCTTGTTGTACGCGACGACGTTGTTCTCGAAGCCCCATGGGATCGCCCACTGTCCACCAGTGCCTAACGGATTGCCGAGCGTGAAGTCCCAACGGGTGGAGGTGCGCAACCCGTCGAAAATGTCTTCGAAGTCGTACTCGGCGTTGGTGGCAGCGGTGTTCTGCAGCCACGGGTTGAGGTCTTCAATCCATCCCGGCGGTCCGTACTGCCAGATGAAGTAGGCACCGAGCATGAACGCGTCGTGCTTGCCGGAACCGCCCGCGAGCTCGGTGTTGAGCTTGGTGAAGTAGTCGGCCTCGGGCACCAGGTCGACGTTGACGTTGATTCCGGTGAGCTCGGTGAATTCCCTCAGCAGTGGCTGATACGACAACTGATACGGGTGGGGGGTCTGGAGGATGTTGATGGTCGACCCCGCCGCCTTACGCCAGTCGAAACCACCGCTCACCTCCGACGCGCCGTTGGGCAGGCTGGCCTTTCCGCCAACGCCGCAGGCACTCAGGACGGGCAGGCTCGCCGCGGCAGCACCGGCCAGGCCCATGGCCGCCAGCATGTTGCGCCGGGACAGTTCTCGACTCATGTAGTGCCCTTCGCTTCGAGGCCAGCGGTTGATCAGGCCGGAATCAGCGAGACCTTGACCGACTCTTGACCGCTTGCGACCAGGTCGAGACCCTGCTGAAACTCGCTGAGCGGCAACTGATGCGTGCAGATCTTGTCCATCGGTAGCACGCCAGACTCGATCATCTTGATCGCGGCGGGCCAACAGTAGGGGCCGAGGTGAGCGCCAAGGACGTCGAGCTCCTTGTCATCGCTGATGATGCTCCAGTCGACGGACGTGTCGCTGCCGAAGACGCCATACTCGACGTACCGGCCGAGTTTACGTAAGAGGTTGAGGCCCTGGGGAACCGCGGAAGAATGGCCGGTGCCCTCCAGATAGACGTCGGCGCCGTAACCGTCGGTGAGGTCTTTGATCAGGCTCACGACATCCTGCTCGGCGATGTTGATCGTGATGTCGGCACCACACGCCTTCGCCAGCTCGAGCTTCTCCTGGGCCATATCCAGGGCGATGACGTGCATCGGGTTCTTCGCTCGAGCGCCAGCGACCATTCCAAGTCCGATGGGTCCGCAGCCCGCAACCACGACGACGTCTTCGAAGACGATCTGACCGCGCTCTACGGCGTGCAGCGAACAGGACAGCGGCTCGGCAAATGCCGCATGCTGCGGGGCGATATCACCAGAAACCTTGTGCACCAACGCCTCCGCTGGATAGACCATGTAGCTCGCCATCGCACCCGGGGTCCGCCGCTTGAAGCCGTAGAGGTCGTGCGGCTGGCACATGTGGTACTGGCCCCGCCTGCAGAACCGGCATTCCCAGCACGGGACGATCTGCTCGGAAACCACCCGGTCGCCGACCGCGATCCCCCACCGTTTGGCGGCCGCCTCATCGAGCTGGACTACTCGGCCGGCGAACTCATGGCCGGGGATCACCATGGTTTCCGCCCAGGCCGGTCGATTCTCGTCGCCCCAGAACTTCGCTGCGCCGTGGTAGCACTTCAGATCGCTGGCGCAGATGCCGACGGCCTCCACCTTGATCAGCGCCTCACCCGGCCTCAGCTCGGGCACCGCGACCTCCTCGAGGCGGTAGTCATGCGGTCCGTGGCAGACCACAGCCTGCATCTTTTCCGGCACTTTCTCGGCCATTCGAACTCCTTCGGTGCGGTCAACCCGGCCGTCACTGCGCGATATTTGTGTGGTTGCCATCACACTAATTCGTAGGCTGTACAAATGTCCAGAACAAATGTTCATAGAAAATGCGTCCTGCGCAGATGTGCAGTGCCATACTCGTCAGGTGCCACCGTCAGCACAGCCCACCCAGCCGAGCACCGGTGATGGCACCGTTTCGGACGTCGACGCGGGCCATTTTCCCGCGCCGTTGCTGTACACGGCGGCGAAGCTCTACTACACCGAAGACGCCACCCAGGCCGATGTCGCGGCACAGCTGGGCACCAGCAGGGCGACGGTGAGCCGCCTACTCGCCGAGGCGAAACGGCGCGGCATCGTGCGCATCGAGGTGGTGCCGCCTGAAGAGGTGGCTGCCAGCCACCTGACCGATCGGCTTGCGCGTGCGCTGTCGTTGTCGACGGTTTTCCTCAGCCATTCGCTTCCCAACCCTGGCGCGGGACGGACGATTGTCGACGTGATGGGAGGGCCACTGGCACCCGCCGTTGGTCGCGCACTGGCAGCCGCGGCGCTGCTGCCCGGTGACGTACTGCTGGTGTCGTCGGGTCGCACTGTCTACGAAGTAGCGCAGTATGAGCTCGTCTCGCTCCCGGGCGTCCTCGTCGCGCCGACCGTCGGCGGCAACGACCAGCCCGAGGAGTGGTATCAGACCAACGAGATCACCCGGTTGGTCGCGAACCGGGTTGGCGGACGGCCGAACTACCTTTTCGCACCGGCGCTGCCTGGACCGGACCTTTATCCGTCGCTGATAAAGGATCCGAGCATTCAACGGGTTCTGCACCTTTGGCCCCGCGCGCGCTGCGCGTTGATGGGCGTCGGTGCGCCACCTCTGATGCGTTCGGACATACCGGGTTTCGTGCCGACGGATTCAACCTCACTGCGATCCGCGGTAGGTGACGTGTGCTCCCGATTCTACGACCGGGCCGGTGACGAAGTCGACTTCGACGGACGAGAGCGGCTGATCGCCCTCGAACTCGAGGTGTTGCGCCACGTCCCGGTGACGATCGCGGTTGCGGTCGGGCAGGAGAAGGTCGAATCGATCATCGCCGGCGCGCGTGGTGGCTATTTCAACCAGCTGGTGACGGATCCGGCTACCGCGACGGCCATCCTCGCCAGCCTGGGTGACGGCGACATGCCGGCGAAAGGCGCGCAATGACAACGAAGTCGGCACCCCGCTACGCGGGGGTACTGCGGCTGGACGGCAAGCGCGCATTGATCACCGGTGCCACCAAGGGCATTGGAGCGGACATCGCAAGGGCGTTTGCATCAGCCGGCGCCCGACTTGTGCTCAGCGGGCGTGACGAAAGTGAGCTCGCGGCGGCCAAGGCCGCGTTGGCATCGGAGTTCAATGTCGAAGTGTGCACCGCCGCAGTCGATCTGGCTCTGACGGATGGACCCAGGCGGCTCGCCCAGCTCGCTGCCGAGGCGTTCGGAGGCCTCGACCTGCTGGTGAACAACGCTGGCATTTCGCATCCACAGCCGGCGCTGGAGACCGACCCGGCGTTATTCGACCAGACGATAGCCCTGAACTTGCGGGCGCCTGCGCTGCTGGCATCGGCGGTCGGCGCCGTGATGGTCAAGCAGGGCACCGGCGGCTCCATCATCACGGTGGCGTCGGCGGCCGCACTTTCACCCCTTCCCGACCACTACGCGTACTGCGCTTCCAAGGCGGGGCTGGTGATGGCGACCAAGGTGCTGGCACGCGAGCTTGGCGCCCACGGCATTCGGGCGAACTCGGTGTGCCCCACGGTGGTCCTCACGGAAATGGGCCAACGAGTATGGGGCGAGCCGGAGAAGGCGGCTCCGATGCTTGCTCGAATTCCGCTGGGTCGCTTCGCTGTTCCGCAGGAGGTGTCTGATGCGGTGGTGTGGCTGGCTTCGGATGCGGCCGCAATGGTCAACGGCGTCGATATTGCCGTCGACGGCGGGTACACGATGGGCTAACGCTGCGGGGTTTCGGGGTCGGGTCCGGGTTCACCGAGCCGGTGCATCTGATCGCGCGTGGCGGGGTAAAGCTCGCGCCAGGTCAGGTACAGGTCCTCGTAAAGCGCGCGGTGGCGCGGGTCTGGTTCGATCTCGCGAGCGATTTTCGTCCAATCGGTGTCGGGCGGCACCAGCCCAACCCCGATGGCGGCCAGCAGCGCGTCGCCGTAGCTCGCGCCGATGGCCTGTTCGGGAACCAGTTGCGGCCGTCCGGTGATGTCGCTGACCGCCTGCGCCCAGACGGGACTGTGCAGGCCACCACCGACGGCCACCGTTCTGATGGCACTGTGGGCGTCATCGAAGCGCTCGAGAATTTGCCGAATGCCGAACGAAATCCCCTCGTAGGCAGCCCGAATGAGATGCCCACGTCCGTGGCGTAACGTCAGCCCGGCCACGATGCCGCGTGCCAGCGGGTCGAACACCGGGGTCCGCTCGCCGGCCAGATACGGCAGTACCAGTAGTCCTTCGCTACCGCGCGGCACGCTCTGCGCTTCGGCCGTCAGTTCGTCCAACGACGCTCCGCCGGTAACACTTTGTAACCATGCGATCAGGCTGCCCGCCGTGGATGTGCCAGCCGCCAACGCCAGGCTGCCCCGTTCGACACCGGCCGTGGTCCACAACGCAGGGTCGCTGTGATACTCGTCGATGAGCTGCACCAAGAACATCGTCGAGCCGTACATCAGCATCTGATCGCCCGGTCGGCGCACGCCGACGGAGAACGCCTCGGAGAAGGCGTCGACGGCGCCTGCCGCAACGGGGGTGCCCACGGGTAGCCCCGTCGCGTCGGCGGCCGCCGCGGTAACGGAGCCAATCAGGTCATTGGGCCACACCAAGCGTGGCAACGGCAGGTGCCGGCAAATTCGTTGTGCCCATGGCTGATTCCAATCGAATTGGCGTATCGCGTACAGCGGATCGCATTGACTGGCGGTGTGATGGTCCATCACATATTCACCTGTCAGCTTGGCGCCGATGTAGGAGTTCGAGCCGTACCAGCCGGTGGCCCTGTCGAAAACCTCGGGCTCATGGCGGCACACCCACTCGAGCTTCGGCCCCACGGCCTGACTCGACAGCAGAGTGCCGGCGCGGTCCAGGATGTTCTGCTCGCCCAGTTCGGCGGTCATCGATTCGATCTCGGCGGCTGCCCTGGTGTCGACGCCGTAAAGGATCGCGGGCCGCAACGGTCGCAGGTTGTCATCGCACAGGACGAGGCAGGGTCCGACGCCGCTGACACACATCCCCGCCAGGGATGCACCCGCGGGCATCTTCGCCATCAACGCGGCGCTGATGGAGCACACCTCTCGCCACCACAGGTCCTCGGCGTCCACCTCGGCCCAGCCGGGCCGTGGCAGATCCATCGAGTGGGCGATCGATTCTGAGGCCACAACCGAACCGGCCTTGTCGACGAGGACGCCCTTCGTACTTCCGGTTCCGAGGTCGATTCCGAGCAACAAGTCCACGCGCCAACCCTACGGCATCGCCCCGTTCAGCCGAATTAGCTGCGGACGGAGAAGGAGTCTCTAAACCCGTTGCTGGCGGCGTACTTTCATAGCTTTACGCAAACCTCAGCCGGCTGCCTTGGGGTGGGCCGCGGCCATCTCGAGAAGTCGCAGGTAGCCAGGCAGCTGCCACGCGGCGCGGCCGATGAACAGTCCGGTGACGTGGTCGATCCCAAGCAGATCCTCGGCGTTGTCGAGATTCACCGAGCCGCCGTAGAGCAATCCCCTTATGTGACCGCCGTACTCGCGCCCCAGATCTGCGAACGGCTCCCGCAGTTCCTCGACGGTGGCCGCACGACCGCTCTCACCGATTGCCCAGATCGGCTCGTAGGCGATCAGGACGCGGGCTAGCTCATCTGCCGTGAGACCGTCGATCGCCCCGCTCGCCTGTTCCAGGATGAATCGCGAGGAACCACCCCCGCGTTTGACCTCGGCGCTCTCACCGATGCACAGCAGTGGCACGAGCCCGTGCGCCAGGACAGCGGCCACTTTGAGCCGGGTCGTGTCCACGGTCTCGCCGAAGTGCTCGCGACGCTCGGAGTGGCCGATCTCGACGAGTTGGGCGCCGGCATCCTTCACCTGGGCGACGGACACCTCGCCGGTCCACGCTCCCTCGTCCTCCCAGTGCGCGTTCTGGGCCCCGAGCAGCACCGGCGAATCGGCTCCAAGTTCGGCGCGAGTGGCGGCGAGCGCGGTGAAGGAAGGGATGATGAAGGGCTGCACTCCCGAAGGGCCGGTCTGACCGACATAGTCCGCAAGCGCACGGGCGTAGGAACGGGCCTCGTCGAGACACTTGTTCATCTTCCAGCTGGTGCCGACCCACAACGGGCCCGCGGCGATCACCGCCGTGTCAGTCACTCTCGTAGGCGCAGATGTCATCGACCTTGGCCGCCGAGGAGGACTGCGGGTCGAATTGCACCTCGAGCCATTCCTTGACCAGGACTCGCGCCAGTTCCAGTCCCACCACTCGCTCACCCATGCACAGCACCTGCGCGTTGTTCGAAAGGACGGAGCGTTGTACGGAGTAGATGTCGTGGGCGGTGACGGCACGGATCCCCTTCACCTTGTTCGCGGCGATGGCGACGCCCAGGCCGGTACCGCAGATCAGTAGCGCCCGGTCCGCTTCGCCTCTGGCGACCCTCTCGGCGGCGGCGACTGCGACGTTCGGGTAGGACGTGTCGTCCTGGGGATCGTCGACACCGACGTCCTCCACGGTTTCCACCCGCTCGTCGGACTCGAGATCCTTGCGCAACACCGCCTTGTAGTTGAATCCTGCTTTGTCGCCGCCTATTACGATCCTCAGTGCCATGCTGTGCTCCTCGTAGGTGTCTTGTTCATCGCGTCAGATGTTCGCCAAGGGCTGCCATCAGCAGCGAGAACGACAGGGCGCCAGGGTCCGGAGTGCCCAGGCTCTTCTCACCGAGTACCCGCGCACGGCCCAATCGCGCCGAAATCTCCGCGGTCTTGTCGGCTGCTTCGCGCGCCACGCGGGCTGCAGCGGTGATGGCGGGGCCAGCCTCCACGTCGAACGCCTCTGTCAACGTGTCACGGAACGGCACGGCAGCGTCGACCATCGTCTTGTCACCCGGCTTGGCGCCACCGAGACGGATGACGGCGTCGATCCCGGCGCTGACCGCATCGACCGCGATCTGGTCACTGCCGCCCTCGGTGTCGGAGAAGACGCCCCCGGCGCTGGTCAGCGCCGCGCCCCAGAGCGCGCCCGAGGTCCCCCCGGCCGCGTCGGCCCACGCCTGACCGGCCAGCAGCAGCGTGGTCCGAGCGCCGGCACCCTGGTCCGCGGCGGCACGGGCCGCTTGAGCCGCGCCACGGGAGCCGAACATCATCCCCTGGCCGTGATCGCCGTCGCCGGCAACCGCGTCGAGGCGGCCGAGCTCGGCCTCGTTCTCGGCGCATACGTTCTGAAATGTCTCCAGGACAGCAACGATGGTCTGGGCGCAGGCTCGCGACTCCTCGCTCGACTGGGGGATCTCTGCCGCTGCCGCGTCCCAGATGCCGGTGCGCGCAGGACGGTCGACATCGGGCATCGCCCCGCGTCGATAGGCGGGGGTCTCCACCGGTGCCAACCACAGCTTTTCGAGTTCGTCGTCGAGGAACACCAGCGTCAGCGACAGACCGGCCATGTCCAGGCTGGTGACGAACTCGCCGACCTCCGGGCGCACGGCGGTGAGCCCCTTCTCTTGAAGACGTTCGGCGACGCGCCCGTAGACGACGAAGAGCTCCTCGTACTTCACCGTGCCGAGCCCGTTCAGAATGACGGCAACTCGGCCGTCGTATCCGTGCTCGCCGCGCTTCGGCTCTTCGGTCATGAGTTGGTCGAATAGCAGGTCGGCGACCTCGGCCGCGCTGCCGAGGTGGTCGTCCCGCACGCCCGGCTCGCCGTGGATGCCGAGTCCGACCCCCATCTGGCCCTTCTCGACGTGGAACAACGGTTCGTCGGCCCCGGGCAAGGTGCACCCGTCGAAGGCCAGGCCGAACGACCGGGTCGCGTCATTCGCCTTCCAGGCCAGTCGCTCGGCCTCGTCGAGATCCGCACCGGCCTCGATGGCCGCCCCCGCGATCTTGAAGACGGGCAGGTCACCGGCGACACCCCGGCGGTCGCGATGATTCTCCGGACCATTGGAAGCGATGTCGTCGCTGACCTTCACGATGCGGACGTCGACTCCCTCGTGACGCAGCTTCTCCGCGGCGAGACCGAAATGCAGGACGTCCCCGGCATAGTTGCCGAATCCCAGGATGACGCCGCCACCGTTCTCGGCGTTTCGCACTACGCAATACACCTCCGAGGCGGAGGGCGAAGAGAAGATGTTTCCGCACGGCGCACCATGGCCCATACCGGGCCCGACCCACCCGGCGAAGGCCGGGTAGTGCCCGGACCCGCCGCCGATGACGAGCGCCGGCTGGCCCTGCGGAGTCTGCGTCGCGCGAGCCACGCCACCGGGAACCTCCACGAGGAGGTCGGGGTGGACGGCAACAAGCCCGCGCACCGCCTCGTCGGCAAAGTCGTCCGGGGAATTGAGGAGGTACGTCATTGTTCCGTCCTTCGGGATGCGCCTGGGTCAGCCCGTGAGAACCAACAGCTCGGCGCCGTGTGCGATCACCTGATCGTATAGGATTTCGGGCGCTTAGTCAGCTGCGCCAGTCAAGGATGCCCTGACGCGACTCGGTGCGCGTCGCCGCTGCTCGATACGCTCGGCCTGCGCGTGTTCTGCCAACGCCCGCTCCTTCACGCCACTGATGTGCGCGTGCATGATGCGGTAGACCTCGGGGCCGTATCCTCGGCGCAGCGCGGCCAGAAGCTCGCGATGCTCGGCGATCGCGCAGGCGGAATCCTGGACCCCCACTCCGATGAAGAGCCGAAAGCGTTGGCCGTGGCCGCCCAGCGCATCGTAGGCCCGCAACAGCGCGCTGTTGTCGGCATGTTCTGCGATGAGACGGTGAAACCGCTCGTCCGCGCGGTGGTACATCCTGATAGCCGCGGCATCGGAAGTATGCGGTGCGCGCTCCTGCTCGTCGATAGCGTCTTGGAGGCTGTTCAAGAGGTCGGCATCGATTCGGGCGCAGGACAATTCGGCCATCCGCGGCTCGATGAGCAGTCGAGCGTCCATGATGTCGGCCATCTCCTTGGCGCCCGGCATCTCCGGCACACGGTACCCGCGCATGGCCACCCTGATGACATTGCCCGTGGACTCCAGGCGCGCCAATGCCTCACGCACCGGCGTTGGCGAGACACCCAGGTGCCGAGCGGTTCCATCGATGCTGATCGCGTCCCCGGACTGCAGCGTGCCATCGAGCAGTAACTCGATCAGCCGCTCGTAAACTTGGTCTACGAGTGTGCTGCGCACCGCCACCGGGTACTCATCGGGTCCCACGTCCAGCCTTTCCGCAGCCCTTTCGGCGCAGGCACCCGGCGCACACGTCGGGCTCGAAGCCACGCCGCCAACGCCGCATTGATTCAGGGGCTCAATTTTAGCCTGCGTTGACAGCGGGACCCGATAATCCTATATCCTATGCGATTAGAGCCTTGTGACTTAGACCACTACGGAAGTCGGAGATGTATTCAGCTCACACCTGGCCGATCTCGGCCAACATGCTCGGGTTCGGTAACCGCGCGCCAGACGGCGGCCACATCAAGGACGCCCCGGCCGCTGTATGGGCCTCACAACTGCGCCAGGTGCGCGAACTGGGGTTCGACTACATCGATCCGACCGACGCCTGGGTCCCGCTGGCTGCTTTGTCGGACAGCCGTGTCGAGGAATTCCGCACCGTCCTGAGCGACGAGGGGTTGGCAATTTCCTCCATCTCGATGACCCGCAACTCTGTCGTCGACATTGAAAACGGTGTGCAGAACCTCGCCGACGCTCATCGACTCATCGATCTGGCACCGTCGTTCGGTGCGACCATCGTGAACACCGGTTTCATGCAAGCGATCACGCCCGAGCAGAGCGAGCACATCTGGTTCTGGTTGGTCGTGGGCCACGTCGACGACCCCGCTCTGCGCGACCTGGCAGTGGAACGCATCCGCCAGCTCGGTGACCATGCCCGGACCAACGGGATCGAACTCAGTCTCGAGATGTACGAGGACACCTATATCGGGACACCCGACGAGGCAGTCCGCTTCATCCGCGATGTGGACCACGATGCCGTCGGTCTCAACCCGGATCTGGGCAACCTGATCCGATTGCACCGGCCGATGCCACATTTCAGTGAGATGTTCGCGAAAGTCCTTCCATACTCGAACTTCTGGCACATCAAGAATTACTCGCGCGACTACGACCCGGCGACCGGCGCGTATAGCTCCGCTCCGCTGCCGTTGAAGTACGGATACATCAACTATCGCCAGATGATCCGTCTGGCAATCGAACTCGGCTATTCAGGGCCGTTCTGCTGCGAGCACTACGGCTCTGACTCCCTGGGCGTCTGCGCCGAGAATCGGGAGTACATCGAGCAAGTTCTCTCGTCCGCACTCGCCTGACCTCCAAACCCGAAGGGCATCGCATGAGCAAGATCAACACCGTCACAGTCGTCGGCGCCGGTTACATGGGCGGCGGAATCGCTCAAGTCCTCGCCCTGAACGGCTTCGAGGTCCAAATCGCCGACGTCAGCGTCGAAGCCACCCACGAGGCCCTCAAGCGGTTGGAGAGGGAGGCCGGGGAATTCGAGGAACAGGGACTGTTCGACCCTGGCAGCGCGCAGACCATCATGAGCAACCTGACCGCCGGCGATAGCCTGGACGACGCCGTCTCCGATGTCGACTTCGTGATGGAGGCCGTCTTTGAAGATCCCGAGGTCAAAAAGGAAGTCCTGGCGCGGATCTGCAAGAGTGCACGTCCCGACACGATCATCGGTACCAACACCTCCACCATCCCGGTCAAGGTTCTGGTGGAAGCCGTCAGCAACCCCGAGCGGTTCCTCACCGTGCACTTCTCCAACCCCGCGCCGTTCATCCCCGGAGTCGAGCTGGTCGCCGGCGAGGCCACCACCCAAGAGGTCATCGACTCGGTCAAAGACCTCCTGGTACGGGCCGGGCGTGAAGGTGCCCAAGTCGCCGACACACCCGGCATGGCACTGAACCGTTTGCAGTACGCACTGCTGAAGGAGGCGACTCTCATCGTCGAGCAGGGCGTGGCCTCGGTGGAGGATGTCGACACCATCGTCCGCACCACCTTCGGCTTCCGGCTCGGGTTCTTCGGCCCGTTCGCCATCGCCGACCAAGCCGGACTCCCGGTATACGCCAAGGGATACACCACCCTGGAGAACGAATTCGGTGATCGCATGGCCACCCCCAAATTGCTCACCGACGCCGTCGCCGCCGGACGCGAGGGCACCAAGAACGGCAAGGGACTGACCGGAGACTTCGACAACGAGACGAAGGCCGCAGTCATCGCCTACCGAAACAAGGCCTACTCCCGCATGGGCGATCTGCTGCGCGAACTCGGGCCGGCGCCGAAGGGATCCTGACAAACCCCAGATCGGGGTCGGCGTCGCTGACGACCGTTCCCGCGTCTGCTAATCCGGAAGAAATCTCATGGATGAAGTAGTTCTTGCCGAGCGGCCCGCCGCCCTGCTTGTCGCCATCGCCCTCGTCGCCATTGCGGTGCTGCTCTTCCTGATCATCAAGGTCAGGCTGCACGCCTTCTTCTCGCTGATCGTGGTCAGCGTGCTGACCGGTCTCGCCGCCGGCATCAGCATGGGCGACGTAGTCAGCGTGGTCATCGACGGCTTCAGTACCACCGTCGGCACTGTGGCGTTGCTCGTCGGATTCGGGGCCGTACTCGGGCGTCTCGTCGAAATGACCGGTGGCGCACAGACATTAGCCGACAAGATGCTGCAGAGGTTCGGTGAGGACAGGGCGCCACTGGCTCTCGCCGTGGCCTCGCTGTTCTACGCCTTCCCGATCTTCCTGGACGCCGGTTTCATCGTGATGCTGCCCATCATCTACACCGTGGCTCGGCGCCTGGGCGGCTCGTTCATGCTCTACGTGCTGCCCTCCATCGGTGCCTTCCTGATGATGCACGCGCTGACACCGCCCCACCCCGGCCCCACAGCCGCAGCAACCGTGATGGGTGCCGACGTCGGAATGGTGGTCATCATCGCGCTGCTCGTCGGCCTGCCGACGTGGTACCTCGCCGGCTACCGACTGGCTCTGCTCATCGCCAAGCGCTATCCGAACATGCCGGTGCCGAACCTGCTCGGCGAACCGAAGGACTACCCAGAGGACGAGCGACCGGGCTTCTGGACTGTCATCTTCGTCCTGTTGCTGCCATTGGTGTTGATCTTCTTCAACACGGTGTTCTCCACGCTCGAGGCAGATGGCGCCGTCGCCGACGACAGCATCGCGTTCCAGCTGTCCCGCCTGATCGGGACGACTTCGATGGCACTTTTGATCACCGTCCTGCTGGCCATGGTGTTGCTGTATGTCGTACCGCGACGACGACGCGGCGAACCGATCGGTGGACTGCTGGAGGATCTCGTCGACGACGCGCTGGCGCCGGTCTGCTCGATCATTCTGATCACCGGTGCGGGTGGCGCCTTCGGCAAAGTCCTCACCGAGACCGGGATCGGCCAGACCCTGGCCGACGGCCTGGACGCGGTGGGTCTGCCGGTCATGCTTGCCGGATTCCTGGTCGCGATCATCTTCCGGGTCGCGCAGGGTTCGGCCACCGTCGCGGCGACCACCGCGGGTTCGATCATGGCCCCCGCCGTGGCCGAGATGAACCTCGGTGCGATCCCGCTGGCGGCGGTCGTCGTCGGCATCTGCGCCGGCTCGATCACGTTCTCGCACGTGAACGACTCCGGCTTCTGGTTGATCGGGCGCTTCTGCGGTTTCGACACGGTGACGACGTTGAAGACGTGGACGGTCGTCGCCACGGCCATCGGCTTCATGTCTTTCGCACTGGCTTCGGTGGTCTACGTAGTCGCCAGCTGACCGGCTACACCTAGCGCTGGCGGGCGGGCCGGATGATGAGCTCGTTGACGTCGACGTCGGCGGGTTCGCCGATCGCGTAGGAGATGGCTCGGGCGATCGCGTCCGCGGGAATCGATGCCGCACGATACTGCCGCATTGCTTCGGCCGCCCCGGCGTCGGTGATCGACTCGGCCAGTTCGGATTCCACGACGCCAGGTGACACCGTAGTGACCCTGATGGATGGGTCGACTTCTTGGCGCAGCCCTTCGGTGATTGCCCACGCGGCGAACTTGGTGGCGCAGTACACCGCCCCTGTCGGCACCACCTCATGCGCACCGACGGAGGCCACCGTGACGAAGTGTCCGCTGCCCTGGCGCTGGAAGTGCGGGAGTGTGGCGGCGATTCCGTTCAGCAGCCCGCGTACGTTCACGTCGATCATCTGATCCCACTGATCGACCTGGAGTGCGTCCAGCCGCGACAGCGGCATCACTCCGGCGTTGTTGACAACGACGTCGACGCGTCCGTGGTCGGCCACGGCGCCATCCACGAAGGCCGCCACGTCGGCGCGGTCGGTCACGTCGAGGCGGCGTACGTCCAGCCCGGCCCGGCGGGCAAGTGCAGCGAGCCGGTCCTCGCGTCGGGCTCCTGCTACGACGTGATGTCCTTCGGAGGCGAGGCGAACGGCGATGGCTTCACCGATGCCGCTACTGGCACCGGTGACGAGAACGACCTTGTCTGCTGGCATGCCCTTCACGCTGCCGCCGCACCACTGCCACCACCAGGACCCATCGCTCTCTGGGTGCAGCGCACCCAGGAAGCCTGGGACGCCCACGCTTAAGGTGGGCACCGTGGCTGAACTCGGCGATTACCTACGCGCCAGGCGAGGGTCGGTGAGCCCGAATGACGCGGGCCTGGTCTCGACCGGATTTCGTCGCGTGCCAGGGCTTCGCCGCGAAGAGGTCGCGCTGTTGGCGGGCGTCAGCGTCGACTACTACGCCCGCCTGGAGCAGGGCCGAGAAACCGCGCCGTCGGTGCAGGTGCTCGATGCGCTCGGCGCTGCGCTGCGGCTCGACGACGAAGGACGTCAGCATCTGTTTCGGCTGGCAGGCCTCGCGCCTCGCTTACGGAGCCCCCGGGTGGCGGACCGGGTGGATCCCGCGTTATTGCGGCTGATGGCCTCTTGGCCAGACAATCCCGCGCTGGTCTACAACAGGGCCTACGACGTGTTGGCCGCCAACCCGCTCGCCGAGGCGCTGTTCGAGGAATTCGGTGCGGGCGGGAACCTGATGCTGCTGGTGTTCGCCGAACCCCGTGCCCGCGACTTCTACGCGGACTGGGAGGCGATCGCAGCGAATTCGGTCGCGGGATTCCGGCTCGGGTACACCGCTGCGCCGGGTGATCCCCGGGTCCAAGCCGTGCTCGCCGAACTATTGAACCGTAGCGACGAGTTCCGACGGCTGTGGGCGAGGCACGATGCCCGCGGAAAGACATTGGCCTCGAAGACGTTTCATCATCCCTCTGTCGGAACGCTCACGCTGAACATGCAGACGTTCGCCGTAAAATCGTCACCGGGTCAGGAGCTCGTCGTCTACCAAGCCGAACCGGCGACATCGAGCGCCGATGCGCTGGTGCTCTTGGGCAGCATCGCCGCGACCGCCACGCAAAACCTGCGGCGCGACGTCTCCCGGTAGACATCGGCCACCTGGCTGAGCCTTGAACCTAGGAGCGCTGGGTCCTGCCAGGCGCGGGCGCGTGTCTCTACGTTCGGTGTCATGACACTTGACTTCATGCGATGCGTTCCGCGTGCCGTTACGGTCGTAGCGGCGACCGTGGTGGCGGCGGTCACCATGGTCGGTTTCAGTGCGACCAGTAGCGCAGAGGAACTGGTGCGCACCGGGCAGCAGCAGCGCAACGCCGAGGTGGTGCGCGACGCGTTTGCGCTCGGCGTCGGCGGCGAGGACAGCTTCTACTCGATCCTGGCCGAGGACGTGCAGTGGACGGTCGCGCGTGCCGTCGGGCAGACGACCTACACCAGTCGAGCGCAATTCCTACGGGACGGTGCCGGTCCAGTCCTGACTCGCCTCACCGGGCCGATCCAAGCGAACATACGGGAGCTGATCACCGAGAACGATGTCGTCGTGGCGGCCTGGGATGGCACCGCAACAGCGCGGGACGGCCGCCCCTACGTCAACAGCTACGTCTGGGTGATGACGATGCGCGATGACCAGGTAGTGCGCGTGACGGCATATCTCGACCTCGTGGCGCTGAACGAGCTTCTGGAAAGAGTGCGCCCATCATGAGTCGACCACGAGGTGTCCGTCGACTTGAGGCGTCTGTGGTGATCGCCTGCGCATTGCTCGTCACCGTCGCATGCGAATCGGCGGCAACGCCCCGCGCCGACTCGGTTGTGCCCACGTCCCAACAGGAACACACGGCCGATCATCGCTATCTGGGTATGTGGGTCACCGCAGACGGACGAATCCGGCAGCAACTCCTGCCAAGTGGACGCTACGACGAAGCCAGGGGCGCACGCGAGAGCGCCTATACCGGCCGTTACGAAGTGCGTGGCAGCAACATCCAGTACTGGGATGACTCGGGGTTCACCGCCGACGGAGTCTTCGTCACCGAGAACGAACTCCATCACGGCGGCATGATCTTCTACCGACAACCGCAGTGAATCTGACGCCCCGCAATGAACCTTGCGGGGGCTTACGATTCGTCGGTCAGCGTCGTGGTGTCGTGGTGATGTGCACGTGGTCGTAGTGCCCGTAGCCCGATCCGGCCGGACCACTCGGCGTGTAGTACGTGCCGCGCCAGATCACATCCTGTAGCCCGAACCGGCCCGCATTGGCCAGCGCGAACGCCATGATCTCGTCCCCGAGCGCGATGCCCTCAGGGCTCTCGGCGTTCGGAATCATGATGTCGATCGCCAGGCCGCTCGGATGCCACGGCTTGGAGTCCGGCCGGACCCCGCCGATCTCGCCGATCTGGGGGAACCTTTGGCTGACAGCACGGGCAGCCAGGACGGTGTTCGGCTGAAGCCCGCCCTCGAACGCGACACCGACGGGCAGCGCCTCCGGGATATCCATGAGCGCGGCCACGGCTGCCCCTTATACACATCTGACCCTG
>NZ_NVQE01000021.1 GCF_002591975.1 Mycobacterium neglectum | reverse complement strand
ACCCCACCAGGGTCAACCCGCACTGCGGGTGACAGGAATTTCGCGAGTCATTCCTCCGGTCTGCTACGACACGCTATGGACTGCAATCCCATTCACCTGCCGTGACACCCATACAAGTCGGAATTTCTCATGAGGAAGGGAGGCCGCTGATGTGCTTAGCGGTACCGGGGAAGATTGTCAGCATCGACGACCGTGACGGCACTCTGATGTCAGTCGTCGATTTCGGTGGAATCAAGAAAGACGTCTGCCTGGAGTACATCCCCGATGCGGAAGTCGGCCAATACGTCGTCGTCCATGTCGGTTTCGCACTTCAACGCCTCGACGAGGAATCAGCGATGCGCACACTCGCCGAGTTCGAACACCTCGGGGTGCTGAAAGAGGAGTTCACCGACGGTTTCGAGCTGGCCGCCCAGCAGGCCGGTCTCGACAACCCCAACTCGACCAACGGAAACACTGAGGTGAAGTCATGAAGTACCTGGATGAGTTCAGCGATCCCCAACTCGCCGGACATCTCGTCGACGAGATCAAGGCTGCCGCCAGTCAGCGGTGGTCGATCATGGAAGTATGTGGCGGACAGACGCATTCGATCATCCGGCATGGCATCGACCAGCTGTTGCCGGATACCATCGAGATGATCCACGGTCCCGGTTGCCCGGTCTGCGTGACGCCACTGGAGATCATCGACAAGGCCCTGGAGATCGCGTCACGACCCGATGTGATCTTCTGTTCATTCGGCGACATGTTGCGGGTGCCCGGCAGCGAAAAGGACCTGTTCGGTGTCAAGAGCCAGGGCGGCGACATCCGGGTGGTGTACTCACCGCTCGACGCGCTGAAAGTGGCACAGGACAACCCCGACAAACAGGTGGTGTTCTTCGGCATCGGCTTCGAGACCACCGCGCCAGCCAACGCGATGACCGTATATCAAGCCAAACGCCTTGGTATCGATAACTTCTCGCTACTGGTATCCCACGTCCTCGTGCCGCCGGCGATTTCGGCGATCATGGAATCGCCGTCCTGCCGGGTGCAGGCCTTCCTGGCCGCCGGTCATGTCTGCACCGTGATGGGGACCGAGGAGTATCCGTCGCTGTGCGACAAGTACGACATTCCGATCGTCGTCACAGGCTTTGAGCCGCTGGACATCCTCGAAGGAATCCGGCGCACGGTGCTGCAGCTGGAATCGGGACGTCACGAACTGGAAAACGCCTATCCGCGCGCGGTCCAGACCGAGGGGAACTCCGCGGCCAAGGCCATGCTCCTCGACGTCTTCGAAGTGACCGACCGAGCGTGGCGCGGCATCGGCATGATCCCGAGTAGCGGGTGGCGACTCTCGCACGCCTACCGCGACTACGACGCCGAGCATCGCTTCTCCGTCACCGACATCCACACCGAGGAGTCGTCGGTTTGCCGGTCGGGCGAGGTGCTCCAGGGGCTGATCAAGCCGCACGAGTGCGAGGCGTTCGGCACATTGTGCACCCCGCGCAATCCCCTTGGCGCCACGATGGTCTCGTCGGAGGGAGCCTGCGCCGCCTACTACCTGTACCGGCGGCTGGAGTTGTCGAATGCCTGAGACCCCCGCGGAGGCCGGCGCCACCATCGACATGGAGTCGTGGGTGTGTCCGGCGCCCCTTCGGGATTCACCGAACATCGTGATGGGACACGGTGGCGGTGGCGCGATGTCGGCCGAACTCATCGAGCACCTCTTCCTGCCTGCGTTCGGTCCCGCGGCCGATGCGGGCATGGGCGATTCCGCGGTGCTGGATGTCGGCAATGTGCGGTTGGCGTTCTCGACCGATTCCTTTGTGGTCAGACCGCTGGTTTTCCCCGGCGGTACGATCGGCGACCTCGCGGTGAACGGCACCGTCAACGACCTGGCGATGGCGGGTGCGCGGCCACTCGTGCTGTCAACGGCCTTCATTCTCGAGGAGGGCACCCCTCTCGATGAGCTCGCACAGATCGCCCGCGCTGTGGGGACGGCGGCGATGGCGGCAGGCGTCAAGCTGGTGACGGGCGACACCAAGGTGGTCGATGCCGGTCACGGGGACGGCGTATATATCAACACCGCCGGCATCGGGCTGATCGACGAACGCGCCGACATCCGTCCGCAGCGGGCGACCGAGGGCGACGTCGTCATCGTCAGCGGCGACATCGGCGTACACGGGGTGGCGGTGATGAGCTGCCGCGAAGGACTGGAGTTCGGCACCACCGTCGCGAGCGACACTGCGCCCCTGCACGGCCTGGTTGCCGCGATGATCGAAACGGGTGCCGATATCCACGCGCTGCGCGATCCCACCAGAGGTGGCGTCGCGGCGACGCTGAACGAGATCGCCAAGACGGCTCGCGTCGGCATCTCGCTGGACGAGCGGACACTACCGATCCCCGCCGAGGTCCGCGACGCCTGCGGGCTGCTGGGCCTCGACCCGCTCTATGTGGCCAACGAAGGCAAGCTGCTCGCGTTCGTTGCATCGGCGGACGCCGATAGGGTTCTCGCCGCCATGCAAGCCCACCCGCTCGGCGCCCACGCCACCGTGATCGGTCACTGCGTCGGCGAGCATCCGGGGATGGTGTCCGCCAAGACCGCACTGGGCGGCACCCGCGTCGTCGACCTTCCCATCGGCGAACAACTACCGCGGATCTGCTGAATGAGGGGGCACGAGACCTTCGCCTGCTTCGCCTACCCGCCGAACGAACTGGGCTATTGCGGGCCCGCCGACGTCGCTCACACCGAACTCGCGTCGCATGCGCGGGAGTTCGACGGCGCATGGCCATATCTGCAGGCGATCGCGGATGCCGCGGGGATTTCGGACCCTCTTGATTCCGACGTCGTCCGCAGTTACTGGATAGGTGGACCCCTGCTGGACAAGGTCGATCCCGCCGAGCTGTTGTCGCGACTGCGTAACGCCTTCACCGGCCAGGTCACCGGACTGCTCGACGATCTGCCGGATCGGGCACACGCATTGGCGCATCACAGTTTTCACGTGTTCGTGGTCTACCCCTGGGTGCAGTTTCTCGACCGCGATCCGACGACGCCGCTGCGGGTGATGCAGGACTGCCGGATCCGCTGGGGAAAGGTCGCATCGATCGACGGCGAGCGCGCCGAGATCGTCTCCCGCCGGTTGACCTTCGACGACGGCACACTCGCGCTCGGCGATCCCGGGGTGCAACGGGTGCGCTGGAGCCAGGACGGAGACTCGCTGGCACCTGCCCCGGCACCCGGCGAAACGGTCTCTGCCCATTGGGACTGGGTGTGCGGGGCGCTCAGTGAGGGAGACGCGACGGCCCTCGAAACGGCGACTCTGACGACACTCGACCTGGTGAACGGGGCCCGCTCGCGGAGCGCTTGAGTCACCACTGATCGCGCGGGACGTCGAAGTCCGCGCACAGCGCGCGCCAGACGTCACGCGGGTCGACGCCGTCCTCGATGGCCTGCACAGGGGTGCGCCCGCCGAGGCTCGTGAGCACGTGGTCGACGAGCAGCGACGCACCACGCACCGATCCGAACTGACCCTCGACGAGGACGTTGAATTCCGTCAAACGCACGCCGCCCAACCTACGCCTTCGGTGCGACCGCTTCATGGCACACCCGTACCGGATCGTCGACACCTGCGATGGATGCTCCGGCCCGCCGTGCCGCCTCCCGATAGCCCTGCGACGACAACACCTCGCGCACGGCTGTCGTCAACGCCTCCGCAGTCAACGGACGTACGAGTAGTGCGCTGCCCTGCCGCACAACGCGATTGGAGATCTCCCATTGGTCGCCGCCACCTGGCACCACCACCAGCGGCACGCCCGCCAGCAGCGTCTTGGACACCATGCCGTGCCCGCCGCCGCAGACCACCACGTCGGCGTTCGACAGCAGCTCGTCCTGGCGCCCGAGCCCGACCACCGCCCACGGTGGCACCGGCGCATCGGGGCCACGCAGCCGCGAAACGACGACCCGCGACCCCGCCGGAAGCGCATCCCCCGGCGTCAGGGTGCCCAGGGCCAGCTCAGCCAGGCCGCGAGCACCGGTGGTAGCCGTCGACGGTGCGACGACCACCACCGGCCCGGAGCCCGGTGGAATCTCCAGCTTCGACGACGTCGGCTCAAAGTGCAGCGGCCCGACAATCGCCGCCTCGGAAGGCCAGTCGGGTCGCGGTACCTCCAATGCGGGGAGCGTGGCGATCAGCCGCCGGCGCGGACCCGGATCGGTTGCAGGTAAACCGATTTCGACACGCGCGGCCTCCCGCTGTCGGAGTCCGTCCCGCCACGACCGGGCGGACAACGTGCGCAGCACCGCGTCGCGGACCTTGCCGCGGATTCCGACGCCCGGTGCCAGTCCGCTGCCGATCGGCGGAAGCCCCTTCGACGGCCGATACAGCGGCTGGGGGTTCAGCTCGACCCAGGGCAGTCCCAGCAACTCGGCGGCGAATCCACCGGCAACGGTGATCACATCCGACACCACGAGGTCCGGCGCCAGCTCCGTCAGTTGCGGCACGTTGAGCACCGCCATCCGCGCCGCACGCTGATTGATCTTCGCTCCGGCATCGGCATCGTCATCCGCCTCGGTCACGTCCAAACCGAGGAGTTCGACCGCTTCAACCCCGGCCGCTTTCGCCGTAGCCAGCCATCGTGTGCCGGTCACAAGTGTCGGTGAATCCCCGTTGGCCAGGAAGCGAAGGCACAGCGCAATGGCCGGAAAGGCGTGCCCCGGATCGGGTCCGGCAACGACCGCGACGCGCATTGGGCCTACCATGCCACAGCGCCGCACCATAGGCTGAGGACATGACCGACCAGGCTTCCCCTGTGAGACCCGACCTCGACAACGTCCGTGCAGTGGAAACGTTCCTCTACGCATTGCAGGACGAGGACTTCGACACCGCCGACCGCCTACTCGCGGACAACATCGAATGGGAGAACGTCGGCTTCCCCATCATCCGTGGCCGCGAACGCATCATCGGGCTGTTGCGACGGGGCGAAGGCCGCATGGGCTTCGAGGTCAAGGTCCATCGCATCGCCGCCGAAGGCAATGCGGTGCTGACCGAGCGCACCGACGCGATGGTGTTCGGACCGCTGCGCATTCAGTTCTGGGTCTGCGGGACCTTCGAGGTGCATGCGGGCCGAATCACCCTGTGGCGGGACTATTTCGACACGCTGGACTTTGTGAAGGGCACCCTCCGGGGAATCGCTGCGACGGTGTTCCCTTCGCTGCGCGCGTCCATGTAGCCTGCGGATTGCTACCATTCGGGCTCGATATGAGCACAGAACCCGCGCGCACCAGGCCGAACCTGTTCGAATACACCGGCTACTGCTACGGCCGTGCGCTGCCCGCCTCGATGCACGACTGGGTGCGCAACGACCTGGCGGGCAAGGGCGCGACGGTCCGCATGATGATCCGCGTCTTCGTTCCGGCGTTCATCATCCTGATCCCGTTCTGGTTCATTCCGACGACGCTGGACGTGCACCTGTCCATGACGCTGCCGATCCTGATCCCGTTCGTGTTCTTCTCACACGCGCTCAACAAGGTCTGGCGCCGACACATGCTGCGAAAGCACGGTCTGGACCCGAACCTGGTCGACGTGCTCTCCCGCGAGAAGAACGCCCACGTCCACGAGGCGTATATCGAGCGCTACGGACCCCGGTCAGGGCCGTCGAGTTCACACGACGTCTAGGCCCGGCGCAGGTGTCCGAGTTCGTCGAAGGCCTGTGCCCACCCGAGCAGGCGATCGGTCGCATTCGACAGCTCGTTGCGGTACCGCTGCTGCGCCATGGGTGAGCTCGACATCGATCCGGTGTTGGCCGCCGACACCAGTTGCGCTGCTGCGGTCACCATTTCGTTGTACTGACGGCTGCCCTGGTCCAGCTGTGCTGTGAACGCCTGGATCGTCGGGGCCAGATGCGCGCGCGACTGCGGTGCGGAACTGATCGTCCGTTCCATCGACACCACCTCGTTGGCGGTCGCAGTCATGGTGGCGGCCGTCTGGTTGGCCGCGGCGCTCAGTTCACGAAGCTCGTCGGCGGGCAGCATCCGGCCGCGCTCCATCACACCGAGCAGCGAGAACAGGCCGCGTTCTGAGGCTGCCAGCGCGGCCATCGGCTGGCGGGCAGCCGAGCCCCACGCCGGAAGTCGACGAACGCTGCGGGATCGCGGCGGCGGCAACGGCTCACCTCGCAACCAGCGGTAGCGCAGGAACGACAGCGTCGCCAAGAAGGCCGCGCCGACCGCGATGGGAGCCGGAATGAACAGTGCCCAGAACGGGGTCTCCCACGCCGACAGCAGCCCGGTCACGCCGATCCAGAACACCGACGACACCGTGAAGAAGACGCCCAACCGCAACGCCCAGCGTCGCTTGCGCAACAATTTGGCACGCGGATCGGCTGCGGCGTTGAGCTTTTCGGCCATCACGTCGGACCACTCTGCCGCGGTGTCCACGCCGCGCTGCACCAACGAGCGCAAGGGCTCCGGTCTACTCGCTCGCGAATTCACACCTGTTCCTCACGGAATTTATTGCGACAGCGGGTTTTCTGGTGTCGCTTGGGGGTTGGTAGCGGGGGCGGCTGGTGCGGCAGCGGCGTTACCGCCCGCCGGCAACTGCTCACCGCGCATGGACGCTCGGATCTGCTCGAGCCGCGAATGCCCCGCCATCTGCACGCTGGCCGACTGCACCTCCATCATCCGGCCCTGCACGGAGTTCTGCGCCAGCTCGGCCGAACCAATGGCGTTGGCGTAGCGGCGCTCGATTTTGTCGCGCACCTCGTCGAGGCTCGGCGTGGTGCCTGGCGCGGCGAGCTCGCTCATCGACCGCAGCGACGCGCTGACCTGCTCCTGCATCTTGGCCTGCTCGAGCTGGCTGAGCAGCTTGGTGCGCTCGGCGATCTTCTGCTGGAGCATCATCGCGTTCTGCTCGACGGCCTTCTTGGCCTGCCCGGCGGCCTGCAGTGCCTGGTCGTGGAGGCTCTTGAGGTCCTCGACGCTCTGCTCTGAGGTCACCAGCTGCGCGGCGAACGCCTCGGCGGCATTGGTGTACTCGGTGGCCCTGGCGGCGTCACCGGCGGCGGTGGCCTGATCGGCCAGGGTCAGCGCCTGACGGACATTGACCTGAAGCTTCTCGATGTCGGCGAGCTGGCGGTTGAGCCGCATCTCCAGCTGGCGCTGGTTGCCGATGACCTGGGCGGCCTGCTGGGTCAACGCCTGGTGCTGGCGCTGGGCCTCTTCGATGGCCTGCTGGATCTGCACCTTTGGATCGGCATACTCGTCGACCTTGGAGCTGAACAGCGCCATCAGGTACTTCCACGCCTTGGTGAACGGGTTGGCCATCGGTTCGTTCCGCCTTCGTGTCTGTCGTTGTCTCGGCCTTGGGCCGCCGGCTTACCGTGCGACCCAATCTATCGGGTCGGCGACCATTGCCGCACCTACACCGGCTCCGGCTTTTTAGGCGACCGCCATCGACACAACCTGGGGAATGACGACCTTGGTCGCTGCGTCGATGTTGGCCGCGCCGATCGACTCGCGTTCGAACGCGGCAAGCTCCTTGCGGCCCATCTCGTCGCCGGCTTCGAACAGCACCCGCGACAGCGGCACGTCCAACGCACTGCAGATGGCGCTGAGCAACTCGCTGGAGGCCTCCTTGCGCCCGCGCTCGACCTCCGAGAGGTAGCCGAGGCTGACCCGGGCGGAATCGGACACTTCGCGCAGGGTGCGGCCCTGCTCGGTGCGAGCACGGCGCAGGACGTCGCCGATCACCTCGCGCAGCAATGCCGTCATCGTGCTCCCCTTCCGAGAGGTCCGTCGCTGGCTTTGTATTAGGGCAACGCCGCGGGCTTGCGGGTGGTTCCCGGATCGGGCAAATAGCCGACGTCCGGGCCGAAACCGCAGCAAGGAGGCTTGGCGTCAGTGCGCGGCGGGGCGTGCGCGCGAATCGCGGATCGCGGAGACGACGTAGTCCACGCCGGTGACCACCGTCAGGACCACTGCCGCCCACATCACGACCCACGCGCCGGTGAGCCAAGGGCCCGACAGCGGGAGCACAAACAGGCCGATGGCCACACCTTGGACGAGGGTTTTCAGTTTGCCGCCGCGACTGGCCGGGATGACTCCGTGGCGAAGGACCGCGAATCGCAGCACTGTGATGCCGATCTCGCGCGTCATGATCACCACGGTGATCCACCAGGGCACCTCGCCGAGCATCGACAGGCCGATCAAGGCGGCGCCGATGAGCGCTTTATCGGCGATCGGGTCGATCAGCGTGCCGAATTCGGTGACCATCCCGTAGCTGCGGGCGAGCGCACCGTCGAACCGGTCCGTGATCACCGCCACCGTGAACACGATGAATGCGGCTATCCGCCAAGATGTTTCGTGGCCGTCGGCGACGAAGAGCACGACCAGGAAGACAGGTACCAAGGCCAGTCGCACACCGGTGAGCACGTTGGCGATGTTCGCCACGCGGGCGCGCGGAACCACAGGATCGGTGGTTGGTTCGCCCGGCACCGCAACAGAATATCGGTTGCTCGGACCGATACTCTCCACGTGTGAGCGCAGATCCCGGACAGGTCGCCATCCGGCGGGCCAGAACCTCGGATGTGCCGGCGATGAAGGCTCTGGTCGACATCTACTCCGGAAAGATCCTTCTCGAGAAGAATCTGGTGACGCTCTACGAGACCGTCCAGGAGTTCTGGGTCGCCGAGATCGACGGCGAACTGATCGGGTGCGGCGCGCTGCACGTGCTCTGGTCCGACCTTGGCGAAGTACGCACGGTGGCGGTCCACCCCAAGGTCAAGGGCCATGGGGTCGGCCACGCGATCGTCGACCGGTTGCTGGATGTGGCCAGAGATCTGCACCTGGAACGCATCTTCGTGCTGACCTTCGAAGTCGCGTTCTTCAGTCGACACGGCTTCCAGGAGATCGCCGGCACCCCGGTCACGGCTGAGGTCTACGAGGAGATGTGTCGCTCATACGACACCGGCGTGGCCGAGTTCCTGGACCTGTCCTACGTCAAGCCCAACATCCTCGGCAACACCCGAATGCTGCTGACGCTTTAGTGAGTTCGGCGTGCTGAGTCACGCTGAGCGTGACCTGGCACGCCGAAATCGCTACTCCTCGTCGTCGTCGCCTGCATCGCCGCCGCGGATCAGCATCAAAGTGCCTGCCAACTCGTCGGGCTTGACCAACACCTCGCGGGCCTTGGATCCCTCGCTCGGGCCGACGATGTTGCGGGTCTCCATCAGGTCCATCAACCGGCCCGCCTTGGCGAAGCCCACCCGCAGCTTGCGCTGCAGCATCGACGTCGACCCGAACTGACTGGACACCACCAGCTCCACCGCCTGCAGGAACACGTCCATGTCGTCGCCGATGTCGGGATCGACGTCGGTGCGCTCACTGTTGGTCTTGGCGACCGTGACGCCTTCGGTGTACTCCGGCTCGGCCTGGTCCTTACAGGCGCTGACGACGGCATGGATCTCCTCGTCGCTGACGAAGGCGCCCTGCAGCCTGATCGCCTTGTTGGCGCCCATCGGAATGAACAGGGCGTCGCCCATGCCGATCAGCTTCTCTGCGCCCTGCTGGTCGAGGATCACCCGGCTGTCGGTCAGCGACGAGGTGGCGAACGCCAGCCTGGACGGAACGTTGGTCTTGATCAGGCCCGTGACGACGTCCACCGACGGCCGCTGGGTGGCCAGCACGAGGTGGATGCCGGCCGCGCGCGCTTTCTGGGTGATGCGCACGATGGCATCTTCGACATCGCGCGGGGCCGTCATCATCAGGTCGGCGAGCTCGTCGACGATCGCGACGATGTAGGGATAGGGCTTGTACACGCGCTGACTTCCGAGTGGAGCGGTGATCTCCCCTGTCCGCACCTTCTTGTTGAAGTCGTCGATGTGCCGCACCCGGCTTGCCTGCATGTCCTGGTAGCGCTGTTCCATCTCCTCGACCAACCACGCCAGCGCGGCCGCCGCTTTCTTCGGCTGGGTGACGATCGGGGTGATCAGATGCGGAATGCCTTCATAGGGGGTCAGTTCCACCATCTTCGGGTCGATCAGGATCATCCTGACCTCTTCCGGAGTGGCCCGCGCCAGCAGCGACACCAGCATCGAGTTCACGAAGCTCGACTTGCCCGACCCTGTCGAACCGGCAACCAGAAGATGCGGCATCTTCGCGAGATTGCACGAGATGTATTCGCCCTCAATGTCTTTGCCGAGGGCGATCACCAGCGGATGATGGTCGCTGCGTGTCGTGGGGTCGGTGAGCACGTCGGCCAGCCGAACCATCTCGCGGTCGACGTTGGGTACCTCGATGCCAACGGCGGACTTGCCGGGAATCGGCGCCAACATCCGCACGCTCTCCGTCGCGACCGCGTACGCGATGTTCTTCTGAAGTGCGGTGATCTTCTCGACTTTGACGCCCGGCCCCAACTCGACCTCATACCGCGTGACCGTCGGACCGCGGGTGCACCCGGTCACGGCCGCGTCCACCTTGAACTGGTGAAGCACCTCCGAAATGGACTCCGACATACGGTCGTTGGCGGCAGTACGCCGCTTCGGCGGGTCGCCCGCGGCGAGCAATTCAAGCGGCGGCAGCGTGTAGGGGCCTTCGACGACGCGATCGACGATCTTGGGCTTGGCCTTCTTCTTCCGTGCCCTGGCGGTGGGCTCGGGAATGGTCGGCGTCTCGTCCTCGATCGGATAGTTCTCCATCGGGGTGCCGGTGGGCCACGCCGTCGCCTCGTCGTTTCCGTAGCCGGCGGGGTCGTCGTAGTAGCCGTCGGAGAAGTCGTCTTCGGCCGCGACGGCGGGTTCATCGTCGTCGTAATACTCGTCGTCGTAGTACTCACCCCGCAAGGCGCGCGGCGAGAACATCGTCCGAAGGGTGTCGGGTACCTCGCGGATCGTCGTCCCGGTGACCAGCAGCAGGCCGAAGAGTGCGGCGATGAACAGCAGCGGCACCGCGATCCACACCGTCAGCCCATCGGAGAGCGGACCGCCGATCGCGAAGCCGACGAAGCCGGCGGCGTGTTGTCGCGCGACGGACTCGGCAGGGGAACCCGCCCACAGATGCCACAGGCCCAACGCGGGCAGCACGATCATGGCCGTGCCGAGGATCAGCCGGGGCCGCGTCTCGGGGTCGGGCTCGGTGCGCATGAGCACCACGGCGATCACGGCCAGCGCGAGCGGCACCAGCGCTACCGAGGAACCGACGAGCACCCGTAGGAACGTGTCGATCCAGGCCCCGACAGGCCGCGCCGCATCGAACCAGGAACTCGCGGCGATCACCACGGCGACGCCGAGCAGTGCCAGGGCGATGCCATCACGGCGGTGGCCAGGCTCGAGGTCGCCGGCTCGGCCGACGGACCGGGCCGTCGACCCGGCGCCCTTGGCCAGCATCAACCAGCCCGCGCGCACACCGCGGCCGACGGTGGCGCCTGCCGTTGAAATCGGCGAGGGGCTCCGTCGTGGTGCCGGTTTCCGCTTCTGGGTGGTCCGCGTTCCGGCCCGTGCGCTGGACTTTGACCTGCTAGAACGGCTGCCGGAGCGCGCGGCGGTCTTACTGGGCATGCCTGTAAGACTAGTCGCAACAGCCCCATAATCACCATCAGCCACACGGGTCACAGAAAGGTATCAATCGCCGACCTGATCTGCGGTTGCGTGCCCAAATGGCCGAAAAGACACAGGTCGCGGCGATTTCGACCGCGAACAAGGCGCCTTGCGCTTCCTGCTCGCGTTGGTCGGCCTGGCGTGGGCGCCGGGTGGCCGGAATTTAGTTAGGTTCGCTGAGTAGGGTGATCTCACGTCTGGCCAGCACTCACCGAGGAGTTCATGCCCATGCCCATCGTCGTCGTCGCAACCATGACCGCAAAGCCCGAGTCGGTGGACACCGTCCGCGATGCATGCAAGCAGGCCATCGAGGCGGTGCACCAGGAACCCGGATGTGAGCTCTATGCGCTGCACGAGTCCGACGGGACCTTTGTCTTCGTCGAGCAGTGGGCTGACGCCGACGCGTTGACGGCGCACAGTCAAGCACCCGCTGTCGCCACACTGTTCGGCACCGTCGGCGAGCACCTCGACGGCGCACCGGACATCAAAATGTTGGAGCCAGTGGTCGCCGGAGATCCCGCGAAGGGCGCGCTGCGTCCCTAATGCCCGCGCTCGACGGCAAAGTCGCATTCATCACCGGCGCCGCCCGCGGTCAGGGCCGCGCCGAGGCGGTCAGGCTGGCCTCCGACGGTGCGAACATCATCGCGGTCGACATCTGCGACCAGATCGCATCGGTGCCCTATCCCCTGGCCACATCTGACGATCTCGCTCTGACGGTCAAGCTCGTCGAGGACACCGGTGCGCGAATCGTGGCGCAGCAGGCCGACGTCCGCGATCAGCATGCCTTGAACAAGGCTCTGGCGGCCGGCGTCGACGAACTCGGCCGGCTGGACATCGTGGTCGCGAACGCCGGTATCGCGCCGATGCAATCGGGTCCAGAGGGGTGGCAGGACGTCATCGACGTCAACCTGACCGGCGTGTACCACACCGTCGAAGTGGCGATCCCGACGATGATCGATCAGGGTGAGGGCGGGGCCATCGTGCTCACCAGTTCGGTGGCGGGACTGATCGGCGTCGGCAGCCACGACGCAGGCGCCGTGGGCTACGTCGCAGCCAAACACGGCATCGTCGGGCTGGTTCGGTTGTACGCCAATCTGCTTGCTCCACACAGTATTCGGGTGAATTCAGTGCATCCGGCGGGTGTGGATACGCCGATGATCAACAACGAGGCCACCCGGCAGTGGCTTGGCAACATCGCCGACAGGACCCCGCAGGAGATGGGCAACGCGTTACCGGTGCAGATGCTCCAGCCCGAAGACATCGCCAACGCGGTGGCGTGGCTGGTTTCCGACGAGGCGCGCTACGTCACCGGTGTGACGCTGCCCGTGGACGCCGGATCGGTCAACAAGCGCTGATGGCGCACAACCCGGCCGCGCAAACTGCCTTCGGCCCGATGGTCCTGACCGCCGTCGAGCAGCGCGAGGCACCGGAGCGCCGACTCGTCAACGACGACTTGGCGTTTGCGTTCCTACCTGCTGGGCTGCGCGCCGTGGTGAGTGCGACGCGGCTCGGTCTTCTCCGGCGCCTGATGATCGGCGCGACCGAGCGGTCAGGCCCTGGACTGTGGGTGAATCTGGCTTGCCGCAAACAATTCATCGACGAGAAGCTCGATGACGCCTTGCCCGGCATCGACGCGGTCGTCATCCTCGGCGCGGGAATGGACACCAGGCCGTATCGCCTCGCCCGGCGGTCCGACGTACCGGTATACGGGGTAGACCTGCCGGTCAACATCGGACGCAAGGAAGCCGTCGTACGTCGGGTGTTGGGCCAAGCACCTCCGTCGGTTCGGTTGGTACCGGTGGATTTTGAAACCGACGATCTCGCCGCAGAACTCGCCAGGGCCGGGCATCGCGGCGACCAGCGGACCTTCTTCATCGCCGAGGGTGTGACGCAGTACCTGACCGCCGATGCGGTGCGCACCACCTTCGAGTACCTGCGGGCCGCCGCCCCTGGCAGCCGGTTGGTGTTCACCTACGTGCGAAGGGATTTCATCGACGGCACGAACATGTACGGCGCCAGGTCCGCCTATCGCAGGTTCCGCGAGAAGACTCAGCTTTGGCAGTTCGGACTGGATCCCGCCGAAATTTCCAGCTTTGTGGCCGAATACGGATGGCGGCTGATCGAACAGGCCGGACCGGACTACTTTCTACGCCACTACGTCGGACCGGCCGGCCGCAATCTGACCGCGTCGCAGCTGGAGTGGACGGCCTACGCCGAGAAGACCTGACCAGGCTAGATCTCGATGACCGTTGGCACGATCATCGGCTGGCGGCGATAGACCTCGCCGACCCATTTACCGATAGCGCGGCGTACCGCCTGGGCGATGCGGTTGACATCGGTCACCCGTTCGGCGGCAAGGGCTTCCAGTGCTTCCTCGACTTTGCGAACGGCAGGTTCCAGCGACTTCGGGTCCTCGGAGAAACCGCGCGAGTGCAGGTGCGGCGCAGAAGCCAACTTGCCGGTTCCGCTTCGCAGTACCAACGTCACCCCGATGAAACCCGAAGACAGCGTGAGGCGTTCACCGATCACCGTCTCGCCGACGTCCCCGCCGACCAGCCCGTCGACGAACATCTTGCCCGTCGGCACCGCACCGGAAACGAACGCCCGGCCCGCCACCAGGTCGACGCTGACACCGTTCTCGGCCAGCACGACGTTCTCCTCCGGCACCCCGGTGCTCGCCGCCAGCGCCGCATTGGCCCGCAGCATCCGCCAGGTTCCGTGCACCGGCATCACATTGCGCGGCCGCACGCCGTTGTACAGGAAGAGCAGTTCCCCGGCATAGGCGTGTCCGGTGACATGCACGCGGACATGGGCATTCGTCACGACGCGGGCACCGATCTTGGCCAACGCGTCCAGGACGCCGAAGATCGCTTCCTCGTTGCCCGGTATCTGGGACGACGACATGATGATGAGATCGCCCGATGTCAGGGTGATGCTGCGATGCTCTCCGCGCGACATCCGCGACAGCGCTGCCATCGTTTCGCCCTGGGTGCCGGTGGTCACGAGCACTACACGCTCGGGAGCCATCATCTCCGCCGCACCGATGTCGACGATGTCGTCGTCGTTGGCGAGCGTTATGTAGCCGAGCTCCTTGGCAATCCCCATGTTGCGGACCATCGACCGTCCGACGAACGACACCTTGCGGCCCAGCGCAACCGCCGCATCGATGATCTGTTGCACACGACCGACGTTCGATGCGAAACAGGCCACGATGACACGCCCCTGCGCATTGCGCATCAGCCGGTGGATGTTCGGTCCGATCTCGCTTTCCGAAGGCCCGACCCCGGGAATCTCGGCGTTGGTCGAGTCGCACAGGAACAGGTCCACACCGGAGTCGCCGAGCCGCGACATGCCCGGCAGGTCAGTCGGCTTGCCGTCGGGCGGAGACTGGTCGAGCTTGATGTCACCGGTATGCAGCACGGTGCCCGCACCGGTGTGGATCGCGATCGCCAAACAGCCGGGAATGGAGTGGTTGACAGCGAAGTATTCGCACTCGAAAACGCCGTGCCTCGAGCTCTGGCCCTCGTCGACCTCCTCGAACCTCGGCTTGATCCGGTGTTCGCGGCATTTCTCGTTCACCAGCGCCAGCGTGAACTTCGACCCGACCACCGGGATGTCGGGGCGCAGCTTGAGCAGGTACGGGATGGCACCGATGTGGTCCTCGTGCGCGTGGGTGAGCACGAGCGCCTCGACGTCTTCGAGGCGATCGGAGATCAGGCGCAGGTCCGGAAGGATCAGGTCGACCCCGGGCTCATCGTGCGTCGGGAACAACACTCCGCAGTCCACGATCAGCAAACGGCCCAAATGCTCGAAAACCGTCATATTGCGGCCGATTTCGCTGATACCACCCAGTGCGGTGACACGTAGTCCCCCTGGGGCCAGCGGCCCCGGAGGCGCGAGTTCTTCGTTCACTACCGCAGCACCGTGGCAGCCCGCATATCTGCGGCCAGCGCCTCAATCTGGTCCGGCGAGGCCGGCACTTGTGGAAGTCGCGGGTTGCCGGCCTCGAATCCCTGCAACCGCAGGCCCTCCTTGGCCAAGGTCACGCCGCCCAGCCGAGCTTGGGCGTCGGCCAGTGGGCCGAGCGTGACGTTGATCTTGCGTGCCGTCGCGACGTCACCGGAGGCGAACGCCGACAACATGTCCCGCAGCTGACTGGCGGCCACATGGCCCCAGACACTGATGAAGCCGACGGCGCCCATCGCCAGCCAGGGCAGGTTCAGCGCGTCGTCGCCCGAGTAGTACGCCAGCCCCGTCTCGGCGATGATCTGCCCGCCTCCGTGAAGATCACCCTTCGCATCCTTGATCGCCACGATGTTGGGATGGCGGGCCAGCGTGCGGACGGTGTCCCACTCGATCGGAATGGCGGACCGCGGCGGGATGTCGTACAGCACCACCGGAAGCGGCGTGGCATCCGCGACGGCGGTGAAATGCGCGACCAGTCCGGACTGCGGCGGACGCGAGTAGTACGGCGTCACGACCAGTAGGCCGTGGGCGCCCTCGCCCTCGCATGCCCGGGCCAGTTCGATGCTGTGCTCGGTGTCGTAGGTCCCCGCGCCGGCGATGATGCGGGCTCGGTCGCCGACCGCCTCGAGTACCGCCCGCAGGAGAGTCAGCTTCTCGCCGTCCGTCGTCGTCGGCGACTCACCGGTGGTGCCGGAAAGCACCAAGCCGTCGCAGCCTGCGTCGACAAGGCGGATCGCCAGGCGCGCCGCGGCCTCGATATCCAGGGTGCCGTCGGCCTTGAACGGCGTCGCCATCGCGGTCAGCACGGTGCCCAGCTGGGCTGTCACGTCGAATCCGCCGTTGCTCACGAACAGTGAGATTACTCGCTCGGCCTCACGCTTCTGTGGCTAGCGGGCTGGTTGCCACCTCTGTGCCGTCAGCCAGCCCGTAGATCTCGAAGTCGGAGAACACCTGCGGGGCGACGTCGATCAGTTGGCGCAGACACTCGACGGCCAGTCGGCGAATCTCGATGTCGGCGTGCTCGCTGGCTCGCATTGCGATGAAATGCCGCCAGGCGCGGTAGTTGCCGGTGACGACGATGCGGGTTTCGGTGGCGTTCGGCAGCACCGCGCGGGCGGCCTGTCTGGCCTGCTTGCGTCGCAGTAGCGCTGACCTGTCCCCGGACTGACTGCCCAACTTTGCTTCGAGCCTGCCAAGCAATTCCGTGTACGCCGCGCGGCTGGCGTCGGCGGCGGTGGCGAAGATCTCCGCAAGCTCGGGATCGTCCTCCATCCCCGGGGGGAGAACTACCTGCGAGTCGTGCTCGGGAACGTAGCGCTGCGACAGTTGCGAGTAGGAGAAATGGCGGTGGCGGATCAACTCGTGGGTGGCCGACCGCGAGATCCCGGTGATGTAGAACGACACCGACGCGTGTTCGAGCACCGAGAAGTGACCGACGTCGATGATGTGGCGCAGGTAGGCAGCATTGGTCGCGGTTCGCGGGTTGGGCTTTGACCAGCTCTGATAGCAGGCCCGGCCAGCGAACTCCACCAACGCCGGCCCGCCGTCGGCGTCGGTGGTCCACGGCACGTCCGGAGGCACCACGAAATCGGTCTTGGCGATCAGCTGTACGCGCAGCGGCGCGATCTCGGCCACGGCTCACCCTAGCGTGGGGCGTTCGGATCAGTGATCGCTGACGCACGCGTTTGGATTTCGCATTCAAAGGGAATTATGCGGTCCTCGTGCGGCGTTAAACGCAACACGGATCTTGGAGGGAGTGTGGCCAATGCCCACCGATTACGACGCACCTCGCGCCCAGAACACCGATGAGCGTGATCAGTCCCTGGAGGACATCACCGCCCGCCGGCGTGAGCAGGCCGACGTCGCTGTACTCGATGTCGATGACGGCGATACCGTCGACCCGATCGATCTGCCCGATATCGACCTGTCCGGTGAGGAGCTCATCGTCCGGGTGATACCGAAGCAGGCCGACGAATTCACCTGCTCCAGTTGCTTCCTGGTGCATCATCGCAACCGCCTGGCGCTGCAGTCAGGTGAGAAGATGGTGTGCTCGGACTGCGTCTGACGGCTCGGCGTCACCATCTGCGTTAGGGTGACGCCATGGCAGCCCCTGCCGCGGCATCCCGCCTGCTCGAGGTGATGGAACGCGACGTCCTGCCCATGACCGAGCGCGGTGTCGCGGCGGGCAACAAAGTCTTCGGCGCAGCGCTTCTGCGCAAATCCGATATGTCGCTTGTCCTAGCCGGCACGAATAGCGAGACCGACAATCCGCTGCTGCACGGCGAGATCAGCACCCTGAACCAGTTCTACGAGATGGCCGATCGGCCCCCCACGCGCGATCTGGTGTTCCTGTCCACACATGAGCCCTGCCCCCTGTGCCTGTCGGCCATCACGTGGGCCGGATTCGACAATTTCTACTATTTCTTCACCTACGAGGATTCGCGGGACGCCTTCGGTATCCCCCACGACCTGTTGATCCTCAAAGAGGTGTTCGGCGTCGAGGACGGCGGTTACCGGCGCACCAATGCATTCTGGACCGCCTATTCGATCCGCGACCTCGTCGACGCCGAACCCGAACCGCTGCGCACCCAGCTGCTCGAGCAGGACCAGCGGATCCGCGATGTCTACGCCGGGCTGTCGCAGACTTATCAGGAATCCAAGGGCGACAACGACATTCCGTTCAACTGATTAGTTCGGTGACCCGGGCTTCGAGCCAGCCCAATACCGGCGGCGCGACCTGAGACAACGCCGAATCCGCGACGATCCAGTGCGGCAGGTCCGGGTGATGGTGCTCCTGAGCCGAATACCTGCGCGCGATGCGCCGGGAGATCCAGGTGGCGACGTTGCGGTCGGCACCTCCGCTGACGCACAACACGGGGCAGTGCACAGCCTTGGGGTCGACGCGGGTGTCGCGGCTGCCCAGGCTCATCGAGCGGAAGACATGTGCGGAATCGGGCACGAAACCGGCGATGAGCTCCTGCTGCTCCGCTGCGGGCAGTCCGAAGAGCGGGACCGCGCGAAACGTCTCCTCCGACGGCTTCACCGGTGTGCCCTTGATGAGGCTTCCCATGATCGGAAACAGGTGAGGCAACGAGCGCAGCTGAGGCCACAGCACACCGGGCGGCACCGGCGCCAGCAGCACCAACGCCTTGGGATCACGGGCAGCCGCCACATGCTGGGCGACCAGGCCTCCGATGCTGTGCCCGATCACGATCGGCGTCTCGTCCAACTCGTCGTAGGCCGCGAGCGCGTGAGCGATGTAGTCGGACAACGTGACGCTGGCCAGCACCGCCATGTCAACCGGATCGTGGCCGGGGTACACCGGGGCGTGGACGCGGTAGCCGGCCGACTCGAGCGTGCTCACCCAGCCCGACAACAACTTCGGGGTACTGAACATGCCGTGCAGGAGCAGAATCGGTGGTCTGGACATGCGTTCATCCTGACGGAGATCGAGCGTTGGATCGATTACCCGAGAGGTAATCAACCCGCCGACTCCTCAGCGGGCGATGGCGCGGCGCAACGCATGCGCGAGATCGCCCCGCTCACCGACACTGACGTCGGCGAGTCCCAGCCACGACGCCATCGCCTGCAACTGGAGCGCCAACGCCGGCACTATCCGCGACGGCTGCTCACCCTCCTCAGCGAATGCGCCCACGACGTTCAGCGTCCCCTGTGCCCGATCGGCCTTCAGATCGACGCGTCCGACGAGTCTGCCGTCAAGCAGAAACGGCCACACGTAGTAGCCGAACTGACGCTTGGGCGCCGGCGTGTAAATCTCTATGCGGTAATGGAATTGCCAGAGCCGCTCCACCCGTGGCCGGAAGAAGATCAACGGGTCGAAAGGGCACAGCAGCGCCGTCCCCCGGTCACGCCGAGGAACGATCTGGCCCGCGGGCAGGTAAGCCGGTGCGGCCCAGCCGTCGACCTCGACCGGCTCCAGCTCACCGTCGGCGACGAGCTTGGCGATCGCCGGTTTGCTCTGCTTCGGGCTGAGCCGGAAGTAGTCGCGGATGTCGGCCTCCGTCCCGATACCGAGCGCACCCGCGGCACGCAGCGTCAGCTCTCGTACCGCCTCGTCGTCGTCGACCTGCCTGGCGACCACCTCCGGCGGCAACACGCGCTCGGTGAGGTCGTAATGGCGGGCGAACCCGACGCGGGTGGCCGTTGTCAGGACACCGGACGACCACAGCGCCTCCGTCACCCACTTGGTCTCGCTGCGGTCCCACCACGGCCCCTTGCGGCCGCGCTGTTCGGCGCCGATGTGGGCTTCGATCTGACCGGCGGTCGACGGGCCGAGTTCCGCGATGGCGGCGACGACGTCGTCGGCCAACCGCCCGTTCTTCTTGACGATCTCTTTGCCCCATCGGCCGTCGGTGTACTCCCGCATCCGCCAGCGCAGCAGCGGCCAGTCGTCGACGGCCATCAGGGCGGCCTCGTGCGCCCAGTATTCGACGAGTAGGCGCGGGGACCTGGCGGTGTGGCTCCACGCCGCGCGATCAAGCACCCCGCGGTCATACGGGCCGAGCCGGCTGAACACCGGCGCGTAGTGGGCACGTACCGCTACCGACACCGAATCCAGTTGCAGCACTTGGATCCGCGAGACCAGCCGGCGCAGGTGCGCGCGCGTCACCGCCCCGGTCGGCGGCGGCTCGGTGAAGCCCTGCGCCGCGACGGCGATCCGACGGGCCTGCGCGGCGGTCAGCGTGCTCACGGGCGAACGTAGCTGAAGAACCGGTAGCGCAAACCGGAGGAGCTGGTCAACCACTCCCCTTTGGTGCCTATCCAATGTTCATCCAGCGTGGGCGCCACCGCATCGCCGTCGTCGCGGGGCACGTCGACCTCCACCTCGGTGACCTCGCACCGCGTCGCCAGGGGCAGCGCGAGCGCGTAAATCTGTTCACCGCCGATCACCCAGGTGATGTCGTCGGTCAAAGCATCCTGAAGCAGGGGAACCACATGCGCACCGTCGGCCATGTAGTCAGCTTGCCGGGTCAGTACGACATTTTTCCGCCCCGGCAGCGGCCGCACCTTCGCGGGCAGCGACTCCCAGGTCAGCCGACCCATCACGACGGTGCGCCCCATCGTCAGCTCTTTGAATCGGGCCTGGTCCTCGGGCAGCCGCCACGGGATGCCGCCGTCGCGACCGATGACACCGGAACTCGACTGGGCCCATATCAGCCCCACCGTCGTCATGCGGCTCTCATACTGCGACGGGGGCCTTGATCGCCGGGTGCGGGTCGTAATTCTTGATCACGACGTCGTCGTACGTGTAGTCGAAGATCGAGTCACGCGGCGCCAGAACCAATTCCGGATACGGCCGCGGATCCCGGCTCAGCTGTTCGGTGACCTGCTCGACGTGATTGTCGTAGATGTGGCAGTCGCCGCCGGTCCAGATGAACTCGCCCACTTCGAGGCCGGCCTGTGCCGCCATCATGTGTGTCAGCAGCGCGTAGCTGGCGATGTTGAAGGGCACGCCGAGGAAGAGGTCGGCGCTGCGCTGGTAGAGCTGGCAGCTCAGCCGGCCGTCGGCGACGTAGAACTGGAAGAACGCGTGACACGGCGGCAGTGCCATCTGCGGGATCTCGCCGACATTCCACGCCGAGACGATGTTGCGTCGCGAATCAGGATCGGACTTGAGCAACTCCAGAGCTGCGCTGATCTGGTCGATGTGCTCACCTGACGGCGTGGGCCACGACCGCCACTGCACGCCGTACACTGGGCCCAGATTGCCTGTCGGAGAAGCCCATTCGTCCCATATCGTGACACCGTGCTCCTGCAGCCAGCGCACATTCGAGTCGCCTCGCAGGAACCACAGCAACTCGTAGACGATCGATTTGGTGTGCACCTTCTTGGTGGTGAGCAGCGGAAAGCCGGCCGTCAGGTCGTAGCGCAGCTGGTGGCCGAACAGGCTGCGGGTGCCGGTGCCGGTGCGGTCCGATTTCGGGGTGCCACGCTGCAGTACCAGGCGAAGGAGATCTTCATACGGCGTGCTTATAGACCCAGTGACAGGCACTCGGTCAGCTTACGTCGGCACGGCAGGAGTAGAACGAAAGGCATGCCGACCATTACCGACAGCATCACCACCGCCGATGGCTCCTGCCCCGTCACCCTGCACACCCCCGACGGAGACGGCCCGTGGCCAGGGATCGTCATGTATCCGGATGCCGGCGGCACCCGGCAGACGTTCCGGGAGATGGGCGACAAATTGGCGGGTCTCGGCTACGCCGTACTGGTGCCCGATGTCTACTACCGCGACGGCGACTGGGCGCCGTTCGAGATGGCGACGGTGTTCACCGACGACGGCGAGCGCAAGCGGCTGTTCTCCATGATCTCGAAGGTGACGCCGGACATCATGGCCGCCGATGCGGGCGCGTTCTTCGACTACCTGATGTCGCGGCCCGAGGTCAGCGGTGAGGCGTTCGGCACCACCGGTTACTGCATGGGCGGGCGAACGTCTTTGGTCGTCGCGGGGCGGGTCCCACAGCGGGTTGCGGCGGCGATGTCGTTTCACGGCGGCGGTCTGGCCGGCGACGACCCCGGCAGCCCGCACCTGCTCGCCGACCAGATGACGGCCGCCGTCTATGTCGGTGGCGCCGAGAACGACGCGTCCTTCACGCCCGAGGCCGCCGAGACGCTGGACAAAGCCCTCACCGCGGCGAACGTCGAGCACACCATCGAGTTCTATGAGGCCGGACACGGATTCGCCGTTCCTGACAACGCGCCGTATGACTCTGCGGCGGCGCAGCGGCACTGGGACGCGACGAAGTCGTTCTTCGGCGCCCACCTGGGCTGACCCCGGGTAACGCCGCCCCGGGCGGGTGCGCAACCATGAACTGATGGACGACAAAGCCACGGCTGAGCACCCCGATTCCGACGAGGGATCGCGCATCGACCCGGTACTCGCCCGCAGCTGGCTGTTGGTGAACGGCGCGCAGTACGACCGCTTCGCACCCGCGGCCGCATCTCGCGCCGACATCGTCGTGCTCGATATCGAGGACGCGGTCGCTCCGAAAGACAAATTGAGCGCGCGGGACAACGTGGTCCGATGGCTGGGCGAGGGCAACGGCGACTGGGTCCGCGTCAATGGGTTCGGCACGCCGTGGTGGGCCGATGATCTCGAAGCATTGGGCAAGTTGTCGCTCGGCGGGGTGATGCTGGCGATGGTGGAGTCCGTCGACCATGTGACCGAGACCGCCAAGCGGCTCCCGAACGTGCCGATCGTGGCCCTGGTTGAGACGGCCCGCGGCCTGGAGCGCATCACCGAGATCGCCGCCACGAAGGGCACGTTCCGACTGGCGTTCGGCATCGGTGACTTCCGGCGTGACACCGGCTTCGGGGACAACCCGACGACCCTGGCGTACGCGCGTTCGCGGTTCACGATCGCGGCCAAGGCGGCGCATCTGCCCGGTGCGATCGACGGTCCGACGGTCGGGTCCAGCGCACTGAAGCTCAGCGAGGCGACAGCGGTGTCCGCCGAGTTCGGCATGACGGGGAAGATCTGCCTTACGCCCGATCAGTGTCCGACGGTGAACGAGGGACTGTCACCGTCTGCAGAGGAAATCAGTTGGGCCAAGGAGTTTTTCACCGAGTTCGAACGCGACGGTGGAGAGATCCGCAACGGCTCCGACTTGCCACGAATCGCCAGGGCCAACAAAATCCTCGACCTGGCCCGCTCCTATGGCATTCACGAATCAGAGTTCGATGACGTCGACGACCCCGCGCACATCCCCGCGCCGTCAGACACCTATCACTACTGAGATTGCTTTTCGTCTCTGTTCAGGTAGTTGCCGATTGCGCGCGCAATGCCCCGGCCGGCGTAGATGGCGGCTACCACCGACAGGATGATCATCGCGATGAACATCACCAGCCAGTTCGACCGGCTGTGGCTGACGTTCCACCAGACGACTGTGAACAGGACCGCGCAGATGAACACCACGATGTCGCGCCAGTTTCCGCTGTAGGAAACTGCGGCCTCGCGTATTTTTCGCGACCGTTCTGTTCCCTCGACCAGGTCGCCGATGCGCTCGGTAATGCTCGCCTTCAGGCGGGCCTTCAGTTCTGGCTGATCGTCGGGGATCCGTTCGAGCAGGTCCATGTCCTTGGCGATCATGGCGCGAACGTCGGGGCCCTTGAAGCTGCCTGCCGCGGCACCAAGCAAGGCACCGCCGGCTATCGGCGCCGCGCCCAAAGCGAGATCGGCTATACCCGGCATTCGTCTCCTCCGTCAGCTTCGGGGTCGATTTCACGCTACATGGCAGGCCATGCCGGCTGATTCATTCCATCAACTGCGCGGCGACGGTCGCGCCGAGTTCCCAACACGATTCGAGATCGGCTTTGCTCGGCTTGCCTGCGACCACAACGTATTCCGCAGCCTTCATCCAGCCCAGGCCCGTCGTGATGGCGGTGACTCCATTCTCGGCACCCTCGGTCCCCTCATTGCCGTGGAGGTACAGGCCGAACGGCCGCCCCCGCGTCGCATCCAGGCATGGATAGTAGATGACGTCGAACGCATGTTTGAGGGCTCCGCTCATGTAGCCGAGGTTCGCGGGACTTCCGAGCAGATAGCCGTCGGCTTCGAGCACGTCGGTCGCGGAAACGGTGAGCGCAGGCCTACGCACGACCTCGACTCCCTCGATTTCGGGGGCGCCGGCACCGGAGACGACGGCTTCGAACATCTCGTGGGTGTGCGGCGACGGCGTGTGATGGACGATCAGCAGGCGGGACACTATCCGCTCGCGCGCCAGGCTCGGTGCGGGTGCGCGTCGCGCGGTACCGACTCGACGGCATCGCCGACGTCGACGGTGACGGCGTCATGAATCGGCGCTGCCACGAAGGGGATTCGCAGCAGACCGTAGAAATCGTCGGTCGGGACGAACGTGTGTGCGCGCGCGAACAGAGGTTCGGCGTCGAACACCCGCACCCGCAGCTTTTCCCGGCTCAATCTGCCCAATTCCCTGCCGGATTCCGGGTCGGTGATCACGGGTCCCGTGCTGGAGTTCACCGCGAAGACCATTCCGACCGCCACCCCGGACTCAGTGCCCCGGTTGATGACCAGCGTGTGGTCGTCCTCGATGAGCGCGACCTGACCGGTGATGCGCTGACCGGTCACGATGCCGCCAGCGAACTGCTCTCCCGCAACGCCGACGTGGATCCGATACGGATACGCGGCCGCAGGTCGTCTTCACCTGCGCGAAGCGGCATCTCGGCGTGGCTCCCCGCATCACCTTCGGTTCCCAGGGTGAGTTCGACAGCCGTCTTCGCCTGGACGATCGCGATGACGGCCTGCTGGTGATGATCGGTGCCCAGTGAGGTGAGAGCCAGCGCGAGTCTGTTGTCGACGTACTCCACCGATCGCTGCAGGCTCGCGGACGTCGGTTCAGCTGTCCGGGCATCCGGCTGCGCGACTTCGCCGTCGAGTCGGTTGTACCAGCGATATCCGAGGACTCCCAGGACGCCGGAGCAGGCCGGGATCACCACGACGGTGCAGACCAGGCCGAGCGTGGCCTCCGCCGCGATGGCACCAACGAGACCGACGAGCAGGAGCATGCCCGCGACGAAGAACACCTTCAGGCTCGACGGGACCGCTTCAACTGTGCGACCGATCTGCCCGATGACGCGAGCGCAGTAGCGGGCCGCACCGGCAAGGAACCTGCCGATGCCGGCCGCGACGGCGAGTGCGATGCGCCCCATTCGGTCTGCATGCTCGGCGGTGATCGGAGATCTCGGCATTGCCCAGGCCTTCGGCTTCGGCGATGCGGTCGTCACGTCGTCGGTGTGGTCGGGTTGCTCACTTCCCGGAGCCGAACCCACGACAGTCACATTGGTATCAGAGGTATCAGAAACCACATAGGTATCATCACCCCATCGGCGTCCGCTTGCGCTCCTGGCGCGCCGAAAGGGTCGGCAAGACTTCGCAGTCAGCTCGGACGGGCCGACCTAACCCCGCCGGCCCAACGCTGCCTCCGCACCTCACGTCCGTTCCTCCAACTCGACTGCCTTCTTCATGGCTTCCCGCGCACGGCTGCGATCACCGGCATAGTCGTAGGCACGAGCCAACCGGTACCAGTGCCGCCAGTCGTCCGGATCGTTCTCCAGTTCGTCGCGCACGGTCGCGAAGAGTGCGTCGGCGGCGCCGCGCTCGATCCGCCCGGACGCCATCCTCGGTAGCGAGCTGACGTCGAGTTCCATGCCCTCGTCTTTGACGATCCGGCCCAGGCGCTGGTGGGTTAAGCCGGCCCGCAGGGTGCTGACCATGACCCAGATGCCGATGAGGGGCATGATCATCAACGCCAGACCGAGTCCAACGGCGGCGGGTTCACCAGAGGTCATGAACGCCACCGCGATTCGGCCGAGCAGATAGAAATAGAGAACCAGCGCGACGCACATGAAGCCGATCAGCAGCTGAATGCGCAGGGATCGCGATTTCTCACTCATCAGAGGTCGAGCAGCGGCTCGATACCCACGGTGAGGCCGGGACGTTCGGCGACCTTGCGGACGGCCAACAGCACGCCGGGGACAAAGGATGTGCGGTCGAAGCTGTCGTGCCGAATGGTCAATGTTTCGCCCTGCGTGCCGAAGAGCACCTCCTGGTGCGCGACGAGACCTGCCAGCCGCACGGAGTGCACCGGGATTCCGTCGACGTCCGCGCCTCGGGCGCCGTCGAGGCCGGTGCTGGTCGCGTCGGGATTGGGCGGAAGGTCTTTGCGTGCCTCGGCGATCAGGCGAGCGGTGCGTGCGGCCGTGCCCGACGGTGCGTCGGCCTTATGCGGATGGTGCAATTCGATGACTTCGGCGGATTCGAAGAACCGGGCGGCCTGTTGCGCGAAATGCATCGACAGCACGGCACCGATCGCGAAGTTCGGTGCGATCAGCACCGCGACGTCCGGCTTCGCGGACAGCCATTGCCGGACCTGGCTCACCCGCTCGTCGGTGAACCCGGTGGTACCCACGACCGCGTGGATTCCGTTGTCGATCAGGAATTTCAGGTTGTCCATCACGACATCGGGATGCGTGAAGTCGATGACGACATCGGTGCGGGAGTCGACCAACTCACTCAGCGGATCACCGGCGTCGACGCCAACGGTGAATGTCAGGTCCGCAGCATCCCCGACTGCCTCGACCATCGTCGCGCCGACCTTGCCTTTGGCTCCCAGCACCGCCACTCGCATGGGGCAACCCTAATTGGTGGGATCGACGCTAGAGCGGGGAGGCGCCGCGCAGGTGCTCGAAGATCAACGACGTCTGGGTACCTGCCACATCGGTGTCGGCGTTGAGGTTTTCCACCACGAACGACCGCAGGTCGTCGGTGTCGCGTGCGGCGACGTGCAGGATGAAATCCTCCGCACCGGCCAGGAAGTAGACGTCCATGACTTGTTGTTTGCGTCTGATCTGGTCGATGAAGCTGTGAATCTTGCCGCGGGCGTTGGACTGCAGGCTCACCGAGATCATCGCTTGCAGAGTCAGACCGATGGCGGCGGGATCGATGTCGGTGTAGAAACCCCGGATCACTCCGAGGTCCTGCAGCCGCCTCAGCCGCGCGTGGCATGTCGACGGGGCGATGCCGACGACGTCAGCCAAAGCGCTGTTGGAGATGCGGGCATCGCCGTGCAGCGTGAGCAGGATTCGCCGATCCACGTCGTCGAGATCGATGGGCCGAACATCATTCGGCGGGCGTGACAGACGCGCCGGTCCTGTCGATTTTTCTTCGCGCATAGGCGGATTCTAACGAATGATCGGCGGCTTTATTGCCTTTATATCGAATGTTCTTCACACTTTAGGCAGACAATTCGACTATAGGAGCGATCATGCGCGTCGGCATTCCGACCGAGATCAAGAACAACGAGTTCCGTGTTGCGATCACCCCCGCCGGAGTCGCCGAGCTGGTGCACCGGGGCCACGAGGTGCTCATCCAGGCCGGTGCCGGCGACGGCTCGGCGATCTCCGATGCCGACTTCAAGCGAGCCGGCGCGCAGATGATCGCCGGCGTCGACGAGGTCTGGGAAGAGGCCGACCTCCTGCTCAAGGTCAAGGAGCCGATCGAGGCCGAGTACGCCCGCCTGCGCAAGGGTCAGACGCTGTTCACCTATCTCCACCTGGCCGCATCCAAACCGTGCACCGATGCGCTGATGACGTCCGGAACGACGTCCATCGCCTATGAAACCGTCCAGTTGGCTGATGGCTCACTCCCGCTGCTCGCTCCCATGAGTGAGGTCGCGGGCCGACTCGCAGCACAAGTCGGCGCCTACCACCTGATGCGCACCCACGGCGGGCGCGGCGTCCTCATGGGCGGCGTCCCCGGCGTAGCGCCTGCCAACGTCGTGGTGATCGGCGGTGGAATGGCCGGCGACAACGCCGCCGCCGTCGCCAAGGGCATGGGCGCCCATGTCACCGTCTTCGACCTGAACATCAACACCCTGCGCAAGATCGACGCCGAGTACGGCGGCAGCATCGAGACCCGTTACTCGTCGCGCCTCGATCTCGATGACGCGGTGAAGGAAGCCGATCTGGTCATCGGAGCTGTCCTGGTCCCCGGCGCCAAGGCCCCCAAACTCGTCACGAATTCGACCGTCGCACACATGAAGTCGGGCGCGGTGCTCGTCGACATCGCGATCGATCAGGGCGGTTGCTTCGAGGATTCGCGGCCCACCACACACGATGACCCCACGTTCGCGGTGCACGACACCCTGTTCTACTGCGTGGCCAACATGCCGGGTGCGGTGCCGCGCACGTCGACCTATGCGCTGACCAACGCCACGATGCCGTACGTGCTGAAGCTGGCCGACAAGGGTTGGCAGGCCGCCTGCGAGGCCGACCCGGCACTGGCCAAGGGTCTGTCGACACACGAAGGCTCCCTGCTCTCCGAGCAGGTCGCCATCGATCTGGATCTGCCCTTCACCGATCCGGCCACCCTGCTGGCCTGATCCGGTCACCTGAACAATTCCCCGTCCACGTAAAACCACCGACGGGCTCTCACGGCGAAGCGGGACCGCTCATGCAGCGTTCCCGCCGCATCGGCAGGAGCAGAGTGGCCTGAGCCGCTGTTCTGCAGGTAGTGGGCGAGGAATTCGACCTGACCCGACTCGTCGCCGCTCAACCCTTCGACGGTGTGCAGAATCTCGAGTCCGGTCCAGGTCAATCCGACCTCCGCCGTCAAGTCGGCGGGCCGAGTCCGTGGATGCCACGTCTGCCAGACGTAGTCGAGGTGGTCCGCGGCATAGGCGCTGTAGCGCGCCCGCATCAATTGTTCGGCCGTCTCGGCCTGACATTCACCGAGGTGCAGCGGCAGACAGCAGCGACCGAACGGCTCGTCTGACCCGCATGGACACGGCGCGGTTGAGCGCATGATCACAGTGTGCCAATGGCCGCCGCGCAGAGCGTGACCTGGTGCGGTTTGCTACCAAAACCGGGGTGATCCCAAAACGATAGGGAATCACCCGCTTCCCCGCGGCCGACGACTCCCGACTGTCGAATCGGCCCTAGTCGCAATCGCTCGAGGGTTAAACTGCCGCTGACCAGGCGCACCTGACCGGGAGGGGGAGCCAGGTGCCCTGGTCGCCGGGTCTCTACCCGAGAAGCGTCGGCATCACCAGCGCGGTGACCTCCCCGATCAGCGGGCGCATGTTCTCCGCTTCCGGGTCATTTGCTTGCGATCGAGTCAGAATCGCGAGCAGAACACGTTGGCCGTCTGGTCCGTATGCGATACCGACATCGTTCGTACTGCCGTAGTCCCCGCTGCCGGTCTTGTCGGCGGTGGTCCAGCCCGGCGGGAGCCCGGCGCGCATGCTCGATGTCTGGTTGGCGCGCATCCAGTTCTCGAGCAATCCGCGTTGGGGCGGTGCCAAGACGTCTCCGTCGAGCAACGCGCGATAGCCCCCACCCAGCGCCTCCGGCGTGCTGGTGTCCCGCAGATCACCCGGAATCGCCGAGTTCAACTCGATCTCCCATCGATCAAGCCGCGACCGTTCGTCTCCGATGCTGCGCGCGAAGGCGGTGATCGACGGCGGACCGCCGATCCTGGTCAACAGGATGTTGGCGGCCGCGTTGTCGCTCTGCTGCAGCGCGGCCTGGCACAGCTCGGCCAGCGTCATCTCGCCACCGGCGCGCGGTTCAGTGAGGGGCGAATTCGGCAGGATCGAAGCCGGGTCGACGAACATCGTGTCGTCGAGCGACAGCTCGCCATGCTGGGCCATCTGCAACACTCGCGCCGAGGCGTAGCCCTTGAACGTCGAGCACATGGCAAAGGGATCCTGCGCACGGTGGGCAACGGTCTTGCCGGACACCAGGTTCGTCGCGAAAATGCCGATGAAGGCGTTGTGCTGGTGCTCAAGACCTTGGATTGAAGCGTCCACGGACGACGGCGGCGCCGCCGGATCCGCCAACGCAGGATTCTGTGAGGTTGCGGCGACTGCGGCGAGTGTCAATCCACCGAGCAGTACGTGCCGCCGGGACAGTTGAGTCATCGATCCCAGACTAATGGTCAGCGAGTGATGGCCCGAAGCGGCTGTGGCAGCATCTTTTTCGATGTTTGCGGTCCGAGAACAGCTCCACCGTAAGGCCGGGTCAGCAGTTTGCGAGCGACGGTGTTCACCTGATCGATCGTCACCGCTTCGATCTTGGCGAGGGTGTCGGCAATCGTGCGGTGCGCACCGTAGTTGAGCTCGCTGCGACCGATCCGGTTCATTCGGGAGCCGGAATCCTCCAGGCCCAACACCAATCCACCACGCAGTGAGCCCTTGGCGATCCGATATTCGGTCTCCGTGATGCCATCGCGGGCCACGGCCTCGAGCACATCGACGGTCACCCGGGCGACTTCGTCGAAGCGCTCCGGAAGGCACGCTGCGTAGATCGACAGGGCACCGCTGTCGGAGAAGGTGTCCACTGTCGAATAGACCGAGTACGCCAACCCGCGCGTCTCCCGGATCTGTTGGAACAGTCGGGAACTCAGCCCGCCACCCAAGGCGGTATTGAGCACTGACAGTGCCCATCGATGCTCCCAGTGCCGACCCGGCGTCCGGACGCCGAGCGATAGATGGGTCTGCTCCGCATCCTTGGTGACGATTTGCAGTGTCGGCCGGCCCGCGACACGGCCGGTGCCCTTGCGCGGCGGCACGGACTTGTGGCCGCGAACCAGGCGAGGACCGAAGTGCTGCCGCACCAGCGCCATCACCTCGTCGTGGTCCACATTTCCGGCGACGGCGACGACCATCCGCTCCGGCGTGTAGCGGCGCATGTGAAATGAATGCAGCTGCGCCCGGGTGATCGCCGCGATCGAGGACGCGCTGCCGATCACCGGGCGTCCGACCGGATGCGTACCGAACATCGCCGACAGGAAAACGTCGCCGAGGGTGTCCTCGGGATCGTCGTCACGCATCGCGATCTCCTCGAGCACCACGTCGCGCTCGATCTCGACATCGTCTGCGGCACAACGACCCCGCAACACCACGTCGGCAACCAGGTCGACGGCCAGTTCGAGATCGGTGTCGAGCACGTGGGCGTAGTAGCAGGTGTGCTCGCGGGCGGTGAACGCGTTCAGTTCACCGCCCACCGCGTCGACGGCCTGCGCGATCTCGACCGCCGAGCGCGTCGGCGTCGACTTGAACAGCAGGTGTTCCAGGAAGTGCGCGGCACCGGCAACGCTGGGTCCCTCATCGCGGGAACCCACGTCGACCCACACCCCGACCGATGCCGAATGCACCGATGGGATGTACTCGGTGACCACGCGCAGGCCACCGGGCAATACGGTGCGACGCACCTTTGAAAAATCCCGAGTGGAGGATTCCGTTTGACCTGCGCCGCGGCGCAAACCTCTAACTGGTGGCCGCTGCGGCATCTGCCGGTGCAGTCTCCGAGGGCGCTTCCGCTGTGTCGTCTTCGGCGACGAGGACCAGCGAGATCTTTCCGCGGTTGTCGATGTCGGCGATCTCAACGCGCAGCTTGTCGCCGACCGCGACCACGTCCTCCACCTTGGCGATCCGCTTGCCGCGGCCCAGCTTGGAGATGTGTACCAGGCCGTCCCGGCCAGGCAGCAGCGACACAAAGGCCCCGAAATCGGTCGTCTTGACCACGGTTCCGAGGAACCGCTCGCCGATCTTGGGCAGCTGCGGGTTGGCGATCGCGTTGATCTTGTCGATCGCAGCTTGGGCCGCTTCGCCGTTTGAGGCGCCGACGAACACGGTGCCGTCGTCCTCGATCGAGATCGATGCACCGGTCTCCTCGGTGATCGAGTTGATCATCTTGCCCTTGGGGCCGATGACCTCGCCGATCTTGTCGATCGGCACCTTGATCGTCGTGATGCGCGGTGCGTACGGGCTCATCTCGTCGGGCTCGTCGATGGCCTCGGCCATCACTTCGAGGATCGTGATGCGTGCGTCCTTGGCCTGACTGAGAGCACCCGCCAGGACTTGTGAGGGAATCCCGTCGAGTTTGGTGTCGAGCTGCAGCGCGGTGACGAACTCCTTGGTGCCTGCGCACTTGAAGTCCATGTCACCGAAGGCATCCTCGGCACCGAGGATGTCGGTCAGAGTGACGAAGCGGCGCTCGATCTTGCCGTCCACCTCGACATCGTCAGACACCAGACCCATCGCGATACCCGCGACCGGAGCCTTCAGTGGCACACCGGCGTTCAGCAGCGACAGGGTCGACGCACACACCGAACCCATCGAGGTCGACCCGTTGGAGCTCAGCGCCTCTGACACCTGGCGAATCGCGTACGGGAACTCCTCGACCGTCGGCAGCACGGGCATCAGGGCCCGCTCTGCCAGCGCGCCGTGGCCGATCTCGCGACGCTTGGGCGAACCGACGCGGCCGGTCTCACCGGTCGAATACGGCGGGAAGTTGTAGTGATGCATGTAGCGCTTGCTGGTCTCGGGTCCCAGCGAGTCGATCTGCTGGGCCATCTTGACCATGTCCAGGGTGGTGACACCCATGATCTGGGTCTCACCACGCTCGAACAGCGCACTGCCGTGCGCCCGCGGGACGACGGCCACCTCGGCAGACAGCGCCCGGATATCTGTGACGCCGCGGCCGTCGATGCGGAAGTGATCGGTCAGGATGCGCTGGCGCACAAGCTTCTTGGTAAGTGATCGGAACGCTGCGCCGATCTCCTTCTCGCGGCCGGCGAACTGCTCGGTCAACCGGTCGAGCACCTCGCCCTTGATCTCGTTGGTGCGATCGTCGCGCTCTTCCTTGCCCGCGATGGTCAACGCCTTCGACAGCTCGTCGGTGGCCACCGAGGACACCGCGAAGAACACGTCTTCCTGGTACTCCGGGAACACCGGGTAGTCGGCCGTGGGTTTGGCGGCCTTTTCGGCCAGCGCCTCCTGTGCAGTGCACAGCGCGGCGATGAACGGCTTCGCGGCTTCCAGGCCCTCGGCAACCACGGCTTCGGTCGGGGCGCCTGCGCCGCCGGCGATCAGCTCGATGACCTTGTCGGTCGCCTCGGCCTCGACCATCATGATTGCGACGTCGTCGGCCGTCTTGCGGCCTGCGACCACCATGTCGAAGACCGCTCCTTCGAGCTGCTCGACGGTCGGGAACGCGACCCACTGACCGTCGATCAGCGCGACGCGCACGCCGCCGACGGGCCCGGAGAACGGAATGCCGGAAATCTGGGTCGACGCCGACGCGGCGTTGATGGCCAGGACGTCGTACAGGTCCTTGGGGTCCAAGCTCAGGATGGTGACCACGACCTGGATCTCGTTGCGCAGACCCGAGATGAAGGTCGGGCGCAGCGGCCGGTCGATCAGGCGGCAGGTCAGGATCGCGTCCGTGGACGGCCGGCCCTCACGGCGGAAGAACGAGCCGGGGATACGGCCTGCTGCGTACATCCGCTCCTCGACATCGATGGTCAGAGGGAAGAAGTCGAAGTGGTCCTTGGGCTGCTTGCTGGCCGTGGTGGCCGACAACAGCATGGTCTCGTCGTCGAGGTAGGCGACGACGGCGCCGGCGGCCTGCTTGGCCAGCCGGCCGGTCTCGAAGCGGATGGTGCGGGTGCCGAAGCTCCCGTTGTCGATCACGGCGGTGGATTCGTACACGCCGTCTTCAAGTTCAACTACAGACATGGTCGTCCGTATGGCCTCTCTGGTTCTCAGTCTTCACTGTTTAGCTGTTTCGCGTTGTCACAGCGTGTGAACCACCAGCCTCGAATGGGCCACGGCCATCGATCGAAGCTGTCGGGTATCGGACCCGGCAGCCACTACCGAAGACCGTGCGATCGGGCCTGTCGTTGATCCAGCACAGTCGATATGACACGCGGGAACGGCGCTCGCGGAACTGCGATCACCGCACCCAAAACATTCGAGCCGAAACCGGCTGTCGAACTCAGCCATCCTACATTGCAGCAGGTACGGCACTGAAACCGCCAGCCCCTCAATTCACGTCCTCCACACACACGGTGAAGTTGCGCTCGTCGTAGGGATAACCGACGCCGCTGGCGCACTGGTCGACGTTGGCCACGTCCGCCAAGATCTGGGTGGCGCGCTGGCGGTTGGGCACCGAGGAGTCGTCGCAGTCGGCCCGCAGCGGATCCTTGTCGTTGTTCGGGTCGATGCTCATGCAGTCCCCGACCACCCAGTCGATGTCCATACAGATCGTCGTGCTGGTGTCGGAGAAAGTGCTGCGCATCGAGTAGTACGAGTCGACGTCCGCCGGGCACTGTTCGCTGGTCTCGACGCTCGCCGCCACCTTGAAATTGGACTCGGCGCTGCCGCAGTCAACCCTGGTCACTTCGGGCCGCTCCGGGGTGCCGCCCGTCTTCAGACAGTCCCCCACCGCCAGGTCCGTGGCCGACGAGGACGAACAGCCGGCCAAACCCCCGATCGCAATGATCGCCGCCGCGACGACCGCGGGCAGGTTCTGCACGTCCGCCGACTTGCGTGTGTCAGCGACGCAGCCCGAGGCGCTCGATCAACGAGCGGTAGCGCGCGACGTCGACCTGCGCGATGTACTTGAGCAGGCGGCGCCTGCGGCCGACCAGCAGCAGCAGACCACGACGTGAGTGGTGGTCGTGCTTGTGCATCTTCAGATGCTCGGTGAGGTCGGAGATCCGCTTGGTCAGCATCGCAACCTGGGCCTCCGGCGAACCGGTGTCGGTGTCATGCAGGCCGTACTCGCCCAGAATGGTCTTCTTTTGTTCGGCAGTGAGCGCCACGAAATTACTCCATCGAATCGGTCCGCGAACATAGGGCCCGTTGAGCCCCGTTAAGAAGCGCAGCCACCGCGAACTGCAGCGCACGCTCGGTCGCCGAGAAGTCTAACAGCGCACCGCGGCGAGCCGCGAATTCAGCAGAGGTTGAGCTGCGAAATCGCAGGTCTACTGCGCTGCAAGGATGCCCCGCGCCCGCTCGGTGTCGGCGCCCATCGCCGTGACCAGATCCTCGACCTTGGCGAATTTCTCCTGTCCGCGGATGCGCGCGACGAAATCGACAGCCACGTGCTGGCCGTACAGGTCAGCCGACGTGTCGAGCACGAATGCCTCCACGGTGCGGGTCCGCCCCGAGAATGTCGGGTTGGTGCCGACTGAAACCGCGGCCTGATATCGCTCACCTGGGACGACGGCGCCCACGATCGGACCGTGGCCGAGCACCGTGAACCACGCCGCGTAGACGCCATCGGCGGGAATGGCCGAGTACATCGGCGGTGCCACGTTGGCCGTCGGAAAGCCAAGTACCTTGCCGCGACCATCGCCGCGGACCACGACGCCTTCCACCCGGTGCGGGCGCCCAAGGGCCTCAGTGGCGGCGACGACGTCACCGGCGTCGACGCAGGAGCGGATGTAGGTCGACGAGAACGTGACGGTCTCGTCCCGGCTGGTAGCCGTCTCCCCAAAGGCCTCAGACACCAACGTCATGCCCTCGACCGCGAATCCGAACCGTTCACCGGCCTTGCGCAGCAGGTTGACGTTGCCCGCGGCCTTCTTCCCGAAGGTGAAGTTCTCCCCGACCACGACCTCGACCACGTGCAGGCGCTCGACCAACAGTTCGTGGACGTAGCGCTCGGGTGTGAGTTTCATGAAGTCCGAGGTGAACGGCATGACCAGGAACACGTCGATACCCATCTCCTCGACCAACTCGGCGCGCCGCGTCAGCGTCGTCAACTGGGCGGGATGGCTGCCTGGGAAGACGACCTCCATCGGATGCGGGTCAAAGGTCATCAACACCGTCGGCACGCCGCGTGAGCGACCCGCCTTCACCGCGTGATTGATCAACTCTTGATGACCTCGATGGACACCGTCGAATACGCCGATGGTGACGACACATCGGCCCCAGTCCGTCGGGATCTCGTCCTGTCCCCGCCAGCGCTGCACAGCGCAAGCCTACGGCGCACGCGCCGCGGCGGCGGAGCTAGATCGCCAGATCACGTGACAACTGCCTAAACTTCTCAGGTGTGAGTCCGAATGGTGATCCGCGCGACTTGACGATGGTCGCCCAGGATTACCTCAAAGTGATCTGGACAGCCCAGGAGTGGTCGCACGAAAAGGTCAGCACCAAGCTGCTGGCCGAACGGCTCGGCGTATCCGCGAGTACGGCCTCGGAATCGGTTCGCAAGCTCGCCGATCAGGGTCTGGTCGATCACGAGAAGTACGGAGCGGTGACACTGACCGAAGCCGGCCGGGCGGCCGCACTGGCGATGGTCCGAAGACACCGGCTCATGGAGACCTTCCTCGTCCGTGAACTCGGCTACAGCTGGGACGAGGTGCACGACGAAGCCGAGGTGCTCGAGCATGCGGTGTCCGATCGGATGCTCGAACGCATCGACGCCAAGCTCGGACATCCGACGCGCGACCCGCACGGCGACCCGATCCCCGCATCCGACGGCCGGGTGCCCACCCCCGATGCCCGGCAACTATCGGTCTGTCGCGACGGCGACACCGGAACCGTCGCGCGAATCTCGGACTCGGATCCGGAGATGTTGCGCTATTTCGACAGCGTCGGCATCAGCCTGGATTCGCGGCTGCTGGTGCTGGCCCGCCGCGACTTCGCGGGCATGATCTCGGTGGCCGTCAAGTCAGCCGACGCGGGCGAGCACGAAAAGGGCACCACCGTGGATCTGGGAAGCCCTGCGGCAGAAGCTATTTGGGTTGTCGGCTAGCTCACGCTGAAGAAGTTTGTACGAATTCGCCATGACAGGCTCCGACCTGAAAACCGAATTCAGTATGCGCTCGTGGTCACAACGTGGCTGGTCGCAGCACCACTACCGACCGGGTGCGTGCCGCTTCGTCCCGCAGCAACGCGATGACGTTTCCCTCGGGCGCCGTCGCGGCGTAGGTCCCCTCGATGCCCGCGGGCTCGAGCGGACGACCGTGTCGAGTGTCCTCGGCCTCGCTCGCAGACAGGTCACGACGGGGAAACGTGAGAAGGCACGCCTCGTCGAGCGAGTACGACAACCGGGGCTGTCCGGCGAGATCGTCCAGGGTTGCGGCTTGCTCCAACCCGAAGTTACCGACGCGGGTTCGGCGCAGCGCGGTGAGGTGACCGCCGACACCCAGCGCATCGCCGACATCACGTGCCAGCGCACGGATGTAGGTACCGCTGGAACAGTCCACCTCGACGTCCACGTCGACGAAATCCGCTTGGCGCCGAACTGATCGCACGTCGAATCGGTCGATGCGAACGCTGCGCGGCGCGAGTTCGACGGTGTGTCCTTCGCGGGCCAGTTTGTAGGCCCGCTGGCCGTCGACCTTGATGGCGCTGACGGCCGAGGGAACCTGGTCGATCTCACCGCGCAGCGCGGCTACCGCCGCCTCGATCTGCGAGTCACCAACCCCGGCGGCCGACGCCGTCTGCAACACTTCCCCTTCGGCGTCCTCGGTCGATGTGGTCTGGCCCAGCCGGATCGTCGCGACATACGACTTGTCGGTCGCCGTCAGCATGCCGAGGATCTTGGTGGCCCGTTCGATACCAACGACCAGCACCCCCGTCGCCATCGGGTCGAGAGTGCCTGCGTGACCGACCTTTCGGGTACCGAAGATCCGCCTGCAACGGCCGACCACGTCGTGGCTGGTCATACCCGAAGGTTTGTCCACGACCACAAGGCCGGCTTCGGTCACAGCACGATCGCCGTGAGCGTCAGACCGTCACACACCGACCAGCGTCCCGCCAGCGTCTGCAGAGGTGGCCCGGAGAGGGCGGCAGGATCGACCAGGATCCGCGACTCGAATCCGCCCGAGGTGCCATTGCCGTCGACGTCGAAGGTTATGTGGGCATCCTCGAACCCTAACCAGCGATGCGTGACCGGAAACCATGCCTTGTAGGTGGCCTCTTTGGCGCAGAACAGGATTCGGTCCCAGTGCAGTCCAGTCGGCAGCGCCTGCAGTTCGACGCGCTCCCCCGGCAGGCTGATGGCGTCGAGCACCCCCTTGGGGAGCACGTCGTGCGGTTCGGCGTCGATGCCAACGGATCGAATCGCGTCGTGTCGGGCCACGGCCGCGCCCCGGAAGCCTTCGCAGTGGGTGAGGCTGCCAACGATGCCGTCGGGCCAGCACGGTTCGCCCTTCTCCCCCTTGAGAATCGGTACCGGCGCAACACCGAGTTCGCCCAGCGCCTCGCGCGCGCAGTACCGCACGGTGATGAACTCGTTGCGTCGCTTGGCCACCGATCTCGCGATCAGCGGCTCTTCCTCGGGCAGCGGCGCGAGTTCCGGCGGGTCCGTGTACATTTCGGCGGCGGCGAGCGCGTGTCCGTCATCGGGCAGCACACCGGAAAGCAGTGTCGCCACGACTTTCACGACTGCCTGGCCTTGATGCGCTCCTGCACCTTCTGCGCGTGCTCGCGCATATCCTGGGTGATCTCGAAGTGCCCGCCGAACTCGTTGAGATAGCCGGGCGCATACATCGGGTCCGGCAGTATCTGCCGGAGCCACCGATATGGCTTGCGGCGGCGCCACTCTCGGGGATACCCGACGGAGACCTCTTCGTGGCGCACCCCGTCGTACCACGTGGTGCGTGGGATGTGCAGGTGCCCGTACACCGAACACACCGCGTTGTAGCGCGTGTGCCAGTCGGCGGTCGCCGTGGTGCCGCACCACAGCGCGAACTCGGGGTAGAACATCGCATCGCAGGGTTCACGGACCAACGGAAAGTGGTTCACCAGGACGTTGGGCGTCATCCAGTCGAGTTCCTCGAGCCGCTTACGGGTGTAGCTGACCCGATCGCGACACCACGCGTCGCGCGTGGCGTACGGCTCGGCCGACAGCAGAAACTCGTCGGTGCCCACCACGTTGCGCTCGCGAGCGATCGCAAGACCCTCCGCCTTGGTCGCCGCCCCCTGCGGCAGAAACGTGTAGTCGTACAGCAGGAACATCGGCACGATGGTCGCTGGGCCGCCCTCTTCCGTCCACACCGGGAACGGGTGCTCCGGAGTGATGACACCCATCTCGTCGCACATGTTGACGAGGTAGTCGTAGCGGGCCCTGCCGAAGATCTGCATCGGGTCGCGGTTGGTGGTCCACAACTCGTGATTGCCCGGCACCCAGATCACCTTGGCGAAGCGCTTACGCAGCAGATCCAACGCCCAGCGGACCTCGTCGGTGCGTTCGCCGACATCGCCGGCCACGATCAGCCAGTCGTCGGGAGTGGCGGGATACAGCGATTCGGTGACCGGCTTGTTGCCGGTGTGACCGGTGTGGAGGTCGCTGATGGCCCAGAGGGTGGGCTGCCGGCCGTCGCGTGTCACAGCCCTCAAGCCTACGTGCGACCGACAAACCTCTCGGCACCCCAACTAGAACATGTTCTCGTTTCCGCTTCGGACAGTCGCAAGGGGCCGCTAGACTCCCCGGGCAGGATTCGGACCAGATGCCGGCGGCCCCGCCGCCATGACAGCAGGGGGTTTAATGCTCGCCAAGCTGCGCGTTCTCGCAGCGCTGTGTGCGCTCGTCGCAGCGGTGATCCTGGTGGGCCAGGCCAATCCCGGCGAACCTCTGCAGGTGCGCGCATCGGACATTCCGATGACCAACGTCACAACCAGCATCAAATACCCGGTCATCGACATCACCGATCCGGATCCGTTCAACCCGTGCCGCGACCTCCCGCTCGACGTGATGGGGTCCCTCGGCCTTACCTTCACGCCGCCGATCCCCGAAGAAGGGATGCGGTGCAAGTACGACGCAGGCAACTATCAGATGACCGTCGAGGCGTTCGTCTGGAAGACGTTCGAGGAGGCCCTGCCCGCGGACGCCATCCAGCTCGATATCGCGGGGCACCGCGCGGCCCAGTGGTGGGTCATGAAGCCGACCGACTGGAACAACCGCTGGTGGGTCACTTGCGCGATCGGATTCGACACCGACTACGGCCTGATCCAGCAGACGATCTTCTTCTCGACGATCTACTCCGACCCGATCCCCGACTGTATGCAGACCAACCTGCAGCGCGCCCACGAGTTGGTGCCGCACTACAAGTTCCAGGGGGACTCCTAGCGGGTGATCCTGTCCATCGGGCTCGAACGTTCGAGCATGCCGATGGCTTCTTCACCGTCCCACCGGTAGCGCACGCCTGCCTGCTGTAGCGCCGGAAACGTCCAGTTCGCCATCTTCTCGAGCATCTCTGCGGGAACCTCGCTTGGGTCGGTGATGTCATGTGTCGACACGACCGTCTCGCCCTCGATCCGGACAGTGCCGCGATCGGTCTCGAGGACGACCGAGACGTCCTCACCTCGCGGTTGCAGGCGGGTCAGCCATGGCGCTTGCACAGCACGCGCCGGGATCAGGCCGCCGTCACCGTCAAACAGATAGCCCTCGTTGAACGCCGGCTCACCGTCAGGTCGCGGCGGATAGGCGATGTAGCCGAACGCCCGTCCGCCTTCAAAGAGCGCCGACTGCCAGCAATGGCCCCAGAAACCCTCCAGCCGGCGCACGCCCTGGCGGCGGATCCGAAGGCCACTTCCGCGGAACGCGTGCTGTTCGCCGGCCACGTGCACCGAACCGGTCGCCCGGAACAACTGCTCGTAGCGCGGCCCGCCCATCAGGTCGCCCACGATCGACGTCTTCAGCTGCGAATCCGCATCCGCGTGCAGCGCGCCCTGCACCCACGGCGGCACGGCCATCTTCGCCTCGACCTCGAACCGCAGGTCGACCCGCGGCCCGTCCTTGCGTCCCTCGATCAGCTCGCTCGACGACGTCGCGTCGGCCTGGCCGTCGAACGTCATCGTCCAGACGTCGAACGGTTCGACGCACCTGAACACCAGCGGACCTGCGCCGAGCACCGTGGCCCTGCCGTCGGCGCCGGTGGGCGGCACGCTCGCGCCCTCGTCACGCAGTCGGTACACCCGCCCGTCGGCGAAGGCGACGTTGACCTGGACCCCGTGCGTCTCCCAGTTCGCAGCGACCGCCTCGACACCGATGCGCGGCAACCCCACTTCGCCGCGATCGTCGACGACCCAGAAACTCACCGAATCCCGCATCTCGGGGTTGTCCGGCCGCGTGGCGAACATGTGCTCGCGTGCCGGGTCGATGCCGCCCGTCAGGTCAATTGCCATGCGCATCCCCCAGGTAGGTATCGACGTAGCTGGAGAAAAGCGGCCGAATTGCGTTGAGGTCCATGCCGAATGCCTGCGGATCCGCCTTCGGATGCGCTTCACGGTTCTCGGCGTTCTCCGCCCACCAGGCGCGCATACCGTTCTCGAACTCCTCGGTGACGGGCTCGCCGAGCCAGGCATAGAGCCGACGCACCTCGCCGACCGGATCGTCCTGCATTGCCCGAAAGTCGATGTCGTAGAAGCGATCATCGGCACCGCTCGCCCGGTACTTCATGGTGCGGTCCATGCCCGTCGACCACTGCTTGACGTTCAGCTCACCGAGATAAGGGCGGTCGACCTCATCGCTGAATCCTCCGACTATGTCGGCATATACGTCGGCGACCGAGAGCATCACATCGGTCGGGTCGCGGTGCGTCATCACAAAACGGGCATCGGGAAACACCCGATCGAGATAGTCGATCCAGATCACGTGGGCAGGTGACTTCAACCGCCACGGCCGCGTTGGCTCACCCCACTGCAACAGTTTCAGGACGCGCCGCTCGTAGCGGTAGGTGGAGGTGAAATCGGCCCGCTCCAACAACCAGTCGGAGTAGGACGGAATCTGCGCGAACGCCTGGAACATCTGCGACTTGAAATCGAGCGCCATCAGGTCGAGGCATTCCATCGGCCCCGCAATGTCGTTGGGGACGTGGTGCCTGGTGCCGACGACGACCGGCCGTTGATCCGGCGGGATCCTCGGATCGTCACCGGCCACTGTGGACGGCGGCGGACACGGCCGGGTGGACTCCCAACTGCGCAGGTAGCGGATGTGCGGATCGCGGGCCAGCAGGAAGGACAGCGCGGTCGACCCGGTGCGGGGCAGACCGAGGCCGAACAGCGGCGCCTCGATAGGTTCGTCGTCGATCTCGGGATGCCGGCGATACCAGTCCTCCACCTGCAAGCGCTGGCACAGGTGCAACCCGAGGCGGTCGTAGACGAACCTTTCGCCGCGGCCATTCAGTCGTGCTTCGTCATCCAAGGCGCGCAGCAGGATCTCCAGCCCCTCGCGGTAGCTGTCGTCGCCGAAGTCGTCGAGACCGGTGCGCTCGACTGCGGCAGCCATCAATTCATCCGGTGATGCCACGGTGCACCTCCAAGCCCAATTGGTGACAGTACACTGTCACTATTATGAGCGAGCCGTCAATAGCGAGCCGACGCACCTACGACAACCGCGCACGTCAGGAGAAAGCGGCGCAGACGCGGAAGCGCATCGTCGCGGCGGGCAGCGAGCTGGTACACGACTTCGACTCCTGGAATTGGCGGGATCTCACGTTCAGGGCTGTGGCCGAACGCGCGGGCGTCGGTGAGCGGACCGTCTACCGGCACTTCCCCACCGAGCGCCATCTGCACGACGCGGTCATGCAACGCCTGGAGTCCGAGGCGGGCATCTCATATGAGGACGTCGACCTGACGAACATCGGCGACGTCACCGGTCGGGTATTCGCGTCGTTGCAACGATTTTCGGTGCGCAAATCCGTTGAGGCGCCGCAGGACCCCACGTTCGTCGGTGTCGACGTGCGCAGGCGCGAGGCACTCACGCGCGCGGTGTCGGCGGCGGCGCCCGGGTGGTCGGCAGCCGAACAACAGGTGACGGCGGGCCTTCTCGACGTGCTGTGGAACGTACCCAGCTACGAGCGGTTGGTCGGGGAATGGGACATCGAAGGGACCGACGCCACCCGCGCGATTGCTTGGGTGATGGCCAAGGTCGTTGCGGCAATCGAGGACGACGCCCCACCGCCTGCGTAGCCTGTGTGGGATGACCGCGGTATCCGATCCCGCCACCGAATCCCCGACCGGTGGCAAGTTCAAGGCATTCACCGAACAGACGCTGACCCGACTGCTCCACCTGCCGCCGCAGACGACCGGATACACCGTGCACCGGCGCGTGCGGGTGCCGATGCGCGACGGTGTCACATTGCTCGCCGACCACTATGAGCCGACGACCGCCACTCCGGCGGGCACGCTGCTGGTCCGCTGCCCGTATGGCCGGGGCTTCCCGTTCTCCTTGATGTACGCCAGCCTCTACGCACGACGCGGCTATCATGTCGTCTTCCAAAGCGTGCGTGGCACATTCGGCTCCGAGGGCACCTTCGAACCGATGATCAACGAAAAGGCCGACGGTGCCGATACCGTCGAGTGGCTGCGTCGCCAACCATGGTTCACCGGTTCGTTCGCCACCATCGGCCTGTCCTATCTCGGCTTCACCCAGTGGGCCCTGCTCGCCGATCCGCCGCCGGAGATGAAGGCCGCGGTCATCACAGTGGGCGTCCACGATCCCAGTGGTCCCCGTTGGGGTACCGGCTCATTCGGGCTGAACGATTTTCTCGGTTGGAGCGACCTGGTTTCCCACCAGGAGGATCCGAGACTGCGTATGGCTTTGCGACAGGCCCGCGCACGGCGTGCGATGGCCCGCGCGACAAGCGGATTGCCCGCAGGAGAGGCGGGCCGAGCCCTGCTGGGGGCGGGCGCCACGTGGTGGGAGGACTGGCTCGACCATCCCGAGGCCAACGACCCGTTCTGGGCGCAGCGGACTGCTTGGGATGCGTTGAAACGCGCCGACATTCCCGTGTTGTTGATCGGCGGCTGGCAGGACGTGTTCCTCGATCAGACCCTCACTCAGTACGACGCGCTGAAGCGCCGCGGGGTCGACGTCGCCATGACCCTCGGCTCCTGGACCCACACTCAGATCATGTACAAGGGCGCATCCACGGTGACCGGCGAATCGCTCGACTGGCTCGACGCCCACCTCGGTGGCAGCGGCACGACGCGCAGTCCGGTCCGTGTCGAGGTGAACGGGAAGGGCTGGATCGACCTGCCGGAGTGGCCGCCGACGATGCCCGAACGGGTCCTCTACCTGCAACCCACCGGCCAACTCGGCGACGCGGCACCGCCGGACACCGCTTCCCCGAGCCGATTCACCTACAACCCCGTGCATCCGACGCCCACGATCGGCGGCCGACTGCTCGCACCCGAGGGCGGCTACCGCAAGGACGCCAAGCTCGCCGAGCGGCCCGATGTGCTGTGCTTCACCGGCGACCGGCTACCGGCAGATCTGTACGTCGCCGGGACACCGGTCATCGAGCTGTCGCACTCCTGCGACAACCCGTACCACGACCTGTTCGTGCGCGTCAGCGAAGTGGATGCCAAGGGCGTCTCCCGCAACGTGAGCGACGGATACCAGCGCAGCGCAACAGGTTCGGGTAGGTCGGGAGGTTCCGACACCGTTCGCATCGAACTGGATTCGACCGCGCACCGGTTCCGCGCCGGATCGCGAATCCGGGTCTTGATCGCCGGAGGCTCGCATCCACGGTTCGTCCGCAACCTCGGCACCAGCGAGTCGTTGGCCAGCGGCCGCGAGCTCATGGTGTCGACACACACCGTGCACCTCGGCGACGGCGGGGTCTCGCGGCTGGTCCTGCCGGCCGGCTCAGAACCGCCGTCAGGCCACTGAGCGACGCACCTGCTCGGCGATCTCGGCGAGCGCCTCATCGGAGTGCACCGGTGGCGCCCAGTCCGGGTCGATCGGCAGTGGGACCCAGCTTTTGCAGCCCGCGTACTCAGGGATGCGCGCCAGCCGCACCGGCTCGCGCAGCGGGCAGGCCTGCATCACCAACACGGTGAGGCGATGCTTGGGCCGGAAGTCCAGCCGGTCGGCTTGCACCGATTCCGCAGTCCAGATGTGCAGCGATTCGATCTCGTCGAGGCGCTCGGGCCGGGCGACCTCGATCGCGGCGACGACGTTGGCGCCGGCCCGCAGGACGACCTCGTCGTCGGTGCTGTCGGCCACGGCGGCGTCGAGCAGATCGCGGTGTTGGGGCCGCACACGCTCGGCGTGGCTATGGGCGACCGTGGGAAATAACACGAAGCGCGATGCCGTGACCGCGAACCGTTTCTCGTGGATGCCGCCCTTGCGCAGCAGCACGGTCTGCCTACCGTCGAGCAGGCCGTGTACCGCCGCGCTCCACTCTTTGAGGGCGGGCCGGGTCAGCGTCTTTGCGGTCACCCGGTGCCAGCGGCTCGGGCCTCGATGCGCGCCCGCACCTCGGGACGCCGCAACGGCGGAACGGTCTTCGGTGGCTGACGACGAGGCGCCAGACTGGCCAGCAGCCTGGTGGTGATCTCGGTGACCTCGGTGACCGCCTCCTCGAAGGCCGCGACGTTCGCACCTGACGGCCGCGTGATGCCGCTGACCTTGCGGACGTACTGACGCGAGGCCGCCTCGATTTCCTCTGCGGTGGCCGCCGGTTCGAGGCCACGCAGCTCGGTGATGTTTCGGCACATGACTCCACGATAGGTTGGGGCCATGACGAACGACCATGTGCTGCTGATCGACACCAAGGATCGGGTTCGGACGCTGACGCTGAATCGTCCGCAGTCCCGCAACGCCCTGTCGTCGGCGCTTCGCACGCAGTTCTTCGATGCGCTTCGCGATGCCGAGGCCGCCGATGACGTCGACGTCGTCATCTTCACCGGGACCGATCCAGTGTTCTGCGCGGGACTGGACCTCAAGGAACTCGGCGACTCCACCGAGCTGCCTGATATCTCGCCGAAATGGCCGGCGATGACCAAACCGGTGATCGGCGCGATCAACGGCGCGGCGGTGACCGGCGGGCTGGAACTGGCGCTGTACTGCGACATCCTGATCGCCTCGGAGAACGCCCGGTTCGCCGACACCCACGCCCGGGTCGGCCTGATGCCCACCTGGGGACTGTCGGTGCGGCTGCCGCAGAAGGTCGGCGTCGGTATGGCCCGCCGGATGAGCATGACCGGCGACTACCTCTCGGCCGCCGAGGCGCTGCGGGCGGGGCTGGTCACCGAGGTCGTGCCGCACGACGAACTGATCCCGACCGCACGCCGGATAGCGGCGTCGATCGTCGGCAACAACCAGAAAGCGGTACGCGCTCTGCTGGCGTCATATCACCGGATCGACGAGGCGGGCACCGCCGAAGGTCTGTCGATCGAGGCCGAGTCGGCTCTCGATTGGATGCGCACGGCCAGCGGTGATGACATCGCAGCGAGTCGCGCCGCCGTATTCGAACGCGGACGGGCCCAGGTCCGGTGAACGAGGCGCACGAGCGCTGCGGCAGCGAGGAGTGGCGCCAGATGATCCGCGAGGTCATCTTGCCGTGGGCGTTAGGCCACACGGACCTCGGCGACGACGTTCTGGAGGTCGGGCCCGGGTACGGGGCCACCACCGATGTGCTGAGCGAGTCGGTGCCGCGGCTGACGTCGGTCGAAATCGACGAAGACCTTGCGGCGATGCTCGGCGAACGGTTCGCCGACGCGGCCAGCGTGGAGATCGTGCGCGGCGATGCGACGGCGCTGACGTATGGGGACGATCGCTTCACCGGCGCAGCATGTTTCACGATGCTGCATCATGTTCCTACCGTCGAGTTGCAGGACCGCCTGTTCGCGGAAGTCGCCCGCGTGCTGCGGCCAGGCGCGCCGCTGGTTGCCAGCGACAGTCTGGCCAGCGACGAGCTCGAGGCGCATCACGAAGGCGACACCTACAACCCGGTCGACCCGTCGACACTGCCGTCCCGGCTGGAGGCAGCAGGTTTCACCGGTGTGAACGTGCGCACCAACGAGTTCGGCTGGACCGTCATCGCACGTGTGGCTACGTAAGCGAATCCGGCGCGCGTATCGACCGCCACGGGCGGTTCGCGCACCGAATCGCATCAGGGGCTGGGCGGTGGGACGTCGATGTCGACGCGGACCACTTGCTCGATCCCGGGCTGATAGGTGACAGGCTCGGCTGGGGTCGGACCGAACGTCGGACTCAGCTCGCCGCCGGGACCGGCGAACTGGACGTTGAACGTCGGCATCACGGGGGCGCTGGTGATGTAGAGCGCCTCGCAGACGCCGTCGGAGAGCCTGGAGCGGAAGAACTGACCGACGGCGACGGCCTCGGCCATGGTGGCGCCGTCGGAGAGAAGCACCGAGGATCCTCGACGAATAGGCCCGAGTGCTGCCGTGCCGACGCACTGGTCGGCGTCGTCGACCGCTACGAAGGACTGACGGAGCTGCACGTAGACGGCGGTGCCAACGGTCGGATCGGCCATCGAGGACGGTGCCGCGACAAGGCTTGCCCAAGCCACGACGGCAAAGAGGTATGCGGACCGCTTCATGAGTTGAGCCTAGGCGGTGCCCGGCACCAGCCAGCGACCGGAGAATGCCCGCCAGCCGACGAACACCAACCGCAGCACCATGAAGGTCGACAATCCGGCCCAGATGCCCAGCAGGCCCCAGCCGTACGCCAACGACAACCAGATCAACGGCAGGAACCCGACGAGCGCGCTGATCAGCGTGGCGTTGCGCATGAACTTGGCGTCGCCGGCGCCCAGAAGGACCCCGTCGAGCGCGAAAACGATTCCGGCGACCGGCAATTGAGCAACCATGAACCACCACGGGATGCCGATCGCGTCGAGCACCGAGCGGTCGTCGGTGAACACGCTCGGGATCACCGAGGCGCCGACCGCGAACACGCCTGCCAGCAAGCCGGAGGCCAGCGTCGAGAAGATGGTGACTCGCCATGCCACCGACTTCGCGTGGGAAAGTTGGCCCGCGCCGAGCGCGGCGCCCACCAATGACTGCGCAGCGATGGCGAGCGAGTCCAGCACCAGGGCGAGGAAATTCCACAGTTGCAGCACCACCTGATGCGCCGCGACCGCGGCAGCGCCGAAGCGGGCGGCGACGGCCCCCGCCGAAACAAAGCAGGCTTGAAACGCCAAGGTGCGCAACAACAGATCGCGGCCGAGCACGACCTGTTCCCGCAGCACCGTCGGCTCGATCCGCCACGACACCCGCTCAACGACCAGCGCGCGCAGGAAAAACAATGCGGCGAGCCACTGCCCGATGAGGTTCGCGACGGCCGAGCCTTCCAGCCCGAGCCGCGGCATGCCCAGCCAGCCGTACACCAGCAGCGGGCAGAGCACCGCCGACAGCGCGAAACCCGTGACGACATAACGCAGCGGGCGCACGGTGTCCTGCACGCCGCGCATCCAGCCGTTGCCCGCCGCCGAGATGAGAATCGCCGGCACCCCGAAGATCGCGATCCGAACCCACGGCAACGCCTCGTCGGCGATCTCACCGCCCTCAGAAGCGCCAGCCAGTGCGGACACCAGCGGGACGGCCGCGGCCTGGACGACGATGACGATCAGCGCGCCCAAACCCAGCGCCAGCCAGGTGGCCTGCAGGCCCTCGCCGACCGCCGACGGACGGTCACCCGCGCCGAAGAACCGCGCCGAGCGGGCGGTGGTGCCGTAGGACAGGAACGTCATCTGCGAGCTGAGCGTGGCCAGGATCAGCCCGCCGATCGCCAGGCCGGCCAACGGCAGAGCACCAAGCCGGCCGACGATGGCGATGTCGAAGAGTAGATAGATCGGCTCTGCGGCCAGCACCCCGAGGGCGGGTAGCGCCAGCCCGGCGATGCGGCGGCCGGTTGCAGTCGGGGCCGCTGGGCCTTCGGCCGGTTCAGGCAAGGTGCCGGCTGATGAAGGCGCGGGCAGACGGAATCAGCGGAGGGCCTCGCGGAGCGCCTGAACGACATCGTGGGCAGATCCGGTCGCCGAGTAGCCGGCGGCCAGCAGGTGCCCGCCCCCGCCGAATGTGCTGGCGAGGGTGGCCAGGTCGTAGGACTTCGAGCGCATCGAGACCGACCAGTGCGCTGGCTCGATCTCCTTGAAGACCGCCGCCACCTCAGCCTGTTGGGTGGTGCGCACGATATCGACGATGCTCTCGACTTCCTCGGGCCGTGCGTTCTGCCATTCCTCGTGTCCCACAACGGCATACACCAGACCTCGACCATCGGCGGCGTCGGCAACCAGCTGCGCCGAGGCCAGCACGCGCGACAGCATCGGCAGCCACGCGAAGGGGTGGCTGTCCAGTAGCGCCCGGCTGATCGACGCATTGTCGACGCCGAGGTCGACAAGCCGGCCCGCCAGCCGGTGTGCGCGGGCGCTGGCCCAGCGGAACGAGCCCGTATCGGTGGTCAGCCCGGCGTACAGACAGTGCGCGACGCCGAGGTCGATCGGCTTGCCCCACGCGTCGAGGAGTTCGGCCACCAGCATCGTGGTGGAGTCGGCTGACGGATCGACGAAGTTGGCGGTGCCGAACAGCTGGTTGGAGGCGTGGTGGTCGATGACCAACACTTCACGGTCGGGATCGGCGAGCTCGCGCAGCGCACCCAACCGATTGACGCTGGGAATGTCGACGGTCACCACCAGATCGGCGTCCCGGCGCATCGCGTCGGGCGTGACGAGCAGGTGCGCACCGGGCAGCGACTGAAGCGATTCGGGCAGGTTCGCAGGTGCCGCGAAGCTGACCTCAACGCTCTTGCCCGCATGGTCGAGTACCAGCGCCAGCGCCAGTCCGGAGCCGAGCGTGTCGGCGTCGGGAAAGACGTGGCACACGACGCTGACGCTCTGCGCGGCGGACAGCAGGTCGGCGGCGGCGCGGGCGTCGACACGATCGCCCGCGATTGGTGTGTCAGTCGCTTTGTCGATCGCGGTCACCGGTGTCCTCAGCGTCGAACTCGTCGTCTCGGTCCCCCGCGAGTGTTTCCGTAGCCTGCGCCCCGTCTACACGGTACGGGTCGGCATCGCCTGCGTGCTGGGCACCTTCACGAACTCTCGCCAAATCCTCATCCGCGGCCTTTGCCCGAGCTAGGAGCTCCTCCATCCGGTCTGCCACGTCCGGGACGGTGTCACGTTCGAACGCCAGTGTCGGAGTGAACCGCACGCCCAGCGCGGCACCCACCCGCGTACGCAGCACACCTTTGGCGCTGTCGAGCGCAGCCGCCGCCCCCGCATAGTCGGGCTCTTCGTCGAGACTGCGACCGAACACCGTGTAGAAAAGCGTCGCATCGTGCAGGTCACCGGTGACTTTGGCGTCGGTGATCGTCAGTCCGGTCAGCCGCGGGTCCTTGATCTCGAACTCGATCGCCGAGGCGACGATGGTCGCGATGCGCTTGGCCAGCCGCCGTGCCCGTGCCGGGTCAGGCATGCCCGACCGTCCGCTCTTCGCCCGAGAGGCTCATCGCTGCCACGCGCCTACACACGCTCTTTCTCAACGAGCTCGTAGGCCTCGATGACATCGCCTTCCTTGATGTCGGAGTACGTCAGCGTCAGACCACACTCGTAGCCGTCGCGCACCTCGGTGACGTCGTCCTTCTCCCGCTTCAGCGACGAGATCGTGACCGTCTCGGCCACCACGACGTTGTCGCGGAGCAGGCGCGCCTTCGCGTTGCGCCGGATGAGACCCGAGGTGACCAGGCAACCGGCGATGTTGCCGACCTTCGACGAACGGAAGATCGCGCGGATCTCGGCGCGGCCGAGCTCCTTCTCCTCGTACACCGGCTTGAGCATGCCCTTGAGCGCGCTCTGGATCTCGTCGATGGCCTGGTAGATCACCGAGTAGTAGCGGATGTCGACACCCTCGCGGTTGGCCAGCTCAGTGGCCTTGCCCTCCGCACGGACGTTGAAGCCGATGATGATCGCATCCGAAGCCGACGCCAGGTTGACGTTGGTCTCGGTGACGCCGCCGACGCCGCGGTCGATGACACGCAGTTCGACCTCGTCGCCGATCTCGATACCCAGCAGGGCCTCTTCCAGCGCCTCGACGGTGCCGGAGTTGTCGCCCTTGAGGATCAAGTTCAGCTGCGACGTCTCCTTCAACGCTGCGTCGAGATCATCCAGGCTGATCCGCTTACGCGTGCGCGCGGCGAGTGCGTTGCGCTTGCGCGCGCTACGCCGGTCGGCGATCTGCCGAGCGATACGGTCCTCGTCGACGACGAGCAGGTTGTCACCGGCGCCCGGCACCGACGTGAACCCGATGACCTGCACCGGCCGTGACGGCAATGCCTCTTCGACGTCCTCGCCGTGCTCGTCGACCATGCGGCGAACGCGACCATAGGCGTCACCGGCCACGATGGAGTCACCGACGCGCAGCGTGCCGCGCTGGATGAGCACCGTGGCGACGGGTCCGCGACCGCGGTCCAGATGCGCTTCGATGGCCACGCCCTGGGCTTCCATGTCGGGGTTCGCCCGCAGGTCGAGCGCGGCGTCTGCGGTCAGCAGCACCGCCTCCAGCAGCGCCTGGATGTTGGTGCCCTGCTTCGCCGAGATGTCGACGAACATGGTGTCGCCGCCGAAGTCCTCAGCCACCAGGTTGTACTCGGTGAGCTGGGCCCGGATCTTGGACGGGTCGGCGCCCTCCTTGTCGATCTTGTTGACCGCCACCACAATCGGCACATCGGCCGCCTGTGCGTGGTTGATGGCCTCAACCGTCTGCGGCATGACGCCGTCATCGGCGGCGACCACGAGGATGGCGATGTCGGTGGCCTTCGCGCCACGCGCACGCATAGCGGTGAACGCCTCGTGGCCCGGGGTGTCGATGAAGGTGATCGGCCGCTCGCTGCCGTCGTGCTCGACAGCCACCTGGTAGGCACCGATGTGCTGGGTGATGCCACCGGCCTCACCCTCACGCACGCTGGCGTTACGGATGGTGTCGAGCAGTCGGGTCTTGCCGTGGTCGACGTGACCCATGACGGTGACGACCGGCGGACGCTGCTCGAGATCTTCCTCGCCGCCCTCGTCCTCGCCGTAGGTGAGATCGAAGGATTCCAGAAGCTCACGATCTTCGTCCTCGGGCGACACGACCTGCACGACGTAATTCATCTCGCCGCCGAGCAGTTCGAGCGTCTCGTCGCCAACGGACTGCGTGGCTGTCACCATCTCGCCGAGGTTGAACAGCGCCTGCACCAGGGCCGCCGGGTTCGCGTCGATCTTCTCGGCGAAATCGACCAGCGATGCGCCGCGGGCCAACCGAATGACCTCCCCGTTGCCGTGCGGGAGCCGCACGCCGCCGACGACGGGCGCCTGCATGTTCTCGTATTCGGCGCGTTTCGCCCGCTTCGACTTGCGTCCACGCTTGGGCGCACCGCCGGGACGACCGAACGCACCCGCCGCGCCACCGCGCTGGCCGGGCCGACCGCCGCCACCGGGGCGACCGCGATAACCGCCGCCAGCCGCGGGCGCAGCGCCACCGCCACCGCCGGCGCCACCGCCGCGGTAGTTACCGCCACCGCCGCCACCACCGGGGCCGCCGGGGCGACCACCGCCGCCACCGCCGGGACCACGGCTACCGGGACCGGGCCGCGGTCCACCTGGACGACCGGCACCAGCGGCACCGGGCCGGGGCCCGGCCGGCCGCGGAGGCATATTGCCCGGCGACATGCCGGGGCGCGGAGCTCCTGGCCGCGGGGCACCCGGCCGGGGTGCCTGCGGACGCGGAGCCGGCCGCTCGACCGGCGTCTGGGACGAGAAAGGATTGTTGCCGACACGCGGTGCACGCGCGGCGGGCTTGGGCGCTGGGCTGGGCCGGGGGCCGGGCGTGGCGCCGGGTGTGGGGGCCGGAGGTGCGGCCGGTGCCGCAGGCGGGGCCGCCGGGGCCGCAGCGGCCGCCGGAGGTGGCGCGGGTGCGGCCGGCTCCGGAGGCGGTGCCGGCTTGGGTGCGGCCGGTTTCGCGGGTGCCTTCGCAGCGGGCTTGGCCGGGGATCCGTTACCGGCGGCCGGGACCTTTTCAGCGGCAGGCTTGGCGCCGCCGAATGATTCGCGCAACCGGCGCGCAACGGGGGCCTCCACAGTGGAGGACGCTGATTTGACGAATTCGCCCTGATCGCTCAGGCGGGCGAGAACTTCCTTACTGGTGACACCGAGCTCTTTAGCCAACTCGTGTACACGGGCCTTACCTGCCACTACAACTCCTGTCTAGGAGGCGGCAGCGGTGGTTGGCGCCGCGCCTCGGGTTAGCTATGACGCATGGTCATCGAGACTTCACGGTGTGCTCATGTTCTTCGCTACCTGTCTTGTTGCCTTGGTGGGCGAGCCCTTGAGCGCCTCGAACTGCGCTTAAGTGCTCTAACACCGCGGTGGTGTCCGGTGAACCGGTGATCCGCAACGCTCGGACGAATGCCTGCCGTCGAATTGCTGCGTCTAGACACTGCGGATCGAGATGCAACCAGGCACCCCGCCCCGGCAGTTTTCTGGCGGTGTCAACGGTCACGGCCCTCCGGCCATTCCCGCCGTCCGCAGCGACCACACGCAGCAGTTCGACGGCCAGCTCTCGCTTCCGGCAGCCGACACACGTCCGGACTGGTCCTTTAGGGACGTCTGTCGCGGGTCGAGCCTCAGCAGCCGAAGTCTCGCGCTGGATCACGGTTCAGTCTAGCCATACCTGGTCGTTGCGCCTAAATGACCGTCCGTGCCGATCTGTCGGCGTGGACGGCGCGTTGACAACTCCTCACCCGGTCGGTATGGCCTCCGCATCACTGCGGATGTCGATGCGCCAGCCGGTCAACCGGGCCGCGAGCCGGGCGTTTTGGCCCTCCTTGCCGATCGCGAGGGACAGCTGGAAATCCGGCACGACGACGCGCGCGGCGCGGGCAGCCTCGTCGATGACGCTCACCGACACCACCTTGGCCGGGGATAGGGCGTTGGCAACGAACTTCGCCGGATCGGGATCGAAGTCGATGATGTCGATCTTCTCGCCGGACAGTTCACTCATCACATTGCGCACACGCTGGCCCATGGGTCCGATGCAGGCGCCTTTGGCGTTGAGCCCCGCCACCCGTGACATCACCGCGATTTTCGAACGGTGGCCGGCTTCACGTGCGACCGCCACGATCTCCACGGACCCTTCTGCGATCTCGGGGACCTCAAGTGAAAACAGCTTGCGCACGAGGTTGGGGTGTGTGCGCGACAACGTGATCAACGGTTCGCGGGCACCCCGACTGACGCCGACGACGTAACAGCGCAGCCGGTCGCCGTGTTCGTAGCGCTCCCCCGGCACCTGCTCGGCCGACGGGATGACACCCTCGGATCCTTTGGTCTCACTGCCCATTCGGACGACGACCAAGCCGCGGGCGTTGGCACGCGCATCGCGCTGGATCACCCCGGCGACGATGTCGCCTTCGCGGGCCGAGAACTCGCCGTAGTTCTTCTCGTTCTCGGCATCGCGCAACCGCTGCAGTATCACCTGACGCGCGGTGGTGGCCGCGATGCGGCCGAAACCCTCTGGCGTGTCATCCCATTCGGAGATGACGTTGCCATCCTCGTCGGTCTCGCGTGCCAGCACCTGGACCATGCCGGTCTTGCGGTCGATCTCGATGCGTGCGTCGGCCTCATGCCCCTCGGTGTGGCGGTAAGCAGTCAGCAGTGCCGACTTGATCGTTTCGACGACGACGTCGACAGATATTCCTTTGTCAGCCTCGATCGCATGCAATGCCGCCATGTCGATGTTCACCGCGGATCCCCCTTCCCGGATTGACCGGCCAGCTCCAGCTCACGCTCATTTGGAGGTGAAAACTCAACCTGTACAACAGCTTTGGCGACACTGCCGATCGGCAGCTCCCGCACCGCCAACTTCCCACCACGACCTTCGCGCACTACCAATCGCACGACGCCGCCGCCGGTTTCACCCAGCCGGCCAGTCAATTGGGTGCCATCGGACAGCGTCAGCTCGACCTTGCGACCTCGGGCGCGCCGGAAATGCTTTTCTGTGGTCAGTGGCCGGTCCACTCCCGGCGAGGTGACCTCGAGGACATACGGCGCGGCCGTGTCGTCGACACGGTCCAGCAGTTCGGATGCGGATCGGGACAGTGCGGCGGCCGAATCCAGGTCAAGGCCGTTGTCCCCGTCGGCCACCACTGTTATGCGCGGCGGGCGTGCGGCCGCGTCGATGATCACGTCTTCGATCTCATAGCCTGCGCGCGCGAACTCATCGCCAAGTAGCTCGACGACCTGTTTCTGCGAAGGTAATCCCGCAGACCGCTCCGTCACGGCGAGCTCCTCATCTTGAGTTGTCTCCGACACTGGTTCCGGGTGTCGCGATGTGTCTTGGAACCAAGATCGCAGAGGACCCTGGAACCGCCTATCAACGATACGCCAGCGACGCCGTGGTAACGGCAAAAGCGCGGTGGCGGTGGACGGTCCCGGCAATGGCAAGATGTTGCTCGTGCCGAGCCCCAACCCGACTGTCAGCAGGCGGCGAGTCCTGGTCGGGGCGGCGGCGTTGGCGCTGCTCGGGGCGTCCACAGCGGCGTGTGGGTCATCGACACCGTCGCCGGAAGTCGAAGAGCTGGCCGCGCAACTCGAGCGGGCCCGCTCGGACAGCCGGCTGGCTACCGACGCAGCGGCCGCCGTGCGCGGCGCGACCGTGGAGACGCTGAACACGGTTGCGTCCGAGCGGTCGGCCCATGCCCAGGCGCTGTCCGACGAACTAGTGAGGATGCGCGGAGCCGACGCACCCACCGCGACCTCGACCACCACCACCACTGCCGAGGCCGCCGAACCTCCCACCGCGGAAGACGTCATCGCCGCGCTGCGTCAGTCGGCGGACAGTGCGACCGGACTGGCGGCGAAAATGTCGGGTTACCGCGCCGGCCTACTCGGCTCGATCGCTGCGGCCTGTACCGCGGCGTACACCGTCGCACTGGATCCGCCAGGGAGCCCGCAATGACGTCCCCCGATCCCACCCCAACGACGACGACGTCGTCGCGGGCCGCCGAACCGACCAGCCCGTCGAAGCCGCCGAACGCCGCCGACGGCGCACTGTTCGACGCGATCGCGACCGCGCAGGCGTCGATCTACGGCTACGGGATCGTGTCGGCGCATACCGTTCCCGACACCAACTATCTCGTGTCGGCTTCGATGGCCCAGCACCGTAAACGGCGCGAGGAGGCCTTGGCGATGCTGCAAGCCCGATCGGTGGACGCGCCACTGCCTGCGGCCGGATATCAGCTGCCGATCGAGGTCGACAACCCCACGGATGCGGCAAATCTCGCGGTGCGGATGGAAGAGGACACCGCCGTCGCGTGGCGAGCCGTCGTCGAGCAGGCGACCGACGAACAGGAGCGCGCGTTCGCGGTCGGCGCGCTGACGGAGTGCGCGGTCATGGCGGCGCGGTGGAGTCGCGTTCTCGGCACGGAGCCGATCACGGTCGCGTTTCCTGGCGGCACCGAATAGTCCCAAATCTTCGGTGTGGGCCCACGCTCCCGCGAGCTAGGAACTCAACGCCGTCGCGATGTCGGCGGCCGCGTTCTCGACTGGAACCTCCCGGGTTTCGCCGGTGAACCGGTTGCGCAACTCGACGACGCCATCGGCCCAGCCGCGACCGACCACGACGACCCACGGCACTCCGAGCAACTCGGCGTCCTTGAACTTGATTCCGGGTGATGCTTTCCGGTCATCGAGGAGCAACTCGAGACCTCGCGCGTCCAATTCGGCTGCCAACGCCTCCGCGCCGGTGCGGGCGGCGTCGTCCTTGTTGGCGATCACGACATGGAGGTCGAACGGCGATACCGACGACGGCCAGCGTAACCCCAACTCGTCGTGGTGCTGCTCGGCGATCACCGCGACCAGTCGCGACACCCCGATGCCGTAGGACCCCATGGTCAGCCGCACCGGCTTGCCGTTCTCGCCGAGCACATCGGCCTCGAAAGCATCGGCGTACTTGCGGCCCAACTGGAAAATGTGCCCGATCTCGATGCCCCGTGCCGAAACCAGCGCCCCCGCACCGTCGGGTGACGGATCGCCGTCGCGGACATCGGCGGCCTCGATGGTGCCGTCGGCGACGAAGTCACGTCCGGCGACCAGGCCGACCACATGCTTGCCCGTCTCGTCGGCGCCGGTGATCCACGACGTGCCGTCCACCACCCTCGGATCGACCAAAAATCGAATCTTGTTGGCCAGCAACGCTTTCGGGCCGATATAGCCCTTGGCCAGGAACGGGTGCTTGGCGAAGTCGGCGTCGTCGAGCAGCGCGTACTCGGCCGGTTCCAACGCGGCACCCAGCCGTTTGTCGTCGACCTCGCGGTCGCCCGGCACGCCGACGGCAAGCAGCTCCCACTCGCCGCCGGGCAGCCGCGTCTTCAGCATCACGTTCTTGAGCGTGTCGGCGGCGGTCACCTCACGGTCCAGCACCGTGTTGGCCCACGCGACGAGCGTGGCGATCGTCGGAGTGTCAGGGGTGTCGTACACCTTGGCCGCGGGCTGGCCGTCGATCGGCAGCGATTCCGGGACCGCCGTCGTGACGGCCTCGACGTTGGCGGCATAGCCGGATTCTTCGCAGCGCACGAACGTGTCCTCACCGATGTCGCTTTCGGCCAGGAACTCCTCGGAGGCGCTGCCACCCATCGCCCCGGACACGGCCGAGACGATCACGTACTCGACGCCCAGCGCGTCGAAGATGCGTTGGTAGGCCCCGCGGTGCGCCTGATACTGCGCGCGCAAACCGTCGTCGTCGACGTCGAAGGAGTAGGAGTCCTTCATGATGAACTCGCGACCGCGCAGGATGCCCGCCCGTGGACGCGCCTCGTCGCGGTACTTCGTCTGGATTTGGAACAACAGCAGCGGGAAATCCTTGTAGCTGCTGTACTCCCCCTTGACCGCCATCGTGAAGAACTCTTCGTGCGTCGGCCCCAGCATGTAATCGTTGCGCCTGCGGTCCTGCAGTCGGAAGACGCCGTCGCCGTACTCGGTCCATCGGTTCGTGACCTCATAGGGCGCCTTGGGCAACAGTGCGGGGAACAGGATCTCCTGACCACCGATGGCGTTCATCTCGCCGCGGACGACGGCCTCGATCTTGCGCAGCACCCGAAGGCCCAGTGGCAGCCAGCTGTACAGCCCGGGCCCGATCGGCCGGATGTAGCCGGCCCGGACCAGCAGCTTGTGGCTTGCCACCTCGGCGTCGGCGGGATCGTCACGCAGCGTGCGCAGGAACAGCTCGGACATGCGGGTGATCACAGCCGACAACCTTACTGACCGGCTCCGCTAAAGCTCGCCCGCCTCCACGGCCTCGCGAGTGTGTTGCGCTGCCGCGATCTGGCGCGCCGAGAACCCGATCCAGAACGCAGTGACGCCGACGATCACCGCGACCCCCGCCACCCAGAGCAACGAGTAGGTGTAGCCGAAGCCCAATGCGTCGAGTTGAGCGGGTGTCATGTCCTTGACCGGACCCGTCGTACCACCCAGATAGAGCGTGCGGGAGGTCTGCACGGCCTGAATCACGACCAGCACCACCGGACCGCCGAGGTTCTGCACCATCAGCGTGATCGACGACACCGGGCCGATCTCCTTCGGTCCCACCCCGGCGATCGCACACAGCGGCAGGATCACCGCGATCGCGCCGATGCCGAAGCCACCGACGACGACGAGCCCGAACAGGTCCGGAAGGTACGGGACGTCGCGGTCCAGTGTCGAGCCGTAGAGCATGGCGGCGAGCACGAACAACCCGCCGCCGAGGATCAGCCAGCGCGGCGCGACATGAGGCGCGAGCTTGGCCGCCACGATGCTGCCGATGCCGAACGCGATTGCAAACGGGATGAAACTCACACCCGCGCGCACGGGCGAATAGCCGAGCACATCCTGGACGAGCAGGCCGACCATCACGCTGAGCGTCAACATGACGCCACCGGCCAGGAACAGGGAGATGAAGGTCATCACCCGGTTCCGATTGTCGAACACCGAGAAGGGAACGATCGGGTGGTCGGCGGTGCGCTCGACGATCAGGAACGCGAGGAAGAAGCCTGCCGACGCGATACCGGCGCCGATCACCCACGGGTCGACCCAGCCTCGCGGCGGGCCCTGCGTGAACACCAACACCGCCGAGGTGCAACCCAGAGTGGCCAGGATGGCGCCGGTGACGTCGAGCTTCAACCGTTCGTGATGCGTCTCGTTGATCTTCAGGACGGCGACGATGATGATCACGATCCCGATCGGGATGTTGATCAGGAACGCCAGCCGCCACGAGATAACGGTCAAGGCGCCGCCGAGCACCAACCCCAGGACCGATCCGATGCCCTGCATCGCCGCCGACACGGCCATGGCGCGGTTTCGTGCCTGCCCGACCGCGTACGTCGTCGCGATGAGCGCCAGGCCCGTCGGCGCGGCGATCGCCGCACCCGTGCCCTGTACCGCCCGCGCGATGATCAGCGTGACGCCGTCGGTGGCCAGCCCGCACACCAACGACGCGATCGTGAACACGCCGACACCGGACAGGAACGCACGCTTGTGGCCGATGGCGTCGCCGATGCGTCCACCGAGCAGCAGCAGCCCCCCGAAGGCGAGCACGTAGGCGGTGATCACCCAGCTCTTACCGGGGTCGGAGAGGCCGAGGTCGGCCTGCATACGCGGCAGCGCGACGATGACGATGGTGCCGTCGAGGGTCGACATGAGCTGCATACCGGTGATCGCGATGATCGCCGGGCCCAACACCGATGAGGACAGCGGTTTGGTGGCCCGGTCCGACCCTGAGGAACCGCCCACCGCAGACATGGCTTGCCAGCCTACCGAGGCACGGATTCGGCGCGCCTATAGACGCCCAGCGGGCGTGTGCGCGCCGAAGTCGCGAGCTAGAGCTCGCCCTGGTCGATCGCTTCCTTGACTTCCTGCGCGTGCGCTACCTGCGCGGCCGTGTAGCCGATGAACAGCGCAGCGACGCCGACGATCACCGCGACCGCGGCCACCCACAGCAGGCCGTAGGAATAGCCCTGATCCAGCGCGTGCAATTGGGCAGCGTTCATGTCCTTGACCGGCCCGGTGATGCCGCCCAAGTACAGCGTGCGCGACGTGATGACCGCCTGGATCACGGCCAGAACGACCGGCCCGCCGAGGCTCTGCAGCATGAGCGCGATCGCCGAGACCGGGCCGATCTGATCGAATCCCACCCCGGCGATGGCGGACACGGTCAGTGGGACGACGATCATGCCGATGCCGAATCCGCCGACGGTGATCGGAAGGACCAAGTTCGGGAAGTACGGGATGTTCGCGTCCAGCGTGGAGCCATAGATCATCGCGGCGAGCACCAGCACACCGCCTGCGATCACCAGGACGCGCGGCGGGAACTTCGACACCAGCGCAGACGACACGCCCAGCCCGATGCCCAGTGCGATCACGAACGGAATGAAGCCTATGCCGGCGCGTAATGCGCTGTAGCCCATGATGTCCTGGACGTACAACCCGATCAGCACGGTCAACGTGAACATCACGCCGCCCGCCATGAACACCGCCGCGAACGTCGCGACCCGGTTGCGGTCCTTGAACAAGTCCAACGGCACCACGGGGTTCTCGGCGGAACGCTCGACGTAGACGAAGGCCAGCAGGAACGTGCACGCGGCCAGCCCCGAACCGATCGTCACCGGCGACACCCAGCCCTGTTCGGGCCCCATCGAGAACGCGAACACCGCTGCGGTACACCCCAGGGTGGCCAGGATGGCACCGGCGGCGTCGAGCTTCAGCCGCTCGCGGTGGGTCTCACGAAGGGTCTTGCGGGCCAGGTGGATCATCAGCAGCCCGATCGGGACGTTGATCAGGAACGCCCAGCGCCACGACACCTCGGTCAGCGCACCGCCGACGATCAGACCCATGACCGATCCGATGCCCGTCATCGCCGCGAATATCGCGGTCGCGGCATTACGCGCCGGCCCCTTCGGGAACGTGGTCGCGATCAGCGCGAGAGCGGTCGGTGACGCGATCGCCGCGCCGACGCCCTGCAGCAGCCGGGCCGTGACCAGGGTCGCCTCATTCCACGCGAGGCCGCACAGGACCGAGGCGATGGTGAACAGCGCGACGCCGACGATGAAGGTGCGCTTGCGCCCGATGATGTCGCCGAGGCGTCCACCGAGCAGCATCAGTCCGCCGAACGTCAGAACGTAGGCGGTGATGACCCAACTGCGACCTGCGTCGGAGAGGCTCAGTTCGTCCTGAATCTTAGGAAGCGCGACGATCGCGACAGTGCTGTCCATGGTGGCGAGCAACTGCATACCGCCGATTGCGATCACCGCGGCGAAGAACCGCCGCGACGGCAGCCAAGCCGGGTACCTGCCGGTTCGCTCCTTGCCGGGGTATCCCACGTTCAAAGGTAACGATCGGTTTGCCCCGCCTTCGGCGTCGCGGAACATCGCTGCCCGCTCTGCGTCATTGAGAGCCGTCATAGCGGGTTACCTTACAGTAATCTTAAGAATCCTTTAACTGGCGAAGGCCGCCACCGGGCCGATCACGATGATCGCGGGCGGCCGAACGCCGTCTTCCCTAATGCGGTCAGGGGCGTCCGCGAGGGTCGCTCGCAGGGTCCGCTGCGACGCGGTGGTGCCGTGCTGAACGACCAGAACCGGCGTATCCGCAGGTCGACCGCCCTCCAGCAGTACCTTGGCGAATTGCTCGATGCGCTCGACGGCCATCAGCAACACGATCGTGCCCGACATCGCGGCCAGCGCATTCCAATTAACTAACGATTCGGGATGATCAGGCGCAACATGGCCGCTGACCACCACAAACTCGTGCGTGATCCCTCGGTGAGTGACCGGAACGCCGGCTAGCGCGGGAACCGCTATGGCACTTGTCACACCCGGCACAACTGTGACAGGAATCCCAGCGTCCGCGCACGCGATCACCTCTTCATAACCCCGCGCGAACACGAACGGGTCGCCACCCTTGAGCCGGACGACGAACTTGCCCGCCTTGGCCCGGTCGATCAGCACCGCGTTGATCGCGTCCTGGGCCATCGCGCGCCCGTATGGAATCTTCGCGGCATCGATCACCTCGACGTGCGGCGCGAGTTCGGCCAGCAGCTCCTGCGGCGCCAGCCGGTCGGCGACGACGACGTCGGCGTGGGCCAGCATGCGCCTACCTCGCACGGTGATCAGTTCAGGGTCGCCGGGCCCGCCGCCGACCAGCGCCACCCCGCCGGGGAGTACGCCGGGGGTCTCGGCAGCGATGAGCCCCTGCTGCAGGGCCTCGTGGATCGCCGACCGGATCGCCGCTGACCGCCGGTGCTCTCCACCGGCAAGCACGCCGACGGACAAGCCCTCGTACTCGAAGGATGCAGGGGTGACCGCGGTCCCTTCGCGCGCCACGTCGGCGCGCACGCAGAAGATCCGGTGCTGCTCAGCCTCGGCGACGATGGCGGCGTTGACAGCCGGATCGTCGGTGGCCGCGATCGCGTACCAGGCGCCTTCCAGATCGCCATCCCGAAACTCTCGTATTTGCAAGGAGATTCCATGCTCCTGCTGACTCAAGGCCTCCACCGCAGGGGTGACACTGCGGGCAATGACGTGCACATCGGCACCATTGGCCACCAGCAGCGGTAGCCGTCGCTGCGCCACGGTGCCGCCACCGACGACGACGACCTTCCTGCCATCGAGGCGCAGGCCGACGAGGTAGGCGTTCTCGCTCACCCGGCGAGCTTAGAGGTTGCGGCGGCTGGAGTAGAAGCGCGCCTGGGCCGCGGCCACGAAGCGGGTGATGGCGTCCGGGTGCGCGGCCGGATGGGTGTGTAGGTAGCTCGCGTGGACCCCGGTTTTCACCGCACCGTCGGTGGTCGGCCCGCCGGGGCGGCCGCTGTACGCCCACGCCGGAGGATAATCTTCGTGGAATCGCACTGTGCTGCGGTGGAACTCGTGACCGACGGTGCGGTCGCCGATGGCGTACAGCGACGATTCGGCCACCGCGACGGCATTGCGGTAGCCCAGGGTCAGGCGATCGGTGAAACGTGCCGAACCGGACAACACTCCGCACATCGGATGGCCGTCGAGGTCGTCGACCAGATAGGCCAGGCCGGCGCATTCGGCGTGCACAGGTGCACCGGATGCGGCAAGCCTCTTGATCTGCTGCCGCACAACTTCATTGCCCGACAATTCGGTACCGAACTCTTCCGGGAACCCGCCGGGCAGTACAAGTGCGGTGGCCTGCGACGGCAGCGGGTCGGTCAGCGGGTCGAATTCCATGACCTCTGCGCCAGCGCCGCGCAGGAGTTCGCGGTGTTCTGCGTACCCGAAACTGAACGCCTTCCCCGCCGCGAGTGCCACCGACACGGCGCCCGTTACCGGGGCGGCCGCGGCCGGATCCCATGGCGCGTCGGCAACCTGGCTGGCCGCGATCTCGGCGATCGCCGCCAGGTCGACATGGCGGGCAACCCGTCCGGTCATCGCCTCCACCGCGGCACGGGCCGCATTGCCGTGTTCGACGGCGGTGATCAGGCCGAGATGTCTTGATGGAACGGACAACTCGTCGACTCGCGGAATGGCACCGAACACCGGCAGCCCAGCGTGCTCGCACGCCTGGCGCAGCACCTCCTCGTGGCGCGGCGAGCCGACGCGGTTGAGGATGACGCCGGCAACCCGGATCTTCGGGTCGAATGTCGAGAAGCCGTGCAGCAGAGCCGCGGCGCTGTGGCTCTGACCGCGTGCGTCGACCACCAGAATCACCGGCGCACCGAGCAGGGCGGCCACGTGCGCAGTAGACCCTTCGGCAGTGCCCGTGAAGCCCTCCGCGATCCGGCCGTCGAAAAGTCCCATCACACCTTCGATGACCGCGATATCGGCCGCCGCGCTGCCATGCCGGTACAGCGGGCCGATCAGCTCTTCACCGACGAGCACCGGGTCGAGATTGCGGCCCGGCTGCTGCGCGGCCAGCGCGTGATACCCAGGGTCGATGAAGTCCGGTCCTACCTTGAACGGTGCCACGGTACGGCCCGTTTGCCGCAGAGCACCCATCAAACCCGTTGCCACGGTGGTCTTGCCGCCGCCCGACGCGGGGGCGGCGATGACCACGGCCGGTGTCGATCCGCTCATGTCGAGCGACCGTGTTTGTACGCCGACACGCCGCAAATGTTGGCATTTTGCGGTCGTCCCCTACTCACGTGTGGGCCCTCACGGCGGTTGAGCGTCACCACTCGATGCCCTTTTGGCCCTTGCGACCGGCGTCCATCGGGTGTTTGACCTTCGTCATCTCGGTGACGAGGTCGGCGGCGTCGAGAAGTGCCTGCGGAGCGTCGCGGCCCGTGATGACCACGTGCTGCGTGCCCGGCCGCGCGGTCAGCACCGCGATCACCTCATCGACGTCGACCCACCCCCACTTCAGGGGATAGGTGAACTCGTCGAGGACGTAGAAGTCGTGGCGTTCGTCGGCCAGCCGACGGGTGATCTCCGCCCAGCCGTCGGCCGCCGCGGCGGCATGATCGTCCTCGTCGCCGTGCTTACGCGACCACGACCAGCCCGCACCCATCTTGTGCCACTCGACGGGGCCGCCGACGCCGTGCTCGTCGTGCAACCTGCCCAGCTGGCCGAATGCGGCCTCTTCGCCGACCTTCCACTTCGCGCTCTTGACGAATTGGAACACCGCGACCGAAAAGCCCTGGTTCCACGCCCGCAGCGCCATGCCGAACGCGGCGGTCGATTTACCCTTGCCCGCGCCGGTGTGCACCGCGAGCAGTGGAGCGTTGCGGCGAACGCGTGTGGTCAGCCCGTCGTCCGGGACGGTGGCCGGTTGACCCTGTGGCATGCGCGACTCTCCCCTACTTCGTGTGGGCCCAAAATCTCAGGCGGCGGTGCGCACCACGTCGGTGAGGTTCTCGGCACGCAGCTGCGCCAGATGCACCGTGGGCGCACCCAGATGGCCGGCCAGCTGCTCCGCCAAACCCAGTCGCACATAAGAAGTCTCGCAGTCCACCACCACGGCGGCCGCGCCCTCCGCCACCAGCCGGGCCGCCGCCTCCCGAGCGCGCCCCAACGGGTCCGGCCCGCCGGTGGCGCGACCGTCGGTGAGCACCACCACCAGACTGCGTCGTGCCCGGTCCCGCGCCTTCTCCCGGATTACCACGTCCCGCGCGGCCAGCAGGCCTTGGGCCAGCGGAGTTTTGCCTCCCGTGTCGAAGCGGGCCAGCCGGCGACTCGCGATGTACACCGACGACGTCGGCGGCAGCAACAACCTGGCTTCGGCCTGGCGGAACGTGATCACCGCGACCTTGTCGCGCCGCTGGTACGCGTCGCGCAACAACGACAACGCAGCCCCACCTACAGCCGACATCCGGTCGCGTGCGGCCATCGACCCCGACGCGTCGACCACGAAGATCACCAGATTGCCTTCGCGGCCTTCGCGAACGGCGTGGCGCACATCGTCGGGTGTGGGCCGCGGTCGACCCGGCACCCGCTGGTTTCCGACGGCAGCCAGCAGGGTCCCGAATACGTGTAGCCCATGGCCCTCGGTTGCGAGCGTGGTCGACGAGACGACGGTCCCGGTCCGGTTGCGCGCGCGGGATCTGCGTCCCGGCGCTCCCTCTCCAACGCCGGGAACTACGAGTGCACGGGTCTGGAACACCGCCGACGGCGGCGCGCTGGGCCGTGTAGCTGAGCTCGAATTCCGCTGCGGCACAGGATGGTCAGACACCTCATTCGACGGTGATTCACCGCCGCCAGGCGGGTCCGGGTCGGGATCGGACTCCTGATCGGCGGACTCCCCCGCCTGCTGCATCGCATCGTCGAGCTGTCCGGGATCAATGCCGGGATCATCGAACGGGTCGCGGCGACGCCGGTGCGGCAACGCCAGCTCGGCCGCCACCCGGACGTCTTCCTCGGCGACCGTGTCGGCCCCGCGCCACGCGGCGTGGGCCACCGCTGTCCGGGCGATCACCAGATCGGCACGCATTCCGTCGACGTCGAAGGACGCGCAGAGGGCGGCGATACGCCGTAACTCGCTGTCGGGCAAGCTCACCGAGCTCACCCGGTCGCGCGCGGCGGCAATGCGGCCGACCAGTTCGGCGTCGTCATCGGCGTAGCGTTCGGCGAATCCGGCCGGGTCGGCTTCGAACGCCATGCGCTGCCGGACGACCTCCACGCGTATGTCGACATCGCGCGAGGCGTGCACGTCAACGGTCAACCCGAACCGGTCGAGCAACTGTGGACGCAGTTCGCCCTCTTCGGGATTCATCGTGCCAACGAGCATGAAACGCGCATCGTGGCTGTGCGAAATGCCGTCTCGCTCCACGTGCACCCGACCCATCGCGGCGGCATCGAGAAGCACGTCGACCAAGTGGTCGTGCAGCAGGTTGACCTCGTCGACATAAAGCACGCCGCCGTGCGCGCGGGCCAGCAGGCCCGGCGAGAACGCGTGATCGCCGTCACGCAGCACCTTCTGCAGATCCAGTGAACCGACGACGCGGTCCTCGGTCGCACCGATCGGCAACTCGACCAGCGCGGCGCCGTCCACCGCGGCCAGCACCTTGGCGAGGCCCCGCACAGCAGTCGACTTCGCCGTGCCCTTCTCGCCGCGGATCAGCACGCCACCGATCTCGGGACGCACCGCGCACAGCAGCAGCGCCAGGCGCAGGCGCTCGTGGCCGACGATCGCGCAGAAGGGGTACGTCGTCATGATTTGATCATCGGGACGTGCGGAATGCCGTCGTCGAGAAACTCCGCCCCGTCACGGACGAACCCGTGGTGGGCGTACATCTCCTCGAGATAGGTCTGTGCATTGATATGGCACGGATAGTCACCGACCTCGGCGAGTGCGGCCTGCAACAGCCGAGAGGTGTGCCCCTGGCCGCGTGCTGCGCGTTTGGTGCAGACCCGGCCGATGCGAAAGCCCTTGTGGCCACCCGGATGTTCTTCCATCAGCCGCAGAGTGCAGATGACTTCACCGTCGGGTCCCTCGAGCCAGAAATGACGGGTTTCGGTGAGCAGATCCCGTCCGTCCAGTTCGGGGTATGGAGTGGCCTGCTCGACGACGAAAACCTCGACGCGCAGTTTGAGCAGTTCGTAAAGCGTGGCGGCGTCGAGGTCCTTGGCCCAACTTCGGCGTAGCGCAACCGTCATCGGGCGCTCACCGGCCCGGCGGGGCTCTTAGTTACCTGCGGGTCAGACACCCGAAAGATCATCCTCCGTGGTCGGTTTCTTTCGACTTGGCGAATTTCAGGTTATCCCGCCGTCATCTGCCCACGTCGGCCCAGGTAGTCCGAGAGCCGCGACTAAGGTGGCTGTGTGACCGAGTGGGAGCCAGATGTGCTGGCCGGTTACCGGCAGCAGACGGTTGAATTGGGACCTGATCCCGACGGGGAAGGGCAGCTCGTCGCCACGCTGGTGCGCCGCGGCGAGGCCGACCCGTCGGCTACCCACGCGGTGCTGGCAGTACACGGTTTCACCGACTACTTCTTCCATACTGAACTCGCCGATCACTTCGCCAGCCGCGGCTACGCGTTCTACGCGCTCGATCTACACAAATGCGGACGATCGTGGCGAGAAGGGCAGACTCCGCACTTCACCACCGACCTGGCCCGATACGACCGTGAGCTGATCCGCGCGCTGGACCTCATCAACGCCGAATCGTCTGCCGACGTGCTCGTGTACGGGCACTCGGCCGGCGGTCTCATCGTGTCCCTGTGGCTGGACCGGCTGCGGGGCCTCGGTCTGACGGGGCGCAAACGGGTCAGCGGCCTGCTGCTCAACAGTCCCTGGCTCGATCTGCAGGGCCCGGCGTTCCTGCGCGCCGCGCCGACCGGCGCGGCGATCGCGGCGCTGTCGCGGATGCGCAAGTTGACCGTGGTGCGCCCGCCGGTGGCCGAGGGCGGTTATGGCTCGACGCTGCATCGCGACTACGCGGGCGAATTCGACTACGACCTCAGGTGGAAGCCGATCGGCGGATTTCCCGTCACGTTCGGCTGGATCCACGCGATCCGCCGCGGACACGCCAAACTTCACCGTGGGCTCGACGTCGGGGTGCCCAACCTGATCCTGCGCTCCGATCGCAGCGTGCGCGAGGTAGCAGACCCCGACATCATCCAACGCGGGGATGCGGTGCTGGATGTCAACCAGATCGCCCGTTGGGCCGGATGCATCGGCAACAGGACCACCGTCGTACCGGTCACCGACGCCAAGCACGACGTGTTCCTGTCGGTTCCGGAAGCGCGCCAGGCGGCCTACGCTGAATTGGACCGCTGGCTGGACAGCAACGTCGCCAACGGCAGCGTCGAAACCGCCGACTCGACAACACAACCCGAACGAGGAGCGGCGAGATGAATCACTTCGATATCGCGATCATCGGTACCGGCTCGGGCAATTCCATCATCGATGAGCGCTACGCAGACAAACGGGTGGCGATCTGCGAACAAGGGGTGTTCGGCGGCACCTGCCTCAATGTCGGCTGCATACCCACGAAGATGTTCGTCTACGCGGCCGAAGTCGCCCAAAGTGCCAGGGAATCAGCGCAATACGGCGTGGACGCACACATCGACGGTGTGCGGTGGCCGGATGTCGTGTCGCGGGTGTTCGGCCGAATCGACCCGATCGCAATGGGAGGCGAGAATTACCGACGCGCGTCGCCGAACGTCCAGGTGTTCTCGAGCCACACGCGGTTCGCGCCGACGAAATCCGATGGCAGGTATGCGTTGCGGACAGACGACGGCGATGAGTTCACCGCTGACCAGGTGGTGATCGCCGCGGGCTCGCGGGCTGTGGTGCCCGACGCCGTCACCGCGTGCGGGGTGCCGTATCACACGAGCGACACCATCATGCGCATCGCCGACGTGCCGGAGCGCTTGATCATCGTCGGGGGCGGCTTCATTGCGTGCGAGTTCGCACACGTCTTCTCGGCACTCGGCAGCCACGTGACGCTGATGATCAGGGGCAGCACCCTACTTCGCGGTCACGACGACGACATCTCGATGCGTTTCACCGACATCGCGTCCAAGAAGTGGGAGATCCGTAACCATCACGAGCTGGCCGACGCGCGGCAGGTCGGCGACTGCGTCGAGATCACCTGCCAGGACGGCTCGAAGGTGCGCGGCGACATGCTGCTGGTCGCCACCGGCCGCGTGGCCAACGGTGATCTGCTCGACGCAGAGAACGCAGGCGTGAAGGTGAACGCAAACGGTCAGGTGGTGGTCGACGAGTTTCAGCGCACGACCGCACGCGGCATCTTCGCGTTGGGTGACGTGTCGTCGGATTTTCAGCTCAAGCATGTGGCCAACCACGAGGCCCGCCGGGTGAAGCACAACCTCCTGCAGGATTGGGACGACACCGACGCACTCGTGCCGTCCGACCATCGGCATGTGCCGTCGGCGGTCTTCACCGACCCGCAGATCGCGAGCATCGGACTCACCGAGAACGAAGCGCGCGCAAAGAATCTCAACATCAGGGTCAAGATCCAGGACTTCGGCGACGTCGCGTACGGCTGGGCGATGGAGGACACGACGGGCATCGCGAAGATCATCGTCGACGACGACAGCGGCCTGATTCTCGGCGCGCACATCATGGGACACCAGGCGTCGTCACTGATTCAGCCGCTGATTCAGGCGATGGCGTTCGACCTACCGGCACAGGACATGGCGCGCGGCCAATACTGGATCCACCCCGCGTTGCCCGAGGTCATCGAGAACGCGCTGTTGGCGCTCTGCGGCGAACCGGCCTGGCCCCCCTCCAAAAGGCATTGACCGCCCCGGTCGTTACCGGCTCGGTGGTCGAATCGGTGCCGCTGGGCCGGCACATGCAACGGGTGATCATCCATGCGCCCGGTCTGGATCACCTCCAGCTGCCCCGGATCGGAGACGCCGCGCTCGGAATCTATTTCGGCTCACCCGACGATCCCGCCCCAACGGCGCGGACTTACACCGTGCGCGAACATGATTCGACGACAGCGCGAATCACCGTCGACGTCGTCCTGCATGGCGACGCGGCCGGGACACGGTGGGCAACCGGCGCTGCGCCTGGCGACGGCGTGGAGCTCGCCCACGCCAAGTCCTGGTTTCGGCCGCCGCCCCATGCCGACCGTCACGTCCTGGTCGCCGATCTCGCGGGCCTGCCTGCGATTTCGCGGCTGATCGAAAACAGTGCGCACGGTGACACCACCGCGATCGTGGAAGTGCGCCACGAAGACGATCTCGATTACCTGCCGAAGCAGCGCGACCTACGGCTCATCCCCTCGATCGGAACCGGAAACGGTGTTACCGACAGTGTTCTGCCGCAATTGGTCGCGCAGCACTGTTCGTCCACCGACGATGGCTATTGTTGGTTTGCCGGTGAAGCCTCCGGGGCGCGCACGGTTCGCAAGTTCCTTCGCCGCGAGCAGGGTTGGACGACAGATCAAACCGATGTCATCGGCTATTGGCGACGCGATGCCGATAAGTGGTCGGATCGCTTCGTGCCCCACGGCCCGCGGATGTACGCGATCTACCAGAAGGCCATCGCAGAGGGCAAGAGTGAGAAGGTCGCACTCGAGGAGTTCGACGATGCGCTAGAGCGTCTGGGGCTGTGAGCAGAAACCCAGCGCGTGACCCCAGCCGCAATCGGTGTCACCGACCCCGCACCGAAAAGCCCCACGGCAACTCGAGGCGGTGTGCGGCCAGCAATTCCGAGTCGGACAGAATGTCGGTGATCGGGCCGTCGGCGACGATGACACCGCCGTCCATGACCACTGCGCGATCGCACAGCTGCGCCGCGTACGGGAGATCATGGGTGACGATCAACATGGTCGCGTCGAGTCCCGCCAGCGTTTCGGCGAGTTCGCGGCGTGCGACGGGGTCCAGGTTGGCCGACGGCTCGTCGAGCACCAGGATGTCGGGCTGGCAGGCAAGCACGGTTGCCAGTGCGGCCCTTCGCCGTTGACCCGCGGACAGGTGGGTGGGACTGCGCTCGGCGTCGTCGGTCAGCGACACCACCGCAAGTGCGTTCGCCACGCGGGCGGCGAGCTCCTCACCGCGCAGCCCGAAATTCGCAGGCCCGAACGCGACGTCCTGAGCGACGGTGGGCATGAACAGCTGATCGTCGGGGTCCTGGAACACCAGCCCGACGCGCCTGCGGATGTCGTGAAGACTCTTTCGGTCCAGCGGAATTCCGCTGATCTGTATCGAACCGGTGGTCGCCGTCAGGACACCGTTGAGGTGCAGCATCAAGGTGGTCTTGCCCGCCCCGTTAGGTCCGAGTACCGCGACCCGCTCACCCGCTGCCACCTCGAGGTCGATCCCGTCGAGCGCCACATGCCCGTCCGGGTACACGTGCCGTAGCCGATCGATACGGATCGCGGTCACAGCGTCACCCACGCCGCCACCGACACCGCGACCGCTGCAGCGGCTGGCAGCATCGCCACCACCCACTGGGTCGTGGCGGCCCTCGGCGGGGCCCCGATCACCGCGAGATCCGGAGCCCTGCCGTCGAATCCGCGCGACAACATCGCCGCATACACCCGTTCGCCACGCTCGTAGGAGCGCAGGAACAACGCGCCGATGCCGGTCGCGATCGCGCGGGCCTGATGCAGGGCCCGCGGTGAGTCACCTCGTGCGATCCTGGCCATTCGCATGCGGCTCACCTCGGCCGCCAGCAGGTCGATATAGCGGATCATCAGTACGAGGACCGACGTCACCACGGCGGGCACAGCGAGCCGGCTCAGCGCCGCGGGAAGCTCGGTCGCGGATGTGGTGGCGGCGAGTGTCAGCGCGGCAGCGACACCGAGCGTGCCCTTGATGACGATGCCCCAGGCCGCCCACAGCCCGGTCACCGAAAGCTGTAGTCCCGCGACGTCGATGCGCTGCCCACCCTCGGCGAACGGCAGCAGGACAGCGAGTATCAGAAAGGGCGCCTCGATCAGCATGCGAGGTAAAACCCACCGCAGGGGGATCCGTGCTAGCCGCCATGTCACGAGGACGATCGCAGCGTAGATCGCGAACGGCCAGAACATCTCTCGCGGGGTCGCGACCACCGCGAGGACGAACACCAAAAGACAGACGATCTTGACCTCGGCGGGCGTCCGATGTACGGCCGACTCGTCGTGACGGTAGAGCGGATGCGCGCCCGCGCCCATGCGTCAGGTCTGCTTGTCGTCCGCGGATCGCCGGCTTCTGGCGATCAGCCAGAACGCCGCGCCCGCCACGGCGACGGTCACAAGGACACCGACGATGCCCGCGATCCCGCCGGTGCCGTCCTGCCCGCCGACCGCGTAGTCGGCCAGCGGCGACGTGGACATGGCGTGCTCTGAGGCGTGTTGTGCGATGCAGTCGCCGGTGAGCTGTTCACCGTCAGCGGTTTCGATGACCTGGCACCCCTGCAGCGTCGCGGAGTCCAGCCCATCTGGGCTGGCGCTGGCGAAGTAGGAGACGAACCCGGCGATCAGCAGGGTGGCGGCGGCGAACGCAATCCAGAACGACCATCGCTTCACGCCGGCACCTCCACCCGGGCGCCGCGCATCAGATAGACCAGGTCGGGTCGCGATCGTGCCACCGCCATCACCGTGACGGCAGTGATCAACCCCTCCCCGATGCCGATCAGCACGTGGGTGCCGAACATGTAGCCCGCCACCGTTGGAAGCGATGTGACGCCGGCGCCGCCGATGGCGTATTCGACGACAAATGCCATTGCCGCACAAACCGTTCCGATCAGCGCGGCGATGAACGAGATGACACCGAGTGCGGGCACCGGCAGGACGGGCGTGCGACGCCGAGCAATCGCGTAGAGGGCGACAGCTGTGGCGTACCCCGCAGCGACGCCGACGACGGCCATGTTGGTGATGTTGGTGCCCAACGCGGTGATCCCGCCGTCGGCGAACAACAGCGACTGCACGATCAGCACGATCGCGATGCACAGCGCGCCGGTGTACGGGCCGACGAGGATCGCCGCGAGTGCGCCGCCGAGCAAGTGGCCGCTGACCCCCGGCAGGATCGGGAAGTTGACCATCTGAACCGCGAAGATGAACGCCGCAACGAGGCCGGCGAGCGGCACCGCGCGTTCGTCAAGCTCGCTCCGCGCTTTCACCGCGCACAGCCCGATGGCAGCGACGGCGATGAGACCGAAGATCACCGAGGTCGGCGCATTGACGATGCCGTCGCTCATATGCATGGCGACCGAGTTCACAACCACAAGGCGAGCCTAGAACCCACACCGAACACCTGTCTAGCTGAACATGTGTTCATGTGTGAACGCCAGGCGCCCTAACGCTTGGTGGCGGTGATCAAGAGATACTCGGCCTCCCATGTCGCGCACTGCTCGCCTCCCTGGTTCCAGCTGGTGAGGAACTCCGACAGCCTTCCTCAGCTCATCGAGCTTTACGGGCGGATTCGCTCGTTCGCCGGGTCGTACAGCGGTCGCAGTGACGCCGAAATCGGGTACAACCGGCCGCCGACGTTGACCTGGTAGCTCCCGCCCTTCACCCAATCGGCGTCGACGACACCGCCGTCGGATCTACGCACGTAGGCCAACCCGACGCACGCACCGGTCGTCTCACCCCACGCCGCCGACGTGACCTGCCCCGCCACGACGCCATCGCGCCGTATCAATTCGCCGCCCCACAGCATCGCGTCGGCATCGTCGACCTTGAATCCGACCAGCCTGCGGCGTGGCCCCTCGGCCTTGGCGTTCTCGACGGCTTCGCGACCCAAGAACGCGATGTCGGTCTTGAGCTTGCACGCGAACAGCAGACCGGCCTCAACGGGATTCTCGCTGGGAGTCAGTTCCCGGCCGAATGCGCGGTAACCCTTCTCCAGTCGCAACGACTCGATGGCGTAGTAGCCGCCGCGACCGATACCGAACTGTGCGCCCGCCGACATCAGGTCCTGATAGACCCCGACCGCGAATTCAGCGGGAACATAGAGTTCCCAACCCAATTCGCCGACGTAGGTGATGCGCGTGGCGCGCACCGTGGCATATCCGAGCGGGATCTGCCGACTGGCGCCGAACTCGAAGGCCTCATCGGAGAGATCGGCAGAGGACAGGCTGGCGAGCAGATTTCGGGAGTTGGGGCCCATCACACCGAATACGGCATACGCCGACGTCACGTCGACCAGTGCGGCGTCGGCGTCCGGCGGCAGATTCGCGCGGATGTGGTCTTTGTCGCGTTCGGTCGTTGCGGCGCTGCTGACGATCAGGAACTCCTCGGCGCCGGTGCGGGTGACCGTCACGTCCGACTCGTAGGTGCCCCGTTGGTTGAGCATGCCCGTGTATACCGAACGGCCGACCGGCACACCGACGTCGGCGGTGCACAGCCACTGCAGCGCCGACTCTGCGTCCGCGCCGGCCAGGATGTACTTCGAGAACGACGTCTGGTCGAAGACCGTGACGTTGTTCCGCGTGTTGGACTGTTCGGCCGCCGACCACGGCAGCCAATTCGGCTTACCCCAGGTGTATTCGATGGTCGGCGCGAGACCGGCGGGGGCGAAGAAGTTGGCGCGCTCCCACCCCATCCTGCTACCGAAGTTGGCGTTCGCAGCCTCGATCAGGTGGTGCACCGGCGAGCGTCGGAAAGGTCGCGCAGTCGTCATCTCCCTGTTCGGCCACGGAATCTCGTAGTGCAACCCGAGGACTTCCGCGACGCGGTCGTGCAGCCACCTGGTGTTGCCGTTGAACGGAGCGAACCGCCGGATATCAACCCCCGTCAGATCGCCGGTGGGCGCGCCGTTGACGATCCACTCCGCGAGCGCACGGCCGGCGCCACCCGCGGTGGCGATGCCGACAGAGTTGAAACCCGCTCCGACGTAGAAGTTCTCCATCTCGGGCGCCTCGCCGAGGATGAACTGGTTGTCGGGCGTGAAGCTCTCTGGACCGTTGTAGAACTTCTTGATACCCGTCACCTCGAGCGCGGGAATCCGCAGTAGCGCACTGTTCATCAGTACTTCGAAGTGCTCCCAGTCCTCGTCCAGGAGCTGGAACTCGAACGGGTGCGGGATCTGATCCGGTGAGACCCATGGCTTCGCCTCCGGCTCGAAGCCTCCGATCACCAACCCCCCGACCTCTTCTTTGAAATATGTGTAGCCGTCGGGATCACGCAGGATCGGCAGGTCCGGATGCACACCTTCGATGCCGTCGGAGACGACGTAGAAGTGCTCGGCCGAGTGCAGCGGAACGTTGACGCCGGCCATCGCACCGATCTGTTTCGCCCACTGGCCGGCACAGTTGACGACGATCTCGGCCTCGATGTCGCCGGCATCCGTGCGCACGCCCGTTACCCGGCCGTCGGCACTGAGTACGTCACGCACCCTGGTCTTCTCATGGATCCGCGCACCGCGCATCCGCGCACCCTTGGCCAACGCGAAGGTCAGGTCGGTCGGGTTGGCCTTTCCGTCACCCGGCAACCAGATCGCACCGACGAGGTCGTCGACGCGCATCACCGGAAAGTGCTCGAGTGCCTCTTCGGGGCTCAGCAGTTCGCACTCCATGTTGAAGGCCTCGGCGCTGGCGGCGGTACGGCGCAGCTGGATCATCCGGTCCTCGGTACGCGCGACCGTCACTCCCCCGCACTGCTTGTAACCTGCCGACAGCCCAGTCTCGCTTTCGAGCTCTGCATAGAGCTGAGTCGAGTACTGCACCAGTCGCGTTGCGCTCTCCGAAGCACGCAGCTGCCCCACCAACCCGGCGGCGTGCCACGTCGTGCCGCTCGACAATTGCCCCTGCTCGAGCAGCACGACATCGGTGAAGCCGAGTTTGGTCAGATGGTAGGCAACGCTCGTGCCGATGACACCGCCACCGATGACGACGACATGCGCGCGGCTACCAAGCTCGCCCGCCATCAGTCGACAGCCTGCACGTCGTCGAGCAGCCGAGCCAGGTTCGGTCCCTTGAACTCGGCCACCGCACCCTCATACCGTTCCATCGCCCATCCCCAGAAGTCGAAATCGATTGCGCTCGAACCATTCTGTATACAGCCCCATAGTGTCCAGCCGTACTTGCCGACGATGCCCTGCAGCTGCGCCCGCGCGGTCTTGTTGCGCAGACGCCGTCCGTAGTACGCGGCGACGAACTCGTCGAGTTGGTCGGTGGACAGCTCGCACTCGGCCCACGTGTTCCCCAGCTCGAAACAAGGATCGTTGTTGCCGGAGTATTCGTAGTCGATCAGCCAGATCCGTTCGCCGTCCTCGATGAAGTTGCCGGCCAGCAGATCGTTGTTGCACGGCACGGTGCCCTCATCGGTCTTCGTCAGCACGCTGGCGATCGCGTCGAAGGTGTCGGCATGATCGTGATAACCGTCGGGGATCCGAAACCCCTTGTCCAAAACCGTCTTCAGATACGCCCGCTGGCGCTCGAACATGTCGAAATGACCTGCGAACCGAGGTCCGTCGTGCAGTTTCCGCACCGCGGCTGCCGCCTTGGCGATCACACCCGGCCGTTGAAAGTCGTCGTTGGACAGGGTCTTTCCCTCGAGATATCCCAGTAGCAGAATGCCGAGGTCCGGACGATAGTCGATCACGGGCGCGCCGACGCCTGCCTGCTCGGCAGCCCTGGTGTTGTGACACTCGCGGTCGCGGTCGATGCCCAACATCTTCGACGACGTGTCGGTGCACCGCGCCACGTATATCGCGTCGGGTGTGGTGATCTTGACGTTACGGTTCGTCAGCCCCCCGGACAGGTCTTCGAGGCGCCGGGGCAGTCCGGCCAACGTCGGAATCTTGTCGAACATCTCGTTGAGTTGTTCGTCGGTCAGCGTCAGCGGCATGCGTTGCTCTTCAGCCGTGCCGGGCGCCGATCCAGTGCAGTAGGTCGTGCACGGTCTCGTCTTCGAGGCGGTAGCTGACGGCGCGGCCGACCCGGGTGGAGCTCACCCAACCCTGCTGGCGTAGCACCCGCAGAGCCTGCGACACCGCATTCTCCGACCGCCCCAGCACCGAGGCCAGGTCGCCGACGTTGATCCCGGGTGCACGGTGCAGCACGAGCAGAATCTCCAGGCGGTGAGCATCCGACAGCAGGTCGAATCGCTGCGCCCAGCCACCGGTGTCGACATCGGCCAGCGCCGACGATGCCCGCCGCACCACCGCGCCGACTTCCGCTTGGCCACCTGCCATCCGTCAAATCTAACCCCACGGGCATCCGGAATGGTCGCGATGACGTCTGTGTTTGCGCTGCCACCGACTTCGCCTCAATCCAGGAATCCGTGCAGCAGGGTGGCCGAGCCCTCGACGTGGGCGAGCATCGCTGAGGCAGCACCGTGACCATCACCGGCCAGAATCGCCATCACAATCGCCTCGTGCTGTTCGTCGGAGTGTGCGATGTTGCGCGCCAGCAGCGGAATCTGGTCGAGCAGCCCATTGAGGCGCATCCTGTTCTCGGCCACCAACGGCACCAGCGACGGCGATCCCGCCGCCTCGGCGATCGCCAGGTGCAGCCTCGAATCCAGCCGCCGATAGTCGTCGGGAGCGGCACCTCGGACGTCGGCCAGCCGCGCCCACAGTTCTTCCCGCTCGGACGCGGTCAGGGTCCGGTTGGCGGCCAGCCGCGCGGCGCCGACCTCGAGAATCTCCCGCAGCCGCAACGCGTCGTCGAGGTCCGCGCGGGTCACCGCATCCGTGTCCTGCGTGTGCCGCGGTAATTCGTCGGCCAGGAACGTGCCGCCGTAACGGCCCCGCCGCGAGACCAGGTATCCGGCGTCGGCCAGCGACTTGATCGCCTCCCGCACGGTGTCGCGGCTGACGCCCAGTCGCGACGCCAGCTCCCGCTCCGGCGGCAGCGACTCGCCGGGAGCGAGCACGCCGAGGCGGATGGTCTGCAGAAGCCGTCCGACCGTGTCCTCGAAGGCGTTTCCGGGCCGCACCGGGCGCAGCAGAGCCTCGCTCGCCAGTGGTACGTCCGGATCGGCAGTCATGATTTCAGGGCCTCTAGAGGGGGGTCACATACGCCGAGCTGATGCCGCCGTCGACCAGGAAGGACGACCCCGTGATGAATGAGGCGTCGTCGCTGGCCAGGAATGCCACGGCGGCGGCCAATTCCTCCGGTTCGGCGAACCGCCCCACCGGTATATGAACCAGGCGACGGGCTGCGCGCTCGGGGTCCTTGGCGAACAGTTCCTGCAGCAGCGGTGTGTTCACCGGTCCCGGGCACAACGCGTTGACGCGAATTCCTTGACGCGCGTACTGCACGCCCAGCTCCCGCGACATCGCGAGCACCCCACCTTTGGACGCGGTGTATGAGATCTGCGACGTCGCCGACCCCATCACCGCGACGAAGGACGCGGTGTTGATGATCGAGCCCTTCTGCTGCGGAACCATATGGCGCAGGGCGGCTTTGGAACAGAAGAACACCGACTTCAGGTTGATGTCCTGCACCCGTTGCCATGCGTCGATGCCGGTGTTCTCGATGAGATCGTCCTCCGGCGGGCTGATGCCGGCGTTGTTGAAGGCGATGTCCACCGATCCGTGTGTCTCGGCCGCGGTGTCGAACAGGGCGTCCACGGCGGCCTGGTCTGAGACATCCACCGGGACAAAGGTTCCGTTGAGATCGTCTGCGACGGACTTTCCGGTGGTCGGATCGATGTCACCGATGACTATCGTGGCGCCTTCGGCGCGCATCCGCTTGGCGCTCGCCAGTCCGATCCCGCTGGCGCCGCCGGTGATCACGGCGACCTTGCCCGCGAGTCGTTGGGTCAGGTCCATCAGGCATCTCCGATCGCATAGAAAACGTTCTTGGTTTCAGTGAATGACAGCGGCGCATCCGGCCCGAGTTCACGGCCCAGCCCTGACTGTTTGAACCCGCCGAAGGGAGTGTTGTACCGCACCGACGAATGCGAATTGACTGACAAATTACCGGCTTCCACCGCCCGCGACACACGCATCGCCCGCGACAGATTGTCTGTCCAGATCGATCCGGACAGGCCGTACGGGGTGTCGTTGGCCAACGCGATGGCGTCGGCCTCGTCGTCGAACGGAAGCACCGCCACCACCGGGCCGAAGATCTCCTCGCGCACGGTGCGATCCGAGCGGTCCGGGGTCAGCACGGTCGGCGGGAACCAGTAGCCGGGCCCCGACGGCGCATCACCGCGGAAGGCGACCGGTGCGTCGTCGGGCACATAGGACACGACGGTGTCCCAATGCGACTTCGACACCAGAGGACCCATCTCGGTATCCTTGGCTGCCGGGTCGCCGACCGTCACGCCCTTTACAGCGGGTTCGAGCAATTCCATGAAACGGTCGTAGACGTTGCGCTGCACTAGGATTCGGCTGCGGGCACAGCAGTCCTGACCGGCGTTGTCGAAGACTCCGTACGGCGCGGTGGCCGCGGCCTTCTCGAGATCGCAGTCGTCGAACACGATGTTGGCGCTCTTACCGCCCAGCTCGAGGGTGACCCTCTTGACCTGAGCTGCCGCGCCCGCCATCACGTGCGTGCCGATCTCGGTGGACCCGGTGAACACAAGCTTGCGCACGTCGGGGTGGGTGACGAATCGTTCGCCGACCACTGAGCCCTTGCCCGGCAGTACTTGGAACAGATCCGCTGGTAGGCCCGCCTCGACCGCGAGTTCGCCGATACGGATCGTGGTCAGCGGCGTCCATTCCGCCGGTTTCACCAGCACCGCGTTCCCCGCGGCCAGGGCAGGTGCGAAGCCCCACACCGCGATCGGCATCGGAAAGTTCCACGGCGTAATGACACCGATCACGCCCAACGGCTCGTTGAACGTGACGTCAAGACCACCGGCCACCGGGATCTGCTTGCCCGACAGCCGCTCCGGTGTGGCGGAATAGTACTGCAGGACATCGCGAACATGACCGGCCTCCCACGTCGCGTTACCGATCGGATGTCCGGAGTTGGCGACCTCCAGCGCGGCCAGCTCGTCGACGTGCCCGTCGACCGCGGCGGCGAAGGACCGTAGCGCCGCGGCACGATCGCCCGGCGCCAACCGAGCCCAATCATGTTGTGCCGCCTTGGCGCGCGCCACCGCGTCGTCGACGCCATCGACACTGGTCTGCTCGACGGTGCGCAGCAGTTCCTCGGTAGCGGGATTGATCAACTCACTAATCGTCACGCGGTCACCTTTTCTCTTGAATACACCGCGGCCGCTTCCACCAACGCGGCGAACAAGCGCAAATCGTCAAGCGTTTCCTCGGGATGCCACTGGACGGCCAGGAGGAAGCGGTCACCACTGAACTCGACCGCTTCGATGACGCCGTCGGCGTCGCGGGCGCTGACGATCAGGCCCTCGCCGAGGCGATCGATGGCCTGGTGGTGATAGCACTGCGCGTCGGATGACTCACCGATCAGTGCCGCCAGCCGCGTTCCGGGAGCGGTACGTATCGACGATGTCGAGAAGATCGCGTTGCCCTTCTGGTGCGCAGAATGACCGACGACGTCGGGCAGATGCTGGTGCAGAGTGCCGCCCAGTGCGACATTGAGCACCTGCGCACCGCGGCAGATCCCCAGGACAGGCATGCCGCGCCGGATGGCGCCGGACAGCAGTTCGAATTCCCACGCATCGCGCATGCGGTTGTCGTCGTTGGCCTCATCGGTGGCGGGGTGCGGCGGCTGACCGTAGGTGGCCGGATCGATATCTCGACCGCCGGTGACGATCAGCCCGTCGATTCCGTCGAGCACCCGCTCGGCGATAGCCGCGTCCACCGGCTGCGGCGGCAGCAGCGCCGAGATCCCGCCAGCCAGCCCGACACCCTCGAAGTAGATGGCGGGCAGGAAGCTGGCGCGGACATCCCATACCCCCGTTTGCGACCGCTGCAAATACGTGGTCAATCCGACAAGTGGCCTAGAGCCGCTCAAAGCCCCGCACCTTTTCCCAGTCGGTCACCGCCGCGTCGTACGCGGTGAGCTCGATGCGCGCATTGTTGAGATAGTGCTCGACGACATCGTCGCCGAACGCCGCGCGAGCCACAGCCGATTCGCCGAACAGCGTTGCCGCCTCGCGCAGTGTGGTCGGAAGGCATTCGGCGCCACTGGTGTAGGCGTTGCCCTCCAACGCCTCCGGCAATTCCAACTCCTGCTCCATTCCGTGCAGGCCACCAGCGATCAGCGCCGATACCGCGAGATACTGGTTGACGTCGCCGCCGGGTGCGCGACATTCCACCCGCATGCCGTGACCGTGCCCAACCACGCGAAGGGCGCAGGTACGGTTGTCCATTCCCCATGCGATCGCGGTCGGCGCGAAGCTGCCAAGGGCGAACCGCTTGTAGGAGTTGATGTTCGGTGCGTAGAACAGCGTCAGCTCGCGAAGGGTGGCCAGCTGACCGGCAATGAAACTGCGGAACATCGGCGACATGCCGTCCGCTGCGTCCGAGTCGGCGAACACGGCACCGCCATCCTCACCTCGTAACGAAATGTGAATGTGGCAGCTGTTTCCTTCGCGCTCATCGAATTTCGCCATGAAGGTCAAGCTCTTGCCGTGCTGATCGGCAATCTCCTTGGCGCCGTTCTTGTAAATCGTGTGGTTGTCGCACGTGGTCCTGGCGTGGTCGTAGCGGAAGGCGATCTCCTGCTGGCCGAGGTTGCATTCGCCCTTGACACCTTCGCAGTACATGCCCGCGCCGGTCATGCCCAACCGAATGTCACGCAGCAACGGCTCCATTCGGGTCGAGGCGAGCATTGCGTAGTCGATGTTGTAGTCGGTGGCCGGCGTCAGGTGGCGGTACCCCTTGGCCCAGGCCTCGCGGTAGGTGTCGTCGAAAACCATGAACTCGAGTTCGGTACCGACGTAGGGCACGAGGCCGCGTTCGCTCAGTCGGTCGATCTGGCGGTTGAGGATACTGCGCGGCGCGACCGTCACCGGTTTGCCGTCCACCCGCTCCAGGTCACCCATCACCAACGCCGTACCCGGCACCCAGGGCAGGCGCCGCAGCGTCGAGAAGTCGGGCTTCATGACCATGTCGCCGTAGCCGGTCTCCCAACTCGACATCGCGTACCCGTCGACGGTGTTCATGTCCACGTCGACGGCCAGCAGGTAGTTGCAGCACTCCGCACCATGCTCAGCGGTGTCTTCGACGAACAATCGCGCCGACACCCGCTTGCCGGTGAGCCGCCCCTGCATATCGCAGAACGCCAGGATCACGGTGTCGATCTCGCCGGCGGCGACCAGTTGCTCGAGGTCGGCTTGCGACAACATGCCGGGTGTCTGGCCCATTGCGGGACCTTCCTCTAGAAAACCGATGATGACGGGCAGCCAACCATTGGAGTTTGCTCGACGGGGCGTTCTCCGGATTCTTTTACAAAAATGTCATTCCAAAGGTAGGACAGCCGACCAATGGCACTCTATTGTCCCTACTCAGTGAGCGCGAGTCCCACCCCGCGAAGGAGAACCGCCGTGCCAGAAGGTCACGAACATCTCGACGAGGATGAACGACATCTCGCCAGCCTCGGCTACGCGCAGGAGTTGAACCGCTCCTGGTCCGGCTTCTCCAACTTCGCCATCTCGTTCTCGATAATTTCGATCCTGGCGGGTTGCTTCACCTCGTTTGGCCTGGGCTGGAACAACGGCGGTCCCGCAGCGATCGCCTGGGGCTGGCCGATCGTGTCGATCTTCATCCTGATTATCGGACTGTGCATGTCCGAGCTCGTGTCGGCATACCCGACATCGGGTGGAATCTATTGGTGGGCAGCGAAACTCGGCGGCCCCAAGGCGGGTTTCTACACCGGCTGGCTGAACCTGATCGGGCTGATCGCCATCCTGGCTTCAGTGGCGTACGGTTGCGCGACTTTCCTCGACCTCACGCTCGGCACTTTCAGTGAGACCTGGCTCGAGGGATACAGCCTGACGCGGACGTTCTTGCTGTTCGTGATCATCCTGGCCATCTCGGCGACCATCAATATCTTCTCGTCGCACTTGCTCGCCGTCATCAACAACGTCTCGGTGTGGTGGCATGTCGCGGGCGCACTGTCCGTCGTCGCGATCCTCTGGCTGCTGCCGGAGCAGCACGCCAGCTTCGGCGATGTGTTCGCCAAGACCATCAACAACAGCGGCATGTTCGGAGGCGAGACTTCGGGGATCGGCTTCCTGTTGTTCGTGCTGCCGATCTCGGCAATTCTGACGCAGTACACGATCACCGGTTACGACGCTTCGGCGCACCTGTCCGAGGAGACCAAGAGCGCGGCCGACGGTGCAGCCAAGGGCATTTGGCGGTCCATCTTCTACTCGGCGATCGGCGGCTGGATCCTCCTGCTGACCTTCCTGTTCGCCGTCAACGACTCCGACGCGGTGTCCGCAGGCGGTGGTGCGGTCGTCGGAATCTTCAACCAGGCGCTGGACTCGCAGTGGGTGGCGATCATCCTGCTGATCTCGACGGCCGGGCAGTTCTTCTGCACCACGGCGTGCCAAACGAGCGCGTCACGGATGTTGTTCGCGTTCAGCCGCGACCGTGCGGTACCCGGCCACCAGCTGTGGTCGAAGGTGAGCAAGAACAAGATCCCCGCCAACGGCGTCATCATCACCGCGGTCCTCGCGGCTACCATCACGCTCCCCGCACTCGTCGAGGTCGACATCAACGGCGCCCCGGTCCCAGTCGCCTTCTTCGCCGTGGTCTCGATCGGCGTCGTCGGCCTGTATCTGTGTTTCGCAGTGCCGATCTACCTGCGCTGGCGGATGGGCGACCGGTTCGAGGTGGGTCGATGGAACCTGCGGGGTCATCACAAGTGGATGGCTCCGGTCGCGGTCGTCGAGATCATAGTCACGTCGATCATCGCGATGTTCCCGACATCTTCGGGCGGTGTGCCGTGGGGCGACGCCTTCGAATGGAAGTACGTCAACTACACCCCACTGCTGGTCGGCGGAGTACTGATCCTGCTCTACATCTACTGGCACGTGTCGGTGAAGAAGTGGTTCACCGGCCCGGTCAGGCAAGTGGACGTGACCGGTGAGCAACTGGAGGGTGTCTCCTAACTCACACAGCGACGAGGCGGCATCAGGTTTCCCGTCCGTCGACGAGGGTAGAGTCCCAGATGTGTGCGGAGCCACCGGCGAGGTGCGACTCGACGGCCATACACCTGATATCACCGCGGTCTCGGCCATGGCCGAGGCCATGGAGCCTCGGGGTCCTGACTCCGCAGGCGTGTGGTCGCAGGGCAGGGTCGCGCTTGGTCATCGTCGCCTGAAAATCATTGATCTGTCAGAAGCCGGCGCGCAGCCGATGGTCGACTCCGATCTCGGGCTGTCCATTGCGTGGAATGGCTGCATCTACAACTACCAGCAGCTGCGCCGCGAGCTGAGCGATTACGGCTACCGGTTCTTCTCCCACAGCGACACCGAGGTGTTGCTCAAGGCCTACCACCATTGGGGTGACCGGTTCGTCGACCGTCTACACGGCATGTTCGCGTTCGCGATCGTCGAACGCGACAGCGGACGGGTGCTGCTCGGACGCGATCGACTGGGCATCAAGCCGCTCTACATCACCCAGGATGCGTCGCGTATCCGGTTCGCGTCATCGCTTCCCGCATTGCTCGCCGGCGGCGGTGTCGACACCCGAATCGATCCGGTGGCCCTGAACCACTACATGTCGTTCCACTCCGTCGTCCCCCCGCCGCGCACCATCCTGCGCGGCGTCGCCAAGGTGCCGCCCGCATCGCTGGTGGCCATCGAGCCGGACGGGCGTACGAAGACCGTCACATATTGGGAACCTGATTTCTGCCGCCGCGACGATCGGGCCGACTGGTCCGAACGTGACTGGGAGGACGCCGTTCTCGCCTCCCTGCGGGTGGCCGTCGAGCGCCGCCTGGTCGCCGACGTGCCCGTCGGGTGTCTGCTGTCCGGCGGAGTCGACTCCAGCCTGATCGTCGGACTGCTCGCCGAGGCGGGCCAGCACGGGTTGGCGACGTTCTCCATCGGCTTCGAGTCGGTGGGCGGAGTTGCGGGCGACGAGTTCAAGTACTCCGACATCATCGCCGAGCGTTTCGGCACCGATCACCATCAGATCCGCATCGGCACCGACCGGATGCTGCCCGCACTCGACGGCGCGATCGGCGCCATGAGCGAGCCCATGGTCAGCCACGACTGCGTCGCCTTCTATCTGCTCAGCCAGGAGGTGGCCAAACACGTCAAGGTGGTGCAGTCCGGGCAGGGCGCCGACGAAGTGTTCGCGGGCTACCACTGGTATCCGCCGATGGCCGACGCGACGTCACTGGACGGCGCGGTCGCCAACTACCGCACCGCGTTCTTCGACCGTGATACCGCGGGCATCGCTGGGCTCGTCACGCAGGACTACCTCACCGACGGCGATCTGAGCCAACAGTTCGTCACCGACCATTTCGCCAGGCTCGGAGCCGAAACCGGGATCGACCGGGCGCTGCGCCTCGATTCCACGGTGATGTTGGTGGACGACCCGGTCAAGCGCGTCGACAACATGACGATGGCGTGGGGTCTGGAGGGCCGAGTGCCGTTCCTCGACCACGAACTCGTCGAGTTGGCGGCGTCCTGTCCGCCCGAGTTGAAGATCGCGCACGAGGGCAAGGGTGTGCTCAAGCAGGCGGCCAGGAAGGTGATTCCCGCGGCGGTCATCGATCGCCCCAAGGGCTACTTCCCGGTGCCGGCGCTGACGCATCTCGAAGGGCCGTACCTCGATCTGGTGCGCGATGCCCTCTATGCGCCGGCGGCCAAGGAGCGCGGGTTGTTCCGCCCTGAGGCCGTCGACCGGCTGCTTGCCGACCCGAACGGTCGCCTGACCCCGCTGCGGGGCAACGAGCTCTGGCAGCTCGGACTGCTCGAACTGTGGCTGCAAAAGCACGGCATCAACGGGACGGCGGCGTGACGACCTTGAACCCCGACAGCACCGAAGCGATCACGCTCGGCCTGCACGACGCGTCGCCGCAGCACCTGGTCGACGCGATGGCCAACGACGTGGCCGTCGAAATGGGCTGGGGCCGGCTGATTTTCGGGCAGACGTTCGCAGACCCGGCGAAGCTCGCCGAGGTCTTGCGGCAAGAGGGGCATGGTCGTCGCGACATCTGTATGTACGCCCGCGAGCCGCACGTCCTCGTCGCGATGGCGCCTGCCGAGTTGTTCATCGATCCCAGCCACACCTACCGGTTGAGGTTCAGCGACGAGGACGCGCCAGCCCCGTCGCCGACGGGTTTCACCATCCGCTCACTCGAACGGCGCGAAGACGCCGAGGAGATCAACCGCGTCTACGTGCGCTGCGGAATGGTGCCCGCACCCGTCGAGGTGTTATGGGAAAACAGCGAAGACCGTGATGCGGTCGACTATCTGGTGGCGGTCCGTGTCGACGACGGGTCGCTGGTCGGCACCGTCACCGGCGTCGACCATACGCGATTGTTCGACGATCCGGAGAACGGCTCGAGCCTGTGGACGCTGGCCGTCGACCCGACCACCAGCCTGCCGGGCGTGGGCGCCGCGCTGACCCGTGCGTTGGCCGCGGTGTACCGCGAGCGGGGCCGGTCCTACATGGATCTGTCGGTGGCCCACGACAACGAGGCCGCCATCGGGTTGTACGAGAAGCTGGGCTTCGAACGTGTTCCGGTCATGGCCGTCAAGCGCAAGAACGCGATCAACGAACCGCTGTTCACCCATCCGCCCGAGACCGTCGACGATCTGAACCCCTACGCGCGGATCATCGCCGACGAAGCGATGCGCCGCGGCATCTGGGTCGAGATTCTCGACGCGGGAGCCGGCGAGATGCGGCTGTCGCACGGTGGCCGCAGCGTCATCACCCGGGAGTCGTTGTCGGAGTACACGTCCGCGGTGGCGATGGCGCGGTGTGACGACAAAAGACTGACCCGTCGCCTGGTGTCGGAGGCCGGAATCCAGGTTCCCAAGGGACGTCTGGCCAGCTTCGACGAGAACGACCATGCGTTCCTCGAGGAGGTCGGCGACGTCGTCGTCAAACCCACCCGTGGGGAACAGGGCAAGGGCATCACTGTCGGCGTCACCGGAGCCGACGAATTGGATGCGGCGCTGGCACGGGCCCGCGAAGAGCACCCCGAGGTATTGATCGAGCAGCGGGCGCCCGGCGATGATCTGCGCCTGGTGGTGATCGACGGCAAGGTGGTGGCCGCCGCGCTACGCAAGCCCGCCGAGATCACCGGCACCGGCCACCACAAGATCCGCGAACTCATCGATGCGCAGAGCCGCAGGCGCGCCGCGGCAACCGGGGGTGAATCGCGCATTCCCGTTGACGACGTCACGGTGGCGACGGTCGCCGAAGCGGGGTTCACGTTCGACGACGTCCTGCCCGAAGGGCAGACCCTGCGTGTGCGCCGAACGGCGAACCTTCATCAGGGCGGCACGATTCACGATGTGACTTCCAAGGTGAACCCGCATCTGAGCGAGGTCGCGGTGACCGCCGCGGACGCCATCGGAATCCCGGTCACGGGCATCGACCTCCTGGTTCCCGATGTCACCGCACCGGAGTACGTGTTCATCGAAGCCAATGAGCGGCCCGGGCTGGCCAACCACGAGCCCCAGCCCACCGCAAAGGCTTTCGTCGACTTCCTGTTCCCGGGCAGTCCCGCCCTGCCCCAGGCCTGGACACCCGACGAGGTGCCCGAATGAGCACCCTTACCGGCTAGACCTACCAGGTGCTGGTGCGCATCACGATCTCGGCAGCAAGTTGCGCCGTGGACTCCTGGGCGTTTCGTCGGCCCAGTAGATCGACGAGCCGGTAATCGCCGTACACGTAGCGCTGACTGGCCTTGGCGATGGCGCGTGCCGCGGACGTACTGACCAGGGCGGTGGTGTTCATTTCCACGGGCGGACAACGGTCGTCGCGGACCACCCCGGCGGGATCGGGGACACGCGGGTGGCCACGGTCGATGACGACCAGCCCGATGAACCGGTCCAGCCGGGTCGCGGCCAGCTCCCACGCCAGTTCGCCGCCGACGCGGTCACCGACCAGCAACGCCCACTTCACGTCGAGCGCGTCGAGGACGCCGATCACGGCCTTGGCGGTCAACCGCGGGTCCGGCGCGATGACCACGGTCCGCAGCGAGGCGGTGTGCAGACGCTGGCACACGGGTTCATAGGCGGCAGGTGCATGGTGTGCGGCGCCAAGCACCACGACGACGGAGCCCTTTTCGGGACCGGCGACGTCAACGGACACGCCAACGCCGTCGACGGTGACGGTGGTGGGCGGCATTCGGCCACGCTACAGCCGGTCATCATGGAGCGGGTGGTTTTTCGCACCGAGCTGACAGACCTCAGTTCAATCGCGCGCGGTCGGCCTGCTTCGCGGTGATTTCCAGAAACGTCTGCGGCAGCGAACCTTTGACGGGGATCGACTGGTTTGCTGTCGGAAACGCGATTCCGAACACCGCGGTGTCCCCGATGTTCTCGAAAGAGAAGTAGACGCTCTCCGATGTGCCGCTCAACCGCATGGTCTGCTCGTACACCAGCGCGTCGACGCGCGGGGTTTCCATTCTCGTGGTGGTCATCGGGATGCCGGGGGTCGACGAATCGAAGAACGTCTCGAACTCGGCGCACCGATCGGCGACCGCCGCCAACCTGTCGAGGTCCAGTTGCCACGTCAGCACGGTGATGACCATCCGCGCGCCGTCGTAGGCGACGAGGTACTCCGCCGCGCTGCCCGGGCCGCGTTCGGCCGAGTCGGCGATAACCCGGGTCAGTCCGTCCGAGCGGCCTTCCGGACGGGACAGCATCGCCGGCGGGGCGCCGGCACCGTCGGCCTCGCCGGGCTCGCGAGTGATGCGTTCATACTGCACGCCCTCAGGGAAGTCCGCGGGGGTGAGCAACACCTTCTCGAGCCGGGCGCCGGGCCAGGTCGCAGTGCCCGCGATCGGTTGGGCGCAGCCCCCCACGAGTAGTGCCGTGGTGAGAACGACCAGCACATTGCGCCAGGTCATGGTGTCAGTCTAGGGGCGATCGTCGGCAGTCTCGGCGGACCGTGCTCCAGCAGCGCGAGCACGGCGGCGACGTCCACATGGCTGGTGATCAGGTCGGCCATCACGTCGAGTTGGGCGTCTCGGCGCCCGCGGACATCGACGTCATCGGCAACCACGAAACCGTCTCGGCCCGCTGCCGCTGCCGCTGCGGTGAGCCAACGTCGCCGCACGTCATCGTTATCGAGCAGACCGTGCCAGTGAGTGCCGTAGACCGCGCCGCGGCGAATCCCCACACCGAGCCAGTCGTCCTCGGTGGAGCGACGAAGGCGACCATGGTGAATCTCGTAGCCGTGCAAAGGGGCTTCGTGGTGGCCCCCCTGATGATCCCCGTGGTGGCACAGCGTCTTTTCCGGAGCGAACTCGATGTCGGCGTCGAGCAACGCGAGTCCGTCGACGTGTCCGGCCTGAGATTCCACCGAGTCGTCGATGCGGCTGCAGAGCATCTGGAATCCGCCACAGACACCGAGCACCGGTTTACCGAGTCGAGCGTGGGCCACGACGGCGTCGGCCAGTCCACGCTCACGCAACCAGGCGAGGTCGGCAACGGTGGCCTTGCTGCCGGGAATCACGATGACGTCGGCGTCGGCCAGTTCCGCGGGGTCGCCGGCCCAGCGCACCAACACGCCGGGCTCGCAGGCCAGCGCCTCGACGTCCGTCGAGTTGGAGATGCGCGGCAGCCGGATCGCCGCCACCCGCAACCACTGCTGCCCGCGCGGGGTCTGCGGGTCGCCGACAACACGATGCGCCAGCACCGAGACGGAATCCTCGGCGTCGAGCCACAGCCCATCGCTGTACGGGATCACTCCATAGGTCGGCCGGCCGGTCAAATCCCGCAGTTGCGTCAGCCCGGGAGCCAGCAGTGCGGGGTCGCCGCGGAACTTGTTGACCAGGAATCCGCAGATGAGCCGCTGGTCCTCGGGTTCGAGCACCGCGACCGTGCCGTAAAGATGCGCCAGCAGTCCGCCGCGATCGATGTCACCGACGATGACGACCGGCAGATCAGCGGCACGGGCCAGCCCCATGTTGGCGATATCGGTCGCACGCAGATTGATCTCGGCGGGTGAACCCGCACCTTCCACGATGACAGCGTCGAATTCGTTTCGCAGAGTTCGTAATTCGTCGGCGACCACGGTTGAAAGTCGCTCACGGTGGGTGAAGTAATCCTTGGCGCCGACGGTGCCGACCACGCTGCCGCGAACCACGAGTTGCGAGGTGCGGTCGCTGCCCGGCTTGAGCAGCACCGGGTTGAAGCGAACGCTCGGCGCCAGGCCGGCGGCGCGGGCCTGCATCGCCTGGGCGCGACCGATCTCACCACCTTCGACCGTGACCGCTGAGTTGTTGGACATGTTCTGCGCCTTGAACGGCGCGACGCGAATGCCCTTGCGCGCCAGCAGTCGGCACAGTCCGGCGACGACCATGGACTTACCGGCATCGGACGTGGTACCGGCGACCAGCAGCGCTCCCCCGGCGGTGGTCACCGCCGTTCCCTGCGGTGAGTGTGCGTTTTCATACGGCAAACACGGCGTGTTGCGTACGAAACCGCACAATCGGCATCACAATCGAGCGCGTCAGTCGGCGAGCGTCAGGATTTCGGCGCCGTCTTCGGTGACCACCAGCGTGTGCTCGAACTGCGCGGTCCACTTCTTGTCCTTGGTGGCGACCGTCCAGTCGTCGTCCCAGATCTCGTAGTCCAGCGCGCCGAGGTTGATCATCGGCTCGATCGTGAACGTCATGCCGGGCTCCAGCACCGTCTGCACGGCAGGCTGGTCGTAGTGCAGCACCACCAGCCCGTTGTGGAATGTGGTGGCGATGCCGTGGCCGGTGAAATCACGAACCACGTTGTAGCCGAACCGGTTTGCGTACGACTCGATGACACGGCCGACGACCGAGAGCGCGCGCCCGGGCTTGACGGCCTTGATGGCCCGCATGGTGGCCTCGTGGGTGCGTTCGACGAGCAGCCGGTGTTCCTCGGACACGTTGCCCGCGAGGAAGGTGGCGTTGGTATCGCCGTGCACGCCGTCGATGAAGGCCGTCACGTCGATGTTGACGATGTCGCCGTCCTCCACCACGGTCGAGTCGGGGATGCCGTGGCAGATGATCTCGTTCAGCGAGGTGCAGCAGGACTTCGGATAGCCCTTGTAGCCCAGCGTCGATGGATACGCGCCGTTGTCGATCATGTACTCGTGAGCGATGCGGTCCAGTTCGTCGGTGGTGACGCCGGGCTCGACGGCCTTACCGGCCTCGGCCAGCGCGGCCGCCGCGATGCGTCCGGCCACGCGCATCTTCTCGATCACCTCGGGGGTCTGCACCCACGGCTCACTGCCCTCCTGCGCGGTCGCCTTGCCCACGTATTCGGGGCGGACGATCGAGCGGGGCACCGGCAGCGTCGGCGACACCACGCCGGGGCGAAGTGCGGTACGAACAGACATGGCGCCAGAATAGTCGGCTTCGGCTCGCGCCCGCCTACTCGATGTGCAGTGCCGACAGGGCGGACCGCACACGTTCAGGCAGCGATCCGCCGTGTACGAGCCAGTCATCCAGCGCGATCCGTACCGACGCCATGGCCATCGCGCCGATGAGCCGCGGACGCGGATCGTCGGCCGACAGATCGCCGATACGCGGTGCCACCAGGTCCGCGATGACGGCCTCGTAGCGCAGGTAGATCTGCAGCGTCCAGGCGCTGAGCGCGGGCGACGACCGGGTCAACGTCGCCAGGTCGCGTACCTGAGCGCTGATCGCCTCGAACCCGTCGCCCAGATCACCGAAACCCGCGACGACAGCCTCACCCGCCGACAACTTCGCCGGTTGCTTGGCGATGACCGCGGTGATCGCATCCAGCCAGCGCGTCGTCATCCCTTCGGCGACGGCATCCTCTTTCGAGCTGAAGTACCGGAAGAACGTGGCGCGCCCGACCTCGGCCGCCGTCGCGATCTGTTCGACGGTCACTCCCGCCAGGCCGCTCTCGGAAACCCGCTGCGCCGCTGCCGTGGCGATCCGGGCGCGGGTGGCCCGCTGCCTGCGGACCGTGAGGCTTTCCCGAGATTTCTCTAGTGAGACGGCGTCCATGATGAGACTATGTCTCACTGTGGACACCAATGGCAACCAACCCGCGCCGAAAACCCTGGAATCCTGGCGGCTCGTTCAGCAGATGCTCGCCGACCTCACTGCGTCGGTGACCGAGGACGCGATCGATGAGCGCGAACTGATCGAAGGCCTTCAGGTCGTCGCGAAGATCACCGGGCTGTGCGCGGAACTGACCGTCCAGGCCGATCCCGAGCGGCCGAATTTCTTCGACATGTCGTCGGACACCCGAATGATCGGCGGTCCGAACCCCGACGGCCGGTACCTGTTGGCGATGATCCGTGGCGATCGCGCCTATCGCGTCACCGGTACGCGCGGCACCACGGCCTATCTCGGATTCCAGGTGCTCGCCGGTACGGGCCTGACGCCCCGACGCATGGCGGGCTATCTCAGCGACACGGAACTCGATCTGGACGACGGCGCGTTCGAGGTGCTGTTCTCCCCCACCGAGCCGTCAGCGGCACTTCTCGGCTCGGCGCAGTGGGTGCGCATCCCGGAAGACGCCTCATCGATCGTTGTGCGCGAATATGTCGGCGACTTCGCGGCTGAACGGCCCGCCGCCATGCGCATCGAACCCGTCGCTCCCGAAGAGTTGCAGCCGATCACCGATGAGGTTGCGGCAGCACAATTCACGGCGATGGCGTGGACCATCGTCAAACTGGCCACGATGCACCGCACCATCAAACCCGAGCTCCTCGCACAACCCAACGAACTGCTCACCGCCGAGGCCGCCGAACTCGGCGCCGCCGACACCACGCCGGACAACCTGTACATGATCGGCACCTTCGGATTGGAGACCGACGAGTCACTCGTGCTCGAGTTCCGGCCCCCCGACACCCGGTTTTGGAACATCACCCTCGAGAGCATCTGGCACGAATGCCTCGAGCCCAGGCAACGCCACAGCTCGGTCACCAACAAAGCCGCCGCCCCAGACGCCGACGGGATTGTGCGGATCAGTATCGGCGCCAAGGACTTCGGGCACGGTCACTGGTTGGACACCGGAGGTCGACGGCGCGGTTTCATCATCCTTCGATGGCTCGACAAACCACAACCGTTCGAGGTGCGCACCAGCGTCCGTCGTGGTGAGAAGAACGGGTGAGTACCGAGCGTTTCCAGCCCCACCTGCTCATCGAGCAGGCCTGCGAACAAGCGGGCAGCGACGACTTCGGCGGCGACGACAGCTGGCGAGAAGGCCTGTCCCTGCTGTGTGACGGGCTGGTCACCGAGGCGCGGCTGAACGACCTGGGCGTGGAGATCGCGGTGCTCGACCTCATACGCCCCATGGTCAGCAGGCTGCAGATCACCAAGTGGCGCAAGGACAATCCGGAAGTCGTTACCCAGCCGATCAGCCGACCGATCTTCATCGTCGGGCAGCCACGCACCGGCACCACGATCCTGTTCGACCTCCTCGCCCAGGACCCCGCGCTCCGGCCTCCACTGACGTGGGAGGTGGACAACCCGCACCCGCTGCCCCGACCGGAGACATATGACACCGACCCGCGTATCGCCGAAGCCCAGGCGAGCATCGAGATGTCCGAGCACATCGTTCCCGGACTGCTCGCGTTTCATCCGATGGGCGCGCTGCTCGGTCAGGAGTGTGTGCGGATCACCGCGGGACAGTTCTGCAGCATGATCTTCTCGGTGCAGTACCGGCTGCCGTCCTACTACCGCTGGCTGCTGTACGACGCGGACTATCAACCGGTCTATCGGTATCATCGAACGTTCCTGCAGCACCTGCAGTCCGGCGTACCCGGCGGGGCCTGCTCCTGGCTGTTGAAGTCGCCCGCCCATCTGTGGCAACTCGACGCGCTGATCGCCGAGTATCCCGACGCCCTCATCGTGCAGACCCACCGCGACCCGCTCAACGTGATCTCGTCGATCAGCGCACTGACCCACCATCTGCGCCGACTTGCGTCCGACGACAGTTCGATCTCCGACTGCGCAGGCCAATCGTGCGAGGAGATCGTGGTCGGTCTCGAACGCGGCATGACATTGCGCGATTCACCGGCGCTGGCCGGAATGCAGATCGTCGATGTGCAGTTCGCCGATTTCATCCGCGATCCGTTCGCCACCATCCGCGGGCTGTATGCCGAACTCGGACGCGAGCTTTCGCCCGTAGCCGAGCAGAACATGCGCGCGCACTTGGCCGCCCACCCCGGAGATGGTGGCGGCAGCCGTTATACGTGGGGCGACACAGGTTTGGACGCCGGCCTGGTGCGCGAGCAGGTGCGTGAGTATCAGCAACGGTTCGGGGTGCCCGACGAACCGCTCAAATGATCCGCCCGAAACGCAGCCCCTTGCGCGGACCGCGGATATCCACCGAACCGCACACCACCTTGCCCGTCAGGATCACATGCGGTTGCCCGTCGGCGGGTGCGTCCTTGCGGTGGTCGTGGGCGCTGCCGACGACCACCTCGACGTCGTCGATCGACGCGCTGGCGCCGTCGGGTAGCCGAAGGTCGAGACCACCGAACTTCAAATCGAGTTCCACCACGACGATCGAGCCCGCGAAGCGCGCCTTGGTGAGGTCGAGGTCAACCGAACCCATCCGCCGGTGTAGCGCCAGCCGGGTCGGCACGGTCCACTCACCCTGACGCTTGAGCGAACCGAGCACACCGCGCAGTTCGACCCGATCGGCGGCAGTCGTGACGATCGCGCCGGGCCCGGGCAGATCGCCGACGAGGGTGTCGAGATCGGAATGCAGCCGGGCGGTGGACACCAGCGCCGAACGCTCCTCGAACTCGTCGATGTCGATCAGTCCGAGCGCCACCGCGTTGTGCAGCCGGCGCAGCGTCCCGTTGCGGTCCGCGTCGGAGATGCGCATCCCAGCCTGCGCGTCGGAGATGCGCATACCAGCTTGGTCATCGAGCCCTGTCATAACGGTTCAACGGTACCGCCGCGGCGGTGCGCGATCGAACCCACGCGGGCTCAGGCCAGGTAGCTCGGCGGCAGGGAGTCGAACATGCCCTTGAGCATTCGCACCGCGTATTCCGAGGACCCGCCCCCGACGATCAGGGCGGCGAAGGCCATATCGCCGCGGTAGCCGGCGAACCACGAATGCGAGCCGCCCGCAAACTCCGCCTCACCGGTCTTACCCCGCACGTCACCTGCGCCCTGGAGATCCTTGGCGGTGCCGTTGGTGACGACCAAGCGCATCATCGGCCGCAAGCCGTCGAGAATCTTGGGACCGATCGGCGTCTGGTCACCGGTGACCGTCGTCTGCCGACCTTCGATCAGTTGCGGCACAGGCGTTTTCCCGGCTGCAACGGTGGCTGCGGCCAGCGCCATCCCGAACGGGCTGACCACCACTTTGCCCTGCCCGAAGCCGTCCTCAGTGAGTTCTGCCAGATTCACCGTCGGTGGCACCGAGCCCGTCACCGTGGTCATGCCCTCGATCGCGTAATCCGTCCCGATGCCGTACTTGGCGGCAGCTTGGGTCAACCCACGCGGCGGCATCCGACTGGCCAGCTCGGCGAAGGTGGTGTTGCACGAACTGGCGAATGCCCGCGACATCGGCACGGTGCCGAGGTCGAAGCCGCCGTAGTTGGGCACCGTGCGATGGCCGATGTCCATGGTGCCGGGGCAGGGCAGCAGCGTGTTCGGGGTGGCCATGTCGCGTTCGATGGCCGCTCCGGCCGTGACCATCTTGAAGGTCGACCCCGGCGGGTAGAGACCGGTGGTGGCCAGCGGGCCCTGCGCGTCGGCCGAGGAGTTCTGCGCGACGGCCAGGATCTCTCCGGTGGACGGCTTGATCGCGACGATCATCGCCTGCTTGCCGGTGGTGTTGACGGCATTCTGGGCGGCGCTCTGGACAGCCCGATCCAGGCTGATAGTCACCGAAGGCGCCGGTTCGCCCGGCACCTCGTTGAGCACGTCGACGTCGACGTCGTTCTGGTTGACGCTGACCACGCGCCATCCCGCTTGGCCGTCGAGTTCGTCGACCACCGCCTTCTTGACCTCGTTGATGATGGCCGGTGCGAATTTCTCGTCGGTCGGCAGCAATTCGGCCTGCGGTGTGATCACCACACCCGGCAGCGTTCCGATCGCGCCGGCCACCCGATCGTGGTCGGACTGACGAAGCGTGATCAGGTACATCGGCTGCTTCGACGAACTGGCCTGCTCGGCGAGGCGCTGCGGGTCCAGCGTGTTGTCGAACGGCCGCAACGCGTCGGCCACCGCCCGCGCGGTCGTCATCAGCGAGCCGGCCGCGGCCTGGGCGTCGAGCGAGAAGTTGTAGTGGTAACCGGGCACCAGGACGTCGGTGCCGCCACGTTCGTTGACCGAGGCCCGCCGGGGAGGATCGGCGCGCAGTGCCAGCGTCTGGTTCTCACCGAGCTTGGGGTGCACCCCGGTGGCGCTCCAGCGCACTTCCCACTGGCCCTCGGTGCGGACCATGTTCAGCTGTCCGTCGTAGGTCCAGGTCCGGTCCTTGGGCAGATGCCAGGTGTAGCGGTAGGCGACGCTGCCGGTGTCCTCGGCGTACTTCGAGCTCAGAATCACGGCGTCGAGATGGGTGGCCTGCAACCCCGCCCACGCGTCGTTGAGTGCCTGGCGCGCATCGGCGGGCCGGTCACTCAACTCGGCGGCGGCTCCGGTGTCGCCGGCGACGAGCGCGGCGAAGAATTCTTCAGCCGTCGGCTCGGGCCCGTTGGGCTTGGGGGTACATGCGGTCCCGAGGGCGACGCTCACCACCGCGACCATCACGAGGGCCGATACGCGTGATACTGAAGTTGCCATTGAGGCAGATGTTACGAATCCGAGACGTCAACATCGTGGAGGCGCGCACGAAATCCACGAATTGCAGACAAAGTTCGACCTGATTTCAATGGGTGATTGCAACACTTCGCGTAGGAGTGTTGATGGCTCGTCCTTTGGTGTTGAAGTCAGTGCTGCGTCGGTACTGGGATTTGGTGGCCGAAGGGGTGCCGCCATGGGTGGCAGG
>NZ_NVQE01000020.1 GCF_002591975.1 Mycobacterium neglectum | reverse complement strand
CCCTCCCGGGCCGCCCCGGCGATGCTGGTCATCGCCAGCCGGATCTCCTCCGGCAGCTCAGGCAACCCGGCGGCGTCGGTCGTGTCAGCGAGGCGAACAGTAGGTACGGTCTTCATGGCGGTCCCTTGCTCCTTCTTCGAGGTGTACTTGGTCGTTCACCCGAAGACCTACCATCTGGCGGGCATCAGGTGAGGGACCGCCACCTCAAATTCCACGAAGACCGGGACAACCTCCGGCAGGGACCGCAGGGTCCTACCCCCTGTTGCTGGTATGTGGATTCTTCCTGGGCATCGCTGGAACGGTTTTCGCGGTTGGTATCCCATTCGCCAACAATTGGTACGAGGCATCACGCCGCGGCTTTGCTACTGGCGTGTTCGGCATGGGAATGGTTGGTACCGCCCTGTCGGCGTTCTTCACACCGCGGTTCGTCCGCTGGTTCGGTTTGTTTAGCACTCACGTCATCGTCGCGGTTGCGCTCGCGCTGACCGCGGTTGCATGTGCCTTGGTGATGCGGAATTCCCCGAGCTTCACCCCGAATACCGGACCGGTAGTGCCGAAGCTGATCGCCGCCGCGAAACTACCGGTCACGTGGGAGATGTCATTCCTGTACGCGGTGGTGTTCGGTGGATTTGTCGCGTTCAGCAACTATCTGCCCACCTACATCAAGACGATCTACGGATTCTCGGCGGTCGACGCGGGCGCGCGCACCGCCGGCTTCGCGTTGGCCGCCGTGTTGGCCCGACCGATCGGCGGAGCACTGGCCGACCGGATCGCACCCAAGTATGTGGTGCTGACGTCGTTCGCCGGCACCTCGGTGATGGCGCTCGTCGCGGTAGTCCAACCACCGCCGGACGTGTGGTCGGCGGCGACATTCATCACGCTGGCCATCTTCCTCGGAGTCGGTACCGGCGGCGTCTTCGCATGGGTGGCGCGGCGGGCACCGGCACAATCGGTGGGCGCGGTCACCGGAATCGTCGCTGCGGCCGGCGGGCTCGGCGGCTACTTCCCGCCGCTGGTGATGGGCGCGACCTATGACTCCGTCGACAACGACTACACGATCGGCCTGCTCCTGCTGGTAGCCACCGCACTCATCGCCCTCGGCTACACAGCGTTGCGACTACACGCGCACGAACCTGTTGCTCAGCAAACCAAGGACTCGACATGACGTCGACAACACCGCGTGCCGGCGGGCCGATCGAGGAACTCCTCGCGCGCAGCGGCCGGTTCTTCACCCCCGGCGAATTCTCCGACGACCTGCGCACCGTGACCCGTCGCGGCGGCCGCGACGGTGATGTCTTCTACCGGGACCGCTGGAGTCACGACAAGGTGGTGCGCTCAACGCACGGCGTGAATTGCACAGGGTCCTGCTCGTGGAAGATCTACGTCAAGGACGGCATCATCACCTGGGAGACCCAGGAGACCGACTACCCGTCGGTGGGTCCGGACCGGCCCGAGTACGAACCCCGCGGCTGTCCGCGCGGCGCGGCGTTCTCCTGGTACACGTACTCGCCGACGCGGGTGCGTTACCCCTATGCCCGCGGCGTGCTAGTCGAGATGTACCGCGAAGCCAAAGCGCGGCTGCATGACCCAGTGCTCGCGTGGGCCGACATCCAGGCCGACCCGCAGCGCCGACGGCGGTATCAGCAGGCCCGCGGTAAGGGCGGGTTGGTGCGAGTGACGTGGACCGAGGCGACGGAGATGATCGCGGCCGCCCACGTTCACACCATCAAGACCTATGGGCCCGACCGGGTGGCCGGCTTCTCGCCCATTCCGGCCATGTCGATGGTCAGCCACGCCGCGGGCTCGCGGTTCATCGAACTGCTCGGCGGTGTTATGACGTCGTTCTACGACTGGTACGCCGATCTGCCGGTGGCGTCACCGCAAGTGTTCGGCGACCAGACCGACGTGCCGGAGTCCGGGGATTGGTGGGATGCGTCGTATCTGATGATGTGGGGCTCCAACGTGCCGGTGACCCGTACACCCGACGCGCACTGGATGACCGAAGTCCGCTACCGCGGCACCAAGGTCGTCAGCGTCAGCCCCGACTACGCCGACAACACCAAGTTCGCCGACGAGTGGATGCCTTGCGCCGCGGGGACGGACGGCGCGCTGGCCATGGCGATGGGCCACGTGGTGCTGTCGGAATACTTTGTCAAACAACGTGTTCCGTTCTTCGTCGACTATGTGCGCCAGTACACCGACCTGCCGTTTCTGGTCAAGCTCGAGGACCGCGACGGCAACCTGGTGCCTGGCAAAATGCTCACTGCGGCCGATCTGGGCGGTGACGCGGCCGAGGTGGAGAACGCCGCGTTCAAGCCGGTGCTGGTCGACGGGGCGACCGACTCGGTGGTGGTGCCGCGCGGCTCGCTGGGATTCCGCTTCGGCGACGACGGCGTGGGCAAGTGGAACCTCGAACTCGGTGATCTGGTGCCGGCGCTGACTGTGCTGGGCGCGCAGGGCGGTGCGGCGGCATCGATCGCGCTGCCGCGCTTCGACAGTCTCGACGGGCACGGCGAAACGCTGACGCGCGGTGTGCCGGTACGCCAGGTGGGCGAGCACCGGGTCTGCACGGTGTTCGACCTGATGCTGGCCCAGTACGGAGTGGCCCGCCCCGGATTGCCCGGGGACTGGCCCACCGGCTACGACGACGCGGACCATCCCTATACGCCGGCCTGGCAGGAATCGATCACCGGGGTGGCGGCGACACAAGCGATCCGGATCGCGAAGGAGTTCGCTCGCAACGCCGAGGAATCCGGCGGACGATCGATGATCATCATGGGTGCCGGAATCTGCCAGTGGTTCCACGGCGACGCCACCTACCGGGCGGTGCTGGCGCTGGTGCTGCTGACCGGCGCGATGGGTCGCAACGGTGGGGGATGGGCGCACTACGTCGGGCAGGAGAAGTGTCGGCCCGTCACCGGGTGGGCGGCGATGGCGATGGCCACCGACTGGGTGCGGCCGCCGCGGCAGGTGCCGGGAACCTCGTACTGGTACGTCCACACCGATCAGTGGCGCTACGACGGCTACCGGGCCGACGCGCTGGCCAGCCCGCTGGGGCGGGGTCGGTTCCGCGGCAGACACACGATGGACGTATTGGCCTCGGCCGCGGCGATGGGCTGGAGCCCCTTTTACCCACAGTTCGACCGCTCCAGCCTCGACGTCGCCGACGAGGCAGCCGCAGCCGGATGCGAGAACGCAGAAATCCCCGGCTACGTCGCCGAGCAGTTGGCGTCCGGAAAGCTGAAGCTGGCAGTCACCGATCCCGACAACCCGGCGAACTGGCCACGGGTGCTCTCGGTTTGGCGCGCCAACCTGTTGGGTTCCTCGAGCAAGGGCAACGAATACTTCCTGCGTCACCTTCTCGGCACCGACTCCAATCTACAGGCCAGCCCCACTTCAGAAACGTTGCGTCCCAACGACGTTGCCTGGTCCGACGACATCCCGGAGGGCAAGCTCGACCTGATGATGTCGATCGACTTCCGTATGACGTCCACCACGCTGCTGAGCGATGTGGTGTTGCCGGCGGCGACCTGGTACGAGAAGTACGATTTGTCCAGCACCGACATGCATCCCTACGTGCACGCGTTCAATGCGGCCGTCGACCCGCCTTGGGAAGCTCATTCCGACTTCGAGGCGTTCGCTGCGGTGGCACGGGCGTTCTCGGCGTTGGCGAAAAAGCATCTGGGTGTGCGCACCGACGTGGTGATGGGCGCCATGCAGCACGACACTCCCGGCGCGATGGCCTATCCCGGTGGCGTCGAACAGGACTGGCGCACCACAGGAGACAAACCGGTGCCCGGGAAGACCATGGGCCCGTTGGCGGTGGTGGAACGAGACTACCCGGGGGTGGCCGAGCAGTGGGCGGCGCTGGGACCGCTCGTCGAGCGGTTGGGGTTGACCACCAAGGGGGTCACCACGCGCCCGGATAGGGAGGTCGGCGAACTCGCCGCCAAGTTCGGTGTGATGAACACCGGTGTGGCTGCGGGACGTCCGGCGATCACCACCGCGGAGCGCATGGCCGAGACGATCCTCGCGCTGTCGGGAACCACCAACGGCCGACTCGCCGTCGAAGGGTTCCGCGAGCTGGAGCGGCGTACTGGGCGGCCGTTGGCGCACCTGGCCGAGGGCAGCGAGGAGCGCCGCATCACATTCGCCGACACGCAGGCACGCCCGGTGCCGGTGATCACCAGCCCGGAATGGTCGGGCAGTGAAACCGGGGGGCGCCGGTACGCACCCTTTACGGTAAACATCGAGGAGCTCAAGCCGTTTCACACGCTGACCGGCCGGATGCACTTCTACCTCGATCATGACTGGCTCGAGGAACTCGGCGAGCAGCTGCCGATCTACCGGCCACCGCTGGACATGTCGCGGCTGTTCGGCGCGGCCCCGGTGGGCCAGGGCGGAGCGGACGGGATCGGTATCACAGTGCGGTACCTGACACCGCATTCGAAGTGGTCGATCCACTCGGAGTACCAAGACAACCTGTTCATGCTGTCACTGTCCCGGGGTGGTCCCACCATGTGGATGAGTCCGGCAGATGCCACGAAAATCGAAGTGCAGGACAATGATTGGGTCGAGGCGGTCAACCGCAACGGCGTGATCGTGCTACGGGCGATCGTGTCGCACCGGATGCCCGAGGGGGTGGTGTTCGTCTACCACGCCCAGGAGCGCACGATCGACGTTCCACTGTCGGAGACCACCGGCAAGCGCGGCGGCATCCACAATTCGCTGACCCGCTTGCTGATCAAACCCAGCCACCTGGCCGGCGGCTACGCGCAGAACGCGTTTGCGTTCAACTATCTCGGTCCCACTGGTAACCAACGCGACGAGGTGACGGTGGTTCGCCGTCGCAGCCAAGAGGTGGTGTTTTAAGTGAAAGTCATGGCCCAGATGGCGATGGTGATGAACCTCGACAAGTGCATCGGGTGTCACACCTGCTCGGTGACCTGTAAACAGGCCTGGACCAACCGGCCCGGCATGGAGTACGTCTGGTTCAACAATGTCGAAACCCGCCCAGGCCAAGGGTATCCGCGCACCTACGAAGATCAGGAGCGGTGGCGCGGAGGGTGGGTGCGTGACCGCAAGGGCCGGTTGCGGCTGCGCGACGGCGGTCGGCTGAGCAAGCTGTTCCATATCTTTTCCAACCCGAAGATGCCCAGCATGGACGACTACTACGAGCCGTGGACCTACGACTACGAGAACCTGACGAACGCGCCGCTCGGTGAGCACATGCCGGTGGCACCGCCGCGCAGCCTGATCAGCGGCGAGCCGATGAAGATCGAGTGGTCGGCGAATTGGGACGACAGCCTCGGGGGCTCACCGGAAATCCTGTCGGGCGACCCGGTACTGGCGCAGGTGAGCGAAAAGGTCCGGCTGGAGCTCGAGCAGACTTACATGTTCTACCTGCCCCGCATCTGCGAGCACTGTCTGAACCCGTCGTGTGTCGCATCCTGCCCGTCCGGCGCGATGTACAAGCGCGCCGAGGACGGCATAGTGCTCGTGGACCAGGACCGGTGCCGCGGCTGGCGCATGTGTGTGTCCGGATGTCCCTACAAGAAGGTGTATTTCAATCACAAGACCGGCAAGGCCGAGAAGTGTACGTTCTGCTATCCACGCATAGAGGTCGGTCTGCCGACGGTGTGTTCGGAAACCTGCGTCGGCCGGCTGCGTTACCTGGGCCTGGTGCTCTACGACGTCGACCGGGTGTTGGAGGCAGCGTCGGTGGAGAAGGACACCGACCTGTACGAGGCGCAGAAATCTGTCTTGTTGGACCCCAAGGACCCCGCGGTCATAGCCGGGGCACGCGCCGAGGGCATCTCTGAGGAGTGGATCGAGGCGGCGCAGCGATCACCGATCTACGCGCTGATCCACAACTATCAGGTGGCGCTGCCGCTGCATCCCGAATACCGCACCATGCCGATGGTCTGGTACATCCCGCCGCTGTCTCCGGTGGTCGACGCCGTCGCCCGTGACGGCCACGACGGCGAGGAGCTGGGCAACCTGTTCGGCGCGCTGGAGGCGCTGCGGATTCCGATCGAGTACCTCGCCGGGCTGTTCACCGCGGGCGATACCGCGGTGGTGGAGGGCGTGCTGCGTCGGCTGGCCGCGATGCGCTCCTACATGCGCGACATCAACCTCGGCCGCGAAACCCAGCCGCACATTCCGCAGGCAGTCGGGATGACCGAAGAGCAGATCTACGAGATGTACCGCCTGCTCGCACTGGCCAAATACGACGAGCGCTACGTCATACCGACGGCATACATCGCCGACGCGCATGCGCTGGAATCTCAATCGCTCGAGGAGCCCGGCTGTTCGCTTTCGTTCGAGGGGGGGCCCGGTATGTACGAGTCGGGGCCGTTCGGTGAGGCCAGCGGCGACCCGGTACCGGTGGCGGTGGAGACGTTTCACGCTCTGCAGCATCGGCAGACCGCCGACGGGATTGGGGTCACCGCCGAGAATCCGTCGCGGGTGAACCTGCTCAACTGGGACGGGCGCGGCGTGCCCGGCGGCATGTTCCCCGGCGGGCCGCAGCAATGAAACTGCTCAGGCGCGAACGCCAACACACACTGGAGCACCGACTGGTGTGGCAGGCGGCCTCGCTGCTGCTGGCGTACCCCGACGAGCAGCACATCGGGCGGTTGGCCACCGTCGATGAGCTGCTCGCAAACGTGTCAGGCAGCCCGGCCGAACTGCTCGGCCGGACTGTGGTGGCATTGCGGGACGCCGATCCGATGCGTGCGGCCACCGACTACGTCGACACCTTCGACCTGCGGCGCCGGTCGACCATGTATCTGACGTACTGGACCGGCGGCGACACCCGCAACCGCGGCAGCCAGATGCTGTCCTTCACGCGCGCCTACCGGGCCGCCGGGGTGGGGCCGCCGCGCCGCGAAGCGCCCGACCATCTGCCGGTGGTGCTGGAGTTCGCCGCTACCGTCGACCCCGAGGCGGGCCGGCGATTGCTCGTCGAGCACCGGGTGCCGATCGATGTATTGCGCGACGCGTTGGAACGATCGGGCTCGCCGTATGCGCACGCTGTTGCCGCGGTGTGTCAGACGCTGCCGACGGCGACCGACCGGGACATCGAGCGCGCTCGGCGACTGGCCACGGCCGGGCCGCCGGCCGAATCGGTTGGGCTGGAACCGTTCACGTTGACCGTGCCACCGCGACGCGCACAGGGAGATTGAGATGATTTCGGGATGGGTTATCTTCTGGGATGTCGTCCCCTATGTGACCCTGGCGATCGTCGCGGTCGGAATCTGGTGGCGCTACCGCTACGACAAGTTCGGCTGGACGACCCGCTCGTCGCAGCTCTACGAATCGCGACTGCTGCGTATCGGCAGCCCAATGTTTCACTTCGGAATCCTGGTGGTCATCGCCGGCCACATCATCGGTTTGGTCATCCCCGAATCGTGGACCGACCTGGTCATGACCGATCACGTGTACCACATTCAGGCCATGGTTCTCGGTGTCGTCGCCGGGGTCACCACCCTGGGGGGCATTGCGCTATTGGTGTTTCGCCGTCGCACCACGGGTCCGGTGTTCTTGGCCACCACCGCCAACGACAAGGTGATGTATCTGGTGCTGGTGCTGGCGATCGTCGCTGGTTTGGCATGCACGCTGATCGGGGCGACGCCGGTCGGCGCGGAGCATGACTACCGCGAGAGTGTGTCGCCGTGGTTCCGGTCCATCTGGATCCTGCAGCCGCGCGGTGATCTGATGGTGCAGGCGCCGTTGTGGTTCCACATTCACGTAATGATCGCACTCGTCTTGTTTTGCCTATGGCCGTTCACCCGGCTCGTGCACGTGTTCAGCGCACCGATCGGATACCTGTTCCGTCCCTACATCGTCTACCGCACCCGCGACGCGGCCAACGACGCGCTCGTGGGCTCACACCCGCGGCGTCGGGGTTGGTGACGCAGGATCAGTGCGGGACCAACGCGTCGAGTTCCGGTGCGTCGCGACCGTTGAGACGTCGGTGCATGGACTTGGCGATCCTGGCGGCCTGAACCTTCGCCCGCTGCGCGGCGGGACCGTAGTACATTTCGTCGACCGTGCGCTCCCACAGTGAAAGCCAGCGCGCGAAATGATTAGCGCACAATGGATGTCGCTCATTGAGTTGGCGATGAACCAGCAGCGCGCTGCCGTGGTAGAGCCCTGCGCGGAACAGAACGGTTTCCCAGAAGTCGCACATCACCGGCAAATGGGACTCCAGCCCTTTCGCGCGTAACTCGCTAAACGGTTCGGCCAGGACATCGTCGGCGAACACCCGACCGTAGAAGCGCCGGAGCAAAACCTCGACATCGTCGCGAGTGGCCAGGTCCGACATGGGAAGCCTTTCTATTTTTTACAACTCATATTGTGTAAACTCTAGCGTATGTCGACGGTCAAGACAGTGAGCGCCTCATCACAGCGATCCGACCGACGCGAAGACGTACTGGCCGCAATGAGGGGCGCGGCCAGCGCGACGACAATTGTCGAGATCGCGGATCAGCTTGGGGTGCACCCCAATACCGTCCGATTTCACTTGGAAACCCTGGTCGCCGAAGGCAGAATCGAAACCGTCGAGCCGGAGGAAAAGCGCCGCGGCCGGCCGCCGCTGATGTTCCGCGCGGTCCGCAGAATGGACCCCGGCGGCTCGCGACGCTATCGGTTGCTCGCCGAGATCCTCACCGTCGCACTGGCCGGCGAACGCAACGCCAGCGTCAAGGCGCTCGAGGCGGGCCGCGCGTGGGCAAGCCGGGTCGCCGGTCCGACGCGTAAGCCACCAGGTGTGCGGCAGTCGATCAATCGGCTGATCGCCCTGCTCGACGACCTGGGGTTTGCGCCCCAGCGGCTGGTAGCCCACGGCGAAGTTCAAGTCGGACTGCGTCATTGTCCGTTCCTCGAGGTGGCCGCGGACAAGTCGGCCATCATCTGTCCGATCCACCTGGGACTCATGCAGGGCGCGTTGGACGCGTGGAATGCGCCCGTCACTGTGGAGAGGTTGGAGCCGTTCGTCGAGCCTGACCTCTGCTTGGCCCACGTCACGATGGAAAGGCCGGCCTCATGAGTTCGGGTCCAGCCGTCGCCGCCGCGCTGACGTTCGTCTGGCTTGGCATGGTTTTGGCCATCTCTTTCCTCGAGGCGCCGCTGAAGTTCCGGGCTCCCGGGGTCACCCTGCAGATCGGACTGGGCATCGGCCGGTTGGTCTTTCGCGCGCTCAACAGCACCGAGGTGCTGATCGCTGTCGGCATCCTTGTGGCGCTGGCACCGAGTCGTCCGTCCGTCGGCGTTGTCGTTACGCTCGCAATTGCCTTCGTCGCTCTGGTCGTCCAATTGGCCGGTGTGCGGCCGCGATTGACGCGCCGCTCCGACGCAGTGTTGGCCGGTCAGAACGCCGCCCGCTCCCGTGCCCACTACATCTACGTGGCACTCGAGGTGATCAAGATTGTCGCGTTGGTTTTCGGCGGAATTCTCCTGCTGTCGAGCTGAGGCCGCTTCAGTGCTGGGATTCTCGGGCGCCGAATCTCTAGACTGCGACCATGACCGGTAAACCGATGGATGTCCTTTCAGCAGAAGAGAGCTGGAGCCTGCTGTCGAGCATGACGCTGGGCAGGCTCGTTACCTGCGTGGACGGCTACCCGGAGATTTTTCCCGTCAACTTCGTCGTGCAAAACAAGACCGTGCTGTTCCGCACTGCGGAGTACGCCACCAAGCTGTTCACCGTCGTGATGAGCGCCCATGTGGTTTTTGAAGCCGACGACCACAACGTGTCGGAAGGCTGGAGCGTGATCGTCAAGGGCGCGGCGCAGATGCTCCACACCGGCGCCGAGATCGAGGAAGCCCAGCGAGCACAACTCCTGCCGTGGACAGCCGGCTCGAAGCCGCGCTATGTGCGGGTGCACCCGTCAGAGATAAGCGGCCGACGCTTCGGATTCGGCTCTGCAGTCGAGGACAACTGACCCTTCGATAGGGACCTTTGCCCCTGCCGCGGCGCTCAAAGACGGCCGACAGTGGATTCATGGAGCAATTGACAATGCTTGATGCGGGGTTCCTTCAGGCCGAGGACTCCGACCGCCACGTCAGCCTCGCGATCGGCGCCGTCGCAGTGCTTGCCGGGCCGATGCCCAGCTTCGATTCGCTGATCTCGACCATCGGCGAGCGCGTGATGTCGGTGCCGCGGTTCAGGCAAGTCCTGCACACCCAGCCGTTGGACCTCGGCGCTCCCCGTTGGGTGGACGACAACGACCTCGACATCTCCCATCACATCCGGCGGGCGGCGCTGCCGGGTCCTGGAGACGATGCGGCACTGTCCCGCTGGGTCGCCGAGATCATGGAGCGCCGTCTCGATCGTGACCGCCCCTTGTGGGAATGCTGGGTCGTCGGTGGCCTGGCGAACAACCGGTGGGCGATCTTGATGAAGGTCCACCACTGCATCGCCGATGGTATAGCGGCGACGCACATGCTCTCCCGGATCTGCGACGACGGCGCGGGCGACACCTTTGCAACCCAAATATGCGCCGCGCACCAGCCGGCGCGCGGACTGCGACTGCCGGCGCTCACACTCAACCCGATCGAGTGGTTCGCCGGAGCGTGGCGCACGTCGCTTGGCGTGACGGCCGCCGCGGCGCACGCCCTGCAGGGAGCCGCGGAGATCGCGAGCGGTCTGCTGCGTCCTGCGGCGTCGTCGTCGCTCACCGGACCGCTGACCAACATGCGGCGTTACGCCTCGGTCGAGGTCTCGCTGGACCATGTCGCAAAGATCTGCGCCGGGTTCGGGGTGACCGTCAACGACGTTGCGCTGGCAGCGATCACCGATAGCTATCGTGCGATGCTGCTTCGTCGCGGAGAGCGACCACGGCCCGATTCACTTCGCACTCTGGTGCCGATCTCTGTGCGGTCGGCCGACGCTGCGGACAAGACGGACAACCGTGTCTCGGTCATGTTGCCGTGCCTTCCGGTGGAGAAGGCCGATCCTGTCGCCCAGTTGCAAACTGTGCACGCCCGACTCACGCGAGCCAAGGCGAGTGGACAACGTCAGGCCGGCAACATCTTCGTATCCGCGGCGAAGGCCATCCCCTTCCCGGTAACGGCGTGGACGGTGCGAACGTTGACTCGGCTGCCGCAGCGCGGTGTCGTCACGCTGGCCACGAACGTGCCGGGACCGCGAAAGCGCTTGCGGGTCATGGGCCGGGAGGTCGTCCGGTTACTTCCGATTCCGCCGTTGGCACTACAACTACGCACGGGCATAGCAATCATGAGTTACGCCGACCACCTCGCTTTCGGAATCATCGGCGACTACGACGCGGCGCCAGACGTCGACGAGCTCGCACGCGGGATCGAGCGTGCAGTCGCACGGTTGACGACCGTCAGCGCAGGCCATTGGCGCTCCACGCCCGTCGGAACGCTTGCACTGGTCCAAGGGGGTTGATCGCAATGTCGAAAGCTCAAGAACTCGATGTCCTGAACCGCAGGCAATGTCTCGATCTGTTGCAAGAGGTTCGGGTGGGCCGCCTGGTTTTCACCGAGGGCGCGCTGCCCGCGGTGCAGCCGGTCAATTTTCGGTTATGGCGCGACGATGTGGTGATCCGTGTGGCCGGTGGCGCGAAGCTGGCCGCAGCCGCTGAGAACCTCGTCGTCGCCTTTGAGGCAGACGAGTTGGATCCAGACCTGCGCACGGGATGGAGTGTGACCGTGGTCGGGCATGCGCAGCCGATCACCGACATCGATGAGTTGGTCGAAATCGGAGGGACTTTCCTGCAGCCGTGGGTTGACGGCCGACGCGACCACTTCGTCCGGATCCGGACAGAGAGGATCACGGGGCGCCGCTTCCGTGAACCCGGTTTGCCGCAATACCTCAATGCTGCCAATAGCTAGAGGGAGCAAATGGCCACGACCACGCGTGCAGTGGATATTCAGGTGATTGCGAACGCAGTGGAGGTGGCCCGCCGCGCTCGCTCGCTGCACAACAGCCGGCTGGCGTTGGCCGTCAGCGATCCGTGCGCCGCCTCGGTATCGCGACCGCCATCGCGACATCGACTGCATTGGCAGGGCTGGGACGCAACGCAATGCGGCGAGGTGCTCTCGCTCCGCGGATTGGGCGAGCGGCAAACCACACTCGGCGCAGCGATGTGTGCGGTCTAGGGACGAAAGACTCCGCTGGAATGCGACTTCTACAAGCTAGTCTCCGCGCTGGTAGAGGGTGCGGACGGTGTCGATGGTGTCGGCCTCGGCGGGGCTCTTGTCGTCGCGGTAGCGCAGCACCCGCGCGAAGCGCAGCGCCATGCCGCCGGGATAGCGCGATGACGTCTGTACACCGTCGAGCGCGATCTCGACCACTTGCTCGGGCCGCACCTTCACGACATAGCCGTCGGTCGGACCGTCGGCCAGTTCGAGGAAGCGGGCGGTCTGCCAGGCCAGCATCGCATCCGTCATGCCCTTGAAAGTCTTTCCGAGCATGACGAATTCGCCGGTCGCGTCATCCCTGGCGCCGAGGTGGATGTTCGACAGCTTGCCGGTGCGGCGGCCCGACCCCCATTCGACGCCGAGCACCACCAGATCCAATGTGTGTACCGGCTTGACCTTCAGCCAGCCCGCGCCGCGGCGACCGGCCTCATACGTCGTCGTCAGCGATTTCGCCATGACGCCTTCGTGGCCGGCCGCCAGCGTGATGTCGAGGAAATCCTGCGCTGCCTCGGCATTGTCGGTGATCAGCCGGTCGACCCGGTGCTCGTTCGGGACGATCGCGTCGAGAGCCGCAATACGCTGGCTTGTCGGCAGGTCGAGCAGATCCGCGCCGTCGAGATGCAGAAGGTCGAATACGAACACCGACAGTGGCTGGACAGTCCTTGCCGCAGCGATGTCGACCGAACGCCCGAATCGGGACGCGGTGACCTGGAATCGATGTGGACGGCCGTCGGGACGCAGTGCGATGGCCTCGGCATCGGCGATCAAATCGGTGACAGGCAGCGCCAACGTCGCATCCACCACCTCGGGTAGCCGGGCGGTCACGTCGTCGAGGCTTCGCGTGTAGATCCACACGGAGTCGCCGGCACGGTGAACCTGCACTCGCGCCCCATCCAGCTTGGCCTCGAAAACCGCTGTGCCGCCGATACGTTCGAGCGCATCGGCGACGCCGGTGGCGGTCTGGGCTAGCATCGGGCCGACCGGCTGGCCGACCTTGAGGGTGAACTGCTCCAGCGCAGCCTCACCTCCGGTCAGCGCGGCGGCAGCGACCGTGGGCAGATGGCCGCCCAGCATGGCCGCACGCCGAACCGCGGCTGCGGGAAGATCGGCGGCTTTGGCGACCGCGTCGGCCATGACTCCGAGCAGCGCTCCTTGGCGGAGTTCACCGCCGAGCAGGCGGCGCAAGAACGTCTGCTCGGCTTCCGTGGCCTGGCCGAAGAGTCCTGACACCAGCTCGGCGCGGCGAGCTTGGGAGCCCTTGCCCGCGACGGCGCCGATTTCGCTGAAACGGACGTCGACATCCAGGACTGTCAGCGATGCCTCCGGCGCCGGGGCTGGCAGTGTTCGCAGCGCCGCCCAACCGACGCCGATCTGGCGTTGCGGCAGTTCGCCCGACAGCCACGACACGATCACCGCGACCATGGTGGCGTCGCCCCGTTCACCGACGCGGCGGAGCAGGTCGGCGATGACGGCGATCTTCTTGAGCCGGGCCGAGGAGGCGCCGACCTCCGTCGACGCGGTGACGACGTCAAGCAACTGCACGACCTCAGCCTGGCACGGGTGTCAGACATCTCCGAGCAGATCGGTGATCATGGCGGCCGCCCCCCGCGTGGGGCCCCCGCGCCAGCTGGGGACGACCGGTTTTGTACGGCCAATGGCGGCGTGTCGACGTACAAACACGGGCTCTCACTGGAGGGGAGGCATGTGAATTACTTGACGGCGAAGGAGACGGTGTGCCAGCCGGTGGCGCCGTCGGGAATCGGGTCGGCGAGGTCGGCGGTCTGGACAGCACCCGCGTTGTCGGTCGCGCGTACCGAAATTGTGTGGGACCCCGACTGGGTGGCCTGCCACGGGAAGCTCCACAGACGCCAGGTGTCGTTGGCGTAGTTCGCGCCGAGCTCGGCCTGCTCCCAGTCGCCCTCATCGATGCGGATCTCGACGGAGCGCACACCGCGGTCCTGCGCCCACGCCACCCCGCCGAATGTGACGGGTCCTTGCGACACGTCTGCACCGCTGCGTGGCACGTCGATGCGCGATTGCGTCTTGATCGGCCCGCGCGCAGACCAGCCCAGCGGCGTCCAGTATCCCTGCGCGCGATCGAATCGGGTGAGCTCGAGGTCGACGACCCACTTGGTGGCCGACACGTAGCCGTAGAGGCCAGGGACGACCAGGCGTGCGGGGTAGCCGTGTTCGGTGGGAAGCGGCTGGCCGTTCATGCCGATCGCGAGCAGTGAGTCGCGGTCGTCGGTGAGGGCCTCGACGGGGCTGCCCGCGGTGAACCCGTCGATCGACTTCGACAGCACCATGTCCGCATCGGAGTGAATGCCCGCCTGCGCCAGCAGATCCCGCACCCGGTAACCGGTCCATGCCGCGTTTCCGATCAGGTCTCCGCCGACGGGATTGGACACACACGTCAGAGTCACCAGCTTCTCGATGACCTCGAAGGAGTCGAGATCATCGAAGCGATAGGTGATCTCGCGATCGACCATGCCGTGGATCTTCAGTACCCAGTCCGCCCGGCTCAGCTGTGGCACCGACAGGGCGGTGTCGATTCGGTAGAAGTCCTCGTTGCCGGTCACGAAGGACGGCAGTGCAACACCCTGCGGCTGCACAGTCGGCGGAACGGCCGGCGCGGCCACGTCGATCCGCGGGAGCTCGAAGGCTTTGCGGTCGCCCGAGACAGAGGTCGTCAGCCGCGACAGCACGGCGCCACCGACCCCGGTGAGCGCCCCGGCCCCGAGGAAGCCGAGCGTGACGAGCGACAGTCGTCTGCCGCGATCGGGGGCGTCGGCCGAGGGGTCGACGTCGACCTCGTCGGTGAACCGGCCGGAGATCAGCAGTCGCAGCACGGCGACTCCGCACACGGTGCCGATGACCGTCGGCACGATATCGGTGACGGTGGCGCCCGCGCGGGACAGTACGGCTACACAGCCCGCGATCCCGGCCAGCACGATCGCGGCGCTGCCCACCGGAAGGCGGCGCGTTTCGTATTGTGCCGTCACCGCTGCCAGCGCTGCGATCACTCCCACTACGGCCACCGTCAAGAACAGCTTGTCGGCCGTGCCGAAGGTCTGGATGGCCCATTCCTTCACCGGACCGGGGGTGAGGTCGATGACGGCCGACCCGACGGCATTGCGAGCGTCGGACTGGGGCCCGAAGAGAACGGCCAGCAATTGGGTCACGCCGAGCGCGACGGCGGCCGCGGCGACGCCTGCCATCGCTTTGGCGCCACGCGCGGTCATGAAGCCAAGCTACCCACGCACCGACCCGAAAGGCTTACCGAAAAGTGACATCAGCTAGGTTGCTTTACAGTCCGGGCACATTTTGGAAAGGGAGCTCAAATGGAGATCGACGGCAAGAAGGCCATCATCGTCGGTGGGGCGTCTGGCTTTGGCAAGGCGACGGCGGAATTGCTGGCCAAGCGCGGCGCGAGCGTGGCAGTGCTGGACCGCCCGCAATCGAAGGGCAAGGAAGTCGCTGACGCCATCGGCGGATCGTTCTACGAGGTCGACGTCACCGACTTCGAAGGCACGGAGAAAGTACTGCAGCAGGCCATCGACCAGTTGGGCGGACTGCACATCATCGTCACGACTGCCGGCGGCGGCGCCGCAGAGCGCACCGTCAAGAAGGACGGCCCGCACAGCCTGGAGAGCTTCCGTAAGAGCGTCGACCTCAACCTCATCGCCACGTTCAATATCAGCAGGCTGGCCGGGTGGCAGATGAGCAAGCAGGACCTCGTCGATGACGAGCAGGAAGAGCGCGGTGTCATCATCAACACGGCCTCCATCGCCGCCTTCGAGGGACAGATCGGACAGGTCGCCTACACCGCGTCGAAGGCCGGTATCGCCGGGATGTGCCTGACCATGGCCCGCGACATGGGCAGCCTGGGCATCCGCGCACTCGCGATCGCGCCGAGCCTGTTCGCCACCGGTCTGACCGAGGGCATCCCCGACGAGTTCGCCAAGGCGCTGACAAAGGATGCGGCGTTCCCGAAGCGGCTGGGCAAGCCGGAGGAGTACGCGAAGCTGGTGGCCGCGATCGTCGAGAACCCGATGCTCAACGGGCAGTGCCTTCGCCTGGACGCGGGCCAGCGCTTCGCCCCCAAGTAGTAATGGTGATTTCGGTGCGCTAACGATCGCTGAGCGGTCGTAGGCGCACCGAAATCGCAAAATTCCGACTTTGCCGGTATCGCCAAGGCGTGGGCATCTTCGGCCGATGCGTCGAGGCGCCTGCCGGTCGCGCGTTGCCCGCCAAATTTTGATCTTGACGCTAATGTTTGCCCATGCGCATAAGGGTGGCCGCAGTCGCGGCTGTTGTCCTGCTCGTGGCCGGCTGCGGCGGTGGCGTCAAATCGGAGCCGCCGATACAAGGTGAGAAAACGAAGGCCGGGGCGCCAGACACCAGCAACGTCAAGATCGACGGTGACGCGTCGGCACCGGTGAACAAGATCGCAATGCAGGCGATCGCGGACCTGGAGCAGTACTGGGCCGAGCAGTACCCGCAGCTCTACGACAAGGAGTTCGAACAGATCTCCGGCGGCTACTACGCCGTCGCCGCTGACAGTCCTGCTCCGCCGTGCACCACCTCGCCCGAAGAGGTCGCCGGCAACGCCTTCTACTGCTCGACCGAAGACGTCGTCGCGTGGGACGCCCAGCAGCTGCTACCCGAATTGCAGGACAAGTTCGGGCCTTTCACCATCGCGGTGGTGATGGCGCATGAATGGGGCCATGCGGTTCAGACGCGCTCGAACTTCACCGGACGCACTGTCACGAAGGAACTGCAAGCCGATTGCTTCGCGGGCGCATGGTCACAACACGCACAGGACGACAAGGTGTTCGATGTCAACGCCGCCGACCTGGACAGCGCCCTGGCCGGTGTGCTCGACCTGCGTGACACGCCCGGCACATCCAAGATCGACCCGAACGCTCACGGCAGTGGGTTCGACCGGGTCAGCGCCTTCCAGGACGGCTACGACAACGGGCTGGACAGGTGCAAGGACTACCGCGACGACGAGCCGATGGTGCTCGCACTGCCGTTCAACGACCAGGAGGATGCGTCACGCGGTGGCGACTCCCCGTACGACTCGATCATCAACGGGGTGCCCTACGACATCGAGGACTACTTCACTCAGCTCTACCCCGAGATCTCGAACGGTCAGCAGTGGACGCCGTTGCATGCGATAGAGCCGTTCGACCCAGCCACTCCGCCGATGTGCGGGGATCAGTCAGCAGAAGGATATGCGCTGTTCTATTGCGTGCCAGAGGATTACGTCGGCTGGGACAACGTCGACGCGATGCCCGAGGTCTACAACCAGGGCGGCGACTATGCGGTCGTCACGCTGCTCGCCACCCAATGGGGACTGGCGGCATTGACCAGGCTGGGCGACGAGTCCGATGTGAAGACCTCGACGCTGCGCGGCGACTGCCTGGCCGGCGGCTATACGGCGAGCGTGATCCTCTACAACCGTCCCGAGACCAGCACGTATCGCATTTCGCCAGGAGACCTGGACGAAGGCATCAAGGCGCTGCTGGTGTTCCGCGGTGACGGTGATGTCGAACGCCAGGGCGCGGGCTGGGCCCGGGTGGAGGCCTACCGCGAGGGTGTGATCAACGGCGCCGAATCCTGTCTGAACTATCAGGCATAGCTTCATCGCATCGTCGGGGACGTTGTTTGGTCATAACCGGATATTCGCGCTCCTCCGAGCGTTGAGTAGGCGGTGAACCGGATGAGGAGGACCTCGACATGACCGACCCCACCGCAACCGTTGACGTGGCCCAGGTCGCCGCCAAGCACCGCGCAATGTGGGCGTCGGGCGACTATCCGAGACTTGCCGCCGAGCTCGTCGCTCCGCTCGGCCCGGTTTTGGTGGAGGCCACCGGCATCGGGCCGGGTGATCGCGTCCTGGATGTGGCCGCGGGCACCGGGAACGCGTCGATACCCGCCGCCAAAACGGGAGCGAGCGTCATCGCCAGCGACCTGGTCCCGGACCTGTTGGAGCACGGCAGGCAGCTGGCCGCCGACCGAGGCGTCGAGCTGGAATGGCGTGAGGCCAACGCCCATGAATTACCCTTCGGGGACAACGAATTCGACGTCGTGATGTCATGCATCGGCGTGATGTTCGCTCCGTTCCATCAACTCGCCGCCGGCGAGATGGTTCGGGTTTGCAAACCGGGTGGCAGGGTCGGGGTGATCAGCTGGACACCTGAGGGTCACATCGGAAAGCTCTGGGCGACAATGAAGCCCTACGCTCCGGCCCCACCACCCGGTGCGCAGCCACCGCCGCTGTGGGGCAACGAGGACCATGTCCGTGCGTTGTTGGGCGACGGCGTCATCGACGTCGTCATGGAGCGACGGATGCTCACAGTCGACACATTCGCCGACGGCGCTGAGTTCCGCGACTACTTCAAGGCCACCTACGGGCCGACGATCGCCGTGTACCGCAACATCGAAGGCGACGACGACCGCATCGCCGAACTCGACGCAGCGATCGCGCAGGTGGGCGACAGCGTCCTGAGCGAATCGTCGACGATGGAATGGGAGTACCTGCTGCTGACGGCACGCAAGACCTGACACCATGTAGGCATGCCCGATGACGTGCTGCAGCTGCCGACACTGAGCGACGACGACCAGGCTGCGGTGCAGCGTTGGGCGCAACAGCAAGGGCTGGGATCGGCCGTGACCGACGTCGAGCCACTCACCGGTGGGACTCAGAACATCGTGGTGCGGGTGCACATCGACGGGCGCCCGATGGTGCTGCGTCGGCCGCCCCTTCATCCGCGACCCACGAGTGACAAGACGATGCTTCGTGAGATGGCGGCGCTGCGCACGCTCGCGGGTACAGACGTCCCACATCCCGGCTTCATCGCAGGCTGCGAAGACCTCGACGTGCTCGGGGTCGTCTTCTACCTGATGGAAGAGATCGATGGTTTCAACCCGGGCAGCGAGGTGTCCGAGGCCTATATCCGCGACGAGACATTGCGACATGACGTCGGCCCTTCCTACGCCGCGAGTCTCGCGCGGCTGGGGAACGCCGCATGGGAAGACAAGCCGCTCGCAGAGCTGAAACGGCCGGGATCCTTTGTGGAGCGCCAGGTTCCGCAGTTTCTCCGGCTGCTGGAAAGCTACCGGCACGAGCGCTACGATCCCGAATCGCTTGCGGTCACCGACCTCGCTGACTGGCTGCAGGCCAACCTTCCTCCGGACAGCGAGCCGGGAATCATGCACGGCGACCCGCACCTGAGCAATGTCCTGCTCCGCCGGGACCGACCGGAGTTGGCGGCGTTCGTCGACTGGGAGATGTGCACTGTCGGCGACCCTCTGCTGGACCTCGGCTGGATGCTGATCACGTGGCCGCTGAACACCAGCGTCATCACAGCGGGAGGCGCGCTGGCCGCGCACGGTGGTCTCGCCAGCAGGCGGGAACTCCTCGAGGCCTACCGGGACGCCGGCGGGCGCGAGACGCCGAAACTGGACTGGTACATGGCGATGGCGTGCTTCAAACTCGGCGTCGTCATCGAGGGCACCTGGTCGCGCTACCTGATGGGTAAGGCGAGTCGGGACGCGGGAGAGGCGTTGCACTTCAACGCCCAGAATCTGATCGATGTCGGCACCCGGGTGGTCAAGGGCGACAACCCGTTTGAGCTCGACTAGCGGCGTCAGCCGTACGCGTCGACACCAAGCTTGACGGCCAACGCCAGGCCGGCTGCGCCGATCACAAGTCTCATGGGCTTGGCAGGTGCATGACGCACGATGATGGGACCCAGCCGCGATCCCACGAGGCAGCCGAGCCCGAGCGGAATGACCGCCGACCACTGCACCGGTGCGACAAAGACGAATACGACCGCCGCGACGACATTGGCGATACCGAGGATCACGTTCTTGCCCGCATTGGCATGCGCCAGCGTCGCCCCGCCCGCACGCAGCAGGATCGCCAGCAGTAGTACACCCGCGGCCGCGCCGAAATAACCGCCGTAGATACAGATTACGAAGATCGCAGCTGATTCGAGTATCAGCGTCACCGTATGTCTTCGATGGCTGGCAACCGTCGCATCTTTGCGCTGGCGGGCCGGGATCAGAATCGCGACCGAGGCGAACGCGAGAAGGAGCGGAACCACCTTCTCGAAACCCTCAGCGGGCAAGGACAACAGCAGGGCGGCGCCGAGCAATCCACCCAGCACCGCGACCGGGGCGATGCGTTTGAGCCAGGGTCCCTGGCCCTCGAGCTCGGGGCGTGAACCCAGTACCGACCCGATCCCGTTGAACACCACGGCCACCGTGTTGGTCACGTTGGCGGTCACCGGCGGCAGCCCGACCAACAGCAGTGCGGGATACGTCGCGACCGAGGCCAACCCCGCGATGCTGCCGGTGAGGCCGCCGAGCACACCCGCCGCGGCGAGAAAGGCCGCGTCCCACCACGTCATTGCGCGCAAACGTTACTTCGCGGCGGGCAGCGAGGCATCCGCCGGGGGAAATACCTCTGGCCGGGCTGGTGCGCAACCGCGACCGCCTGATGGGCATCGGACAGGCGATCACGATGCCGCTGTTCTTCGCGTCCAACGCGTTGTACCCGGTCGACGTCATGCCACAGTGGCTGCGCTGGCTGTCGGCGGTCAACCCGCTCAGTTATGAGGTCAATGCGCTGCGAGGGCTGCTCATCGGCACACCGACCAACGCTGTGCTCGATATCGCGGTGCTGGTCGTGGCCGCCATCATCGGCGTCGCTGTGGCGTCTTCGCTGCTTCGGCGACTGGTCCGCTGAAATGTGTTTGCACCTTCGTACACAGGCGTCTAGAGTCGCGAACGTGCCGAGGCGACTCGTAGTAGCAACCCGCAGCGGGGTCTGATCCAGACCGACCCCTCGCTGTGGGTCGTCGCTACCTCGTCGGTCACTTCCTCTCAACTGAGAAGACCGGCACATGACATTCGAAACCGCAATCAGCGCACGGCCCTTGAGCGGCGCAGCGTCGTTCGCGACCCACGTGAACGGGCCAATGCCCCGCGGTCTGCGCGAGGAGGCCGATGCGATGTCTTTCGAAACGTTCCTCGATTTATACGCGCCAACCACGGGACCTCTGCGGCTGGGCAAGTGGGACTGCACCGACGCTGAGCGTCCCGCCACCCGGCTGGGCCCGCAGGCGCGCAACTACCAGGCCACGCTGGCCGTTGGAGACCGCATCAGCACGTCGTCGGCCAAGGCGTCCGGACCGGTCGCTGCGCTGACGGAGATGCTCTACGAGCGGGGGGTCGCGGTTGAAATGACCGCCTTTCACCAGTTGCCCATCGGCGAGAACACCGCCACGTTCGTCTGCGGTTCCGACGGTGGGCACTCCGAGTGGGCAATGGGGCTCGCCGACGATCCGACGCAGTCGGCATTGCGCGCGGTGATCGCGTGCGCCAACCGACTGCTGTCGGTGGCTTGATTCACCGCTCCGCGGCGGTGGCTTGACTCACCGCGCCGCAGTGGTGGCTTAGCGCAGGAGCCCGCGCAGAGCCCAACCGCCAAGGACGACCGCTAGCACCGGCACGGTGACCGGTGCGCCGGCACTCGATCGCTTGAAGTCGCCGCGGCGCATCGCGACTGCCCCAGCGGCGCCGTCACCCACGTCGCAGGCCAGACCGGCGGTCAAGAATGCTCGTCGCTGTGCACCGGACGACCGCAGCGTGCCGATGCCGATGACGACATCGCGGACACCGAAAAGCCGCCACGAATAAGCCGATTGGCCGGCATCCGACATCCCGAATACCTGTGCCGTGAGGCGCGGACTGATCCACGCCAACAGCCCGGCCGCGATCCGTCCCACCGCCAACGCGTCGACTGTGCGGTCGGCCAATGAGTGCTGGTTGTTGGTCACGGTCAGCGCAACGGTCGCAACATGATCGGCAGACCGTCCATCGGGACCGGCATACCGCCGTAGTCCCAGGTGGCCTTGTAACCGGGCTTCGGCAACTCCAGGCGGTACTTGCGTAGCAACCGGTGCATGATCGTCTTCACCTCGAGCTGGCCGAACGTCATGCCGATGCACTTGTGCGAGCCTCCGCCGAACGGCGTGAAGGCGTAGCGGTGCTTCTTGTGCTCGTTGCGCGGTTCGGCGAACCGTCCCGGATCGAACGTGTACGGATCGGGGTAGAACTCCTCGAGCCGGTGGTTCATGCCTGGATAGGCGATGACGTTGGTGCCCTTGGGAAGGAAGTAGCCGAGGAGTTCCGTGTCGCGCACGGTGCGCCTCATCGCCCACTGCACGGGGGTCACCAGCCGTATCGACTCGTTCATGACAAGGTCGAGCGTTTCCAGCTTCTCCAGCGACTCGATGTCCACCGGACCGTCGCCAAGCCGGTCGGATTCATCGCGGCAACGGTCTTGCCACTCGGGGTTGGCTGCCAGGTAGTAGGCCATGGTGGTGGCGGTCGAGGTCGAGGTGTCGTGCGCCGCCATCATCAGGAAGATCATGTGGTTGACGACGTCGTCGTCGGAGAACCGGTTTCCGTCCTCGTCTTCGGTGTTGCACAGCACCGTCAGCAGGTCGGACCCTTCGGCGCCGCGGCGCTCAGCCACCCGCGCCTCGAAGTAGTGCTCCAGCAGCTCGCGGGCCTTGAGGCCGCGCCACCACGTGAACGGCGGCACGCTGGTGCGGATGATCGCGTTGCCCGCCCGCACCGTCGTGGTGAAGGCGTTGTTGACCTTGGTGACCAGCTCGTGGTCGGTGCCCGGTTCGTGGCCCATGAACACCATCGAGGCGATATCGAGCGTCATCTGCTTCATCGCGGGATAGAGCAGGAAGCGGGCGTCGTTGGCGACCCAGTCCTGGGCGATGACCTTGGACACCACCTGGTCGACCTGCTCGGTATAGCCGACGAGGCGGGTGCGGACGAACGCCTCCTGCATGATGCGGCGGTGGAACATGTGCTCCTCGAAGTCGAGCAGCATCAACCCGCGGTGGAAGAACGGCCCGATGACCGGAATCCAGCCCTCCTGCGAGTAGTCCTTGCCCTTGTTCGAATAGATGATCTGCGCGGCATCTGGGCCCAATGCGGTGACCGCGGGCAGCACCGGCGAGTCGGCGAACAGCACTGGTCCGCGGGTCCGATAACAGTGCAGCAGGAACTCGGGACCGCCGCGGAACATCTCGATCATGTGGCCGAGGATTGGCAGGCCGGCGTCGCCCATGACCGGCTTGAGTCCGCTGCCCGCGGGAGGCTCGGCCAACGGGTGCTGCGGCCAATCGCGGGCCAGCAGCCGCTTCTCGACGGCACCCAAGCCGGGGAAGTTGGTGATCGACGGGGTGAACCGCCGCTTCGCCTTGTCGAGCAGGTAGTCCTTGGTGCTGATTGATCCACCCCGGCATGTCGGGAGGCTCTGTTATTTGAGTGCCTCCTCGGTATGAGGGTGCCGTTGGCGATGGTAGTAGAGGGCTTCGGCCCGGTCGGGTGTCAGGTCCTGGCAGTATCCATTGGGCCGCTGCCGGTTGTAGAAAGCCACCCACTCGGCGGTTCCCAGCGATAGCTCGGTGGCACCGGGAAACAGCGGCTGAAGGTCGATGAGTTCGGTCTTGTAACTGCTGTTCACCGATTCGGCCAGAGCGTTGTCGAAGCTATCGCCCACCGATCCCACTGACGGCACGATCCCCTCAGCGGCCAGGCGGTCGGTGAACGCGACCGCCGCATATTGAGATCCCGCATCGCTGTGATGGATGAGAGACTCCAAAGAGGTTGCACCAGAACGCTTCCTGGTGTCTATGGCGTGATTTATTGCATCAGTCACCAGTTTCTGGGTCATCTCGGTGGCGACCTTCCAGCCCACGATCTTGCGGGCATAAACATCGGTGACGAATGCCGTGTAAGCCCAGCCGGCGCGGGTCCGGCAATAGGTGAAATCGGCCACCCACAACCGGTCGGGTGCGCCGGCGACGAAATTGCGCCGGACCCGATCCGGGGCCCGCGTCGCCGCCGGATCGGCGACGGTGGTGCGTACCCGGCGGCGCTTGCACGCACCCCGCCAACCCATCTCTCGCATCACCCGCTCCACGACACAGCGAGACACGTCGAGTCCGTTGGTGCGCAACACGATCCATGTCTTCCGGGCACCCAGAACCTTGTACAGCGACTGCGACTTACGCAGCCGCCAGATCGCGTCGATGACCGCGGCGTCAGCCCAGTCGGTCTTCGACGGACCACTCTGGCGGGCGCGGTGGGCGTAATACGTCGACGGGGCGATCGTGACGCCGAACTCTGAAAGCACGGCGCACATCGACTCGACACCCCACTTGAGACCATCAGCGCCCACCCGCGTGTGCTGGTGGGCGCTGATGAACTCCACGACTACTGAGACGGCCGGTCGAGCTCGGCGGCGAAGAAAACCGAGGCCGCCTTCAAGATCGCGTTGGTTATCTAGGGTCGCGAGGAAGCTGTTCACGATGTAGACGACACGCGTTCGAAGTTGTCGGGAAATGCGTTGTAGACCGATTATCTTCGGTGTCTGTGACGGGTCCTGGGCTGCGGGTGCAGTCGGTGGTGATGCCCTTTGGCGACCCCGAATCGTGGACGCTGGTGGATCGGGATGCGGCGGTGGTGGAGCCGGTCGAGGCGTTCTTGTCGCATCTGCACGCAGTCGAGCGCTCACCGAACACGGTCAAGGCCTATGCGCATGATCTGCGGGACTGGTTCGAGTTCCTCGATGAGCGTGGGTTGGAGTGGACGCGGGTGCGGCTGGAGGACGTGGGCCGGTTCGTGGCGTGGCTGCGGCTTCCCGCGGCGGCGCGGGCGGGTAACGTCGCTGCGCTGCCGACGGTGGAGTGTGGCTGCGCGGAGTCGACGGTGAACCGCAAGCTGTCGGCGATCTCGGCGCTTTATGAGTTCCATCAACGCCACGGTGCGGATCTTGGTGATCTGCTGACAACCTGGCAGCGGCGCGGTACACGCGGCGGATCGTGGCGGCCGCTGCTGGCGCACTTGGGAACTCGACCGGAACGCAGCAAGCTGATCCGGCTGCGAGCCGAGCGGCGCATCCCCGACACCCTGGACGCTGAGCAGATTGCGGTGATCGCGGCCGCGTGTGATCGGCTACGGGACCGATTTCTGTTCACCCTATTGAGCGAGTGCGGGCTGCGGATCGGTGAAGCACTGGGGTTGCGCCACAGCGACATCGACGCCGCAGCGCGCCTGGTTTCGGTAGTGCCGCGACGGAATTCGAATCGGGCGCGGGCCAAGGGCGGAGGCGGCCGGCAGGTGCCGGTGCCGGCCCGGGTGATCCGGCTCTACGCCGATTACCTGCATGCCGAGTACGGCGATCTGGACAGCGACTACGTGTTCGTCAACCTATGGTCGGGTCCGATCGGGAGTCCGATGGCCTACCCCAGTGTCTATGACCTGGTCTGCCGGATTCGGGAGCGGACCGGAATCGCGTTCGGGCCGCACTCGTTTCGACACACGTATGCGACCGAGCTGTTGCGCCGCAAGGTGCCGGTCGAGGTGGTGCAGCATCTATTAGGGCACGCGTCGATCGCCACCACCACCGACGCGTACGCGCACCTGAAGGTCGAGGATGCGCGCCGCGCCTTGGTGACCGCGGGGTGGCTGACCGATCGGGACGAACCGCGGTGAGCGTCGAGGCGCTGGCCAAGCCGCTCATTCCGACGCTGACCGAGCGCTTGGATGCGGTGGTGCGTCCGGAGTTCCGGCTCGACGTGCTGGTGCCCGCGGTGGGCGATCCGATCCTTGGCACGCCCGCGTGTGCGGTGCCCGGGTGTGTGCACTCCAGCCGCTACGCCGCGCTGTGTCTGGCCCATCTGGGCCGATGGAAACAGGCCGGTCGCCCGGACCGATCGGTCTGGGCCGCGACCGCGGATCCCACGGTGATGGGCCATCGAGCGCTGCAATCGTGCCTGGTGCACGAATGCGGGTTTGGTCAGCATCGGTATCGGTTGTGCTACAAGCATTCCCAAGGATGGGACAGAGCCGGACGACCATCTGTAGAGCTGTTGAAGCCAGAGGTCGCCGGCACGCCGGCGGCGGTGTGCGCGGTCCCGGGGTGCACGTTGTGGGCCGAACTGGACGGGGGCTGGTGCCGGTCCCACCACGCTCGGTGGCGCCAGTGTGGGCGCCCGCCGACCGCCGAGTTCATCGCCCTCTGCGTCAGCTACGGCGAGGACCGTTTCGACCTGCGGCCGCTACCGCCGCGGCTGCGGTTGGAGATCGGCTATGCGCTGCAATGCCGGGTCGATGCGAACCGGACCCGCACCACGCCCCGATCAATCAAACCGCTGTTGGACCATCTGGTCGCCAGTGGCGCCGAGTCGCTGTTGGAGCGTCCGCTGGCCGACTGGCTGACCGGACTGCCTGCCGCGGCGTCGGTCAACACACCGCGGGCGTTCCTCGGCTACGCCATCGAGTGCCTGCTCGACGTGCGCGACGGGACCGGCTGGGACAGCGAATACCAGCGTGACGTGTGGCGGTTGCGCCGCCTCGGCGTCGCCGACCACGACGGTGCTCGGCTGGATTTCACTGTGGTGCAACCATTGTGGTTACGGGAGCTGGCCAAGCGATGGTGCCGCTGGCGCATGTCGTGTGGTGTCGGGCTGGGCCAGCTGCGCAAGGACCGTATCGCGCTGGTGCGGCTGTCGCGGCTGACGCCAGGGTTGGCGAGCTCGACAGACCCCAGCGCGTTCGACCGCGAGGCGCTGGAGGGCTATCTGGCCCGACTGCTGGTCGAGCTCCCACACCCAAAGACCCGCAGCACCGATATCGGCGCCGTGACCGGGTTTCTGCATGCCGTGCGCCAGCACCGCTGGGCGTCGCTGCCCGCGGAGGCGCAGCTGTATCCCAGCGACCAGCCCCGCCGCGGCGAGACACCGGCACCGCGGGCGATTCCCGAGTTCGTCATGGGCCAGCTGGAAGGCCGCGCCAACCTCGACCGGATCGCCGACCCGAGGTTCCGGCTGCTGGTGGAGATTCTCATCCGCACCGGGTTGCGCATCGGTGACGCCACCCGGCTGGCGCTGGACTGCCTGGTCCGCGACCCGCAGGGCGCGGTCTATCTGCGCTACCGCAACCACAAGATGCGCCGCGACGCGGTGGTGCCCATCGACGACGAACTCACCGCCATGATCCAGACGCAGCAGGAACGCACCCGACAGCAGTTCCCGACCACGGGTGTGCTGTTGCCGCGCGGCAGCGCTAATCCCGACGGCCGGCTGCCCATTCCCACCGCGACGTTCCACTTCCAGCTCGGGCAGTGGCTCGAAACATGTGGTGTCACAAATGAACTCGGTGAGCCAGTGCATGTCACCGCTCATCAGTTCCGGCACACGGCAGCCACACGATGGATCAACCATGAGGTGCCGCAAGAGGTGGTCCGACGCCTGCTCGACCACACCAGTCACACCATGACCGCCGTGTATGCCCGACTGGCCGACACCACCATACGTGAGCAGTGGGAACGCGCCCAGAAGATCAACATCCGCGGTGAGCCCATCGACACCACGATCGACGGGACGCTCGCTGATGGCGAGTGGATGAAGCAGAACCTTGCCCGCGCGAAAATGGCACTGCCCAACGGCTACTGCGGTCTACCGCTGCAGAAATCGTGCCCGCACGCCAACGCCTGCCTGACCTGCCCGCTGTTCGTCACGACCGCCGAATTCCTACCCCAACACCGCAAGCAGCTCGACGACACCCGCGCGCTGATCACCCGCGCCCAGACCGACGGCCACACCCGCCTGGCCGAGATGAACCGCACCGTCGAAACCAACCTGCTCACCATCATCACCACCCTCGATGCCGACCAACGCGACTGCCGGTGCGCCGCAGCAGACAGCGAAACATGCTGCGGGAAGGAATCATCCAATGCGCCATGACAATAGCCACCACCTCGTCGCCGCTGCCCAACGCCGCCGCGCCGACACCCTCCAACGGGCCCGCCATGCCCTACACGAACTCGGCGAAACTGGCGGGCGCCGTACCGTCACCCAGATCGCCGCCCACGCCGGAGTCTCCCGCTCATGGCTCTACGCCCAGCCCGAACTGCGCGACCAACTCCGCCGACTGACCGCCGCACCCGAGACAGCCGAATCGGCACCCACCCGAATCGAGCGCGGATCCGACGCCTCGCTCCGGCAACGCCTCACTCTCGCACACCAACGCATCGGCGAACTCGACGACGAAAACCGTCAACTACGCAACCAGATCGCACTCCTGCACGGACAGCTCCGCGCCAACCGCATCGCCGCCACCCACGTCACGGACACCGTCCACGACACAAATACCGAGCTCACGCCACCAAACAGTCGACCAAGCCTAAGATAACGTTGGCGCGCTTGAGTTCGGCGTTCTCTCGACGCAGCTTACGCAGCACCTCGGATTCCTCGCTGGTCTGCCCCGCCCGCGAGCCGGCGTCGATCTCGGCCTGGCGAACCCATTTGCGCACCGTTTCCGCAGTACCAACACCCAGCAGGTCAGCCACCCGGCCCATCGCCTCCCACTCCGAGACCGTCTCGCTGCGCAGATCGGCGACCATCTGCACCGCCCGCGCCTTCAGTTCCTCCGGATACCGCCTCGATGACTTCGCTCCCACGCGCCCATCCTTCCCAACGGAAGAACTCTCCGGACACACCGGGGCGGATCAGATGGTCGTCGGCATCGGGGCTCCTCAAGCGAAAGGTGACTGTGGCCTGACTGTGGGCGTTGTCACTCCTATCCTCATCCTGAATGGCAGACTTGACGCATGTCAAGTTTGGATCGAGCGTGTCGCGGTGCGAAGGTCTACACCCATGACCGCTGAGTCCACATCCCGTGAGGTCCGTCGCAGCAGGGGGGACCGACAGCGCGATGCCATAGTGACCGCGGTACGTGAACTTCTGCATGAGCGATCGTTCGCCGATTTGTCCGTCAGCACCATCAGTGAACGCGCCGGTGTCGCGAGGTCGGGTTTCTACTTCTACTTCGACTCGAAGTACGCAGTGCTCGCGGTGATCCTCGCCGACGCGGATGAGCTTCTCGACAGCCTGACCCATCACTTCGCGCCGCGCGAGCCGGGGGAGACGCCTGCGGTGTTCGCCAAGCGGATGGTCGGCAGTGCCGCGGCCGTGTACGCGAACGACGACCCGGTACTGACGGCGTGCGCGGTCGCCCGGAACACCGATGCGCAGATCCGCGAGATGATGGACGACTTCTACGACGGGATCATCGACAAGCTGATCACCCTTCTCGAGCAGGACTCCGAGTTACGGCCGATCTCCGATGACCTGCCGGCCCTCGTGCGGACGATGGCGGCGGTGACCACCATGACGTTGACGCAAGACAGCACGTTCGTCGGCCGCGGGCAGGAGCCCTCGCGTGCCGTCGAGATCGTTGAGAAGTTGTGGCTGAACGCGATGTGGGGCGGATCGGACCCGAAGACGCCTAGGTAGTGTCAGCGACATGGCGGGCCTCTCTGCGGGAAACGATTTCGCCGGCAAGCGTTGTCTTCTCACCGGAGCCGCCAGCGGTATCGGGCGGTCGACCGCGCTGAAGCTGGCTGCCGAGGGCGCCGAACTGTTTCTCACCGACCGCGATGCCGAGGGCCTGGAAAAGACTGTCGCCGATGCCCGGGCGCTGGGCGGGGTGGTCCACGTGCACCGCGCTTTCGACATCTCCGACTACGACGCCGTCGACAAGTTCGCCGCCGACGTTCACGCCGAACACCAGGCGATGGATGTGGTGATGAACATCGCGGGTGTGTCTGCCTGGGGCACGGTCTCGACTCTCACGCACCAGCACTGGAAATCGATGATCGACATCAACCTGATGGGGCCGATCCACGTCATCGAGTCATTCGTCCCGCCGATGGTCGCGGCAGGCAGGGGCGGACATCTGGTCAACGTCTCCTCGGCCGCCGGTCTGGTGGCGTTGCCCTGGCACGCCGCGTACAGCGCGAGCAAGTACGGGTTGCGTGGCCTCTCCGAGGTATTGCGGTTCGACCTGGCGCGACACCGCATCGGGGTGTCGGTCGTCGTGCCCGGCGCGGTGAAAACGCCGCTGGTGCAGACGATCCAGATCGCGGGCGTGGACCGCGACGACCCAAGCGTCAAACGGTGGACGGATCGGTTCGGCGGTCACGCGGTGTCACCCGAACATGTCGCCGACCGGATACTGCGTGGCGTTCGGCGCAACCGGTTCCTGATCTACACATCGCCGGACATCCGGGCGCTGTACATGTTCAAGAGGACGATGTGGTGGCCCTACAGCGTGGCGATGCGCCAGGTCAACGTGCTGTTCACTCGTGCGCTGCGACCGAAGTCGTCGAGCAGGAACTAGTAACCGCCGTCGGGTGGGGCGAGTTCCAATCGCACCCCGAGCAGCCGGATAGGTCGGTCCAATTCGAACTGGTGCAGCAGATCCAGTGCGGTGGCGACGATGATCTGTTGGTCGTTGCCCGCCGACGGCAGCTTACGAATCTTGGTGCGGGTGAAGAAGGTCTTGGTGCGAACTGTGACCGCCACTCGGGTGACCACACGGCCCTGGTCGACGATCTCGGCGAGCGTCTGATCAGCGAGTTCGACTACGGCCGAGTCCATTTCAGCGCGGTCAGTCAGGTCCTGAGGGAACGTCACCACGTGGCTGCGCGAGCGGGCAACCCACGGCTGGGCGCTGACCTCGGTGTCGCCACCCCCCTTCGCCAGCAGCAGAATCCACAGACCGGTGGTCGGGCCGAACGTCGAGGTCAGCAGTTGCGCGTCGGTGGAAGCCAGATCGGCGACGGTGGTAATACCCATGCCCGCAAGCTTTTTAGCCGTCTTCGGGCCGACGCCCCATAGCGCATCGACGGCGCGGTCACCCATCACCGCCATCCAGTTGTCCTCGGTGAGGGCATAGACCCCGGCGGGCTTGCCGAAACCGGTTGCCACCTTGGCCCGCTGCTTGTTGTCGCTGATACCGACCGAACACGACAATCCCGTGCCCGCGCCCACGACTTCACGAATCTGTTCCGCTAATTGGAGGACGTCATCGGTGTCGTTCAGATCGGCACCGACGTACGCCTCGTCCCAGCCCCATACCTCGACCGGATGGCCGAAGTCGCGTAACAGGCTCATCACCTCTTCGGAGGCTTCGTCGTAGGCGTCGGTGTCCAACGGGAGAAAGGTCGCGTCGGGGCATTTGCGCGCCGCAGTGCGAAGTGGCATGCCTGCGTGGACGCCGAACGCCCGTGCCGGATACGACGCGCAGGTGACGACCTTTCGGGGCTCGTTCGGATCACCGTTGCCGCCGACGATGATCGGCAGTCCGGCGAGGTCGGGGTTTCGCCGCACCTCGACAGCGGCCTGGAATTGATCCAGGTCGACGTGCAAAACCCAGCGACCACTCATCGCGTTACGTGCCGCAGAGCTTGCGCGCCAGCGTCTCCCACGCGTCGCCAAGGGTTTCGAGCGTCTGACCGCCCTCGGTGAGTTGGTGGTGTACGTAGTCGGCGTCCAGCAGCGCGAGCAGCGCGGCGGCCTGTGCGTCGAGGTCTCCCGTGGTGGACGCGTCTTCCAGCAGCACCGTGACGTGGCGATGGTGCAGCGTGGCCGGAGCGTTGAAACGCATCTGGGGGTCACGGTTGGCATCCGACAGCAGCGCCTGATGGGCCATGACGAACTTCAGCCGAGAGCGGCCGTATGCGAGCAGCCGTTCCAGCGGCGGAGCACCCGGGCCGAGCGGTGGCGGTCCGAAGAGGAAGGCCTGCTGCTGGACTTTCTCGTCCTCGTCGAGCAGAACGATCATCAGTCCTGCACGGCTGCCGAACCGGCGAAACAATGTGCCCTTACCCACACCCGCCGCGACGGCAATATCGTCGGTCGTGACGGCGTCGGCGCCGCGTTCGGTGATCAACCGGCGCGCAGCCTCGAGCAATAAGGTGCGGTTGCGTGCGGCGTCGCCCCGCTCTTGCGGCGCTTCATCCGAAATCGGCAGCGCATGCGGGGGCATGTCACCACTTTAATTCAGAGGGATGAATTCGGACCAAGGTCCGGTTACATAGTGCGAGGATCCATAGGCCGATCGAAAGGAATAGCACGTGTCCGACATCAAGGTGCTGGTACTGGTGGGCAGCCTGCGCGCCGCGTCGATCAACCGTCAGCTCGCCGAGCTGGCGATCGAAACGGCTCCGGACGGAGCGAGTCTGACGTTATTCGACCGGCTGGGGGAGTTGCCGTTCTACAACGAGGACATCGACAACGCCGACGTTGCCGAGCCGGTCGTGGCGTTGCGCGAGGCCGCGGCCGAAGCCGACGCCGCGCTGGTGATCACACCGGAGTACAACGGCAGCATTCCTGGCGTGTTGAAGAATGCGATCGACTGGTTGTCGCGGCCGTTCGGCAACAGCGACCTGAAGGGTAAGCCGATGGCGGTTATCGGCGCTGCCCTCGGTCAGTACGGCGGAGTGTGGGCCCACGACGAAACGCGTAAGTCTTTTGGCATCGCGGGGCCGCGAGTGGTCGACGACTTGAGTCTTTCGTTGCGGTCCACCGTCTTTGACGGCAAGCACCCCCGCGAGAACGCTGAGGTTGCCGCGCAGCTGCGCGACATCGTGGGCAAGCTGGTCACCGAAGTCGGCTAGCGCCTGGAGCGGCGGGCTGACGTCGCGGTAGATGCTGCGCCTGCGTCGCTCTGCGTACGCGCAGCGTTTGGTACCTGCGCGCGGGATGGGCGTGATGGTCGCAGTTCCGTTGGAGGCATGTCGATCACCGCGCTTGCCGAGCGCAACAGCGAAGGGATGTTGCGGGGCAGGCGCGACGCCGACGCCGCCGGGCGGCTTTCGTAACCGCTCCAAGGCTTTGCTGTTATGTCACTGTGACAGTTGGCGGCGACGAGGTTTGTCGGTGGCGGGTGGTAGACCTGGGCGAACCAGGCATCAGGCGCGACACACCCCAGGATGTGATGTGCGACACGCCGACGGCCCCACTCGCCAAACGCTTACGACCAGGGAATTTCAAGATTGTTATTCAGAACATCTGGTATCTCTTCGCAATGTCGGACACCAGGTGTAGTGTTTCGAACACCGACAGACCCCCACAGTTTCAAAGCCTCCACGGGTCGGCCGGAGTCCAGAAATCCGCCGGCGTCGGCTCACAGACTCCACGGACCACGACTCCGTACAGCAGGAATTATGAGGGTCGTCGGGCCGCTGAACTTCAGTGAAAAGCAGTACCAGATCAGTTGCCAGTCTCAGGTCGCAGAGGAGCCGTACCGCAGATGAATCCCACATCGATCACCGTGTACACCAAGCCCGCATGCGTGCAGTGCAACGCCACCTACAAGGCGCTGGACAAGCAGGGCATCGCCTACGAGAAGGTCGACATCAGCCTGGACTCCGAGGCCCGTGACTATGTCATGGCGCTCGGTTACCTGCAGGCTCCGGTCGTGGTGGCCGGCAACGACCACTGGTCCGGATTCCGGCCCGATCGCATCAAGGCGCTCGGCGCGGTCGCGGCCACGGCGTAGAGGTATCCAGACAGCGGAGAGGAGAAGACGAATGAGCAACCTCGTTTACTTCTCCAGCGTGTCCGAGAACACCCACCGCTTCGTCATGAAGCTGGGTTTGCCCGCCACCCGGATTCCGCTGCACGGCCGCATCGAGGTCGACGAACCCTATGTGCTGGTGCTGCCCACCTACGGTGGTGGGCGCTCCACGCCGGATATCAACGACGGCGGCTACGTCCCCAAACAGGTCATCGCCTTCTTGAACAACGAACACAACCGGTCGCTGATCCGCGGCGTCATCGCAGCGGGCAACAACAACTTCGGTGCCGAATTCGCCTACGCGGGTGAAGTGATCTCGCGCAAGTGCGGCGTTCCGTACCTGTATCGCTTCGAACTAATGGGAACCCCCGACGACGTGGAAGCCGTCCGCGCGGGCTTAGAAGACTTTTGGAAGGACCGGACGTGTCACCAACCGCCACAGCTGCAGAGCCTGTAGTCACCCCTTCGGCGGCCGCCGCCGAAACGGATTACCACGCGCTCAACGCGATGCTGAATCTGTATGACGCCGATGGCAAGATTCAGTTCGACAAGGATCGCGAAGCAGCGCATCAGTACTTCCTGGAGCACGTCAACCAGAACACCGTGTTCTTCCACGATCAGGACGAGAAGCTCGACTACCTGATCAAGGAGAACTATTACGAGCGCGAGGTTCTCGACCAATACTCGCGCAACTTCGTCAAGACGCTCATCAGTCGCGCCTATGCCAAGAAGTTCCGTTTCCCCACGTTCCTTGGCGCATTCAAGTACTACACCAGCTACACGCTGAAAACCTTTGACGGTAAGCGTTACCTGGAGCGCTTCGAGGACCGAGTGGTCATGGTGGCGCTGACTCTGGCCTCCGGTGACACCGGACTGGCCGAGAAGCTTGTCGACGAGATCATCGACGGCCGGTTCCAGCCGGCCACCCCGACGTTCCTGAACTCGGGCAAGAAACAGCGCGGCGAACCGGTGAGCTGCTTCTTGCTGCGCATCGAGGACAACATGGAGTCCATCGGTCGCTCAATCAACTCGGCGTTGCAGCTGTCAAAGCGCGGTGGCGGGGTTGCCTTGCTGCTGACCAACATTCGTGAGCACGGCGCGCCGATCAAGAACATCGAGAATCAGAGCTCGGGCGTCATCCCCATCATGAAGCTGCTGGAGGACTCGTTCTCCTACGCCAATCAGCTGGGTGCGCGGCAGGGTGCCGGTGCGGTGTACCTGCACGCCCATCACCCCGACATCTACCGCTTCCTGGACACCAAGCGGGAGAACGCCGACGAGAAGATCCGCATCAAGACGCTGTCGTTGGGTGTGGTGATCCCTGACATCACGTTCGAGCTGGCCAAGAAGAACGAGGACATGTATCTGTTCTCGCCGTACGACGTCGAGCGTGTCTACGGTGTGCCGTTCGCCGATATCTCGGTCACCGAGAAGTACTACGAAATGGTCGACGACGCGCGCATTCGCAAGACGAAGATCAAGGCGCGTGAATTCTTCCAGACGTTGGCCGAGCTGCAGTTCGAGTCGGGCTACCCGTACATCATGTACGAGGACACGGTGAACCGTGCCAACCCGATCGACGGCAAGATCACCCACAGCAACCTGTGCTCGGAGATCCTGCAGGTGTCCACGCCGTCGGTGTTCAACGAGGACTTGACCTACTCCCAAGTGGGCAAGGACATCTCGTGCAACCTCGGTTCGCTGAACATTGCCAAGACGATGGACTCGCCGGACTTCGCGCAGAGCATCGAGGTGGCCATCCGCGCGTTGACGGCCGTTTCCGATCAGACGCACATCTGGTCGGTGCCGTCGATCGAGCAGGGCAACAACGATTCGCACGCGATCGGCCTGGGGCAGATGAACCTGCACGGGTACCTGGCGCGGGAGCGGGTCCACTACGGCTCCGAAGAGGGTGTGGACTTCACCAACATCTACTTCTATACCGTGCTGTATCACGCGCTGCGGGCATCGAACCGTATCGCGATCGAACGTGGCTCGCACTTCAAGGGTTTCGAGAAGTCGAAGTACGCGTCGGGTGAGTTCTTCGACAAGTACACCGAGCAGGCGTGGGAGCCCAAGACCGACCGGGTGAAGCAACTCTTCGAGAACGCCGGCATTCGGATTCCGACGCAAGAGGACTGGACGCGACTCAAGGTGTCGGTGCAGAAGGACGGCATCTACAACCAGAACCTGCAGGCCGTTCCGCCGACCGGGTCGATCAGCTACATCAACAACTCGACGAGCTCCATCCACCCGGTGGCGAGCAGGATCGAGATCCGCAAGGAAGGCAAGATCGGCCGCGTCTACTACCCGGCGCCCTATCTGACGAACGACAACCTCGAGTACTACGAGGACGCCTACGAGATCGGCTACGAGAAGATCATCGACACGTACGCCGCGGCGACCCAGCATGTCGACCAGGGGCTGAGTCTGACGCTGTTCTTCAAGGACACCGCGACCACCCGTGACGTCAACAAGGCGCAGATCTACGCGTGGCGCAAGGGGATCAAGACGCTCTACTACATCCGGCTACGCCAAATGGCGCTGGAGGGCACTGAGGTGGAGGGCTGCGTCAGCTGCATGCTGTAGCCCGCTAGATCGAAGCCAAACTCCGTCGTATGACTTGCCACTCGGTGCGTCGCCGTTGAGGTGAGTCTTGCCGCGGCGTGGCCCCACGTCTACATTAACCGGAAAAGTATCCTTTAAATAGGAACCGGCATATGTTGAGAGGCGTTGCGGCCATGACAGGCAGAGAAGCTCTTCCGCTCGCCGAGCGGTCCGATGCCGACTTGCCGGGGCACTGGCTATTGGCCCGCCTCGGCAAGCGAGTGCTGCGTCCCGGTGGCCTCGAGATGACCACGCGGATGCTCGCCGCCGCCGGAATCGGTGGCGCCGATGTGGTGGAACTGGGCCCGGGTCTGGGCCGCACCGCCCGCGACATCGTCGCGTTGCACCCACGGTCCTACGTCGGAGTCGACGACACGGCCGCGGCGACCGAAGCCGTACGCGAAGTCGTGAAACCCGTCCAGGGCCTGGTCGTCGTCGCCGACGCCGCGGTGACCGGACTGCCAACCGCCAGTGCCGACGTCGTTGTCGGCGAAGCGATGCTGACCATGCAGGGAGACAAAGCCAAACGCGCGATCATCGCCGAAGCGTTCCGCGTCCTGCGCCCCGGCGGCCGCTACGTGATCCACGAATTGGGCCTCACGCCGGACTCGATGTCCCAGGAGACCAAGGACGACATCCGGCGCGACCTGGCGCGGTCCATCAAGGTCAACGCCCGTCCACTCACCGCCGCCGAATGGGTGCAGTTGTTGACCGATGCCGGCTTCGAGGACGTCAGAGTCGACTACGCGCCCATGGCCCTGCTGAATCCGGCCCGCGTGCTGGCCGACGAAGGATTCGTCGGTGCGTTGCGGATCGTCAAGAACATCGCCGTGCGTGGCGCCGCCCGACGTCGCGTCATCGGTATGCGGCGCACCTTTCACCGGTATCGGCGCTCGCTGACCGCGGTCTCGGCGGTCGGCGTCGTGCCGGTGTCGTGACAGAGTCGGGGTGTGGCAGTGCAGCACGACGATCTCGACTCACAGTCGGAACGCGCGGCCGGGCAGCAGCGTCGCAAGGTGCTCGGTCTGCTGCAGCGTGCGCCGGGGCCAGTCGATGCGCAACATGTCGCCGACACACTGCAGATCCACGTCACCACAGCGCGGTTCCATCTGACGGCGCTGGAAGACCAGGGATACGTCCGGCGCGGTGGCGGAACGAAAGCGGGGCGTGCTGGACGTCCGAGGCTCACCTACGAGGTGGCCCCGAAACTGGACTATGCGGACATCGTGGCGCTGTTCGCCGCGCATCTCGGCGGGTCAGCGGGGGAGCGCGAGCAACGAGCCTTGCGCATCGGTGCGGATCTGGCACACCGAGTTCGGCTGGCGCGCAGGCGAGACCAGACGACGATCGCCGATCTGGTGGTCGCGACACTGGGCGAGTTGGGTTTTCAGGTGCGCTCGGTGCTCGACTCCTTCGGCGAGGTGACAGTTCAGATCTGCACCTGCCCGCTGGCCGAGGTCGCGGCGACGGCCCCCGAGGTGGTCCGCGGCATCCAACAGGGTCTGATCCAAGAAGTGATCGACCTCAATGCCGATGCAATCGGCGCTCACTATCGCGCTGCGGTCACCCCGGACCCGCGCGCAGGATCTTGCGAAGTCAGTTTGGTGCTGCGTCCCGGCACCTGAGTCCCGACTCCGCACCGGAAGAATGGTGAATCCCGTGGACGCAATTTCGTTGTCAGAGATCGGTGACGAACAGGTCGCCGTCGCCACCGCCGCGCGGGCTGGTCGGGCCGCGCACACGATCTACGGTGGTCGCGAACACGCGCTTCGCCAGACGATCCTGGCGCTGGCCAAGGGGCACGGGCTCGATGATCACGAAAGTCCAGGCGAGGCAACACTGTTGGTGCTGCGCGGTCGCATTCGACTCGCAACCGCAACCGCGAACGTCGAGGGTGTCACGGGGGACTATCTAGTGATCCCGGACGAGCGGCACAACGTCGCCGCGCTGGCGGACTCGGTCCTGCTGCTGACGGTGGTCGCGCGCTAAACCAGAGTGCGCCTACGGCAGCTCAGTTCCCGCGGACCTTTTCCGCACGTAGCGCTTTGACGCGTCGCTGCTCGCTCAGCGCCGCTTGGTAGCTGTCGCGTTCGGCGATCAGCCAAGGCGGTTTCTCCTCGATCAACGCATTGATCTGCTCGGTGGTCAGCGCCTCCACGACGCCGCCCCGCTTGAGGCCGGCGATCGAGACGCCCAGCTTGGCTGCGACGAGGTTCTTCGGATGGGGCCCGTTCTTTCGAAGATCCTCAAGCCACTGGGGCGGATCCGCCTGCAGGGCGGCAAGCTCGGTACGGGTGATCGGGTTGTCCTGAAACGCCGCGGGCGTCGCGGGCAGGTACACGTCCAGCTTCTTCGCCGCCGTGGCGGGTTTCATGGACTGCGCGTTCGGCCTGCTCATGGCACAAGCGTATCGGTAACCTGATGCGGTGGCTTCGCCCTCGCTGCCCTCGCTCACCCTCGGTTACGTCCCCGGGGGGACGCCCGCAAAGTGGGCTCGAATCTGGGCGGAGCGGCACCCCGACGTTCCGCTGCGGTTGCGCGCCGTCACCGCGGCGAATGCGGCCGCCGAAGTGCGAACCGGCGTGGTCGACGTTGTCGTGCTCCGGCTGCCGGCTGACACGTCTGGACTGGCCGTCATCCCGCTGTACGAAGAAACCACAGTGGCCGTGGTGCCGACCGACCACATCCTCAGTGCAGCCGACGAGCTCACCGCCGCGGACCTCGAGGACGAGCCGATACTGCTGCCACTCGACCACGTCGTCGACTGGGCGGGTGCTCCCGGCGTGCCAGTCGAACACCGGCCCGAAACCACCGAGAGCGCAATGGAACTCGTCGCAGCGGGGGTCGGCGTGCTCATCGTCCCGCAGTCGCTGGCGCGGCTGCATCACCGAAAGGACCTCACGTATCGCCCGATCGCCGACGCGCCCACCTGCCCGGTCGCGCTCGCCGTCGCGGATGGACCGCAGTCCGCACTGATCGAGGAGTTCATCGGGATTGTGCGGGGCCGCAAAGCTGGTTCGTCGCGCGCGCAGGCGCAGCCGGTACCGAAACGCACCGCGCGGGAGAAGACCCTCGCCAAGCAGGCCGCCCGCGCCGCCGCGGGAAAGGTCACGCGTAAGCCGGGCCGGGCAGAGCGCGGTCGTCGCTAGACCCTAGGCGGCGACTGGCCACTTGTCCCACGCCAACCGCGAAAATGCGTGGCATAACTGGACACTCGGCAGACCTACTTCTTGATGGTGTGCTGCGGCCCTTGGGCCTTCTTGTACAGCGCCTTGAGCATCCGGTCGCGGAACGCGGCGTTGTCGATGAGCTTCACCCCGGCATTGGCCAGTCGCGGCTGTCCAAGCAGCTTGTGGAAGTAGCGGCCGCGGCGGTACTCGCGACCCCACGCCTCCTCCATGCGCTGGGCGTAGTTGGTGAAGTCGTCGGGGCCGCCGTTCTGCAGCGCCGCGATCGCGCATTCGCCTGCGGCGAGACCGCTTTCGAGCGCCTTGGAGATACCTGCACCGGACGCGGGCTTGCCTGCACCCAGCGAGTCGCCGGTGAACAGGACGCCGGGCCGCCACGGCGGCCATGCGGTGAAGCCCATCGGCAGCCGCCACGCCCGCACGCTCTTGTTCTTCTTCAGTTCCTCGATCGGCGGCAGTTCCCAGTCGGCAGGCAGCGTGCGCAGGAACTCGCCGAGGAATTGGGTGGCGTTGATCGACTGCCAGTTCTTGTAGCTGTTCACATAGCCGAGGCCGATGTTGAAAATCCCGTTGCCCATCGGGAACACCCAGCCATAGCCGGGTAACTGGTCGCCCTCGAAAGCCAGCTTCAGGTAGATGTCGAGACTGTCGGAGTCCGCCCGGTTGGCGTGCATCTCAGACCGGATCGCAATGGCTTGGTAGCCGTTGTACTCGGAGTCGATCTTCAACGCTCGCTTGATCGGGGAGTACGCGCCGTCGGCCGCGATGACGGCGTCGCCGTACACCTTCTCGCCACCTTTGAGCGTCACGCCGACGACGCGGCCGCTGGCGTCGAGCTCGGGGCCCGTCACCTCGGCGCTCTGGCGGACCTCAGCGCCTGCCGACTCCGCGTGCTTGAGCAACACGGTGTCCAGGTGCTCGCGACTGACGGTGTGCCCGTGGTCGGGCATGCCGGGGCGCTTGGGGAAGGACAGTTCCCACTGCGAGGGGCTGAACACCGTCACCCGATTGACCCGGTGGTAGGTGGCCACCTCGTCGGCCAGGCCCATCTTTTGCAGGTAGCTGACGGCCCGTGCGGTGAGCCCGTCGCCGCAGGGTTTGGCGCGGGGGAATTCGGCCTTGTCCAGGACAACTACCTTGGCGCCCGTCTGCGCGGCCTGCCACGCGGCCGCGGCGCCAGAAGGCCCGCCACCTGCAATGATCAGGTCGTATCGCTGCGTCATCGTCCTCGTCTCTCCGATCAGCTGTCGCAGAGATAGTACCCAAACTGGGGCCACCCCTCTCATTGAGAGAAATGCCCTAATACATCGGTAATCATTGCGGACCAGCTCTGGTCTGAGCAGGTCAGCGGTGTCCGGGCGGTACAGTGATCGGGTGCGACGAGGGTCCAGAACACATTCCAGCGCTGAGCCGGGTGTCAAGGTGGACGCCCGGAGTGAGCGCTGGCGCGAGCATCGCAAGAAGGTGCGCTCGGAAATCGTCGACGCTGCCTTCCGTGCAATCGACCGTCTGGGCCCCAATGTCAGCGTGCGTGAGATCGCCGAAGAGGCCGGAACCGCCAAGCCCAAGATCTACCGACACTTCGCCGACAAGTCCGACATGTTCTCCGAGATCGGTCAGCGGATGCGCGACATGTTGTGGGCGGCGATCATCCCGTCGGTCAACGTCCAGACCGACTCCGCGCGCCAGATCGTCGGCCGCGGTGTCGAGCACTATGTGGAGCTCGTCAATCAGCATCCGAACGTGGTGCGGTTCCTGCTGCAGGGTCGGTTCGCCGACCAGTCCGCGGCGGCGATGACGACCGTCAATAAGGGCAGCGAGATCACCCTCGCCATCGCCGACATGATCAGCACCCAACTCGAAGACCTCGCGCCGGAACCGGAAGCGTTCGAACTGGCGGCGTTCGCGATCTTCGGGACCGCGGCGTCGGCGACGGACTGGTGGCTGGGCGCCGACGACGACAGCCCCCGGCGGATGCCTGCGGACAAGTTCATCGCACATATGACGACGATCATGGTGGGCGCCATCAACGGGACTGCCGAACTGCTGAGCATCCAGATCGATACCGATCAGCCGATCCACACCGCTGTCCGTCGTCAGCAACCAGTCGCCTGATTTGGCCCACGCCTAGCCGCCCGGCGCAACTCCTGGCCTGTCCCGTGCGTTGACACCCTGGGCCGCAATGCGGACACTGACTAAAGTATCCGGTACCGGCGTTCCCAGGAAATGGGCCCACAACGAAGCCAGGGGAGATCGAATCATGACGGTTGTCGAGCACGCGCCCGAGACCACGGTCGCCAAACCGGTGCACACCCGCGCACTCATCATCGGCTCGGGGTTCTCCGGGCTCGGGATGGGCATCGCGCTGCAGCAACAGAACGTCGACTTCGTGATTCTGGAGAAGGCCGACGACATCGGCGGCACCTGGCGCGACAACACCTATCCCGGTTGCGCCTGCGACATCCCCTCGCACATGTACTCGTTCTCGTTCGAGCCCAAGCCCGACTGGACGCACATGTGGTCGTTCCAGCCGGAAATCCAGGATTACCTGCAGGGAGTGACGGCGAAGTACGGGCTGCGACGCTACATCCAGTTCAACTCACACGTCGACCGGGCGCACTGGGACAACGACGAAATGCGTTGGCACGCCTTTACGAAAGACGGCCGCGAGTTCGTCGCGCAGTTCCTCATCTCCGGCGCAGGGGGACTGCACATCCCGCTGATCCCGGAGTTCGAAGGGCTCGACGAGTTCAAGGGCGCGGTGTTCCATTCCGCGGAGTGGGATCACAGCGTCGATCTGACCGGAAAGCGCGTCGCGGTGATCGGTACCGGGGCGAGCGCCATCCAGATCGTGCCCGAGATCGTGAAAGACGTTGCGGAGCTTCAGCTTTACCAGCGCACCCCGGCATGGGTGATGCCGCGACCCAACAACCCGATCCCGGAGTGGATGCGGAAGACGTTCACCTACGTGCCGGGCACGCGCGCGGCGATGCGGGCGGGAATTTACTGGCTGCACGAGGTCGTCGGATTCGCGATGACCAAACAACCGCGCCTGCTCAAACTCGGTGAGCTGGCGGGCAAGTGGAACATCAACCGGTCGATCAAGGATCGGGAGCTGCGCAAGAAGCTGGTCCCGAATTACAAGGCCGGTTGCAAACGGATCCTGAACTCCGACAGCTACTACCGCGGCATCGCGAATCCGAAGACCGAGGTCATCACCGATGGCATCGCACGGTTCACCCCCCACCGGCATCGTCGCTGCTGACGGCACCGAGCGCGAGGCCGATGTCGTGGTGTGCGCCACCGGCTTCCATGTCACCGATTCCTACACCTATGTCGACATCAAGGGCTACGACGGCGAAGACCTGATCGACCGGTGGAACCGTGAGGGGATGGCTGCCCTGCGCGGTATCACGATCGCCGACATGCCGAATTTGTTCTTCCTGCTCGGCCCGAACACCGCGCTGGGCCACAACTCCGTGGTGTTCATGATCGAGTCCCAGATTCGCTACGCCGCCCACGCGATCGCCGCTGTCGACAAGAAGGGCGCTCAGGCGCTGGCGCCGACCCGCGCCGCCCAGGACGCGTACAACAGGGAGCTGCAGCACGACCTCGCCGGCACGGTCTTCAACACCGGCGGGTGCAGCAGCTGGTACATGGACGAGCACGGCGTCAACCGCACGCTATGGAGCGGGATGACATGGCAGTACTGGCTGGCGACCCGCAGGTTCGACGCGTCCGAGTACAACTTCCTCAAGGCGAGCAGCCGCGTAGCTGTCTAGTTTGCGCGACACGCCAAACACAACATCTCGTATAGCGCTGCTTCGTCGGACCCCAGTTGTAGTGTTGAGGGCGCTATAGCAGCTCTATAGCCAAGTCATAGAAGACCAGGTGAAGTGGGGTTCTTGTGAGCGATGGCGTGAAACTGATTGACCGGGTCTCGGCCATCAACTGGAACCGCGTGCAGGACGAGAAGGACGCCGAGGTCTGGGATCGGCTGACGGGCAATTTCTGGCTGCCGGAGAAGGTGCCGGTGTCCAACGACATCCCGTCCTGGGGCACGCTCAACGACCACGAGAAGCAGCTCACGATGCGCGTGTTCACCGGCTTGACGCTGCTGGACACCATTCAGGGCACCGTCGGCGCGGTCAGCCTGATCCCCGATGCGCTGACGCCGCACGAGGAAGCCGTTTACACCAACATCGCGTTCATGGAGTCGGTGCATGCGCGCAGTTACAGCAACATCTTCTCGACGCTGTGCTCGACCGCCGACATCGACGATGCGTTCCGCTGGTCGGAGGAGAACCCGAACCTGCAGCGCAAGGCGGAGATCGTCATGCAGTACTACAAGGGTGACGAGCCGCTGAAGCGCAAGGTCGCCTCCACCTTGCTGGAGAGCTTCCTGTTCTACTCGGGCTTCTATCTGCCGATGTACTGGTCGAGTCGGGCCAAGCTGACCAATACCGCCGACATGATCCGGCTGATCATTCGCGACGAGGCCGTGCACGGCTACTACATCGGCTACAAGTACCAGCGCGGGCTGGCGATGACGGACGCCGCGACGCAGGCCGAACTCAAGGACTACACCTACGAGCTGCTCTTCGAGCTCTACGACAACGAGGTCGAGTACACCCAGGATCTCTACGACGGGGTGGGCCTGACCGAGGACGTCAAGAAGTTCCTGCGCTACAACGCCAACAAGGCGTTGATGAACCTCGGCTATGAGGCGTTGTTCCCCCGCGACGAGACCGATGTCAACCCGGCGATCCTGTCCGCGTTGTCACCGAACGCCGACGAGAACCACGACTTCTTCTCCGGCTCGGGCTCCAGCTACGTCATCGGCAAGGCCGTCAACACCGAAGACGAGGACTGGGACTTCTAGAGCATGCCTGCGATGTAGCCGGCGGCCTGGTCCACCAGCCCGGAGCCGATGTATGAGGGCTGCAGATGGGAGTCCCAGTTGAAGCCTCTCCCACAGATGGGGTCGCCGTCCGCGCACTGGTCGATCGTCCTATCGGCATAGGCCGGTGCCGGGCCGAGCCGCCTGGCGCCGTTGCCGAATAACACGACCGCTGCAACGTGCTGCCTCTCACTCGACGACAGTCTGTTCGCCCTGGTCATGAGGTCAGCCGCGGTGGCGCCCAGCGAGTAGCCGCCGAGCACTATGCGAGTGTTCGGGCAGCTTTTCGCCATGGATTGAACGTGGACGCGCATATCGGTGGCGCCGGCCGCGGCGTCGGTGTCGGCGACGTAGTTGACTCCGTAGACCCCGATCGACTTGGCCGTCTTGGAGCGCAGCGCGTTGACGAGCACATCTCCGACTGCGCCGACGCCGGGTGGTTCTTGTCGGCCGCGAGCGAAAACCACTTCGGCATCGGGGCACTGGGCCGATGCCACCGGGATCAGCGTCGCACCGGGAACGGGCATTGCTGCCGGGGCAATGACGAGTGTCACGGCGAGTGCGGCGGCGGCCGCGAGGTGGAGAAGGCGTGGAGTTATAGGCCTGGACGTCATGAATGATTTTCGCTCGGCCGACGGCGTACGTTACGTCAACCTGAAGCGGACGTCCTTGGCCGCCGCGTGCGCTCGTCCGGGCTGACGCCGAGGGCTAGCCGCGCAGCGACTCCGTATTGATCACGAAGCGGTAGCGCACATCGCTGGACAGCACCCGCTGATATGCCTCGTTGATGTAATCCGGTGTGATGACCTCGATTTCGGGTCGAACGTCATGCTCGGCGCAGAAATCCAGCATTTCCTGCGTTTCGGCAATGCCGCCGATCATCGAACCCGCCAGGCGGCGTCGCCCCCTGACCAGAGCCGGTGCGATGACCGACATCGGATGCTCCGGCATTCCTAGCTCGACCAGCGTGCCGTCGGTCTTCAGCAGGCCCAGATAGGCATTCAGGTCGAGGTTGGCCGAGACGGTGTTCAAGATCAGGTCGAACGAGTCGGCAAGTGTCTCGAACGTCGCCGGGTCGGAGGTGGCGTAGTACTCGTCGGCGCCCAGCCGCAGGCCGTCCTCCATTTTCTTCAACGACTGGCTCAGGACGGTCACCTTCGCACCCATCGCATGGGCGAGCTTGACGCCCATGTGGCCCAAACCGCCGAGGCCGACCACCGCCACACTCGTGTCGGGCCCTGCATTCCAATGCCGCAGAGGCGAATACAGGGTGATGCCTGCGCACAGCAGCGGTGCGGCAGCGTCCAGCGGCAGGCTGTCGGGGATGTTCAACACATAGTTCTCGTCGACGACGATCGCGCCGCTGTAGCCGCCCTGGGTTGGCTCGCCGTCACGGCCGACGCCGCCATAGGTGCCCACCATTCCAGGGTTGGTGCAGTACTGCTCCTCGCCTGCTCGGCACTGGGCGCATTCCCGACAACTGTCGACGAAGCAGCCGACGCCGACCCGATCGCCCACCTTGAACTTGCTGACCTCGGAGCCGACCTCGGTGACAATGCCCGCAATTTCGTGCCCGGGCACCAACGGATACTGGATGTCACCCCACTCACCTCTGACGGTGTGGATGTCGGAGTGGCAGATTCCCGCGAAGTGGATCTCGAACGACACATCGTGCGGCCCGACGTCGCGACGGGTGATCGTGGTCTCGGTCAGCGGCGCGGTCGCCGACGGGGCGGCATATGCAGAAACGGTGGTCATAAGACGGCCTTCTACCTAGGAATTTTGGCAACTGGCAATTCGCCGCGACGATGCGGCCTCACCTAGGTGAACGGTCGAACGCACCGCGTTCTTCCCGGTGAAACTGTGAGTTAGTTCCTAGAGTCCTGGGGCGCGGAAGGCACCGTTGAACGACAGCCGCTCGTAATTGGCCACCGCGGCGGACGTGTAGGGGTCGCGGTCGACGACGTCCTGCGCCTCGTCTGCGCTGATATCGCCCGTGACGAGGATTGCGCCGGACTCGTCATCCAGGCGACCCGCCAGCACGATACGGCCGGCGGCGACCTCGCCCTTAAGCCATTCCAGGTGAGCGGGTCGGGTTTGGTTGACGACGTCGGGCGGTTGCAGGTAGGTGGATTTCAAGATGTGGAACATCTGCGCCACGCTAATTGATCGGGGCGTTGATCCACGGGAGGTCGGCCAGTATTCCGCGGGCGGCAACGATGCCTTCGCCGGTCTGCCACACCTCATTGTTGACCGCGAAGATCCGGTTGTCGCGATTGGCGGACAGCTTCTTCCATGCGTCGCTTCCCATGACGCGGGGCGCACGGTCTTTGGCCGCGGGGGAGTCGAACGAGACGTAGACGATGTCGCCGTCGGCCGCCGAAAAATCGGGCGAGTTCTCCAAGTCGGTGTCGGTGATGCCGATCTCGACATAAGGCTTGTCGGTAAACCGTTGCGCTGCAGGGCGATCCACGCCGACGGCGGCCAGCACGCTGCCGGGGAAGTTCGCTGGACCGAAGACCCGCATCGTGGTGTCGGTCAACTGCACGACCGACGCCTGAAAGTGGGTGGCGTCGTTCTCGGCGCCGGTCTTGTCGGCGGCCCGCTCGAAGCCGTCGATCATTGCGTTGGCCGCGTCGAGCCGGCCGGTCGCCGCGCCAACAGTCCGCGTGTTGTCCTGCCATGCGGCGCCGGGCGCGCCGGTGAACACCGTCGGCGCGATCGCTGACAGCTCGCCGAAATCCTCTGGCGTCAGGGCCTCAGAGCCGAGGATCAGATCGGGGGTTGCCGCCTTGATCGCGTCGATGTCGGGTGCACTGCGGCTGCCGGCTCCGGGCACATCGTGGATGACCTGGCCGAGGTAGGACGGTTGGGTGCTGGAGCCGTCGGGAAGCGCGGCGGCCACCACCTGCGACTGCAGGCCGAGCGCGCACAGCGTGTCGAGCTGGTCACCGGAGAGCACGACGATGCGCTGCGGATCCGCACGGACCTCGGTTTCCCCTGCGGCATGGCGGACCGGCCGGTCGGGTGGGCCGGGGTCGACGGGGCTGGGTTCGGGTGCGCAGGATTCGTCTGGCCTGCGCTGATTACCGAGGACGCCCGCACTCGCGATCCTCGTGGTGCTGGTGATGACCGATGGTTCGCCCTCGGTGGGTGCAGCGTCTCCGCCGAGCGATCCGCAGCCGGTGACGACGGTGATGGCGAGCGCTGTCGCGATCGCCGCCGAGGAGGCCAGCAGGCCGGCGCGGGGTCCGCTGATCAGCACGTCGCCGACGGTAACATCTGGCCTGCTTGCGGCAGGTCAGCGCCTATCGCGAATCAATTACGACAGTTTGTAGGACCACCACGACTTCCGGACGCACCGGGCGCTAGGATTCATCAGTGAAGACCGCCGGGATTTCCCGACTGGATGTTTGGAGGATCTGTTGGTAGCCGAAGCGCCCCCAATAGGAGAACTCGAGGCTCGCCGTCCGTTCCCGGCTCGGATGGGCCCCAAGGGCAACCTGGTCTACAAGCTGATCACCACGACCGATCACAAGCTGATCGGCATCATGTACTGCGTCGCCTGCTTCATCTTCTTCTTCATCGGTGGGCTGATGGCGCTGTTCATGCGCACCGAGTTGGCGATGCCCGGGCTGCAGTTCCTGTCCAACGAGCAGTTCAACCAGCTGTTCACCATGCACGGAACGGTGATGCTGCTGTTCTACGCGACCCCGATCGTGTTCGGGTTCGCGAACTTGGTGCTTCCTCTGCAGATCGGCGCGCCCGACGTGGCGTTCCCGCGGCTCAACGCGTTCTCGTTCTGGCTGTTCCTGTTCGGCGCGATGATCGCGATCGCCGGTTTCATCACCCCGGGCGGCGCCGCCGACTTCGGGTGGACCGCGTATTCACCGCTGACCGACGCGATTCACTCGCCCGGCGCGGGTGGCGACCTGTGGATCATGGGCCTGGCCGTCGGTGGTCTCGGCACCATCCTCGGTGGCGTCAACATGATCACCACCGTCGTCTGCATGCGTGCACCGGGCATGACCATGTTCCGGATGCCGATCTTCACCTGGAACATCCTGGTGACGTCGATCCTGGTGCTGCTGGCCTTCCCCATCCTGACCGCCGCGTTGTTCGGCCTGGCTGCAGACCGCCATCTCGGTGCGCACGTCTACGATCCGGCCAACGGCGGTGTGTTGTTGTGGCAGCACCTGTTCTGGTTCTTCGGTCACCCCGAGGTGTACATCATCGCGCTGCCGTTCTTCGGCATCGTGAGCGAGATCTTCCCCGTCTTCAGCCGCAAGCCGATCTTCGGTTACACGACGCTGATCTACGCGACGCTGTCGATCGCCGCGCTGTCGGTGGCGGTGTGGGCGCACCACATGTACGCGACGGGCGCGGTGCTGCTCCCGTTCTTCAGCTTCATGACGTTCCTCATCGCAGTGCCGACCGGTATCAAATTCTTCAACTGGATAGGCACGATGTGGAAAGGCCAGTTGACATTCGAAACACCGATGCTCTTCTCGGTGGGCTTCCTCGTCACCTTCCTCCTCGGTGGTCTTTCGGGTGTCCTGCTGGCCAGCCCGCCCATCGACTTCCACGTCACGGACTCCTACTTCGTGGTGGCGCACTTCCACTACGTGCTCTTCGGCACGATCGTGTTCGCGACCTACGCGGGTATCTACTTCTGGTTCCCGAAGATGACGGGCCGATTGCTCGACGAGCGCCTGGGCAAGTTGCACTTCTGGCTGACGTTCATCGGCTTCCACACCACCTTCCTGGTGCAGCACTGGCTGGGTGACGAGGGCATGCCGCGCCGCTACGCCGATTACCTGCCGTCGGACGGCTTCACCACGCTCAACGTCATCTCGACTATCGGCGCCTTCATCCTTGGCGTCTCGACGATTCCGTTCGTGTGGAACGTGTTCAAGAGCTGGCGCTACGGCGAGCCGGTCACGGTCGACGATCCGTGGGGCTATGGCAACTCGCTGGAATGGGCCACCAGTTGCCCGCCGCCACGGCACAACTTCACCGAATTGCCCCGAATCCGTTCGGAGCGGCCCGCATTCGAGTTGCACTATCCGCACATGGTGGATCGGATGCGCGCCGAGGCGCACGTGGGTCGAGCGCACGGGCCAGACGATGGCGACGTGACGAGGCTGGACCACGAGAACGTCCGCACCTGACGGTATTGCAGGGCTACCCGGGGTGAACATGCCGAAGGTGTCGGTTCTGATCACCGTCACCGGACCCGATCAACCAGGCGTGACCTCGGCGCTTTTCGAGGTTCTGTCACGGCACAAGGTCGAGCTTCTCAACGTCGAACAGGTTGTCATTCGCTCCCGACTGACATTGGGTGTGCTGGTCGCGGGTCCTGACGAGGTCGCAGGCGGCGCCGCGCTGCACGACGAGGTGCTCGTCGCGGTCCAGGGCTTCGGGTTGGACGTCACGATCGAGCGCAGCGATGGCCTGCCCGTACTGCGGGAACCATCCACTCACACCATCGTCGTACTCGGCCGTCCGATCAGTGCGGAGGCCTTTGGCGTCGTGGCTCGTGAAGTCGCGGCGCTGGGCGTCAACATCGACTTCATCCGCGGGGTCTCCGACTACCCGGTCACCGGTCTTGAGCTGCGAGTGTCGGTACCTCCCGGCGGCGCGTATGCCCAGCTGCAGGTCGCGCTGGCGCGGGTCGCGGTCAAGGAGGGCGTGGACATCGCGCTCGAGGACTACAGCCTGTCGCGACGGGCCAAGCGGCTCATCGTCTTTGACGTCGACTCGACGTTGATTCAGGGTGAGGTCATCGAGATGCTCGCCGACCGGGTCGGCGCGCACGCGGCGGTCGCCGAGATCACCGAGGCGGCCATGCGGGGCGAGTTGGACTTCACCGAGTCGTTGAACCGCCGGGTCGCGACGCTCGCCGGTCTGCCTGCCAGCGTGCTCGAGGAGGTCGGCGAGCAGATCGAGCTGACGCCGGGCGCGCGGACGACGCTGCGGACGTTGCGGCGCTTGGGCTTTCACTGCGGAATCGTGTCTGGTGGTTTCCGCCAGGTCATCGAACCGTTGGCGCATGAGCTCGAGATGGATTTCGTCGCGGCCAACGAGCTCGAGATCGTCGATGGGAAGCTGACCGGCAGGGTGGTCGGCCAAGTCATCGACAGGGCCGGAAAAGCCAAGGCGCTGCGCGACTTCGCCCAACAGGCCGGGGTTCCGATGGAGCAGACGGTGGCCGTCGGCGACGGCGCCAACGATATCGACATGCTCTCCGCTGCGGGCCTTGGCGTCGCTTTCAATGCGAAGCCTGCGCTGCGGGAAGTCGCCGACGCATCGATCAGCCATCCGTACCTGGACACCGTATTGTTCATCCTGGGCATCACCCGAGGCGAGATCGAGGCCGCCGACGCGCGCGACGGCGTGGTGCGCCGAGTCGACATCCCCGACTGAACTTTCCTCCGGCGTGGACTAGACGACCACCGCCGTCGGCTCCGGCGCCGCCGAACCTGTGATGCTGTGCCACGCGCGCGCCAGCAATTCGACGGCCTCGGTGAGCTGTTCTTCGGGCAGCGCGTAGGGAATGCGGACGAACCGCTCCAGCGTCCCGTCGACGCCGAAGCGCGGGCCCGCAGGCAGGTCGAGGCCCAGCCGCGATGCCGCCGCCGACAGTGCGGTGCTCATCGGCGCGGGTAGGCGCACCCACAGCGACATGCCGCCGATGCCCGGGCCGGGCTCCCAGTCGGGGAGGTGGCGGCTCAACAGTGACTGCAGCAGCGCGCGGCGGACCCGGAGGATTTCGCGGCGTTCTGGCAGTATCTCGTCGCGGCGTGCGAGAAGTCTTGCAGCGGCGAACTGTTCGAGCACCGGGGTGCCCATATCGATCGACGGTCGCAGCGCGGCGATGGTCGCGATGGTGGCGCGCTCGGCGCGGATCCAGCCGACGCGCAGCCCGCCCCAAAAGGACTTCGACATCGAACCGATGGTCATGACCAGGTCGCGTCGCGTCGTCATCTCGGCGGCAAGGGGCGTCGGCATCGCCTTGTCCAGCCACATGTCGAGGATCGTTTCGTCAACGATCGTGCGGGTCCGCGTCTCAGCGATGATGCGCGCCAGTCGTTTCCGGTCACCCACGGGCATGGTGAGCCCCGTCGGGTTCTGGTTGTCGGGGATGAAGTACGCAAGGTTCGGCGCAAGCTGGTGAACCGCAGCCTGTACTGCGTCCAGTTCCCAGCCGGCCTCGGTCATCGCCACCGGGACGGGCCGCGCACCTGCGGTCGTGATGGCTGACAGCGCACCGTGATAGGTGGGCTGCTCCACCAGAACGCGGTCACCGGGTTGCACATACGTCGTCAGTATCAGCGAGATCGCGTGGAGTGCACCCGTGGTCACCAGCACCTCGTCGGGTGCGGTGGGAAGGCCACGCTCGCAGTATCTTTCAGCGATCGCCTGCCGTAGCGTGCTCACCCCGACGAGTTCGTGGCCCGGTTCGTGCAGATACGGCGTGACGTCGCGGGTGGCATCGACGAACGCCTCGGTCACCGCGGCCGCCGGAGCGGACAATGCGGCCGCGGCCAGGCTCATCGTGGGCGGCAGGGCTTCGGCTCGGGCCGCAGGGGCAACCGGCAGCGCCGTCGTGCTGCGCGCACCACGGCGGGCATTGAGATAGCCGTCCTCGCGCAGTTGGGTGAACGCGGCGGTGACCGTCGTGCGCGAGACCCGCAGCACGTCGGCGAGCGTGCGCTCGCTGGGAAGGCGTGCTCCGACGGGAACGCGGCCGTCGATGATCAGCAGCCGGATCGCGTCCGCAAGCCCCTGATAGGCAGGGCCACTTTGACTGGATGTGCGCCAGTTGCCCAGTTCGCGAGCCAACAGGTCCACATCGAGCGCTCTGGCTGCCATTTCTACCGTCATTTGCAAGCCAGTATGCGCTAACTGGCTATTGATGAGCAAGCCAGTTGGACAGATTATTCAGTGGTGAGTACGAATTGGATCTCGAAACTGAGCCGCGAACTGGCAAGGATCTTCAGCTGGCAGATGCCGGCCGGGTGCGTCGACTACTTCGATCGCGATGCCGAGCGCATGGCGCGCGAAGTGGAACTCATCGCAATGCGCTTCCCGCATCACTCGTGACGGGCACACTGCTGCGAGGAAGCCTGCGCGGGACGGCACTGCTGGTCGGGTTGGCCGGTTACGGCTTCTCGATGGCGATGATGGTGCGCGCCGGACTGGGACTCGACCCGTGGGACGTGTTCCACCAGGGCCTGGCCCTGCACACGGGGATGACGATCGGTGTCGCGTCGGCCGTGGTCGGCGTGGTCGTACTGCTGGCCTGGATTCCGCTGCGCAATCGGCCCGGCATCGGCACGATCGCCAATGTCGTCGTCATCGCGATCACCGTCGACGTCGGCATGCTGCTGATGGAACAGCCGACGTCGATGCCGGTGCGGATCGCGATGATGGTCGGTGCGGTCGTCCTCAACGCGTTCAGCACGGTGCTCTACGTCGGTGCCGGACTCGGTCCTGGGCCCCGCGATGGTCTGATGACTGGACTGGTGGTGCGAACTGGATTGTCGGTGCGACTGGTCCGTACGTCGATCGAGGCAACCGTGCTGGCGCTGGGCTGGCTGCTCGGTGGCACCGTGGGCGTCGGAACCGTGCTCTACGCGTTCGGTATCGGCCCGCTGGTCCAGTTCTTCGTGCGCATCACGCCAAAACGCGTTCTTGTCGTCAGCGGCTGGGCTCCCGTCGCCGAAGCCAGGGATCTGGGTGCGCAAACAGTCGCTGGGCGAACGGGGGCGCGCCGAAATCGCTTCACTACGATGAGACGGTGCCAGTCGCCGAAGGAGATCCAGCCGACCCCGACCTGCTGATCGACTTCGCCAAGGTGTCGTTGCGCCGTGGCGGCCAGGTTCTCGTGGGGCCGATCACATGGTCGGTTGAACTCGACGAACGCTGGGTGGTCATCGGTCCCAACGGCGCGGGCAAGACATCGTTGCTTCGCATCGCCGCCGCGATGGAGTATCCGTCGTCGGGGACGGCGCTGGTCCTCGGTGAGCGACTGGGCCGGGTCGACATGTCAGAACTGCGGTCGAGGGTCGGCCTGAGCAGTTCGGCGTTGTCTCAGCGAGTGCCCGACGACGAGGTGGTACGCGATCTGGTCGTGTCCGCGGGCTACTCGGTGCTGGGCCGCTGGCGGGAGAAGTATGACGACGTCGACTACGAACAGGCGGTCGACATGCTCGAGAGCGTCGGCGCCGAGCATCTCGCCGAGCGGGCCTACGGCACGTTGTCCGAAGGGGAGCGCAAGCGCGTGCTCATCGCGCGGTCGATGATGACCGACCCCGAGCTGCTGTTGCTCGACGAGCCCGCGGCCGGCCTGGATCTCGGCGGCCGCGAGGACCTGCTGGCCCGGCTGGAGGACCTGGCTCTCGACCCGGATTCCCCCGCGCTGGTGTTGGTCACCCACCACGTCGAGGAGATTCCGCGCGGTTTCTCGCACGGTCTGATCCTGTCCGAGGGCAAGGTCGTCGACTCGGGCCTGCTGCCCGACGTGCTGACCGCCGAGAACCTGTCGAAGGCGTTCGGTCAGTCGATTGTTCTCGACAATTTCGAAGGACGGTATTTCGCGCGTCGGGCCAGAAGCCGTGCGGCGCACAGGAGGCGGATATGAGTGGAGATCCACTGGTCCCGAGGCCGGCGGCGACGGTGATGCTGGTCCGCGACAAGAGTGCGGGCCCCGCTCCGGAGATTGAAGTGTTCCTGATGCGGAGGCACTCGGCGATGGACTTCGTTGCGGGCGTGATGGTGTTTCCCGGTGGCGGTGTCGATGAGCGTGACCGCAACGCCGACATCGCCTGGTTCGGCCCCGAACCCGCCTGGTGGGCGGAACGATTCGGCGTCGAATCCGACCTCGCCGCGGCGTTGGTGTGCGCGGCGGCGCGCGAAACGTTCGAAGAATCCGGCGTGCTGTTCGCCGGACCCGCCGACGACCCCGATGGCATCGTCGATGACGCGTCGGTCTACGGCGACGCGCGGGAGGCGCTGGCCAACAATTCGCTGTCGTTTGCGGAATTCCTGCGGCGCGAGAACCTGGTCCTGCGCGCGGATCTGCTTAGGCCGTGGGCGAATTGGGTGACCCCAAAGGAGGAGCGCACGCGCCGCTACGACACGTTCTTCTTCGTGGGTGCGCTCCCGAAGGGGCAGCGGGCCGACGGCGACAACACCGAAACCGATCAGGCGGATTGGATCACCCCGCAACAGGGCCTCGACGATTTCGGCGAAGGTCGGACGTTCCTGCTGCCGCCCACGTGGACGCAGCTCGACTCGCTCAACGGCAGGACCGTCGCGGAAGTGCTCGCCGTCGAGCGCAAGATCGTGGCGGTGGAGCCGCACCTGGCCGCGGACACGGACACGGGCAACTGGGAGATCGAGTTCTTCAACAGCGATCGGTACAACGCCGCGCGCAACCGCCGCGCGCCTGATGGCTACAGCCGGGACAGTCCGCTGGCATGAACGAGTTCGTATCGGTTCACACCAGCGATGAGCATCCCGGCATCGCGACGCTGCTGTTGTCGCGGCCGCCCACCAACGCGCTCACGCGCCAGGTGTACCGCGAGCTCGAAATCGTCGCGGCCGACGTCGGCGCCCTGGACGACATCCACGCCGTCATCCTCTTCGGCGGCCATGAGATCTTCTCCGCCGGCGACGACGTGCCCGAGTTGTCCTCGCTCAACACTGCCGAAGCGGCAGCGGCAGCCCAGGTCTGCCGGAGCGCGGTCGACGCCCTCGCCGCGGTCCCCAAACCCACCGTCGCGGCGATCACGGGTTACGCGCTGGGCGGCGGACTGAACCTGTCGCTGGCCGCCGACTGGCGAGTGGCCGGCGACAACGTCAGATTCGGGGTGACGGAGATCCTGGCCGGTCTGGTCCCCGCGGGCGGCACCTCGCGGCTGGCCCGCACAGTCGGCATGTCCAAGGCCAAGGACATGGTGTTCAGCGGCCGGTTCATCGACGCCAAGGAAGCGCTGGCCATGGGCCTGATCGACGAGATGGTCGCCCCCGACGGGGTGTACGACGCGGCGCTGGCCTGGGCGCAACGGTTCGTCGAGCATCCTGCCCAGGTACTGGCTGCCGCCAAGGCCACCTTCGACCTTTAGGCTGCCCTGTTATGAGCTTTGAGGAATCTGACACTGCCTCTGATGTCGCCGCTGACGCGGCTGCGGTCCCCAACCCGCACGCCACCGCGGAACAGGTCGAGGCGGCCCGCCACGACTCCAAGCTCGCCCAGGTGCTGTATCACGACTGGGAGGCCGAGTCCTACGACGACAAGTGGTCGATCTCCTACGACAAGCGATGCGTCGATTACGCCCGCGACCTGTTCGACGCGACGGTGCCCGAGGACGAGCTGCGCAATCTGCCCTACGATCGTGCGCTCGAGCTCGGCTGCGGTAGCGGCTTCTTTCTCCTGAATCTGATCCAGGCCGGGGTGGCCCGCCGGGGCTCGGTGACCGATCTGTCCCCGGGCATGGTCAAGGTGGCCACGCGCAACGGCGAGAATCTGGGCCTGGAAATCGACGGACGAGTGGCCGATGCCGAAGGCATCCCATACGACGACGACACGTTCGATCTCGTCGTCGGCCACGCCGTGTTGCATCACATCCCCGACGTCGAGCTGTCGTTACGCGAGGTCGTGCGGGTGCTCAAGCCCGGCGGCCGGTTCATCTTCGCCGGCGAGCCGAGCAACGCGGGTGAGAACTACGCGCGTCCGTTGTCGACCCTGACCTGGCGTGCGGTGACTAACGTGACGAAGCTGCCCGGGCTGGCGGGCTGGCGCCGTCCACAGGAAGAGCTCGACGAGTCGTCGCGCGCGGCCGCACTCGAAGCCATCGTCGACCTGCACACATTCTCGCCCGGTGATCTGGAGCGCATGTCACGTAACGCCGGCGTGGTCGATATCTCAACCACCACAACAGAATTCACCGCCGCTATGCTGGGCTGGCCGCTGCGTACCCTCGAGGCCGCTGTGCCGCCCGGCCGGTTGGGTTGGGGCTATGCGAAGTTCGCTTTCAACAGCTGGATCACCCTGAGCTGGGTCGACGACAACCTCTGGCGTCGCGTGGTTCCCAAGGGCTGGTTCTACAACGTGATGGTGACCGGGGTCAAGCCGTCGTAGATTTCCGGCTCGATGACGTTGCGTATCTGCAAAGCGACGTCGGAAGGCAGGCGCTGTGCGATGTCGCCGACCTGCCGCTGACGGCCGCCACTCTGGTCGCCGATATCGCTTCCGCGCGTAAGCGTTTCGGTGATCGGTCGGCGGTATTGGTGGAGACGACGTTGCTGCGGCGCAGGGCTGCGGCGAAGTTCGCCGATCCGGGGGACTGGCTGTTCACCGACGAGGGGCTTCAGCAGGCGACGGCTCAACCGGTGGCCGCCCACCGCGCGCGACGCTTGTCGGGTGCGGTGGTGCATGACGCCACGTGTTCGATCGGCACGGAGCTTGCCGCGCTGCGAAACTCGTCGGCCGCGCTCGTCGGCAGCGATGTCGATCCGGTCCGGTTGGCGATGGCACGCCATAACGTTGCCGATGTGGACCTGTGCCGTGCCGACGCGCTGCGCCCCGTCACCGCTTCGGCCGTAGTCCTGCTCGACCCGGCGCGCCGAAGCGCAGGGCGGCGCCGATTCGATCCGCGCGATTACACACCGGGGCTCGACGCGCTGCTCGACGTGTTCCGGGGCCGGGATATCGTCGTAAAGTGCGCGCCGGGAATCGATTTCGACGCGGTCGCCCAGTTGGGATTCACCGGTGAAATCGAGGTGACATCGAGTGCCGGCAGTGTGCGCGAGGCGTGTCTGTGGTCGGCGGGACTGGCTGCCCCCGGCGTGACCCGGCGGGCCAGCATGCTCGACGCAGGGGAGGAGATCACCGACGCCGAACCGGATGACTGCATTGTCGCGCGCGCCGGCCGGTGGATCGTCGACCCGGACGGAGCGGTCGTTCGGGCCGGTCTGGTGCGCCACTACGCCACCAGGCACGGTCTTTGGCAACTCGACCCCGACATCGCGTATCTGTCCGGGGATTCGTTGCCGACCGGCCTGCGCGGCTTCGAGGTGCTCGAGGAGCTCGCCTACAGCGAACGCCGACTGCGCCAGGCGCTTTCGGGTCGTGACGTCGGTGCGGCGGAGATCCTGGTCCGCGGTGTGGATGTCGACCCCGACGCGCTGCGGCACCGGCTGCGGCTGCGGGGCTCACAACAGCTCTCGGTGGTCATCACCCGCCTCGGCACCGGGGCCGCAAGCCGGGCAACGGCATTCATCTGCCGTCCGTCACGCTGAAACGCCACGTACGCTGGAAGTGATGCGCCGGCAGCAGAGCCCGGTGCCGGCTGCGAGGACGTCCAACGATGCGCATTCTCTTGGTGGCTGCTGTGATCGCGGCTGCGGTCACCGGTTGGATCGGCAGCCCCGTCGCGTCGGCGCAGTCGGCGTGCGCCGATCTGGGCGGCACGGTGAACCCGGACCAGATCTGCGGAGTGCACACACAGAACGACACCTACCTCCTCGACTTCACCTTCCCCGCGCAATACCCGGATCAGCAGGCGGTGGCCGACTACCTGAGGCAGACCCGCGACGGATTCGTCAACGTGTCAGGAATGCCCGGTTCGCGCGGCCTGCCCTACGTGCTCGACGCCAAGGGCACCGGCTACCGCTCGGGTCTGCCCCTGGTCGGCACCGAGAGCCTGGTGTTCGAGGTGTACCAGAACGTGGGCGGTGCGCACCCACAGACGTGGTACCAGGCGTTCAACTGGAATAACGCCACCCGCTCGCCGATCACGTTCGACTCGCTGTTCAAGCCGGGCTCCAAACCGCTCGACGTGATCTACCCCGAGGTCAACCGCTACCTGTCACAAGAGCAAGGGCTGATCGACGCGATCCCGCCGACCGCGGGGCTCGATCCGGCCAACTACGAGAACTTCGCAATGACCGATGAGAAGCTGATCTTCTTTTTCGGCCAAGGCGAGATGTTCCCGGAGTCGGCAGGAGCGGTCCAGGCGTCAATACCGCGCACGACCGTCGCACCCATGCTGGCGCTCTAGGCTGCGATCAGGTTCGCGCTGTCTCGCGGTCCTTTCCGGTGACGGGGTCGTAGTTCTCCCAGAAGGTGGCGTTCTTGATGTCCAGGGCTCGCGGGTCGAACACCGGGTCGAGGCCCTGCTTCTTCTGCTTCTCGTAGTCCCACAGCGCCTTGTACGCGGGCTGCTGCAGGATGATGATGCCGATGATGTTCAGCCAGGCCATCAGGCCGACGCCGATGTCGCCCAGCGTCCACGCATCGGATGCGGTCGAGACCGCACCCATGGTCACCGACACCAGGATCAGCGCCTGCAACAACATCGTCGTGTTCGACCCGACCGTGCCCCGGATGTACGGGACGTCCACGGTGTTGGCCTTGCCCAGCAGGAATCGCAGGTTGGTCTCGGCCATGTAGTAGTAGGCGATGATCGTGGTGATACAGAAGAACGCGAGCGAGATCGCGATGAAGCTGGAGCCGGCACCGCTCCACAGTGTGTCGAAACCAGCCTGGGCGAACGTCGGACCGACCTCGGCGTCGGAAGGCAGGATGGTTCCGCCTTCGGCGATGACCGCACCGTCGGCGCTCTCGCCCTCGAACACCCGGTAGGCCCCGGTGGACAGGATCAGGAAGCCGGTCGCCGAGCAGATGAACAGCGTGTCGACGTAGACGGCGAATGCCTGCACCAGGCCCTGCTTGGCCGGATGCGACACCTCCGCAGCGGCCGCGGCGTGCGGACCGGTGCCTTGGCCCGCCTCGTTCGAGTAGATGCCGCGCTTGACACCCCACATGACCGCGGAGCCGAGGATCGCGCCGAAGGCCGAGTCCAGGCCGAACGCGCTGGAGAAGATCAGTGAGAGCACGCCGGGGATCTCCCCGGCGTTCATCACCACGATGATCAGTGCCAGCACGATGTAGACGACCGCCATGAACGGCACGACGATCGAGGCGAACGTCGCGATCCGTTTGACACCGCCGATGATCACGAAGGCCAGCACGATCACGATGCCGACGGCCACCCACCACTTGGACCAACCCCAGGCGGAGTTCATCGCCGAGGCCATCGAGTTGGACTGCACGCTGGGCAGCAGCAAGCCCATTGCCAGGATGGTGACCGCCGCGAAGACGTAGCCGTATACCTTCATCGCGGGCGCCGCGGCGGTGTTGGCGAACGCCCGGCTGAGGTAGTAGGCCGGTCCGCCGCGGTACTCACCGGTCAGTGGATCCTTGGTCTTGTAGATCTGGCCGAGTGTGCATTCGACGAACGACGTGGACGCGCCGAGGAAGGCGACCATCCACATCCAGAACAGCGCACCGGGGCCGCCGAACGCGATGGCGGTGGCCACACCGGCGATGTTGCCCGTCCCGACCCGACCTGCCAGCGACATCGTGAGCGCCTGGAAACTGGAGATGCCCGAAGGGGACGTCTCGCCCTTGAACATCAGCCTGATCATCTCGGGCACCTGTCGGACCTGCACGAACCGCGATCGGATGGAGAAGTACACGCCTGCCGCGAGGCACAGATACACCAGCGCGTTGCTCCATATGTAGCCGTTTACCGTGGCAAGGAACTCGGACAAGGCTGCCTCCCTAGCGGCGTTGAGAACATGCGACGTTTCGGGATGATTGCATGCGGGCGGTTGCAGGATGTTACGAAGCGGTCACAGTGCTGTAAGTCCACGTTGGACGGTCGGTTACCTACGACGAACGGTCGCTCTAGGCCGGCGCGAACCCGTACACGCGCCCCTCGCTTGTTGCGGTGACGACTCGGCGGTCGTGGCCTATCGACACTCCGACGGGCCATCCGCCGGCATTGGGCAATGGGTAGTTGTTGACCGTGCGGCCGTCGGCCGGGTCGAACACCAGCAGCGCCTGACCGTTCTCACCGTCGCGCGCCACGGCGTAAGCAACGTGTGCCCCGGCTTGGCTCGAGGTGGTCAGCGGTACGACGTCGTCACGCGTCCACACCACCTCGCCTCGGTCACCGGAGTCCTTGATGCCGATCAGCTTGGCGTCTGGACCACCGCCTGCCACGATCAACCCCTCGGGCGACACCGACGGCGGCGTCTGTGCCAGATAGTCCAGCGGGACCGACCATTTCGGCGTGCCATCATCGGTGTTGATCGCCCACAGATGGTCGTCACGTCCGTTGACGTACGCGGTGGATCCGTCCGCCGACAGCACCGGGCTGGCAAGCGGCCCACCGCCGACGGCGTCGCTGGTCCACTCGCGGGTGAGCACCGGGTTCTGGCCCGGGCGATAACGCAGCCCGACCAGAATCGGAGCTTCGGTGTCCGGCTCCCACAGGCCGAGTACGACGATTCCGGTCTGCTCGGCGAAGGCAGGCGCCGCGGCGACTGGGCAGCGCGCGCGGGCGGGCCTGCAGTCGGCGAGTCCGCGCTCGGAGTCCTTGGGGTCGACTCCGGCGACCAGATCCAGCGGAGACCCGTCGACCACGCCCTGCTGGGCGTCGAACAACAGCACCTGGCCCAGGTGCGTGACCACCAGCAGATGGCCGGGAGTGAGGATCCGCGGTGTGGTCGGCATGCCGATCACCGGTTGCCGCCAGCGGATCCACTGTGTCGGCGGAAACGAGATCATGGCGCCGGGCTGACCGACGTAGAGGTTGTCGAACCCATCAAAAAGCGGACTGGACGCCTCGCCGCCCTGAACCAGGCGGGTACACCAGCGCTGCCGCGCACGGTTGTCGGTCTCCCACACCATCAGCGAGCAGCCGGCGGAGGTCTGCGCGTTGACGGCCAGATAACTGTCGGATGCCAGCGCGACTCCTGCGGCGAGGTCACCTTTGACCGAGCGAGTCCATTCCAGCCGCAGCGCGTCGGCGCCCGCGCTCGATTCGTAGCTGCTGTTGCGGGCGTCGCCGTACTGGGCGGGCCAGCCTGACGCGGGCTGTGACTCGACCCAGGAGTCGGTGTTCCCGCAGCCGGCCAAGGCGGCCGTGATCAGCGCTGTTGATGCCAGCACGATTGATCGCCGGACCACTACGCCCCTTCTGTTTGGTTCTTAACGCCGCTCTGCACGCCTTGGAAGTCCCAGTGAGGGTAACCGTTCCGCGCTCGGGCGCTCGCGTAGGCTTTCCGGCCATGACGACGATGTGGGGCGCGCCGCTGCACAAGCGGTGGCGGGGTTCGCGGCTCCGCGATCCGCGCCAAGCCAAGTTCCTCACCACGGCCTCGTTGAGATGGGTCATCGCCAACAAGGCCTACACACCGTGGTACCTCGTGCGTTACTGGCGGCTACTGAAATTCAAGCTCACCAATCCGCACATCATCACCCGAGGCATGGTTTTCCTCGGCAAGGGTGTGGAGATCCAGGCGACCCCTGAGCTGTCGACGATGGAGATCGGTCGCTGGGTGCACATCGGCGACAAGAACACGATCCGCTGTCACGAGGGCTCGCTGCGCTTCGGCGACAAGGTGGTCCTCGGCAGGGACAACGTGATCAACACCTACCTCGACATCGAGTTGGGCGACTCGGTTCTGATGGCGGACTGGGTGTACGTGTGCGATTTCGACCACCGGATGGACAGCATCGAGCTGCCGATCAAGGACCAGGGCATCGTCAAGGGGCCGGTACGAATCGGACCCGACACCTGGATCGCGACCAAGGTGACGATCCTGCGCAACACCATGATCGGCCGTGGTTGCGTGCTGGGGTCGCACGCCGTAGTCAAAGGTGAGATTCCGGACTTCTCTATCGCTGTCGGCGCGCCGGCGAAGATCGTCAAGAACCGCAAGCTGTCGTGGGAGACGTCGGCGGCCCAGCGCGCCGAGCTTGCCGCGGCGCTGGCCGACATCGAACGCAAGAAGGCTGCGCGCTGACGAAGCCGGAGCGTTCGCTGCGGCGCGTCGAACTGTCGACGGGCCCTGCCCTCATCGAGGACGACGGTGCGCTGGTGCGGGCGCGCGGTGTGCCCTACGGGGAAGCGGCCAGGTTCGCCTCGCCGACGCCGCCCGCGCCCTGGACCGAACCCCGTGAGCTGACCGAACGCGGGCCTGCGTGCCCACAATTGCCGTCGCGGCTGATATTCGTGACAGGTCCGGTCACCGACGGTCTGGCCCGCAGCGAGGACTGCCAGGTACTCAGCGTGACCGCGCCCAGCGATGCCGACGGACTGCCGGTGATGGTCTGGTTTCATGGCGGCGCCTATGTCTCCGGCAGCGGTGAATCGTCGAAGTACGACCCCGACGCCCTCGTCACCGAGGGCCGCGTCGTGGTGGTCACCGTCAGCTACCGACTCGGCATCTTCGGCTACTGCACACCACTCGGCGTGGACGAAGACAATCTCGGCCTTCGCGATCAGCTGCTGGCTCTGCGATGGGTTCACGACAACATCGCCGCATTCGGCGGCGACCCTCAGCGCGTTACGTTGTTCGGTCAGTCCGCGGGTGGCGACTCGGTGTACTCGCTCCTGCTCTCGGAGGCCGCCGATGGCCTGTACTCGCGCGCGATCATCCAGAGTTCACCATTGGATCTGCGTGCGGGCCGCGACGCGATGGCGGCGGCGATGCGCGCCGCCGCGGCCGAATCTCTAGAGGGGGCAGACCCTTTCACGGCGAGCATCGAACAGCTGCATCGCGCCCAGACCGCGTCTCTGCTGGCGGCGCAGCGGTTCGGCCTGATCAGTGGGTTGGCGTTCGCGCCGATCCTCGGTGTCGATCCGCTTCCGAAGGCCGATGAGCTGAACGGCCGGGTCGCGCATGTGGCGCCGATGATCGACTTGTTCGTCGGCTGCACCAAGCTCGACGCCGCGCCGTTCGTCGAAATCAATCCGAGGGCGTCTCGGCTACGGGCACTTGGACCGTTCGCGAAGGTCGGCGCGCGGGTCGCATCGGCGGCGATGACCCGTCGGGTGTTCAGCGGACCCGCGGAGCGGCTTGCCCAGCTGTGGCGAGACAGTGGCGGTCGCGCTTCGGTGTACCGCTTCGACTGGTCACCCCCGAACGCGCCGTTGGGAGCCTGCCACTGCATGGATCTGCCACTGCTGCTCGGCACGCCGGGGGCATGGTCGGATGCGCCGATGATGGGGCCGGACCGCGACCCGGTGAACCACGAACTCGCCCGCGACATGCGCCGGTTGTGGAGCCGCTTCGCCTATGACGGCGTCGAGGCGCTGGGCGCCGAGAGGCTGTCGCTTGATGCCGCGCGCTGAATATCAGCGATTGGGCAGCGCGTGCTCGACGATCGTGCGACGCCGATGCGGCTCGCGCTCACCACGTTTGGCAGCCACGTAAACCTCTGCGGTTTCGTCGGCGACGGTGTTCCAGTCGAAGGCCGAGGTGAGTCTTTCCCGCGCGGCGGTCGCCATGGTCTGAGCGTGATCGGGGTCGTCGAGCACGGTGCGCACCGCGGCGGCCAGTCCGGCAACATCGCGTGGCGCGAACGACACACCGGTCTGGCCATTGATCACCGCTTCGCCAAGCCCGCCGACGTTGGAGGTCACCAGCGGGATGCCCGTTGCGGCCGCTTCCAGAGCTACGATGCCGAACGGCTCGTAATGACTCGGCAGCACGGCGGCGTCGGCGGTGTGTAACAGGCGCACGAGTTGCTCGTGATCGAAGTGTCCGGCGAAGGTTATGGCCTTGATTACCTTGTGCTTTCGCGTCTGATCGACGAGCCACTGCTGCTGAGTGCCGGTGCCGGCGATGGTCAACGTCGTACCGGGGTGGGTGCGCCGGATGCGTGGCAGCGCCGCGATCAGGTCGTGAATGCCCTTCTCGTATTCGAGCCGGCCCAGAAACATCAGGTGGGCGGGCCCGGTGTGAGCGCGCCGCTTGGCGAACGGCCAACGTGCGGCGTCGATTCCGTTGCGGATGACCCGTGTTTCGGCGAGACCGGGTCCGAACAGCTCGGTGATCTCGTCGCTCATCGATGCCGAGCAGGTGATGAGCGAGTCGGATTCGCGAACCAGCCACGACTCGACGGCGTGCACCTGACGGCTGATCGCACCCGATACCCACCCGGAATGCCTTCCGGCCTCGGTGGCGTGAATGGTGGAAACCAGTGGCACGTCGAAGTACTCGGCAAGCGTGATCGCCGGATGAGCGACGAGCCAATCGTGCCCGTGCACGACGTCGGGCCGCCACGGCTTGGCGCGGGGGCCCTTGATGGCCAGACCGGTCCGCACCATCGCGTGGCCCATCGCCAACGTCCAGGCCATCATGTCGCTGCCGAAGTCGAACTCGTGTGGATCCTGTGCCGCGGCGACAACGCGTACGCCCTCGGCGATCTCGTCGGTCGACGGATGCGTGCTCGGGTCCGTGCCGCTCGCGCGGCGGCTGAGCACAACGACCTCATGCCCCGCCGCGGCGAGCGCGGTGGCCAGGTGATGCACGTGGCGGCCCAGTCCGCCGATCACGACCGGTGGGTACTCCCACGACACCATCAGGACTTTCATGGTCGTGGGAGCCGTCGTGCGTCGAGTGCGCCGAACAGGCCATCCGCGCGCTTCCATCCGTCGGCGAGGCGCTGCGCGTGGTCCTGCCGGCCCGACGCCATCGCACCGGCGATCTCACGGGTGGCGTGCGCGTGCAGATGCGCGCGATAGCGCGCGTAATCGGCCGCCGAGTCCTTGCTGACCATGAACGGCCAGTCACTGGACACCGTCAGCAGGGTCTCGCGCAGGATCTGATCCGCGACGAAGTTCCTGGCCGGCGCGGTGTCCGTCTCACCGAGCGCCTTGTCCACCGTCGTCAACGCCGTGTCAACGACCTCGCTGTTCAACTGGACCAGATCGGCCACCTGTTCGCCGGCCCACACCTGCCAATCCTTGCCGGAACCCCAAGAGCTGGGCGGCAATTCGACGGGCGATCCGACGAAGCCGTCGGCGACGGCATCCGAAAGTGTGCCGACCCGCACCCCCGCCTCGGGAAGGGCGCGCAACACACGTTCCAGCCACACCGGGCCCTCGTACCACCAATGCCCGAACAGTTCGGTGTCGAAGGCCGCGATCACGTGTGCGGGCCGGCCGATGCGTTCGCTCTCGCTGAAGAGGCGCTGACGAACCACCGAGACGAAATCGGCGACGTGGCCGTCGACTGCGTGGTCGGCACGTTCCGGGTCGTAGGGCGCTTTGGCGTCGGAGGCGACGTTGCGGCCGGTGACCCGTGCCGGTTTGAGGCCCGTCGTGTGGTCGTAGGTGTGGAAGTCGCGGTACGCGGCGTGGCCGGGATAGCCGGATTTCGGTGACCACACCCGGTAGCTGACCTGCAAGTCCCGGCCGAATGCGACGACGTTCGACGATGCGACTGGACGCCCCAGCGCGGTGTCGCCGTGCAGCGATGGTCCGTCGACCATGAAATGGCCGATACCCGCTGCGGCGTAGTCGATTTCCATGCCCGGCGCATAGGCGCATTCCGGCGCCCAGATCCCGGTCGGTGTGTGCGCAAACCGCTGCTGGGCGTCGGCGAGGCCTTCCCGCAGGGCGAACTCGCGCAGGCGCGGATTCAGCAGCGGCTGAAAAGGATGCGACAGCGGACCGCCGAGCAGTTCGATGGTCTCGGAGTCGATGAGCTCACGAAGCAGTGGGCTGCCGCCGTGCGCCCACAAGGTCGAGAAGTCGTCGAGCGCACGCTCGGCCTCCTCGCGCTCGCGAACTCCGAACTCCCGCAAAGGATCACCGAGTGTCGTCGCCTCCACGGCGCGCAAACCCCAGTTGGCCAGCCAGTGATGCATCCCCGTCAGGCAGTACGGGTCATCGAGTTGCGCGGTCACCACCGGCGTCATACCCAGCGTCACCAGGTGGTGGCGGTCCTCGGCGGCCAGCGTGCGAAGGACACGCATCAGCGGGACGTATGCGGCCGCCCACGACTGGTAGAGCCACTCCTCGCCGACCGGCCAGCGTCCGTGGTGGGCCAGCCACGGGAGGTGCGTGTGCAGGACGAGCGTGAAGAGGCCCGGAGCCGGATCGCCGGCGACATCGGACCGGGGAGCCGGATCGCCGGCGACATCGGACCGGGGAGCCGGATCGCCGGCGACATCGGATCGGGGTACGGGCTCCGAGCTCGTCATGGTCGTACCGCTATCGCCACGAGGTCGAGGCTGTCGTCGATGTCTTTGTCGGCGGTCAGGTCGAAGTCGGCGGTTGTCACCGATGCGACGTCGTCGAGCAGGTCGGCGGGCCATGGTGCGTCGGCCAGTGCGCGCGCAATCTGTGCGTCGATGATGGATCCGCCATGGCGCTCGTCGAGCTCGACCAGGCGCGGGCCATGAAAGACCCCGAGCATCGATTCCACGGAGAAACCGGCATCGCTGAGTAGTTCGGTCAGCTCGGCGGCGTTCAACTCCCTGGTGTGGAACGGGTTGATCGGGGTGTCTCGGCCGGGGGAGAAGGTGATCCGGTTGGGCGTTGACATCAACAACACCCCGCCGGGTCGTAAAACCCGCAAACATTCCGCGACGAATTGCCCTTGGTCCCACAGGTGTTCGATCACCTGGAAATTGACAACGACATCGACGGCGCCCCCATCGAGCGGAAGCTCGGCGAGATTTCCGTGATGCATCTGCACGCGCGGGTAGCGGGCACGGACGTGGGCGACCGCTGATTCGTCATAGTCCAGCCCGATGACCCGGCGCGCCACGTCGGCGATCAGGTCGGCGCCGTAACCCTCGCCGCAGCCCGCTTCCAGCACGTCGCGACCCGCGCAGCGGTCAGCCAGCCGTTCGTAAACGACCTCATGGCGGCGGAACCAATAGTTCTCCTCCGCCAGGTCCGGAACCGTGCGTTCGCCGGTCAAAGGGAGGTCCGGACCATCAGTGACGAATGCGCTCATTGGAAGGCAGGCTAACGTGAAACGGCTCACTGGCGAACTGTTCACCGCCTACGTGCTGCTAGAACACAAACTTCGACCAGCTATGGTGCTAGTGCGATCCAGCATAAGTTACTCGCGGGTAACATAATGGTGGTTGCTTGAAACGTGGTATTGCGGGCCGGTCATCGGCCCCTTCGAGGAGGACGAACCAGACTCATGACGAACATCGTGGTCCTGATCAAACAGGTCCCTGACACCTGGTCGGAGCGCAAGCTGTCCGACGGCGATTTCACTCTCGACCGTGAGGCGGCCGATGCCGTGCTCGACGAGATCAACGAGCGCGCCGTCGAGGAGGCGCTGCTGATCAAGGAAAAGGAAGGCGGCGAGAGCACTGTGACAGTGCTCACAGCCGGTCCGGAGCGCGCAACCGAGGCAATCCGCAAGGCGCTGTCGATGGGCGCCGACAAGGCGGTGCACCTCGTCGACGAGGGTATGCATGGATCTGACATGGTCCAGACCGGCTGGGCGATCGCCCGGGCGCTTGGCACCATCGAAGGCACCGAGCTGGTCATCGCCGGCAACGAGGCGACCGACGGAGTCGGCGGCGCGGTGCCCGCGATCGTGGCCGAGTACCTGGGTCTGCCGCAGCTGACTCACCTGCGCAAGGTGACGGTCGAGGGCGGCAAGGTCACCGGCGAGCGCGAGACCGACGACGGCGTGTTCACCGTCGAGGCGCCGCTGCCCGCGGTGGTCAGCGTGAACGAGAAGATCAACGAACCTCGCTTCCCGTCCTTCAAGGGCATCATGGCCGCGAAGAAGAAGGAAGTGACGACGCTGACGCTGGCGGAGATCGGCGTCGAGGCCGACGAGGTAGGTGTTGCCAACGCCGGCACGAAGGTGCTCGCGTCGACCCCGAAGCCGCCCAAGACCGCGGGCGAGAAGATCACCGACGAAGGTGAAGGCGGCGCAAAGGTTGCCGAGTACCTCGTCGCTCAAAAAATCATCTAGCCCCGAACGCCGAAAAGAACCCAGAAAGACATCGAAGACCTATGGCTGAAGTACTTGTGCTCGTTGAGCACGCTGAAGGTGCCCCGAAGAAGGTCACCGCCGAACTGATCACCGCCGCACGTAAATTGGGCGAGCCCTCCGCCGTTGTGGTGGGTAAGCCGGGCACGGCCGAACCGCTGACCGACGCGCTCAAGGCTGCGGGTGCGGCCAAGATCTACGTCGCCGAATCCGATGACGCCGAGGGCTACCTCATCACTCCGTACGTGGATGTGCTGGCCTCGCTCGTGGAGTCCGCCGCCCCGGCAGGTGTGGTGCTGGCCGCGTCCGCGGACGGCAAGGAGATCGCCGGCCGGCTGGCCGCACGCATCGGTGCGGGTGTGCTGACCGACGTCGTCGACGTCCAGGACGGCGGCAAGGCCATCCACTCCATCTTTGGTGGCGCGTTCTCCGTCGAGGCCGAGTCCACCGGCGAGCTGGCCGTGATCACCGTTCGTCCCGGCGCCATTGATGCCGAACCCGCCGACGGTGCGGGTGAGGTCGTCAGTGTCGAGGTGCCTGCGCAGGCCGAGAACGCCACCAAGATCATCAAGCGCGAACCGGCCGTGGCCGGCGACCGCCCAGAGCTCACCGAGGCCACCGTCGTCGTGTCCGGCGGTCGTGGTGTCGGCAGCGCCGAGAACTTCAGCGTGGTCGAGGAATTGGCCGACTCGCTCGGCGCCGCAGTGGGCGCGTCGCGCGCCGCGGTCGACTCCGGCTACTACCCGGGTCAGTTCCAGGTGGGTCAGACCGGCAAGACCGTGTCGCCGCAGCTGTACATCGCACTGGGCATCTCCGGAGCGATCCAGCACCGCGCTGGGATGCAGACGTCCAAGACGATCATCGCGGTCAACAAGGACGAAGAGGCGCCGATCTTCGAGATCGCCGACCTCGGCATCGTCGGCGACCTGTTCAAGGTCACGCCGCAGCTGACCGAGAAGGTCAAGGCTCGCAAGGGCTGATTCCGCCGAGCCAGTAAAGACCCCCGACACCTCGAGTGTTCGGGGGTTTTTACGTCCGCGACTACGGGTTTTCAAGGGTGCGCAGGACACCGCTGCGCGCCATTCTGGACGTATGAGCGAACCCGCAAGTGAACTGGCCAAAGTTGTCACCGAGCGCCACTCCACCCGGATGTTCCTCCGCGACAAGCCGGTCCCGCGGGATCTTCTCGACGAGGCGCTCGCGCTGGCGATGCGTGCACCGTCGAACTCCAACATCCAGCCGTGGCGGCTGTTCCTGGCGACGGGGCCGCGCCGCGACCGGCTGGTCGAGGCGCTACTGGAACGGGCTTCGACCGGATATCCCGCCACGGTGGGGCTGCCGGAAGGCTTTGCGCGGCTGCGCTCCGAGATCGGTGCGCTGGTGTACGGGTCCATGGACATCGCCCGCGACGACGCCGAGGGGCGCCGCATCGCACAGTTGCGCAACTGGGAGTTCTTCCGCGCACCGGTGGCGGGCGTGGTCTGCATGCACCGCGATCTGGGCGACGCCGACAGCCTTGCCGTGGGGATGTTCCTGCAGACGCTGGTGCTCGCGCTGACCGAGCGCGGGCTGGGAACCTGCTTGCAGGTGTCGATCGCCCATTTTCCCGACGTGCTCCGCGAACAGCTGGACATCCCGGACGAACTGCAGATTCTCTGCGGTCTGGCGCTGGGTTACGCCGACCCTGCATTTCCGGCCAACCAGCTGCGGACACCTCGTAACCCCGTCGGGGAGAACGTGGTGTTCATCGACAGCTGAGTTCTTCCTGCCACCTACGACATGTGTTCTTGCACACAGAAACGCCCACTCGTCATCTAGCGCTCACAGACACGTCACGCGCCCGATGCCAGCCGGAGATGCGCCTGGGCGACCGTGCAGCAATGAGCAGAGCTTCTGTACTCATCGCCCCCGACGAAATCGCCGATGGAGCCGGAGCTTCATCATCGTTACCGCGCTACACCCTGCTGCTGTCTACCGACCCTGCGCTCATCGAGGATGCGCAGCGCCTACGTCACCACGTGTTCACCTCCGAGCCCGGATTCGTCCTGACCGGAGCCAGCCCGGAATTCCACGACGGCCGTGACGCCGATCGCTTCGACGAGCACTGCGACCACCTGCTGGTCCGCGAGGACAACTCGGGCGAACTCGTCGGCTGCTACCGGATGCTGCCGCCTCCTGGTGCCATCGCCGCCGGCGGCCTCTACACCGCAACCGAATTCGAGGTGGCCGGCCTCGACGCGCTGCGGCCCTCACTGGTCGAGATGGGCCGCGCGGTTGTCCGCGAGGATCACCGCAACGGTGGCGTAGTGCTGCTGATGTGGGCTGGCATCCTGGCCTACCTGGACCGCAGTGGCTACGACTACGTGACGGGTTGTGTGTCGGTGCCCGTCGCCGGTGCGGACGACACCGCACCCGGCAGCCAGATCCGCGGTGTGCGGGACTTCGTCCGCCGCCGCCACGCAGCACCCGCAGGGCACACCGTGTACCCGTACCGGCCGGTGACGGTCGACGGCAGGGGCCTCGACGACATCGATCCGCCCGCCCGGGTGGCCGTACCCCCGCTGATGCGGGGCTACCTGCGGCTCGGCGCGCAGGTGTGCGGCGATCCCGCCCATGATCCCGACTTCGGAGTGGGCGATTTCCCTGCGCTGCTGGACAAACGGCAGGCCGACATCCGGTACCTGCGACGGCTCAGGTCTGTTGGGGCAGCGAGCGCGATCGCCGACGGAATGACGTCATGAGCATCGACAGTCCTTGGCTGCAGCGAGCCACCTGTGACGCCAGCTGCGTCAGGGCGACGGAGGCGCCGGCCGGACAGCGGATGGTGGTTGCCTGGCGCGTCGCGATACGCGCCATCTTCGCCTTGCTGCTGCTGTCAGCCGTGCCGCTACTGGCTATTCCGGTTCCAGGCCGCTCTCATGTGCAGCGCAGCTATTGCCGACTGATGTTGCGCTGTCTGGGCGTGCGAATCACGGTGTCCGGCGGACCGATTCGCAATCTGCAAGGCGTGCTGGTGGTCAGCGGCCATGTGTCGTGGGTCGACATCTTCGCGATCGGCTCCGTCCTGCCCGGACGGTTCGTCGCCAAATCCGAAATGATCGACTGGCCGGGGCTGGGGTTTCTGGCGCGGCTGATGAAGGTCATCCCGATCGACCGGGACAACCTGCGGCGCCTGCCCGACGTCGTCTCCATGATCGCCGGCCGGTTGCAGGCCGGTCAGACGGTCGTCGCGTTCCCCGAAGGCACCACGTGGTGCGGCCTGGCGTACGGCCAGTTCCGCCCCGCGATGTTCCAGGCCGCGGTGGACGCGGGCAGGCCGGTCCAACCGCTGCGGCTGAGCTACCACCGCCGCGACGGCCGGCCGTCGACCATCGCCGCCTATGTCGGTGACGACACATTGCTCGCGTCCATCCGGCGCCTCATCACCGCACAGCGCACGATCGTGGCCGTGCACGTCGAATCGCTGCAGTTGCCGGGGTCCGATCGCCGCGACCTGGCCGCCCGCTGCGAATCCGCGGTACGCGGTGACACGTCGAGCTCCGCGCAGGGGCACGCGCTGGTGGCCTGACCACGGCATCTGGCCGGCCGATCCGCGGCGGCTACCATGGAACGGCTATGACCTCGCCAGATGATCTTCGCGCCAGCGGTTCGTTGCCGGTCTATCTGGACCACGCCGCCACCACTCCCATGCACCCTGCTGCCATCGAAGCGATGACGTCTGTGCTGGCGACGGTCGGCAATGCATCCTCACTGCACGGCACCGGACGAACGGCTCGCCGGCGCATGGAGGAGGCCCGCGAGACGCTCGCCAAGCTCCTCGGTGCGCGGCCGTCCGAGGTGATCTTCACCGCGGGCGGGACCGAGAGCGACAACCTCGCCGTCAAGGGCATCTACTGGGCCCGTCGGGACGGGGATCCGCGCCGCCGACGCATCATCACCACTGGAGTCGAACACCATGCGGTGCTCGATGCCGTCGAGTGGCTCGTCGACCACGAGGGTGCCGACGTGACCTGGCTGCCTGTCGAGGCCGACGGATCGGTATCGACGTCGGCTCTGCGTGATGCGCTGAAAAACCACGACGATGTCGCGCTGGTCACGGTCATGTGGGCCAACAACGAGGTCGGCACAATCATGCCGATCGCCGAACTTGCCGCGATCGCCGCTGAATTCGACATTCCGATGCACAGCGATGCCGTGCAGGCCGTGGGTCAGATACCGGTCGACTTCACCGCGAGTGGACTGTCCGCCATGAGCATCGCCGCACACAAATTCGGCGGACCCACCGGTGTCGGGGCGCTACTGTTGCGCCGCGACACGGCATGTGTGCCGTTACTCCATGGCGGTGGTCAGGAACGCGACGTCCGTTCGGGCACACCCGATGTCGCCGGCGCCATCGCGATGGCCGCCGCTGCGCGAATCGCGGTGGAGGGTCTGGAGGCCAACAGCGCCCGCGTCGCCGAACTGCGGGACCGCCTGATCAACGGTGTGTTGTCGAGCATCGACGATGCGCAACTCAACGGTGCGACAGGTGCGGACCGACTGCCCGGCAACACCCACTTCACGTTCCGCGGCTGCGAGGGCGACTCGCTGCTGATGCTGCTCGACGCCAAGGGTGTCGAATGCTCGACCGGATCCGCGTGTACCGCCGGTGTGGCGCAGCCCTCCCACGTCCTGATTGCGATGGGCGCCGATCCCGCCAGCGCGCGTGGTTCGCTGCGATTGTCGTTGGGCCACACCAGCAGCGACTCCGATGTCGAGGCCGCACTGGCGGTCCTACCCGCCGCGGTTGAGCGGGCGCGACAGGCGGCGCTGGCAAGTTTGGGAGCGGCCGAATAGTGCGCGTACTCGTGGCGATGAGCGGTGGCGTGGACTCCTCGGTGGCGGCCGCCCGGATGGTCGACGCTGGTCACGACGTGGTCGGTGTACACCTGGCGCTCTCGTCGGCTCCCGGCACGCTGCGCACCGGATCGCGGGGCTGCTGCTCCAAGGAAGACGCCGGCGATGCCCGGCGGGTCGCCGATGTTCTCGACATCCCTTTCTACGTATGGGATTTCGCCGACAGATTCAAAGAAGACGTGGTCGACGATTTCGTTTCGTCCTACGCCCGCGGTGAGACTCCGAACCCCTGCGTACGGTGCAATGAGCGAATCAAGTTCTCCGCGTTGGCGGCTCGCGCGCTGGCTCTTGGCTTCGACGCCGTGGCCACTGGCCACTACGCGCGGCTGTCCGGCGGACAGCTCCGTCGCGCAGTAGATGCCGACAAGGACCAGTCCTACGTGCTCGCAGTGCTGACCGCCGACCAGCTGCGTCATGCCGTATTTCCGGTCGGCGACACCCCCAAGCCGCAGATCCGCGAGGAAGCGGCGAGCCGAGGGTTGGCGGTCGCCGAGAAGCCGGACAGCCACGACATCTGCTTCATCCCCTCGGGCGATACGCGTGCGTTTCTCGGCGCACGGATCGGTGTTCGCCGTGGAACGGTGGTCGACGCGGGCGGAACGGTACTCGCCGAACACGAGGGTGTTCACGGCTTCACCGTCGGTCAGCGCAAGGGTTTGGGTATTGCCGGACCCGGCTCCGATGGGCAGCCGCGGTATGTCACGGGCATCGACGCCGACAGCGGCACGGTGCACGTCGGGAAGGCCGCGGACCTCGACGTCTGGCAGCTGACCGGCGAACGGCCGGTGTTCACCTCCGGCGTCGCGCCGACGGGCCCGGTGGAATGCCAGGTGCAGGTCCGCGCGCACGGTGGGATCGGTGACGGCGTCGCCGAACTGCGCGACGGGCAGCTGATCGTCGAACTGCGCACCGCGATTCGCGGTGTGGCATCCGGACAGACCATGGTGCTCTACCGTCCCGACCCCGACGGTGACGAAGTACTGGGCAGCGCAACCATCACGCGCTAGCGGCGATCACTCCGGCACGTTCGCGAGGATGTTCGTCATCACGATGTCGGGTACCGAGCCGGGGAAGTGGCAGAACGTGACCTCGACCAGCACCACCGATTTCACGCGGTAGTCGCGACCGCAGGCACCCGGACGGGTCTTCAGTGCGTCGGCCGTGACCGTCCATTCGCCGACGAGCGCCTCTCCCAAAGTGGTTGAGCGGCAGTCATCGACTTGCCTGACGAGATCATCGAAAGCAGAACGGGCCGTGCCCGGGTCGCGGTAGGCCGCCACCGCCTCCGAGATCTGGGCGCCGTCGGGGGGATTCTGAAACGTGGTCTTGTGGAATTCCTCCACATCGGGACCGAAGGTCTTGGTGTCTGCGAACAGCCATTCACATTGTGGGGGAGCGCTTTTGACGAGTGGATCGATGTCGACGGGGATCTTGCCGTCCATGCTTGGAATAATCGAGAGGTCCTCGCCTGCCCCGGTGATCGCGCGCATCTGCGACTGGCCGAGCACGACCTTCTCAACGTCGACTGGAGACAGCGAATCCTCATCGAGGCCGGGGACCGCCCGTACCGCCGTACCCGTGACCGACTGGGTACACCCTGCGGCCAGGACCGCCGCCACGCCCCAGACCATCAACGGCCTGGCCGCTACGGGCATGGCGTACCTCCCAACCCTTCCTGATCGAGATTAGCCCTATCGAATAGTGTTCAACGAGTGAGTGTTTTCGCCGCCGCTACCGGCATCGGATCGTGGCCAGGCACCTCGGCCCGTCAATCTGCCGAGATTGTGGTCGGTGAACTGCACACCCTGCCGCATCTCGTTGAGTTGCCCGCTCGAGGCGTCGGTGCGGACATGATCGGGCGCGCCGGCGCGCTGCTGGTCGACATCGGCATCGATACCGTGCCGCGTGGCTACCGGATCGCGCCTGGCCGTAGCGCGGTGATGCGACGGGCGGTCAGCCTGCTCAACGAGGACCTCGATGCGCTCGAAGAGGCATGGGAGAACGCCGGCCTGCGTGGCAGCACGCGCCCGGTGAAGGTTCAATCAGCGGGCCCGATCACACTGGCTGCTCAGTTGGAGTTATCAGGCGGGCATCGCGCGATTACGGACGCGGGCGCCGTGCGTGACCTGACCGCCTCACTGGCCGAAGGCGTGGCACAGCACCGGGCCGAGGTCGCCAGGCGGCTGGACACCACGGTGGTGGTGCAGTTCGACGAACCGCTGTTGCCCGCGGCGCTTCAGGGGCGGCTGTCCGGGGTGACCAGCTTCACGCCCGTGCACCCAGTCGACGAGCCCGTCGCGATCGGGCTGATCGATGACTGCATCGCGGCGGTAGGCGCCGAGGTGGTGTTGCACAGTTGCGCCGCCGATCTGCCGTGGACCCTGTTGCAGCGCAGCTCTGTTCATGCCGTATCCGTCGACGTGTCCACCCTGGCCGCAGCCGATCTCGATGGCGTCGGCGAGTTCGTCGAAAGCGGTCGCGTGGTGCTGCTCGGGGTCGTCCCTTCGACCGCACCCGCTGCGCGCCCGTCGTTCGAGGAGGTCGCGAAGGCGGCCGTCGCCATCACCGACCGGCTCGGATTCGCGCGGTCGGTGCTTCGTGAGCGGATCGGCGTCACCCCGGCCTGCGGGCTTGCCGAGGCTGCCCCGGAATGGGCTCGGAGTGCCATCGAACTGGCGCAGAAGGCAGCCGACGGATTCGCGGGCGATCCGGACGGGATCTAGAACGCGCAACTAAAAGGTTGCGCGTTGCCGCCGTGGTCGCTAACGTGAAGCGCAACCAGGAGGTTGCATATGAGTTCAGATCGCATTGAAAAGCAAGTCGTCCTGAAGGCGCCGCTGGATCGAGTCTGGCGGGCGATCAGCGACGCCGACGAGTTCGGCCGGTGGTTCGGAGTGCGCTTCGACGGGCCGTTCGTGGCGGGCACCTCGGTGATCGGCACCATCACACCGACAACGGTCGACGAGGACGTGGCCAAAGCCCAGCAGCCCTACGCTGGTCAGGCGGACGCCTGGCAGATCGTCGCGGTGGAGCCGCAACGGCGGCTGGCGTTCCGCTGGCATCCGTTCGGGGTCGAAGACGACCGGGAGTATTCGAACGAACCGACGACGCTGGTGGAGTTCACCCTCGAAGACACGTCCGACGGTGTGCTGCTGCGCATCGTCGAATCCGGCTTTGACGCCATCCCGGCCGAGCGCCGCCAGTCGGCGTTCGACAGCAACAGCGAAGGCTGGTCCGCCCAGACCGAGTTGGTTCGCAAATACCTGGCGCTGCGCGAGACGGTGTGAATGCGTCCGCCGTCGCCAGGGCGCCGTTGTTCGACGCTCTGGGTGATCCGAATCGACTACGCATCATCACCCGCCTGTGCGATGGCGGACCGTGCTCGACCACCGAGGTGACGACGGTCGTATCGGTTAGCCGGCAGGCGGCGACCAAACATCTACTGCTGTTGGAAGCGGTGGGGCTGGTGAGCAGTCAGCGTCATGGAAGGGAACGCATCTGGCGGGTGCAGCCGGAGCCGCTGGCCGATGCCGGCGAATATTTGAACGCATTGTCGCAGCGGTGGGACAAAGCAATTGATCGATTGCGCTCCTACGTCGAGGACAAATAGCGGCTTGCCCCACAGGCTTCGCGCGTTCGTCGGACAGGTCCGCCGTGCACGGCCGTCGCATGCAACAATGCATCGACGACAACGTTTTTTCATGTCCCTTCATCTTTGCCACCCGCAGGAGAAACTGTGGCCCGATTCGCCCCGCGCCTGACGGCAGGTGTCGGTGTTCTCGTGGCTTTTCTGCTGCTTGCCAGGCCCGCGACAGTCTCTGTCGCAGATCCGGGCCGCTCGCCTTCCGATCGGGGCAGCAGTTCTGATCGCGGCAACGGCAACGGCAACCGATCTGATCGTGGCAACGGACGCGGAGGCTCGGATCGCGGGGATGACCACCGCCGTCGCAACGACAACAGCCGCAAGCATGGCGAGGACGATAGGCGCGGCAGCGCCGAACGGGGCAGCGTCGAGAGCCCGGAGGCCGGGACTGGATCGGGCCCTATCGACCGCGCCGGCATCGCGCCGTTGGCGCCAAGTCTCGCCGCAGGCAAGGGCGGCGATGGGGACGGCAGCGCCGAACGGCGCACCGCCGACGTCGCCGATGCCGCAGAGTTGTCACCGAGCATCGCTGCCGAGTCGGGTGAACCCGGCGCGAGCGTAGTCGGAGGGGTCGACGCAGCGGACTCACCCGATCGGTCCGGCTCCTACCGAGCCGATGTCCCGAAGGCCCGGTTCAGTCCACCGCGCTTGACGCTGGGCAACGGGCACACGCCAGGCATCCGGCGAGGCGAGTTCGAACTGCGACGCCAGGCCCCGTCGCTGCCGCCGGCGCCCGTTGCGTCGCCGCCTGCGCCTCTGCCTGCGCTCGAATTCCGGGCTCCAGCGCCGCCGCCGTCCTTTGTGACCCCCCTCCCGTCGGCGCCGGTTCTCACGCAGCAGCTGGGTGTGTCTCAGGAGGCCGACTGGTCGGATCCGTTGTGGGGGCTCACCGGGCTCCTCCTGATCCCGGCCGCAGGCGCCATACTCGGATACCGGCAGGCACGCGCCGCGCACGCGGCGGACAGATTACGTCGCTCGTAAATCCTTACGCAGAATCTTGCCCGACGCGGACTTCGGGATCGCCTCGATGAACGCTACCTGGCGGACTTTTTTGTACGGCGCCACCTGACCGGCGACAAACTCCATCACCTCGTCCTCGCCGAGGTCTGCTTCGGACTGCTTGACCACGAAAGCCTTTGGCACCTCTTCGCCTTCTGCGTCGATCACGCCGACAACCGCCGCATCGGCGATCGCCGGGTGGCTCAGCAGCACCGCCTCGAGTTCGGCGGGCGGCACCTGGTAGCCCTTGTACTTGATGAGTTCCTTGAGCCGGTCGACGATGTAGACGCAGCCGTTTGAGTCGACCTGGGCGAGATCACCGGTGTGCAACCAGCCGTCGTCGTCGATCGTCTCCTTGGTGGCCGATTCGTTGTTCAGATAGCCCGCCATCACGTTCGGGCCCTTGAACCAGAGTTCGCCGGTTTTGCTGAGACCCTCTGTGGGGAAATCGATCTCGTCACCGGTCTCGGGATCGATGATCTTTGACGCGGCGTTGGACACCGTCCACCCGACTGAGCTCAGAGGTGCGGTCAGTTTCATTTCATGTGCGCCCGCGTCGAACGGGGTGATGTGGCTGACGGGGCTCAGCTCGCTCATCCCGTAGCCCTGCACGACACGGCATCCCAACCGATCGGCGACCGCCTGCCCGAGGTCCGCGTCCAACGGGGCGGCACCGGACATGACGACCTTGAGAGACCCCAGGTCGTAGTCGTCGATCAGCGGATGCTTGGCCAGCGCCACGGCGACCGGCGGCGCGATGAATGCGACCGTGCACTTGTGGTTCGCGATGTTGGCGAGGAATTCGTTCAGGTCGAAGCTTCCCATGATGACCAGTCGTGCCCGCGCGTGCAGGGCGGCGTTGAGCAGAACCGTCATCCCGTAGATGTGAAAGAAGGGCAACACGGCGACGACCACATCGTCGGCGACCATCCCGTGCAGCGGCCTGATCTGCGCGACATTGGCCACCAGGTTGCGGTGTGTCAACTTCACGCCCTTGGGATTTCCGGTTGTGCCCGAGCTGTACGGCAACACCGCAAGGTGCGATGACGGGGCGAAGCTGACGTCTGGCGCAGGCAATCCCTGCTCCATCAGGTCGGCAGCGTTGGGATGACCGGCGATCTCGTGGCCGTCACCGTCCAGCACGACGAGGTCGCTGTCGGCAAGCCCGACGGCTGCGGCCGCCTCTTTCGCCTGCGCGAGCAGGGGCGTGACCGTCACGAGCATCTTGGCGTTCGAATCGGTCAGTTGCTTGGCGATGTCTTTGGCGGTGAACAGCGCGTTGATGGTGGTGGCTGTCGCGCCGGAGCGCAGGATGCCGTGGAAGGCGACTGCGAATCCCGAGCTGTTCGGTGACAGCAGGCCCACGACGTCCCCGACGCCGATGCCGCGTCCGGTCAGCGCTCCGGCGAACGCGTCGACCCGGTCGATCATCTCGCGGTAGGTGGTCTGTTTGCCCGACTTCGCGTCGATCAGGGCGACCCGGTCGAGGTCGGCCTCGTCGACGCCGTCGAACAGAAAGTCGTAGACGCTCGAGGATGGGATATCGACTTCGGGGAAGGGGCTCGCGAAGCTCATGGAAGTGATCGAACCATGGCCTGCCGGTTGTGGGTCAAGCTTCTTCGAGCCGAGCGATGAGCTTCTTGGGCGCGACCAACCGATATGACGCGTCGATCAGTTCGGCGACCTCGTTCCAATCGACCTTCTTCGTCGCCGCCAGGTCCAGCCCGAGCCAGCCCGATGGGCCCAGGTAGGCGGGAAAGAAGAACCGGCGGTCCTGCTCGAGGGCCCGGCGGTCGCTCTCGTCGACCTTGACCATGACCGACTGCGGGTACTGGACATAGTCGGCCCCCTTGGTCGCCGGTTTGACGCTGCCGCCGTACATCAGGAACATCTTCGAGACGAAGAACGAGGGTCTGCCGTGCGACACCTTCTCGACAGCCTCGGGGAATCCGAGGGCGAGGGTGCGTACCTTCGCCAGCACCGGGTCGTCGTCGCGGAACATCACCGGATGCGGCATGGGGTCAGGGTATCCGCTCGGCACGACGTGTCTGTGGCCTCGGATAGCCTGCCAGAGTGAGCCCGAAGGCGACCCCGGACCCGAAGACCACGCTGGCCGAACAGGCCGAGGAGGCACCCGACGCCGACCTGCGGCGCCGCTGGCAAGAGCTGGCCGACGAGGTGCGGGGGCATCAATTCCGCTACTACGTTCGAGACGCCCCGGTGATCTCGGACGCGGAGTTCGACAACCTCCTGCGTGACCTGCAAGGGCTCGAAGACGCGAACCCGGAACTGCGAACCCCGGATTCGCCGACGCAACTGGTCGGCGGCGCCGGCTTCGCCACCGAGTTCACCTCCGCAGACCACCTCGAGCGGATGCTGTCGCTGGACAACGTGTTCACCCCGGACGAACTCGCGGCGTGGGCTGTGCGTACAAAGGGCGAAATCGGTGACGACGCGCATTACCTTTGTGAACTCAAGATCGACGGGGTGGCGCTGGCGCTGGTGTACCGCGACGGTCGCCTGGAGCGCGGCGCCACCCGCGGCGACGGCCGTACCGGCGAGGATGTCACGCTGAATGCGCGGACCATCGACGACATTCCCGAAAAGCTCACCGGCACCAAGGAATTTCCCGTTCCCAAAGTCCTCGAGGTGCGCGGCGAGGTGTTCTTCCGGATCGCCGACTTCGAGGACCTCAACGCCGGCCTCGTCGCAGAGGGCAAGCCGCCCTTCGCCAATCCGCGAAACAGCGCCGCCGGCTCGCTGCGTCAGAAGAATCCGGCCGTCACCGCACGCCGCAAGCTACGGATGATCTGTCACGGTCTCGGACATGCCGAGGGCTTCAGCCCCAAGTCACTGCACGATGCCTATCGAGCGCTCAAGGCGTGGGGGCTACCGGTGTCCGATCACACCGCGAGGGTCCAAGGCATCGACGCCGTCACCGAGCACATCGCGTACTGGGGCGAGCACCGACATGACGTCGATCACGAAATCGACGGTGTGGTAGTCAAAGTCGACGAGATCGCGTTGCAACGGCGCTTGGGCTCCACGTCCCGCGCACCGCGATGGGCGATCGCCTACAAGTACCCACCGGAGGAGGCGACCACCAAGCTGCTCGACATCAAGGTCAACGTGGGTCGCACCGGCCGGGTCACCCCGTTCGCCTTCATGGAGCCCGTCAAGGTCGCGGGCTCCACCGTCAGCCAGGCGACGCTGCACAACGCTTCGGAGGTGGTGCGCAAGGGCGTGCTGATCGGCGACACGGTCGTGATCCGCAAGGCCGGCGACGTGATTCCCGAGGTGCTCGGCCCGGTCGCCGACCTGCGCGACGGCTCCGAACGCGAATTCGTCATGCCCACACAGTGTCCCGAATGCGGCACGACCCTCGCGCCGGCGAAGGAAGGCGATGCCGACATTCGTTGTCCGAATCAACGGTCGTGCCCGGCGCAGTTGCGGGAGCGCGTATTCCACGTCGCGGGACGCGGCGCATTCGACATCGAGGGTCTCGGCTACGAGGCGGCCGTCGCCCTGTTGCAGGCCGGCGTCATCACCGATGAAGGCGACCTTTTCACCATCGGCAGCCCAGATCTGTTGCGAACAGACCTGTTCAAGACCAAGGACGGCAACCTGTCGGCCAACGGCAAGCGGTTACTGGTGAACTTGCACGACGCCAAGTCGAAGCCGCTGTGGCGGGTGCTGGTCGCGCTGTCGATCCGTCACGTCGGTCCGACGGCCGCTCGCGCACTGGCCACCGAATACGGCACCTTGGACGCGATCATGGCCGCTTCGGAGCAGGAGCTGGCGGTCGTCGAAGGAGTGGGCCCGACCATCGCGGCCGCGGTCACCGAGTGGTTCACCGTCGATTGGCATCGCGCGATCGTCGACAAATGGCGGGCGGCCGGTGTGCGGATGGCCGACGAACGCGACGCCAGCATCGAGCGCACGCTCGAGGGACTATCGATCGTCGTCACCGGGTCGTTGACCGGGTACTCCCGTGACGATGCAAAGGAAGCCATCGTCGCGCGCGGCGGAAAGGCCGCCGGGTCGGTGTCCAAGAAGACGGCCTATGTCGTGGCAGGCGATTCACCCGGCTCGAAATTCGACAAGGCCGTCGAACTCGGCGTCCCGGTTCTCGACGAGGACGGCTTCACCCGACTCCTGGCGGACGGACCCGACAGCGTCTAGGACGATGCCGCATGCCGCGTTTGTCGCCGCGGGGCACCGGGCACCCCGGGTGGTGACTGCGAAGGAGTTGTGATGGCGATTTGCGATACCTGCGGCAATGACTACGACAAGGCGTTCACGGTGACCTGGGGCGACGACAAGAGTGCGACGTTCGACAGTATCGAATGCGCAGCGGCTCAGCTGGCGCCGGAGTGCGCGCATTGCGGATGCCGGATTCTGGGCCACGGAATCGAGACGCCGGACGCGATCTTCTGCTGCGCGCACTGTGCGCGCAAGGACACCAACGCCGATGTGAATGACCGCTACCCGGTGCCCGCTGGAGGCTGATTCAGCGCAGAATCGTCGCGACTATGCCGGCCAGGTATCCCAGCCGCGCGACCTCCGACGGGCGGAACAGCGGACCGCCGGGCCTGCCCAGCACGACGGCGGTTCCGGGGTCGCCGAGTGGTGCGGCGGCCAGCGTGGTGTCCATGTCGCGCCAAATCTGCGGTACCCATTCGGCCCCGCCGTCCAGCGATTCGGCGTGATCGATTGGCAGCCAAGGAGTCTCGGCGGCCTGTGTCTCGGGGGCTCCGCGGCTTCCGACGATACGTTGAGGCCCGGATTCGGCCAGCCGAACGACGGTGCACCAACCGACGCGCAGTACGTGTGGCGCCTCGTCGGCGAGAACCTGCAGTTTCTTCTTCGCCGGCGCCGCGGCGATGTGGTCGATGAGCTCGAGTTCGCGGTGCGCCTCCAGCAGGCCGGTGTGCGGCCGGATGGCGTCGACATAGACCCCGTTGATCTGCTCAGCGGCGGTGATGAGCATGTCGGGCATCGCCCCCTGGGGCAGTTCGACCACGAGATCGTCGACGGCATAGCCCGTGCCGCGTTCGACGACGTCCAGCGACAGGATGTCGGCGCCAACGGAGCCGAGCGCGACGGCTAACGAGCCGAGGCTGCCAGGTCGGTCCTCCAGCTGGACCCGCAGCAGATACGAAGGCACGCGCATCACTGTTGCACAGGCCGTGCGGCTCAGCATTCCGGCCAAGGGTGCCGCGGAGGCGATGACTAGGCTTTGCGGCGTGCCACAGATCTCTCGAGACGAGGTAGCCCATCTGGCGCGCCTCGCCCGCCTCGCCCTGGCTGAGGAGGAGCTGGACAGCTTCGCCGGACAGCTGGACGCAATCCTCAGTCACGTCAGCCAGATCCAGGCCGTCGACGTCGGTGGGGTCGACCCGACCGGCAATCCGCTGAAGGACGTCAACGTGTTCCGCCCCGACGACGTCGAACCGTGCCTCACCCAGGATGAGGCGCTGGCCCAGGCCCCGAAAGCGGTCGACGGCCGGTTCGCGGTCCCGCGGATTCTGGGGGAGGCGGAATGAGCGCCGACGACCTGATTCGGTTGGACGCCGCCACGCTCGGCGCCAAGATCGCGGCCAAGGAGGTGTCGTCGACCGAGGCGACGCGTGCCTGTCTGGACCAGATCGCGGCGACCGATGGCGAATATCATGCGTTCCTGCACGTCGCGGGGGAGAAGGCGCTGGCCGAGGCGGCGCGGGTGGATGGTTTGGTCGCCGCGGGCGAGACGCTGCCGTCGCCGCTTGCCGGTGTGCCGTTGGCGCTCAAGGACGTATTCACCGCCACCGATATGCCGACCACCTGCGGGTCGAAGATTCTCGAGGGCTGGACGTCGCCGTATGACGCGACGGTCACCGCGCGGCTGCGTGCTGCGGGCATCCCGATCTTGGGCAAGACGAACATGGACGAGTTCGCGATGGGCAGCTCGACCGAGAACTCCGCCTACGGTCCGACCCGCAATCCGTGGGACACCGACCGCGTGCCGGGCGGTTCGGGTGGCGGTAGTGCCGCTGCATTGGCCGCGTTTCAGGCACCGTTGGCCATCGGGTCCGACACCGGCGGGTCGATCCGTCAACCCGCGGCATTGACCGCGACGGTGGGCGTGAAGCCGACCTACGGCACGGTGTCGCGCTATGGACTGATCGCGTGTGCCTCGTCGCTGGATCAGGGTGGGCCGTGTGCGCGGACCGTGCTGGACACCGCGCTGCTGCACCAGGTCATCGCCGGTCACGACCCGAAGGACTCGACCTCGGTCGACGCCGTGGTACCCGATGTGGTCGGCGCCGCCCGCTCGGGGGCGGCCGGGGACCTCAAGGGCGTGCGGATCGGGGTGGTGAAGCAGTTACGCGGCGACGGCTACCAGGACGGCGTGCTGACGTCGTTCCATGCCGCCGTCGAACAGCTCACCGCGCTGGGCGCCGAGATCAGCGAGGTCGACTGCCCGCACTTCGACTACTCGCTGCCCGCGTACTACCTGATCCTGCCGTCAGAGGTGTCGTCGAACCTCGCGCGGTTCGACGCGATGCGGTACGGGTTGCGGGTCGGCGACGACGGTACGCACAGTGCCGAGGAAGTGATGGCACTGACCCGCGCCGCAGGCTTCGGCCCAGAAGTCAAGCGCCGCATCATGATCGGCACCTATGCATTGTCGGCCGGTTACTACGACGCGTACTACAACCAGGCGCAGAAGGTGCGCACGCTGATCGCGCGCGATCTCGACGAGGCCTACAAGAACGTCGACGTGCTGATCTCGCCGGCCACCCCGACGACCGCCTTCCCGCTGGGGGAGAAGGTCGACGATCCGCTGGCCATGTACCTGTTCGACCTGTGCACGCTGCCGCTGAACCTGGCCGGCCATTGCGGAATGTCGGTGCCGTCGGGTCTCTCGGCGGACGACAATCTGCCGGTCGGGCTGCAGATCATGGCGCCTGCGCTGGCCGACGACCGGCTGTATCGGGTTGGGGCCGCCTATGAAGTTGCGCGGGGTCCGCTGCCAACTGCGATCTGACAGGGGAGGATGGGCGTATGCGGATCGGAATACTCACCGGTGGAGGCGACTGTCCCGGGCTGAACGCCGTGATCAGGGCCGTCGTCCGCACCTGCGACGTGCGCTATCACTCGTCGGTCGTCGGGTTTCTGGACGGTTGGCGCGGGCTGCTGGAGGACCGTCGAATTCAGCTCGCCAACGACGACCGCAACGATCGACTGCTGGCCAAAGGTGGGACGATGCTCGGCACCGCTCGGGTGCACCCGGACAAACTGAAGGCGGGCCTCGAGCAGATCAAGCAGACATTGGACGACAACGGGATCGACGTGCTGATCCCCATCGGTGGCGAGGGCACGCTCACCGCCGCGCACTGGCTCTCCGAGGAGAATGTCCCGGTGGTCGGTGTGCCCAAGACGATCGACAACGACATCGACTGCACTGACGTGACTTTCGGCCACGACACCGCTCTTGGCGTGGCGAGCGAGGCCATCGATCGACTGCACAGCACGGCTGAGTCGCATCAGCGGGTGATGCTGGTCGAGGTGATGGGTCGTCATGCCGGGTGGATCGCATTGAACGCCGGGCTCGCCTCCGGTGCCCACATGACACTGATTCCCGAGCAGCCGTTCGATGTGGAGGAAGTGTGCCGGCTGATCAAGCAGCGCTTCGTCCGCGGCGACGCGCACTTCATCTGTGTGGTGGCCGAAGGCGCCAAACCCGCCGAGGGCTCGATGCCGATGCGCGAAGGCGGCATGGACGAGTTCGGGCACGAGAAGTTCACCGGCGTCGCCCAACAGCTGGCCATCGAAGTGGAGAAGCGGATCCGAAAGGAAGTCCGGGTCACCGTGCTCGGACACGTGCAGCGTGGCGGAACTCCGACGCCATACGACCGAATCCTGGCGACCCGCTTCGGGGTGAACGCCGCCGACGCCGCGCACGCCGGTGAATACGGGATGATGGTGTCGCTGCGAGGCCAGGAGATCGGCCGGGTGCCGCTCGCCGACGCGGTACGCCAGCTCAAACTCGTGCCCCAGAGCCGCTACGACGACGCCGCCGAGTTCTTCGGCTGAGGACGCTCACTAGACTCGGTGGCATGACTGTCGCCGCTGCTGAGCTCCTTGACTACGACGAGGTCATCGCCCGCTACGAACCAGTGATGGGCATGGAAGTCCACGTCGAGCTCTCCACCGCCACCAAGATGTTCTGCGGGTGCACCAACGAATTCGGCGGCGAGCCCAACACGCAGGTGTGCCCCGTGTGTCTGGGTCTGCCCGGCTCCCTTCCGGTGCTCAACCAGTCCGCGGTCGAGTCGGCGATCCGGATCGGGTTGGCGCTCAACTGCGACATCGCACCGTGGGGTCGGTTCGCCAGGAAGAACTACTTCTACCCGGACCAGCCGAAGAACTACCAGATCAGCCAGTACGACGAGCCGATCGCGGTCGACGGATACCTCGACGTGCCACTCGAAGACGGCACGACGTGGCGCGTGGAGATCGAGCGCGCGCACATGGAGGAGGACACCGGCAAGCTCACTCACCTCGGCAGCGACACCGGCCGCATCGAGGGTGCGACCACGTCGCTGCTCGACTACAACCGGGCAGGCGTGCCGCTGATCGAGATCGTCACCAGGCCCATTGAGGGGACTGGCGACCGGGCACCGGAGATCGCCAGGGCGTACGTCACCGCGCTGCGGGACCTGTTGCGAGCCTTGGGAGTTTCCGACGTTCGGATGGACCAGGGCTCGATGCGTTGTGACTCGAACCTGTCGCTGAAGCTCAAGGGTGCAACGGAGTTCGGCACCCGCACCGAGACCAAGAACGTGAACTCGCTCAAGAGCGTCGAAGTCGCCGTGCGCTACGAGATGCGCCGCCAGGCAGCGATTCTCGATGCGGGTGGGTCGATCACCCAGGAGACCCGGCACTTCCACGAGGACGGCCACACCACGGCCGGCCGCAGCAAGGAGACCGCACAGGACTACCGGTATTTTCCGGAGCCCGACCTCGAACCGGTGGCGCCGAGCGCGGAACTCGTCGAACGCCTGCGCGGCACCATTCCCGAATTACCGTGGCTGACTCGCAACCGGATTCAACAGGACTGGGGCATCTCCGACGAGGTGATGCGCGACCTGGTCAACAACGGCGCGATCGATCTGGTGGCCGCGACGGTCGAGCACGGCGCATCCAGCGAAGCCGCGCGGGCTTGGTGGGGAAACTTCTTGGTACAGAAGGCCAACGAATCTGGCACCGAACTCGGTACGCTCCCGATCACCCCAGCCCAGGTCGCTGCCGTGGTGAAGCTGGTCGACGAGGGCAAGCTGTCGAACAAGCTGGCCCGTCAGGTCATCGAGGGCGTACTGGCAGGGGAAGGCGAGCCCGAACAGGTGATGACCGATCGTGGTCTGGCCGTCGTGCGTGATGACTCGCTGATCCAGGCCGCCGTCGACGAAGCTCTTGCCGCCAATCCCGATGTCGCAGAGAAGATTCGCGGCGGCAAGGTGCAGGCCGCAGGTGCCATCGTCGGCGCGGTGATGAAGGCGACCAAAGGTCAGGCCGACGCGGCGCGCGTACGTGAACTGGTGCTGGCCGCCTGCAGCTTGACTAGCTAGGCCCAAGCCCGGGCGCCGGCGCCGGCGCGATGAGCGGCGTCGTCGTCGGGGTCGGTGGTGGAGCCAAACCGGGATCGGAGATCTGTGGCGGTGTTCCGCCCGGCTTCGGTGGTGCGCCTGGCCCACCCGGTGCGCCAGGCGATCGTTCCGCGGGTGGTGCCACGCAATCTGTGCTGTCGAGCGTGCCGCTTACATACCCACCTGACTCCGTGCAACATATGTCGATAATCCAGTTGATGTCGTACTCACCCCATCTCTCAGTGTTGTAGTCGATTTCCCTCTCAATGCAGTCGTCGTACACCCCGATGTCCCAACTGCGGTCGTCGGCGATGGCCACGCCTGCGGACACGAGCGCTATCGCGGCGCCAACAACAGCGGCGATTGGTCGAAGGAGATTACGTACTGCGGCGGTGGAATTCGTTGGCGCCATCTCGTGTCCTTTGGTTGTCGCGTGATCCGGTAATGGTCCGACCGTTGTTTCCCGCCGTGACGGCTGCGATGAACAAACCCGCGCAAAGAGTACGAGTTGTGGGGCAGAATGTGTGTTTGGCGTTTCATTGAATGAAACGCACCGTCGGCAAACGCGGGACCGTGTTCATGGGTGGCGAATTCCTTGATGACCACACCGTGGTCGGTCGCGCCTTGGCGGTCATCGAGGCGGTCGTCGCGTGTGGCCCCAACGCCACTCTCGCTGACCTCGCCAGGCTTACTGGCATCCCGAAGCCCACTGCACTGCGCATCGCGAACGACCTTGTGCACCGTCGCCTGTTGAGACGAACCCCGAACGGCTACGCGCTCGGCCCGGAGCTGAGCCGTCTCGGCGAGACCGCCTCTCTGCAAAGGGATTTCGACCGCTATCTGCCCGTGCTGGAGGAGCTCCACGCCGCACATGGCGGAGTGGCATGGTTGACCGCAGGACGGGAACTGGCCAAGGTTCAGCCAGTCGGGATGGTGTGCGACGACGGGCTGGAGGGCATAGCGAGAGCTGGCTGGCCCGCGCCGGGCAGCGCAGCGATGCTGATCAACACCGCTGGCGGGCACCTCGCATTGGCGCATCAATCCGATCTGTTGGAACGCGTGGCTCGCAACGGGATGGCGCCATCAACGCCGCACTCGTTGCGTGAGGTTTCACAGCTCTATGCGAGCGTGGGTCGAGCCCGACAAGAGGGATTTGCCGTTGAATCGGAGCAGAGCGCTCGAGGGTGGACTTGCGCAGCTGCGCTGCTGCCCGCTAGGGCTGACAAGCGGGCTGTTGTCGGTGTGACCATCCCCGTCGGTCGAGCCAACGCGCGCGAACTGATTCGTTCGGTGCTAAGGGCTTTGGAGGCCATTGTGGCGGACATCGCTCCTCCCGGCAAATGAGAGGCAGCCGAGGCCTATGACTTGCGTGTAGTCACGAGCCGACCATGCCACGCCGCGATTGCAGATTCGGCTATCGACGGCAACTTCTTCTGATCGGCGTCGAGACCTGAACACCGTTGTGCCGCGGCGATATCAGGTGTTGTCGGCGTTGGTGCGCGGGAAGCCGCCGCCCTGCGGGAACAGTGGGAAGACGACGTCGTCCAACTTCTCGGCATCGCCGGCCGTCTTGTTGACGGTCGCTCCCCAGATGTTGCCATCGGGTGATACCGCCATCCCCCAAGCGTGTCCGTGCAGATCCTGGCGCACCACTTCCGGATCACCGGTGACAGCGCCGGTTTCCGGGGCCAGCCGAACCGCGACGGACTGCTTGGTGTTCACAAGGTTTACCAGCACGGTGCCGTCGAGGGCAGCGCACCCGGCGACGCCAGGGCGATCGGGCCATGTCCACACCGTGGACACCTTGGAGTCCTTGGTGATGCGCTGCAGGCGGTCTCCGGTCGGGGTGCGATCGGTGACGTACAAAGACTCATCCGTGGGGTCGATGCACGTCCCGCCGCCCGCGCCAAGGCCCGACAGTGCGGTCGTCGTCGGCGCCTGGTCCACGGTCGTCGGCTGCTCGATACGCAGTAACTTGCCGGCCAGCGATCGAGGATCCCCCGCCTCAGCGGCGTTGCCGGCATCGCCGGTCTGCACCTGCAGCGTGGTGGGGCTGGTGAAAATCAGCGAGCCGGTGTTCCCGGTCGTGCCCTTGGGGATACCGACCAGAATCGGCTTGGGAATGTCGCCGTCGGCGATGCGGATGACCCGGTTGTCGGTCGGAGTGCTCACGTAGGCGTACATCAGACGGTCCTGGACGTAGGTCGGCGACAACACGATGTCCATGAGGCCGCCGTCGCCGCTGGCGTCGACGGGCAGCACCAGTTTGACCTTGGGTTCAGCGCGCACCGACACCTCTTTCACCGCGCCCGTCGTCCGCTCGGCCACCAGCGCCGACTGGCTGTCCGGCAGCATGATCAAGCCGCTGGTGCTTTCCAGGCAGCCCTGCATCACGCCAGGCGCCGGGCACTCTTTGGGGAACGGCTTGGGCGGCAGCGGCGGCGGGGGCGGAGGCGTCGACGACGGCCCGGGCGTCAGTTCGGGTTCCGTGGTGAACGGCTGCGATTGCGCGTCATCGAATCGTGCGCAGCCGGACCCGACGAGCAACGCCGCACACACCACGGCGAACACAGCCCGCATCGGCCGGCGCAGTCTCATGCGAGCCAGGTTACGTATCGTTTGGGAGTGCGCGCCACGCACATGCCGCCGCCGGGCTGTCCACGGCCCGCGAATAGGGCGCCGAAAGCGCCGCGCCAATCCTCGGTTGACGGGTGACTAGCACTTACGCTGGTAGTCGTGACCAGTCATCCCCACGACCCAAGCGCGTGGCAGCGGCCAGACGACGCGGCCGGGCGCCCCATGTCGGCGAGCCTGGTCGACCCCGAAGACGATCTTCCGTCCGCGCATTACGCGGGCGATTTCGAAACCACCGCGATCCCGTCGTACGACGCCAGCAGGTCTGAATCCGAGACATCCGGCTTCGGGCTGCTCAACGAGCCCGAACCGCTGCCCTACGTACAGCCGGGTGGTCGGCACGCCATGCCTCCATACGGAGCAGAACCGGCCGAGTACGGACACGATATCGACGCCCAGAGCCAGGCTGCCAACCGTCGGGGTACCCAGGACCTCGGTCTTCTCGTGCTTCGTCTCGGCGTCGGCGCCATCCTGATCGGGCACGGACTGCAGAAGGCATTCGGCCTGCTCGGCGGCCCCGGTCTGGACGGTTGGGGCGATTCGCTGACCGCGATGGGCTTCAAGTACGCCGACATCCTCACCTACGTCACGACAGCGGGTCAGATTGCTGCGGGCCTGCTTCTGGTGCTTGGTCTGTTCACCCCGGTGGCTGCGGCGGGTGCACTGGCATACCTGGTGACCGGCCTGCTGGCGGAGGCAATGGCGGCCCACGAAGAGGCCAGGCTGGCGCTGTTCCTCAGCGACGGCCATGAGTACAAGGTGTTTCTGGCGTGCGCGGTTGCGGCGCTCATTCTGACCGGTCCGGGTCGATACGGGTTCGATGCCGGACGGGGCTGGGCGCGGCGCCCGTTCGTCGGCTCGTTCATCGGGCTGCTGCTCGGCGTCGGCGTCGGCGTCGCCTTGTGGGTGCTGCTCAACGGCGGCAACCCGCTGGGGTAGCAGACCTGCAGAACTACGCGTAGGGATTGGGCACGCGGCCCGCGCTCACCTCGGTGAGCTGGGGCAATGTCGCGAACGTCACCGCAGGAAGTTGTAGCTCGTCGCCATTCTTGAGGTGCGCCGTTGCCCACGAGGACCTGCCGAATCGCAGACCGTCGATGTCCTCCCAGTCGACGGTCTCGCTGCTCAGCAGCGAACGCGCGGTGACCGTCTTGCTGTCGGCGACAGTGCGGTACCTGACCACCAACACCGACAGCATGATCGGGATGACGAGGATCAGCGCGACCCAGGGCGGACCGGACAGAATCAACGCCAGCATGCCCAGCGCGAGGAATCCGACCGCAAAATGCGCCATCGGAGAGATCCGAATGACGACTGGTTTCTGATCGGGGTCCGCACTCACATCGCCATTTTTGCACTGTGTGCGGGGGTGCCCGAAATTTGACCACCCCGGCGATGCCCGAAATTTGACCCGTGACCAGTGCGGAGGCTACCGTCGACTGTTATGCAGGCCCCGGGAATGCTCGTAGTAATTGGGAAGCGCGTTGATGCCGCGCTTGCTCTCTCCTGGGCATAGCCAACAGCATCGACGCGCGACCCTCGTACAGCAGCCCAGCTGACGGGGGTTTTTTCTTGCCCCACCACCGATTTGAGATCCTAGAAACCGTCCGGAACAGAGAGAGAAGATCGTGAGCGCACCCACCACGCGACCGCCCGAGCAGTCGGAGACCGCGCCAAACGGGACACATGCCGCGCCCAAGCCTGGCTCGGCTCCACCCAAACGCATTGCGCCGCATCAGCTCACCGGAGCGCAGGCCGTCATCCGGTCGTTGGAGGAACTCGATGTCGACGTCATCTTCGGCATCCCCGGCGGAGCCGTGTTGCCGGTCTACGATCCGCTTTTCGACTCGCAGAAGTTGCGCCACGTCCTGGTTCGCCATGAGCAGGGAGCCGGGCACGCCGCCAGCGGGTACGCGCACGCCACCGGCAGGGTCGGTGTCTGCATGGCGACTTCCGGTCCGGGTGCCACGAACCTGGTCACTCCACTCGCAGACGCTCAGATGGACTCGATCCCGGTGGTCGCGATCACCGGCCAGGTCGGGCGGGGCCTGATCGGCACCGATGCCTTCCAGGAGGCCGACATCTCGGGCATCACGATGCCGATCACCAAGCACAACTTCCTCGTTCGCGATGGCGACGACATCGCCCGCGTGATGGCCGAGGCGTTCCACATCGCCAAGTCCGGCCGCCCGGGCGCGGTGCTCGTCGACATTCCGAAGGACGTGCTGCAGGGGCAGTGCACCTTCAGCTGGCCGCCGGAGCTCGACCTGCCGGGATACAAGCCGAACACCAAGCCGCATAGCAAGCAGGTCCGCGAGGCCGCAAAGCTCATCGCCGCCGCCCGTAAGCCGGTGCTGTACGTCGGTGGCGGAGTGATCCGCGGTGAGGCCACTGCGGAATTGCTCGATCTGGCCGAACTGACGGGGATCCCCGTCGTCACGACGCTGATGGCTCGTGGCGCTTTCCCCGACAGCCATCCGCAGAACCTCGGCATGCCCGGCATGCACGGCACCGTCGCAGCGGTGGCGGCCCTGCAGAAGAGCGACCTGCTGATCGCACTCGGCACACGGTTCGATGACCGCGTCACGGGTCAGCTGTCGTCCTTCGCCCCCGACGCAAAGGTCATCCACGCCGACATCGACCCGGCCGAGATCGGCAAGAATCGCAACGCCGACGTGCCCATCGTGGGCGACGTCAAGGCCGTCATCACCGATCTGCTTGGTGCGCTCCGGCGCGACGGCACCTCGGCGTCGACGTTGAACATGGACATCTGGTGGGAGTACCTACGCGGCGTGCAGCTGACCTACCCGCTGAGCTACGGCCCGCAAAGCGACGGCAGCCTGAGCCCCGAGTACGTCATCGAGACACTGGGACGCATCGCAGGGCCGGACGCGGTGTACGTCGCAGGCGTTGGGCAGCACCAGATGTGGGCCGCGCAATTCATCAAGTACGAGAAGCCGAAAACCTGGTTGAATTCGGGTGGGCTGGGCACCATGGGCTACGCCATCCCCGCCGCGATGGGCGCCAAGTTCGCCAGGCCAGAGGCCGAGGTGTGGGCCATCGATGGCGACGGTTGCTTCCAGATGACCAACCAGGAGCTGGCCACCTGTGCGGTCGAGGGTGCGCCTATCAAGGTGGCCGTCATCAACAACGGCAATCTGGGCATGGTGCGTCAGTGGCAGACCCTCTTCTACGGGGAGCGCTACAGCCAGACCGATCTGGCGACGCACAGCCACCGGATACCCGACTTCGTCAAGCTGGCCGAGGCGTACGGATGCGTCGGATTGCGTTGTGAGCGAGCCGAAGACGTCGAGGACGTCATCAATCAGGCGCGGGCCATCAACGATCGTCCGGTGCTCATCGACTTCATCGTCGGCGCGGACGCGCAGGTGTGGCCGATGGTCGCGGCGGGCACCGGCAACGACGAGATCATGGCGGCGCGCAACATCCGGCCGCTGTTCGACGACCCCGCCAACGAGGGGCACGCCTGATGACGATCACCACTCACACCCTCAGCGTTCTCGTCGAAGACAAGCCCGGCGTGCTGGCGCGCGTTGCGTCGTTGTTCTCGCGGCGTGGCTTCAACATTCAGAGCCTCGCCGTCGGAGCCACCGAGCAGAAGCACCTGTCGCGCATGACGATCGTCGTGGCAGTCGAGGACTTTCCACTCGAGCAGATCACCAAGCAGCTCAACAAGCTCATCAACGTGATCAAGATTGTCGAGCAGGACGAGGACAACTCCGTGTCGCGCGAGTTGGCACTCATCAAGGTGCGCGCAGACGCGGCGACTCGCGGTCAGATCATCGAGGCGGTGAACCTGTTCCGCGCCAAGGTGGTCGACGTGTCAGCAGAGTCGTTGGTGGTGGAGGCCACCGGCACCCACGGTAAGCTCACCGCGCTGCTAAATCTGTTGGAGCCGTACGGCATTCGCGAGATCGCCCAGTCCGGAATGGTGACGCTGGCCCGCGGTCCCCGCGGCATCGTCACCGCGAAATAACACTCAAGATACAAACACAGAGAAGGAAATTCACGAATGCCAGTTGAGATGTTCTACGACGACGACGCGGACCTGTCGATCATCCAGGGCCGCAAAGTCGGCGTCATTGGCTACGGCAGCCAGGGTCACGCCCACTCACTGTCCCTGCGCGACTCCGGCGCGCAGGTGAAGGTCGGCCTCAAGGAGGGATCGAAGTCCCGCGCGAAGGTCACCGAGCAGGGACTCGAAGTGGATACGCCTGCCGAGGTCGCCAAGTGGGCCGACGTGATCATGCTGCTGGCGCCCGATACCGCCCAGGCTGACATCTTCAAGAACGACATCGAGCCCAATCTGGAGGACGGCAACGCGCTATTCTTCGGCCACGGCCTCAACATTCACTTCGATCTGATCAAGCCGCCGGCCAACGTCACCATCGGCATGGTGGCCCCGAAGGGACCGGGTCACCTGGTGCGCCGCCAGTTCGTCGACGGTAAGGGTGTGCCGTGCCTGATCGCGGTCGACCAGGACCCCAAGGGTGAGGGTCAGGCGCTCGCGCTGTCCTACGCCAAGGGCATCGGTGGTACCCGGGCAGGCGTCATCAAGACGACGTTCAAGGACGAGACCGAGACCGACCTCTTCGGCGAGCAGGCCGTGTTGTGCGGTGGGACTGAGGAACTCGTCAAGACCGGGTTCGACGTGATGGTCGAGGCGGGCTACGAGCCCGAGCTCGCCTACTTCGAGGTGCTGCACGAGCTGAAGCTCATCGTCGACCTGATGTACGAGGGTGGCATCGCGCGGATGAACTACTCGGTGTCTGACACAGCGGAGTTCGGCGGCTACCTGTCCGGGCCGCGGGTGATCGACGCCGACACGAAGAAGCGCATGCAGCAGATCCTCGGTGAAATCCAGGACGGCACCTTCGTCAAGAAACTCGTCGCGAACGTCGAGGGCGGCAACAAGGAGCTCGAGCGGCTCCGCAAGGAGAACGCCGAGCATCCCATCGAGGTGACCGGCAAGAAGCTACGTGACCTGATGAGCTGGGTCGACCGGCCGATCACCGAAACCGCCTAGTAGCGATTTGTGGAGCGCGAGCCGCAGTGAGCGCGGCCGCGGCTCCACAAATCGCTATGAAGTGAGGCGATCAGCGATACCGACGACGCGCTTGGCCAAATGGTCGAGCGCGTCGTTCGTTGCGCCGTCGAACTCACTGATGTTGCCGTGATCCGCGGTGAGGCTCGCGCCGTAGGGGTTTCCGTCGACGTACTTCAACGGGTCGGTGTAGCCCGGGGGCACGATGATCCCGCCGAAGTGCATCAGCGTGATGTACAGCGAGAGAATCGTCGTCTCCTGGCCGCCGTGGACCGTGTTGGTCGACGTGAACGCCGCATAGACCTTGTCGGCAAGCTTGCCCTCCGACCAGATGCCCCCCAGTGAGTCGAGGTAGGCACGTAGCTGCGATGCGACCGAACCGAATCGCGTGGGGGAGCCGAAGATCACCGCGTCCGCCCAGACGATGTCGTCGCCGGTCGCAACGGGCAGATCCTTGGTCGCCTCGTAGTGGGCCGTCCAGGCGGGGTTCTGTGCGAATGACGCCGGATCGCGTGTTTCGGCGACGTGGCGGATGCGCACCTCGGCACCTGCGGCTTCGGCCGCGGCGCCTACCCGCTTGGCCATCGCCGCCCCGTGCCCGGTCGCGGAGTAATAGATGACGGAAAGCTTGGCCATGGTGCCAGTCTAGGACTGCCGATTACGCACAACAGCTATGGCGTCCATGGGAATTCGATCCACAGATCGGTCCGGCGCCAGACGTAGTCGCAATCGACGTCCGACTTCGGCTTCTGATAGATGACCGCGCACCGGACCTCGGCAACGTGCTCGGCGCAGAAGTCGCGGACGAAACGCAGGGTTGCCCCGGTGTCTGCCACGTCGTCGGCGATCAGCATTCGGGTACCGCCCAGGCTCCTGACATCGGGCAGCGGAGGCAGCAGGACCGGCGTATCCAGGCGTTCGTCCACGCCGGTGTAGTACTCCACGTTCATCATGTGCACGTTCTTGACCTCGAGCGCGTAGCCCAGCGCACCGGCGACGAACAGCCCGCCCCGCGCGACAGCGAGGATCAGATCGGGTACGAAACCGTCTGCAACGACGGCGGACGCGAGTTGCCGTGTGGCGGCGCCAAACTGGTCCCACGACAATTCTTCCCGATCGGCCATTGGCAAACCGTAATCGGTTATGGGCGCTTTCGTCGGAATGAGCGCAACCCACGCTATGGATGGCTCTCGTGACCCGCCTTGCCTTGGGTACGGCGACGCTCTTTCATCTCCGCTTCGTACACGTGGCGTGCACCCTGCTGCAGTTCGTCACGCACGCGACGTTCGTGGTCGCGAAACACCGACCAGTAGTTGTCGTCGAACTCCTCGACGATCTGGAAAGTCCAGCGCCCATTGAGGACGTTGCGGCCGACGACTTCGGACTCGAGTCGGTCGGCCACCGTCTCGTGGCCGGCGTCGCGCATTTTGTCGCATGCCTCGCCGAGCAGAAGATCGCCATGGCCCATCAGCTGATGGAACGAGTACAGGTGGCCGCGTGCGCGCTCCACGAATTCCAACGCCTCGGACACGGCGCCGACGGCCTTGACCGTCGCGTCGTCGATACCCGCTGGTCGCCGGGGCTTGCCAGTTTCGGGTCGGGTCACGTAGGGGCGAATACCCGCTAGGTGAGGCAAAACACCGTCTGTGAAAAGTTTGCATCGATTTTGCGTTGAATGGTGTGTATGCCAGTTCCGAGGTCCTATCCTGACGAGGTTGACGACTTCTAAGCCTCGATCCACCGACTGACCTGGTGTTTTCTGGGTGTCGGAATGAGGAAAGTGCCCTCTGAACTGGGATGATTGTAGTTCTCACACAAACAATCGGGTCAGTTCGGAAAGGCACTTCCAGTGCAA
>NZ_NVQE01000002.1 GCF_002591975.1 Mycobacterium neglectum | reverse complement strand
AAACTCACCGGAGGCCTCCTGATCTGCAACTGTGGCTCTACCGGTGCGAGTGTTCACTCGTCACCGGCAACCCACGTCCAATTGCAGCCCGAGGCCTTCGGCCTCAAGTCGCCCCCATACCGTCTAGTACATCCCTTACCGGCTGCGGGTGCCGGTCACCGTCTGGATTGTGCCGGACTCGTCATGCGCCCAATAGGCGGGCAACCGATACTGGGGACATGGCAGAGGTCGGCGGGTTGGAACCCATTGGTTCGGTGCAGCGCACGAAGGTCGGCCGTGAGGCCACCGAACCGATGCGCGAAGACATCCGATTGTTGGGTGCCATCCTTGGCGAGACCGTTCGCGATCAGAACGGCGAGGAGGTGTTCGACCTCGTCGAACGCGCCCGCGTGGAGTCGTTCCGGGTGCGACGCTCCGAGATCGATCGTGCCGAGCTGAGCTCCATGTTCGACGGCATCGACATTCATCAGGCCATCCCCGTCATCCGCGCATTCACCCACTTCGCTCTGTTGGCCAACGTCGCCGAGGACATTCACCGTGAGCGCAGGCGGGTGATCCACGTCGGCGCAGGAGAGCCACCGCAGGACAGCACCCTGGCAGCGACGTACGCCAAACTGGATTCGGCCAAGCTCGATGCGTCGACAGTGGCCGACGCGTTGGCCGGCGCGCTGGTATCACCGGTGATCACGGCGCATCCCACCGAAACTCGTCGGCGCACGATCTTCGACACCCAGCACCGCATCACCGAACTGATGCGATTGCGAATGAACGGGCACCAGCGCACCGACGACGGCCGCGGCATCGAGCGGGAACTACGCCGCAACATTCTCACGCTGTGGCAGACGGCATTGATCCGGTTGTCCCGGTTGAAGATCCAGGATGAGATCGAAACCGGCCTGCGGTATTACCCTTCGGCGTTCTTCGACGTCGTCCCGCAGGTCAACGCCGAGGTGCGCAACGCGCTGCAGTCCCGATGGCCCGATAGCAAATTGCTGAGCGAGCCCTTTCTGCGGCCCGGCTCGTGGATCGGCGGGGACCGAGACGGCAATCCGAACGTCACCGCCGAGGTAGTGCGGCTGGCGACCAGCAGCGCCGCCTACACGGCTCTGGACTACTACTTCACCGAGATCACCGCGCTCGAAGAGGAACTGTCGATGTCTGCGCGGCTGGTGAAAGTCAGTGACGCGCTCGTTGCGTTGGCCGGTCAGTGCGATGAGCCCGCTCGCGCGGACGAGCCGTACCGCCGCGCGCTGCGAGTCATCCATGCGCGCCTGACGACAACGGCCTTCGAGATCCTCGACCGCCAGCCGGAGCACGAACTCGACCTCGGGCTCGACAGATACCAGACGCCTGCCGAACTCCTGGCCGACCTCGACGTCGTCGACGAGTCTCTGCGCTCCAACGGCAGCGCGGTGCTGGCCGACGACCGGTTGTCCAGACTTCGGGAAGCCGTGCACGTCTTCGGGTTTCACCTGTCCGGGCTGGATATGCGGCAGAACTCCGATGTGCACGAGGAAGTCATCGCCGAGCTGCTGGCATGGGCGGGTGTACATGCCGACTACCGTTCGTTGGCCGAACCGGACCGCGTCGAACTGCTCGCCGCAGAGGTGGCCACCCGCCGGCCTTTGATCGGCGACGGCGCCGAGCTATCCGAGTTGGCGCGCAAGGAACTCGATATCGTTGCGGCGGGCGCGCGCGCGGTCAAGGTGTTCGGGCCGCAAGCCGTGCCGAACTACATCATCTCGATGTGCCAGTCGGTGTCCGACATGCTCGAAGCCGCCGTCCTGCTCAAGGAGGTCGGTCTGTTGGACGTCTCCGGGACGGAGGTCTACGCACCCGTCGGGATCGTGCCGCTCTTCGAGACCATCGACGACCTCCAACGCGGCTCATCGATTCTCGAGCAGGCACTGGACCTCCCGGTGTATCGCGCCATCGCGTCCGCCCGCGGGGACAGCCAAGAAGTGATGCTGGGCTACTCCGACTCGAACAAGGACGGCGGATACCTCGCGGCCAACTGGGCGCTGTATCGCGCCGAGCTCGACCTGGTGGAGTCTGCTCGCAAGACGGCAATCCGGTTGCGCCTCTTCCACGGTCGCGGAGGCACCGTCGGGCGCGGTGGTGGACCCAGCTACGACGCCATCCGGGCGCAGCCGCCGGGAGCGGTGAACGGGTCGCTTCGAATCACCGAGCAGGGTGAGGTGATCGCCGCCAAGTATGCGGAGCCGCAGATCGCGCACCGCAACCTCGAAACCTTGTTGGCGGCAACTCTGGAGGCCACGCTCCTCGACATCGAGGGCCTCGGTGACGCCGCCGGTCCTGCCTACGAGGTGCTTGACGATCTAGCCGCCCGTGCGCAGCGCGCATACTCCGAACTGGTGCACGAAACACCGGGATTCGTCGAGTATTTCAAGGAGTCCACCCCCGTCAGCGAGATCGGCGCACTCAACATCGGCAGCAGGCCGACCTCACGTAAGCCCACCACTGCGATCTCCGATCTGCGCGCGATTCCATGGGTGCTGGCCTGGAGCCAGTCACGAGTGATGCTGCCCGGCTGGTACGGCACTGGAACCGCATTCGAGGAATGGATCAACGAGGGCGACGGGCGGTTGGAGGTGCTGCGCGATCTTTATCGCCGGTGGCCCTTCTTCCGGACCGTGCTTTCGAATATGGCGCAGGTGATGGCGAAGTCCGATATGGGCCTGGCGGCGCGCTACTCGGAGTTGGTGTCCGACGAGCAGTTGCGACAGCGGGTGTTCGACAAGATCGTCGCCGAGCACACCCGAACCATCCGGATGTACAAGCTGATCACCGGTCAGGACGATCTGCTGGCCGACAACCCGGCGCTGGCGCGATCGGTGTTCAACCGCTTCCCCTATCTCGAACCGCTGAATCATCTTCAGGTGGAACTGTTGCGGCGCTACCGATCCGGCGATGACGACGAGCTCGTCCAGCGCGGCATCCTGCTCACGATGAGTGGACTGGCGACCGCGCTGCGCAACAGCGGCTAGGACGTCGCGCTGTCGCGATCGAGGGGCACGATTCTCGACGCCGTCGATCCGATCGTTGACACGCCGGCGGCGAGATGTCACAGTCAGTGGGTTCTTAACTGAAAACTATGTTTTCATTTAAGCGGACTGGAGAGATGTGTGAGCGACGCAAACCCGATGGCCTGGCTGCCGTTCGCCATCGCCGAGGCGACCCTGTCAGGGCAGGGTGGCGGCGCGGATGAGCTGCCTGTGGCCTGGGCGTATCTGCTGGATCGATTGAAAGCCGCGGGCGAGCTCGTCGCGTCCAGCGAAGTCAACCGCAACACCGTCGACTACGCGTCGGGGATGAGGCACCTGATGGTGTTGCTGGCGGTCGGTGTCGACGAGGCACTACGGGTCGAGCCCGATCCGGTGCTGGCCGTGACCAGGACGAGCACCGACGACATATTGACCTGGGGCATGGAGTGTCCGGACTGCCTGTACCTGCGGGCCGCGCTGCGCGGTGGCGAGACATATCGGCTTTTCGGTAATCGCGGCACTGCACGCTATGTCGGATTGCAGACGATGAACGGAATCGCGTCCACCGCCAACTGTCTGGTGGACGACCTCGAAATGGACGCGGACGGAGACTTCGAGGTGGTGCTCTCGGCCGACGAGCACGAGGGCAACTGGATGCGCCTGGGCGGTGACCATCCCACGCTGGTGGTGCGGCACTTCTTCTATGACTGGGACACCGAGCAGCCGTCGGTGCTACAGATCGAGCGCATCGGCGACGAGGTCGAGCCGAAAGGCCGCTCGGTGGCAGCTGATGTCGCGGTGTCGCGGCAGATCCACGCGCTGGGAGAGTTCGTTCACGACAACCTCAAGTTCTTCCTCGACTTCAACGCGAGTCCGCCTGCGAACGCGTTCATGCCGCCGATCGATCGTTCCGACATGGGTGCCGCGGCAGAGAACCGCCCGGTCATCGGACGCTACGAACTCCAACCCGACGAGGCGTTGATCCTGGAGGTCGAGCCGCCCGACGGCGTGTACTGGAGCTACTCGCTGGGCAATCAATGGTGGGAGACCATTCACTACGGCCGCCATCAGTCCAGCCTCAATGCGCATCAGGCGGCTATCGACTCCGACGGAATCCTCCGTGTGGTCATCAGCTCGCGCGATCCGGGTATCGCGAATTGGCTTGATACCGCTGGCCATAGCAACGGTGCGATGATCCTGCGCTGTGTGCGAACCGAGACTGCGCCGACGCCGAGCGCACGGGTCGTCAAGTTCGCCGACGTGTCGTCGGAGTTGCCTTCCGGTTTTGCGACAGTGAGTCCCGAGGAGCGGACGAACATCGTCGCGGCGCGCAGGCGCGCTGTTCACGAAAGGTTCTCCGCATGACGTTCACGGTGGACGGACTCGAAGACGGCGCACGAGTTGCCACCGGTCTCGACGATTTCGGCTCGGCCTACTATCGCGAGGGGCTGGAGCGGACTGTCGACGCGCTGAACGACGAAGCCGACCTCAACGAGATGGGCGGGGTGATTCAGCACGCCACCATCAGCAACGCCCTCATCCAGCGGCTGCGGATCATAGACACCTACAAGCAGCACCCCGAGATCGACGACGAAGTCATCGGCGGCCCGGTGTTCGTGATCGGTTTGCCACGCACCGGTACAACGGCGTTGAGCCAACTGGTGGCCAGTGATCCACAGTTTCGCTCGTTGCGGATGTGGGAGTCGCAGGCGTGCACACCACCACCGGAGGGAGCAACCCAGCACGACGATCCGCGGATCGCCCAGGCGGCCGAAGGAATCGCCATGATGGACAGCATGTTTCCGCGCATGCGGACCATGATGAACTCCGAGCCGCAGGCCGCGACCGAATGCCAGGACCTGATGGGTATGAGTTTCCGAACCTTCCACTTCGACGGGGTGGTGCGGGTCCCCGGGTACCTGGCATGGCTGATGCACTGTGACATGGGCGAGACGTACACATTCCACCGGCAGGTGCTCAAACTCCTTCAGTGGCACTGTCCGCCGACCCTCTGGCACCTGAAGACACCGGTGCACATGTTCTCGCTCGATGCGCTGGTTGCGGCGTATCCGAACGCGAAGTTCCTGTGGAGTCACCGAGATCCGGCAAAGGTCCTGGCCTCGGTGTGCAGCCTGATCCAGTACGTACGCAGTTGGAGCAGTGACCGCGACGATGCGCACGAACTCGGCGCCGAGCAGTTGGGCTGCTGGGCCGAAGGTGTCCGGCGAGCGATGGAATTCCGAAGGCGGTTCGGCGACAGCCGGTTCGTCGATGTCTCCTTCGCTGACCTGAACGCCGATCCGATCGGCACGCTCGAGAATGGCTATGAGCGGCTGGGCCTGACCTTCACGGGCGAGGCCCGCCGCCGGGTGCTCCACTGGGCCGATGGGCACCGGCCAGGCTCGCGCGGTGAGCACGCCTACGATCTCGCCGACTACGGTCTGACGCGGGAGCAGGTCCACGAGTCCTTCGCCGACTACCTTTCAGCCTACGAGGCCACCGCGTGATGGACACCGTCGTCAGGCGCAGACGCAAGAAGCTGGACCCCGACCCCGGAGTGCGCGACGCACTCGTCAAGGCCGCCGCAGAGATCGTGCGCGACGAGGGAATCGCGGCGGTCAATGTGGCGCGGGTGCTCGATCGCGCCGCGCTGAGCACCCGCGCCTTCTATCGCCATTTTGATTCGAAAGACGCATTGGTGGCCGCGGTATTCCTGCAATTCGCACGGATCGAGATGCGCAGGCTGAAGCGGAAGATGGCGGCGGCGTCCAATCCGGCGGACGCGGTCGTGGCGTGGATCGAAGGACGCCTGGACCTGGCGTTCAACGAACAGATCCGATCTGACCTGCGGCAGATGTCGCTGGAGGCGCAGACGCAGATGTTCGCGGCACCCGAGTTGATCGGCGATGCCTACGCAGAGATCTTGAGGCCGCTCGTCGAGCAGCTCGAGAAGGGAAGGGCTGCTGGGCTTTTCCATGATATCGATCCGGCGGCCGACGCATTGTCGATTCATGGCGCGATCTGGGCGAGCACCGAGCGCCAATGGACGACCGGCGACTGCGATCAACATGACGTTCGCGAACAGGTCGTCCGTTTCTGCATGCGCGGACTCGGCGTCGTACATCCCCAGGGAAGGTGACTCGATGGACTTGGGTTTGACGGGATCGACGGCCGTCGTGACGGGTGGCAGCAAGGGAATGGGCCTGGCCATTGCGACGACATTGGCAGAAGAGGGTGCCAAGGTCGCAGTGATGGCGAGGGGCGCTGATGCCCTCGACGAAGCGGTGGCGAAGCTTCGGGATGCCGGTTCACCGGATGCGGTCGGAATCAGCGTCGACATGTCGGATGCCGGGTCGATCGCCGCGGGCTTCGAGACCGTCGCGCAGCGGTGGGGTGAGCTCAACAGCCTGGTCCACACGATCGGGCCGGGCGATGGCTACTTCGAAGACATGGACGACGCGCAATGGGAGGAGACGTTTGCGTTGGGCGCGATGTCGGGGGTGCGGTCGATCCGGGCTGCGCTGCCGATGCTGCGGGCCGCGGAATGGGGGAGGGTTGTGACGTTGTCGGCCCACTCGATTCAGCGGCAGAATCCACGCATCGTCGCCTACACCGCATCGAAGGCGGCGCTGAGCAGTGTTACCAAGAATCTGTCGAAAAGCCTTGCCAAGGACGAAATTCTGGTCAACTGCGTCTGCCCGGGAACCATCGTCACGGCAAGCTTCACCGAAGCGCTCTCCGATATTCTTGCCGCGGACGGGCTCGACGCAGGAGATCCCATCGACGTGATGACATGGATCGACAACAACTTTCACCAGCCGTGCGATCTCGGCCGCGCCGGCCTGCCCGAAGAGATCGCTTCGATCACCGTCTATCTGGCGTCGAAACGCAACGGCTATGTCACCGGGGCCACCGTGAACGTCGACGGCGGTTCCGATTTCGTCTGATCAACGGCAGACGTAGTTCACCGGACAGGGATCGGCGGATCGCGCGACACCACCGATCTGGGCAGGCACCGGCCGTGGATAGTTCGGCCAATCCGGAGTCATCTCGTAGGTGTTCAGCAGGCGGGTCATCGCCGCTGTCATCGCAGCCAGCGAGAACGGTTGAGCGGGACATGAATGCTTACCGTGTCCGAATGCGGTGACCAACATCGGCGACGCGAGCGATGCCGCATCGGCGAGCCGATATCGGTGCCAGCGGTTGGGCTCCCAGGTCTGCAGGTCCGGTGCGGCCGAGGTATTCAGAAGCGGCAACAGTGTGGCGATGGTCCAGCCGGCGGGGACGCGGTAGGTCTGGTCACCGGTGTCGAGGTCGACGGGAGTCAGGACGGAGCGCGACATGATCGACCGCTGCGCGAGCCGGGTGCTCTCCAGTGCGCACCGCTGGGCGAACTCGTGGTCACCGCTGGCCACCCGCTGGGCTGGCATCGGGTGTTCGAGCAGGTCGACGAGTGCCCAGCCCAGCGCGGCCATGAGGTTCGACATGGAGGCGATGTGGATCAGCGCTACATCGAGTGCGATTCCGCGCAGTCGCACGTCATCTGGTTCCGATGCCCAGGCATTCACTATCCGGCCGAACAGATCGCCTTCGACCACAGCGTTGGAATCCAATGCACGCGTGGCAGTTTCGATGACCGCGACCACGTCCTCAAGTGCGGATCGCTCGGCCTGTTTATCCGAAGCCGCGACGGCCGCCATCGCATCGGGATGTACGAACGCGTCCGAACCGTCGAGGGTTTCGAATGCCAGCACCAGCCGCTCGAACGGGGTTCCCTCCGCGCAGCCCGGTCCCGCCCAGGACGCCAAGCCCATCCGGTGTCCCAGACGGCGGGTGAGTCCGAAGAGATCCACGGTCCCTTCGGATCCCAGCTCGGCCTCCGTATGCGCCAAGGCGCGGTCGAGGTTGGCGAGATACGAGGCGACGTCATCTCGGCGGAACAACGAAGTCGGAAGGACGCGCCTGCCGTCGAAGATCTCGTCGGGAAGCTTGCGTCGCAGCATGAGGTAGTCGGCGACGCCCTTGCTGGCCTTCTCCTCGGGGAGACCGTAGAACGCTTCGACGCCCTTGGGGGAGAACGTGAATAGGTAGTGCTCGTTCCCGCTGTATACGGCGAATGTGTCGCCGTGACGAGCGCGCGCTGCGGCGATCGCGGCGACGGCGTCGTCGACCGATACGTCCCAGGGAAGGCCTACTCCCTCGGCGACCGGGGGCTCGGGAACCGGGAGGTTCGCCGACACTAGAGGCCGGTGGTCTTGCGAACCCTGTTCACCGCGCCGCGGACGGCCTGCTCGGTCGCGGCCAACGGCGATATGACGGATTCGCCGATGCCGACTATGCGCTCGACGCGGTCGACGATGCCCTCGAGGCGGTCCACCACCGCGATGAGGCGCGGCGCGAGTTCGTTGATGCGGCTGATCGTGTCGTTGAAGCGCTCCAACGTTGCGTCGAGGTTCTCGGTCGAGTTGTCGAGGTCGGACAGCGTCGCCGTCAGCCCGGCCAGGATGGTGTCGACCTGCTCCACCGTGACGTCGGCGTTGAGTGCGGCCTGCGCCAGCTTCTGGATCCGTTCCCGGCCACTCCGTGGGCCTGGCTTACCGCCACCCTTGTCCACCATTCGGCCATTTGACCACATGGGCGGGAACCACCGAGGCGGACTGGTCGTCTGATCTGATGTGACGACGTGCGGAGGGGAGACGCCGTCCCGCCAATGCCCAGGTGATCGGTGGCGCAGAACTCTCGCAACGGATTCGGCGAGGCAAGCCGCCGACTATGACGCGGGGTTTCGGGACGGCGACAGCGATCGGACCATGGGCGGGCCTGCCCGATGAGTGCGGCAACCGCGCGGTTGTGCTCAGAACGGTGGGGGTCTGTTTCGTTCGGGGGCTTTTGCGTCGACCAGGGGTTGGTTGCGTGCTCGCTCGTTGTTGATGGCTTGGGTGCGGTTGTGGGCTCGGGTGGTTGTGCGTCGGGGCATGGCCAGCGTGCGGGCGGTCCCCGCGGTGGTGTCGGTGTGGACATCGCCGCGTGGGCTCGCCGGGGCGGTGGGTTCACACAGGGTGGGGAACAGGATTCGGCTGCCGGGATGGGTGGTGTAGGTCTGCCCGTGTGGGGAGGTCCAGATGACGGTGCCGTCGGGCCACTGGCGGTCGTGCCAGTCGCCGAATGTTTTGAGTAAGTGATGTTTTCGGCACAGACATTTGAGGTTGGATGCCTGGGTCGGGCCCGCCGGGTAGGCGATGGTGTGGTCGATATCGCAATGCTGGGCGGGTTCATCACAGCCCGGGAACCGACACGTCATGTCGCGGCACCGGATGAACGTCGCCAGTACCGCAGAGGGAATGTAGCGCGGTTCTGGAGGCTTGTCGCCGGGGTGGCGGATCGGCACGATCTTGGCGACACCCGCAATCTTGGCCGCCAACAACGGGGCGGGCAGCATGCCACCACCCATCAGCGCCGCCGGTGGGGTGGCCGCGGGTCCGGTCGGTGGTGGCCGCCGATCGGTCAGCGCTTCCCGCAGGGTCATCTCCGTCCACTGCGTGGCGTTGGGGTCGGGCTCTTCTTTGCCGTCCCACTGGGCCGCAGTGTCATCGGCCAACGACTCCTCGTGGGCGACGACGTGCACGACCACCGTGCTCGGCTGGACACCGGCGGCGTCGCAGTCGGGATTCTCACACGCGCACACCAGCCGGTCGGCGCCGTGCCCGAAGGCGCCCAGGGCGGCCGCGCGACGCTGATCCAGCGTGCGCGGATCACCCTCGCACACCGCGGCCGCCATCGCCTCCAACCGCTGATCCAACGCCTCAGCATCAGTAGCGAGTAGCCGCGCCTCGATATCGGCGGTCCCCTCGTCGGGTTCACGGATATCGACATGACAGCCCCGCACCCGGTCTTCGCTGCGCCGCACCGCCGCCGGGTCGTAGCGGTCCACCCAGTAGTCGATCTCGGTCTGAGTTTTATCCACCGACAACGACCCCCACCCCACAATGTGGGCGGCGATCTCGGTATCCACCTTCCCCAGCGCATCGGTGTCTTTGATCAGCCGGGTCCGGGAGACGACCGCGGCCACCATCCGGTAGGTGATCGCCCCGGCGGCGAACACCTCGGCCACCCGCGGCAGCCGGTGGCGCAGCGCGTCAGCGATCAACAATTGATGGGCGGCCACCCCCAACGACACGTTCTGGGCGGCGCCCACCGAGGCGGCCACGGCGTCCCAGTTGTCCAGACACCACTGCTCGCGTTCGGCAGAACCATCAGCGGCCAGCATCGCGTCGAGTTCATCGGCCATCGCCGACAGCCGCCGCGCGCACGCGGCGTTTTCCACCCGCGCCCACGCCCCCACCGCAGCCGAAGCCCTGCTGGTGAGGGCGGCATCGACGAGGTGATCGAACATGCATTCGACTGTAATCGCGCCAACAACGGAAGCAAGCAGGTCAACGCCGCCTGTGGACAAAACAGCGATTGGGGATAACTCGACTGGCCAACGGCGACCGAGCGCCCTCGGCGACCTAGAGCTTGGAAGCCGCGGCCTCGTCGAGGAGCCACACAGTCGCCTCGCGGCCGACACCACCGGCAGCGGGTACGTCGACGGGGCTGGCACCCCCGACCGCAGCGGCGACTGCGTCGGCCTTTCCTTCGCCAGACACCACCAACCAAACCTCACGCGACCGCTGAACAGCGGGCAGTGTCAGGGTGATTCGTCGCGGCGGCGGCTTGGGGGAGTCGTTCACGCCGATCACCAATCGGCTGGATTCCCGAACGGCGGGCGTATCGGGGAACAGCGAGTTGATATGTCCCTCACCGCCCATGCCGAGGAGATGGACATCGAAATCGGGTTCGGGCTGGCCTTCGTCGGCATTCTCGGCCAGCACTCGCCCATACGCCGCCGCAGCAGCGTCGAGGTCGTCCCCGAACGCGCCACCGCTGGGTGCCATTGCGTGCACATTGGCCGCGGGGATATCGACGTGATCGATCAACGCCTCGCGCGCCTGCTTCTCGTTGCGTTCGTCGTCATCGGCGGGAACGAAGCGATCGTCGCCCCAGAACAGGTGGACCTTCGACCAGTCGATCCCGTCGGCTTGCTCGCGGACCCGCTTGAGCAGCCCGGTCCCTGTGCCCCCGCCGGTAAGCACGATGAGCGCACGGCCCCGTTCGTTGATCGCGTCGGTGATCGATGCCACGAGTCGATCGCCGGCAGCTGCCACCAAAGCGGCGGTATCCGAGTACTTCTCGATGACAGTGCTCATACGTACTGCACCTTCTCGATTCCCTCCAGCGCCTCGTGGTAGATCTCGTCGGCATCGAGCCTGCGCAAGTCCTCCGCAAGGCACTCCTTGGCCTCCCGGCGGGCCAACGGGATCAGGGAGTCCGGCTTGGCGGTCCGGCTGATCGTCGCGGTCACACCGGTCTGCGGCCTGCGCAATGTGATGGTCTCGCTGCTGCGGATCAGTTCCACTTTCAGGTCGCCGACCTCTCGCCGCACGGGACCGTCGATTCGGGCGGCGAGCCAGCCCGCGAGGACGTCGAGCGACGGCTCGTCGCGAAGCCCGGATACGACCGCCGAGGTGACGGGCTCGTATGGCGGCTGATCGAGTGCAGCCGTCAGCAGCGCCCGCCAGTAGGTGATGCGGGCCCACGCCAGATCGGTATCGCCTGAGGTGTAGCCGGCAAGGCGCCCCTTGATCGCTGCCATCGGATCTGCGCAATCCGTCGCATTGGTGATCCGGCGAATCGCTAACTGTCCCAGGGGGTCTCGCGACGGATTGTCAGGCCCTCCGGCAGGCCACCAAGCCACCACGGGGGTGTCGGGCAGCAGGAACGGCAGCACCACGCTGCTGGCGTGGTCGGCCATTTCGCCGTGCAGGTGCAGGGCGACAACTTCGCCCGCTCCCGCATCACCGCCGACGCGCAGTTGTGCGTCGAGACGAGGCTCTTTCGCGTCCCGATCACCCGCCACCACCACGATCACCCGGCACGGGTGTTCACGGCTGGCGAAGTTGGCGGCCTGGATGGAGTCCTCGAGCAGATCATCGGTGTGGAGTGCGATGACGAGCGTGAGCACTCGGCTCAGCGTGATCGCGCCACCCTCTTCGCGAAGGCCGGTGATCTTCTTGTTGATGTCGTTTGTGTTTGTATCGGGCAGGTCGACTATCACGGCCGCCTCCATTCACGCCCCATGCGGTGCAGCATCTCTGTGGCCGACTCGGGCCCCCACGTGCCGGATTCGTAAGCCTCGGGCTTACCGTGCGACGCCCAGTAGTCGAGCACGGGATCCAGTATCTCCCAGGAGAACTCGACCTCCCGGTTGACCGGGAACAGTGACGGTTCGCCGAGCAGCACATCGAGAATGAGCCGCTCGTAGGCTTCGGGGGAGTCCTCGGCGAACGCTGAACCATAGGAGAAGTCCATGTTCACGTCGCGGACTTCCATGGCGCTGCCGGGCACCTTGGAGCCGAACCGCGTGGTGATGCCCTCATCGGGCTGCACCCTGATCACCAAGGCGTTCTGGCCGAGTTCCTCGGTCATCGTCTTGTCGAAGGGCAGATGCGGCGCCCTTTTGAAGATCAACGCAATCTCGGTGACTCTGCGGCCCAACCGTTTTCCGGTGCGAAGGAAGAACGGCACGCCCGCCCAGCGACGGGTGTCTATCTCCAGGGCCATCGCCGCGTAGGTCTCGGTGGTCGAATCCTTGGAGAACCCTTCCTCCTCGAGCAACCCGACGACCTTCTCGCCGCCCTGCCATCCCGCGGCGTACTGACCGCGTGCGGTGGTCTGATCCAGCGGCTGCATCACCTGGGTGGCGGACAGCACCTTGATCTTCTCCGCCTGCAGGTCACCCGGCCCGAAGTTGACCGGCTCCTCCATGGCCGTCAGCGCCATCAGTTGCAGCAGATGATTCTGGATGACGTCACGGGCCGCGCCAACACCGTCGTAGTAGCCGCCACGGCCACCGAGACCGATGTCCTCGGCCATCGTGATCTGGACGCTGTCGACGTAGTTGTTGTTCCAGATCGGTTCGTACAATTCGTTGGCGAAGCGCAATGCCAGGATGTTCTGAACCGTCTCCTTGCCGAGGTAATGGTCGATGCGAAACACCGACTCCTCGGGGAAGATGCTGTTCACCACGCTATTGAGCTCCCGTGCGCTCTGCAGGTCATGGCCGAACGGCTTCTCGATGACCACCCGGCTCCAGGAGCCCTCCCGCTTGTTCGCGAGCCCGGATTTCTTCAGCTGTTCGCACACCACGGGGAACGCGTTGGGCGGAATCGACAGGTAGAACGCGTGATTGCCGCCCGTCCCGCGCTCGGCATCGAGCTTGTCGAGCGACTCGGCCAACCGCTCATAGCCCTTATCGTCATCAAAGGTGCCCTGCACGAAGCGGATTCCCTCCGCCAGGCGGTCCCAGACCTCCTGGCGAAACGGCGTCCGAGCGTGATCCTTGACCGAGTCGAAGACCAGCTTCGCGAAATCCTCGTCCGACCAATCCCTCCGGGCGAACCCCACCAGCGCGAAGTTGGCGGGCAGTAGTCCCCGGTTGGCCAGGTCGTAGATCGCCGGCATCACCTTCTTGCGTGCCAGGTCTCCCGTCACGCCGAAGATGACAACCGCACACGGACCCGCGATATGCGGCATCCGCTTATCGCGCTTGTCGCGCAGCGGATTACGCCATCCGCTCATTTCTTGGCGGCGTCGAGCTGTTCCTGCGTGGCATCGAGCAACTCCTGCCACGACTTCTCGAATTTCTCGACACCCTCGTCTTCGAGCACCTTGAAGACGTCCGGGAGATCGATGCCGACGGCCTCCAGCTTGTCGAACACACCCTGCGCCTCGTCGCCCTTGCCGGTGACGGTGTCGCCGGTGATGACGCCATGGTCGGCCACCGCATCGATCGTCTTCTCCGGCATGGTGTTCACCGTGTTGGGCGCGACGAGCTCGGTGACATAGAGCGTGTCGGAGTAGTCCGGATTCTTGACCCCCGTCGACGCCCACAGCGGCCGCTGGACTCGCGCTCCGGCGGCCTTCAGCGCCTCGAAGCGTGAACCACCGACGAACACTTCTTCGTAGGCTGCATAGGCCAGATGCGCGTTCGCGACTCCGGCCTTACCGCGCAGTGCGAGCGCTTCTTCCGATCCGATCTCTTCCAGTCGCCTGTCGATCTCGGTGTCCACCCGGGACACGAAGAACGATGCGACCGAATGGATCTTGGAGATATCGTGGCCGGCTTCCTTGGCCTTCTCCAGGCCGGCGAGGTACGCGTCCATGACCGCCCGGTGCCGTTCCACCGAGAAGATCAACGTGACGTTCACCGAAATGCCTTCGGCAATCACGGCGGTGATGGCTGGTATGCCCTCTTCCATTGCCGGAATCTTGATCAGCAGATTCGGCCGGTCGACGATCTTCCACAGCTCGATGGCCTGCGCGATGGTCTTGTCGGCATCGTGCGCGAGCCGCGGGTCGACCTCGATCGACACCCGGCCGTCGACCCCGCCGGATTGCTCGTACTGTTTGGTCAGTACGTCGCAGGCATTGCGGACGTCGTCGGTGGTGACGGTGCGGATCGTCGCGTCGATGTCCGCGCCACGCTCGGCCAACTCCTTGACCTGATCGTCGTAGGCAGTGCCCTTCGAAAGCGCGGCCTGGAAGATCGACGGGTTGGTCGTCACTCCGACGACGCTGCGCGTGTCGATGAGCTCCTGCAAATTGCCGGTCTGCAGCCGGTCACGCGACAAGTCGTCGAGCCAGACCGAGACGCCGGCGTTGGACAGGGCGGCCAGGTTCGGGTTCTGCGTCATGATTGTTGCCCTTCTCTTGCGTTCTAGTTCTCTATGGATCGCTCGGCGGCGGCAGCGACGGCCTCGGGGGTGAAACCGAACTCGCGAAACAGCGTCTTGTCGTCGGCCGATTCGCCGTAATGCTCGATCGACACGATCTCCCCGGTGTCACCCACCAGCTTGTACCAGCTCTGCGCAACCGCCGCCTCGACGGCGACTCGCGCCGAAACCGACGGGGGGAGAACGGAATCGCGGTATTCCTTCGGCTGCGATTCGAACCACTCGACACACGGCATCGACACCACGTACGCGGTGATGTCCTTTTCGGCCAAGAGCTTTTTGGCCTCCACCGCGAGCTGTAGCTCCGAGCCGGTACCGATGATGATCACGTCGGCGTCGTCGGCGGGGTTTCCGCCGCCGAGTACATAACCGCCCTTGGCCACGCCATCGGAACTCGTGCCCTCCAGCACTGGAATGCCCTGACGCGTGAGGATGAAACCCACGGGGCCGCTGCCATTACCGCGGGCCAGGATGCTGCGCCACGCGTACGCCGTCTCGTTGGGGTCTCCGGGCCGTACCACCGAAAGGTTCGGGATGGCGCGCAGCGCGGCGAGGTGTTCGATCGGCTGGTGCGTCGGGCCGTCCTCACCGAGGCCGATGGAGTCGTGGGTCCAGATGTAGATGGTGTCGATATCCATCAGCGACGCCAGCCGTACCGCCGGGCGCATGTAATCGGAGAACTGCAGGAACGTTCCGCCGAAGGCGCGGGTCGGACCGTGCAGCACGATGCCGGACAGGATCGACCCCATCGCGTGCTCGCGAATGCCGAAGTGCAGCACCCGTCCGTACCAGTCGGCCGTGAAGTCCTCGGTCGAAATCGACGGCGGCCCGAACGACTTGACCCCCTTGATCGTGGTGTTGTTGCTGCCCGCGAGATCAGCTGAGCCGCCCCAGAGTTCAGGTAGCTTCTCCGCCACGTCGTTGAGCACCTGACCGAACGCTGCGCGGGTGGCGAGTGCCTTGCTGCCCGGTTCCCAGTACGTCAGGTCGGCGTCCCAGCCCTCGGGCAGTTCCTGTGCGAGCAGGCGGTCCAGTAGCTTCTTGCGCTCGGGTTCGCGCTCGGCCCAGGCATCGAACTGCGGTTGCCACTTCTCGTGGGCCTCCTTACCGCGCTCCACCAGCTTGCGGGTGTGCTCGATGACTTCGGGGCGCACCTCGAACGTCTTGTCGGGATCGAAGCCAAGGACCTTTTTGGTGGCGGCCACCTCTTCGTCGCCCAGCGCCGACCCGTGCACGCCACCGGTGTTCATCTTCGTGGGTGCGGGGTAGCCGATGATCGTCCGCACCGAGATGAACGACGGCTTGTCGGTGACCCTGCGTGCCGCCTCGATGGCTTCTTCGATTCCGGTGACGTTCTCGCCGCCCTCGACCTCCTGGACATGCCAGCCGTATGCGCGATAGCGCGCCGGAACATCCTCGGAAAGAGCGATATTCGTGTCGTGCTCGATGGAGATCTGATTGTGGTCGTAGAACACGATGAGATTGCCGAGCTGCTGAGTCCCTGCCAGCGAGGAGGCCTCGCTGGTGACGCCCTCCTCCATGTCGCCGTCGGAGGCGATGACGTAGATGAAGTGGTCGAACGGACTCTCGCCGGCAGGTGCGTCTGGGTCGAACAGGCCACGCTCGTAACGCGACGCCATCGCCATGCCGACCGCCGAGGCCAGGCCCTGACCCAGGGGCCCGGTGGTGATCTCCACACCCTTGGTGTGGCGGAACTCGGGATGGCCGGGCGTCTTGGACTTCCATGTGCGCAGCGACTCGATGTCGTCCAGCTCGAGGCCGAAGCCGCCGAGGTAGAGCTGGATGTACAGCGTCAGGCTGGAATGCCCGCAGGACAGTACGAACCGGTCGCGGCCGAGCCAGTGCACGTCACTCGGGTCGTGGCGCATCTGTCGCTGGAACAACGTGTAGGCCAACGGCGCCAGGCTCATTGCCGTACCGGGGTGCCCGTTACCCACCTTCTGCACCGCATCGGCTGCCAGCACCCGGACGGTGTCGACCGCAACCGAGTCCACGTCGGCCCAATCGTCGGGGTGATGCGGACGGGTAAGGGTGGAAATTTCTTCGAGCGTGGTCACAGGCGCCCTCTCCTGGTCGACGGTTGTGCTCGGCAAGCTGCCTCTTCAAACACCCTAGTGCGGGATAGTCATCCGTTGCAGGCCGCTTGGGGGACGATTAGGCGGCCGTTCAGCAGCGGTCTACCATCCTCTGTAGTAGACGCCGCGCGCGCTGCAGCCATTTCAAGGAGTTACTGCGTGGACATTCGCGAGAGCCAGCTCCCCGTCGGGACGCAAGGCCGCCTGCGCACCACGCTGTTCGGTTACCTCTCGCTGACGAAACCGCGCGTCATAGAGCTCCTGCTCGTCACGACCATTCCGGCCATGCTGCTGGCCAACCGCGGCACGGTCGACCCATTGCTGATCCTGAACACGCTGTTCGGTGGCTTGCTGGCGGCGGCGGGGGCCAACACGTTGAACTGTGTGGCCGACGCCGACATCGACAAGAAGATGAAGCGCACCGAGCGCCGCCCGCTGGCCCGCGACACCGTCCCGCGCAGCCATGCGCTGGTCTTCGGGCTCATGCTTTCCGTCGGCTCGTTTTTCTGGCTCTGGTGGACGACCAACATGCTGTCGGCGCACCTGGCCGGGGCGACGATCGCGTTCTACGTGCTCGTCTACACGCTGCTGCTCAAGCGCCGCACCACGCAGAACGTGGTGTGGGGCGGCGCCGCCGGCTGCATGCCGGTGATGATCGGCTGGTCGGCGGTCACCGGAACCATCCAATGGCCCGCGCTGGTGATGTTCGCGATCATCTTCTTCTGGACGCCGCCCCACACCTGGGCGCTGGCAATGCGCTACAAGGAGGACTACGCAGCGGCCGGGGTACCGATGCTGCCCGTGGTGGCCACCGAGCGACAGGTGACCAAGCAGATCCTGATCTACACCTGGCTGACGGTGACAGCGACCCTTGCGCTGGCCCTGGCCACCGGCTGGCTCTACGCGGCCGTCGCCATTCTGGCCGGAGCGTGGTTCCTGGTGATGGCGCATCAGCTCCACAGTGGCGTGCGCCGGGGCGAGCCGGTCAAACCGCTGCGCCTGTTCCTGCAGTCGAACAACTACCTGGCCGTAGTGTTCTGCGCGCTGGCGGTCGACTCGGCACTGGATCTGCCGACGCTGCTGCATCTCTAGGGCACCAGTACCACCGAGCCGACTGTTTTGCGCCCCTGCAGGTCCCGGTGGGCCTGTTCGGCATCCTCAAGGCGATAGCGCTCGCTGACCGTGACATTGATGGTGCCGCTGCCGATAGCATCGAGCAGTTCTCCTGCACGCCAGGCGAATTCGTCGGGCGTGCGGGTGTAGTGCACTAGCGTCGGCCTGGTCAGGAATAGCGAGCCTGCGGCGTTCAGCCGTTGCGGATCGAACGCAGGGACCGGTCCGCTGGATGCGCCGAACAGCGCCAGCGTGCCGCGGACGGCGAGGCTGGCGATGCTGGCGTCGAACGTGTCGGCGCCGACGCCGTCGTAGACAACGGCGACGCCGCCGTCGGTGAGTTCTTTGATCTTGGCGCCGAACTCTGCGGGATCGTCGGGGTAGTCGAGAACAGCGACGGCACCCGCGGCCCGCGACAGCTCGGCTTTCTCGGGTGTGGACACTGTGGTGATCACCCGCGCTGCCATGCTGGTGGCCCATTGAGTGAGGATCAGGCCGACGCCTCCCGCTCCGGCGTGCACCAGAACGGCGTCGCCCTGCTGCACCGCGTACGTCGAGAAGATCAGGTAGTGCGCGGTCATCCCCTTGAGCAGCGACGCGGCGGCAGCATCGGAACTGACACCGTCGGGCACATAGGCGCAGAAATCAGCTGTCGCCAAGGCGTATTCGGCGTAGGCGCCGTTGGCCTGGGCGGTGACCACCCGATCGCCCACGCTCAGCGCCGCCACCTCGTCGCCGACGGCCTCCACGGTGCCGCACACCTCATTGCCGAGGACGAAGGGCACCTCCCGTGGGTAGAGCCCCGAACGGAAATACGTGTCGAGGAAGTTCACGCCGATCGCCTCGGCTTTGATCAGTACCTCGCCGGGCCCCGGGCTCGGCTGCGGCTTCTCGACGTAGGTCAGGACTTCTGGTCCGCCGGTCTCGGCGACTTCGATGGCGTACATCCTTCTATCCTGCCTTGGTATGAAACTCGCCCGCCCCGACGTCTTCCATCCCCGCATCGTGCTCGCGGGCTGTGCGGCGCTGCCCGAGGGGGACGGGGACGACGCCGAACTGGTCGTCGCGCTGCGCAGACGGGGTCTCCATGCGCGCTGGCTGTCCTGGGATGACCCGGCCACGCTGGAGGCGGACCTGGTGATCCTCCGCGCGACGTGGGACTACATCGACCGCCTCGACGAGTTCCTGTACTGGACGACGAAAGTTCCCAACCTGGCCAATGCGCCCGAGGTGGTCGCCTGGAATGTCGACAAGCGATACCTCGCCGACCTCGCCACGGCCGGGGTTCCAGTCATTCCTAGCCGGTTTTTCGCACCGGGCGAGCGGGTGCAGCTACCGTCAGGCGAGCTCGTGGTCAAGCCCGCGGTCGGTGCCGGATCCGTTGGTGCACAGCGTTTCAGCGACAGCGATGAAGCCCGCGCCCACGTGGCGGCGCTGCATTCCGATGGCCGGACGGCATTGGTGCAGCCCTACGACGACCGGGTCGAGGACGGCGAGACCGCTTTGGTCTTCCTTGGTGGCCGTCAGTCACATGCGTTCACCAAGGGGCCCATCCTGCCGTCGCCGGGCAGCCGGCCCGCCTTCGACGACTCCGGCACGTACGCCGAGGAGTCGCTGACACCGGCCGATCCGGACTTCGAGCTGTGGGACGTCGGCCATGCGGCACTGGCCGCCGCGGCCGCCCACCTGGGCATCGACGTCGCCGAACTGCTGTACGCCCGGGTTGATCTGCTCGGCGGGCCGACCGACCCGAAGCTCCTGGAACTCGAGCTCGTCGAGCCGTCGCTGGGTTGGCGGCAGTTAAACGCCGCCACGCGGTCGCGCAGGCAGCGCGACTTCGTCGTCGGGGTCGAGGACACCCTCGAGCGTCGTGGTCTCGGCCCGTTCTCGCATCGACGCCCATAGCGCGGCGGTGGCCGCGGTGCACGCGGCCGCACCGGCGACGTGGATGGCAACGAGCGTCGCCGGGACATCGTTGAAGTACTGCACGGTGCCGACGACTCCTTGCGCGCACACCAGCCCGACGAGGACCCCGAGCCGCAGCCTGACCGGCCGCGGGGCGCGCACGGCGAGCAGGGCGAAGCCAAGCGCGACGAGCAGCGACAGGTACGCCACGAGCAACGAGGAGTGCATATGCACGAGGGTGGTGATCTCGACCTGCAACCGTGGCACCGGCTGGGTGATGCTCTTGTCGCCCGCGTGCGGGCCTGCGCCGGTGACCAGTGTTCCGGTCACGAGCACTGCGGCCAGCGCGATCGCGCTGAGAATGGTCAACTGGCGCAATGGTTTCGGAACTCGGTGCCGGACAACGCCGCTATCGGGTTCGCCGATCTTGACGTAGAGCAGCACCGAAACCCACACCATGGTCATCGACGCCAGCAGGTGGATGGCGACCGTCCACCACAGCAGGCCGGTGAGCACCGTGATGCCGCCGATGACGGCCTGCACCACGGTCGACGCCGGCATCAGCCACGCGTAGATCAGGACCTCGCGGCGCCTTCGCGCACGCGTGACGGCCAGTACCGCCAGCGCGGCGGTCAGCACCACCAAGAACGTGATCATCCGGTTGCCGAACTCCACGGCCTGGTGGATGCCCGCGACCTCGGGGTGCGGGATCGGGATGTAGCTGCCGGGGAAACATTGGGGCCAGGTCGGGCAGCCGAGGCCAGAAGCGGTGACGCGGACGATCGCGCCGGTCACTGCGATGCCGCCCTGGGTCAGGATGACGGCGGCGGCGATCGCGCGCTGGACACGCAGGCTCGGCAACGGCAGAAGATCGACCAGCCGCAGGAAGATTCGTCCGACGGGCACGGATCGATGGTAGAGCAGGAGTAACTACAGCCCGTAGTAGGGATGGCCTATGCGCGCGGCGCCACGAACGGCACCAGGACTTCGTCGACCAGCTGCACCACCAGATCGTCGGTGATCGGGTCGCCGGTGATCAACAGCCGGTGCCACAGGACGCTCTGCCCGAGCTCGCGCGCGATCTCGACGGGGACGTCCGGACGCACGTCACCACGTTCGACGCCGCGGGCCAGCAGCGCAGCCATTTCCTCTTTGCGCCAGCCGATGACGTCCTGCTGAAACGCCGCGGTCAGCTCCGGATCGTGGGCGGCGGCTGCGACGGCGGCACGAAGCACGGGGGACTCGGGCCCGGTGAACAGCGCCGCCCACCCGCGCAGGATCGCGAGCATGTCGCTGCGATAGCTGCCGGTGTCCTCGTGGGGAATCGCCGTGGTCGCGATCCGCAGCAGGGTGTCGCGCAACAGCGAGCCGCGGTCCGGCCAGCGCCGATACAGCACCGGCTTGCTGGTCTGAGCGGCGGCGGCGACGGCCTCCATGGTCACCCCCGATGGACCGTGCTCGGCCAGCAGTCCCAGGACGGCGGCACGGATCGCCGCATCCAGTTCGTCGCCGTGACGTCGTCGCACCAGGACCTCCAAAGAAACGCTTGCGTATCTTACGGCGACAGCTTAGCCTCGGGGACGTAAGAAACGTTAACGTATCTTGGAGGATTCCGATGACTCGTCCGGTGCTCTATCCGCTCCGTGCCGTCGACACCGCGACGGTCCAGTACACCGACCATCCTCATGGTCGGCGTCGCATCACCATCGACCACCGCCCGCTGGCCGGCATCACGCCGTCCATGCTGCTCGACTGGTTCACCCACCTCGGCGGCACGATCGCCTATGGCGGCGAGATCATCGACCGCTATCTGGCCTGGCATCCCATCGACCACATCACATGGGAACTCGCGCGGTCGGCGCCTGGCGGCGGTGCCGCCGAGGGCGCACGGTTCCGCATGGTCGAGGCGTTCGGCGGCAGGCCCGAATACAAGATCGATGAGATCGCCCGCGTCGAGAAACTCGACGAGTCGGGTATCCGGTTGGTCAAGCGGATCGCGGGGATTCCGGTCTTCCAACTGGAGCACACGTGGTCGGCGGGCAGTAGCGGTGCGCACTATGTGACCGTGATGGACCTCGGCGTCCGGTCCGCAGCGCTCTCCTTCGCGAACAAGGTCGTGGCGCGCCGCTTTCCGCAGGACAAGGTGCACGCCTGGGTCAAGCACAACATCGAAGAAGTCGGGCAACTGGAATATCTGCTGCCGCAACTGAAATCGTCAGGTGAAGCGGAACCAGCGCAGGGCACACAGGGCCGCAACGGCGCCCCACACCGCGAGCACCGCCAGGCCGAACCAGTCAACTGACGGCGTCATCGCCTGCGACAGCGCTTCGGTCAGCGCCCCCGACGGCGTCAGGCGCGCGACCCACGTCAGTGCGGTCGGCACGATGCCGCCCTCCAGCGTCAGCGCACCGAGAGCGGCGAACACGAACCACAGCAGGTTGGCCACCGCCAGCACGATTTCGGCGCGCAGCGTGCCGCCCAGAAGCAGACCGAGTGCGGCGAAACCGGCGGTGCCCAGCGCAATGATCGCGGCTCCAAGCGCCAAACCCGCAATGGCCGGACGCCAGCCGAGCGCAAACCCTATGGCGCCCAGCACCATTGCCTGGAGGAACACGACGGCCACGACGGCCAGTGATTTGCCTGCGATGATGCCCCACACCGGCAGCGCCGTTGCGCCCAACCGCTTGAGGGCGCCGTAGCGGCGATCGAACGCCACGGCGATGGCCTGCCCGGTGAAGGCGGTCGAAATCACTGCCAGCGCCATGATCGCGGGAACGAACGTCGCGGCTCGGTTGTCGCCGAACGAACCCAGCGGCAGCAACGTCAGGCCCACCAGCAAGGTGATCGGGATGAACATCGTCAGCAGGAGCTGTTCACCGTTGCGCAGCAGCAGCTTCAGCTCGAGGCCGAACTGTGCGGTCAGCATCTTCTGCACGGTGGCCGAACGTGGATCGGGCGTGAAGGTGCCTGGCGCGAAGCGATTCACGGTCGTAACTCCCGCCCGGTCAGTTCCAAAAACACGTCTTCGAGGCTGCGCTGTTCCACCCGCATATCGGTAGCGAGTACGTTGACCCGCGCACACCACGCAGTCACGGTGGCCAGCACCTGAGGATCGATGTCACCCTCGACAAGGTATTCGCCCGGTGCCGTCTCGGAGGTCTTGTATGTCTCAGGGAGCGCGGACCTCAGCAGCGAGAGGTCGAGCATGCGTGGTGCGCGGAACCGCAGTTGGTTCTCGGCACCGCTGCGCATCAGTTCCTCTGGTGTTCCGCTGGCGACTGCGACGCCGCGATCGATGATGACGATGCGGTCGGCCAGTTCTTCGGCCTCGGCCAACTGATGGGTGGTCAGCACCACCGTCACTCCGTCGCGGCGCAGCCCATCGATCAACTCCCACACCACGATTCGGGCGTGCGCGTCCATGCCTGCGGTCGGCTCGTCGAGGAACACCAGCTCCGGTCGGCCCACCACAGCGCACGCAAGGGCCAGCCGCTGCTGCTGGCCGCCCGAGAGTCTGCGGTAGGTCGTGCGCGCCGAGTCGGTCAGGCCGAGCGTGTCCATCAACCACTTCGGGTCCAGCGGGTTCGCGGCGTAGGCGGCAACCAGATCGAGCATTTCGCCGGCCCGCGCCGCGGGGTACGCGCCGCCACCCTGCAGCATCACGCCGATCCGTTCGCGCACTGCGGCGTTGTCGCCGAACGGATCCAGCCCGAGGATTTCGATCGTGCCCGAGTCGGGCTTGGTGAACCCCTCGCACATCTCGACGGTCGTGGTCTTGCCCGCGCCGTTGGGGCCCAGCAGCGCAAGCACCTCGGCGGTCCCGACATCGAGGTCGAGGCCCGAAACCGCCGTCGTCGACCCGTACCGCTTGCTGACGCCGCGTAGGCGCACGGGGACCGGAGGTTGGGTCACGGGGATTCAGCGTAGGCGTCGGGCTTCACCGGCGGTGTCGGCGGTGGCTCGGCCTTTGGTGGGGCGTCTTCGGGAGGCATGCTGCGCCAGGGCAGATGGTTGTGGGTCAGCGCGATGAGCAGCAGGACGATCACCGTGCTCGCCACCACGGCCAGCAGGATCTGGAACAACGTGAAGCGGTCGCCGTTGGCGGTCGGGCCGAAGATGCCCACGACGAGGGTGACCACGATCGTCGTCGTTCGGAAGGCGGGGCGGGTGGCCCACGCCGCGAGTGGGATGACTGCCCACAGCACGTACCAGGGCTGGACCACCGGAAACAGCAGCACGGTCAGCCCGAGGGCGACGCCGAGACCGCCGACCGGGTGCAGGCGTCCGCGGAGCACGAGGAGCAGCAGCCAGGTCACCACCATGGCGATGATGACGACACCGATCGCACGGGTCAGGCCGAGCACCGCGGTGGTGTGGTCGCCGAGCCCGAGCAGGATACCGACCTGGCCGGTGCCCAATGCGGCCAGTGTCGGCAGCGACATCCAGCTGCGCACGACATTCGCCGTACCCAGCGTGAAGAGCCACCCGAAGCCGAGGCCGCTGGCCCAGCCGATGAGCGCCATCACCGCCACCGACACCGCCGTGAGTGATCCGCCGGCCAGGATGAACGCCTTGAAAGTGCCGCCCCATCGACACGCCAGCGCCATCGCGACGAAGCCGAGGGCGAGCAGCGACGGCAGCTTGACCTGAGAGGACATCGTGATCAGCGCCACGCCCACCAACAGCATCAGCGCCGGCCGCCACCGTGCCCAATCCTCCGGGCCCTGTGGCCAGGCCAGTGGTTTCGGGATCAGTGGGCGGACGGCATCGATACCGCGCAGCGCGAACTCGGTGCCTGCGAGCATCAGGCCCAGCATCAGCGCCTCGTTGTGAATGCCCGCCACCAGATGCATGATCAACAGCGGATTGGCCGCGCCCAGCCACAGCGCACTCACCTCCGCCACGCCGCACCGCCGCGCCAAACGCGGTGTGGCCCAGACGATCAGGCCGACACCGAGCAGCACCACCAAGCGATGACACAGCACCGCGGCGACGATGTTTTCGCCGGTGATCGCCGAAATGCCCTGACCGATCCACAAGAAGAGCGGCCCGTACGGCGCAGGCGTTTCGCGCCACATGTTCGGCACCGACAGCGTGAAGACGTGGTCCAAGCCGAGGCCGGGCGCGGGACCGACGCGGTAGGGATCCAGGCCCTTGATGGCGATCTCGCTCTGCGCCAGATAGGAGTAGACGTCGCGGCTGTACATGGGCGGCGCGATGAGCAGCGGCAGCACCCACAGCAGCAGGGTGCGGTCCAACTGGCTGCGCGACATCCGCCGTTGGCCGAGGGCGAATCGCCCGAGCATCAGCCACGCGAGCGCCATCATCACCGCGCCGGTGGTCGTCATGGTCAGCGAGACCGTCTGGATCCGTGACGGCAGATTGAGAAGACGAACGCCGAAGGTCGGATCCTGCACCACCGGGCGGGCGCCGACGCCCAGTGCGCCGATGGCCATCAGCACGGTGCCCGTCGCGCCGAACAGGCGCGTCCGCCGCATCGCAATGACCTCGGCGTCGTTGAGCGGCGAGCCGACGGCGCGCTCGTCGGCATGCCAGCGGGCAATCGACGAGCTGAGGGACCCGGGACTGGCGGCCATCAGTGCAGCGTAGCGGTCAGAGCGCGACGATCACCTTGCCGGTGTTGCCGCCGGTGAACAACAGGTTCAGCGCGTCAGGCGCCTTCTCGAGCCCTTCGACGATGTGCTCCGACGACTTGATCTTGCCTTCGGCGATCCAGCCCGCCATCTCCATCTGCGCGGGTCCGAAGCGGTCGAGGTAGTCGATGATGATGAAGCCCTCCATGCGCCCACGGCGCACCAGCAGGGTCAGGTAGTTACTGGGGCCGGTCGGCGGGCCGTCGTCGTTGTAGGTGGAGATTGCGCCGCAGAGTACGACGCGGCCGCGCAGCGCCAGATTCGCCAGGCAGTCGTTGAGAATTGAGCCGCCGACATTGTCGAAGTACAGGTCGATGCCGTCCGGGCAGGCTTCGCGCAGCCGCGCCGCGACATTGTCGTTCTTGTAGTCGATCGCCTCGTCGAAGCCGAGCTCGTCGACGATGTAGGCGCACTTCTCGGCTCCGCCGGCGATGCCGACGACCTTCTTCGCGCCCTTGATCTTCGCGATCTGCCCGGCAGCGGACCCCGTGGCGCCCGCGGCGCCGGAGATGACCACCACGTCGCCCTCGGTGACCTTCCCGACATCGATAAGGCCGAAATACGCGGTCATTCCGGTAACTCCGAGGATGCCGATCGCAATCCCCGGTGGCACGCCATCGGGCAGTACCTGCATCGACTTCTCGCCCGCGTCGGCGATCACGTAGTCCTGCCACCCCGTCATTCCGAAGAGCAGCTGGCCGGGTTGATAGGCGTCGGTCCGGCTCTCGATCACTTCACCGACGCCACCACTGCGGATGACCTCGCCGATTCCGATCGGCGGCAGGTAACTGGGCACGTCGTCCATCCACGTGCGAATCGTCGGGTCGATCGACAGATATCGGACCTGCACCAGGGCCTCGCCGTCCGCCGGTTCTGGCACCGGTTCCGACTCCATGCGCAGTGTGTTCTCGTCGACCAGTCCGGTAGGGCGGTTGGCCAGGACCACACGCCGATTCTCTTTGCTCACAGGGCGATCGTATGACGGCGCTCACGTAAGGGTGCCCTTGCTAGACCCGGTTTCGGAATTCCGACACAATGGTGTTGTGAAATTCGTTCCGGACAACGGTGACCGCCACACGCGTGGCGCGATCGTCCAGCTTTTGCTGGAGTCCGGACCCATCACCGCAGGTGAGATCGGCGAGCAGCTGGGGATTTCGGCCGCAGGCATTCGCAGGCACCTCGACGCACTCATGGATGCGGGCGACGCGCAGTCCAGCGCAGCGGCGGCCTGGCAGCACAGCGGCCGCGGACGGCCCGCCAAGCGGTACCGGCTCAGCTCCGCCGGACGCGCCAAGATGGGCCACGCCTACGACGACCTGGCGGCCGCGGCGATGCGCCAGCTGCGGGAAATCGGCGGCGACGACGCCGTACGGACATTCGCGCGCCGCCGCATCGACACCATCCTCTCGGGAGTAACCGAGGGGCCCGATGACGTTGAATCGGTTGTCGACCGCGTGGCGGGCGCACTGACCACCGCCGGGTACGCCGCCACCGCCACCGAAGTGAGCGGACCATTGCACGGAATTGAGCTCTGCCAGCATCACTGCCCGGTATCGCACGTTGCCGAAGAGTTCCCGGAATTGTGCGAGACCGAGCGAGAGGCTTTCGCCGAGATCCTGGGTACGCACGTACAAAGGCTCGCCACGATCGTCAACGGTGACTGCGCGTGCACGACGCACGTGCCGCTCACCGAGAACAACCTTCGGCATACAGCCCCCGCCGAAGCCACCACAACAAGCAAGCTAGGAGCGTCGACATGACGACCACCCCCGAAGCCCTGACCCAGGAGCAGACCATTGAGTCGCTGGGTCGCTACGGCTATGGCTGGGCGGATTCGGACGTAGCGGGCGCCAGCGCCCAGCGCGGTCTGTCCGAGGCTGTGGTGCGCGACATCTCGTCGAAGAAGAGCGAACCGGAGTGGATGCTGGAAACCCGCCTGCGGGCGCTGCGCACCTTCGACAAGAAGCCGATGCCGAACTGGGGCTCAAACCTCGAGGGCATCCACTTCGACAACATCAAGTACTTCGTGCGCTCCAGCGAGAAGCAGGCCGCCACGTGGGACGATCTGCCCGCCGACATCAAGAACACCTACGACAGGCTCGGCATCCCCGAGGCGGAGAAGCAACGCCTGGTGTCCGGTGTCGCCGCGCAGTACGAGTCGGAGGTCGTCTACCACTCGATCCGCGAGGATCTGGAGGCCCAAGGTGTCATCTTCCTGGACACCGATTCGGGACTGCGTGAGCATCCCGAACTGTTCAAGCAGTACTTCGGGACAGTGATCCCCGCCGGTGACAACAAGTTCTCCGCGTTGAATACCGCAGTGTGGTCGGGTGGTTCGTTCATCTACGTGCCCAAGGGCGTCCACGTCGACATCCCACTGCAGGCCTATTTCCGGATCAACACCGAGAACATGGGTCAGTTCGAGCGCACCCTGATCATCGTCGACGAGGACGCTTACGTGCACTATGTGGAGGGGTGTACTGCGCCCATCTACAAGAGCGACTCGTTGCACTCGGCGGTCGTCGAGATCATCGTGAAGCCCGGTGGCCGTTGCCGATACACCACCATCCAGAACTGGTCGAACAACGTGTACAACCTCGTCACCAAGCGGGCGCGGGCCGAAGCCGGCGCCACGATGGAGTGGGTCGACGGCAACATCGGCTCGAAGGTCACAATGAAGTACCCCGCCGTGTGGATGACCGGTGAGCACGCCAAGGGCGAGGTGCTGTCGGTGGCGTTCGCGGGCGAGGGTCAGCATCAGGACACCGGCGCCAAAATGCTCCACCTGGCGCCGAACACGTCGAGCAACATCGTGTCGAAGTCCGTCGCACGCGGCGGTGGTCGCGCGTCCTACCGTGGCCTGGTTCAGGTCAACAAAGGAGCACATGGGTCGCGCTCATCGGTCAAATGCGATGCGCTGCTTGTCGATACGATCAGCCGCAGTGACACCTACCCGTATGTCGACATCCGCGAGGACGACGTCACGATGGGTCATGAGGCGACCGTGTCCAAGGTCAGCGAGGATCAGCTGTTCTACCTGATGAGCCGCGGCATGACCGAGGACGAGGCGATGGCCATGGTGGTGCGCGGCTTCGTCGAGCCGATCGCCAAGGAACTGCCGATGGAATACGCGCTCGAGCTGAACCGCCTGATCGAGCTGCAGATGGAAGGCGCGGTCGGCTAGTGACTCAGAACCTCACCACTGCGGTCGAGGGTGCCAACAAAGGCGAGCTGTTCACGTCGTTCGACGTCGACGCTTTCGAGGTGCCCGGTGGCCGCGACGAAATCTGGCGCTTCACCCCGCTGAAGCGCCTGCGCGGGCTGCACGACGGCTCCGCTTCCGCCAACGGCACTGCCGTCATCGAGGTCTCCGTATGCGAAGGCGTCACCGTCGAGACGGTGCGGCGCGGCGACGAGCGCCTCGGACAGGCCGGGACGCCCGCGGACCGAGTTGCCGCCCAGGCTTTCTCGTCGTTCGACAGCGCGACCCTGGTCACCGTCCCGAAGGGCGTCGTCTGCGAGGAGCCCATCGAAATCGGTGTCACCGGGCCCGGTGCGGGAGCGACGGCCTACGGCCACCTGCAGGTGCGGGTGGGCGAGCTCGGCGAGGCCGTTGTCGTCATCGATCATCGCGGCAGCGGAACCTACGCCGACAACGTCGAATTCGTCGTCGCGGACGCCGCGCGGCTGACCGTCGTCTCGATCGCAGACTGGGCCGACGACGCCGTGCACGTCAGCACCCATCACGCCGCGCTGGGCAAGGATGCGGTGCTGCGGCACGTGGCGGTCACCCTGGGCGGTGACCTGGTGCGGCTCACCGCGCGGACGAAGTTCTGTGCGCCAGGCGGGGACGCCGAGCTGCTCGGCCTGTACTTCGCCGACGACGGCCAGCACTTCGAATCGCGCCTGCTGGTCGACCACGCTCAGCCGAACTGCCGCTCGCACGTCACGTACAAGGGTGCGCTGCAAGGTGATCCGGACTCCGCCAAGCCAGACGCGCATACGGTGTGGATCGGCGACGTGCTGATCCGGGCCGCGGCGACGGGCACCGACACCTTCGAGACCAACCGCAACCTGGTGCTCACCGACGGCGCGCGCGCCGACTCGGTACCCAACCTCGAGATCGAGACCGGCGAGATCGCCGGCGCCGGACATGCCAGCGCCACCGGACGTTTCGACGACGAGCAGCTGTTCTACCTGCAGGCGCGCGGTATTCCCGAGGACCAGGCCAGACGACTCGTCGTCCGGGGCTTCTTCGGCGAACTGATTGGCAAGATCGCTGTGCCCGCGGTGCGAGAACGCCTCACCGAGGCCATCGAACACGAACTACAGATAACGGAATCAAGGACGGCCACCTCATGACCACGCTGGAAATCAAGGACCTGCACGTCAGCGTCGTATCCAAGGAAGACGGGACCGACATCCCGATCCTCAAGGGCGTCACGCTCACCGTGAACTCGGGGGAGACACACGCCCTGATGGGCCCCAACGGATCCGGGAAGTCGACGCTGTCCTACGCGGTCGCCGGCCATCCGAAGTACACGGTGACGTCCGGCTCGATCACGCTGGACGGACAGGATGTGCTCGAGATGAGCATCGACGAACGCGCCCGCGCCGGACTGTTCCTCGCCATGCAGTACCCCGTCGAGGTGCCAGGCGTGTCAATGTCGAACTTCCTTCGTACGGCCGCCACCGCCGTGCGGGGTGAGGCCCCCAAGCTGCGGCACTGGGTCAAAGAGGTCAAGAGCGCCATGGAAGGCCTCGACATCGACCCGTCGTTCTCCGAACGCAGTGTCAACGAAGGCTTTTCCGGCGGTGAGAAGAAGCGCCACGAGATCCTCCAGCTCGAGTTGCTCAAGCCGAAGATCGCGATCCTCGACGAGACCGACTCCGGTCTGGACGTCGATGCACTGCGCGTCGTCAGCGAAGGTGTCAACCGGTACGCCGAGTCGGCCGACGGTGGACTGCTGCTCATCACGCACTACACGCGGATCCTGCGCTACATCCAGCCACAGTTCGTGCATGTGTTCGTCGGCGGTCGGATCGTCGAGTCCGGTGGTCCCGAACTGGCCGACGAACTGGACGCCAACGGATACGAACGCTTCTCCCAGGCGGTCGGAGCCTGACATGACCACGTCGGCGCAGACGTTGGATGTCACCCGGATCAGGGCGGACTTCCCGATTCTGCGGCGGGTCATGCGCGGCGGAAACCAGTTGGCGTATCTCGATTCCGGCGCCACCTCGCAGCGGCCGCTGCAGGTGCTCGACGCCGAGCGTGAGTTCTTGACCACGTCCAACGGCGCGGTCCACCGCGGTGCCCACCAGCTGATGGAGGAATCCACCGACGCCTACGAACAGGGTCGCGCCGACATCGCGGCCTTCGTCGGCGCCGACACCGACGAACTGGTGTTCACCAAGAATGCCACCGAAGCCATCAACCTGGTGTCCTACGCGGTCGGCGACGATCGATTCCCGAAAGCCATCGGCCCTGGCGACGTCATCGTCACCACGGAGCTGGAACATCACGCGAACCTCATCCCATGGCAGGAACTGGCGAGGCGCACCGGCGCCACGCTGCGCTGGTACGGCGTCACCCACGACGGACGCATCGATCTCGATTCGCTCGAGCTCGACGACCGCGTGAAACTCGTTGCCTTCAGCCACCATTCCAATGTCACCGGTGCCGTCGCACCGGTCGGTGAACTGGTGACGCGAGCCAGTGCGGTCGGCGCGCTGACCGTGCTGGATGCCTGCCAGTCGGTGCCACATCAGCCGGTCGACTTCCATGGGCTCGGCGTCGATTTCGCGGCCTTCTCCGGGCATAAGATGCTGGGGCCCAACGGCATCGGCGTGCTCTATGGCCGGCGCGAGGTGCTCGATGTGCTGCCTCCGTTCATCACCGGCGGATCGATGATCGAGACGGTGACGATGGAGACGACCACTTACGCGCCCGCGCCGCAGCGCTTCGAGGCAGGCACGCCGATGACCTCTCAGGTCGTCGGACTCGCCGCGGCCGCACGGTATCTCACCGAGATCGGCATGCCCGCCGTCGAGGCGCACGAGGCCGAGTTGGTGGCTGCCTCACTGCGAGGGCTCTCGGCCATCGACGGCGTGCGCATCATCGGACCGGAGTCACTCGAGAACCGCGGTTCGCCGGTGTCGTTCGTGCTCGATGGCGTGCACGCTCACGACGTTGGCCAGGTCCTCGACGACGAGGGCGTCGCGGTGCGGGTGGGACACCATTGCGCGTGGCCGTTGCATCGGCGATTCGGCATCGCGGCCACCGCACGGGCGTCGTTCGCGGTCTACAACACCCATGACGAGGTGGACCGGCTGGTGGCCGGTGTGCGCCGGGCGGTGGAGTTCTTCGCGTGAGGCTCGAGCAGATGTATCAGGAAGTGATCCTCGATCACTACAAGCACCCGCATAACCGGGGGCTGCGCGAGCCGTACAACGCGCAGTCGTACCAAGTGAACCCCACCTGCGGGGACGAGGTGACGCTGCGCGTGACGTTGTCCGACGACGGTGAGCGTGTGGACGACATCTCCTACGACGGGCAGGGTTGTTCTATCAGCCAGGCGGCGACCTCGGTGCTCACCGACCAGGTGATCGGCCAGGACGTCGGCGCGGCGCTGGCGACTGTCGCGGCGTTCACCGAGATGATTTCGTCCCGCGGTGCCGTCGAGGGCGACGAAGATGTAATCGGAGATGGCATCGCGTTCGCCGGTGTCTCGAAGTACCCGGCGCGGGTGAAATGCGCGCTGCTGGGTTGGATGGCTTTCAAGGATGCGTTGGCGCAGGCCAGTGAGGAGATGTCAGATGAGCGACACCGCAGTGCCTAGCGAGGAGATGCTCGCCGATCTCGAAGAGGCGATGCGCGACGTCGTCGACCCCGAGCTCGGGATCAACGTCGTCGACCTTGGTCTCGTCTACGGCTTCGGCATCGAAAAAGGGGAGCAGGGCGACATCGCGTTGATCGACATGACGTTGACGTCGGCGGCCTGCCCGTTGACCGATGTGATCGAAGACCAGTCGCGGACCGCATTGGTCGGAAGCGGCCTGGTCAAGGAGATCAAGATCAATTGGGTGTGGAACCCGCCGTGGGGTCCGGACAAGATCACCGAGGACGGCCGCGAACAGCTCCGCGCACTGGGCTTCACGGTCTGAAGCCGCGCTAGCCGAGCCGCTCGACCAGTTCCTCCAGGTCTGCGACGACCACATCCGGTTGAGGCAACTCGACACTGGGCAGCGCGGCGTTGCCCGGGCGGGTGATCAGCGCGCCGCGGAAACCCGCCGACTGTGCACCGATGGTGTCCCAGACGTGGGCGGCGACCATCATGCAGTCCGTCGCCACCACCCCCAGCTGCTCGGCGACGCCCGTGTACAGCCGCGGCGACGGCTTGAAAACACGCCAGGTGTCGACACTGAACTGCTTTTCGAAGAATTGGGCGAGGCCGGCGCTCTCCAACGGCGTCGGCGCACCCGGCCTCGGCGGTGAATTGGTCAGGGTGACAAGCCGATAGCCGTGCGCCCGCAGCTTCGCGAGCCCATCTGCGACATCGGAGTGAGCGGGCATGGTGCGCATTCCGTATGCGAGTTCGTCGAGATCGCCGTCGGCGATCAGCACGTGGCGAGTGTCGCCGATCATCCGTAGAACGGCTTGTCCGAGCGTGAAGAAGTCGACGTAGTTGTCCGAAAGGGTGGCCGTCATCGAGTACATGACGAGCTGGTTGAACCACTCGCGTAGCACGCTGCGGTCGCCGAACACCGTCTCGAAAAGGGGCTCGAGTGAGGTGATGTCGATCAGGGTCTCGTTCACATCGAAGACCAGCACCGCGGGACGGTCATTCATTGCGGTTGCCACGCTCCTGAAGGACCCAGGTGTTGCCGTCCGGATCGTTGAAGTCGGCGAAGCTGGCGTAATCGGTCCTGCGTGGATCCGCGCCCAAGTGGAAACGACCACGCGCCACTGGCCGTCGTCGACGTTCTTGTGCCGGATCGAGGTCACGCCGACGCCGTGGTCGACCAGTTCCTCGCGCACCGCGACGATGTCGTCGACGACGAGGTAGAGGCCCTGCACCGAACCGGGTTGTGCGTCGGTCAGTCCCAGGCCGAACTGAATCGAGGTGCTCGACCCCGGCGGAGTGAGCTGGGCGACGCGAAAGTCCGGTGTCGGCGTGTAGTCGACGTCGAGGGTGAACCCGAGTTTGTCGCGATAGAAGTCCAGCGCCTTGTCGACGTCGGAGACCGGCAGGATCACGACTTCCAGTGTGGCCTTCACGTTGCGCTCCGTGCGCGGCTTCGCAGCACCTCGTCGGAGTCGAGGCCGCGGTCGACACCGTGGGCGACGACTGATTGTCCCGGTTCGAGATGCAAGCGGCGGTCGTCGAGCCATACCTCGATCTTGTCGGGTTCGAAGGAGACCAGATTGCTGACGCGGGCGGACTCCTGCCACGCGTCGATATACGACCACGCGGCCCGCTTGTGGTCGCCGATCGTGTAGTAGTCGGCCAGCCCCTTGTAGGGGCAGAACGTCTGGCCCTCAACATGTTCGAGTTGTGATTCGTCGATATCCTCGCGCGGGACGTACCAGCGCGGTGCAAAGCCGGATTCGTAGAGCACCACCGGGTGGTGGGTGTCGGCGATCACCCGGTCACCGTCGCGGACGACGAGGTGGCGTGAGGTGTTCCGGATGTCGACTCGATGGTACGGGTCGGCTGCGTGCCCGACGATGCGGTCGTCCTCCTCGTAGAAGCCGTCCATCGCCCGCCACGCGAATGCGACGCGGTGCGTCAGCTCGGTGGCATAGGCGGGCAGCGCCGTATGCTGCCACGCGGCGTGGGGGAGTCGGCGCTCGCCGACGACCACGGTGTACCACTGCATGTCGCCGAGATCGCCGTGCCCTGTGACCCGCTCCTCGGCGACCAGAACTCCGTCAACGACATCGTCGAGCGGAAAGTAGGCGACGGGGTAGCGACCCGGTTCGTGAAGCGCCAACACGTTCTCGCTGTCGGCGATCCAGTCGTCGTCCACGCGGACCCGCATCCGCCGGCGCAGCGGCTCGGCGTACAGCAGGTTTTCGGGCATCGGTTGCGCGGTGAGGAAACGGCCGATCGATCCCGCCGCCAGCGGGCCTTGTTGCCATGCCAATCCCATTGTCGTGTCCCTTCTCTTGCTATTTACGCGTTGACTCGGTGCAGGAAGCTGAGCATCAACTCAGAGACTTCCTCGGCGGCGGTTTCCAGCAGGAAGTGGCCGCCGTCGAGCAGATGAATCTCTGCGTCGTGAGCGTCCTTTTCGAAGGCGCGGGCACCGTCGGGCCCGAAGATCGGATCACCGTGACCCCACACGGCGAGCACCGGTACCCTGCTCGTCCGCAGGTAGTCGTGCAGCGCCGGGTACAACGGTGCGTTGGTCGCGTAGTCGCGGAACAACTTGAGCTGGATCTGGTCGTTTCCGGGCCGGCTCACCAGGGCCACGTCGTGGGTCCAAGTGTCCGGGCTCACGAGCGATTCGTCGCCGACGCCGGTCACGTACTGCCACCTGATTCCATCGACATCCAGCGCGGCGCGAACGCCTGCCTCGGTGTCGGGGGTCTGTTCGCGCTGGTAGTCCCATACCGTCGTCCAGAAGCTCTCGACGAAGCCCTCGTCGTAACCATTGCCGTTCTGCGTGATGATCGCGCTGATCGCCTGCGGACGCCGCAGTGCCAGCCGCCAGCCGATGGGGGCGCCGTAATCCTGGACGTAAATCGCGTATCGGGTCAGGCCCAGCTGGTCGAGCAGTCCTTCGGTGAGATCGGCCAACGCGTCGAAGGTGTAGTCGAATTGCGCGACGGTGGGTGCGTCGGACAGCCCGAAGCCGAGGTGGTCCGGCGCGATCACGTGATAGCGGTCGGCCAACCGGGGGATCAGATCGCGGAACATGAACGAGCTGGTGGGAAAGCCGTGCAGAAGCACCAGCGTCGGTGCGTCGTGCGGACCCGCTTCGCGGTAGAACAGCCGATGGCCGCTGACGGTGGTGTAGCGATGGTGGACCTGGACTCCCATGACTAACTCCTTTGATTGGGTTTATCGGTTAGTGACAGTGAACTCCTTCTCATGTAACCTGTCAATATCAATTTGGAGGTTAGATATGGACCTGGTGGCGGTTGAACCTTCCGACGAGGCCTTTCTGCTCGACTTACTGAACACAACGCCGGTGATCGACGGCATCGTGCACGACGGCCTCGCCAATTCAGCGGATGCGAAAACCTGGATGCGTGCCCACGGAATCGCCACCACCAAGACGGAGGAGGCCGCACTACTCGAAGCGCGCTCGGTCCTGCAGAAAGTGGTGCGTGGCGAGGCTGGACCCAAGGCCCTCAAACGGTTCGTCGAGGACGTCCGCCTGCGGCCCGTCGCAGGAGCCGACGGATTGGACTGGCGGGTGGACGTCGACGGTGGTGCCAGCGGCGCCGCGCGCGCGGTCCTGGCCTGGGATGCGCTGCGAATTTCGAGTCCCGGCCGGTTGCGGTCGTGCGCGAACTCCGACTGCCGGTTGTTCCTCATCGATCGCAGCAAGCCGAACACCGCGAGATGGTGTTCGATGGCCATCTGTGGCAACCGGATGAAGGCCAGAAGGCACTACCGCCGGGCCCGCACGGGAGGTGAGCTGTGAGTGTTCTGGTGTCCGTCAACGTCGGGAAACCCGCGGACGTGGCGTGGCGGGGTAAGACCGTTCACACCGGCATATACAAGGAACCGGTGCGTGGCCCGGTCATGGTGCGGCGACTGAACATCGACGGTGATGGACAGGGCGACCTCGGCGGTCACGGCGGTGAGCAACGCGCGGTCATGGTGTACCAAACGGAGTCCTACGACCATTGGCAGCGCCACTTCGGGCGCGACGACCTGCGGCCCGGCATGTTCGGCGAGAACTTCACCATCACCGGTCTCGGCGATGACGAGGTGTGCATCGGCGACCGGTACCGGATCGGGGAGGCCGAGTTCGAGGTCACCCAACCGCGGGTGACGTGCTTTCGGGTCGGTATGCGACTCGGCGAGCCCGAGATGCCCAATCTCCTCGTCGCCCATCACCGCCCAGGGTTTTACTTTCGCGTCATCACCGAAGGCCGTGTCGTGGCGGGCGACGAGATCGTGCGGACGCGACGGGGTCGTCACGAACTGAGCGTCGCCGATATCGATGCGCTGCTGTATCTCCCGGACCGAGATGTCGGCATGCTCCGCAAGGCGGTCGACGTGCCTGCGCTGAGCCCGGGCTGGCAGCAGTCCTTCGCCGAATTGCTTGCCGTCCAGGACAACCCTGCTGCCACATCGCCCCCGCCCGTCGGCGTCGAACCGGGGTGGCACGGATTCCGCACACTGCGCGTCGCGCAAACCCGCCGCGAAAGCCCGGCCGTCATGTCCATCGAACTGGAGGCCTCCGACGGCGCGATGTTGCCTGCTGCGCGGCCGGGCCAGTTCCTGACGCTGCGGGTTCCCGACGGCGAACTCCCGGCACTGCGCAGCTATTCGCTGTCGAGCTCAGGCGCGCGGTATCGGATCAGCGTCAAGCGCGAAGAACACGGTCGCGTGAGCGGGTGGATCCATGCCAACGTCCGTGCCGGGACCGTCGTGGCGGCGGCCGCGCCACGCGGCGACTTCTATCTCGAAGACGACGCCGATCCGGTCGTTCTCGTTTCGGCGGGTATCGGGGTCACCCCGGTTCTGGCGATGCTGCACGCTCTCGGCGCGCAGCACAGCGAGCGGGAAGTCTGGTGGCTGCACATCACGCGTGACGCGAAGAGCCTCGCCTTCGGCCCAGAGGTCAGCGAGCTGATCGACTCGCTGGCCAATGCGCGCCAGCGCGTGTTCTTCACCGCGGAGTCCGGCCGACCCGACGCGGCGGCGATTGGTGCGCTCGGATTGCCACACACGGCGATCGCGTATCTGTGCGGGCCCCAACCGTTCATGGCCGAGATGCGCAGCGCGCTGGCGGGGGCGGGGATCGAGGAGTCACGGATACATTCCGAACTCTTCGGCGCGCTGCCGCCGATCAACCCTGGCATCACGGCCGCGCCGCACCGGGCACCACATCTGCCCGACGGGCCGCCGGGCGCAGGGCCGGCAGTGTCTTTCGCGCGCAGTGGGATCACCGTCGACTGGTCGGAGGACTACGACAGCATTCTCGAACTCGCCGAGGCCTGCGATGTTCCGACACGGTTCTCCTGCCGCAGCGGCGTGTGTCATATTTGCGTGACGCCGTTGGTGGACGGGACCGTCACCTATCGGCAGCCGCCCCTCGAACTGCCCGCGGAGGGGTCCGTGCTGATCTGTTCGGCCCAGCCGCGTCAGGGTGTCGTGTTGGACCTGTGAGGCATCGAATTCGGTCACACTATGTCGCGTGGTCACGATTCCCGCGGTGGTGTGGCGTGGTGGATTCGCGCTCCGGGCACTGACAGTCGGCGGTGCCGTCGGGCTCTGCGCGGGTGCATTGGCATGGCTTGACTCGGGCTTCTGGATTTCCGGGGTGATCGTGCTCGTCATCGTCGGCACGTTCTACGGGATCTGGATGGCCCGGCGTATGGCGCGGTACTGGCCGGACGCCGGCGACCTCTCCGGCCGGGAGCGCGTGTCAGTGGCTCGAGCCGTTCGCCGGGGCGAGCCCGTCGATGACCATCGACTGGCCACGTCGGCCATTGATTACAGCCGCGGCCTGCATGCCGCCGCGGAGAAGGGGCGGTGGTTGCGTTGGCTGCTCATCTTCGTCCTCGTCGTCGCGGCGGGCACGGCGGTGTGGGACTCGGTCTACGGCTCGTGGGGGAACACCGTGGCGTCGGGCATCTATCTGGTGGCCCTCGCCGTCGAGGTGTTCTGGATGCCGAAACACCAGGCGCAGCTGTTGGCCAACGCCGACCGGACCGCGACATTGGCTCGAAAGGCTCTGTAACGCCCGGCGCTATCTGGTAACTCAGTCAGTGTGACCTTCGAGGCGAAGTATGTCGGGACCCGGCGCCAGCTGCGCGGGGTGGCCGAAAGTCTGATAGCCGGCCCGCAGTACCGCTCGTCGGGGACGATCCGGCTGGCTGTCCGGCCCGATGGTTTCGCCGCGGTGACCATCCCCGTCGCGGTACATGGCACCGAGCTGGTTCTGCCGAACGATGCGGTGCCCTTGGAGGGTCCGTTGAGTTCGATCGCCGAGGCCGCCGGCATCGTCGCGGGCCCACCCGAGGGGGTTTACACGATCGTCGACCCGCTGCCGCCCAACACCGACTTGAGGCTCAACGCGGAAGCGGCCGAGTTGGTGAACCGCAGCCACTACGCGGGCGGGTACGCATTGAAGAGCTTTCTGCCCGAATGTCATCCGGTGCTGTGGCCCGAACACTTCGACGTCGCGGTGACCGAGGATGAAGTCAATTACGGCGTATCCGCTGGTGACGAACAGCACCCCATGCCGTATGCGTATGTCGGCCCGTGGTCGGTGCCCACCGGCGAGTTCTGGAACGCGCCGTTCGGGGCGCTCTACCCGTTGGACCGCGCCACCGACGTCGACGGTCTCGCCACACGCATCGCGGACTTCTTCGAACGCGGCCGCCGAGAGTTGTCGAAGCAGCAGTGACCGCTGCAGTCGACGAATCCGGGCTGATCGCCGCACTACGCGACGGTGACCAAACGGCGTTCGCGCAGCTGCTCGATCGGCACACCCCGTCGATGCTGCGTGTCGCCCGCGGGTACGTGCCCAGCCACGAGATCGCCGAAGAGGTGGTCCAGGAGACATGGATCGCATTGATCAAGGGGATCGACAGGTTCGAGAGTCGATCATCGCTGCGGACGTGGCTTTTCACCGTGATGATCAATATCGCCAAGGCGCGCGGTGTGAAGGAACGGCGCGATTCCGATGCGGCGATCGCGGCGTACACCGGCGGCACGGTGGACCCGGCACGGTTCCGCGGCGGCGACGACCCGTATCCCGGTCACTGGAGGCCCGACGATGTGCCGTCGGCGTTTCCCGAGACCCCCGAGGGTTCTCTACTGAGCGATGAGCTCGTCGGCGTGGCCCGCCGGGAACTCGACAAGCTGCCCGAGCGGCAGCGGATCGTCGTCTCGCTGCGCGACATGCTCGGGTTCGACTCGGCGGAGGTATGCGAGCTCCTCGACATCAGCACAGCCAATCAGCGGGTGCTGTTGCACCGCGGCAGGGCCGCGGTCCGGGAGGTACTCGAGGACTATCTGACGGAGGCGGCATCGTGACCAGCTACTCGATGGACTGCAATCAACTCGTGGAGCTGGTGACGGCATACCTCGACGGTGCGCTCGATCCGGACACCCGAACCCGCTTCGACCAGCACCTGCTCGAATGCGACGGCTGTGCGAACTACCTCCAGCAATTCCATCAGACCGTGCGCACCGTCGGCCAGATCCGCGACGACGAACTCGATCCGGCCTTCCGGCAGCGTCTGCTCGACGCGTTCAAGGATTTCGGCTGACTTCGGTTTTGCCCTGACCACATACCGGGAACAGACGACCTGAGCCTGACGTTAGGAGAGACGTGGCTACCAAGGACATCACCGCCGAACATTTCAACGAGACCATCACGGAGAACGACATCGTGCTGGTGGATTTTTGGGCGTCGTGGTGCGGCCCGTGTAAGGCATTCGCGCCGACGTTTGCCGCATCCTCTGAGCAGCATCCCGACGTCGTCTTCGCAAAAGTCGACACCGAGGCGGAGCAGGATCTCGCTGCCGCTGCCGACATCCGCTCCATTCCGACGCTGATGGTGTTCAAGAAGGGCAAGCTGGTGTTCAACCAGGCCGGAGCGCTGCCGCCCGCCGCCCTGGAAGACCTGGTTCAGAAGGTCAAGGAGTTCGACGTCGACGCAGCGATGGCCGCGCAGGACAACGGGCAGCCGGAGTAACGGTTCGCACGCGATAGCGTGCAATCCGTGAGCGAACCCTCAGGTCCTGTAGAAGAACAATTCGTCCTAGTCGACCGCCCACGCGCAGGCGTGGCGCTGGTGACGTTGAACCGTCCGGAGCGAATGAATTCGATGGCGTTCGACGTCATGGTTCCGCTCAAGAAGGTCCTCGACGAGCTGAACTACGACAACTCGGTTCGCGTGATCGTGCTCACAGGCGCGGGGCGTGGGTTCTCGTCTGGCGCCGACCACAAGTCGGCCGGTTCGGTACCGCACATCGACGGGCTGACGCGCCCCAGCTTCGCGCTGCGGTCGATGGAGGTGCTCGACGACGTCATCCTCGCATTGCGCAAGATGCACCAGCCGGTCATCGCCGCGGTCAACGGCGCGGCGATCGGCGGCGGCCTGTGCTTGGCATTGGCGTGCGATATCCGCGTCGCCGCAGCTGGGGCATACTTTCGCGCGGCGGGCATCAACAACGGGCTGACGGCCAGCGAGCTCGGTCTGTCCTATCTGCTGCCCCGCGCGATCGGGACTTCGCGGGCCTTCGAACTGATGCTGACCGGCCGCGACGTGGACGCCGACGAAGCCCAGCGCATCGGTCTGGTGTCGCGCTTCGTGCCCGAGGTCGATCTGCTCGAGACGTGTTACGACATGGCCGAGGGGATCGCGGCGTTCTCGCGACCGGGAATCGAGTTGACCAAGCGCACACTTTGGAGTGGACTTGACGCCGGTAGCCTGGAGGCACACATGCAGGCCGAAGGCCTAGGACAACTCTTCGTCCGATTGCTCACCGCCAATTTCGAAGAAGCGGTTGCAGCGCGCGCGGAGAAGCGGGCCCCGGTCTTCACCGACGAGCGCTAGCGCGTGGGGGCACCTCCCGGCCGAAGGCCAGGGGGAGAGTCGACGGCCTGCGACGACAAGTAAGCATTGAGCATTAGGGAGAGTGCAGCGTGATCACCGCAACGGACCTGGAGGTCCGCGCCGGCGCGCGCACACTGCTCTCGACCGAAGGTGCCGCGTTGCGGGTGCAGCCCGGCGACCGGATCGGTCTGGTCGGCCGCAACGGTGCAGGCAAGACCACCACCATGCGCATCCTCGCGGGGGAGGGCGAACCCTACGCGGGCATCGTCACGCGCACGGGCGACGTCGGTTACCTGCCACAGGATCCCAGGGAGGGTGATCTCGATGTGCTCGCCAGGGACCGGGTGCTTTCGGCGCGGGGTCTCGACTCGCTGCTCGCGGATCTGGAAAAGCAGCAGGCGTTGATGGCCGAGGTCGCCGATGACGCGGCCCGGGACAAGGCAGTGCGGCGCTACGGCCAGCTCGAGGAGCGGTTCGCCGCGCTCGGCGGCTATGCGGCCGAGAGTGAGGCCGGCCGTATCTGCGCGAGTCTCGGCCTGGCAGAACGTGTTCTGACGCAGCCACTGCGGACGCTGTCCGGTGGACAGCGTCGTCGAGTGGAGCTCTCGCGAATCCTGTTCGCCGCGTCCGAATCCGGTTCGGGCTCCTCGACCACACTGCTGCTCGACGAGCCGACCAACCACCTCGACGCCGACTCGGTCGGCTGGCTGCGCGAATTCCTCCAGCAGCACAAGGGTGGACTCATCGTCATCAGCCACAATGTCGATCTGCTCGCCGACGTGGTCAACCGCGTGTGGTTCCTCGACGCGGTGCGTGGCGAGGCCGACGTCTACAACATGGGGTGGCAGAAGTACCTCGACGCCCGCGCCACCGACGAACAGCGTCGCCGCCGTGAGCGCGCCAATGCTGAGCGCAAGGCGGGCGCCCTACGGACCCAAGCCGAGAAGATGGGGGCCAAAGCGACCAAAGCCGTTGCCGCACAGAATATGTTGCGCCGCGCCGACCGGATGATGGCGGCGCTCGACGAAGAGCGAGTGGCCGACAAGGTGGCGCGGATCAAATTCCCGACGCCGGCTGCGTGCGGCCGTGTCCCGCTGGTCGCCAAGGGGCTGACGAAGAACTATGGCTCGCTCGAGGTGTTCACCGGTGTGGACCTCGCCATCGACCGCGGGTCGCGCGTCGTGGTGCTCGGTCTGAACGGTGCAGGAAAGACGACGCTGCTGCGTCTGCTGGCGGGCGCGGAAACCGCGGATGCGGGATCGCTGGAGCCGGGTCACGGAATGAAGCTCGGATACTTCGCGCAGGAACACGACACGCTCGACGACCGCGCGACGGTCTGGGAGAACATTCGCCACGCCGCACCCGACACCGGTGAGCAGGATCTGCGGGGTCTGTTGGGCGCGTTCATGTTCAGCGGTCCGCAGCTCGAACAGCCCGCGGGAACACTGTCCGGTGGCGAGAAGACGCGGCTCGCGCTGGCCGGCCTCGTCGCGTCGACGGCCAACGTGTTGTTGCTCGACGAGCCGACCAACAACCTCGATCCCGCGTCGCGCGAGCAGGTTCTCGATGCGCTGCGAAGCTACCTGGGTGCGGTCGTGCTGGTCACCCACGATCCGGGGGCGGCCGAGGCGCTGAATCCGCAGCGCGTGGTGCTGCTGCCCGACGGCACGGAGGACTTCTGGTCCGACGACTACCGGGATCTCATCGAGCTCGCCTGACTCGGTTCAGCAAACCATTTCTTCGAATTTCTCACCGCTGGTGTAAGCGCTTCCTAGGCTGGGTATCCGTCGGGGAATCAAACGCGTGGGGAGCTGCCGATGAAAAAACTGACGAAGGCCCGAGATGAATTTCTCACCGAGCTGAAGAGCGCCTATGAAGGCGGCGCGAGTATCCGGACGCTCGTAGCGTCGACGGGTCGCTCATACGGTTCGATTCACAGCATGCTGCGTGAATCGGGGACTACAATGCGCAGCCGCGGGGGTCCGAACCACCGCAGCCGGAGGCACTACGCCTGATTCTCCGGCTGTGCCTCAGGCTTGGCGCAGCGACGCTTCGACCAGGTCCAGTACGCCACTGAGCTTTTCGGGATCGTCGCCCGAAGCCAGCCGGGCAACCAAGCCGTCGAGTACGAGATCGAGATAGGTCTGCAGCACCGCGCTGGGCACGTCGTCGCGAAGTCGGCCGGCCTGCTTCTGGCGGCGCAGCCTCGCGGTGGTGGCCGCCGACAGCTCGGCTGAGCGCTCCAGCCACCCTCGGTGAAACTCGGGGTCGTTGCGCAACTTGCGGGCGATTTCCAACCGCGTCGCCAACCAGTCGAACTGTTCCGGCGCCGCCAGCATGTCCCGCATCACCTGGACGAGACCCTCGCGCGAAGCCACGTCCGCCATTCGTTCAGCGTCCTCGCGCGCTAACTCGAAGAACAACGTGTCCTTGTCGCGGAAGTGGTGAAAGATGGCGCCGCGCGACAACCCGATGGTCTGCTCGAGTCGCCGCACGGTCGCCTTGTCGTAGCCGTACTCCGCGAAACATCGGCGGGCACCGTCAAGAATCTGACGGCGGCGCGCCGCCAAATGGTCATCGGTGACCCGGGGCATTTGTTTACGACCGCAGCATGTTGCGCAGGACGTACTGCAAGATGCCACCGTTGCGGTAGTAGTCCGCCTCGCCAGGCGTGTCGATGCGCACGACCGCGTCGAATTCGACGACGTCGCCAGAGCCACCCGCCCGATTGTTCTTGGTGGCCTTGACCTTCACTGTCTTCGGCGTCTTGCCGTCGTTGAGGGCCTCGATGCCGGTGATGTCGAACGTCTCGGTGCCGTCGAGCTTCAGCGACGCCGCCGATTCACCCTCCGGGAACTGCAGCGGGATGACACCCATGCCGATCAGGTTCGAGCGGTGGATGCGCTCGAACGATTCAGTGATGACCGCGCGCACGCCCAGCAGGCTGGTGCCCTTGGCCGCCCAGTCACGCGAGGACCCAGACCCGTACTCCTTACCGCCCAGCACGACCAGCGGAATGCCCTTTTCGGCATAGTTCTGCGCGGCGTCATAGATGAACGCCTGCTCTCCGCCGTTGGTGAAGTCGCGGGTATATCCGCCCGACACGTCGTCGAGCAGCTGATTACGCAGCCGGATGTTCGCGAACGTCCCGCGGATCATCACCTCGTGGTTGCCTCGACGCGAACCGTAGGAGTTGTAGTCGGCCTTATCCACACCGTGCTCGTCGAGATACTGCGCGGCCGGCGTGCCCGCTTTGATATTGCCCGCGGGGGAGATGTGGTCGGTGGTCACCGAATCGCCAAGCAGCGCAAGCACCCGTGCGCCGCTGATATCGGTCACCGCCTCGGGCTCGGCGGGCATCCCGTCGAAGTACGGTGGCTTGCGCACGTACGTCGAATTCGCGTCCCACTCAAAGGTGTTGCCCTCGGGCGTGGGCAGGTTGCGCCAGCGCTCGTCACCCTTGAACACGTCTGCGTAGTTCTCGACGAACATCTCCGTGTTGATCGCCGATGCGATGGTGTCGTTGATGTCCTGCTGCGACGGCCAGATGTCCTTCAGGAAGACGTCGTTTCCGTCCTCGTCCTTGCCGAGCGGATCGTTCTCGAAGTCGAAGTCCATGGTCCCGGCAAGCGCGTAGGCGATGACCAGCGGCGGCGACGCGAGATAGTTCATCTTCACGTCGGGATTGATCCGGCCCTCGAAGTTACGGTTGCCCGACAGCACCGCCGCGGCCGAGAGGTCGCAGTCGTTGATGGCCTTGCTGATCTCCTCGGGCAGCGGGCCGGAGTTGCCGATGCAGGTCGTGCAGCCGTAGCCGACCAGGTAGAAGCCCAGCTTCTCCAGATAAGGCCACAGCGCGGCCTTTTCGTAATAGTCGGTGACGACCTGCGAGCCGGGCGCCATCGTGGTCTTGACCCACGGCTTGGACATCAGGCCCTTCTCGACAGCGTTCTTCGCGAGCAGGGCGGCGCCGAGCATCACCTCGGGGTTCGACGTGTTGGTGCACGACGTGATCGCCGCGATCACCACCGCGCCGTGGTCGAGGACGAACTCGCCGCGGCCCTCGCATTTGACCTCGACCGGCTTGCTCGGCCTGCCGTTGGAGCCGACGGCAACCGACGGAAGGACGGCATCCTCGTCGGCGTAGGACAACGACACCGGGTCGCTTGCGGGGAAGGTCTCGTCTACCGCCTCGTCGACGTTGGTGTGCTCGACGGGCAGGTTCTCCTCGACGTAGTTGTGAATGTCCTTGCGGAAGGCCGTCTTCGCGTCCGACAGTGCGATGCGGTCCTGCGGGCGCTTGGGCCCCGCGATCGACGCGACGACATCGCCAAGGTCCAGCTCGATGTACTCCGAGAACTTGGGCTCGCGCGACGGGTCGTGCCACATGCCCTGTTCCTTGGCGTATGCCTCGACCAGCGCCAGCTGCTGCTCGCTGCGCCCGGTCATCCGCAGGTAGTCGATGGTGACATCGTCGATCGGGAAAATCGCTGCCGTGGAACCGAATTCGGGACTCATGTTGCCCAGGGTCGCGCGGTTGGCAAGCGGCACCTCGGCGACACCCTCGCCGTAGAACTCGACGAACTTGCCCACCACACCGTGCTTGCGCAGCATCTCGGTGACGGTGAGCACGACATCGGTGGCGGTGACACCGGCAGGGCGCTCACCGGAGAGCTTGAAGCCGACGACCCGCGGGATCAGCATCGACACCGGTTGGCCCAGCATGGCCGCCTCGGCCTCGATACCGCCGACGCCCCAGCCAAGCACGCCAAGACCGTTTTCCATCGTCGTGTGCGAGTCGGTGCCCACGCAGGTATCGGGGTATGCGACGCCGTTGCGTTCCATCACGACGCTCGCCAGGTACTCGATGTTCACCTGGTGCACGATGCCGGTGCCCGGCGGCACCACTTTGAAGTCGTCGAACGCGCCCTGGCCCCAGCGCAGGAACTGATAGCGCTCACCGTTGCGCTGGTACTCGATCTCGACGTTGCGCTCGAAGGCGTTGGCGGTGCCGAACAGATCGGCGATCACCGAGTGGTCGATCACCAGGTCGGCCGGAGCCAGCGGGTTGACCTGGTCCGGGTCGCCACCGAGCTCGCCGACGGCCTCGCGCATGGTGGCGAGGTCGACGATGCAGGGCACGCCCGTGAAGTCCTGCATGATCACCCGGGCAGGGGTGAACTGGATCTCCACGCTGGGTTCGGCCGACGGGTCCCACTTCGCGATTGCCTCGATGTGGCCCTTGGTGATGTTGGCGCCATCCTCGGTGCGCAGCAGATTCTCGGCGAGGACCTTGAGGCTGTACGGAAGCTTCTCGGTGCCGGGCACTGCGTCCAGGCGATAGATCTCGTAACTCTGGTCCCCGACCTTCAGCGTGTCGCGGGCCCCAAACGAATTGACCGAATCTTTGCTGCTCACATCAACTCCCGGCTAGATATCGCCGCGACGGGCTGTGTCGGCGGCGCTCCTGATTCTAACAGTACGCTTGTCCTGTAAACCACCCCAGGGGTGGCTCCAGTCTTCTCCTCAAGTGCGCGTGCTGCCACCCGTCGGGATACCCATCACGTACGGTTTCACCTGTGATCGGACCGAAAGTCATGCCGTTCCTGCCGACCTATATCCCGTCTGACGTGTGCGGGCCGGTCGGAAAGGATCCCGCGACCACGCCGGTCGACACCTGTATGGAGCTGGTCATCGCTGATATCGAGGACGATGGCGTCAGCGCTGCGGATACCCCGGAGAACGCCGGCCTGGCCGATGTGGTCGCCGAGGCCAAGCAGAAGGGCATCGACCTCAAGATCGTGGTGGTCGATCGCAACCCGCCGATCGACACCCCACTGCGCGACGTCGCCACCGAGGTAGGGGAGGCGTTCGGCGGTTCGACCGTGTTGGTGCTCAGCCCTACGGAGTCGGGAACCTTCAGTACGACGTATGACCGGATGACGCTGGAGGCGGGCCAAGACGTCGCCGAGGGCCGTGGTTCGGTGCAGGGATCGAAGAATTTCGTCGGCGAGTTGACCGCCCAACATTTCCCCTGGACGACATTCACGATTGTCGTCGTACTAGCAGTGGTCGCCGCCATCGTCGCAACGCGAACGTTGCAAAATCGCGCCAAACGCCAGAACGTCTAAGCGCACTCGAAAAGCCGCGTGGCGCTGCGCTTTTGCGCAATTCCCGGTAGCCAAATGTCACAGCCGGATAACGCTATCTGCAATTACAAACTTGTAGTTTGTGACTAAAGTTTCTTTGGCGTCAGATGTGACGTACGGTGCAATCTGTAGCTGATGTTGCAGATGTGACTTGTGTGACTTCTGCGCATTCGCGTGAGCCATAGGAGACATGTCAATGAGACGCACCTCTAGCGCCTCTGCTTCGCGGCTATGCACGCGGGTCTGCGTGATTCCACTTACCGCCGGCATGCTGCTCATCACACCGGGATTGGGCGGTGCACAACCCGGCAGTCCGGACAGCATCGGGGCGCTCGTCGCGGCAGTGGCGAACGTCAACCAGAAGCTGCAGGATCTGGGCGCTGCAATCCAGGCGAAGCAGGAAGGCGTCAACAAAGCCATCGTCGATGTGCAGGCCGCACGTGATGCCGCCGCCGCCGCGCAGGTCGAGCTCGACGCCAGCGCGCAGCGCGTCAAGGATGCCAACATCGCGATCGCGGCAGCGCAGGATCGATTCGACACCTTCGCTGTCGCAACATATGTCAACGGCCCCTCGAGCTCGTACCTGACCGCATCCGACCCGGGCGACATCCTCAACACCGCAACGACCGGCGAGGCATTGGCCGTCAGCACCCAACGGGTGATCAGTGATCTGCAGCGGGCGCGCACCGAACAGGTGAACAAGGAGTCGGCCGCGCGGTTGGCCAAGCAGAACGCGGACCAGGCGGTGATCGATGCGGAGGCCAGCCAGCAGACCGCGGTGTCGGCGCTGACCGAGGCGCAGCAGACCTTCCGTGCTCAGCAGACCGAACTGGACAAGCTGTCAGCCGAACGTGCTGCCGCGCAAGCCAAGCTGGACGAGGCGCGCACGTGGTCGGCCCCCGCACGCCCCGCGGCAGGCGGAGTTCCGGCCCAGCCGGCCGCCGCGGCGAGTGCGCCGTCGAATCCCGCTGGCAACTGGGACACCGGGCCACAGCGGGTCGATCCGGCTACCGGTAACTGGGCCACGGCCTGGGATCCGTTCCTGCCTGCCATCCCCAGCGCCTTCGTCAGTGGTGATCCGATCGCGATCATCAACCAGATCCTCGGTTACGCGTCGACTTCGGCGCAGGTCACGCAGGATCTCGGGCGTAGCTTCCTGCAGAAGTTGGGCCTGTTGCCCACGCCGACCGGTTACACCAACAACGGCGCAATTCCCTCTGTACACGGCAGGGAGGCCACCGAGTATGTGATCCAGCGCGCCATGTCGCAACGGGGCGTGCCCTATTCGTGGGGCGGTGGCAACGCGGCAGGAAAGAGCCGGGGCATCGATTCCGGTTCGGGCACAGTCGGATTCGACTGTTCAGGCCTGATGCTTTATGCCTTCGCCGGCGTCGGCATCAAGCTGGACCACTACTCGGGTTCGCAGTACAACGCGGGTCGCAAGATCCCGTCGGCCCAGGCCCGCCGTGGCGACATGCTCTTCTGGGGCCCCAACGCCAGTCAGCACGTCGCCCTGTACCTCGGCGACGGCCAGATGCTCGAGGCTCCCTACACCGGGTCGGTCGTGAAGGTTTCGCCGGTCCGCACCAGCGGCATGACCCCGTACGCGACACGTCTCATCGAATGGTGACGAGAAGGATTACTTTGCACTCCAAGCTTTTTCGGGTCCTCAGCGGTCTCTTGATGATGGTCGGCGCAGTTGTGGTGGCCATCGGCGCAGCCATGCCCGCGACCGCCGCCCCTGACGACGGCCAGTGGGATCCCACGCTGCCGAAGATTCTCAGCGCTGGCGCGCCGGGCGATCCGCTGTCCATCGCCAACGCGTCTCTGGCTGCGACCGCGCAGGCCACCGAGGCCACGATGGACCTCGGCCGCAAGTTCCTGGCCACCCTCGGGTTCGGCCCGCCGCCCTCGGCGGGTGTGGCACCCGGCCGGGTGCGCGGTCCGCAGGCCATCGAGTACGTCATCCGACGCGGCGGCTCCCAGATCGGCACCCCGTATTCCTGGGGCGGCGGCAAGCCAACAGGCCCGAGCACCGGCGTCGACTCCGGCGCCAACACCGTCGGCTACGACTGCTCGGGCTTCACCCAGTTCTCATTCGCCGGCGTCGGCGTGCTGATCCCGAAATACTCGGGCGATCAGTACGACACCGGTCGCAAAGTGCCGACGAGCCAGGCCAAGCGCGGCGATCTGCTGTTCTGGGGTCCGGGTGGCAGCCAGCACGTCGCGATCTATCTCGGCGGCGGCAAGATGCTGGAGTCCGGGGGCACCGCGGGCGGGGTTGGGGTCAGCCAGGTGCGGACCGCGGGCCTGCAGCCGTACGTCGCGCGGATTATCGAAACCTGAGCGACGCCTGAGCAAAGCCTGAGCTCCTGTTAGCAATGCTGTTGATGTTGGCGGCACGCGGCCGGGCGACGTCGACGGATTCCGAAGTGCCTGGAATAGTTGACGACGAGCGTGCGGCGGACAAGGTGTCGCCGAGGCCGGAGATTGGCCAAATACCGATGTGGGAGGACCGTTGATGACGTCACCGAGTGGGTCGCCGCAGGGCGCCGGAGGGTTCTCTGGACAGGCCCCTTCCGGGCAGGGCCCCGCCCAGGGTTATCCCCCCGCGCAGGCCGGGACGCATGCCGCACCGGCCAACAATGGGGGCCTCCAGCAGGAGGTTCACACCCTGGAGCGCGCGATCTTCGAGGTCAAGCGGATCATCGTCGGCCAGGACCAGCTCGTCGAGCGGATGCTGGTGGGCCTGCTCGCCAAGGGTCACGTGCTGCTCGAGGGCGTGCCGGGCGTCGCCAAGACGCTGGCCGTCGAAACCTTCGCCAAGGTCGTGGGCGGCACCTTCGCGCGTATCCAGTTCACCCCCGACCTGGTGCCCACCGACATCGTCGGCACCCGGATCTATCGCCAGGGCAAGGAGGAGTTCGACATCGAACTCGGCCCCGTGGTGGTCAACTTCCTGCTGGCCGACGAGATCAACCGCGCGCCCGCCAAGGTGCAGTCCGCACTGCTCGAGGTCATGGCCGAGCGCAAGATCTCGATCGGCGGCAAGACGTTCCCGCTGCCCGCGCCGTTCCTGGTGATGGCCACGCAGAACCCGATCGAGCAGGAGGGCGTCTACGCGCTCCCCGAGGCGCAGCGTGACCGTTTCCTGTTCAAGCTCAACATCGACTATCCGACACCGGAGGAAGAGCGCGAGATCATCTACCGGATGGGCGTGAAGCCGCCGGAGCCCAAGCAGGTGCTCGGCCCCGGCGACCTGCTCCGTCTGCAGGACGTCGCGGCCAACAACTTCGTCCATCACGCGCTCGTGGACTATGTGGTGCGCGTCGTCACCGCGACACGCCAGCCCGAGAAGTTCGGTATGCCCGACGCGCAGGCGTGGATCGCCTACGGCGCCTCACCGCGTGCCTCGCTCGGCATCATCGCCGCGTCCCGCGCGCTTGCATTGGTGCGTGGACGTGACTATGTCGTTCCGCAGGATGTCGTCGAGGTCATTCCGGATGTGCTGCGGCACCGCCTCGTGCTGACCTATGACGCGCTGGCCGACGAGATCTCGGCCGAGACCGTGATCAACCGGATCCTGCAGACCGTCGGTCTTCCGCAGGTGAATGCCATTCCGCAGCAAGGCCATTCGGTGCCGCCCGTGATGCCGGCCGCAGCGGCTGCGGCCAGCGGTCGGTGACTCGAACAACGGGCGGCCCGACGAGGCGAGTCGATCTGCCGTCGCTGAAGCGAGGGGAGATTCGTGATCCCGCGCTGACGGCGGCGCTGCGCAAACTCGAGTTGACCGTGCGCCGCAAGCTCGACGGCGTACTGCACGGCGACCACCTCGGCTTGCTGCCCGGCCCGGGTTCCGAACCCGGCGAATCGCGGCTCTACCAGCCTGGCGACGATGTGCGTCGGATGGATTGGTCGGTGACCGCCCGCACCACACATCCGCACGTACGCCAGATGATCGCCGACCGTGAACTGGAGACCTGGCTGGTGGTCGACGTCTCGGCGAGCCTGGACTTCGGGACCGTGGGGTGCGAGAAGCGCGACCTGGCAGTGGCGGCGGCCGCGGCGATCACGTTCCTCAACAGCGGCGGCGGTAACCGGATCGGCGCCATCATCGCCAACGGCGACTCCGTCCGGCGGGTGCCCGCGCTGTCTGGTCGCATGCACGAACAGGAGATGCTGCGGGCCATCGCCACGATGCCCAAGGCGCCCGCGGGAGTCCGCGGTGATCTGGCCGCCACCATCGACGCCCTGCGCAGACCCGAACGCCGGCGCGGGATGGCGGTCATCATCAGCGACTTTCTCGGCCCGATCGACTGGATGCGCCCGTTACGGGCCATCGCCGGGCGGCACGAGGTGCTCGGCATCGAGGTGCTGGATCCGCGCGATGTCGAACTGCCGCCCGTCGGCGACGTCATCCTGCAGGACACCGAGACCGGCCGCACTCGTGAGTTCACCATTGACGCGCAGCTGCGCGACGACTTCGCGAAGGCCGCGGCGGCCCATCGAGCCGAGGTGGCGCGGACGCTGCGACGCTGCGATGCACCGCTGCTGTCGCTGCGCACCGACAGGGACTGGATTGCCGACGTGGTCCGGTTCGTCGCCACTCGCCGCTTGGCCCTGGCGGGCCGCGCCTGAGATCTTTGACCTGAAATGCTAAGGCGTACATGACATTACCGCTACTTGGTCCGATAACGCTGTCGGGGTTCGAGCACGCTTGGTTCTTCCTGTTCCTGTTGGTCGTGCTCGGCGTAGTCGCGCTCTACATCTTCGTTCAGCTTGCCCGGCACCGGCGGATGCTGCGATTCGCCAACATGGAACTGCTGGAGAGTGTTGCGCCCAAGAGTCCGACACGGCGGCGGCACCTGCCCGCGATCCTGCTCGTGATCGCGCTGGTGCTTCTCACCGTGGCGATGGCCGGCCCGACACACGACGTCCGAATTCCGCGCAACCGCGCGGTGGTGATGCTCGTGATGGACGTATCGCAGTCGATGCGGGCCACTGACGTCTCGCCGAATCGCATGGCAGCGGCCCAGGAAGCGTCCAAACAGTTCGCCGATGAGTTGACCCCTGGCATCAATCTCGGGCTGATCGCCTATGCCGGTACGGCGACCGTGCTGGTTTCACCGACCACCGGTCGCGAAGCCACCAAGGCCGCGATCGACAAGTTGCAGTTCGCCGACCGCACCGCCACCGGTGAGGGCATCTTCACCGCGTTGCAGGCGATCGCCACCGTGGGCGCCGTGATCGGCGGCGGCGACGAACCGCCACCGGCGCGCATCGTGTTGTTCTCCGACGGTAAGGAAACCGTGCCGTCGAATCCGGACAATCCGAAGGGCGCCTTCACCGCCGCGCGCACCGCCAAGGACCAAGGTGTGCCGATCTCGACGATTTCGTTCGGGACGCCGTACGGATATGTCGAGATCAACGACCAGCGTCAACCGGTGCCAGTGGACGACGAGATGCTGAAGGAAATCGCCGATCTGTCCGGCGGCGAGGCGTTCACCGCGTCCAGCCTCGAGCAGTTGCGTGCCGTATATGCGAACCTGCAGCAGCAGATCGGCTACGAAACGATCAAGGGCGACGCGAGCATCGGCTGGCTACGGCTCGGTGCGCTGGCGCTGGCGCTGGCGGCATTGTCGGCGCTGCTCATCAACCGTCGTCTGCCGAACTGAGTCGACGGGATGACGATCTGATATGACGATTCCGCTGCTAGGGCCGGTCTCGCTCACGGGGTTCTCACACATCTGGTGGCTCCTGTTCTTCGTTCTCGTCGTGCTGGGGCTGGCCGGGCTGTACGTCGTCGCTCAAGTCGCCCGACGCAGGCGGCTACAGCAGTTCGCCAACACCGAGCTTCTCGACAGCGTGGCGCCGCGGCGCCCGAGCGTGTGGCGGCACGTACCCGCGGCGCTGCTCGGTATCTCGTTGTTGTTCTGCACGATCGCTCTGGCCGGGCCCACCTACGACCAACGCCTTCCGCGCAATCGCGCGGTCGTGATGCTGGCCATCGACGTGTCGCAGTCGATGCGGGCCACTGATGTGGAACCCGACCGGTTGACCGCCGCCAAGGAAGCGTCCAAGAAGTTCGTCGATGAGCTCACCCCGGGGATCAACCTGGGAGTAATCGCCTATGCCGGCACCGCGACGGTGCTGGTTTCACCGACCACGAACCGCGACGCGAGCCGGCGCGCCATCGACAACCTGCAGGTCGCCGACCGTACCGCTACCGGCGAAGCGATTTTCACCGCGTTGTCGTCGATCTCTACGGTCGGGGCCGTCATCGGCGGCGGCGATACGCCGCCGCCCGCCCGCATCGTGTTGTTCTCCGACGGTAAGGAAACCGTGCCGTCGAATCCGGACAATCCGAAGGGCGCCTTCACCGCCGCCCGCACCGCCAAAGACCAGGGGGTCCCGATCTCGACGATCTCCTTCGGCACCGAACACGGCGAGGTGGAGGTCAACGGCGAGCGGGTACCGGTGCCCGTCGACGACCAGATGATGAAGAAGATCGCCCAGCTTTCCGGCGGCGATTCCTACACCGCGTCCAATATCGAGGAACTGAACAAGGTCTACTCCTCGCTCCAGGATCAGATCGGCTACGAGACAGTCCGCGGCGAGGCCACCACCGGCTGGCTGCGGCTCGCGGCCCTGCTGGCTGCGATCGCCGCTGTGGCGAGCCTGTTGATCAACCGCCGGCTGCCACTCTGAGGCGATTTCTTAGAATTGGCGTCCAGACGATAGGTTGGCGGGCATGACTGTGACCGATGATTCGGCTGAGACCGCCGGCCAAACGGCTGGCACCCGTCCGCCTTTCGTATCGCGTTCAGTATTGGTGACCGGCGGAAACCGCGGAATCGGACTCGCCATCGCTCGGCGACTTGCTACCGACGGACACAAAGTGGCCGTCACGCACCGTGGATCGGGTACGCCCGAGGGTCTTTTCGGCGTCGAGTGCGACGTCACCGACAATGACGCCGTCGACCGTGCCTTCAAGGAGGTCGAGGAGCATCAGGGCCCGGTCGAGGTGCTGGTGTCCAATGCTGGCATCTCCAAGGACGCATTTCTCATCCGGATGACCGAGGAGCGGTTCGAGGAGGTCATCAACGCCAATCTCACCGGTGCGTTCCGGGTGGCTCAGCGCGCATCGCGCAGCATGCAACGTAAGCGGTTCGGCCGGATCATCTTCATCGGTTCGGTGTCGGGCAGCTGGGGGATCGGCAATCAGGCCAACTATGCGGCCGCCAAGGCCGGACTGATCGGCATGGCCCGTTCGATCTCGCGGGAGCTCTCCAAGGCCGGCGTCACCGCGAACGTGGTCGCTCCGGGCTACATCGACACCGAGATGACCCGCTCGCTCGATGAGCGGATCCAGGAGGGGGCGCTGGACTTCATCCCGGCCAAGCGGGTCGGCACCGCCGAGGAGGTCGCCGGGGCGGTCAGCTTCCTGGCGTCCGAGGATGCGACCTACATCGCCGGAGCAGTGATCCCGGTCGACGGCGGCATGGGCATGGGCCACTAGGAAACGAACAAGGAAGCTTCACATGACACTTCTGCAAGGCAAGCGCATCCTCGTCACGGGGATCATCACCGACTCTTCGATCGCGTTCCACATCGCCAAGGTTGCCCAGGAGGCGGGCGCCGAGCTGGTGCTGACCGGATTCGACCGGATGAAGCTGATCCAGCGGATCGCCGACCGACTCCCGGAGAAGGCACCCCTTCTCGAGCTCGACGTGCAGGACGAAAAGCATCTCGACACGCTGGCCGACCGCGTCACCGAGGTCATCGGCGACGGCAACAAACTCGACGGCGTGGTGCACTCGATCGGCTTCATGCCGCAGACCGGGATGGGCATCAACCCGTTCTTCGATGCGCCGTACGAGGACGTCGCCAAGGGCATCCACATCTCGGCGTATTCGTATGCGTCGCTGGCGAAGGCGGTGCTGCCCATCATGAATCCGGGTGGCGCCATCGTGGGGATGGACTTCGATCCGACCCGCGCGATGCCCGCGTACAACTGGATGACGGTCGCCAAGAGCGCGCTGGAGTCGGTGAACCGGTTCGTGGCTCGCGAAGCGGGCCCGCACGGTGTCCGCTCGAATCTCGTTGCCGCAGGACCAATCCGCACGCTGGCGATGAGCGCCATCGTCGGCGGTGCGCTCGGCGAGGAGGCCGGTGCGCAGATGAAGTTGCTCGAAGAGGGCTGGGATCAGCGGGCGCCCATCGGATGGAACATGAAGGATCCCACACCCGTGGCCAAGACCGTATGCGCGCTGCTGTCGGACTGGCTGCCCGCGACGACCGGCACGATCATCTACGCCGACGGCGGCGCGAGCACGCAGTTGCTCTAGATGGCCGCTCACGCGAAGAGCAATAGCCCAGACGCGGTCCTGCTGCTGTCCTTCGGCGGGCCGGAAGGGCCGGACCAGGTGATGCCGTTCCTGGAGAACGTCACCAGGGGCCGCGGGATTCCGCGGGAGCGTCTCGCCTCCGTCGCCGAGCACTACATGCATTTCGGCGGCGTCTCGCCGATCAACGGCATCAACCGGGCGCTGGTCGATCAACTGCGTGGATTCATTGACCTCCCAATATATTTCGGTAACCGGAACTGGGAGCCGTACATCGAAGATGCCGTCGCCGCCATGGCCGCCGATGGGATCCGCAGCGCCGCGGTCTTCGCCACGTCGGCGTGGGGCGGTTACTCGGGTTGCACGCAGTACGTCGAGGACATCGCAAGGGCCAGGCGGGCGGTCGGCGACACGGCACCCCAGCTGGTGAAACTGCGTCAGTACTACGACCATCCGCTGTTCGTCCAGATGTTCAGCGAGGCGATCATCACCGCCGCGCAGACCGTGCCGGACAACGCACGGTTGATCTTCACGGCACACTCGATCCCACTGTCGAATGCGTCCCGTTGTGGCGCAGACCTATACGCGCGGCAGGTGGCGTACGCCGCCAAGCTGGTCGCCACCGCGGCGGGCTATGACGACTATGACCAGGTGTGGCAGTCGCGCTCCGGGCCGCCGCAGGTGCCGTGGCTGGAGCCGGATGTCGGCGATCACCTCGCAGCTCTGGCGGAAACAGGCACGGACGCGGTGGTCGTCTGCCCGATCGGTTTCGTCGCAGACCACATCGAGGTGGTGTGGGACCTCGACCACGAGTTGAGATTGCAGGCCGAACAGTCCGATATCGCATTTGCGCGAGCCGCGACGCCGAACGCCGACCTTGCGCGGGTGGTCGCCGACCTACTCGACGAACTGCGCACCGACCGCGATCCGGTCCGTGTCCCTGGCCCGGATGCTCCCCCCTTGCAGGGCTTTTCGCTTGATGGGGCGGTCTGCACGCCTCGCTGTGATACCAGCTAGCGGGGGCCCGAATTTGGCGTCAGCCGCAAGGACACGGAGCGGTTGGCGCGCAACTCTGGAGGTGCAAGAGAAACATAGGCATTCGAAGGAGTTTTGCGATGCGACCAGGGTTAAAGCAGATCGCGGCAGCGGTCGCGGCGAGCGCCGCGGCGTTGACCATCGCGGCGGCGCCCGTTGCGACGGCAGCGCCCCCGTCCACTTCGTCGGCCGTGATCATTCCCGCTGCCCATGGGTACGGTGGCGGCGGCCATGGCTATGGCCATGGTGACCATCGATTCGGCGGGTACCACGGTCCGGGTTACGGATTCGGCTATGACCGGCATTGGTGGCCGTGGCGCTGGTGAGCGTTGCGGCGCCGCGCTCGTTCAGTGCTGCCAGGCGGAATGCAGGATTTCGCTGACGGCCGCCAATCGCGCCGACCGCACGACTCCGTTCAACGGTCGCAGCGCTTCGCTGGCTGTCTGGACGTCGGCGGAGCTGTTGAGTCCGATGGGAATCAGTCCCGAGCTCACCGTGATGATCGCGTCGATGTATGCCGCGTTCTCAAGCACCCGCAGGGCACGCGTCGGCGCATGGTCCGGAATACTGTGTCGCCGTTCGGATTCCACAACCTGTTCGACGAGACTGCGCGGGTCTTCGATATCGCTGCCTGCCGCTTCCGCGTGCAGCGCTCCCAGCGCATCGGCGGCGGAGCGGACCGCGGAGCGCATGGCATATTCCGACTCACCGAGATCGAGACCCTCCGTCGGCGCCGCGCCGGGCACCGAATACACCGTCCACGACAGCGCGGACGGTTCGGCTGCGGTATCGAGCTCATCGCCATCGTCGCCGACATCCGGGTATTCGAAGTCGGGTACCAGGCCGATGGCCTCGGCGGGATCACCGGCCATGATGAGCGCCTCGCCCGCGGCCACCGCGTCACGCTGAAACTGTGTGCCGGCCGGCAGCCCGCGAACGTCGCCGGGTACCGGCAGGGCGACGCCCATCGCGGGCGCCCCGCTGCCCCGGCCCGCGCTGGTACGCAGGGTCTGCAGCAGCGAGACAGCGCCGGCGTCGGTCAGATCCGGCCAGGGCAGCCCCGTACGCCCGGCCGCCACCGAGTCGTACGCCGTGACGGAATGTCTTGGTGCCCACTGTGATAGCGCATCCAACACATCGTCGGGCGCGGCGGCACCAGCAAGCCAGGCGTTCGCCCACACGGTCAACGACACACTCGGACACCACATGATTTCCGCAGTGTAGTTGTTAGCCGCTCATCGGGTCGGCTACGCGCTAGGCTGGCGGCATGCCTGCTGCGCTGATCTGGCTAATCGCCGCCCTGGCCCTTGCCGGAGCCGAGGCGCTGACCGGCGACCTGTTCCTGCTCATGCTCGGCGGCGGCGCCCTGGCCGCCGCTGGCTCCAGCCTCATATTCGATGACCTGTGGATCCATGGAGCGGTCTTCGCCGTCGTGTCGGTGCTACTGCTGGTACTGGTTCGGCCCGCACTGCGCAGGCACTTCAATTCGGGCAAGGGTCTACCCGAGCCTGCGAAGGCGTTGGAGGGTAAGAGCGCGCTGGTGCTCGACCGGGTCGGACGCCACGAAGGACAGGTGAAACTCGAGGGCGAAGTCTGGACCGCACGCCCGCTGAACGATAGCGATGTCTACGAGCCCGGCGACCACGTGACCGTCGTGCAGATCGACGGCGCAACCGCCGTCGTACAGAAAGTCGTCTAGAGAAGCCTGGACACCTAGGGAAGGAACTTTCATGGATGGTGCCGTCGCCGGTTTGATTCTGGTGGCTGTGCTGGTGGTCTTCGCCGCCATCATCGTGGCCAAGTCCATCGCATTGATCCCGCAAGCCGAGGCCGCGGTCATCGAGCGGCTCGGTCGTTACAGCAAGACGGTTTCGGGACAGTTGACGCTGCTGCTGCCGTTCGTCGACAAGATCCGCGCCCGCGTCGACCTGCGTGAACGGGTGGTGTCCTTCCCGCCGCAGCCGGTGATCACCGAGGACAACCTGACGGTCAACATCGATACCGTCGTCTACTTCCAGGTGACCAATCCGCAGGCCGCCGTCTACCAGATCAGCAACTACATCGTCGGCGTCGAGCAGCTGACCACCACCACACTGCGCAACGTGGTCGGCGGCATGACCCTGGAACAGACCCTGACGTCCCGCGACTCGATCAACGGACAGCTGCGCGGCGTGCTCGACGAGGCCACCAACCGATGGGGGCTGCGGGTGGCTCGCGTCGAGTTGCGCAGCATCGACCCGCCGCCGTCGATTCAGGATTCGATGGAAAAGCAGATGCGTGCCGACCGCGAGAAGCGGGCGATGATCCTGACAGCCGAAGGCAACCGGGAGGCGTCGATCAAGCAGGCCGAGGGCCAGAAGCAGGCGCAGATCCTCGCCGCCGAGGGTGCCAAGCAGGCCGCGATCCTGGCCGCCGAGGCCGACCGGCAGTCACGCATGCTGCGCGCCCAGGGTGAACGTGCCGCGTCCTACCTGCAGGCACAGGGCCAGGCCAAGGCCATCGAGAAGACGTTCGCGGCGATCAAGCGGGGCCGACCGACTCCGGAGATGCTGGCCTACCAGTACCTGCAGACACTGCCGCAGATGGCGAAGGGCGAGGCGAACAAGGTCTGGCTGGTGCCAAGCGACTTCGGATCGGCACTCGAGGGCTTCACGAAGATGCTCGGCGCGCCGGGTTCGGACGGCGTCTTCCGTTACGAGCCGTCGCCGGTGGAGGAGGACATCCAACGGCCGGAGGACGACTCCGAGGAGGTGGCCGCCTGGTTCAACACTCAGACCGATCCGGAGATCGCGCAGGCCGTGGCCAAGGCCGAGGCCGAGGCGCGCAAGCCGGTGGCCGGAGTCATCGATCCGCCGCCGCAGTACCCGCCGCTGTCCCAGCAGCAGCAGCCGCCGTCGGCGTACTCCCAGCAGCCCCCGCCTCGCAACGACGGCGGCGCTCACTCCAGATAGGTGGCCTCAGCGTGGTCGCGGTGATGGCGACGATGGGCGCGGAACTCATAGACCAGTCCCGCCACGCCGAGGCACGCGGTGCAGAACGAGATCAGGACCAGTAGCGGGCTGACGCTGCCGGTCAGCGCATCGCCGAGGATCACCACCGCTGAGGTGCCGGGCACCAGCCCGACCAGCGTGGCGAAGGTATAGGGCAATACCCGAACCGCCGACGCGCCCGCTGCGTAGTTCAGCACCGAGAACGGCACGGCCGGAATCAGCCGCATCGACATGATCGCGGGCCACCCGCGTTCCCGCAGTCGGGCGTCCAGCGCGTCGACTCGAGGATGGCTGACCAGCTTGTTGAGCTGCCAGCCGGCCGCGCGGACCAGGAGCAGCGCGATGACTGCGCTGACGGTGGCCGCCGTGACCGCGAGCGGGATGCCGAGGACCGGACCGAACAGCAGGCCTGCGGCCAGGGTGAATGCGGTGCGCGGGAACGGAAATACCGTCATCACGATGTGTGCGCCGAGAAACGCCAACGGAAACCACGGGCCGACGGAAGTCGCCCAGTCGCGCAGTTGAACTGCGGTCGGCAGGGGCACGAGCAGCGCGATTGCGACGAGAATCACAATCGCGGCCAGCATCGCGAACACCCGTCGTCGCGGCACCGCGGACGCGGTCGCGATCACCGAGCTGCGCAGGGCGCGCAAGGTGCTGACGACGGTATTCACGTCCACCGAGCCTACGTTGCGGCGCCCGGCTTGGCTGATCGGCGCGAGCGTGAGTCGGCTGCCCGGCGGTCAACGCCGTGACCTGGATCATTTAGCCTGGTGAGCGGTCGTGTTAGACACAGAGGTCACACGCTGCGACAACAGGAGATGCCGGTGTCGGTAGATACGTCCGTGGGATCGGAGTCGGATCGCGAGCAGTGGCGCGCCGCCGTTGCCGGGGTGCTCGCCAAGAGCAGCCGCAAGGATCCCGCCGACCTCGGCGAGGCGCCCGAGCAACTCCTCGACTCGCCGACGTACGAAGGCTTTCCGATCCGGCCGCTCTACACGATTCTGGACTCCCAGCCCGAGGCGCCGCTGCCTGGTCGCTGGCCATACATCCGTGGTTCCGACGGGCTGCGCGACGTCAAGTCCGGCTGGAAGGTCGCCGAGTCGTTTCCGGCGCCCGGACAGGTCTCGGTGGTCGACGGAAACGGTGCCGTGCTGGCTGCGCTCACCGAGGGCACCAGCGCATTGATCCTGCAGGTCGGGGACGACGGTGTGAGTGCCGACGAACTCGACCGGCTTCTCGAGGGCGTGTTCCTCGAGCTGGTTCCGGTGGTGCTCGACGCGGGCATTGACTTCGCCGCCGCCGCCGACGCGGTGCTGGCGCTGGTGATCGACCTGGACGACGAACGGCGAGCGCGGGTTTCGGTCGATCTGGGTGCCGACCCTCTCACCGCGACACTGAGCGGCCGAGCTGCGCCGTCGATCGACGAGGTGGTGGCCACCGTCGCCAAGACGGTCAGCTACGAGGGCGGCGTACGGGCCATAACGATCGACGGTCCGGCATTCCACGATCTCGGCGCCAACGCGTCATGGGAGCTGGCCGGCGCTGTCGCCGCGGGCGTGAGCTATCTGCGCGTGCTGGTCGAAAGTGGCATCTCGGCATCGGAAGCGTTGCGCCAGATCAGCTTCCGATTCGCGGCGGATGACGATCAGTTCATGACCATCGCCAAGCTGCGCGCGGCGCGACAGCTATGGGCCCGGGTGGCCGAGGTGGTTGATGCGGCCGACGCAGGCGCGGCGACCGTGCACGCGGTGACATCCAAACCGATGATGGCTCAGCGCGATCCGTGGGTGAACATGCTCCGCACAACGGTCGCCGCCTTCGCGGCAGGCGTCGGGGGAGCAGACACCGTCCAGGTACACACCTTCGACAGTGCGATCCCCGGCGGATGGCCGGGCACCGCACCCAGTTTCGCGCGGCGGATGGCGCGCAACACCCAACTGTTGCTGTTGGAGGAGTCGCACATCGGACGTGTGCTCGACCCGGGCGGCGGCTCGTGGTTCATCGAAGATCTCACGCGGGCGCTTGCCGAGACGGCGTGGAAAAATTTCCGCGACATCGAATCCCGTGGTGGTTTCGCCGCTGCCGGCGACTATCTGGCCGCGCAGATCGCGGAGGTAAACGCGAAGCGCAGGGACGATATCGCTCACCGGCGGACGGCCATCACCGGTGTCAACGAGTATCCGAACCTCTCAGAAATGCCGCTGCCCCAGTCCGAACCGAATCTCGGTGTGCAGCGCTACGCGGCCGATTTCGAAGCGCTGCGGAACCGCTCCGATGCATATCTCGCCGAGCACGGTTCGCGGCCCACCGCACTGCTCCTGCCGCTCGGCCCGCTCTCCGAACACAACATCCGCACGACGTTCGCGGCCAACCTGCTGGCATCGGGCGGTGTGGAGGCCGTCAATCCGGGCCCCTTGGACGCCGCGGGAATCGCGCAGGCGGTTTCGGATGCCGGTGGTGCCGTTGCCGCAGTGATCTGCGGCACCGACGCCCGATATGCGGACGAGGCGTCCGGCGCCGTCGAAGCAGCGAGGGCGGCGGGAGTTTCGCACGTATATCTGGCCGGTCCGGAGAGGTCGGTCGCTGACACCGGAGCCGCCCCGGCGGCGACATCAGACCCCGCCAACAAGCCGGACGAATACCTGACCGCCAAGATCGACGCGATCGCCGCATTGGCGGCCCTGCTCACACGTTTGGGGGCGTGACGATGACGACCGTCAAACCAGGAATCACGAATTTCGCCGACGTACCCCTGCACGGCGAGAAAATCGGTGAGCCCGCAACCGAGGCCGCGGTCAGCGAGCATATCGCCGCGGCCGCCGCGGCACACGGCTACACCGCTGATCAGCTGGACTGGGCCACCCCGGAGGGCATCGACGTCAAGCCGGTCTACATCGCTGATGACCGCGACGGGGTCGTCGACGCCGGGTACCCGCTGGACAGCTTCCCCGGCGCACCGCCGTTCGTCCGTGGGCCGTACCCGACCATGTACGTCAACCAGCCGTGGACCATCCGCCAGTACGCCGGCTTCTCGACGGCCGCGGAGTCCAATGCCTTCTACCGCCGCAATCTTGCTGCAGGGCAGAAGGGTCTGTCGGTGGCGTTCGATCTGGCAACCCATCGTGGCTACGACTCCGACCACCCCCGCGTGCAGGGTGACGTCGGAATGGCCGGCGTGGCAATCGATTCCATTCTCGATATGCGGCAGCTGTTCGATGGTATCGACCTCTCGACCGTCTCGGTCTCGATGACGATGAATGGCGCAGTGCTCCCCATCCTCGCGCTCTACGTCGTGGCCGCCGAGGAACAGGGTGTACCCCCGGAGAAGTTGGCGGGCACCATCCAGAACGACATCCTCAAAGAGTTCATGGTCCGCAACACCTACATTTATCCACCGAAGCCCTCGATGCGGGTGATCTCCGACATCTTCGGATACACCAGCTCGAAGATGCCGAAGTTCAACTCGATCTCGATCTCTGGGTACCACATTCAAGAAGCCGGAGCCACAGCCGATCTCGAGCTCGCTTACACACTGGCCGACGGTGTCGAGTACATCAAGGCGGGCCTGGACGCGGGCCTCGACATCGACAAGTTCGCACCGCGCCTTTCGTTCTTCTGGGGCATCGGGATGAACTTCTTCATGGAGGTCGCCAAGCTGCGTGCCGGACGGCTGCTGTGGAGTGAGCTGGTCGCCGAATTCGGAAGCGAAAGCCCAAAATCCAGGTCGCTACGTACCCATTCGCAGACCTCGGGGTGGTCGTTGACCGCGCAGGACGCCTTCAACAACGTCGCCCGCACCTGTATCGAGGCCATGGCCGCCACCCAGGGGCACACGCAGTCCTTGCACACCAATGCGCTCGACGAGGCACTCGCCCTGCCGACCGACTTCTCTGCGCGCATCGCCCGCAACACTCAGCTGCTGCTGCAGCAGGAGTCCGGAACGACGCGGCCGATCGACCCGTGGGGCGGTTCGTATTACGTCGAATGGCTCACCCACGAGCTGGCCGAAAAGGCCCGCGCCCACATCCTCGAGGTGGCCGAACACGGCGGCATGGCGCAGGCGATCAGCGAGGGTATTCCCAAAATGCGGATCGAAGAGGCCGCCGCCCGCACCCAGGCGCGCATCGACTCGGGTACCCAGACGGTGATCGGCGTGAACAAATACCAGGTCGACGAGGACCAGGAGGTCGAGGTCCTGAAGGTCGAGAACAGCCGGGTGCGCACAGAGCAGATTGCCAAGCTGGAGAAGTTGCGCGCCGAGCGCGACCAGGCTGCGACACAAGCCGCGTTGGCCGAATTGACCCGTGCGGCAGGTGCATCCGGGCCGGCAGGGGAGGACGGCCTCGGCAACAATCTGCTGGCTCTGGCCGTCAATGCGGCTCGCGCCCACGCGACGGTAGGCGAGATCTCCGACGCGCTCGAGAAGGTATATGGCAGACACGTTGCCGAGATCCGCACGATCGCGGGCGTCTACCGTGACGAGGTTGGAAAGGCCAGCAACGTGTCCACTGCAACCGAATTCGTCGAGAAGTTCGCCGAGGCCGACGGTCGTAGGCCGCGCATTCTGATCGCCAAGATGGGCCAGGACGGCCACGACCGTGGGCAGAAGGTGATTGCGACGGCGTTCGCCGACATCGGCTTCGACGTCGACGTCGGGTCGTTGTTCTCCACGCCGGAGGAGGTCGCGCGTCAGGCCGCCGACAACGACGTGCACGTGGTCGGGGTGTCCTCGCTGGCTGCCGGCCACCTGACGCTGGTGCCCGCGCTGCGCGAGGCGCTCGCCGGGGCGGGCAGGCCCGACATCATGATCGTGGTCGGCGGCGTGATACCGCCGGGCGACTTCGACGAGTTGTACGCGGCGGGTGCGACCGCGATCTTCCCGCCCGGCACCGTGATCGCTGACGCGGCCATCGGCCTGCTGCAGAAGCTCGCCGAGCGGCTGGGCTACCAGTTGAAAATAGATGAACCTCCCGGTCTCTGAACTAGCGGACGCCGTTCGCAGCGGTGACCGAGCGGCGCTGCCCAAGGCGATCACGCTCGTCGAGTCAACTCGCACCGATCACCGCGAACAGGCGCAACAATTGCTGCTCGAACTGATGCCGGATGCCGGTAAGGCCATGCACGTCGGAATCACCGGGGTCCCCGGCGTCGGCAAGTCGACCACCATCGAGGCGCTCGGCATGTACCTGATCGAGCAGGGGCACCGCGTCGCGGTGCTGGCAGTCGACCCGTCCTCGACTCGCACCGGCGGTTCGATCCTCGGCGACAAGACCCGCATGGCGAAACTGGCGGTGCACGCCGACGCGTACATCCGGCCGTCGCCGACCTCGGGCAACCTGGGCGGGGTGGCGAGGGCCACCCGCGAGACGATCGTGTTGCTGGAGGCGGCCGGTTTCGACGTCATTCTGGTCGAGACGGTGGGCGTCGGACAGTCCGAGGTGGCGGTCGCCAACATGGTCGACACCTTTGTGTTCCTGACCTTGGCCCGCACCGGCGATCAACTGCAGGGCATCAAGAAAGGCGTGCTGGAGCTCGCCGACATCGTGGTGGTGAACAAGGCCGACGGTAAGCACGCGGTGGAGGCCAAGGCCGCCGCGCGTGAACTCACCGGCGCGATCCGGCTGATCTATCCGCGTGAAACACTTTGGCGCCCACCGGTTCTCACTATGAGCGCGTTGAGCGGCGACGGTCTCGTCGAGCTATGGGAGACGATTCTCAAGCATCGCGAGGTGCTCACCGAAGCCGGCGAATTCGAGGCCCGACGGCGTACACAGCAGGTCGACTGGACCTGGTCCATGGTCCGCGACACGGTGCTCGATCGTGTGCTGTCGCACCCGTCGGTTAAGAAGATCCGGGCCGAAGTGGAGCGCCAGGTGCGCGACGGCGAACTCACCCCAGCGCTTGCTGCGCAAGAGATCTTGAACGCCTCTGACGTGCGATAACCTAACTTTTTGGTAACACCTCGTTTATTTGCCGGGGCTCCAGGTAAATTTAATTCATTGTGACGGGTGTCAAATCCGAGGAGCGCAGCGCAGCGCTCCCACGAGGGATACAGGGCGCATCGGACTCGAACTTTGCCTGCACCGTGCGGGCATTCTCGAAACTCTTTCCCGGACCTCGGTTCGGCGGCGGCGCGCTCTGCGTCTATCTGCACGGTGAGCCCGTCGTCGACGTCTGGACGGGCTACTCCGACCGCCGCGGCACCGAGTACTGGACGGCCGATACCGGCGCAATGGTCTTCTCGGTCACCAAGGGTCTGGCGTCGACGGTGATCCATCGGCTCGCCGACCGCGGGCTTCTCGATTACGACACCCCGGTCAGCCAGTACTGGCCCGAGTTCGGCGCCAACGGCAAGGCTGACATCACGGTGCGCGAAGTCATGCAGCACCGTGCGGGGCTATCGCACCTCAACGGGGTCAGCAAGGCCGATCTGCTCGACCACCTCGCCATGGAGCAGCGGATCGCCGCGGCACCGGTCAACCGCCTGCTGTATGGGCATCAGGCCTATCACGCGCTGACCTACGGCTGGCTGATGTCGGGGTTGGGCCGCGCCGTCACCGGTAAGGGCATGCGGGACCTGATCCGTGAGGAACTCGCGGAGCCGCTCAACATCGACGGACTGCACCTGGGTCGGCCGCCGGTCGGTGCAGCGACGCGCGCCGCGCAGATCCTGGCACCCCAGGGCACTTTGGCCAACCCGATATTCAACTTCGTCGCGCCCCGGGTGGCGGCCATGGGCGTTTCGGGCATCTTCGGGTCGATGTACTTCCCGGGCATGAAGGCCGTCATACAGGGCGACACGCCGTTCCTGGACGCCGAGATCCCGGCGGCCAACGGTGTGACCACCGCGCGCGCACTGGCGAAGATGTACGGCGCGATCGCCAACGGCGGGCGTGTAGACGGCACGCAGCTGCTGTCGCGGGAGAGGACAGCGGGCCTGACCGGCGAACCGAGCTATGCGCCGGACCGCAACATCTGGGTGCCGCTGTCCTTCCACCTCGGATACCACTCCGTGCCGATCCCGGGGGTGATGCCCGGCTTCGGGCACGCCGGCCTGGCCGGCTCGGTGGGTTGGGCCGATCCGGAGTCGGGGATGGCGTTCGGGTTCGTGCACAACCGGCTGCTGACGCGGATGGTGCTCGATCAGGCGACATTCGCCGGTCTGCAGACGTTGATTCGTCGCGACGCCGCGCGCGCCCGCAAACGCGGATACGACACGGTGCCCGCGCTCGGCGCGCAATTCAAGGTCACCCGATCCGCCGTCGGCTAGAGCGAGCTCAACGGAGCCTCAGCGGTCGGCCGTCGAGAACCATTTCGTCTTCTTGCGCCAGGATTCCGCCGACGTGATGGCGAAGCCGGCGCCGCACATGCAGGCGAACACCCACGTGAGTGTGGTGCCGGCGTCAAGCGCCTGCAGCTGCGGGATGAAGGCGGTGGCCAGCCGTACGATGCAGGCGGCGATACCCGCGGCCGACGATACGAGGTAGATGTTGGCCACGGTGCGCGAGCGCGGATCCTTACGCAGGACCAGCAGCGCCCGACATCCGTACACCAGCAGATAGATGAGCGTGCCGCACAGCAGCAGCCAGTAGATGTTCAGCCAGAAGTCGGTCGGTACCTGGAAGAAGTCGGCCTGGTAGATCTTCGCGCCGTTGCCGAGTGTGAACGCGACCAGCAGCAGCGGTATGCACAGCGTCGCGGGGTACTCGACGTACTGCTTGAACGACCGCTGCAGCTCGTGATCCTGTTGCAACCGGCCGAGCGCGTTATAGACGACGGCGGACGCGGCGACGATGTAGAGATCGTGGCCGATGTAGTCCTCCAGATTCCACTTACCTGTCAGGTCGTGGAGGAAGACGCCCAGCGTCTCGGAGGCCCACGGCGACATCATGAGCACCGCACCACCCTGCAGGGCGATGTTCAGGGTTGCGGCGAACTCCCAACGGGACGACCATGTGACTCGGCGAATCCACAAACTCCACGCGATACAGCAAAGTGTGATCGCGATCAGAGTTGTCAGAGCCATATGTGTCGCCTTCGAGCCGCGGTGAACTCAGCAAAGTATAAGGCTACAGCGGTGGCGCGTCACTGCGCGGTTTCAGCTCGGAGAGTTTTGGCGCGCGGGTTCGATGAATAGTTCGAGTGGCCATTCGGGTGTCGGCGGCCTCGCGGAGGTCGACTCCGCGGAACGGCGAAGACTCGATGTAGCTCCACACCTCTTGTTCGCTCATCAGGCCAAACCGGATCTGCAGGTCGGGGTAGCTGACACCGAATCTGTCGGATACTCGCCGCAATTCTTCGGCGTCCGGGTAGTCGGCTTCCTTGATCCGCCGGTAATACGTGCTGCTCGATGTACCGAGCGCGTCGTAAATGTCCTTGGCGTCAACGTCGCCGTCAAGTAGGTAATCTAGCAGGGCTTTTAGCTGTCTGCCGTTCTCGTCGGTACGTGGCACCCGTCCTACGATAATGCAATGTTCATAAAATAGGCAGTGCGAACCGCAAACCGGAAACCTTTGCCCTAATTGACACAGGCGTCACAGTTTCGGGAGGCCTATCCCATATTTGGGACATCTGAGCTATCGTTGGGACCATGGTTGCTTCGCAGTTGCCTATGACGGCTAAAGAGGCGTTTAACGCCGTTACTGAATTTGCACTAGCAACGATCCACATCGTGGATTACGACGCCCCGGACGCCGCCCGTCCCGCGGGCATGGTGCGCTTGTCGACACCGGACACCGAAGAACTCACGGCGGAGCTCGATGGAGCCACCGAGTACCTCGGCGTGCCTGCCGACGAGATCCTCCTCGCCGCCTTGGCTCGGACGATCGCGAAGACGCTCGGCGACGGCACTGTCCTCGTCGATGTGGCCAGCGAACGTGGCAGCCTGCTCGACGCCGTCCCGCTCGTGTGCGCGACAACGCAGCAGTCCGATGCCACCGACGTACTCCGCGGCGTTCACCACGCCCTGGCCTCGGCGACTGAGAGCGCCGCCGACGGGATGTCGGAGGCGTATTTCAACTACCTGGGCGAGGTGCCCGACGACTCGGTGCCCGTGCCGGTTCAGGAGACGCCACCCGGGCTGGGACATGCCCTGGAGATGAGGGTCTACCGCACTGCGGATCTGGTACACATCGACTGGTGGTACGACACGAGCCATTTCGAGCCGTACACCGTCGAAGAGCTCGCCGAGCAGTTCCCGCGCGCCCTCTACGAGATGACCACGGACGCACTGCCTGCTGTGTAAGAGCCCGTCGTTAGAATCGACGGTAAGGGCGTTGATCCGGCCATCACCGGGGAGCCTTCGGAAGAACAGCTGATCTAGCTCAGTAGACCCGAACGGGTGGGCCCGTCATCGCCCGAAATGAGCGGCGCACGTCACGTGCGCAAGCGGGGTGGTACCGCGGCGCTCGCGCACCGCGCGACGTCGTCCCCGTGCCTCGATCAGGCACAGGAGACACGTGACCGCCTATCCGAAGCCGGCCGCCGGAGCGCCCAATTTCCCGGCGTTGGAATCCGATGTCCTGGACTACTGGGATTCCGATGACACGTTCCGCGCCAGCATCGCCCATCGGGACGGATCGCCGGAGTACGTGTTCTACGACGGTCCGCCGTTCGCCAACGGCCTGCCGCACTACGGCCACCTGCTGACCGGCTACGTCAAGGACATCGTGCCCCGCTACCGCACGATGCGCGGCTACAAGGTGGAACGGCGGTTCGGCTGGGACACCCACGGCCTGCCCGCCGAACTCGAGGTTCAGCGCCAGCTCGGGATCGCCGACAAAGCGCAGATCGAAGAAATGGGCATCGAGAAGTTCAACGAAGCGTGCCGCGCTTCGGTCCTCAAGTACACCGACGAATGGCGGGCCTACGTCACCCGGCAGGCGCGGTGGGTCGACTTCGACAACGACTACAAGACGCTCGATCTCGGCTTCATGGAGTCGGTGATCTGGGCGTTCAAGCAGCTGTGGGACAAGGGCCTGGCCTATGAGGGCAACCGGGTGCTGCCCTACTGCTGGAACGACGAGACCCCGCTGTCCAACCACGAGCTGCGGATGGACGACGACGTCTATCAGATGCGACAGGATCCGGCGCTCACCGTCGGCTTCCAGGTGGTCGACGACGGTGATCTGCACGGCGCCTATCTGCTGATCTGGACCACGACGCCGTGGACGCTGCCGTCGAACCAGGCGGTCGCGGTGGGTCCGGATATCGCCTACGTCTGCGTGCAAGCGCCCGACGGCGGGCGCTATGTGCTGGCGCAGGCGCGGCTGGCGGCCTATGCCCGCGAACTCGGTGAAGAGCCCGAAGTGCTGGCCACCTACACCGGACGCGAACTGCTCGGTGTGCGGTACCTACCGCCGTTCCCGTATTTCATGGATTCCACCAATGCGTTTCAGGTACTGCCTGCCGACTTCGTCAGCACGGAGGACGGCACCGGCATCGTCCACATGTCACCGGCGTACGGCGAGGACGATATGGCCACGGCCCAGGCGGCCGACATCGTCGCGGTGACACCCGTCGACACCAAGGGCCGGTTCGACGTGACGGTGCCCGAGTACGCCGGCCAGCATGTCTTCGACGCGAACCCGCAGATCATCCGCGATCTGAAGAATCAGACGCGGTCGGCGGCGGCCAACGGCGCGGTGCTGCTGCGCCATGAGACCTACGATCACTCCTACCCGCACTGCTGGCGATGCCGGAACCCGTTGATCTACCGGGCCGTTTCGTCGTGGTTCATCAAGGTGACCGACTTCCGCGACCGCATGGTCGAGCTCAATCAGGAGATCACCTGGTATCCCGAGCACGTCAAGGACGGTCAGTTCGGCAAGTGGCTGCAGGGCGCACGCGACTGGTCCATCTCGCGAAACCGATACTGGGGCAGCCCTATTCCGGTGTGGAAGTCCGACGATCCCGCCTACCCGCGGATCGACGTGTACGGCAGCCTCGACGAGCTCGAGCGTGACTTCGGCGTGCGACCCGACAACCTGCACCGCCCCTATATCGACGAGTTGACCCGGCCCAATCCCGATGACCCCAGCGGCCGCTCGACGATGCGGCGCATCGAGGACGTCTTCGACGTGTGGTTCGATTCGGGCTCGATGCCCTACGGGCAGGTGCACTATCCGTTCGAAAACGCTCAGTGGTTTGACACCCATTTCCCCGGCGACTTCATCGTCGAGTACATCGGGCAGACCCGTGGATGGTTCTACACCATGCACGTCCTGGCCACCGCGCTGTTCGACCGTCCAGCCTTCAAAACCTGTGTGGCGCACGGCATCGTGCTGGGTAACGACGGGCAGAAGATGAGCAAGTCGCTGCGGAACTACCCGGACGTCAACGAGGTGTTCGACCGGGACGGCTCCGACGCGATGCGCTGGTTCCTGATGGCATCACCGATCCTGCGGGGCGGCAATCTGGTGGTCACCGAGCAGGGTATTCGCGAGGGCGTCCGGCAGGTCCTGCTGCCGTTGTGGAATGCCTATACGTTCCTGTCGCTCTACGCGCCGAAGAAGGGCACCTGGCGGGCCGACTCGGCGAACGTGCTGGACCGCTACATCCTGGCCAAGCTCGCGGTCCTGCGCGACGATCTCACCGAATCGCTGGACGTCTGCGACATCTCAGGGGCCTGCGACCAATTGCGCCAGTTCACCGACGCGTTGACGAACTGGTATGTGCGACGGTCACGTTCGCGGTTCTGGGAGGAAGATCCGGACGCCATCGACACGCTGCACACAGTGCTCGAGGTGACGGGCAGGCTCGCTGCGCCGCTGCTTCCGTTGATCGCCGAGGTGATCTGGCGTGGGGTGACCGGGGACCGCTCGGTCCATCTGACCGACTGGCCCGCCGCCGATCTACTGCCGAAGGATTCGCAGTTGGTGGCCGACATGGACCTGGTCCGCGTGGTCGCATCAGCCGGCTCGTCACTGCGCAAGGCCAAGAAGCTGCGAGTGCGGCTGCCCTTGCCGAAACTGACGGTGGCGGTGGACAACCCGCAGCGGCTAGCGCCGTACCGCGACCTGATCGCCGACGAACTCAACGTCAAGACGGTCGAGCTCACCGACGACGTCCCCACGTACGGTCGCTTCGAATTGACCGTCAACGCCAAGGTCGCCGGACCGCGGCTCGGCAAGGACGTTCAGGCCGCGATCAAGGCCGTGAAAGCGGGCGAGGCGGTCGTCAATGACGACGGGACGTTGACTGCTGGACCGGCTGTGCTGCAGCCCGAGGAGTACAGCTCGCGCTTGGTGGCCGCAGATCCTGAGTACACCGCAGCACTGCCCGAGGGCGCGGGGTTGGTGGTGCTCGACGGCACGGTCACCGAAGAGCTCGAGGCCGAGGGTTGGGCCAAGGACCGCATCCGCGAACTGCAGGAGCTGCGCAAGTCCACCGGGCTCGATGTCTCCGACCGCATCTCGGTGGTCATGTCGGTAGCAGGGGCGCAGCAGCAGGGCTGGGCGCGAACCCACAGTGAGCTCATGGCGCGGGAAATCCTGGCGACCAGCTTCGAGTTCGGCGAACCTGCCGGCGGCAGCGAGATCGGTGACGGTGTGCGGGTGGCGATCGCGAAGGTCAACTGACCCGGGCCGGGATCGATTTGATGCGATCGACCATCGCCGCGAATTCGGCGTCATCGCCCGGATCAGCGGGTGTGTCGAGTGCGATCCCGTCGCACATCCGGTCGTACCGGGACGCGAGCACGTCGGGAAGCTCAGCGTAGGTTCCCTGCGGAACGAGTTGGCTGACAACGTCATCGGTGAGCACATCGGTGAGCGCGGCCCATTCCTTGCGGCGGGCATGTCGGCTGAGGCGGGTTCCGATCTCGGTCAATCCGAACAGCTCGAGCGTGCGTTGGTACGCCGGGGTCGAGTACAGGAAGGCAAGTTCTGAGCGCAGTTCATCGCGCGCGGCGGCGACGGCCGCATTGTCACGACCGGAGATCACCCGCGGTACGACGACCAGCCGCGGGCCGCCGTCGGTGCGCCCCGCTTTCGTCGCACCGTCGGCGAGCGCGGGCAAGACGTACTCCTTCAGCACCGCCGGGTGCGAACTGGTGGGGTGCGCGACGAAGCCGTCGGCGACGGCGCCGGCCAGGGTGCACATCCGGCGGTTGACGCCGCCGGTCCAGATCGGCGGGGGAGCCACGTCGATGGGCCCGGGATTGAAATAAGGCTGCAGCCGGGTGAACGTGTAGTGACTGCCGCGGTGGTCCAGACTCTGCTGCCCGGCGAACGCGGCGAATATCGCGCGCAGCGATGCGACGTAGTCCCGAAGCTGCGCGGCGGGGTCGGTCCATGGCATCGAGAACCGTCCGACGATGTTGCCCCGCACCTGCGTGGCGATGCCGAGCTGAAAGCGGCCACCGGAGTAGCGGGCGAGTTCCCATGCCGCGCAAGCGGTCACCATCGGGCTTCGGGCGAACGCAACGACCATGCTGGTTCGGACCACCAACGTAGTGCTGTGCTCGAGTGCGAGGGCGCATACCGAGAACGGATCTCGGACGGTTTCTGAGACGTGGGCGGTGTCGAATCCCAGATCCTCGATGCGCCGGACGCGGTCGGGGACGTCGGCGAGCCGCGTGCTCGCCGGAAGGGAGGTGATCACGTCCACGGCGCGGACTCCCGGCTGACGCGGGCCGATCGGCCACCGAACCAGACGATGTCGCCGTGGCGCAGTTGCCGTCCGCGGCGGGTCTCAATAGCACCATTGACGACAACCAGCCCACCGGCGATCACGCCCTTGGCGTCCGAGCCGCTGTCAATCAGATCGGCCAACTTCAGGAATTGGCCGAGGCGGATCGATTGATCCCGGATCGGCACGTCACCGACCGGCTGCGCCATGACGTCAGGTTAGCGAAATAGCATCGGCGGGTGTGGAAGGTCGATGGGTGCTGCATCTCGACATGGACGCATTCTTCGCGTCCGTCGAACAGCTGACCCGACCCACTCTGCGGGGCCGACCGGTCCTGGTCGGCGGGCTGGGCGGCCGCGGCGTGGTCGCGGGCGCGAGCTACGAGGCCAGGGTGTTCGGTGCTCGATCGGCGATGCCCATGCACCAGGCCCGCAGAATGGTGGGCGCCACCGCAGTGGTGCTGCCCCCGCGCGGTGTCGTCTACGGCGTGGCGAGTCGCCGTGTCTTCGAGACCGTGCGCGGCTTCATGCCGGTGCTGGAACAGCTCTCCTTCGACGAGGCTTTCGGTGAGCCCGCCGAACTCGCCGGTGCATCGGACGCTGACGTCGAGGTGTTCTGCCAGCGGTTGAAGGCCAATGTGCTCGACGAGACGGGATTGGTGGCTTCTGTCGGTGCCGGATCGGGCAAGCAGGTCGCCAAGATCGCCTCGGATCTCGCGAAACCCAACGGTGTGCGGGTGGTGTCCGCCAGCGAGGAACGCACGCTGCTCGACGCGTTGCCCGTACGCCGACTGTGGGGCATCGGGCCGGTCGCCGAGGAAAAACTGCATCGGCTCGGCATCGCCACCATCGGGGCGTTCGCGGCGCTGAGTGACGCCGAAGCCGCCGACATCCTCGGCGGTGCCGTCGGCGCGGCGTTGCATCGGCTGGCCCGGGGTATCGACGACCGGCCGGTCGCCGAGAATTCCCCGGCCAAGCAGATCAGCGCCGAATCGACGTTCCCCGAAGACCTGATCACCCTCGATCAGCTCCGTGAAGCGGCGGGGCGGATCGGAGAGCACGCCCATACCCGACTGCTGAAGGACGGTCGCGGTGCGCGCACCATCACCGTCAAGCTGAAGAAATCCGATATGAGCATCTTGTCCCGTTCGGCGACGCTGCCGTACGCAACCACGGATGCCTCCACGCTGATCTCCACCGCGCGCCGGCTGCTGCTGGACCCCATCGAGGTGGGCCCCATTCGCCTTGTCGGCGTTGGGTTTTCGGGACTGTCTGAGGTTCAGCAGGAATCGTTGTTCCCGGATCTGGAATTGGTGGCCGAGGAGGTGTCGGGCACCCATCTACCGCCGACGCTGACCGAAGCGGCCGCCACGCCGCCGGCCTGGCGAATCGGTGACGACGTCGCCCACACCGCCTACGGACACGGGTGGATCCAGGGTGCCGGCCACGGTGTGATGACGGTGCGGTTCGAGACCCGAGGCACCGGACCGGGACCGGTGCACACGCTGCGCGAGGACGACCCAGACATCGTCCGGGCGAATCCCGTCGACAGCCTGGACTGGCCGGACTACGTGGAGGAGCTGAGCCGCTACCAGAGCTCGCCGTAGCCGGCGGTCAAAAGGAACCCGTGCTGGTTGTAGGTCTCACAACGCACCAGGCCCTCGTCTTCGACCGCGCAGGTCGCGCCCCAATTCTCCAGCCGGTACCCCACGGGTAGGACGTCGACGTCGCGGGTGAACGTCGCGGTGTCGGAGTCGCGGTACTCCGCGGGGGCCCAGCTGTTGACGATGGTCTGGTCGGTGCCCGGTGGCGCGTCGGCAGGCACGGCGTCGCACCCGACCGGACCGCCGTTCGGGCCGATTCCGCACGACCGGCCGTCCGGGGTCTTGAAGTAGACGAAGTAGAAGTCATGGGGTGTGCTGTACCGGCCCTGCGCTATGGGGTAGTCGCGAATATCGTCATCTGGTGCAGGCTGGGCGCCGACCGCCGGCGCCGCGGTCAGCGCAAGGCCGGCTATCCCCGCGGCCACGACGACGCAACGAACATGCATGGTTCCACCCATATCACCCCCAGCGCACGAACACGTCCTCGACGGGTGAACCGGCCGCGAGCGCGGCCATCAGCAGGACCCGGGCCTGGGGCGCACGCAGCCGCGGCACCATCACAGCCCCGGCGTCCGCCAGTTCCCGTCCTGGCCCGTATCCGGGACTGACGCGCCCACCGGGGACCCGCGTCGAGACTGCGACGGCCACACCCTCACGGCAGTGCCGCCGGACGCCGTCGATCACCGCGGCGCCCGCATTGCCTGACCCCAGCGCCTCCAACACCAGGCCTCGAGCGCCCGCGGCGACGCAGGCGTCCATCGCCACCGTGTCGCTGCCGGGATATACCGCGATGGTGTCGACGCGAGGTGCGTCCGCAGCCGAGGTTGCGGCCAGGAACGGACGATCCTTGGGTGCGTCCACCGTGAACGTCGCACCCGACACCGACCCGAGTGCGAACCCGGTGAAGCCCTGCAGATCGGCCGTCGTGATCTTCTGCAGACCCAGGGGTTGCCATACCGTGGCCGCGAAGCTCACCAGCACTCCGAGACCCCGTGCCTGCGGACTCGCGGCGACCGTCAGCGCGTCGCGCAGATTGGCCGGACCGTCGGCATCGGGTGCGTCGGCACTGCGCTGCGCGCCGGTGAGCACGACGGGAAGTCGACCGTCATAGGTCAGCTCGAGCCACAGCGCGGTTTCCTCCATGGTGTCGGTGCCGTGGGTGATCACCACGCCGTCGGCGGGGGCCGAATCGCCGGCTCGGCCGGCGTCCGACACCGCGCCCACCGCCGCGCTGATCCGGTCCCAATCAGCGAGCGTGAGCATCGAGCTGTCCACCGCCATCACGTCGACGACCTGCACGTCGAGCCCGAAGGTCAGGTCGGCGCCGGTGCGCGTCGGGCGCTTCACCCCGTTGTCGTCGGCGCTGGTGGAGATGGTGCCTCCGGTGGTGACGACGACGAGGCGAGCCATGGGTGGAATTGTCGCGCATTCCGGCCCTGGAATGATGGGGGAGTGACTGATGAATCCTCGGCGTCGGACGAAGCCGCGACTGGCACCGACGCATCGCCCGAGGAGCAACCCTCACCGAGGCTCCGATTGCGCATGCTGCTGACCGTCGCCGGAATCGTGCTGATCGCCGACATCGTCACCAAGGTGCTCGCCGTCAGGCTGCTGACCCCCGGTCAACCGGTGTCGATCATCGGCGACACGGTGACCTGGACCCTCGTCCGCAATTCGGGCGCCGCGTTCTCGATGGCCACCGGCTACACGTGGGTGCTTACCCTCATCGCGACCGCGGTGGTGATAGGCATCATCTGGATGGGCCGACGCCTGGTCTCACCCTGGTGGGCGCTCGGACTGGGCATGATCCTCGGCGGGGCGATGGGCAACCTGGTCGATCGCTTCTTCCGTTCTCCAGGTCCGCTGCGGGGCCACGTCGTGGATTTCTTCTCCGTCGGGTGGTGGCCGGTGTTCAACGTCGCCGACCCGTCGGTGGTCGGCGGAGCCATCCTGCTCGTCGCGCTGTCGTTGTTCGGCTTCGACTTCGACACGGTCGGGCGCCGCACGGGTGATCCGTCAGAGTGACGACCCGCTCGATGCCGGTCCCAGAAGGGCTGGCGGGCATGCGCGTCGACGCGGGTCTGGCGCGACTGCTCGGGCTTTCGCGGACGGCTGCGGCTGCGCTGGCTGAAGACGGCGGTGTCGACGTCGACGGTGCGCGCGCCGGTAAGTCCGACAAGCTGATCGCGGGGGCCTGGCTGGAAGTTCGGCTGCCGGAAGCGCCTGCGCCGGTGGAAAATACGCCTGTCGAGATCGACGGTATGTCGATTCTGTACTCCGACGCCGATATCGTCGCGGTCGACAAGCCGCCCGGTGTGGCGGCGCACGCTACGGTCGGCTGGCACGGGCCGACGGTGCTCGGCGGACTCGCCGCGGCGGGTTTCCGTATCAGCACATCGGGCATTCATGAGCGCCAAGGGATTGTGCATCGCCTCGATGTCGGCACGTCGGGCGTCATGGTGGTGGCGATCTCCGAGCGCGCGTACACGGTGCTCAAGCGCGCTTTCAAAGCGCGCACCGTCGACAAGCGGTATCACGCCCTGGTGCAGGGCCACCCGGATCCGTCCAGCGGAACCATCGACGCGCCGATCGGTCGTCATCGCGGGAACGACTGGAAATTCGCAGTCACCGAGGGCGGCAGGCACAGCATCACCCACTACGACACGCTGGAAGCGCATCAGGCCGCGAGCCTGCTCGACGTTCATCTGGAAACTGGTCGAACACACCAGATTCGGGTGCATTTCGCAGCCCTGCACCATCCGTGTGCCGGCGACCTCACCTACGGCGCCGACCCGACGTTGGCCCGCAAGCTCGGGCTGGAGCGCCAATGGCTGCACGCGCGGTCGCTGGCGTTTGCACATCCGGCGGACGGGCGGCGCATCGAGATCACCAGCCCCTACCCATCGGATCTGCAGCACGCACTCGATGTGCTGCGGCAGCACGAATAGTGCGAACGAGCGGGCTGCTCTTCGGCATCGGCGCCTATGCGATGTGGGGCGTGTTCCCGGCCTTCTTTCCGCTGCTTAAACCCGCAGGCGCGGTCGAAGTCCTCGCCCACCGGATTGTGTGGACGTGCCTGTTGATGGTCGTCGTCATCGCGGCGGCGCGCAGGCTTCGCGACATCCGCGCGATCACACCGCGGGTCTGGCTGCTGCTGGTGTGCGCATCGGCGTTGATCTCCGTCAACTGGGGGATCTACATCTACGCGGTCAACAATGGCCACGTCGTCGACGCCGCGCTCGGCTATTTCATCAACCCGCTGGTGACTGTGGCGCTGGGGCTGTTGGTCTTTCGCGAGCGACTCAATCGCGCTCAGTTCACCGCGTTGGCCATCGCCCTGGTCGCCGTCTTGGTGTTCACCGTCGAGGTTGGCGCACCACCGGTCATCGGGATCGGGCTTGCGCTGTCGTTCGCCCTCTACGGTGCGGTGAAGAAGGTGGTGCCGACCGATCCGAGGGTGAGCGTCGGCGTAGAAGCTGCAGTGGCGGCCCCGTTCGCGTTGGCCTACATCGCTGTGCTGGAGGGTGGTGGACCAGGAACCTTCACCGACTTCGGCGCCGGGCACATCGCGCTACTCGTCTTGTCGGGCGCCATCACCGCGCTGCCGCTGCTGCTCTTCGCCGCGGCGGCGCAGCGACTGCCGCTCGTGACGATGGGCCTGTTGTTCTATCTGACTCCGGCGATGCAACTGACCTGGGGCGTGTTCGTCGGGCATGAACCCATGCCGCCGGCGCGCTGGCTGGGTTTCGCGCTCATCTGGCTTGCGCTGATGGTGTTCAGCGCCGACGCGCTATGGCGGGCGCGGGCCAGCTCGGGCCGGGGCCTGCTCCACGCAGAGCGTAGGGAAACACCCGATTCCTCGGAACCGCCCACGTCCTAACGTGGAGCTGTGCATGGCTTCTGGTTCGCGGCGATGATCGGGATGCTGGTGGTGGCGGGTGTCGCCGCCCAGCTCGGATGGCAGCTGCCCGAGAAAGCAGAGGTCAAGCGGATATTCAGGATGGATCGCCCGCGGTCTGGACAGCTGCCCACTCATCAGCCCAGCTCGACGGTGGTGGCAGAGCCTCGGCAAGGGCGCTCAGCGACATCGCAGTAAAGACACGCATCGCGACACGCCGAGATCTGTCGGGGCGCGGCCATAGACTGGCCACCCTATGAACGGCTCCTCCTTTGTGCATCTGCACAACCACACCGAATATTCGATGCTGGACGGTGCCGCGAAGGTCAAGCCGATGCTGGCGGAGGCGCAACGGCTCGAGATGCCCGCGATCGGCATGACCGACCACGGAAACATGTTCGGCGCCAGTGAGTTCTACAACGCGGCCACCGACGCGGGCATCAAACCGATCATCGGCGTGGAGGCGTACATCGCCCCCGGTTCGAGGTTCGACACCAAACGCATTCTCTGGGGTGACCCGTCGCAGAAGTCCGACGATGTGTCGGGCAGTGGTGCCTACACCCACATGACGATGGTCGCCGAGAACGCGACCGGGCTGCGCAACCTGTTCAAGCTGTCGTCCTTGGCCTCGTTCGAAGGCCAGCTCGGCAAGTGGTCGCGCATGGATGCCGAAATCATCGCCGAAAACGCTGAGGGCATCATCGCCACCACGGGCTGCCCGTCCGGCGAGGTGCAGACCCGCCTGCGGCTCGGGCACGTCCGCGAGGCGCTCGAGTCGGCCGCCAGGTGGCGGGAGATCTTCGGTCCCGAGAACTACTTCCTGGAGTTGATGGACCACGGGCTCGACATCGAGCGCCGGGTCCGCGAAGGACTGCTGGAGGTCGGTCAGAAGCTCGGTATTCCGCCGCTGGCCACCAATGACTGCCACTACGTGACCCGCGACAATGCGCACAGCCACGAGGCGCTGCTGTGCGTGCAGACCGGTAAGACGCTGTCGGATCCCAACCGGTTCAAATTCGACGGCGACGGTTACTACCTCAAATCGGCTGCCGAGATGCGTTCGCTGTGGGATGGCGAGATCGAGGGTGCCTGCGATTCCACGCTGCTGATCGCCGAGCGGGTGCAGAGCTACGCCGAAGTATGGACGCCGAAAGACCGGATGCCGATCTTTCCGGTGCCCGAGGGCCATGACCAGTCGACGTGGCTACGGCATGAGGTCAGCGCCGGCCTGCAGCGGCGTTTCCCCGGAGCAGCGGTCCCCGGCGATTACACCGACCGGGCCGAATACGAGATGAAGGTCATCTGCGAAAAGGGCTACCCGTCCTACTTCCTCATCGTCGCCGACCTGATCAACTACGCCCGCTCGGTGGACATCCGGGTGGGGCCCGGGCGTGGCTCGGCGGCCGGATCGCTGGTCGCCTACGCGCTTGGCATCACCAATATCGACCCCATTCCATACGGTCTGCTGTTCGAGCGGTTCCTGAACCCCGAACGTGTGTCGATGCCCGACATCGACATCGACTTCGACGATCGCCGTCGAGGCGAGATGCTGCGCTACGCCGCCAACAGATGGGGTAGCGACCGGGTGGCCCAGGTCATCACATTCGGCACCATTAAAACCAAAGCGGCGCTGAAGGATTCGGCTCGAGTCAACTACGGTCAGCCAGGCTTCGCGATTGCCGACCGGATCACCAAGGCGCTGCCGCCGCCGATCATGGCCAAGGACATCCCGCTGTCGGGTATCACCGACCCCAACCACGAGCGGTACAAGGAAGCCGCTGAGGTTCGTGGGCTCATCGACACCGACCCCGACGTGCGCACCATCTACGAGACCGCTCGCGGTCTCGAGGGCCTGGTTCGCAACGCCGGTGTGCACGCGTGCGCGGTGATCATGAGCAGCGAGCCACTGGTCGACGCGATCCCGTTGTGGAAGCGGCCGCAGGACGGCGCCATCATCACCGGCTGGGACTACCCGTCGTGCGAGAGCATCGGCCTGCTGAAGATGGACTTTCTCGGCCTGCGCAACCTGACGATCATCGGCGACGCGATCGAGAACATCAGCGCCAACCGCGGTATCGATCTCGACCTCGATTCGGTGCCGCTGGACGACCCGCTGACCTTCGAGCTGCTCGGCCGCGGCGACACGCTCGGCGTGTTCCAGCTCGACGGCGGTCCGATGCGCGATCTGCTGCGCCGCATGCAGCCGACCGGGTTCGAGGACGTCGTCGCCGTCATCGCGCTGTATCGGCCGGGTCCGATGGGCATGAACGCCCACAACGACTACGCGGACCGCAAGAACAACCGGCAGGCGATCAAGCCGATCCACCCGGAGCTGGCTGAGCCGCTGTCCGAGATCCTCGCCGAGACCTACGGCCTGATCGTCTATCAAGAGCAGATCATGCGCATCGCGCAGAAGGTGGCCGGTTACTCGCTGGCTCGAGCAGACATTCTGCGAAAAGCCATGGGCAAGAAGAAGCGCGAGGTCCTGGAGAAGGAGTTCGAGGGCTTCTCCGAAGGGATGAAATCCAACGGGTTCTCCGCGGCCGCCATCAAGGCGCTGTGGGATACGGTGCTGCCGTTCGCCGACTACGCGTTCAACAAATCGCACGCAGCCGGCTATGGCCTGGTGTCCTACTGGACCGCCTACTTGAAGGCCAACTATCCGGCCGAGTACATGGCCGGGCTGCTGACCTCCGTCGGCGACGACAAGGACAAGGCTGCGGTCTATCTCGCCGACTGCCGCAGGCTCGGCATCACCGTGCTGCCGCCAGACGTCAACGAGTCGAGCCTCAACTTCGCCTCTGTGGGCGAGGACATTCGCTACGGGTTGGGCGCGGTACGGAACGTGGGCGCGAATGTCGTTGCCGCACTGATCGGTTCGCGCACAGATAAGGGTAAGTACGTCGACTTCTCCGACTATCTCAACAAGATCGACATCGGCGCCTGCAACAAGAAAGTCACCGAGTCGCTGATCAAGGCCGGGGCATTCGACTCGCTGGGCCACCCGCGCAAGGGCCTTTTCCTGATCCACACCGACGCGGTCGATTCGGTGCTCGGCACCAAGAAGGCCGAGGCGATGGGTCAGTTCGACCTGTTCGGCGGCGCCGATACCGCCACCGATGCGGTGTTCACCATCAAGGTGCCCGATGAGGAGTGGGACGACAAGCACAAGCTGGCGCTCGAGCGCGAGATGCTCGGCCTCTACGTGTCCGGACACCCGCTCAACGGCATCGCTCACCTGTTGGCGGCGCAGGTGGACACCGCGATCCCCGCCATCCTCGACGGTGACGTCGCCAACGACACCCAGGTGCGGATCGGCGGTATCTTGGCGTCGGTGAACCGCCGTGTCAATAAGAACGGATTACCCTGGGCCTCAGCGCAACTGGAAGACCTCACGGGCGGTATCGAGGTGCTGTTCTTCCCGCAGACGTACTCCACGTTCGGCGCCGAGATCGCCGACGACGCAGTGGTGGTGGTCGGTGCCAAGGTCGCGATTCGGGATGACCGGATCTCGTTGATCGCCAACGATCTTGTGGTACCGGACTTCTCAAGTGCCCAGGCCAATCGGCCGGTGGCGGTCACCCTGCCGACACGTCAGTGCACGGTCGACAAGGTCACCGCGCTCAAGCAGGTCCTGGCTCGACATCCCGGAACCGCGCAGGTGCACCTGCGGCTGATCAGCGGCGAGCGCATCACCACACTCGAACTCGACGCATCGCTGAGGGTGACGGCGTCATCGGCATTGATGGGCGATCTGAAGGCGCTGCTGGGCCCCGGCTGCCTGGGCTGATGTCGTTTCGCGAGCTGCATGAGCAGGGATGTTTCGTCATCCCCAATCCGTGGGATCGGGGGACGGCGATCGCGTTGGCAGCCATGGGCTTCCCGGCGCTTGCCACGACCAGTGCGGGTGCCTGCTTTGCGCAAGGACTGCCCGATACGCCGACCGCGCTCGGGGTCGATGGTGCTCTGCGCAACATCGTCGAGATCGTCGGCGCAGTCGAGCTGCCGGTCAACGCCGACTTCCAGGCGGGTTATGCCAATGATGTGGACGGGCTCGCCGCGAACGTCAGGCGTTGTGTGGCAACTGGGGTGGCCGGACTGTCCATCGAGGATGCCAAAGGTGGCGCCGAGGATCCGCTCTATTCGTTGTCGGAGGCAGTGGAACGCATCCGGGTCGCACATTCCGCGATCGATGGAGCCGATGTGCTGCTGACCGCACGCGCCGAATGCCATCTCTACGGTCATCCCGATCCACTGCGGGAGGCGATCACCCGGTTGCAGGCCTTTTCGGAGGCGGGCGCCGATGTGTTGTACGCACCGGGCGTGCGGACGCGAGAGGACATCGCGGCAATCGTCGATGCGCTCCGGCCCGCACCGGTCAACGTATTGATGTCGTCGGACACGGGGCTGACGGTGGACGATCTCGCGGAGCTCGGCGTACGGCGGATCAGCGTCGGATCGGCGCTGACGCGGGTCGCCTGGGGTGCGTTCCTGTCGGCCGCCCGGCGCATCATCGATGAGGGTTCGTTCGCGGGGTTGGCCGACTCTGCGAGCTTCGACGACCTCAACGGCCTGTTCGAGGCTCGGCGCAGACGGTAGCTGCGGGCCGAATTAGAACGCGTAGCGCAGGATCCGCGCCTTGCGCGACGCCGCCTTGCTGTACCTGGACAGCTTGGTCATTACCCGGATCCAGCCGGGAAACAGATCGACTTCGGGCGCGTAAACCAGGCTGGCCTCCTCGACCACGGTCATGCGGGGGTTCCACGTCTGCGGATAGTGGGCGTCCTTGAACCCGGGGTAGCCCATCTGACCGCCGATGACCTTGTACATCTTCTGCGGGAGCACCTTCATTCCGATGCGACTGACCCACCCCATCCGGCCATAGTCGTTGAACGCCAGCTCTCCGGAACCGAAGTGGTCGGTGATGCGGCGGAAGATTCCCGCGATCTGCGGCTCGGACAGGAATGCGAACAGCCCATCGGCGATCAGCATGGTCGGCCGGCTGCCGGGGATGGCGTCGGGCCAGTGCTCGTCGGCCAGTGATACCGGGACGGAGTGCGAATGCGCGCTCGGGGGCAGCACTTGGTTACGAAGCGCGATGATGCCGGGCAGGTCGACGCTGTACCAGTCGACTGTTTCAGGCGGGGCGACGCGATAGTAGCCGCTGTCGAGTCCGGCGCCGAGATCGACGACCACCGCCTCGGGATGCTCGGCGACGAACGCGCTCACGCGCTCGTCGAGCATCTTCGCCCGTAGCGCGGTCTGGCACACCACGCTGGTTTGCACGCCGAGCACGGTGAAGTCGTAGTCGATATTGCCGATGACTTCGAATGCAAGGTGGTCGCCCAGAATCGGCTCCGGCCACTGACTGTCGAGTGCTCGGGCGTATTCGGTGAGAAGGGCGGTTTCTTCGATCGGCGAGAGTTCGGTGGTCGCGATGCCCATGACTGCGACCGTACTCCTCATTCCTGGCTGAACGATCAGCCCAAAACGTTCACCGCCCTTGCGATTACGAGCGCCAGCGTGGTGAACGAGATCATCGCCTGCACTGTCATCATGGCTTTTGCCCGCCGGGTCATCGGCATCGTGTCGGTCGGTGAGAACGCGACCACGTTGGTGATGCTGACGTAGAGGTAGTCGAAGAACTCCGGGCGCCAGTTTGGCGGCGCCAGTTCACGTTCCGTCATCTGCGGGAACATGAAGTCCGGGTACGGCCGGCTACCTTCTCGTCGGGCGAACGGGCCACCGCGGTCCAACTCCCAGTACCAGATCCCGAAGACGATAACGGTGGTGACGTAGATGGCGGCACCACTGCCGAGCAGCACCGCGGCGTTGTTGCTCACCTCACCGGAGAGAATGCGGATATCGAGGATCAGCGCGGACAGACTGTTGTCGATGGTGATCGCCGCCAACAACAGATAACTCGCCCAGGTGCCGAACGTCGTCTGCCGTGAAAGGCGCAGCGGATTCAGGCCCACCAGTACCACGACGAGCAGGACCTCCAAGGCGATCAGCGGCCACCGCGGCACGACCGTGTAGCTCTTCGGAATGGCGAGCTGGAGGGCGATCGCCGCGATCAGGGCGAGCAGCACCGGTATCCGGTTCTCCGGATCACCGGGACGCAGCCACGACGGGATGCGCCGTTCGGCGCCCGACGCCAGGAGTTCGGCACGACGCACGAACTCCTCAACCGGCTTCGGAGGTTCGGGGGTGGTGTTCATCAGGCAAGTGTGTGCGCCACCATGGAGGGATGGAATCGCGACACGTCAGTATTTGGATCGATGTTGCACCCGAGGTGGTCTACGAATTCGCGGCGGATCCGCAGACCTGGCCGCAGTGGGCGGCCGGCCTGGCCGCAGGGGAGCTGCGACAGAGCGCCGACGGCTGGCTCGCCGATTCACCGATGGGCACCGTGACCGTGGAGTTCTCGCCGCCGAACCGGTTCGGCGTGCTGGATCACGTCGTGCGGATGCCCTCGGGGGAACAGGTGTACAACCCGTTTCGGGTGGTCCCGGGCGGGGTCGGTGAGCCGGCGTGCGAGGTGGTGTTCAGCGTTCGGCGCCGGCCGGGGATGACAGACGAAGAATTCGGCGCCGATGCTGCCGCGGTCGCCGCGGATCTGGCGACGCTGGCGCGACTGGTGCAGGACTGACGCGTCCGGTTATTCAGTCGACTGGAAGGCGCCGAGGCCCAGCCACACGACGGTCCCCGCGGCTGCGGCGGCCAGCACGGCCGGAGCGGCGCTTGCGGTCGCAACGGCGACGATGACCAGCACAATGGCCGCAACCGCGAGCGCCAGCACCTTGTATACCGGCCACGGGACTCCGGCGATGCTGACTTGGTCGCGCACGGTCATGGTTTGACGATAGCTCGTAAGCGAGTTTTCGGGCAACCGAAACGCCAGATGAGGCGGATCACTTTACGGCCGGCCTAAGCTGGCTGACATGCCACTTTCCGGAGAGTACGAAGCCAGCCCGTGGGATTGGGTCCGAGACCATGCCGACAAGATCATGGAGACGGGCAGCACCGAGGGCATCGAGATGAAGGACAAGCCGCTCATTTTGCTGACGACGGTTGGCGCCAAGACCGGCAAGATCCGCAAAACCCCGTTGATGCGGGTGGAACACGACGGCGAATACGCGATCGTCGCGTCTTTGGGCGGGGCTCCGAAACACCCGGTGTGGTACTTCAACGTCAAGGCGCACCCACGGGTCGAGCTGCAGGATGGGGCTGTGACCAGGGACTATGAGGCCCGGGAGGTCTTCGGTGATGAAAAGGCTGCCTGGTGGGAGCGCGCGGTCGAGGCGTGGCCGGACTACGCGGAGTACCAAACCAAGACCGACCGCCAGATCCCGGTCTTCGTGCTGACCCCGGTTCGCTAAAAACCGCAGGCTGGTGGCACCATTGACCGGTGTCCGCTGAACTGAGCCAGAGTCCGAGAACGTCGCCGCTGTCCGCGGCCGACATCGACGAGGCTGCTCAGCGAATTTCCGGCGTCGTCCTGCGCAGCTCGCTGCAGTTCAGCGAGCGACTTTCCGAGGCGACCGGCGCGAACGTCTACCTGAAGCGCGAAGACCAGCAGGCCGTGCGCTCGTACAAGCTGCGGGGTGCTCACAACCTGCTGATGCAGCTGTCTGCCGAGGAGATCGCCGCCGGTGTCGTGTGCTCGTCGGCGGGCAATCACGCGCAGGGGTTCGCCATGGCCTGTCGATCGATGGGTATCCACGGTCGGGTCTACGTGCCTGGCAAGACGCCCAAGCAGAAGCGCGATCGCATTCGGTACCACGGACGTGAGTTCATCGAGCTGATCGTGACCGGTCACACCTACGACGAGGCTGCCGCGGCCGCGCTTGACGACATCGCACGCACGGGCGCGACTCTTGTCCCTCCGTACGACGACCTACGCACGATGGCGGGGCAGGGCACGATCGCCGCCGAGATCCTCGACCAACTCGACGACGAACCGGATCTGGTCATCGTTCCGGTCGGCGGCGGCGGCTGTATCGCCGGCATCACCACCTATCTGGCCGAGCGCACCGCGAACACGTCGGTGCTCGGCGTCGAGCCCGCGGGTGCGGCAGCGATGATCGCCGCGTTGGCCGCGGGGGAGCCGGTGACCCTCGAGGAAGTCGACCAGTTCGTGGACGGTGCGGCGGTGAATCGTGCCGGCGCGTTGACGTATGCCGCGCTGGCCGCCGCGGGGGACATGGTGTCGCTCACCACCGCCGACGAGGGCGCGGTGTGCACCGCGATGCTCGACCTCTACCAAAACGAAGGCATCATCGCCGAGCCGGCGGGTGCACTGTCGGTGGCCGCCCTGATGGAGGCGCGTCTGGAGCCCGGATCGACTGTGGTGTGCGTGATCTCGGGCGGCAACAATGACGTGTCCCGCTACGGCGAGGTGCTCGAGCGCTCGCTGGTGCACCTCGGGCTCAAGCACTACTTTCTGGTGGACTTCCCGCAGGAACCGGGGGCTCTGCGGCGGTTCCTCGACACGGTGCTCGGGGCCAATGACGACATCACGCTGTTCGAGTACGTCAAGCGCAACAACCGCGAAACCGGTGAAGCCCTGGTGGGCGTCGAACTCGGTTCGGCCGCCGACTTCGACGGACTGCTCGAACGGATGCGGGCGTCCGACATCCATGTCGAGGCGCTGGAGCCGGGCTCGCCCGCGTACCGCTACCTGCTTTAGGAAGGTGCAACGCCGACGACAGCGATGGCGGTGGCGGCGTCGACTAAGCATTTGTTGTAGGTGACGAGCGTACGCAGTTCGGGTACCGCCTTGGCCGAAACTGAGCTCGCCCATCAGCGATTTCACGGTAATCAGCTATCTACAGGCTGCGCCCCGGTGGATGGCGACTTGACAATCACGAACGAATGTCCCTCGATGCGCATCGATTTCGGGCTCACCGTCGGGTTTTCCCAGGCCAGCACCACCTCGCCGGTGACGGGGATGTCGGCAGCCTCGCTACCGAGGTTGCACGCGACGGCCAACGCCCCGCGTTGCATCACGATCCACTGCCGTTCCTCGTCATAGTCGATGCGCATATGTTCCAGCCATGGGTCGGCCAGGTCGGGCTCGTTGTGCCGCAACGAGATCAGCTGCCGATACACCCAGCGCAGCCGGCCGTGTTCGCCGTCGTCGATCTCATCCCAGTTGAGCTTTGACCGTTCGTAGGTGGCCGGGTCCTGCGGATCGGGGATCTCGTCGGCGTCCCACCCGTGCTCGGCGAACTCGCGCTTGCGGCCCTCGGCGGTGGCTCGGGCCAGCTCGGGCTCGGGATGCGAGGTGAAGAACTGAAACGGCGATGACGAACCCCATTCTTCGCCCATGAAAAGCATTGCGGTGTAGGGCGACCCAAGTGTCAGCGCCGCCTTGACCGCCAACTGGCCGAAGGTGAGGTTCTGCGACGGCCGATCCCCGCAGGCCCGATTGCCCACCTGATCATGCGTCAACGTGTACGCCAGCAGTCGGGTCGCGGGGATCGTCGCCGTATCCAATGGCCGCCCGTGGCGCCGATGCCGGAACGACGAGTACGTGCCCGCGTGGAAGTACCCATGCTTCAGTGTTTGCGCAAGGGTCTCCACCGAGCCGAAATCCGAGTAGTAGCCCTGGCGTTCGCCCGACACCGCTGCGTGAATCGCGTGGTGGATATCGTCGTCCCACTGTGCGGTCATCCCTAGACCGCCGCGGTCCCGCGGGGTGATCAGGCGCGGATCGTTGAGATCGCTTTCGGCGATCAGCGACAGTGGACGGCCCAATTCCTCGGCCAGCGCGTCGGTTTCGGTCGTGAGTTCCTCGAGAATATGGATTGCGGTGGTGTCCACGAGAGCGTGCACCGCGTCCAGGCGCAGGCCGTCGGCGTGGAAGTCGCGCATCCACCGCAGCGCACATTCGATGATGTAGCGACGCACTTCGTCGGCATCGGGACCGGAGATGTTGATCGATTCGCCCCACGGATTACTGCCCGAGGACAGGTAGGGACCGAACCGTGGCAGGTAATTGCCTGACGGGCCGAGGTGGTTGAACACCGCGTCGATAAGAACACCGAGGCCGCGTCGGTGGCACGCGTCGATGAACCGCACCAATGCATCGGGTCCGCCGTACGGTTCGTGCACCGCATACCACAGCACCCCGTCGTAGCCCCAGCCGTGCGTTCCGCCAAAGGCATTCACCGGCATCAGTTCGACGAAGTCGACACCGAGATCCACCAGATAATCCAGCTTCTCGATCGCCGAATCGAGTGTCGCGCCGCCAGTGAACGTACCGACGTGGAGTTCGTAGATCACCCCTCCCTCAATCGGGGCGCCCGCCCAGCCGTCGTCGGTCCACGCGCCGGCATCGGGCCGCCAGAGCGCCGAGCGGGCATGCACGCCGTCGGGTTGGCGTGGGGAACGCGGATCCGGCAGCACCGTGGGGTCGTCGTCGAGAACGAACCCGTAGCGCGCACCTGTTCCGGCGTCGACCTCGGCACTCCACCAGCCGTCGTCGGCCCGCGTCATCTGATGCAGTGTGCCGTCCACGTCGACTCGAACACGCTCGGGGATAGGGGCCCAAACTGCGAATTCAGCCATCGGTGCGCTCCAGAAGCGCTACCGGCAAATCGGCGAACAACTCGACGGCCAGGACCGTGCCACGGAACCGTGCGCCGGAGATCCGGTCGGTCCACTGGCCGTCCGGCAGGGCCACCGTGGTGTCGCCCCAGCCCGTCTCCGACAACACAACCGTGTGCCGGCTCACGGCGGTCAGCACATCGTCGCCGCGCAGAAAGGCCACCAAATGGTCGGCGGCCGGGCCATCGGCCCCCACTGGTGTGTAACCACCGTCGGTGAAGCTCGCCGGACGGTCCCGCCTCAGCCGCAAGGCCGCCGCCACGACCCGAATCTTCGGATGGCGCAACGCCTCGAGCGCTTTCGCTCGGGTCACGTAGTCCACCGGACGCCGATTGTCAGGATCGACAAGGCTGTCCTCCCACAATTCGGTGCCCTGGTAGACGTCGGGAACACCCGGTGCGGTGAGCGCGATCAGCTTCTGTCCGAGCGCGTCGCTACGCGCATGAAGGTCGAGCCGGGCAACCAGTGATGTCATCTCGGCACCGACGGCACCGTCCAGTACGGCGTCGAGCCATGTGTGTACCGCAGTCTCGAACTCTTCGTCAGGATCGTTCCAGGTCGTGCGCAGTGCGGACTCCCGGATCGCCTTCTCGGCGTAGGCGTGCAACCGCTCCCGTAATGATGCGTGGATCGTGCCGTCCACCGGCCAGACGCCGAATGCGTTCTGCAACAGGAACAGTCCTGTCGCCGGGTCGGGAGGCGGGGTGGCCTGCGCCCACTTTCCGACGAGCTCCGCCCACAGCGACGGCACCTGCGAGAGCACCCCGATGCGGGCGCGCACATCCTCGCCGCGCTTGGTGTCGTGTGTCGACAATGCGACCATGGCGTGTGGCCACATTTGTGCCCGCACCGCCGCCCGTTGATGAAACTCAGCCACGCTGACACCGAACCGGCGCGGCTCACCACCGACCTCGTTGAGCGAGACCAGTCGCGCATCGCGGTAGAACAGGCAGTCCTCCATCGACTTCGCGGTCGCCGCACCGCACAATTGCTGTATCCGCACGTTGGTTTCGACGCTCACTGCCAGAGCGGCGGACACCGTGGTCAGGGGTGCGGCCAATTCCGGCCTCTGGGCAACGGCGTCGGCGAATGCGGTCGGCAGCACCGCTGAGAGCGCCTGGTAATCCGAGCGATAGACCTCGATATGACTGATCAGCGTCGCCACCGCATCTCCCAGAGCGGGATGGTCGGCGCCGGTTGCCGCGACGATCGCACGGCGTACCCGATTCAATTCGGCGCTCAGTGTGACGGTCGCGGCTTCGGCCTTGAGGCGGCGGGCGATGTCCGGAAGCTCTTCGTGGTCAACGCCGGTGGTGCCGAACAGGTCGGTGAGCGGACCGGCACCCGCCGGATCGATGAACACGCCGCCGATCTCGCGCAGCGCGTCGTAACCGGTGGTGCCCGCGACCGGCAGCGTCGGCTCCAGCGCCTCATCGACGGCGAGGATCTTCTCGATGACGATCCACGCCTGCGGGCCGGCGAGTTCGCGCAGCCAGCCGAGATACCCTGCGGGGTCGGATAATCCGTCCGGGTGATCGATGCGCACGCCGTCGACCAGACCCTCGGTGAACCAGCGTCCGACCTCCGCGTGAGTTGCCTCGAAAACCGCGCGGTCCTCCTGACGCAAGCCGGCCAGTGAGGTGATGGAGAAGAACCGCCGGTATCCGCTGCGCCCGCTCCGCCAGCCGATCAACCGGTAGTGCTGCCGGTCGTGGACTTCGGCGCCCGAGCCAGAATCGGTGCCGGGCGCGATCGGGTACTCCAGATCTCCGAGGCGCAGCACATCACCGTCAACCTCGAGGCCGGCGACGTCGTCGTCAGAACCCAGGACCGGCAACACGATTCGGCCACTGTCGAGCTCCCAGTCGATATCGAAGTAGGAGGCGTACGGGGAGTCCGGGCCGTGCTTGAGAACGTCCCACCACCATGAATTCTGCACAGGATCCGCGACGCCGACGTGGTTGGGCACGATATCAACAATCAGGCCCATTCCACGCGACCGTGCTGCCGAGGACAACCGGGCCAAGCCCTCGGCGCCGCCCAATTCGGCCGACACCGTGGTCGCATCGGTGACGTCGTAGCCGTGCGTCGAACCCCGCTGCGCGGTGAGAATTGGGGATAGGTACAGGTGTGACACCCCCAGCCCATCCAAGTACTCGAGCAGGTTCTCGGCGTCGGCGAAGGTGAACGAGTCACCACGCATCTGCAGGCGATACGTCGAAAGTGGGCGCATGCGCTAGCCGGTCTTACGCAGCACCAGCAGGGACCGCGGCGCAAGCGTGAGTTTCTCGCCTGCGGCGACCACGAGTTCGGTGTCGCCAGCCGGGTCGGCCGTGTCGATCGCCGCCGTCCACTGGGCGGCATAGCCCAAATCTGGCGCGACGAAGTCCACCGGCTTGCTGTGTGCGTTGAAACAGAGCAGGAACGAGTCGTCGACGACGCGTTCGCCTCGTTCATTGGGCGCCGTGATGGCCTCACCATTGAGGAACACGGCAACGCACTTGTCCAGGCCCGAACCCCAGTCCTGCGGGGCCATCTCGTTACCCGCAGGCGTCAGCCACGCGATGTCGCGGACCTGGTCGCCGGTGCGGATGGGCGTGCCCTCGAAGAAGCGGCGCCGCCGAAACACCGGATGCTTCCTGCGCAACTTCGTCACCTTGCGGGTGAACTCGAGTTGTTCGGCGTTCGTCTCGCACAGCGACCAGTCCATCCAGGAGATCTCGCCGTCCTGGCAGTAGACATTGTTGTTGCCCCGCTGTGTGCGCCCGATCTCATCGCCGTGAGAGATCATCGGGGTGCCCTGGGACAACATCAACGTGCCCATGATGTTGCGCATCTGCTTGCCGCGGAGCGCGAGGATCTCCGGGTCCTCGGTAGGCCCTTCGACGCCGCAGTTCCACGACCTGTTGTGGCTCTCGCCGTCGCGGTTGTCCTCGCCGTTGGCCTCGTTGTGTTTCTCGTTGTACGACACCAGGTCTGCAAGCGGAAAACCGTCGTGACAGGTGACGAAGTTGATGCTCGCACCGGGCCGCCGGCCGGTCGCCTCGTAGAGGTCCGACGACCCGGTCAGCCGGGAAGCGAATTCGCCTAGGGTTGCGGGCTCGCCCCGCCAGTAATCGCGCACAGTGTCGCGGTACTTCCCGTTCCATTCGGTCCACAAACCTGGGAAGTTGCCGACTTGATAACCGCCCTCGCCGACGTCCCACGGTTCGGCGATCAGCTTGACCTGACTGATCACCGGGTCCTGCTGTACGAGATCGAAGAACGCGCTCAGCCGGTCGACTTCGTAGAACTCGCGGGCCAGCGCGGCCGCCAAGTCGAAGCGGAACCCGTCGACGTGCATCTCCAGCACCCAGTACCGCAGCGAGTCCATGATCAGCTGCAGCGTGTGCGGATGCCGGGGGTTGAGGCTGTTACCGGTGCCGGTGAAGTCGCGGTACAGCCGCTTGTCGTCGTCCATCAGCCGGTAGTACGCCGCGTTGTCGATGCCGCGCATACTGATCGTCGGGCCGAGGTGGTTGCCTTCGGCTGTGTGGTTGTAGACGACGTCGAGGATCACCTCGATGCCGGCCTCGTGGAAGGTCCGGACCATCGCCTTGAACTCTGCGACCGCGCCGCCGGCGTGCTTGTTGGCCGCATATTCGTAATGAGGTGCGAGGAATCCGAAAGTGTTGTAGCCCCAGTAGTTTCGAAGTCCGAGGTCGATCAGCCGATGGTCGTGCAAGAACTGGTGCACCGGCATGAGTTCGATGGCGGTGACGTTCAGCGACTTGAGATGGTCGATGATCACCGGATGCGCGAGCCCCGCGTAGGTCCCGCGCATATCCTCGGGAATGCCGGGATGGGTCCGCGTCATGCCCTTGACGTGCGCCTCGTAGATGACGGTCTCGTGGTACGGCGTACGGGGCGCGCGATCGGATGCCCAGTCGAAGTAGGGGTTGATCACGACACTCGTCATGGTGTGGCCAAGCGAGTCGACCATCGGCGGCGTCCCACCGCTGGCCAGGTCCTCGGCGTTCAAGTCGTAGGAGAACAGCGCCTGGCTGAAGTCGAAGTCGCCGTAAAAGGACTTCCCGTAGGGGTCGAGCAGCAACTTGCTCGGATCGCACCGATCTCCGGCGGAAGGGTCCCACGAACCGTACACCCGGAAGCCGTAACGCTGCCCCGGGGTGACGGTGGGCAGATAGCAGTGCCAGACGTAGCCGTCGACCTCGTCGAGGTTGACGCGCTCCTCACTGCCGTCCTTGCCGATCAGGCACAGCTCCACCCGGTCGGCGACTTCCGAGAACAGCGAGAAGTTCGTGCCTGCACCGTCATAGGTGGCACCGAGGGGATAGGCGGTCCCCGGCCAGACGGTGAGTACCGACGCCGGCGCGTCGGATGCCATCAGTCGACCCACCAACCGGTGGCGCCCGCGATCTGCCTGCCGAGCTCAGCGGTCATCGTGCGCATGTAGGTGGTGGAGATGTGATGAGCATCGTGATACAGCAACACGTTTCCCTCTACCGCGCGGCAGATGTCCTTGCGGCACACCGCGTCGCTCATATCCAGCGGCTCGAGCAACGGGAACTTCGCGACGATGTCCAATGTGGGGTTATAGGGCGACAGTACGTCAGAACGCTTGACTCCGCAGGAGATGGCGTTGCCGCCTTCGGCCAGACAATCGGCGGGGAAGTACGGCTGACCGTTGCGCACGAGCCACGGGGTGTCGCGCATCGCGAGAATCGGAATGTTGTTGTCGGACAATGTCTGCCAGATACCGAGGTAGTTGGCCGGCATGACGTCACCCGGTTTGATGTTCCACGGTCGCGTCGCAGTGGTGAATACGTAGTCAGGGCGGTCGGCGATGATCTTGTCCATCACCCGCTCGTTCCACTCGTGACACTTCGGATACGGGCGGTTGTCGCCCATGACCAGCGGAACCTCCTCGGTGGTCAACGGACAGCCCATCTTCAGATAGGTGACCACCTTGAAGTTGTGCATCCGTCCGAGCAGGTCCAGCGCGGTGATCCAGTGTTCGGCATGGGAACCACCCGCGAGTGCGATGGTGCGGGAAGCCGTTTCGTCGCCGTAGGTACAGTTGACGACGCCGACGTTGTCGAAGTCACTGATGCAGCCGTCCTCGGTGGTGCGGGGGAGGTCCTTCCTGGCCTCGAGCACCGTCGGGCGCATCGGTAGCTTCGGCACCTTGGCCTTGTCGAGCAGCGCGCGGGCGCCGGGGTAGTCGCGTGACGACAGTCCGGACAGCTCTTTACCGGTGGAGCGTTCGATGGTCACGTGCTCGCGCCAGGTGAACGACGTCGCCGTCAGCGCCACCGCCAGTAGGACGACCACCGAGCCGAGCGCCATCGTCGGCCTCCGCAACCGGGTGCGCAACGGCACGGCCGGGGTCGACGACGTCGGCGCGCGGTAGCGCAGCGGGTTCTCGACGTACTTCGTGGTCAGCCAGGCGAGCACGCCGGACACCACCAACACGACGGCGCCCTCGACGAAGTTGACGTGGGGATACCCGGTGTAGGACAGGTAGAAGATCAGCAGCGGCCAGTGCCAGAGATACAGCGAGTACGCCATGGCGCCCAGCGCGACGAACGGCGCGGTGGCCAACAGTCGGTTGGGGGCGGGCATACGACCGCCGGTGTGCGGATCGGCGACCCGGTTCGCCGCGGACAAGATGAACAGCATCGTCGCGCCGACCGGCACCAGTGCCCACGGCCCTGGGAACTCGTGCACGCCGTCGATCAATGCGCCGCACGCCAGGATCGCGGCCAGTGCGATCACCGCGGCCGTCGTCCGCAGCCACATGGGCCAGCGAAGGTTCGTCACCAGCGCGCCGACCAGGGCGCCGAGCAGCAACTCCCATGCCCGCGCGAAGCTGTTGTAGTACGCGGTGGCCTGATCGGCGTTGTGAGCGAAGATCGCGTAGACGAACGACGCGACGGTCAACGCGCTCAGCAGCACGATGAACGCGATCCGCATGTGGCGACCGAAGATCCGGCGAAACAACACGGCGCACCCGAAGATCAGCGCGAGGAAGGCGATGTAGAACTGGCCCTGCACCGACATCGACCAGATGTGCTGCAGCGGACTGACCGCCTCACCGGCACGAAGGTAGTCCGACGCGGTGCGCGCCAACTCCCAGTTCTGGTAGTAACCCAGGCTCGCCAGACTCTGGTCTGCGAATGTCTCCCAACGGGTTTCGGGCTGAATGAGGATGGTCAGCACCGCCGCGGCTGCGAGGACCACCACCAGTGCGGGCAGCAGCCGCCGAACCAGCCGGGTGACCTCACCTACCGGCCACAGCGATGCGCCGGGCGTCATCGCGGTGCGCAGCAGGCGACCGCCGAAGAAGAATCCCGACAGCGCAAGGAAGACGTCCACACCACCGGAGACGCGGCCGAACCACACGTGGAATACCGCGACGAGCAGGATCGCGACACCGCGCAGCCCGTCGAGGTCGTGGCGGTAGCTTTCGGACGCGCGCGCGGTCTTCGCAGCGTTCGCTGCGCGTGATGGTGGTCCCGGTTCGGTCGCTGGCGCCGGCCGGGGAGGGGCGAGGGTCATCATGGTCAGCGGATAATCTACCGAAGGTGGCAGCAATGACGCCCGCCGAGATCAGCGCAATCGACGCTGCCCACGTCTGGCATCCCTACAGCACGATCGGTGCCGAGGCATTGGCCCCGCAGGTCGCAGTGGGCGCCGACGGTGCCTGGCTGACGCTGCGCCGCGACGGACAAGAGCTGCGCGTTCTCGACGCGATGGCGTCCTGGTGGACCGCCATCCACGGGCACGGCCACCCGGTTCTGGATGCGGCCATCACTGATCAGCTGGCCACGATGAACCACGTCATGTTCGGCGGGCTGACCCACGAACCAGCGGCCCGGCTCGCGCAGCTGTTGGTGGAACTCACACCGGACGGCCTCGACACGGTCTTCTTCATCGACTCGGGCTCGGTCTCAGTGGAGGTCGCGGTCAAGATGGCGCTGCAGTACTGGCGCAGCGCAGGACGGTGGGACAAACACCGGCTGATGACGTGGCGCGGCGGCTACCACGGCGACACCTTCACCCCGATGAGCGTCTGCGACCCCGACGGGGGAATGCATGAGCTGTGGAACGACGTGTTGGTCCCGCAGATATTCGCCCCGCAGGTACCGACCGACTACGACGCCGCCTACATCGAGGACTTCGAGCAGCTTCTGGCCGAACATGCCCACGAACTGGCCGCCGTGATCGTCGAGCCGGTGGTGCAGGGCGCGGGTGGGATGCGGTTCCACGATCCGCAATATCTGGCCGGCCTGCGCGCCATCTGCAATCGCCACGACGTGCTGCTGATCTTCGACGAAATCGCCACCGGCTTCGGCCGCACCGGAGAACTCTTCGCCGCCGACCATGCCGGGGTCACGCCCGACATCATGTGCGTCGGAAAGGCACTGACCGGCGGCTATCTCACCCTGGCCGCGACGCTGTGCACCAATCAGATTGCGCACACGATCAGCTCCGGTGACGCAGGCGCACTGATGCACGGCCCGACCTTCATGGCCAACGCGCTGGCATGCGCGGTCTCGGTGGCCTCGGTTGAGCTGCTGCTCGCCGGCGACTGGCGTTCGACGGTGCACTCGATCGAGGCGGGTCTGCGCGACGGACTGGCACCCGCCGAGTCGCTGCCGGGCGTGGCTGACGTGCGGGTGCTCGGAGCGATCGGCGTCATCGAGCTGGATCGACCCGTCGACCTGCGGGTCGCGACATCCGCCGCGTTGGACCACGGGGTCTGGCTGCGGCCGTTCCGCAACCTGATCTACGCGATGCCGCCCTACATCTGCACGCCGGAGGAGATCGGACAGATCACCTCGGCGATGGTCGGCGTGGCGCGTGCACTAACCTGAACGGTGTTCAATTACCGGGAGGAGCAGGGTGACGCGCACCGGTCTTTCACCGCTGGCCTGGCTCGACGAGGTCGCCCAGCAGCGCCGCGCCGCCGGTCTGCGGCGGTCTCTGCGGGCCCGCCCGCCGGTCGGCGCCGAACTCGACCTGGCCTCCAACGACTATCTCGGCCTTTCGCAGCATCCGGATGTCATCGAGGGTGGCGTGGCCGCACTACGAACCTGGGGCGCCGGGTCGACCGGATCGCGGCTGGTCACCGGCAATACCGAGATTCACGAAGGCTTTGAGTACGCGCTCGCCGATTTCGTCGGCACCGAGTCGGCGCTGGTGTTCTCCTCGGGCTACACCGCGAACCTGGGCGCGGTCGTGTCGCTGTCCGGCGCGGGCTCGCTGCTGGTGTCGGACGCACTGACACACGCCTCCCTGGTCGACGCGTGCCGCCTGTCGCGGGCCCGGGTGGTGGTGACCCCGCATCGCGATGTCGCGGCCGTCGAGACGGCGCTGGCCACTCGTGCCGAGGAACGTGCGGTCGTCGTGACCGACGCGGTGTTCTCCGCGGACGGCGTGCTGGCACCCCTGAGGGCACTGCACGACGTGTGCCGTCGCCACGGCGCACTTCTCGTGGTCGACGAGGCGCACGCACTCGGTGTGCGGGGGACCGGCGGGCGCGGACTGGTGCACGAAGTCGGCTTGGCGGGTGCGCCGGACGTGGTGGTGACGACGACGATGTCCAAGGCGCTGGGCAGCCAAGGCGGCGTGGTGCTCGGGCCGGCGGGCGTGCGCGACCATCTCATCGATGCCGCGCGGCCCTTCATCTTCGACACGGGACTGGCCCCGGCCGCGGTGGGGGCGGCGTGGGCGGCGCTGAATGTGTTGATCGCCGAGCCGTGGCGCGCGCAGGCGGTGCTCGACCACGCGGCCGCGCTTGCCGCGGTGTGCGACCTTGATGAGCGACCCGACTCGGCGGTCGTCTCGGTGATCCTGGGTGAGCCAGAGGTGGCATTGGCCGCCGCTGTGTCGTGTCTGGACCGCGGCGTCCGCGTCGGCTGCTTCCGGCCACCGACTGTGCCGGCGGGTACCTCCCGGTTGCGGCTCACTGCCCGGGCATCTCTTTCGGAGGACGAGATGGCCTTGGCGCGTGAGGTTCTCACCAACGTGCTCTCCGCAGGCGCGTGAGCACTCTCGTCGTCACCGGAACTGATACCGGCGTCGGCAAGACAATGGCGACGGCGGCGCTGGCCTGTCATGCGCGGCTGGCCGGCATCGACGTCGCGGTGTGCAAACCGGTTCAGACCGGCAGCCCTGCCGACGACGACCTGGCCGACATCGCACGGCTCTCCGGTGTGACCGACCTTCGTGGTTCGTGGCGGTATCCGGAGCCGCTGGCCCCGGTGGCCGCCGCGCAACGGGCTGGCCTGGCGTTGCCAACGCGCGTCGAGCTGGTCGGGTCGGTGGACGAGGCCCGTGATGGGGGAGCCGAGCTGGTATTGGTGGAAGGTGCAGGCGGTCTGCTCGTCGAGCTTGGCGAGGACGGCGTGACGCTGCGCGACGTCGCGACCGATCTGGGCGCGCCGGTGCTCGTCGTCGTAGCCGCGGGGCTTGGCACACTGAACCACACCGCGCTGACATTGGAATCGCTTGCTTGCCAGCAGATTCCGTGCGCAGGCCTGGTGATCGGTGCGTGGCCGTCCATTCCGGGCCCTGCCGAGGAGGGCAATCGTGAGGCGCTGGGGCGGCTGGCTCCGCTGCGCGCGGTGCTACCCGCGGGCCTGGGTGCCATGAGCGCCACCGAGTTCGAGGCCGTCAGCGCATCGGCGTTCGATCCGGCGTGGGTCGCCGGTCTCGGAGCCTGAAGTGGTGCATTCCGTCGAGTTGCTGTTCGACCGGGACGCCGATGCGGCGATTCGGAGCATCTGGGACGACCTCACCGAAGCCGGTGTGCGGAGCCAGGCCGCACACAGATCGCCAAGCAACAGACCGCACGCCACCCTGGCGGTGGCCGAGAGCATGGACGAATCGGTGAATGACGCCCTGCGGCCGGTGTTACGTCTGCTGCCGCTTGACTGCATCATCGGCGCACCCATGCTCTTCGGTCGGCGGGACTTCACGCTGGTGCGGCTGGTCGTGCCGTCGGCCACGCTGCTGTCACTTCACGCCGAGGTACAGAGCGTCTGCGAGCCGCATATGCCGACCGGTCCGTTGCCGCACTCGCAACCGGGCCAGTGGACGCCGCATGTGACGCTGGCGCGCCGGGTGGCAGCCGACCAACTGAAACCGGCGCTGGCGCTGCGGAGTGTGTCGCATCAGCTGTCTGCAACCGTTGTGGGCCTGCGCCATTGGGACGGTGACTCGAAGCGCGAGTACCGGATCTAAACGATCGTCTTCCCAACGCTTTTCGGAACGCACATCCGCCAGCCGTCGATCACCAGCTCGCGGAGCTCGTCGAGATCGATCGCGTCGAGACGCACCAGAATCCAGTTGTATCGCATCTCCGACTGGCGCGGCAGCATGAACTTGTCTGGTTCTGCGGCCACCATCGCCGCGCGCTCCTCCTTGGGAAAGCCCACGCCCAGCACCGTCTCGTCCCGCGAGAACGCGGCATAAACCAGCCGACCCGCCCGGAACCTGATCTCGTCGCGCACCACCGCCTCGTAGGACCTCGGCAGGGTCGAGGCGATACGTCGCACATCGTCGACGGTGATCACGTCTACTCGTAGATCGCCTGGGAAACGTTGATTCCATCGACGAACAGGCGAAGGCCGAACCCGAACCGCGCATTGGCGTCGTCGGTGAGCACCGACTGCCACTCGGGCAGCTCGGCGCCCGCCGCATCCCACTGCAAGCGTGACTGCTCGTCCACGGTGAAGCCGAGCACGTAGTAGACGACGGTGCGGGCAGCCAGCTCGGCATGGGCTGTGTCGACGCCGTCGTCGGACACCGCCTCGGTCAGGGCCGCCAGAATCTGCTTCATCGCCGACGACTGACCGGCGGCGAAGCTGGCGGACACGAGTTCGGCACCGTCGGTGTGCGACAGCAGTGCGTCGCGAAGCCGATTGCACACGTCGACGACGCCGTGTGCGGACGGCACACCGTCGAGAATCCGGTCGGAAATGGCGCCGAGCAGCTCCTGCTTGTTGGCAAAATGCCAGTACAGGGCGCCGGGGGACACGCTCAGCTCCCGCGCGAGACGTCTCATCGTGAGGTCGGCGATGCCATATTCGTCCAGCAGCGTCGCCGCCGCCTCGACCACGTCGCGTTTGTGGAGCTGCACACCGGTAGCCTAACCTGAACGGTGTTCAATTGTCGGCTCGCCGACGTGTTCGAGCTCTACGAGAGGACCCACGGGTGAGCGATATTCTGGCGAAGGCACGCGACCAGGTACTGGAGCGCGGCGAAGGCCTCGACCAGGATCAGACGCTGCAGGTGCTGCAGCTGCCCGATGAAAACCTCGACGAACTCCTCGCGCTTGCCCACGAAGTCCGAATGAAGTGGTGCGGACCTGACGTCGAGGTCGAGGGCATCATCAGCCTCAAGACCGGCGGCTGCCCCGAAGACTGTCACTTCTGTTCGCAGTCAGGGCTTTTCGCATCGCCGGTGCGCAGTGCTTGGCTTGATATTCCGAGCCTGGTTGAGGCCGCCAAGCAGACCGCGAAGTCCGGTGCCACCGAATTTTGCATCGTCGCGGCTGTCCGAGGCCCTGACGAGCGACTGTTGGCGCAGGTGGCTGCGGGCATCGAGGCCATCCGCAACGAGGTCGACATCCAGATCGCCTGCTCGCTGGGCATGCTGAGCCAGGATCAGGTCGAGCGCCTTTCGGAGATGGGCGTACACCGCTACAACCACAATCTGGAGACCGCGCGGTCGTTCTTCACCAACGTCGTCACCACCCACAGCTGGGAAGAGCGGTGGGACACCCTGCAGATGGTCCGCGAGGCGGGCATGGAGGTCTGCTGCGGCGGCATCCTCGGCATGGGCGAAACGCTGGAACAGCGCGCGGAGTTCGCCGCCAACCTCGCAGAGCTCGATCCGCACGAGGTGCCGCTGAACTTCCTCAACCCACGGCCGGGCACACCGTTCGGCGACCTGGACGTGCTGCCGGCCTCCGAGGCGCTCAAGGCCGTCGCGGCCTTCCGGCTCGCGCTGCCGCGCACCATGCTCCGGTTCGCAGGTGGTCGGGAGATCACGCTGGGCGACCTGGGTGCCAAACAGGGCATTCTCGGCGGCATCAATGCCGTGATCGTGGGCAATTACCTGACGACGCTGGGCCGCCCGGCCGAGGCCGATCTGGAACTGCTCGAGGATCTGCAGATGCCCATCAAGGCGCTCAACGCCAGCCTGTAGAACTTTAAGTGATGGCGTTCAACGTCTATACCGGCGAGGCCGACGGCACGGCGCAGCCTGCGGCAGCACAGCTGGGTCTCGAGCCGCCCAGGTTCTGCGCGGAATGCGGACGACGGATGATCGTGCAGGTGCGACCGGACGGCTGGTCGGCCAAATGTTCGCGGCACGGTCTCACGGACTCGAAGGATCTGGAGCAGCGATGAATGAACTTGCCCCGCCGCGGATTTCGCGTGGACGCGCGGCGTCGACGGTCGTGATCGGTCTCGCGTTGACCGGCGTGGTGATCGGCGCGCTGTGGGCGTGGCTGGCGCCGGCGGTGCACGGCGTGGTGGCACTGACCAAGAGCGGCGAGCGGGTTCGGGCGCACCTCGGCACCGAGGCCGACCACTTCTTCGTCGCCGCCTTCCTGGTCGTCGGCATGCTGTGCGTGATGGCTGTCGTCGCGGCCGTCCTGGCGTGGCAATGGCGGGTACACCGCGGTCCCTTAATGGTCACGGCGCTCGCTTTCGGATCCGCTGTGGCCGCGGGTGTGGCATCGGGAGTCGGTGCGGTACTGGTGCATTGGCGGTACGGAACGATCGATGTAGGCGCCGCGCCCGTTTCACCCGAGCATCGGGTGCACTACGTGATCGAGGCGCCGCAGGTGTTCTTCGGGCACTCGCCGTTGCTGATCGCCCTGACGATCCTGTTCCCCGCGGCAATCGCAGCGCTGGTCTACTCGCTGATCGCGGCGACGGTCTCCCGTGATGACCTGGGGGCGTGGCCGCCCGTCGACAACGAACTCGACCGCGCGATCCTCACAGCGGGGAACGTTCTACCGTCCGGCCAGTGACAACCTTGGCGACGATTTTCGCCAGCCTGGCCATGCCGACGTAGGTCATCGGGTTCAGTAGCGTCGGCCACTTCGTCCGAACCATGTGCTCCGACAGAGGCTTTCCGGCGAACCGGTCGATGAGCCAGCGCAGTGCCATGGGTGCCGACATCGGGTGCAGCAGCATATGCTCGCTGAACATGTCGCGGTGGTAGGTCACCGACGCACCACCCAACCTGTACGTGTCGGCCAGTTCGTCGATGTCACCGACCGAGATCAACTGGTCGTGGACCGCCTGCACGATCAGCACCGGTGGCGTCGGCACCGCGACGCCGAGCTTGATGTCGGCGAAAACGTGCTGCACCTCGGGGCTGTTGAGGATCTCTTCAAGGGGCCGGTCGAGCAGATCGCCCATGTCTTTTTTGGCCATCCGGACCATCGCCTCGGCGGTCGTCATCGTGTGCAGGCGCTCGAGAAGCACCTTGCCCTCTTCTGTGACGTGCTCCTGAATGATCCGGTCGAGGTCGGGGTAGATGTGCGCGAGCGCGGCGACGACGAGTGCGGGCAACCCGGACGCGAAGGTGCCGTTGAGTCGGCGGAAGGTGTGGCCGAGATCCCCGACAGGGGAGCCGAGCACCGCCCCGACGACGTTCAGTTCCGGCGCGTAGGTGCCGCTCATCTCGGCGGCCCATGCGGTGGCGAGTCCACCGCCGGAATAGCCCCAGAGGCCGATCTGCGCGTCCGGCGACAATCCCAGCCGCTTGGTGCCGACTGCGGCGCGCAATCCGTCGAGAACGTGGTAGCCGGGTTCGTACGGTGCTCCCCACATCCCGAGGCGGCCCTCGTGGTCGGGTATCGACACCGCCCAGCCCTCAGCGAGGCAGGCGGCCACCAGGAGGAACTCGAACTGGGCGACCGCACCCGTCGCGTGCGCGTGGCGCCGTAGGGCGTACGACGGGAAGCAGCGCGACGTGACGGCATCGATCGCGCATTGGTAGGAGATGACGGGCGTCACGGCCGCTGGGGCGCGCTCGGCGGGCACGATCACCGTGGTCGCCGCCGCATCGGCCCCGCCGTGCATGTCGGTGGTCCGATACAGCAGCTGGGTGGCCTGCACACGCTGCGGGATCAGGCCCATGAACGCGAGCTCAACGTCCCGGCTGCGCAGGACGGTTCCCGGGGTGGCGTGCTGGTAGCCCGTGGGTGGCTCGTAGAACGGGTCGTCGGAGGGCAGCGGCGGACGGGTACCTCGCACCAGTTCCTCGTGGGGGACGTGCCCGATCCACTCTGCACCAGCTGCTGGCGCGACGCTGCCCAGATCCATCCGGCCATTGTTGCTTAAGAGAGCGTTAAGAAGCCAGCCGACTCACCCCGGCGGGCGTAGCGCGGCGAATTCATCGGTCACGCGGTACTGGGAGTCGGTGAACCGGTACAGCGCGGCAGGGCGCCCGCCGCTGCGCCCCGACCGCGCCGTCGTACCGGTGCGGGTGATGACGTTGCGCCGCTCCAGCACGCGTTGCAGGTTGGTGGCGTCAACCGGGTGGCCCAGCGCCGCGCTGTAGATGTCCCGCAGCGTCGACACTGCGAACTCTGTTGGTGCCAAGGCGAACCCGATATTCGTGTAGGACAGCTTGGCGACCAGCCGAGCGCGGGCGTGCTCGACCATAGGTCCGTGGTCGAAGGCCATCGCTGGCAAATCGTTCACCGGATGCCAACGGGTGTCGGGCGGCAGTTCAGGTGTTGCCGGGGAGGGCACCAGCCCTAGGAACGTCGAGGCGATGGTGCGGGTGCCCGGAACTCGGTTCGGGTCGGAGAAGGCGGCAAGTTGTTCGAGGTGAGCAACCTCACGCAGGTCGACTTTCTCGGCGAGCTGTCGCCGAACGGAGCTGGTCAGGTCCTCGTCGTCGCGGAGGCGGCCGCCGGCAAGGGCCCACTTTCCGGCCTCCGGTTCCCGTGCACGCTGCCACAACAGCACGTGAAGTGCAGGTTTCGGAGAGTCGACCGCACGAACCTGGAACACGGCAGCCAGCACCTCGTGCTCGGTGCTAATATGGGCCATGTTTTCGATTGTAAGTCGAAAACCTCGATATGCCTAAGGAGGCGGCTATGACGGTTCTGGATCGCATGCCCGCTAACGATTTGGCGGACCGGATAGTCGCCGGTCCCACCGGATTTTCCGGCGTCGACGGCGATCAGCAATGGGCCGACGAGGTCCGCCGCCTTGCCGATCTGCGCGGGGCGACGCTGTTGGCGCACAACTACCAGTTGCCTGCTATCCAGGACGTCGCCGACCACGTCGGCGATTCGCTGGCGCTGTCCCGGATCGCAGCCGAGGTACCCGAGGACACGATCGTGTTCTGCGGCGTGCACTTCATGGCCGAAACCGCCAAGATCCTGTCCCCGGACAAGACGGTGCTCATTCCCGACCAGCGGGCCGGATGCTCGCTTGCCGACTCGATCACCGCCGACGAACTGCGCGCCTGGAAGGCCGAGTATCCAGGGGCGGTGGTGGTGTCCTACGTCAACACCACTGCCGCGGTGAAAGCCGAGACCGATATCTGCTGCACCTCCTCGAATGCCGTCGAGGTGGTCGCGTCGATCCCCGCCGATCGTGAGGTGTTGTTCTGCCCGGACCAGTTCCTCGGTGCCCACGTGCGCCGGGTGACCGGGCGCAAGAATCTCCACGTCTGGGCCGGCGAATGCCATGTGCACGCCGGCATCAACGGCGACGAGCTGGCCGATCAGGCCCGTGCCCACCCCGACGCCGAGCTTTACGTCCACCCCGAATGCGGTTGTGCCACTTCGGCTCTGTACCTGGCAGGGGAAGGCGCATTCCCCGAGGACCGGGTCAAGATCCTGTCCACCGGCGGCATGCTGGACGCCGCTCGGGACACCCGGGCCCGCCAGGTGCTGGTCGCCACCGAGGTCGGGATGTTGCACCAGTTGCGGCGCGCCGCACCGGAAGTCGATTTCCGCGCGGTGAACGATCGCGCGTCGTGCAAATTCATGAAGATGATCACCCCCGCCGCGCTGCTGCGCTGCCTGGTCGAGGGTCAGGACGAAGTCCACGTGGATCCCGAGACCGCCAAGCTGGGGCGTGACAGCGTGCTCCGGATGATCGAGATCGGCCAACCCGGCGGCGGCGAATGAGCCGCCAAGCCGCTTGCGGCGGTCGCGGATACTGGCAGCAGCGCGCCGACGTCGTCGTGATCGGCACCGGCGTGGCCGGTCTGTGTGCCGCGCTTGCCGCGCACCGTCGGGGTCAAAAGGTGATGGTGCTCAGCAAGGCCGGCGACACCGCCACGTTTTACGCGCAGGGCGGCATCGCTGTGGTGCTGCCGAAAACAGACGATTCGGTCGACGCGCATGTGGCCGACACATTGGCTGCGGGCGCTGGACTGTGTGATCCGGAGGTGGTGCGTTCCATCGTCGTCGACGGTTACCGCGCCGTGCGCGACCTCGTCGATGACGGCGCGCGCTTCGACGAAGCGGCGCCGGGACAATGGTCACTGACCCGCGAGGGGGGCCATTCGCGCCGGCGGATCATCCATGCCGGCGGCGACGCGACCGGTGCGGAGGTCCAGCGCGCCCTCGACGAAGCTGCGGCGCGGCTCGACATCCGTCGCAACCATGTTGCGCTGGAGGTCCTGCACGAAGACGGCGCAGTCACGGGAGTGTTCACGCTCAACGACGATGGCCCCGGGATCGTCCACACGCGATCGGTGATCCTGGCGACCGGCGGACTCGGGCACCTCTACTCGGCGACCACGAATCCCGAGGGCTCGACCGGCGACGGTGTCGCGCTGGCGACGTGGGCCGGGCTGGCTGTGTCTGACCTCGAGTTCATCCAGTTTCACCCGACGATGCTGTTCGACGGACATGCGGGTGGGCGCCGGCCGCTGATCACCGAGGCGGTTCGTGGTGAAGGTGCGGTTCTCGTTGATTCACGGGGACGTTCGGTCACCGAAGGTGTACATCCGATGGGAGATCTGGCACCACGCGACGTCGTCGCCGCGGCGATCGACGCACGGATGACCGAGACCGGCGATCCTTTCGTTTACCTCGACGCCCGCGGCATCAAAGGATTCAAGAAGCGCTTTCCCACGGTCACCGCGGCATGCCAGGAGGCGGGCATCGATCCGACGCGTCAGCCCATCCCCGTCCTTCCGGGTGCGCACTACAGCTGCGGTGGTGTGGTCACCGATGTGCACGGGCGCACCGCGCTGGCGGGCCTTTTCGCGGCGGGGGAGGTCGCCCGCACGGGTATGCACGGGGCAAACCGGCTGGCCTCCAACAGTCTGCTCGAGGGCCTTGTGATCGGCGGCCGGGCCGGAAAGGCGGCCGCTGCACACGCTTCCGATGCCGGATCGTCGACCGCTGTGCTCCCGGAGACCGGCGTTCGACGTGCGGTGCCGCGCGCGGATCTGCAGCGGGCGATGACTCGATACGCGGCGGTTGTCCGTGACGAAGACGGGTTGCGCACGCTGTCACAGGTATTGGAGACTGCCGGACCACGAAAGCTGGACTCACGCAAGGATTTCGAGGATATTGCGCTGACCACCGCGGCCGGTGCGGTCATGGCAGCCGCACTGGAGCGCACGGAATCGCGGGGCTGCCATCATCGCGCCGACCATCCGAACACCGATCCGGCGATGGCCCGCAGCCTGGTGCCCGCGGTGGTCTGCGCCTGATGGAACTCAACGCTGACGAGTTGAGTGAAGCCCGGCGGCTGATCACCCGCGGCCTCGAGGAAGACCTGCGGTACGGCCCCGATGTCACCACGCTCGCGACGGTGCGCGCGGATGCGACGACGACGGCGTCGATGGTCGCCCGCCAGCCGGGCGTCGTCGCCGGTGTGGACATTGCGCTGTTGGTACTCGACGAGGTGCTGGGCACTGGCGAATACGTCGTCAAGCACCGTGTCGACGATGGCGAGCGGCTGGAGGCGGGCGGGATCGTGCTGACCGTCGAGGCGCCCACGCAAGGACTACTGACCGCCGAACGGACCACGCTGAACCTGGTGTGTCACCTATCGGGTATCGCCACCACGACCGCGGCCTGGGTGGCTGCCGTCGAGGGCACCGGGGCAAAGATCCGTGATACCCGCAAGACGCTGCCCGGACTGCGAGCTCTGCAGAAATACGCGGTACGCGTCGGCGGCGGCGTGAACCACCGAATGGGGTTGGGCGACGCCGCGCTGATCAAGGACAACCACGTCGCCTCCGCAGGCTCGGTGGTGGCTGCGCTGCACGCGGTGCGGGCAGCTGCGCCGAATCTGCCGTGCGAGGTCGAGGTCGACTCCCTGGAGCAACTCGACGAAGTATTCGCCGAAAATCTCGGGGATGAGGCATTGATACTGCTCGACAACTTCCCGGTCTGGCAGACACAGATCGCGGTGCAGCGCCGCGATTCTCGCTCGCCGGCAACCAAGTTGGAATCCTCAGGCGGATTGTCGCTCGACACTGCGGCCGAGTACGCCGGTACCGGCGTGGACTACCTCGCTGTCGGGGCTCTCACCCACTCGGTGACCGTGCTGGACATCGGTCTGGATCTCTAGGGCCTTCGTGAACGTCGAATCGCGCCGCCTCATTGTGCTGACCATCATCAGTCTGCTGGTGGCGGCCACCGCGCTCGGTGTGGCCGGTTGGGCGCTTTACCGGTCGGACTATGCCAAGACGGACTACAGCATGGACCAGATCGCGGCGGCCAAGGCCAAGGCCTGTACCGCCGTCGACGTTGTGCGGCGCGGCGTTTCGGTCAACACCAATCTGATGCCTGCCGGCGGGCCGGCAGATGTCACGGGCGCACAGGCCGTCGCCGCCAACGCCCGGGTATCGCTTTTCGACGGCGGGCAGTATCTGATGGCGCGGCTGGATCCGGCGACACCGGAACCTGTGGCGCAGAAGGTCCGCGAATTCGCCGACTACTTGATGGATATCGGAGCGAACGCGACAGCCGGCACCACGAACGATGATCCTTCGCAGGCCGAACGACTGCGGGCCGCGGACCAGGTGAGCGCCGACCTAACGCAATTGTGCAAGTAGTTATTTGGTGAGCAGCGCCCGCGTCCCGGCTTTCGCGGCGTTGAGCGCGGCGCTGTCTCCCGAAATGCGCGACAGGATCAGAGCCCCTTCGATGAGCGCGATGACGGCGAGCGCCGTCTCATCGGATTCGGCCTCGGCCCAGCCGTCATCGCGCAATCGGTCGGCGATGGCCATCTGCCAGGACTGAAACGCCCGGGCCGACGCGGACCGAACAAGCGGACTCGCGTTCACCGATTCGGTCGCGATCGGTTCGATCGGGCAGCCGTCGCGACAATCAAGCGCAAGTCCAGAAGACATCAGGTCTATCCAGCCGTCGACGATGTCGGTCACGGGCAACCCGCTGTCGAGAAACTGCCGCAGCCGCGTTTCGATGTCGGTTCCCGTACCTTCCACCACGGCCGCGGCCAACTGCTGCTTGCCGTCGGGGAAGTGGTGGTACAGCGATCCCGCCTTGACGTCGGCGACTTCCAAAATCTGATTCACACCGGTCGCGGCATACCCCTGCCTGCGAAAAAGCATGGCGGCGGCGTCGACTAAAGCGGTGCGGCTCCGGTCTGGGCGCGGCATCCCTTGACTTTACTTGAAAGGTCACTCAAGAATAGTTGAACGTTCGCTAAAGAATGCCCGTAATGCATCGCGTGCCGCGCCCCTGACGTCTGCCCACGTTGTCGGACAAGACGGTGTTCACGCGATAGCGGTCATGCGATATCGGCGACGAAGATAGCCATCTTCTTCGCCTGCGTGCGGGCCATGAACGGTAGGTCGTCGGCGCCGCCGCTACCCGCGGGCAGGATTCGCGGGTTGACGATGTGGACCGTGCGGGAGCCGAAGAGCACGTCGGCCTCGTTCGCGGCGAGCACGTTCTTCACCCAATCGGTCTTTCCGTGGCCCAGCGCGATTGCGAGCGTGCTGCCCTTGCGGAAGGGTGTGACGACGGTTTCGTAGGTCTTGCCGGACTTGCGGCCGCGGTGCCTCACCTTGGCAACACCGGGCATGACGCCCGCGATGCGCTTGACTACGGGGTTCATGTATTTGATCTGCAGGCGCTCGAACATCGGCGGATAGATCATCGGGACGCCCGGCGCGTTGTTGGGGTGATCCTTGGCGGACATGAACCTGGACACTACGTGACGATGCCCGCCCCACAAGGGGACGGGCATCGCCATTTGTCGTGCAGTGTCAACCGTTTCGACGATTACGGATTGTCGCTACCGGTGTCGCCGTCGCTGCCGTCGTTACCGCCGAAGCCACCACTGCCGCCGTCGCCGGCGCTGCCGCCGGAGCCGGTGCCGGCGCCGCTGGCGTCGCCGCCGTTGCCGCCGTTGCCGCCGTCGGAGAACACGGTGCCGCCGTTGCCTCCGTCGCCACCATCGCCGCCGGTGCCGGTGCCGGTGCCGGTGCCGGTTGTGGAGTCGCCGCCGTCGCCACCCTCGCTGCCGTCGCCGAACACAACGCCGCCATGACCACCATTACCGGCGTCGCCGCCGTTGGCAATGCCGCCTTCGGTCTCCGCGTCCCCGGCGTCGCCACCGGATCCACCATTACCGACGAAATCGGCGTTGCCGCCGTCGCCACCCTCGCCTGAAGTGGCGGTGCCAGTGCCGGTGGTTTCGGCATCACCACCCTCGCCGCCGTCGCCGCCGCCGGTGCCACCGTTCCCGGCGTCACCGCCGTCGCCGCCATCAGCCTCATTGGCCCCGACGGCAGTTGCCTCGCCGCCGTCGCCGCCGTCGCCGCCGATCCCGTAGTACCCGCCCGAGCCGCCAAAGCCGCCCGCGCCGCCCTCTGCATTGTTATCGCCCAATAGGAGCCCGCCAGGATTGTTGTCGTCGCCGCCGTCACCGCCTGCGCCGCCATTGCCGACGGCGCCCGCATCTCCGCCGCGACCACCACTCTGCGCGGGGTTGAGCTGAACTGTCACGCCTGCAATATCGGGGCCATAAGTTGCGTCGGCTCCGTTGCCGCCGCGCCCGCCATTGCCGCCGAAGAAGCCGGCGTTACCGCCGTTGCCTGGCTGAGTGCCGAGCGTGGCGGCCTCCGCCGCGGTCGGGCTGTAACCGTCACCGCCGCTACCGAACAGCCAGCCTCCGTTGTAGCCGTCGGGATGAGCCAAATTGCCGTCGGCGCCATTGCCGATCGCCCCGAAGGTGAACACCTGGACCAGCGGATTGTCGAGGAAGGGATCGAACGCGTTGACGAAGGGGGCCGGATCGAAGATGCCTCCGCCGCTGGAGCTGGTGTCGCCGGACGAGCCAATAAGAGACGGACAAATGCCCGGAATGCAGGGAATATTTGCTATCGGCTGCGCTTGCGCCGTTCCGATCGAACCGAAGCCGATGAACGCCACGGCCATGGCCCCACCGACCATTGCGCCGCCGACGGCGCGTCGCGCGACCGTACCTCGTGCCGCGTATGCGCGGTGCTTGCCCGCGAATTTTGTGCTGGACATTTTCTACCCTTCTATCGACCTGAACCGAACGATCCAGTTACCCCGAGATCTCCGACATCCGTTCGCGAAGCCTGTGGCCGAGTGGCTGGACCGAAGGTTCACTCTGGTAGTCAGCTAACCGACTGATGTCGATCACAGACATATTGACACCCCGTAGAGGGATTTCATAGCAACTTATCGAATTCGACAGGAAAAAGTTTATTAACCTCGGCGACAATTCCAACGCTCCCGTAGATCGATCTTGATTGGACGCTTGCCCATGCAAGAAATAGTCGGTGATCGCGATCATGGGTCAGCAATCCCAATATTGGGAATGGCAACAGCGCGATAATAGGCTCTAACAGCAGTAAATAGAGTTTGAGCTGCAACAATGATCCGTACAGCTAAGGCTATTTGACAGCCGGCCGCAAGCACCTAGACGTTCGCCAGGGCATCAAATTGACCTTGACTTTACGTCATCGTTAATTGTCGGTCGACGTGCGAGTAGCCGATCTGAATGCACTCGGCTAGCTAACTTTCATGATCAGCTTCTTGCGCAATCAATTATCGTGTCCGCGCCATTGAGTAAACTGATCTTGTTTTGGACGCGCCGTATGGCCATCGAATCCGTAGTTTGCTACGTATAACGGTGACTGGCAGCTACTATCGGCCGCATGTCTGAGCATTCGGAGTCTTCACGGGGGTCCATCATTTCCGTTCTGGCGTTAGTCGTGGCGCTCGTCGCCGTCGGACTGGCCGGTTGGGCGTTGACGAAGGGGCCGTCATCGACGTCGTCAGCTTCGGAGTCGGAGCAGGCCTCGGTATTCACCGGCACCACGACCGACGACCCCAAGGGCAGTGTCTGTGAGGCCTTCAACCTCGTTCGGAATGGCGTCCAGCTCAACACCAACCTGCAGCCTGCCGGCGGGCCGTCAGACGTCACCGGCGTTCTGGCAGTGGCGGCAAATGCACGGGTGTCGCTCTTCGACGGGGGCCAATACCTGATGGCCCGGCTGCAGCCAGACACGCCGACGGAGCTGGCGGAGCCGGTGCGCAAGTTCGCCAACCAGCTCATGGACATCGGCGCTCGCTCGGTTGCCGGCATTGCGAACGCGGATCCCGACCAGGCCGCGCGGCTGAAGGACGCCGACGCCACCAACGCCATGATCACCACTCTGTGCAAGTGAGCGCCCGCCCCACCTGACCGCAGACGCGGCCGCTTGCCGCGACGATATCGATTTGGCCTGTTCTGGGACAATGGCTGGGTGAGCGCACCATCACCCCTGCTGTCCCGCATCGATCTGCGGGGAACCGATCTCTCGGCTGCTGGTCTGCGGTCGGCGTTGCCGCGCGGTGGCGTAGACGTCGACGCGGTCGTACCGAAGGTCCGCCCCATCGTCGATGCCGTGGCCGCGCGCGGCGCCGAGGCCGCCCTTGAGTTCGGCGAATCGTTTGATGGCGTGCGACCCGCGCAGGTCCGAGTGCCCGCGGCTTGTCTGAAGCGCGCGATCGACGAACTGCCATCCGATGTCCGCACGGCGCTAGAGGTAGCCATCGAACGCGCCCGCGCGGTGCATGCCGACCAACGCCGTACCGACACCACGACGACGCTCGCCCCGGGTGCCACAGTGACCGAGCGTTGGGTGCCCGTCGAGCGTGTCGGCCTCTACGTGCCGGGCGGCAACGCGGTCTATCCGTCCAGCGTGGTGATGAACGTGGTGCCCGCCCAGACCGCCGGTGTCGATTCGCTGGTGATCGCGAGCCCCCCGCAGGCGCAGTTTGAGGGCCTGCCGCACCCGACGATCCTTGCCGCGGCGCGACTGCTGGGTGTCGACGAGGTATGGGCTGTCGGCGGGGCGCAGGCCGTCGCGCTGCTGGCGTACGGCGGCACCGATACCGACGGCGCCGAGTTGGCGCCTGTCGACATGATCACCGGTCCGGGCAACATCTATGTCACCGCGGCCAAGCGGATCTGCCGTTCGCAGGTCGGCATCGACGCGGAGGCGGGCCCGACGGAGATCGCGATCCTCGCCGATCACACCGCGGATGCCGTGCACGTGGCCGCCGACCTGATCAGCCAGGCCGAGCACGACGAGATGGCCGCCAGCGTGCTGGTCACCCCCAGCGCAGACCTGGCGGACGCCACCGACCGAGAACTGGCGAATCAGCTGACCACCACCATCCACCGCGAGCGGGTGGCGGCGGCACTGCGCGGTAAGCAGTCAGCAACAGTGCTGGTCGACGATCTCGACGCGGGCATCCGCACCGTCAACGCCTACGCTGCCGAGCACCTGGAGATCCAGACCGTCGATGCCCGAGAAGTGGCGGGCCGAATCCGTTCGGCCGGTGCGATATTCGTCGGTGCCTACTCTCCGGTGAGTCTCGGCGACTACTGCGCGGGGTCCAACCACGTGCTGCCCACCGCCGGCTGCGCCCGGCACTCAAGCGGACTGTCGGTGCAGACATTCCTGCGCGGTATCCACGTCGTGGACTACGACGAGGCCGCACTCAAGGACGTCTCCGGCTATGTGATCACGCTTGCCGAGGCCGAGAACCTGCCGTCGCATGGCGAAGCCGTACGCCGGAGGTTCGAAACGTGACCCCCGGCCGAAAAACGACGTTGGACGACCTGCCGCTGCGTGAAGACCTGCGCGGGAAGTCGCCCTATGGCGCGCCCCAGCTGGCTGTGCCGGTGCGACTCAACACCAATGAGAACCCGCACCCGCCGACGAAGGCTCTCGTCGACGACGTGACGGCGTCGGTCCACGCCGTCGCGGGGGAGCTGCATCGCTACCCGGATCGCGATGCGGTGGCCCTGCGCACGGACCTCGCCGCGTATCTGACCGCGCAAACCGGTGTGGATCTGGACGTCGAGAACCTCTGGGCGGCGAACGGTTCCAATGAGATTCTGCAGCAGCTTCTGCAGGCCTTCGGCGGTCCAGGGCGCAGCGCCATCGGATTCGTACCGTCGTATTCGATGCACCCCATCATCTCCGACGGGACTCAGACCAGATGGCTGGTCGCGAACCGCGCCGACGACTTCAGCCTCGACGTCGAGGTCGCGGTCCAGGCGATCAAGGAGTACGACCCGGATATCGTCTTCCTGGCCAGTCCGAACAACCCTTCTGGACAGAGCATTTCACTAGACGACCTGCGGCGCCTCCTTGAGGCGATGAGTACCGGCATGCTGATCGTCGACGAGGCCTACGGCGAGTTCTCGAGCCAACTCAGCGCGGTCAACCTCATCGACGATTACCCGAGCAGGCTTGTCGTGACCCGCACCATGAGCAAGGCGTTCGCGTTCGCCGGCGGACGGCTCGGTTATCTCATTGCCGCCCCTGCGGTCATTGAGGCGATGCTGCTGGTTCGGCTGCCTTATCACCTGTCGTCGGTGACGCAGGCGGCAGCCCGCGCCGCGCTCCGCCACGCCGATGACACGCTCGGCAGCGTGGCCAAACTCATCGCAGAACGCAATCGAGTCGCAGAAGCCCTGACCCGCATGGGATTTCGCGTCATCGACAGCGACGCCAATTTCGTGCTGTTCGGCGAATTCGCCGACGCCCCCGCGACCTGGCAGCGGTATCTGGACGCCGGAGTCCTGATTCGTGACGTCGGCATCGCCGGATACCTGCGCGCCACCACCGGTCTCACCGAGGAGAACGATGCGCTGCTCGACGTGAGCGCCCGTCTCGCAGCTACCGAACTCGTATCCATAGGAGCACAGTGACCATTACTCGTATCGCGAAGATCGAACGCAAGACCAAGGAGTCCGACATCGTCGTCGAACTCGACCTCGACGGCACCGGCAACGTCAGCGTCGAAACCGGCGTTCCGTTCTTCGACCACATGTTGACCGCGCTCGGCAGCCACGCAAGCTTCGACCTGACCGTGCGCGCCAAGGGCGACGTCGAGATCGAGGGCCACCACACCATCGAGGACACGGCGATTGTGCTCGGCCAGGCACTGGGCCAGGCACTGGGTGACAAGAAGGGCATCCGGAGGTTCGGCGATGCCTGGATTCCGATGGACGAATCACTCGCGCATGCTGCGGTTGACGTGTCCGGCAGGCCGTACTGCGTCCACACCGGCGAGCCGGATCACATGCTGCACTTCACGATCGCGGGATCTGAGGCGCCGTACCACACCGTGGTGAACCGGCATGTGTTCGAAACCATCGCGATGAACGCGCGCATCGCGTTGCACGTTCGCGTGCTCTACGGCCGCGACCCGCACCACATCACCGAGGCGGAGTACAAGGCCGTCGCCCGTGCGCTTCGCCAGGCCGTCGAGTTCGACCCGCGCGTCACCGGAGTGCCGTCGACGAAAGGCACCCTATGACGGCGAAAGTCGTCGTCCTCGACTACGGCTCCGGAAACCTCCGATCGGCTCAGCGCGCCCTGGAACGGGTCGGCGCCGACGTGGAGGTGACCGCTGATGCCGACGCGGCGATGAACGCAGACGGTCTGGTGGTGCCCGGCGTCGGCGCTTTCGAGGCATGTATGGCGGGCCTGCGGCAGATCGGTGGCGAGAAGATCATCGCCGATCGGGTCAGTGCGGGCCGCCCGGTGCTGGGGGTGTGTGTCGGTATGCAGATCCTGTTCGCACGTGGGGTCGAGTTCGGCGTGGAGAGCGCCGGCTGTGGTCAATGGCCGGGTGCGGTGATCCGGCTGGACGCCCCGGTGATCCCACACATGGGCTGGAACGTCGTGGACGCACCATCGGGTACCCGGCTGTTCAAGGGCCTGGACCCCGACATCCGGTTCTATTTCGTCCATTCCTATGCCGCCCAGCAGTGGGAAGGCAGTCCGGATGCACTGTTGACATGGGCTACCCACACGGTGCCGTTCCTGGCCGCAGTCGAGGACGGTCCACTGGCCGCCACCCAGTTCCACCCGGAGAAGAGTGGCGACGCGGGCGCATCGCTTTTGGCCAATTGGGTTGAGGGGCTCTAGGTTGACGGCCGTGAGATTGATACTCCTTCCAGCCGTCGACGTGGTGGAGGGTCGCGCTGTTCGGCTCATGCAGGGAAAGGCGGGCAGCGAGACCGAGTACGGCTCGGCACTCGACGCCGCGATGAACTGGCAGCGGGACGGCGCAGAGTGGATACACCTCGTCGACCTCGACGCCGCGTTCGGTCGGGGAGACAACCGTGAACTACTCGCCGAGGTCGTCGGCAGGCTCGACGTCGCAGTGGAACTTTCGGGCGGCATCCGCGACGACGACTCGCTGAAGGCGGCACTGGCCACTGGTTGCGCCCGGGTGAACCTCGGCACCGCAGCGCTGGAGAACCCGCACTGGTGCGCCAAGGCGGTCGCCGAACACGGCGACAAGGTGGCCGTCGGTCTGGACGTCAAGATCGATGGAGCCGACCACCGATTGCGCGGTCGCGGATGGGAGACCGACGGTGGTGACCTCTGGGAGGTGCTGGAACGGCTTGACCGCGAAGGATGTTCACGTTTCGTCGTCACCGATGTGACCAAGGACGGCACACTCAATGGTCCGAACCTCGAGCTGTTGGGGGCGGTCACCGAACGCACCGCCGCACCGGTGATCGCGTCCGGTGGTGTCTCGAGTCTTGACGATCTGCGCGCGATCGCGACTCTGACGGACCGCGGTGTAGAAGGGGCGATCGTCGGAAAGGCGCTGTATGCCGGGCGATTCACGCTTCCGGAGGCGCTGGCCGCGGTGGCGCGATAGATGGCCCTCGATACGGCGGACCTCGACGGGTTGGTCGCCGTGGCCGCCAAGATCCTCGACGAAGCGGCCAAGCCGTTCATCGAAGGTCACCGCGCCGACTCAGCAGTGCAGAAGAAGGGCAATGACTTCGCCACCGAAGTCGATCTCGCGATTGAACGCCAGGTGGTCGAAGCGCTGACGCGCGAGACCGGTATCGAGGTGCACGGCGAGGAGTTCGGCGGCGCCGACGTCGATTCACCACTGGTGTGGGTGCTCGACCCGATCGACGGGACGTTCAACTATGCGGCCGGGTCACCAATGGCGGCCATCCTGCTCGGCCTCCTGCGTGACGGCGAGCCCGTCGCGGGCCTGACGTGGGTCCCGTTCACCGGGGAGAGGTTCACCGGTGTCGTCGGTGAGCCACTGCGCAGCAACGGTATCGAGCAGCCGGCGCTCGATCCAGTACCACTGTCCGAATCGATCGTCGGGGTCAGCACCTTCAACATCGACTCACGCGGCAAAGTGCCGGGCCGGTATCGACTCGCCGTGATCGAGAACCTCAGCCGGAAGTGCTCCCGGATGCGGATGCACGGCGCCACTGGCGTCGACTTCGCCTACGCCGCATCCGGAATCCTCGGCGGGGCCATCAGTTTCGGAGCGCATGTGTGGGACCACGCCGCGGGTGTCGCGCTGGTGCGGGCGGCGGGCGGAATCGTCACGAACCTGGACGGCAGCGACTGGACCACCAAATCGCGCTCGGCGCTGGCCGGCGCGCCAGGGGTGCACTCCGAACTGCTCGAGTTACTCCACTCCGTCGGCGCACCGGAGGATTTCTAGATGGACCTCGCAGTGCGCATCATCCCCTGCCTCGACGTCGACGACGGCCGGGTCGTCAAGGGCGTGAACTTCGAAAACCTCCGCGACGCAGGCGATCCCGTCGAGCTGGCCGCGGCCTACGACGCCGAGGGTGCCGACGAGCTCACATTCCTGGATGTCACCGCATCTTCTGCGGGCCGGGCCACCATGCTCGAGGTGGTCAAACGCACCGCCGAGCAGGTGTTCATTCCGCTGACCGTCGGCGGCGGCGTGCGATCGGTGGCCGACGTCGACGTGTTGCTGCGCGCGGGCGCGGACAAAGTCGCGGTCAACACCGCCGCCATCGCCAGGCCGGAACTCCTCGCCGAGATGTCCCGCCAGTTCGGTTCGCAGTGCATCGTCCTGTCCGTCGACGCGCGCACCGTGCCGCGGGACCAGGAGCCGACTCCGTCGGGCTGGGAGGTGACCACGCACGGTGGCCGGCGGGGCACCGGCATCGACGCCGTCGAATGGGCGACCCGAGGTGCCGAACTCGGCGTCGGCGAGATCCTGTTGAACTCGATGGACTTCGACGGCACCAAGGCAGGATTCGACCTGCCGATGATCGCGGCGGTACGCGGGGCGGTCAACGTCCCTGTGATCGCCAGCGGCGGCGCCGGCGCGCCCCAACATTTCGCGCCCGCGGTTGTTGCAGGTGCTGATGCCGTGCTGGCAGCGAGCGTGTTCCATTTCCGCGAGCTGACCATTGACCAGGTCAAGGCGGCGATGGCAGCAGAAGGAATTGTCGTGAGATGAGCGAATTGGACGCAAGCGTGGCCTCGCGCCTGAAGCGCGACGCCAACGGGCTGTTCACCGCGGTGGTGCAGGAACGCGGCACCGGCCAGGTGCTGATGGTCGCGTGGATGGACGACGCGGCACTGGCGCGGACGCTGGAAACCCGCGAGGCGACGTACTACTCGCGTTCGCGCGGCGAACAGTGGGTCAAGGGCGCCACATCGGGTCACACCCAGCACGTGCACTCGGTGCGGCTGGACTGCGACGGCGACACGGTGCTGCTGGAGGTCGACCAGGTCGGAGCGGCATGCCACACCGGCGACCACAGTTGCTTCGATGCGGACGTTCTGCTGGCATCGGAACAGTGAGCATGGTCGACCATCTCGACAAGCACCTGTGATCACGGGTCGATGATGCGGGTGGCTTTGGCGCGCGCGGTCCACCGGCCTTTGTCGTAGCCGACGGCCACCGGGTGGGCGAACGCGGCGCTGACGTTGTCGGTCGTCACCGTCGCTCGTGCCGGACCGACGGCGACCGTCCGGCCCTCAGAAATCAGCAGGGCGTGCGTCGTGGTGGTCGGCAGCTCTTCGAGATGGTGGGTGACGAGGATCGACGCCACCTCCGGATGTGTCTCGTCGAGCGAATCGATGGTCTCCAGCAGCTGCTCGCGGGCGGCGACGTCGAGTCCGGTTGTCGGTTCGTCGAGCAGCAGTAACCGCGGCTCCGATACCAATGCGCGCGCGATGAGGGTTCGGCCCCGTTCACCCTGCGAGAGAGTCGGCCACACGTCATCCGCCTTGTGCGACAGGCCAACCGCACCGATCATGGCGTCGGCACGGTCACGTTCCTCCGTACTCGGCATCCAGCGCATCGGGGTGTCGATGGTCGCCGTGATGCCGGTCAGGACCACTTCGCGCACGGTCAACGAATACTGCAGCCGGTGACGGGGATTCACGTGGCCGATGAAATGACGCAGCTGCGCGAGTTCCACCCGGCCCATCTGCTCACCGAGGATGTGCACGGTGCCCGAACTCGGAAACATCACCGCGGCGCAGAATCCCAGCAGCGTGCTTTTGCCCGCACCGTTGGGGCCGAGCAGCGCCCAGTGCTCACCGGCGTTCACAGTGAGTGAGATGCCGTCGATGATCTGCTTGCCGTCGCGACGGAAGGTCACATCGGCGAGTTCGAGAACGGGTGTCACGCCGACTGCCGTTGGCGCAGCACCTCCAGCGCCTTGTCGGCGTGGGTGTCCATGCTGACCTCGCTGGCGATGACCTCGAGCACCGTGCGATCGGTGTCGATCACGAACGTCGTGCGCTTGACGGGCATGAACTTGCCCAGCAGTCCGCGCTTCACCCCGAATTGGGTGGCGACGGCGCCGTCGGCGTCCGACAACAGCGGGTAGTCGAAGCTCTGCTTGTCGGCGAATTTCGCCTGCTTCTCGACGGCGTCGGTGCTGATGCCGACCCGGCTAGCGCCGACGGCGGCGAACTCCGAAGCCAGATCGCGGAAGTGGCACGCCTCTTTGGTGCAACCCGGTGTCATTGCGGCGGGATAGAAGAACAACACGATGGGCCCACCTGCGAGCAACTCCGTGAGGCTTCGCACAGTGCCTGTCTGGTCCGGAAGTTCGAACTCTGCAACCTGGTCACCACGTTTCATGGCCGACACGCTACGCCCGAACGAAAATTGTTGGCGCTGGTGGTGGTTTCCGTGGGAGCGTTCGCGTCGATGCTCGATATCGAAGGTTTCGTGTCCGACGGTTACGCCAAAATCGCACAGGCGGCGCCCCGCCACGTCGCCGATGAGGCGCGGGCGGCGCTGTGGCAGCAGCTGGGGTTGTCACCCGACGACCCCGCCGGGTGGTCGGAGCCCGTGCGGTGGGCATCAGATCTGATGGGGCAGGGCCCATTTGGCACGCTCGCACGAAGTCCGGCGCTGGCCGAAGCGCTGGATGCCGTCTGCGGTGTCGGCGGCTGGTCACCGCGGGGCTCACTGGGCAATATTCCCGTTCGGTTTCCCGTCTCCCCGCCCAATGACGACCTCGGCTGGCACATCGACGCCAATACCCCGCAACCCGACGGGTCATGGGCGGTGACCGGACGTCCGCACACGGTGCTGCTGCTCACCCTGCTGTCGGAGGTCGGTCCGGACGATGCACCGACGCGGATCCGAGTCGGGTCACATCGTGACGTTTCCCGGGTGCTGGGACCGCACCCGGTGGAACTGGCCGAGATGGGTCGATTGATCGACGAGGCAACCACGCAGCGGCCAGTGGCGTATGCCACCGGCGAGCCCGGTGACATGTTCCTCCTGCATCCGTTCACCGCACATGCCGCCGATGAGCACCGCGGCCGCACGCCGCGGTTCATGGCGCAGGCGCCGGTGGTGCTGGCGACCCCGCTGACACCTGCGTCGTCGTCACCGCTGGCACACGTCTGGGAGAATCGGTGAGTGCAGAAGACCGCCAACCTTGCGCCAACCACCTCACGCGAGGACTTCCGGGCGCTGGCCGCCGAGCACCGCGTGGTGCCGGTGACACGCAAGGTACTGGCCGACAGTGAGACCCCACTGTCGGCGTACCGCAAGCTGGCTGCCAACCGGCCAGGGACGTTCCTGCTCGAGTCGGCCGAGAATGGCCGGTCGTGGTCGCGATGGTCGTTCATCGGTGCGGGTGCGCCGTCGGCGTTGACTGTCCGCGACGGCGAGGCGGTGTGGCTGGGCACGACGCCGAAGGACGCGCCCAAGGGCGGCGAGCCGCTTGCGGCGCTGCGCGCGACGTTGGAGCTGCTGAGGACCGAGCCGGTTGGGGGCCTGCCTCCGCTGTCGTCGGGCCTCGTCGGGTTCTTCGCATACGACATGGTGCGACGTCTGGAAAGGCTGCCGTCGCTGACTGTCGACGATCTCGGGCTGCCCGACATGTTGCTGCTGCTAGCCACCGATGTCGCGGCCGTCGACCACCACGAAGGCACCATCACGCTGATCGCCAATGCCGTGAACTGGAACGGCACCGACGAGCGCGTCGACTGGGCCTACGACGACGCGGTCGCCCGGCTCGACGTGATGACCAGGGCTCTCGGTGGTGCCCTGCCGTCGACCGTTGCGACATTCAGTCGACCTGAGCCGCTGCACCGTTCACAGCGGACTGTGGAGGAATACACAGCGATCGTCGAGAAGCTCGTCGGCGACATCGAAGCGGGCGAAGCGTTCCAGGTGGTGCCGTCTCAGCGGTTCGAGATGGACACCGAGGCCGACCCGCTCGACGTCTACCGCATGTTGCGGGTGACGAACCCGAGCCCATACATGTATTTGCTCAATGTGCCCAATGATGCTGGCGAGCTTGACTTTTCAATAGTCGGCTCGAGTCCCGAGGCGTTGGTGACCGTCAAGGACGGCCGGGCATCGACGCATCCGATCGCCGGTACGCGGTGGCGCGGCGAGACTGAGGAAGAAGACCTGCTCCTGGAAAAGGAGCTGCTGCACGACGACAAGGAACGTGCCGAGCACCTGATGCTGGTCGATCTCGGCCGCAACGATCTGGGCCGCGTTTGTCGCCCCGGCACGGTGCGCGTCGAGGACTACAGCCATATCGAGCGCTACAGCCACGTCATGCACATCGTGTCGACGGTGCATGGTGAGCTGGCCGACGACAAGACCGCGCTGGATGCGGTGACGGCATGCTTCCCGGCGGGAACGTTGTCGGGTGCACCGAAGGTTCGCGCGATGGAGTTGATCGAGGAGGTCGAGAAGACGCGTCGCGGGCTGTACGGCGGCGTTCTCGGCTACCTCGACTTCGCAGGCAACGCCGACTTCGCCATCGCGATTCGCACGGCGCTGATGCGCGGCGGTACGGCATACGTGCAGGCCGGCGGGGGAGTCGTGGCCGACTCCAACGGGCCCTACGAGTACACGGAGGCGGCGAACAAGGCGCGAGCTGTGCTGAACGCCATCGCGGCCGCGGGAACGCTGACCGAACCGTGATCCGTATCGCGCAACTCGGGCTGGTGCTGGCCGCGGCGGCGTTGTGGGTGGCGTCGCGGATGTCATGGGTCGACGTGACGTCGTTCGACGGGTTAGGCCAGCCCACAACGGTGGCGCTGTCCGGCGCCTCGTGGTCGACGGCGCTGGTGCCGCTGGCCGTACTGCTATTGGCGACGGCCGTCGCTGCGCTGGCGGTACGTGGCTGGCCGTTGCGGATGCTGGCCGTCCTGGCGGGCATCACGAGCGCGGGAATGGCCTATCTGGGGATCAGCCTGTGGGTGACCGGTGATGTCGGCGTCAGGGCGTCGAACCTGGCCGACGCGCCGGTGGCCGACCTGGTCGGGACCCAGCGGCACTACGGGGGTGCGGTGATCACAGTGGTAGCCGCGGTCGTAACGCTCGCATGTGCCGTTTTGCTGCTGCGATCGGCGACCACGGAAAGGTCGGGTGCGACTCGCTACACACGTCGCACGGCTGTTCAAACCCAACAACCGGACGACGCGATATCGGAGCGGCAGCTGTGGGATGCACTCGACGAAGGCTTGGATCCCACCCAGGACCGAACCAATCCGGACAACAAGGGGCGGTGACACCCGATGGTGTGGCGACGGTTACCCTTTTGAGGATCTGTCGGCAGCATCCGAGAGGAATCGAAACCCCATGAGTTCGGCCACCGTGCTCGACACCATCATTGAGGGTGTCCGCGCTGATGTCGCAGCTCGCGAGGCACTTCTTCCGTTCGCCGACGTCAAGGAAGCGGCCAAGGCTGCGCGGTCGCCGCTGGACGTGCTGGCGGCGCTGCGCGAACCCGGCATCGGGGTAATCGCCGAAGTGAAGCGTGCCAGCCCGTCGCGGGGAGAATTGGCGTCGATCTCGGATCCGGCGAAGCTCGCCCGCGCATACGAAGATGGCGGCGCGCGAATAATCAGCGTGCTTACCGAACAACGCCGTTTCAATGGTTCGCTTGACGATCTCGACGCCGTACGTGCCGCCGTGTCAATCCCGGTGTTACGCAAGGACTTCATCGTCGGCCCGTACCAGATCCACGAGGCACGCGCCCACGGAGCCGACATGCTGCTGCTGATCGTCGCGGCGCTCGAGCAGCAGGCGTTGGAGTCGATGCTCGATCGCACCGAGTCGCTGGGCATGACCGCGCTTGTCGAGGTGCACACCGAGGAGGAAGCGGATCGCGCCCTGCAGGCCGGCGCAAAGGTGATAGGGGTCAACGCACGAGACCTCAAGACATTGGAAGTCGATCGGGACTGCTTCGCGCGCATTGCGCCTGGCCTACCGAGCGGTGTCATTCGGATCGCTGAGTCCGGTGTGCGCGGCACGGCCGATCTGCTCGCATATGCCGGAGCGGGCGCCGATGCCGTGCTGGTCGGTGAGGGACTGGTCACCAGTGGTGATCCCCGCAGCGCCGTTGCCGATCTGGTCACCGCAGGTACGCATCCGTCCTGCCCGAAACCCTCGCGCTGACACGTGGCCGACCTCGCCGGGCCGGAGTTGCCGCGTTCCAGCGCGGCGGTCGCCGAACCCTCCACGCACGACCCCGACGCACGTGGCCATTTCGGTGTCTACGGTGGACGATTCGTGCCCGAGGCGTTGATGGCCGTGATCGAAGAGGTCACCGCCGCTTATGAAAAGGCTCGCGGCGATCAGACATTCCTCGATGAATTGGATCGGTTGCAACGCCACTACACCGGCCGGCCATCACCGCTGTACGAGGCGACCCGGCTTTCCGATCATGCCGGGGGAGCACGGCTCTTCCTGAAGCGAGAAGACCTCAACCACACCGGATCTCACAAGATCAACAATGTGCTCGGACAGGCACTGCTGGCGCAGCAGATGGGCAAGTCGCGGGTGATCGCCGAGACGGGCGCGGGGCAACACGGGGTGGCCACTGCGACGGCCTGCGCACTGTTGGGTCTGGAGTGCATCGTCTACATGGGTGCGGTCGACACCGCACGTCAGGCCCTGAACGTCGCGCGGATGCGACTTCTCGGCGCGGAGGTGGTGTCCGTCGAGGCCGGATCCAAGACACTCAAGGACGCGATCAACGAGGCATTCCGGGACTGGGTTACCAACGCCGACGACACGTACTACTGCTTCGGCACCGCGGCTGGACCCCATCCGTTTCCGACGATGGTGCGCGATTTCCAGCGGGTTATCGGGCTCGAGGCGCGTGCGCAGATCCAGTCGCAAGCGGGTCGGCTGCCGGATGCAGTGACAGCCTGTGTGGGTGGCGGGTCGAATGCGATCGGCATCTTCCACGCGTTCATCGACGACCCGGATACCCGCCTGGTTGGCTTCGAAGCTGCGGGCGACGGGGTCGAAACCGGTCGCCACGCAGCGACTTTCGCAGGTGGATCGCCTGGCGCCTTCCAGGGCTCGTTCTCGTACCTGCTCCAGGACGACGAAGGCCAGACCATCGAATCGCATTCGATTTCAGCCGGTTTGGACTATCCAGGGGTTGGTCCCGAGCACGCGTTCCTGAAGGATGTCGGCCGCGCCGAGTACCGACCGATCACTGACACCGAGGCGATGGACGCCTTCGCATTGTTGTGCCGCACCGAGGGCATCATCCCTGCCATCGAATCGGCGCATGCCGTCGCGGGTGCGCTGAAGCTCGGCCAGGAACTCGGCCGCGGCGCGATCATCATGGTCAACCTGTCGGGGCGCGGCGACAAGGATGTCGAGACGGCGGCGAAATGGTTCGGCCTGATGGATGGTGAGTCGTGAGCCGGTTGGCGGGAATGTTCGATGCGTGCCGGGCGGAGGACCGAGCGGCGCTGATCGGTTATCTACCGACGGGCTTTCCCGACGTGCCGGCATCGATCTCGGCGATGACTGCGTTGGTCGAATCCGGCTGCGATTTAGTCGAGGTGGGGATTGCGTATTCGGACCCCGGCATGGACGGTCCGACGATCGCGGCGGCCACCGAGGTGGCGTTACGCGGCGGAGTGCGCGTTCGTGACAGCCTGACCGCCGTCGAGGCGATCAGTAATGCGGGCGGTCGGGCCGTCGTGATGACGTACTGGAATTTGGTGCTGCACTGGGGAGTCGACGCTTTCGCGCGCGATCTCGCCGCGGCGGGCGGCCTGGGCATCATCACGCCCGATCTGATTCCCGATGAGGCAGCCGAATGGCTCGAAGTGTCGGAGGCTCACGACCTGGACCGGATATTCCTGGTCGCGCCGGCGTCCACTCCGGAGCGGCTGGCGGCGACGGTCGAGGCATCCCGTGGATTCGTCTATGCCGCATCGACTATGGGCGTGACCGGCGCGCGTGACGCCGTCTCCAATGCCGCGCCCGCACTGGTCAGTCGCGTGAAGGCGGTATCCGATATTCCCGTCGGTGTCGGTCTGGGTGTGCGGTCACGCGAGCAGGCCGCGGAGATCGGTGCATACGCGGATGGGGTGATCGTGGGGTCGGCATTGGTCTCGGCGCTGCAGGACGGGGTAGACGCGGTGCGGACATTGACGGTTGAGCTCGCTGAGGGAGTGCGGCAGAGGGTTACCGCGTGACCACGACGGTGCTCGCCTACATTCCGAGTCCGGCGCAGGGTGTGTGGCATATCGGTCCGGTTCCAATTCGTGCCTACGCGCTGTTCATCATCGTCGGGATCATTGCGGCGTTGGTCATCGGCGATCGGCGCTGGGAGGCCAGGGGCGGTGAACGCGGCGTCATCTACGACGTCGCGCTGTGGGCGGTGCCGTTCGGTCTGATCGGCGGCCGTCTCTACCACGTCATCACCGACTGGCCGAAGTACTTCGGCGAAGGCGGCGCCGGGCTTTTGGGCGCGCTGCGCATCTGGGACGGCGGCCTGGGAATCTGGGGTGCGGTGGCGCTCGGTGGTGTCGGAGGGTGGATCGCGTGCCGAAGTCGCGGCATCCCGCTGCCGGCGTTTGGCGACGCGATTGCACCGGGAATCATTCTGGCGCAGGCGATCGGCCGGTTGGGCAACTATTTCAACCAGGAGCTGTACGGCCGACCGACGACGGTTCCGTGGGGTCTGGAGATCTACGAGCGCGAAAGCGCAAACGGAGTGGTCAGCCCGGATCTGGCCAATGGTGTGTCGACGGGGGAGTTGTACTCCGTCGTCCACCCGACGTTCCTGTACGAATTGCTATGGAATGTTCTGATTTTCGCGGTGCTGATCTGGGTCGATCGGCGATTCAAGATGGGTCACGGCCGGCTGTTCGCCCTCTACGTCGCCGGCTACTGTCTGGGTCGCTTCTGGATCGAGCTGTTGCGCAGCGACCAGGCCACACTGATCGCTGATATCAGAGTTAACACTTTCACCTCGACGTTCGTGTTCATCGGGGCCGTGGTGTACATCATGGTCGCACCCAAGGGGCGCGAGGATCCGGCGACGCTGAAAGGTAAGCCGCGCGACGAATCGCTCATCGACGACGTGGCCGATGAACTCGTCGCGGTAGCAGCGACATCGGGTGTGGTGGCAGCTGCCAAGGCGGCGGGCGCTGAGGAAGATGAAGACGCCCGTGCCGTAGGGGATGAACACTTCGACGTCGATTCGGAAGAGCTGGAGTCGGAGGATGACTCGGCCATCGACGAGGAAGTCGCGGCCGACGCCAAATTGCTCGCGGCTGCCGTGCACGCGAAAGAAGCTGAAGGCGATGGGGTCGACGCTGACACTGAGGCCGAAACCGGTGAGTCGGGCGAGGACGAATCTGTCGGTGGCGTTGGTGCTGTCGAGGGTGAGGATGCCGTTGAGGCGCAAGAGGCTGCGGTCGAGGTACATGAGGCCGCGGTCGAGGGCGCCGATGAGGCTGAGGAAGTAGCCGCAGAGTTGGCGGCTGCGGCCGAGGCCGAAGCCGAGGCCGCTTCCGAAACTGAAGGCACCACTGAGAGCGACTCCGAGACTGTCGGTGGCGTTGGTGCTGTCGAGGGCGAGGACGCTGTCGAGGCGCAAGAGGCTGCACCCGAGGTGCACGAGGCCGCCGTCGAGGGCGCCGATGAGGCTGAGGAAGTAGCCGCAGAGTTGGCGGCTGCGGCCGAGGCCGAAGCCGAGGCCGCTTCCGAAACTGAAGGCACCACTGAGAGCGACTCCGAGACTGTCGGTGGCATTGGTGCTGTCGAGGGTGAGGACGCTGTCGAGGCGCAAGAGGCTGCACCCGAGGTGCACGAGGCCGCCGTCGAGGGCGCCGAAGAGGCTGAGGAAGTAGCCGCCGACGTCGCGGAAGAAGCGGACGAAGCTGAGGACGGCCCGGCTGAAGACGCCGACGAGACGCAAGAGGCTGCCGAAGAAGCTGGGGCCAACGATTCCGGCGAGGCCGCTTCCGAAACTGACGACGCCACTGAGAGCGACTCCGAGACTGTCGGTGGCGTTGGTGCTGTCGAGGCCGAGGACGCTGTCGAGGCGCAAGAGGCTGCACCCGAGGTGCACGAGGCCGCCGTCGAGGGCGCCGAAGAGGCTGAGGAAGTAGCCGCAGAGTTGGCGGCTGCGGCCGAGGCCGAAGCCGAGGCCGCTTCCGAAACTGAAGGCACCACTGAGAGCGACTCCGAGACTGTCGGTGGCATTGGTGCTGTCGAGGGTGAGGACGCTGTCGAGGCGCAAGAGGCTGCACCCGAGGTGCACGAGGCCGCCGTCGAGGGCGCCGAAGAGGCTGAGGAAGTAGCCGCGGAGGTAGCTGCGGAAGAAGCCGATGCAGACGCGGTAGAAAAAGAGGCCGAGAGTGACGCTGAGGCTCCTGTCTCGGACACTGACGCCACGGTTAAACGGCCGGCGGCCGAAGCGCCAGCCCAGCCAGAAGAGCGCGGCAGTCGCCTTCGCCGCATCTTCCGACGCCGCAACAGCTGAGCGCATCGCCCAGACCCAAAACTTGTCAGTGGGTCCGGATAGTGTCGAAGCATGCTCGATACAGCAGCGCTGACCTCGGTGGATTCGCTCGCCGACGAAGCTGAGCTGATCGGTCGGATCGCCGAGCTTGAGCGACTGAAGTCAGCCGCGGCGGCCGGGCAGGCGCGCGCTGCGGCCGCCTTGGACGAGCTTCGACGCGCTGTGGAAGCGGCTAAGGGCATGCCAGCGGCTAAGCGGGGCAAGGGTGTTGCCAGCGAGGTGGCACTGGCGCGGCGTGATTCCCCGTCGCGCGGCAACCGGCATCTGGGATTCGCCAAAGCCCTAGTGCGCGAAATGCCGCACACGTTGGCCGCTTTGGAATGTGGCGCGCTCTCAGAATGGCGCGCCACACTGATCGTGCGCGAGTCAGCCTGCCTCGGCGTGGCGGACCGCCGAGCGCTGGACGCTGAAATGTGCGCCGATGTCGGAAGTCTCGACGGAAAGGGCGACGCTAGGATCACCGCGATTGCCAAAGACATCGCCTATCGCCTCGATCCCCAGGCGGTTGTTGACCGGGCAGCCAAGGCGGAGACCGAACGAAATGTGAGCATTCGTCCAGCGCCCGACGTCATGACGTTTGTGACCGCACTATTGCCGGTCAAGCAGGGAGTGAGTGTGTACGCGGCACTCAAACGCGCCGCCGATACGACGTTTGACCATCGGTCTCGCGGCCAGGTGATGGCGGACACCTTGGTGGAGCGGGTGACCGGTCGACCTGCCGAGGTTCCGGAGCCGGTCTCAGTGAACCTGGTGATGTCGGATCAAACATTGTTGGGCGGAGACAACTGCCCGGCCCTGGTCGACGGTTACGGTCCGATCCCCGCCGAAATCGCTCGCAAACTGGTCGACACCGCGGCCACAGACGCTCGTTCCAAGGCCACACTCCGGCGGCTGTATCGCCATCCGAAGTCCGGCGCATTAGTCGCCATGGAGTCGCGGTCACGTTGTTTTCCAAAGGGATTGGCGATGTTCATCGGGCTGCGCGACCGAACCTGCCGAACGCCCTATTGCGATGCGCCGATTCGGCACCGCGACCACGCGGTGCCAAAGAACAAGGGCGGACCGACGCACATTCTCAACGGTCTCGGCATGTGCGCGCACTGCAACTTCGTCAAGGAGTCACCGGGTTGGGGGGTGAGTCCCAGCGAAGAAAACGGCGTCCACACCGCCGATTTCGTGACGCCCACCCGTGCGCACTACCGTTCGACCGCGCCACCGCTGCCGGGGACTCCGATGATCGTTGTCAGTGAGGTCGAGATCAGGATCGGCATAGAACTCGCCGACCTACACGCCGCGTAGGTGGTACCGCCGCTCGGGTCTGCCGGCGCCATATTGCAATCGCAGTTCCAACATGTCGGCGCCCAGGTAGTGCTCGAGGTAGCGTCGGGCGCTGACGCGTGAAATCCCAACCAGATCTGCGCATTCCGCCGCAGACACTTCACCGGCATTGCGCACCGCATCCAGCACCAGTCGGCCCGTCTCGGCGCCAAGCCCCTTCGGCAACGACTGAGCAGGTCCACCCGGCCGGCCGAACAGCGAATCGACCACGGATTGATCGATTCCGGCGGCGGACTCCAACGTGTCCGCTCGCGCCGCGAACGCCTCCAACTTTGCCTTGAATTGACTGAACTCGAAAGGTTTGATCAGGAAGTCCGCTGCGCCGCCGTCCAAAGCGCCCTTCACTGTGTCCAATTCACGCGCCGCAGTGATCATGATGACGCCGACGAGGTTGCCGCTCGATCGCAACCGCTGTAGCACCTCCAGGCCAGTCAAATCCGGGAGGTACACGTCGAGCAGCACCAGGTCCGGCTCCAAGTCCTGCACTGCCGTCAGCGCTTCCGTGCCGGTGCGCGTGACCGCGACCGCCTGAAAGCCCTCCACCTGCTCGACGAACCTGCGGTGGATCTCGGCCACCATGAAATCGTCGTCGACGATCAGCACATCACGCATGAGCCGCCTTCTTGGCGACGACGCCCGCCGGTAACCGCACCACGAACAGCGCGCCGCCGGAGGCATCGTCGGTCACCTCCACCGTTCCGCCGTTCTGGGCGGTCACGATCCGCACCAGCGCCAGGCCAATGCCCCGTCCGCCGGGGGCGTCGGGTTTAGAGGTCACACCTCGGGCGAAGATCGTTTCCCGAAGATGCTTGGGCACGCCCGGCCCGGAGTCGGCGACCGAGATGCTAAGGCCCTCATGGTCCCCGATGCTGACCGTGACCCTGGCCGGCTGCGCGCCCACTGACACATCGACTGCGTTGTCGATGAGATTGCCAAGCAAAGTGATAACGTCCGTCGCCAGCGCGGGCGGCAACGCTGCCAAGTGCGAATCCAGGGTTATCCCGAGTGCTACCCCGCTCTCAGCCGCCAACGTTGTCTTCGCGATCAACAGCGCCGCTACGGCCGGATCAGAAATGCGTTGTGTCACAGCATCACTGATTTCTGCCCGCCGTCTGGTCAGAGTGCCGACCAGATCACGCACCGAATCGAATTCACCCAGCTGGACGAGGCCGGAGATGGTGTGCAATTGATTGGCGAACTCATGTGTCTGCGCTCGCAGGGTGTCCGTCACGCTCTTGTGCGAAGACAGCTGCCCCTGGAGCGCCGCGAGCTCTGTGCTGTCGCGCATCGTCGTGACTGTCCCGATCCGCTGGCCCTGGCTTGTCGCCGCCCGCCGGTTCAGCGCCAGCACCCTTGTCCGCGTGACGATCACAGTGTCTCCGGCGGACCGGCCGTCCTCACTCGAGAGCAGGAAATCGACCACCGCGGGATCCAATCCGACGCTGGCCACCGGGCAACCCACGGCATTATCGGCCAGTCCGAGCAGATCTTGTGCGCTGTCGTTCAGGAGCGTGATGTCACCCTCGTTGTTCACCGCGACGACGCCCTCGCGGATGCTGTGCAACAACGCTTCCCGATGATCTGCCAGGCCGGCGATCTCGGCGATCTCCAGCCCGCGGGTATGCCGTTTGATCCGCCTCGACAGCAACCATGACGCCAGCAGGCCCAGCGCCGCGCCGAGCCCGAGGTAGAACAGCAGACGCTCACCCGACGCACCCATCAGCTCCCACAACGACGGATACCGCTCACTGACCGAGGCGACCGCCACCACATCGCCGCTGTCGGCCAGAATCGGGACCTCACCGACGAGGCTGTGCACCCCGTCGATGGTCAGGTCGCCGAACCAGGCCCGTCCTTCGTCCGCCCGCGTCGGCCCCATGTCGACCTGCCGGCCGATGCGGGACGGATCCGACGATGCCCGCACCGTCCCGCCGGGGCCGATGATCTCCGCGAGTCCCGCCCCCGACAAGGCCACCGCACGGTCGACCTCGGGCGCCAGCACCTTGGAGGCTCCGGGGTCGGCGTACCTGTCGCGCACGACCGGCGTGGACGCCATGTTCTCGGCGACGGCGATCATCCGCGCGCCACGCACCTCGCGGAACTCTCGTGTCGACTGGGCTACCGACACCGCCGCCACCGCGATCAGCACGACCGCGACGACCAGCAACTGAAAGACCAGGAACTGGCCTGCCAGGCTGCGGAAGCCTCGCGACGGCGAACGGAGAAGTTTCACAACGACCAAAACGTCCTTTGCGTACTCATGCGTGACCCGGGTCACTGTACGTTCCAGTATTGCTGAGCATCACAACTGAAGTGATTGGGGACGACGTGAATAGCACGCACACCCGGCCGATGCTCGTCATCGTCCTGATCGCCGCACTGCTGGTGACAGCCTGCGGCGTCACCCGCGACAGCGGTGAACTCGGCCTGCACCGGCTGCGCATGATGGTGCCCAACAGCCCGGGCGGCGGCTACGACCTGACTGCCCGCACCGCAGTGAAGATCATGCAGGACGACGACATCACCGGTCGTATCGAGGTCTTCAACGTGCTCGGCGCAGGCGGAACTGTGGCGATGGCCCGGCTGATGAATGAGAAGGGCAACGACGACCTCATGATGACCATGGGGCTGGGCGTTGTCGGTGCCACCTACACCAACGGATCCAAGATCAAGGCTTCCGACGCCACGGCGCTGGCGAAGTTGATCGAGGACCCCGGAGCGATATTCGTTCCCGCCGATTCACCTTTCAAGACCGTGCAAGACTTTGTTGCCGCCTGGAAGGCCAATCCCGCCGAAGTGACGATCGGCGGCGGCTCGTCGCCGGGGGGACCTGACCACCTGTTCCCGATGGAACTCGCGAAAACGGTCGGCGTCGAGCCGAAGTCAGTCAACTTCGTCACGTACGACGGCGGCGGAGATCTGCTGACCGCGCTACTCGGCAAGAAGATCACCGTCGGCACGTCGAGCCCCGGCGAGCTCATCGATCAGATCGAGGCCGGCCAATTGCGCGTGCTCGCGGTGTCCAGCGACGAGCGTGTCGAAGGTGTCGACGCTCCGACGCTCAAGGAGTCCGGAATCGACATGACATTCGCCAACTGGCGCGGAGTCCTTGCACCGCCCGGCATTTCCGATGACGCCAGGGAATCGATGATCAAGGTGCTCGAGGACCTCCACAGTACCCAGGGATGGAAGGACGCGATTGTGAAAAACGGCTGGACCGACGCGTTCATGACCGGCGAAGCGTTTGAGGAGTTTCTCGTTGAACAAGACAACCGGGTCTCGACGACCCTGACCGAGTTGGGGCTGCTATGACGACGACAGACGATGCCGTGACGTCCACGCCCGAAAAGCGAACGGACACCGCGCAGTACCTCGTCTGCGCCGTGCTCGTCGCAGTCGGCGCATTCGTGATCTATGACGCGCTCAGCCTCGAGCCGGGCTTCGCCAAGGTCGATCCCGTTGGGCCGAAGATGTTTCCGGTCGTCATCGGTGTTGTGTTGATCCTCCTTGCCATCGTGTTGGCCATCGCGATCCCGCGCGGGTCAGTGGGTGAGGCCGACGCCGGCGAGGACGTCGATCCTGACGCACCAAGCGACTGGCGCACCGTGGGCCTGCTCGTCGGTCTGTTCGTCGCCACGATCCTGCTGGTGGAGCCGCTCGGCTGGGCCATCACCGGCGCCCTGCTGTTCGGGGGCGCGGCAACCGTTCTCGGCAGTCGGCACTACGTCCGCAACATCGTCATCGGTGCGGTGCTCTCGGTCGGCAGCTTCTATGCGTTCTATTCCGGGCTTGGAATCCCTTTGCCCGCAGGCATTCTGGATGGGATTCTCTGACATGGAAAATCTTGACTGGCTGATCCAGGGTTTCGAGAACGCCGTCACGCCGATGAATCTGCTGTACGCCGTGATCGGCGTGCTGCTGGGAACCGCAGTTGGCGTACTGCCCGGCATCGGACCCGCAATGACAGTGGCACTGCTGCTGCCAGTGACCTACAACGTCAGCCCCAGCGCCGCCTTCATCATGTTCGCAGGCATCTTCTACGGCGGCATGTACGGCGGTTCCACGACCTCGATCCTGCTGAATACACCGGGGGAGTCGTCGTCGGTCATCACCGCCATCGAAGGCAACAAGATGGCCAAGGCCGGACGAGCAGCACAAGCATTGGCCACGGCCGCAATCGGATCGTTCGTGGCGGGCACCATCGGCACCGCACTGCTGGCCGCCTTCGCCCCGCCGATCTCGCGGTTCGCGGTCACTCTCGGTGCTCCGTCATATCTGGCAATCATGCTCTTCGCACTCGTCGCAGTCACCGCAGTGCTGGGGTCATCGAAGCTGCGCGGCGCCATCTCGCTGTTCCTGGGCTTGGCGATCGGCGTCGTCGGCATCGACTTCCTCACCGGTCAGCCCCGAGCAACCTTCGGCATTCCGCTGTTGTCCGACGGCATCGACATCGTGATCATCGCGGTAGCCATCTTCGCGGTCGGCGAGGCGCTATGGGTTGCAGCGCATCTGCGCCGCCGCCCAGCCGATATCATTCCGGTCGGCCGCCCCTGGATGGGCAAGAGCGACTGGCAGCGATCATGGAAGCCGTGGCTGCGCGGCACCGCATACGGCTTCCCGTTCGGCGCCCTGCCCGCCGGCGGCGCCGAGTTGCCGACGTTCCTGTCCTACATCACCGAGAAGCGCCTCTCCAAGCACAAGGAGGAGTTCGGTAAAGGCGCGATCGAAGGTGTCGCCGGCCCGGAAGCCGCCAACAATGCATCGGCCGCAGGCACTCTCGTGCCGATGCTGTCGCTCGGCCTGCCGACCAACGCGACCGCCGCCGTGATGCTCACCGCATTCGTTTCGTACGGAATCCAGCCCGGCCCGACGCTGTTCGAGAAGGAACCGCTGCTGATCTGGACGCTGATCGCCAGCCTCTTCATCGGGAACCTGCTACTGCTGCTGCTGAACCTGCCGCTCGCACCACTGTGGGCCAAGCTGCTGCGCACCCCGCGGCCCTACCTCTACGCGGGCATTTTGTTCTTCGCCACTCTCGGCGCACTCGCGGTGAACGTCCAGCCATTGGACCTGGCGCTGCTTCTGATCTTCGGCCTCCTCGGCCTGATGATGCGCAGATTCGGGCTGCCGGTGCTGCCGCTGATCATCGGCGTGATCCTCGGACCACGCATCGAACGTCAACTGCGACAGAGCCTGCAGCTCGGTGGCGGGGATTGGGCCAGCCTGTTCACCGAGCCCGTCGCGATCGTCGTCTATGCGCTGATGGTGATCCTGCTGTTGATGCCACTGATCCTCAAACTCATGCACCGGAGCGAGGAGACGCTCCTGATCGTCGAGGATGACAAGGACCAGCGGGAGAAGGCGGCTCAGTCATGATCGTCATCGGATACAGCGCGGACGCGTTCGGCCGTGCCGCGCTCGAACACGGAATCGCCGAGGCGAAACTCCGCGGCACCACGCTGTTGGTCATCAATTCGACATCAGGGGAGGCCTACGCCGACCCGCGATTCGCCCAATCCGGCGAAGTGCACGATGTCGAGCGGCACCTCAACGAGTGTGGCGTCGAGTTCAAGCTCACCCAGCCCGTCGGGGTGGACACCGCCGAGGAGCTGCTCAAGGCCATGGGGCGGCACGACGCCGAGCTGCTGGTCATCGGCATCCGGCATCGCAGTCCGGTCGGAAAGCTGCTGCTGGGCAGCGTGTCGCAGCATCTGCTGCTCGAATGTCCTAAACCCGTATTGGCGGTCAAGCCCGACGAAAGCTGACGTTGACCATCGACGTGGCCTGCATCACCTATGTTTCCGGCGCGTTTCGTCCACCGCGCACGCGGACACGGTGGCTAAGTGAGCGGGTGTTGACGTTTCGGACACGACGGTGCAACGGATGCGGAATGGCGTCGCGCGAACCTAGTGCTCGTGAAGACTCTGAGCCGCAGCCGAACGATTGAGCATTGGGACGCCGAAGATGTCGATGCGTGGGAGGGCGGCGAACCGCCGGGAAAGGATGTAGCCAAGCGCAACCTGATCTGGTCCATTTTCGCCGAGCACGTCGGCTTCTCGGTGTGGTCGATCTGGTCGGTGATGGTGCTGTTCATGCCGCAGGACGTGTACGGCATCGATGCCGCGGGCAAGTTCTATCTGGTCGCGGTGCCCACGCTCGTCGGCGCCGCGATGCGCATCCCGTACACCATTGCGCCGGCCAAGTTCGGCGGGCGCAACTGGACGATCGTCAGCGCGCTGCTGCTGCTCATCCCGACGGTGCTGACGCTGTGGGTGATGAATCGCCCCGACTCGTCGTACACGATGTTCATGATCGTCGCGGCCTTCGCCGGTTTCGGCGGCGGAAACTTCGCATCGTCGATGACGAACATCAACGCCTTCTACCCGCAGCGGCTCAAGGGTTGGGCGCTGGGACTCAACGCAGGCGGCGGTAATATCGGCGTTCCGGTGGTCCAGCTCGTCGGCCTGCTCGTGATCGCGACGGTCAGCAACACCGCACCCGAAGTCGTCTGCGCCATCTATCTTGTGCTGATCGCGCTGGCCGCCCTCGGCGCCGCCTTGTTCATGGACAACCTCGGCAACCAGCGCTCCAATCTCGGTGCCATGGGAGAAGCGTTGCGGTTCAGCCACTCCTGGGTGATGAGCTTTCTCTACATCGGCACGTTCGGTTCGTTCATCGGATTCTCGTTCGCCTTCGGGCAGGTGCTGCAGATCAACTTCCTCGCCGGGGGAGACACCGCGGCACAGGCATCACTGCACGCCGCACAGATCGCCTTCCTCGGCCCCCTGCTGGGCTCGATCGCCCGGCCGTTCGGCGGCAAGGTGTCCGACCGGATCGGTGGCGGCAAGGTCACCATGTACACGTTCGTCGCAATGATCTTCGCCGCGGGAATTCTGGTGGCAGCAGGGATGATCGACGACGGGATGGCGGGCCCCGCGACCGGCGGGCAGATGATCGCCTACGTGGCCGGTTTCATCTTGCTGTTCATCCTGTCGGGTATCGGAAACGGGTCGACGTACAAGATGATCCCGTCGATCTTCGAAGCGAAGGCCCAGGGCCGCGACGATTGGAGCCGTGACGAGAAGGCGGCCTGGTCGCGCAGCATGTCCGGCGCGCTGATCGGTTTCGCCGGTGCGATCGGCGCCCTTGGTGGCGTGTTCATCAACGTCGTGCTGCGCGCCTCGTACGTCAGCGACGCCAAGTCCGCCACCAACGCATTCTGGGTGTTCCTGGGCTTCTACGTGGTGTGCGCAATCGTCACCTGGGTGGTCTTCCTGCGAGTCCAGACCGCGCGGGTGGGCGCCGGCGAACAGGTTGGCCGCAGTCCCGCGCCGGTGCCCGCCTGACACCCATGACGACCAGGACGGCGTGCTCCTACTGCGGAGTCGGCTGCGGTATCGAGGTCCACACCACAACGGACTCCGATACCGGCCGTCCCGTCATCGCGCGCGTCTCGGGAGACAAGCTGCACCCCGCCAACTTCGGGCGGTTGTGCACCAAGGGTGCGACACACGCCGAGATGATGGCCGCCGTCGACGGGCGGTTGACATCCGCGCTGCTGCGTTGCTCCCGGGGTGAGGAACCGGTGCCCGTACCTGTCGACGACGCTGTCGCCGAGGCGGGACGGCGGCTGCGCGCCATCGTCGACGAGCACGGACCGGATGCCGTCGCACTCTACGTATCGGGTCAGATGTCCATCGAGGCACAATATCTGGCCACCAAGTTGGCCAAAGGCTTCGTGCGTACGGTGCATATCGAGTCGAACTCGCGGCTGTGCATGGCAAGCGCGGGAACCGGTTTCAAGCAGTCGCTCGGCGCCGACGGGCCACCAGGCTCATACACCGACTTCGACAGCACAGACCTGTTCTTCGTCACCGGGTCGAACATGGCCGACTGCCACCCGATCCTGTATCTGCGGATGACCGACCGCCTGAAGGCCGGCGCCAAGCTGATCGTCGTTGACCCCCGACGCACCACCACCGCGGAGCGTGCCGACCTCTTCCTGCAGATCAAGCCGGGCACCGATCTCGCGCTGCTCAACGGCCTGCTGTACCTACTCGTCGAAAACAACGACATCGACCTGGATTTCATCGCTGAGCACACCGAGGGCTGGGACACCATGCCCGCGTTCCTTGCGGAGTACACACCCGAGCACGTCGCGCAGATCACCGGCCTCGCTGAGGCGGACATCCGCACCGCCGCCCGGATGATCGCCGATGCCGGGGAGTGGATGAGCTGCTGGACGATGGGGTTGAACCAGAGCACTCACGGCACCTGGAACACCAATGCCATCTGCAACCTGCACCTGGCCACCGGTGCGATCTGCAGGCCGGGCAGTGGTCCGATGTCGCTAACAGGTCAGCCCAATGCGATGGGCGGTCGCGAAATGGGTTACATGGGGCCGGGATTGCCCGGCCAGCGCTCGGTCACCTCCGCGTCCGACCGGGAGTTCGTCGAGCAGCAATGGGCGCTGGACGCGGGCACCATCCGTGCCGAAGTCGGACCCGGCACCATCGACATGTTCGGGCAGCTCGCCGAAGGAACCATCAAGGCGTGTTGGATCATCTGCACCAATCCCGTTGCCACCGTGGCTAATCGCAAAACGGTGATCGCCGGGCTGGAAGCAGCCGAGCTCGTCATCACACAGGACACCTACCGCGACACCGCGACCAATCGCTACGCCGACATCGTGCTGCCCGCCACGCTGTGGGCTGAGTCCGACGCCGTGATGGTGAACTCCGAACGCAACATCACCCTGCTTGCGCAGTCGATGCCGCCGCGCGGGGAAGCGCGACCAGACTGGCAGTTGATCTGCCAAGTCGCAGCGCATCTGGGATTCGGCAAGCACTTCAACTACGAGTCCAGCGAGCAGATCTTCGAAGAGATCCGCAGCTTCTCGAACCCGAAAACCGGATACGACCTTCGCGGCGCAAGCTATGCGCGACTGCGCCAGACGTCGTTGCAGTGGCCGTGCCCGCCCGATGACGAGAGCGACCGGCATCCGATCCGCTACCTGAATGACGGCGTCAGCCAGGACCGCTTCGTCGACGAGGGCGGTCATGCCCCCCGGCTCGCGTTCCCCACCCCGTCACGTCGTGCCATCTTTCACCCCAGGCCGCACCTCGATCCGCGCGAATTGCCCGATGACCAATACCCGTTTGTGCTCAATACCGGTCGCTTGCAACACCAGTGGCACACGATGACCAAGACCGGCAAGGTTGATGCGCTCAACAGGCTCGACGACGGACCGTTCGTCGAGATCCACCCTATCGACGCCGCTGCGCTCGACATCGTCGACGGCCAGCCCGTCGAACTCACGACGCGGCGCGGTCGCGCGGTCCTTCCCGCGGTGATTTCCGATCGGGTGCGCCAAGGCATGTGTTTTGCGCCGTTCCACTGGACCGACGAAGACGGCGAGTACCTGGCGGTCAACGCGCTCACGAACGACGCCGTCGACCCCGACTCGCTGCAGCCTGAGTTCAAGGCGTGCGCGGTCAGCCTGAGACCGCTGGCAGCGCCCGTGCGCGCGACCAGGATGCTGTCGCGTCCGGTCCTCACCGAGGGACCACTGGTGCTGTGGGCGTCACAGACCGGCACCGCCGAGGAGTTCGCAGGCAAGGTGGCTGCGGCAATCGGCGCACCGAACCTGGTGAACATGAACGATCTCGCCCTTGCCGAGCTTGCGTCGCGTGACGTGCTGGTGGTCACCAGCACGTTCGGAGACGGCGGGCCGCCAGACAGTGGTGCGGAGTTCTGGAACCGGCTCAGCTCCCCGGATGCCCCCACCCTGACCGGGGTACGCTTCGCGGTGCTCGGGATCGGTGATCGCACGTACGACGACTTCTGCGGCCATGCGAGGTCCGTCGACGCCAGGCTGGCCGCACTCGGCGCGACGCGGCTTCTCGGGCGCGTCGACTGCGAGGCTCACGATGACGAACGTATGGGCCGATGGGTGGACCTGGTCGCCGGCCTGCTGGGCCGCGCGGTGTGCTCGACGCCTGTCACCGTTGCGGAGCCGTTCACCCGCACGCATCCGATCGTGGCGCCGCTTTCCAGAAACACCGTGCTGACCGCACCATCATCACGAAAAGAGGTTCGCCAGTTCGGGTTTGACATCTCCGAATTCGACGTCACCTACGCCGCAGGCGACTCACTCGGAGTGTTCCCCACGAACGACCCGGCAGCCGTCGACGCGTGGCTGGCGGCCACCGGTATGCGCGGTGAGCACGTCGTCGTGGTCGACGGCACCGAGCAGACCATGCGCGACGCCTTGACGTCACGCTACGACTTCTGCCGCGTGACGCCCGACCTGTTGCGCTTCATCGCCGAGAACAGTCGCGATTCGAAGGGGCTGCGCGCTCGCAGAGGCAGGCAGGACAAGTTGGACAAGTGGCTCATCGGACGCAACGGACTCGATCTCGTCCAGGAGTTCGTCGTCCACGCCGACCCCGACCAGTGGCTCGAAGTCCTGGTGCGGTTGACGCCGCGCAGTTACTCGATCTCGTCGAGCCCGCTGGTCAGTCCGCACGAGATACAGCTCACGGTCTCGGTGGTGCGCTACGGGGGTGCCGAAGGTAGGCAGCGTGGCGGAGTGTGCTCGACATTCCTTGCCGATCGCGCGGCGTCGGCCCCGGTATTCCTGCAACGCTCACCACACTTCCGCCCCCCCGACGACAGCGATGCACCGATGATCATGGTGGGCCCAGGGACGGGCATTGCACCATTCCGTGGCTTTCTGCAGGAGCGGCGGGCGCTCGGTCACGCTGGCCGCAACTGGTTGTTCTTCGGCGACCAGCATCGCATCGAAAACTTTTATTACCGAGACGATTTGGAGAACATGGCCCGCGACGGCTTCCTCAGCCGGCTCGACCTGGCGTTCAGCCGTGACCAGGCCGACCGGGTCTATGTACAGCACAAGATGCTCGATCGCGGTGCCGACGTGTGGCGCTGGCTCGACGACGGCGGGCACTTCTACGTCTGCGGTGACGCCACCCGGATGGCGCGCGACGTCGATGTGGCGCTGACGACGATCATCGAAAAGCACGGACGGATGTCGCAAGAGCGGGCCCGCGAGTTCAAGCGCGAACTCGTCGCCGCGAAACGCTATGTCCGCGACGTGTACTGAGGTCCCAATCGGTGTATCGCCCGATCGAGCTTACGGGCCCATGGATCGGAGTACGTTCCCATTTAGCAGAGCTTCGCTTTCTGGATAAATGGGGGAATTCATGAGACGACGCGTATTTCTCGCCGGTGGGGCCGGTGCTGTTGTCGCAGTGTCTGCGCAGTCGGTGGCAGGGTGCTCAACATCCCCGGAAAAAACAATCCGGCGCGGAAAGCACTGCAACAGGTGACGTGGCTCGGTTGCGCGAAGAGTATCCGGACTTCGACGCCGACTATGTGGAGAACGCGATCGCGCCGTTTCTGCAGAACAGCTTCTTCGATGGACAACGTCCCGTGCTGCCGATGATCGACGTTGCGCTGACGAAGGAAAATGCGCTGCCGTCCGATCTGTGGGGCTTGCTCAGCGAAAAGTGGGGACCGGACCCCGAAAAGGGTGTCACCGTCTTCCTTCAGGGGCTCGAGCTTCGTGGACCGGACAACCGCCGCAAACGGATCTATATGTCGGCAGTCACGCCCGACCTGTATGACCGCATGTACAAGGGCAAGGTGGTCCGTTTCTGGGATGAACTGATGAGTCAGCAGAACAGCGAAACGCCTTTGATGAGAATCTATCTGGACACGTTCTGGGACCTATACTGGGACCTGCATCTGGGTGTGCGTGGCGTCGAGATCCCCGCTCAGGTGCGTGAGATCGGCGCCAGCTTCAATGCGGTACTGGCCCATCGGGATCCAACTCAGAAGATCGTTTACGACAACTACATGGCCGTCAGGGAACGGCTCACCTTTCTGAAGTCGTGGATCGACGATCGGCTGGCGGACATCGGATCCGGCAAGACCGCCGAACCCGAGAAGACGTTCGCCTGGTATTGGCTCAGGAACGGCGAGGAAAGCGAGTATTTCAACCACCAGGATGTCGTGTTCGAGTGCTTCCACAACTTCGTGGCATTCAGTCAGTGGGGCAACAGCCTCTACAACGTGATGTCGAACCTTGGCCGGGAGGGAGGCGACCCCCAGGCAAAGGACTGGTTCACCAAGACAATGGCGGGGGAGTACGACAAGCCGGACGGCTCTGCGTTCCCGCCCCTGGAACGGTTGGTCATGGAGTTGTTCCGCACGATCTCGCCGAACGGTGGAAGCATCTCGGCACTCGAGCCGACGCGCCCACCGGCATTCGAAAGCCACGGCTATATCTCCACACCCCACCCGTCGACGAGCAGGGATCCGGTCCAGTGGTCCAACCCCGACGACTTCGACCCGTCCCGTTACCAGACGGCGCCGACGAGCCAGCAGATCGATGAAGCGCGAATTCGCCAGATGGGTCTGGCCAACTGCCCATTCACACCAACTGACTTTCCAGTTAAGGACGGACGCACGGCGGCGTTACGCAACAGCGCCTTCGGCACGGTATTCGGTGTGATCGAGGACCGACCAAGACCGGTGTGCGATTACGCCGGTTTCGCGCCCTTCGGTTTCGGTTACCGACGATGCCCCGGAGAACAGCTGACCACGATGGCCTTTGAGGATCTGCTCCGCAAGGTCGCCCGTGATCGCATCGAGTTCGTCAAGGTCGTGTCGGACAACGCAGAGCAGCTGCCGATCGGTCCCAACACTGTCATCGGCGACGACATCGGTTTCGTCCGACTGTCATAGACCGATGGCCCAACGGCGCGTACTACAGATTGCGTTCCATCGCGGCCGCGACTTCGGCCGCCTCGTAGCGATCCTCGTCGAAGAGAGCGGCCACCACGCCGCGGCGGTCGTCCGCTGAGCGGTTCTGGCTCAGCTTCGCCTTGCCCTCGACGCGGGCGACGGCGATCTCGAGCCCGATGATGCCGCCGAGCTGTCCATCGATGTACTTCTCCGGCGCGTCGCTGGGCTGCCACGGTTCACTTCGCCCGTCCTCGTGCACGCCGGTCAATCGGGTGACTACGTCGCGCAGCCAGTCCCGGTCCTCGTGCACGCGCACGGTGCCAGTCAAGTGCACTGCGCTGTAGTTCCACGTCGGCACCACCCGGCCGTGCTCGGCCTTGGCGGCGTACCACGATGGGCTGATGTAGGCCTCCGCGCCCGAACAGATCAGCAGCGCCGGGCTGCCGTCGGTGATGGTCTTCCACTGAGGGTTGGCACGCGCCATGTGCGCAACCACCACGTTGCCGTCCCACATGATCGGGAGCAGGGTGGCGACGGGAGTCCCATCCGGGTCGACCGTGACGAACTCGGCCGATCGCGCCGCGGCCACGAAGCGCCGAATCTCGTCGTCATCGTCGATTCGGTTGAAAGACGGGATATACATCTTGTGTCCGAGGGGGGACTTGAACCCCCACGCCCGTTAATAGGGCACTAGCACCTCAAGCTAGCGCGTCTGCCATTCCGCCACTCGGACCAGTTCGAAGGCAGCTTAGGTTATCGGATCACCCAGGCCGGACCCAAACCAAGGAGGCTCGACCTCGGGGCGGGGGGCAGCCCCCGGGGTAGACCGGGTGGTACGAATGGTGACTGTGACCGCATCCTCCGCAGCCGAAGCCGAGGTGGTTGATCTCGTCAGCGCGCTGATCCGCTTCGATACGTCGAACACCGGCGAGCCCGAGACCACCAAGGGTGAGGCTGAATGCGCCGCCTGGGTGGCCGAACAGCTGCAGGAAGTCGGCTACACGACCGAATACATCGAAGCGGGGGCGCCGGGGCGCGCCAATGTGTTCGCGCGGCTGGAAGGTGCAGACCGAGAGCGCGGCGCCTTGATGTTGCACGGCCACCTTGACGTGGTGCCCGCCGAGGCCGCCGACTGGAGTGTGCATCCGTTCTCCGGCGCGGTCGAGGACGGCTATGTCTGGGGCCGGGGTGCGGTCGACATGAAGGACATGGTCGGGATGATGATCGCCGTCGCCAGGCACTTCAAACGCTCCGGAACCGTTCCGCCGCGCGACCTCGTCTTCGCATTCGTCTCCGACGAGGAGGCCGGCGGCAAGTACGGCTGCAAATGGCTGGTCGACAACCGGTCCGATCTGTTCGACGGCGTCACGGAGGCGATCGGGGAGGTCGGCGGTTTTTCGCTGACGATCCCGCGCCGTGACGGTGGCGAGCGGACGCTGTACCTGATCGAGACCGCCGAGAAGGCGATGATGTGGATGCGGCTGACGGCGCGCGGTCGCGCGGGCCACGGTTCGATGATTCATGACAACAACGCGGTCACCGCGGTCGCCGAAGCGGTGGCCAAGCTCGGCAGGCACCAGTTCCCGGTGATCCTGACCGAGTCGGTGGAGCAGTTCCTCACCGCGGTCTCCGAGGAGACCGGGTACACCTTCGACGTGGACTCACCGGATCTCGAGGGAGCCATCGCCAAGCTCGGCCCGATCGCGCGAATCGTCGGCGCGACGCTGCGTGACACGGCCAACCCGACGATGCTCAAGGCGGGATACAAAGCCAACGTCATTCCTGCGACGGCTGAGGCCGTCGTCGACTGCCGGGTATTGCCGGGCCGGCTCGCCGCCTTCGAGCGCGAGGTCGACGAGGTCATCGGACCCGACATCGTCCGCGAGTGGATTACCGAACTGCCGTCGTATGAGACGAGCTTCGACGGCGAACTGCTGGAGGCGATGAACGGCGCGATCCTGTCCGCCGATCCCGAAGCCCGCACGGTCCCGTACATGCTTTCCGGCGGCACCGACGCCAAACACTTTGCACGCCTGGGGATTCGCTGCTTCGGATTCGCACCGCTGAAACTGCCGCCGGACCTCGACTTCGCCGCGTTGTTCCACGGCGTGGACGAACGGGTACCCGTTGACGCACTGACGTTTGGTACCCGGGTTCTCGAACATTTCCTTCGGCACTGCTGACCTGCACTGCTGAGTACTCGAAAGGATCAGATATGGCGTTTGACTACAACCCCTACGACTTCCTGCCGGAGCTTCCTTCGTTCACCCTGACGTCCGAGACGTTCAGCGACGGTCAGGCGTTCGGTAACGACCAAGTCAGCGGCATCATGGGCGCAGGCGGCTCCGATGTATCCCCGCAGCTGTCGTGGTCGGGATTCCCCGAGGCGACGCGCAGTTTTGCGGTGACCATGTACGACCCCGACGCGCCGACGGCCTCGGGCTTCTGGCATTGGGCTGTGGCCAACCTGCCCGCCACCGTCACCGACCTGCCCGCCGGCGTGGGCGACGGAAGCACCAGCGGATTTCCCGGCGACGCACTCACTTTGGCCAATGACGCCGGCCTCAAGCGCTTCATCGGCGCCGCACCGCCCGCGGGGCACGGTGTGCACCGTTACATCATCGCCGTGCACGCCGTCGGTGTGGAGAAGCTCGACCTGCCCGCGGAAGCCACCCCGGCCTATCTGGGCTTCAACCTTTTCGGCAACGCGATCGCGCGGGCCATCATCACCGGGACCTACGAGCAGAAATAGTCGCGCACGGCTCAGTGTTGCGCACTCGCGGACGGCGATGTACTCCCGTGCGAGTACGCATCACCTCCTGTGGGTGGATGCAGCCTCCAGCGGCCGCCGTCATCGTGGTGGATACCAAGGACTCATCGGAGGTCTCGTGTCCCCACATCCATATTCCAGAGTGGTCGATCAGCAGTCCGGGAGCGTGCTGTCAGCTATCGTCGCGCTCGACCGCGCCGCCGGATTGGATCAACTGACCTCGGGGCGCGGGTTCGTGTTCCAGGCGTCAAATCTCGTGGCGACGCTCACGCACGATCCCAACACCGCTGACCGGCCTTTTTGAGCGGCATGCTGGTGGTCCTGACCTTGGTAGGCGTGGTGAGCTGCGCAACAACTGCGCGACAGCGTGGGGGTTCATCCCCCGCGGCACTGGCATTTTTGGGCGGCATGCTGGCGGTCATGACCTTGGTTGGCGCGCCTGCGGCACGGGCCGACGGCATCGGATCGGACGCAGACGTGCACGTCGCCCAGTCGCTCGGCGGTCGCGAATTGACGATCACGATCCGGCGAGTCGGCCCGGTCCTTGGGCCTCTGCACATCGACGTCGTCACACATCGCGGCGACGCTCCAGGCACACTGCAACTCACCGCGTCGGCACCGGGAGCCACTACCAGCAGCGGGCAGGTGAAGCTCGGCACGCCCGGCATGTATTCGGCGACACTGAACGTCGACAGGGCCGGACCGTGGGAACTGATCGTCGACGACGGCCACACCGCGGCACGGATCCCGTTTCTGGTTCCCGCGCAGGTGATTCCGCCGTGGAAGAAAGCCAGTGACTACGGCTTCTTCACCGCGGGCGCACTGCTGATCGTCTCACTGGCAGCGGCGTTGCGCGCGCGCCGCAGCTGGGTGGCGCTAGTCCCGGCGACCGGCATGATCATCGCGCTGACGGTGGCTGTCACCGGCGCGACGCTGTCGGCGTACTCACCGCCGCCCCCGCAGCCCGGCCAGGACCTTGACCCCACCCTCGAGAACATCCGTGATCCTTACGCGCGCGTTGCGGCCAATTCGCTGAATCCGGTCGACTATTCGCGGCCGCCGGTGAACATGGCGGTGTCCGCTGGCCAGTCCACGCTGCGTTTGAACCTCACCGACTCCTCCACCGGGCGACCCGCCGACGACTTGCTGATCCACCACGGCGCGCTGATCCATCTCATCGTCGTCTCACCTGCGGGCACCATGTCGCACCTGCATCCTGTCCGTGTCGCGCCGGGACGGTACGAGGCGAAGTTCGACACCACCGAACGCGGGACTTACGCGATGACCGCCGAAATCGCCAGGCGCGGTGGCGGGGTGCAACTGCTACGCGGCTCGGTCGACGGGCAATCGCTTGCCACACCACCGACCGCGGCGCCACCCTCGCAGGGCGAAATCACCGCGACGGTCGCGCCAGCGGGCAGCCCGAGCACCATCCGGGCCAGGTTCGGGGACACCCCCGATCTGCAGCCGTGGCTCGGGATGGTCGGACACATGATGGTCGTCGGACCACTACCCGACGGCCCCGACGTCGGCAAACACGCACTGACAGCACCGGTCTGGTCGCATGCGCATGCCATGGTGCCGCCGGCACCCGGTGCCGCAGGCGGCCAACCCGACGAATCGGTTGCCCGGTACGGACCCGAAATCGATTTCACCTACTCGTTCGCCCTGCCCGGCCGCTACAAGGTATGGGTGCAGACCGAACGCGACTACGCCATCCTCACCGCGCCAACCGAAGTCGAGGTCCGCCAACCATGAGTCGCCAGCGCCTCGTCATCATTGCCGCTATCGCCGCCGCCATCGTCGGCGCCGGAATCTGGCTGCTGTGGCCGAAATCGATGGCCGACAGCGTGGCCACCGCGACGGCAGGACCGTACCGTGTGCAGCTGACCGGCGAGCCGCCGGAGGTCGGAATCAGTCCGCTCACCGTCGAGATAACCGACAACGGGGGCCAGCTCCCCACACCGGACTCAGTCACCTTCGAACCAGCGATGCCCCAAATGGGCCATGCCACAACACCTGTGGCCGCCGTGGCACAAGGCGACGGCCGGTACCGCGCCGACGTGGATCTGTCCATGGCCGGGCAATGGGACATCACGGTCCGCATCGCCGCCAGCGGCCAAGTGCACGAAGCAGTTCTGAGCGTCACCACCAACGGCTAGAAAGGCACACCGCCATGACGAGTGCGAATTCGCGCGGCAAGTTACCGGCGTTTGTCATGCTCGCTGGCACCCTGATCTCGCTGTCGGGGTTGACCTGGGACATCGACTGGCACCTTGACGTCGGGCCGGACAGCTTCTTCACGCTGCCGCATCTGTTCATCTACGCCGGCGGCGCGATCGCCGGGTTGACCAGCTTGGTGATGGTGTTGCGGGCCACCGCCGCACAGCGCAATGGCCAGGATCCCGATCCGACCGTCGGCGGTCGCGCGTTCAAGGTACTCGGCGTATTCGCCGCACCGATCGGCTATCTGGTCGCCGGTATCGCCGCGGCCTCGTTCCTGCTGTACGGGCTGTACGACGAGTGGTGGCACGGCCTGTACGGATTCGACGTGACCGTCGCGTCGCCGCCACACCAAGGTTGGCTGACGTCGATCTGTGTCACCATGATCGGCACCGCGATCGTCTTCGCAGCGGCCCGCGAACATCGCTGGGGCCGTTGGGGGTTCATGGTCGCGATTGCGGCGTTCGGGCAGTACGCCTCGATCCAAAGCGGCGCGCTGGCAGACCTCAACCTGAGCGCGACCATCGACTGGCCCACCCTGACCTGGCTGGCCATTCCGCTCGTCTGCGTGCTGCTCGGATCTCAAGTCGTGCCGCGCGGCGGCGCCATCGGCACCGGCCTTCTCACACTGGTGCTGAACCTGGCGACGTGGTCGTTCGCCAGCTGGGCGGTCGGCTGGTACGCCGACCTACAGCACTTGGCGCTTCGCGACTTCGTCGAGTTGAGCTTCCCCATCGACATGGTGCTGATCCCAGCCATCGTTTTCGTGTTCGGCGTCGTCGTCGAGCTCCTGCTGCGGTGGAAAGGCGCGAGCGCCTGGCTGCTGGCCGGTTCCGGCGCGGCAGGTGTGATCGCGATCACCTGGCTGCTCAGCTCAATGGGATCCGGGGGCGTCGACCTGGGTGGTGAGGACGGCGGCGGACACGCGGGCAGCATCCTGCTGACGTGCGTCGCCGGGGGGCTGCTCGCGGGGGTGCTCGGCGGCGCGACGTGGCGACTCGGCCAGGCACTGCGTGCATCGAACGCGACACCTGCCGTCAGTGTGACCGTCGGTGGCACGGCATGACCATCCACAACAGGTTGCGAGCGATGATCGCGATGCTGTGCGCCGTCGCCGCGCTGTCGATCGGCGTGGCACCGGCCGCGACCGCCGATCCGCTGGACTACGTCGTGCACACCGAGCACGTCCAAGTGGGCCCCTACCCGGTGACAGTCGGGTTCACCGTGTGGCCGCTGCGCGCCATGCAGTCGTTGGATTTCACGTTCGAACCGGACGGCGGAATCACGGGCAAGTCCGGCACCATCACGGCGATCGCTCCCGATGGCCGGGAGGACGCGGATCGCCTGTCCCGGCATCCCCGCAACCGCGAAGTGTGGGGCCTTGACGTGGAGTCGCTCAGTTCCTCGGGGACGTGGACGCTGAGGTTCACGATCGACGGACCGCAGGGCGAAGGCACCGGCGACCTGGCCGTCGACGTGCTCAACCAGCCAGGACCCCCACTAGCGCTGAGCTGGCTCGTCGGACTCACCCCGCTGGTGCTGGCGATGGTGTTCTTCGCGGTGGTCTGGATACGCACCGGCCCGCGCAGGAACGTCGACACGAATTCCTAGTGGCTCATCTCAGTGCAGAGACCTCCCGCCGGAGTACGCGACCGCCACCGGTAGCGACGATGATGGATCCGTGACGCACGCCGATCGCCGCACCTCTCGCGCCGATCTCGCTGCGATCGTCGCCGCGTTGGCGGTGTCGATCGGCCTGTTGTTCATCGATCCGGACGTCGTGGCCGGAAGGCAACTCGCAGGCATCGCGATCGCGGCCGTCGCCGCAGTGCTGCTCGTCGTCGCCGGTCGGTTCGGTCGGGCCACCGTCGTGGCGATCGGTGTGCTGGACATCGCCACCCTCGCGTGGACCTCCAGCCCGGTCGCGCTGCGGCCGCTGCTCGCCGTGGCGCTGTTCCGTCTCGTGCGCCGCAGCGACGATCGCTCCGCGATCTGGTTCGGATCGCTCGTCGCGATCGTCGTCGCAGGCTTCGGGGCGCAGGTCGGTAGTGACCCGTTCTGGTTCGAATGGGCCGCCGACGCAGCCGTTCTCCTGCTCGCGATCGCCGCCGCCGACGCCCGTCGCTCCAACCTGCGGCGTCGAGCCGACGCAGTGGAACGCCAGGTCGCCGAACGGCTCCAGGCGGAACGCCTTCGCATCGCGTACGACCTGCACGACGTCGTCGCCCATTCGCTGTCGGCAATCACCGTGCAGTCCGGCATCGCCGCCCACGTTTTCGAGCGCGATCCGGCCGCCGCTCACTCCGCGCTCGTCGAGATCAACGACGCAGGCAGACGATCGCTCGACGAGCTGAGATCCCTCCTCGGGCTCCTGCGGTCAGACGAGTCGGTCCCGCTTCGCCCGGTACCGACGGCCACCACCACCATCAGCGACGTCGTCGTCGCTGCCGCCGGGCACTCGAGGGAAGTCGAGGTGGTCGAGGATGGTCATTATCCTGCGAACGTGGCGGAGAGCACCGTGGTGACAGTGCACCGAATCGTGCACGAGTGCCTTGTCAACGTCGCCCGCCACGCCGGCGAGGTCCCCGCAATCGTCCGGCTCCGGCACGCGGACGGCGGCGTGCACGTCACCGTGTCGAACGACGCCCCGGCCACCGCACGCGTTGCGGCGCCCGGCACCGGCATCGGCCTGGTCGCGGTCCGCGAGCGAGCGGAGCTCCTCGGGGGCACCGTCCACGCCGAACCCACCGACGACGGCGGGTTCACGGTGCGCGCGTTCGTGCCCTACCAACTGCCGGGCGGGTGGGGAACATGACCGCTGGGCTCGACGCGCCGGCGGTGGCCAGGCGCGACATCCGCGTCCTGCTCGTCGACGACCAGGAGTTGGTGCGTCGCGGGTTCGCAGCACTGCTCGCCAACGAACCCGGAATCGAGGTCGTCGGTGAGGCCGGCGACGGCGCGCAGGCGATCGCCGAGACCTGGCGGACACGCCCCGACGTCGTGCTGATGGACATCCGCATGCCTCGCATGGACGGGCTCGACGCGACCCGAGCGATCTGCGGCGACGAACGGCTCAGCGCCACCAAGGTGCTTGTGCTCCCACCTTCGCGCTCGATGAGTACGTCTACGACGCGCTCAGAGTCGGCGCCTCCGGTTTTCTGCTGAAGGACACCCCGCCGCGACTCCTGCTCGAGGCGATCGCTGCGGCCGCCGACGGTGACGTCCTCATCTCACCGGCGATGACCAAGCGCTTGGTCGCCGACCTCGTTCGCCGACCGATCAGCCGTCCGGGAGACACGGGTCCCCTCGATGTCTTGAGCGAGCGGGAGCGCGAAGTGCTCGCCGAGGTCGCACGTGGCAAGACCAACTCCGAGATCGGCGAGTCGCTCTACATGTCGCCGCTCACGGCGAAGACGCACGTCAGTCGCATCCTCGGCAAGCTGAACGCGCGCGACCGCGCCCAGCTCGTGATCATCGGATACGAGACCGGACTCGTCAGCCCCGGCGAGTAAATAAGGCGAGCGTCGCGGCGATCGACATCCATTAGTCGTGTACGGCCGAGCCGACGGCGTCGGCCAGGGACGTGAAACCTCCGTCGCGCAAGCGGTGGGCCAGGCCGTCATGGATCCGCTTGGCCCAAAGTCCGCCGCCGTAGATGAATCCGGTATAGCCCTGAAGCAATGAGGCGCCAGAGATGATGCGGTCCCATGCGTCGTCGGCGGTTTCGATACCTCCGACGCTGATCAGCACCAGCCGGTCGCCGACGCGCCGGTACAGCCTGCGCAACACCTCAGCGGACCGCTTGGCGACCGGCGCCCCGGAGATGCCGCCCGCACCCAGCTCGTCGACCCCGGGTGTGGCCAGCCCGTCTCGGGACACCGTCGTGTTCGTCGCGACGATGCCCGCCAGCCCCAATTCGACTGCAAGATCGGCGATCTGGTCGATTTCCTCGTCCAGGAGATCGGGTGCGATCTTCACCAGCACGGGAGTCGATGTCTCTGCGCGTACCGCGGCCAGGATGGGGCGCAGCGATTCGACGGCTTGCAGATTACGTAGTCCCGGCGTGTTCGGCGAGCTGACGTTGACCACCACGAACGCCGCAAGCGGCCCGAGTAGCCGCGCGCTTTCGGCGTAGTCGTCGACCGCGGACTCGGCCGGGGTGGTCTTGGTCTTGCCGATGTTGACGCCGATCGGCACGTCGGCGGTGTGGCGTGCCAGCTTGATGGCCAGCTCACCCGCCCCGTGATTGTTGAATCCCATCCGGTTGAGCAGGGCCCGATCGTCGGGCAGCCGGAACATTCGCGGTTGCGGGTTGCCCGGCTGCGCCACTGCGGTCACCGTGCCGACCTCGGCATACCCGAACCCCAGCGCGCCCCACGTCTTCAGCCCTCGGCCGTCCTTGTCGAATCCGGCCGCCAGGCCCAGCGGAGCGGCGAAATTCACGCCGAAGACCGTGCTGCCCAGCACCGGATCGCGCGGTGCCAGCCACCGTGCCAGCGGACGGCGTGTGACGGCGGCGGCGGTGGCGCCCCGCAGCAACGCGAACACCCAGGTGTGGATGCGCTCGGGCGCGAACAGGAACAGCACCCGCTGCAGCGCGCGGTAGATCACGAGCTCACAGGGCGGGCTGCTCCGGAATAGCCGCCCCTCGGATCGCGGATTTCTTGCGGCGCAGCAGCACCCGCCGTGAGCCGTCGGTGTACAGCCGCACGCGGGTCAGCTCCCATCCGCGGTATTCGGCCTCGATGGACAACCGCGTCGAGGCGTTGATCCGGGTCAGATCGGGCGGCAGCCGTAACGGAATCCACTCGTAATCGTCGGAGAGATCCTTATCCCAACCTTCCGGCATTCGGCCGAGCTGCATCGTCGTCACGAGCCCACCGCCGCGCCGGGGATCACCTGGACACCCGCTCCTGAGCCCGACACCACATACAGGGTGCCGGAGGGTTCGTCGTAGACGAGAGAGTTCGGCTGCTGCACGGTTCGATAGCGCACCTTCTCGACGGGGATGCCGGTGGACAGATCGTAACCAACCACGGAGTTCGAGGCAGTCTGCGACACCCACGCCAGCGTCGACGATCCGGCCAGTCCGTACGGTGCGTCGCGCACCGGGTACGCCTGGCGAAGGATCAGCGGGTCCATGCCGTACACGAGCAACTGACCACCGCGCGTGTCGGCGACCAACACCCGGCCCGCCTCGTCGGCGGCCATCGTGGTGGCCCCCGCGCCGGCGCGCAGTGCGTGGTCGGCGTCGGTGCCGTCCTCGTCGAGTGCGGTCACCGATGTCTGTGCACGGTCCAGCACCACGGTGGTATTGCCTTGCGTGACAAGGTCATCGACCCGGGCGAAGATCTTCAGCTGTGCGCCGACCTCGGTATCCGAACTGAGAGTGAACACGGTGCCGTCGGCGCTACCCAGCACCAGCCTGCCGTCCGCTCGCCGCGCGATCGCAGTGAAGTCGGTCTCGTTCTGACCGTCGACGTCGACTAGGGTCGCGGTGCCCCCGGCGAGATCGACCCGGAAGTAGCCGCCGCGGGTCGACACATACACCCGGCCCTCGTCATCGCCTGTCATCGCCGTTGCCGGCCCGGGTAACGCCACGCTCCGGGTCTCGCCGCCCTTGGCAAAAGTCGTGATCATCGATTGATCGGCGGGCTGTGGGCTGAGTACGGCCAACGACTCGGTATCGGCGTCGAACACGGCGGCCTGCGCACGGTCCGCCAGTGGCCGCACCGATCCATCCGGTGCGCCCGCCGATGGAGGTGATAACGCCGCCTCAGCAGGCACGATCGTCGGCGGGGGCGCATCAACCGAGTTCGATGTGCACCCCGAAAGTCCGACAATTGCCAGCCCGATAGCCAATAAACGAAATACGTGATCTTGACTGTTTATGCGAATCGGCAAGGGGTAGCTCTCGGACGTGCGGATTGAACCTCTGTTGACCTGCAGTGTAGGCAGACGGCGCATCAACCTTTTGCATGCAAAAGGTTGCGCCTCCCTGTGCGATCGGCATGAGTAGAGTTATGGTCAATTACATGACCCTTGCCGCAGACCGGGAACTGGATGACCGAGAGTTTGCTATCGAGGATATTTCGACTGGTGTACACGCTAGCGGGTTTGGCCAGGTCGGCGACGGCCGAAGCTTTTCGTTTCATGTCGAACGGCAGTCGCTGATCGTCGAGGTCTACCGCCCGCGACTGACCGGACCGGTCCCGCAGAGCGAGGACGTCGTCGCAGCCAGCACCCGAAAGTTGATCGACATCGACCTCTCCGACCAGCGGAGCCTGGCCGCGGCCGTGCGCGATGCAGTGGCGGCAGCCCAGCCGGTGGCTCGACCGAGCCGCTGACACCGCCGCTGACGCAGTTCTCGCCGCCCCGAAGGTACGGTCGTCGTCGTGACGGACGTGGCCGCGATGTCGTGGGTCCAGGTGATCGTTCTCGCGGTACTGCAGGGCTTGACCGAATTCCTGCCGGTGTCGTCCTCGGGACACCTGGCGATCGCATCGCGTGTCTTCTTCACCCAGGACGCGGGCGCATCGTTCACCGCTGTCACCCAGCTTGGCACCGAGGTGGCGGTGCTCGTCTACTTCGCGCGTGACATCGGCCGCATCCTCAAGGCGTGGTTCAACGGACTATTCGTCGCCGCGCACCGTAGCGCCGATTACTGGCTGGGCTGGTGGGTCATCATCGGCACTATCCCGATCGGCGTGTTGGGCCTGCTGTTCAAGGACGAAATCCGAACCGGCGCACGCAATCTATGGTTGATCGCGACCGCGTTGATCGTGTTCTCGGCGGTCATTGCCGCGGCGGAGTACTACGGCCGCCAGGTACGCCGAGTCGAACAGCTCACCTGGAAGGACAGCATCATCGTCGGCCTTGCACAGTGCCTGGCTCTGGTACCCGGTGTTTCGAGATCCGGCGCGACAATCAGCGCCGGGCTGTTTCTCGGGATGGACCGTGAACTCGCCGCGCGGTTCGGCTTCCTGCTCGCCATCCCGGCGGTATTCGCATCGGGGTTGTTCTCACTGCCCGACGCATTTCATCCGGTTGGCGAGGGGATGAGCGCTACCGGTCCACAGTTGCTGGTGGCGACACTGATCGCCTTCGTCGTCGGATTCGCCGCCGTCGCATGGTTCCTACGGTTTCTGGTGCGGCACAGCATGTACTGGTTCGTCGGCTACCGCGTCCTGCTCGGCACCGTCGTGCTGATCCTGCTCGGCGCCGGGGTGGTGTCGGCGGTATGACGGTCATCCTGTTGCGCCACGGTCGATCGACGTCGAACACCGCCCACACGCTGGCCGGGCGTAGCGAGGGCGTCGACCTGGACGACAAGGGGCAGGAACAGGCCCGGGGGCTGGTGGGGCGCGTCGGGACACTTCCGATCCGCGCGATTGTCCGATCGCCACTGCTGCGGTGCGAACGCACGGTGGGTCCCTTGGCCGCCGCGTTGGGTCTGGACCCCGTTGTAGACGAGCGCATCTCCGAGGTCGACTACGGCTCATGGACGGGCCGCAAGATCGGCGATCTGGTCAAAGAGCCGCTGTGGGCGGTTGTGCAACAGCAGCCAAGCGCGGCGGTGTTTCCGGAAGGGGAAGGGCTTGCCGCAGTTCAGGCACGCGCGGTTGGCGCGGTCCGGGAGCACGACCGCCTGCTGGCCGAACAGCACAACGGCGATGTCCTATGGATCGCATGCACCCACGGCGACGTGATCAAGGCGATCGTGGCCGACGCGCTGGGAACGCATCTCGATAGTTTTCAGCGCATCACCGCCGATCCCGCGTCCATGAGTGTGATCCGTTACACGGCCGTGCGCCCGTTCGTCATCCACGTCAACCACACCGGCGATCAATTGACCGCCGGTCTGCTCGCAAAACCGGCGAAAGACGCGGCCCAGGACGCGTCGAAGGACGGTGGCGTGCCACCCGAGGACGCGGTCGTTGGTGGCTCGACCGACTAGCCGGTGCGGACCCGGGATTACGGCTGACGCCGCCGCTACCGGTATTTTGGAGATGCCATGGCCCGCGAAATTCATGTTTTCCGAACACCCGACCGCTTCGTGGCCGGGACTGTCGGGCAACCAGGAAACCGGACCTTCTATCTGCAGGCAGTCCACGACAAGCGGGTGGTGTCGGTAATTCTGGAGAAGCAGCAGGTCGCCGTGCTCGCCGAGCGGATCGCCGCACTACTGCTCGAGATCAACCGGCGCTTCGGCACCCCGGTGCCCCCGGAGACCGGCGAGGTGGACGATCTGAGCCCGTTGATCACTCCTGTCGACGCCGAATTCCGGGTCGGGACGATGGGTCTTGGCTGGGACTCGGAGGCGCAGACCGTCGTCGTCGAACTTCTCGCAGTGTCCGAGACCGAGTTCGACGCGTCTGTGGTCCTCGACGACGCCGAGGACGGTCCCGATGCCGTGCGGGTCTTCCTGACGCCCGAATCGGCGCGGCAGTTCGCGACACGCTCCACCCGAGTCATCTCGGCGGGCCGCCCGCCGTGTCCGCTGTGCGACGAACCGCTCGACCCCGAGGGCCACATCTGCGTGCGCACCAATGGCTACCTGCGTGACGCAATCACCGGTTCCGACGATGACGCCAGCGAATAGCGATCCAGATTCCGCTGTTGTAGCCAACGAGGTGCTGCGGCGCGGCGACATCACCGTCATCGGACGCATCCGCTCTGCGAGCAATGCCACCTTCCTGTGCGAGGCGCATCTCGGTGAGCAACAAGCACATTGCGTCTACAAGCCGATCGCAGGGGAGGCGCCCCTGTGGGACTTTCCCGAAGGCACTCTGGCCGGTCGCGAACTCGCCGCATACCTGGTGTCGGACGCACTGGGCTGGAACATCGTGCCCTACACCATCATTCGTGACGGCCCTGCCGGACGCGGCATGCTCCAGCTGTGGGTGGACCAGCCGGGCGAGAGCCTGACAGAGGTCGGCGACGAACCCGCGGACGGTCCGGACCTCGTCGACTTGCTACCTGCGGGTCAGGTCCCGCCCGGTTTTCTGCCGATCCTGCAGGCCTACGACTACGCCGGTGCCGAGGTGACGCTGGTGCACGCCGATGACACCCGGTTGTGGCGGATGGCCGTGTTCGACGTGTTGATCAACAACGCCGACCGCAAGGGCGGCCACATCCTGTCCGGCGTCGACGGCCAGGTATACGGCGTCGATCACGGCGTGAGTCTGCACGTGGAGGACAAACTTAGAACGGTCTTGTGGGGATGGGCGGGCAAGCCGGTCGACGACTCGACCTTGGCAGCGGTCGCTGCTCTCCGTGAGCAGCTGGGCAACGGTTTGGCGGACGTGTTGGGTGATCACATCACCGAGCGTGAGATCGCCGCTCTGCTGGCGAGAACAGCTGCGCTGCTTGATGATCCGGTGATGCCAACACCGGATCGGCGACGCCCGATCCCGTGGCCTGCGTTCTAATTCACCCTGCGCGTTTGGCGAGCAACTGTGGCCGGTGGATCAGCGTCGACTTGCCGTCCGTCGTGATCCATCCTCGTTGAACGAAGTCGCAAAGCGCCTTGTTGACACTCTCGCGGGTGGCACCCACCAGCTGTGCAATCTCAGTCTGGGTCAGATCGTGGGTGACCTGCCAGGAATCGCCGCTCTGGGTACCGAACCGCTGCGCCAGGTGCAGCAGCTCCTTGGCGACCCGGCCCGGGACGTCATCGAAGATGATGTCGAGTAGATGGTTGTTGGCGAGCCGCAACCGGCCGGCCATGAACCGCAGCAATTGCTGTGCGATCTGCGGGCGCTCCGTCATCCACACCTGTAGCGTCTCGTCGTCCACAAACGCCGTGCAGACGTTCGTGACGGCGATCGCGGTCGACGTACGAGGACACCGGTCGAGAATCGAAACGGCGCCGAGGATGTCGCCCGGCCCCCGTATCGCCAGCAGCTGCTCACGTTCGTCGGCGGAGTGGCAACAGATCTTGATCTTGCCGGCCAAGATGATGTGCAACCCGTCGGCGGGCTCGCCCTGGCGGTAGACCATCGCGCCACGCAACACCTCAACCTGGCGCAGTTGGCTGGACAACGCGGAAATGATGCCGGGGTCGAGCCCAGCCAGAAACCCCACGCGGGACAGTACCGCCGCGGTGCGCTGGGGCGTTGGCAGCTTGATGGGCTGTTTCACCGCGGCCATCACCTCCTCGAACCCCCGGGTTCGACGAGCAACAGGATTCCACTGCCGCGACGAGCTAAACCTCCGTGATCTACTTGGCCGGTGAGTGCGACCGATGCGGCACTGGCCGCCGAGGTGGCCAAAGATGCCGGTGAACTGTTGCTGGCCGTGCGCGACGAGATCGGCTTCTACGACCCCTATGACCTCGGCGACGCCGGCGACAGGCGGGCCAACACCCTGATCCTCGACCGACTGCGTGCCGAGCGACCTGACGACGCCGTGCTGTCCGAGGAGGCGACCGACGACATTTCCCGTGTTCAGGCTGATCGCGTCTGGATCGTCGACCCCGTCGACGGCACCCGCGAGTTCTCGATGCCCGGCCGAACGGATTGGGCTGTACACGTCGCACTCTGGCAGCGCGACAACGGTCCGCACGGCGGCGGCATCACCGACGCCGCCGTGGCGCTGCCCGCGCGCGGCGAGGTGTACCGCACCGACACGGTGTCCCCACCGCCGCCGCGCGCCGAGGGCCCAATCCTCATCACGGCCAGCGCCAGCCGGCCACCGCCGGTGCTGTGGTGGTTACGCGACCGCCTCGACATCAGGCTCGTGCGCATCGGGTCGGCGGGCGCCAAGGCCATGGCAGTCGTCCGCGGCGACGTCGACGCGTACCTCCACGCCGGTGGCCAGTGGGAGTGGGATTCGGCGGCGCCTGCTGGAGTGGTGGCGGCCGCCGGAATGCATGCCACCCGGCTGGACGGCTCGCCACTGATCTACAACCGAGCCGACCCCTACCTGCCCGACCTACTGATGTGCCGGGCTGAGCTGGCCGATGTGCTGCTCGAGGGCATCTTGTCGGCCTACAAGAACCGTTGACGGGAATGAATCGGCCGGTCGCGGTGTCGATCCTCCCGATGCCTAAAGTCGACGCTATGAAATCGTGGGCGGCCCCGACCGTTCCGGCTCTCGAGGGCCGCGGTCCGCAGTTGCGCCTCTACGACAGCGCTGACCGGCAGGTACGTCCGGTCACCGCAGGCGACGTCGCCACCATGTACGTCTGCGGTATCACCCCGTACGACGCGACCCACCTGGGCCACGCTGCCACCTACCTGACGTTCGATCTGGTCTACCGGGTGTGGCTGGACTCCGGCCATCAGGTGCATTACGTGCAGAACATCACCGACGTCGACGACCCGCTGTTCGAACGGGCCGAGCGCGACGGCATCGGCTGGCGCGAGCTGGGCGACCGGGAGACCCAGCTGTTCCGCGAGGACATGGCGGCCCTGCGGGTGCTGCCCCCGCACGATTACGTTGCGGCCACCGAGGCGATCGCTGAGGTCATCGAGGTCGTCGAAAAGCTGCTGGCCGCGGGCTCGGCCTACATCGCCGATGACGTTGAATACCCCGACGTCTACTTCCGCGCCGACGCCACGCCCCAGTTCGGTTACGAATCGGGCTATGACCGCGACACCATGATGCGGCTCTTCGCCGAGCGCGGCGGCGACCCCGACCGGTCCGGCAAGGGCGACGCCCTCGACGCGTTGTTGTGGCGGGCCGAGCGTCCCGGTGAACCGAGCTGGCCATCGCCATTCGGCGCCGGGCGGCCCGGCTGGCACGTCGAATGCGCCGCGATTGCGCTGAGCCGCATCGGCACCGATCTGGATATCCAGGGCGGCGGGTCTGATCTGATATTTCCGCACCATGAGTTCTCCGCCGCACATGCCGAATCCGTCACGGGGGAGCGGCGATTTGCGCGCCATTACGTGCACGCGGGCATGATCGGCTGGGACGGGCACAAGATGAGCAAGAGCCGGGGCAACCTGGTGCTGGTGTCGCGGTTGCGCGCCGATGGCGTCGATCCCGCGGCTATCCGGTTGGGTCTGTTTGCGGGCCATTACCGCGCCGACCGCTCCTGGAGTCAGGCCGTTCTCGACGAGGCCAACGACCGGTTGCAGCGCTGGCGCCGCGCTGCCGCGATGCCTGCCGGGCCTGATGCGGGTGACGTGGTGGCCCGCGTCCGCCGCTATCTGGCCGACGATCTTGATACCCCGAAAGCGCTTGCTGCACTTGATGGTTGGACCACGGATGCGCTCACCTATGGCGGACACGATCCCGAGGCGCCGCGGGTGGTGGCCGCGGCTGTCGACACGCTGCTCGGTATCAAGCTGTAGATCATGCTCGTGCCGTCGGCGCGCAGAGTACGTTTGACCGACATGAGTTCACTCAGCGGTAAAGTCGTCCTCATCACCGGTGGTGCGAACGGTATCGGCGCGGACGTGGCCCGACGCCTGCACAGCAAGGGCGCCAATCTGGTACTGACCGACCTGGACAAAGGCCTTCTCGATGAGCTGGCGGCCAAGTTGGGCGGTGACCGGGTCCTTACTGTCGTTGCCGACGTCCGCGATCTGGCAGCCATGCAGGCCGCCGTCGCTGTCGGCGTGGAGCGGTTCGGCGGGATCGACGTCGTGATGGCCAATGCCGGAATCGCGACCACCGGGTCCGTCCTCGGCGTCGATCCGGCCGCGTTCAAAACATTGATCGATGTGAACGTCATGGGGGTCTTTCACACTGTGCGCGCGGCGCTGCCGTCGGTGATCGAGCGTCGCGGCTACGTGCTGATCGTGTCATCGGCGGCCGCCTACGCCGCCGCCGCGGGCATGGTGCCCTACGACACCTCGAAGGCCGGAGTCGAACACTTCGCCAATGCTTTGCGCATGGAGGTCGCGCACCGTGGGGTGGCCGTCGGATCGGCGCACATGCTGTGGATCGACACGCCGATGGTCCGCGAGGGCAAAGCCGATTCGGAGGCTTTCCGGGAGATGCTGCGAAGACTGCCAGGACCGTTGGGTAAAACCACATCGATCGACAAGTGCGGTGAGATCTTCGTGGCGGGTATCGAGAACCGCAAACGTCAGATCAACTGCCCGCGCTTCGTCGGGCTCCTACGGTGGTTGAAGCCAGTGCTGTCTTCCCGGCTGGGCGAATCGCTCACGATGAAGCATGTTCCAGAGCTGTTGCCGATGATGGACGCGGAAGCCGTGGCCCTCGGCCGAAGCGTGAGTGCTCGTACCGAGGCATTGGAGAAGTAGTGCGGCGTTGCATTGCGATCGTTGTTGCATCGCTCATGCTGTTGGCGGGCTGTAGCACCAGCAAGGACGAGGAGGCTGCGACGTCGACGCCACCACCGACTCCTGCTGCCGTCACACCTGAGCAGACCCGCGCCATCGCCAAAGAGGCTTACGTCTACGGCTTCCCGATGGTCGACAACTACCGGGTGATGTACTCCTACTTCGTCAACAAAGACGATCCCGAGTACAAGGGTTCTTGGAACGAAATACATAGCAGCGCAGAGGTGTACACACCTGAGGACAAGGCGGTCCAAACGCCGAATTCCGACACGCCGTACTCCGCCGTCGGCGCCGATCTACGCGCCGAACCGCTGGTGCTGACGGTTCCTCCCATCGAGCAGGACCGCTACTACTCTCTTCAGTTCGTCGACCTCTACACCTACAACATGGCCTACGTAGGAAGTCGCACGACGGGCAACGGCGGAGGGAAATATCTTCTGGCTGGCCCGAATTGGCAGGGCGAGAAGCCTGAGGGCATCAACGAGGTCATAAAGTCCGACACCGATCTCGCATTGGTGCTGTATCGCACCCAACTGTTCGGGCCCTCGGATATCGACCAGGTCAAGAAGATCCAAGCCGGCTACCAGGTGACACCACTGTCGGTGTTCCTCAATCAACCACCGCCTGCGCCCGCCCCATCGATCGACTTCGTCCCGCCGCTGACCCGCGATCAGCAGAAGACCTCGCCGCAGTTCTTCGAGATCCTGAATTTCCTGCTTGGATTCGCGCCGACGCCGCCCGCGGAGGAGCAGTTGCGCGCCCGTTTCGCCACCATCGGCATTCGCCCCGACGGAGATTTCGACGCCAACAAGTTGACGCCGGAGACGAGAACCGCGGTCGAGGGCGGAATGGCCGACGCCTGGGCCGAACTGGATACCCTCAAGCAAGAGAAGATGGACACCGGCGAAGTGGGCTCGGCTCAATTCTTCGGTACCGCAGCCGATCTCAAGGGCAATTATCTCTACCGAATGGCGGGCGCAGCCTTCGGTATCTATGGCAACACCGCCGACGAAGCGATCTATCCGGGTGCGAGCATCGACTCCGCTGGTGCGCCGCTGACCGGCGCCAACAACTACATCTATCGGTTCGCCAAGGATCAACTTCCGCCCGTCAATGCATTCTGGTCGCTGACCATGTACGAGCTTCCGCAGAGCCTGCTGGTCGAGAACCCGATGAAGCGCTACCTCGTCAACTCGCCGATGCTGCCCAGCCTGGTGCCCGACTCCGACGGCGGCTACACGATCTATCTTCAGCACGCGTCGCCGGGAATCGAGAAGGAATCCAACTGGCTACCGGCGCCCGAGGGCCCGTTTCAGGTGGTGCTGCGGCTGTACTGGCCCAAACCCGATGCGCTCAACGGAGTCTGGAAGGCGCCTTCACCCGAAAAGGTTTGACCTAGCGCCCGCTGTGCTGGTTCTTCGGGCTAGCGCCCGCTGTGCTGGTTCTTCGGGCTAGCGCCCGCTGTGCTGGTTCTTCGGGCTAGCGCCCGAAGCCCGGCCCGCGTCGGCGTAGATAGCGCTCGAACTCGGCGGCCAGGGCATCGCCGTCGATCTTGCCGACCGCCTCGTGCATGTCTACTTCGGCGTCGCCGCGTTCTTCCAGCGACTGCACGTATTCAGCGATGTCGTCGTCCTCGGTCGTCATCTCGGACACCGCCAGCTCCCACTCCTCGGCCTGCGTAGGCAGGTCGGCAAGTGGCACCTCGATGTCGAGGACGTCCTCGACGCGACGCAGCAGCGCCACGGTGGCCTTGGGGCTCGGCGGCTGCGACACGTAGTGGGGGACAGCCGCCCAGAACGTCACCGCGGGGATACCGGCTTGCACACACGCGTCCTGGAATACGCCGGCGATACCTGTCGGGCCCTCATAGCGCGTCTCCTCCAGCCCGAACATCTTCGCCGAGTCGGACGAGTACGCCGCGCCGGACACCGGCACCGGGCGAGTGTGCGGGGTGTCGGCGAGCAGCGCACCCAGGATGACGACCGTCTGCACGTTGAGCTTGTCGGCGATCGCCAACAACTCGGCACAGAACGTGCGCCAGCGCATATTGGGCTCGACGCCGTGCATCAGCACGATGTCGCGGTTCGACCCGGGGGGGCGGCAGTGCGAGATCCGCATCGACGGCCACACCAACTCGCGGGTCACGCCGTCGACCTGCCGAATCACCGGCCGGTTGACCTGGTAGTCGTAGTAGGCCTCGTCGTCGATCTCAACGATCGGCTCGGCCTCCCAGATCGCATCCAGATGCTCCAGCGCGTCGCTCGCCGCATCACCGGCGTCATTCCAGCCTTCGAAGGCCGCGACGACGATGGTGTCGTTGAGTTCGGGCATGTCCGGACCGGCCACCAGCCAAGCGTAAGCCCTGCCGGGCACCCGCGAGTGTCATCGCCAAGCGGGTCGCGGCACCGAATTGGACGTCCCAGCCGTCGATCAAGTGACGACGGTAGACTTTTCTCCGTCGAGAGGCGTTGCAACGGTTCGCCGGTGTCTGCCGGCATCCGCCACGCTCGGCAGAGTTAAGGACGCCTTCCGCTACGGAAGGAGTGCACGTGGACGTCCTCGAGCCCGGCAACTTTGAGCCGAATATCCGCCCCGATTGCACCGAGGAACTGACGGCGGCTCTGGGCCGGCGGATCATCGTGATCGACGGCGCGATGGGCACGGCGATTCAGCGCGACCGGCCGGACGAGGCCGGTTACCGCGGCGATCGCTTCACGGAGTGGCCGACAGCGCTTCAGGGCAACAACGACCTGCTCAACCTGACGCAGCCGCAGATCATCGAGGGTATCCACCGCGAGTACCTCGAGGCGGGCGCCGACATCCTGGAGACCAACACGTTCAATGCGAACGCGGTCTCGCTCTCCGACTACGACATGCACGAGCTGGCCTACGAGCTGAATTACTCCGGAGCTGCCCTGGCGCGCAAGGCGGCCGACGAGTTCAGCACGCCGGAGAAACCCCGCTACGTCGCCGGCGCCATCGGGCCGACGACGCGGACCGCGTCGATCTCCCCGGACGTCAACGATCCTGGCGCCCGCAATGTCTCCTACGACCAGCTGGTTGCCGCCTACCTCGAAGCTGCCAACGGCCTGGTCGACGGTGGTTCCGACATCATCATCATCGAGACGATCTTCGATTCGCTGAACGCCAAGGCGGCGGTGTTCGCCGTCGAGACGCTGTTCGACGAACGCGGAAGACGCTGGCCGGTAATCATCTCGGGCACCATCACCGACGCGTCCGGGCGGACGTTGTCCGGACAGGTCACCGAAGCATTCTGGAACGCGATCAGGCACGCAAAGCCGCTCGCGGTCGGCCTGAACTGCGCCCTCGGTGCGCCGGAGATGAGGCCCTACATCGCCGAGGTGGCACGGATCGCGGACACCTATGTCTCCTGCTACCCGAACGCCGGCCTGCCCAACGCCTTCGGCGAATACGATGAGTCCCCGGAGGCTCAGGCTGGCTACATCGCCGAGTTCGCCGAGGCCGGCCTGGTCAACCTGGTCGGTGGGTGCTGCGGAACGGCTCCACCACACATCGCCGAGATCGCCAAGGTCGTCGAGGGCAAGACGCCGCGCGCGCTGCCGGAGATCCCGGTGGCCACCCGCCTCTCAGGCCTGGAGCCGCTCAACATCAACGACGACTCGCTGTTCGTGAACATCGGTGAGCGCACGAACATCACCGGTTCCGCCCGGTTCCGAAATCTCATCAAGGCCGAGGACTACGACACCGCGCTGTCGGTCGCCCTGCAGCAGGTCGAGGTCGGTGCTCAGGTCATCGACATCAACATGGACGAGGGCATGATCGACGGCGTCGCCGCGATGGACCGGTTCACGAAGCTGATCGCGGCCGAGCCCGACATCAGCCGAGTCCCGGTGATGATCGACTCCTCCAAGTGGGAGGTCATCGAGGCCGGCCTGAAGAACGTGCAGGGTAAGCCGATCGTCAACTCGATCTCCATGAAGGAGGGCGAGGAGAAGTTCATCCGCGAAGCACGGCTGTGCCGCAAGTACGGCGCCGCCGTCGTGGTGATGGCCTTCGACGAGCAGGGACAGGCCGACAACCTGGAACGCCGTAAGGAGATCTGCGGACGCGCGTACCGGATCCTGACCGAAGAGGTCGGCTTCCCGGCCGAGGACATCATCTTCGACCCGAACTGCTTCGCGCTGGCGACCGGTATCGAGGAGCACGCGACGTACGGGATCGACTTCATCGAGGCCTGCGCCTGGATCAAGGAGAACCTGCCCGGCGTGCACATCTCCGGCGGTATCTCGAACGTCTCGTTCTCGTTCCGCGGCAACAACCCGGTCCGCGAGGCGATCCACGCGGTGTTCCTGTTCCACGCCATCAAGGCCGGCCTGGACATGGGCATCGTCAACGCGGGTGCGCTGGTGCCCTACGACTCGATCGACCCGGAGCTGCGGGACCGAATCGAGGACGTCGTCTTGAACCGTCGCGAGGACGCGGCCGAACGGCTCCTGGAAATCGCCGAACGGTTCAACAAGTCCGAGAAATCAGAGGATCCGGCCGCCGCGGAGTGGCGCAGCCTTCCGGTCCGCGAACGGATCACACACGCGCTGGTCAAGGGCATCGACGCCGACGTCGAGACCGACACCGAGGAATTGCGGGCCGAGATCGCCGGAGCAGGTGGTCGGCCGATCGAGGTGATCGAGGGACCGCTGATGGACGGCATGAACGTCGTCGGTGACCTGTTCGGCGCAGGCAAGATGTTCCTTCCGCAGGTGGTCAAGTCGGCCCGGGTGATGAAGAAGGCCGTCGCGTACCTGCTGCCGTACATCGAGGCGGAGAAGGAGGAGGCCGGGACAACCGGGTCCAAGGACACCAACGGCACGATCATCATGGCGACCGTGAAGGGCGACGTCCACGACATCGGCAAGAACATCGTCGGGGTCGTCTTGCAGTGCAACAACTTCGAGGTGATCGACCTCGGTGTAATGGTGCCCGCCCAGAAGATCCTGGACGCGGCGAAGGAGCACGATGCCGACATCATCGGGCTGTCCGGCCTGATCACCCCGTCCCTGGACGAAATGGTCAACTTCGCCGTCGAGATGGAGCGTCAGGGGCTGGACATTCCGCTGCTGATCGGTGGCGCGACCACTTCGCGCGCCCACACGGCGGTGAAGGTGTCGCCACGACGTAGCGGTCCGGTGGTCTGGGTCAAGGACGCGTCCCGCTCGGTGCCGGTCGCGGCTGCGCTCCTCGACGACAAGCAGCGTCCAGCGCTGCTGGAAGCCACCGAGACCGACTACGCAGCGCTGCGCGAACGGCACGCCCAGAAGAGCGAGCGGCCGATGCTGACGCTGGAGAAGGCCCGTGCGAACCGGACGCCGATCGAATGGGACGGCTACACGCCGCCGTTGCCCGCGCAAGGTGTGGGAGTGCGAGAATTTCTCGACTACGACCTCGCCGAGCTGCGCGAGTACATCGACTGGCAGCCGTTCTTCAATGCCTGGGAGATGAAGGGCAGGTTCCCCGACATCCTCAACAACCCGGTCTCGGGCGAGACCGCCCGCAAGCTCTACGACGACGCCCAGGAGATGCTCGACACCCTGATCAAGGAGAAGTGGCTGACGGCCAACGGGGTGATCGGCTTCTTCCCGGCGAACGCCGTCGGTGACGACGCCGAGGTGTACACCGACGAAACGCGTACCGAGGTGTTGACCACGTTGCGCAATCTGCGCCAGCAGGGCGAGCACCGGGCCGGTATCCCGAATCGGAGCCTCGGCGACTACATCGCCCCCAAAGAAACGGGTCTCCGGGATTATGTCGGCGCCTTCGCCGTCACCACGGGGCTCGGCAGTCAAGAGAAGATCGTCGAGTTCAAGGCGGCCAACGACGACTACAACGCGATCCTGCTGGAGTCGCTCGCCGACCGGCTGGCCGAGGCGTTCGCCGAACGGATGCACCAACGGGTCCGCAAGGAGTTCTGGGGATTCCAGCCTGACGAGCAGTTGGACAACGAGGCGCTCATCGGTGAGAAGTACGTGGGAATCCGCCCCGCCCCCGGCTACCCGGCCTGCCCAGAGCACACCGAGAAGGCGACGCTCTGGGAGCTGATGGATGTCAAGGAGCGGACCGGCATCGAGCTGACCGAGTCGATGGCGATGTGGCCCGGAGCCGCCGTCAGCGGCTGGTACTTCTCGCATCCGCAGTCGCAGTACTTCGTGGTCGGCCGGATAGCCCAGGACCAGGTTGCCGACTACGCGAAGCGCAAGGGCTGGACACTGCAGGAAGCCGAGCGCTGGCTGGCCCCCAACCTCGGATACAACCCGGAGGACTGAGCTCTACATGCGCCCAAGCGGTATCGGCGTGACGCTGAGTCAGGAGAACAGTTCTGCGTTGCGCGCCGCCCACTGCGTGACCGATTCGGCCGGCGTGCCGGTGAGCTCGGCGACCAGCTGGTTAGCCAGTTGGGGTTCGCCCAGACCGGTCTCGATCTGGTCCAGGTACCAGCGTGCGTATTCGCCCATAATCGGTTGCAATGCTGCTTCGCCATCGGCTCTGCTGCACTGTGCGAAGACGACGTCGACACCGATGCCCACGCCGATCTGTTCGGCGATCTGCGCGCGGGTCAGCGCGTCAGGGCCGGTGATCGGATACGTCTTTCCGTAGTGCGACTCGTCAGGTCGGACCAGTAGCCTAGCGGCGACTCGGGCGATGTCGTCCATGGAGATTGGCGCCTCGATCACCGACGGGTACGGGTCGCGAACGGTGTGTGTCGCTTTGATCTGCTCGGACCAGATCGTGAAGTTGTCGGTGAACTCGCCGGGGCCGAGTTGGGTGTTGACGAGGCCGGACGCTGAGATGGCGTCAGCGTGTTCCTGCCAATCGCCGGCACCCGACAGTGCCACCACGTATTCCACGCCGGCCCGCTTGAACAGGTCGAGCGTGACATCCAGTGTTCTGGGCAGCGGCGCCAGATACAAGCTTTCGACTCCGTCCAGCGCGGCAGGCAGGGACTCGGGATCGCCAAGATAACCGGTGATCGCAGTCACGCCGTCGGGCAGCTGCGCCCTGGCAGGATCTCTGGTCAGCGCGCGGATGTCGTTGGCACCCAAGTTGATCAGATGATTCACCATGAGGCGGCCGATGTTTCCTGTGGCTCCGGTCACAAGAATGGTCATGTTTTCACCGTACGTGGGACGCGTGACACAATCATGTGCATGAAAGCGGTGCTGTTCGACATGGACGGCACGCTTGTCGACTCCGAGAAGCTCTGGGACATCTCGTTGACCGCGCTCTATGAGTACCACGGTGGGCGCCTCACCCCCGAGGTCCGCGCCTCGATGGTGGGCGGGTCGGCCGAGGACACCATCCGCACCGTCTATACCGACCTGGGTCTGGAACCCGATCCGGCGGCAATGGCGGAGTCTGACCGATGGCTGCACGAATACACAGCGGAGTTGTTCGACGGCGGGCTGCCGTGGTGCGCAGGTGCGCGTGAGTTGTTGGAAGCCCTTGCGGCCGAACGGACTCCGATGGCGCTGGTCACCAACACACAGCGAGCGCTGACCGAGCGTGCCCTGAAAAGCATTGGTGAGCACTATTTTTCGGCGTCGGTATGCGGCGACGAAGTGCCGCAGGGCAAGCCGGCGCCCGACGCCTATGAGCGGGCGGCCGCGCTACTCGGGCTGGACCCGTCAGAGTGCCTGGCGGTCGAGGACTCGGTCACCGGCACCGCCGCGGCCGAAAGCGCGGGGTGCCCGGTGCTGGTGGTACCCAATGACGTCGAAGTGCCCGCAGGACGGCGGCGGGCACATTTGAGTTCGCTGACCGGGGTCGGGGTCGCCGATCTCCGCCAGGTCTACGTCGACCTCAGCCGTGGCATCGGAGAACGCTCGGCGTAAGTCCACCCGCAGCGCGCTTGCCAGTGGTAAGACGGGGGTACTCAAGTGACCCGGATCACGCAACGCTGCGAAAGGGACGCCCATGGCAGGCTCCAATGCCCCCGTCGGGGACGAATCCTCACTACCGATCGCCGACGATGATTTTTCATCGGGCGGGACTGCCGTACGAATCGCTTCGGTAGCCGCACTGGGTGGCCTGCTGTTCGGTTACGACAGTGCGGTGATCAACGGCGCGGTGGACTCGATCCAAGAGGATTTCGGCATCGGCAACGCTGAGCTCGGTTTCGCGGTGGCATCGGCACTGCTGGGAGCCGCGGCCGGGGCCATGACCGCCGGACGGATCGCCGACATGATCGGCCGCATCTCGGTCATGAAGATTGCGGCGGTGCTCTTCCTCGTCAGCGCCTTCGGAACGGGCTTCGCGCATGAGGTGTGGTCGGTCGTTCTGTTCCGCATCGTCGGCGGCATCGGCGTCGGCGTGGCCTCGGTCATCGCGCCTGCCTACATCGCCGAGACATCGCCGCCGCGGATCCGTGGCCGATTGGGATCGTTGCAGCAGCTGGCCATCGTGTTGGGCATCTTTGCTTCCTTCGTTGTCAACTGGCTGTTGCAATGGGCAGCGGGCGGCCCCAACGAGGTGCTGTGGTTCGGGCTCGACGCGTGGCGCTGGATGTTCCTCGCGATGGCGCTCCCTGCCATCGTGTACGGGGTGCTGGCGTTCACCATTCCCGAGTCACCACGGTATCTCGTTGCCAGCCACAAGATTCCGGAAGCGCGCAGGGTGCTGAGCATGCTGCTCGGCGAGAAGAACCTGGAAATCACGATCGATCGCATCAAGGAGACACTGGAGCGCGAGGACAAGCCGTCGCTGCGCGATCTGAAGAAGCCGACCGGCGGCATCTACGGCATCGTGTGGGTGGGCCTCGGGTTGTCGATCTTCCAACAGTTCGTCGGCATCAACGTGATCTTCTACTACTCGAACGTGCTGTGGCAGGCGGTCGGGTTCAGCGCCGACGAGTCGGCGGTCTATACCGTGATCACCTCGGTCATCAACGTGCTGACGACGCTGATCGCCATCGCGCTGATCGACAAGATCGGGCGCAAGCCGCTGCTGCTCATCGGGTCGTCGGGTATGGCCGTCACGCTCATCACGATGTCCGTCATCTTCGCGAACGCGACTGTCGGCCCCGACGGCAATCCGAGCCTTCCAGGAGCTTCCGGGGTGATCGCGTTGATCGCGGCCAACCTGTTCGTGGTGGCATTCGGCATGTCCTGGGGGCCGGTGGTCTGGGTGCTGCTCGGCGAGATGTTCCCCAACCGCATCCGCGCTGCGGCGCTCGGCATCGCCGCGGCAGGTCAATGGGCGGCCAACTGGCTCATCACGGTCACGTTCCCGGGGCTGCGCGAGCATCTCGGTTTGGCCTACGGGTTTTATGGGCTCTGCGCCGTGCTATCGGGCCTCTTCGTATGGCGTTGGGTGATGGAGACCAAGGGTGTATCGCTGGAGGACATGCACGGCGAGATCCTGCACCAGCATTCACCCAAGGCCTCCACCTGAGCGCAGGTACCGCGACGAAACCGCCGTGACTTTGCCGGCGGCGTCGTGACACAATCGCGTCCCGTGAAGACCTTCGACGCACTGTTCGCCGAACTGAGCGAGCGTGCGCGGACCCGGCCGCCGGGTAGCGGCACGGTCGCCGCGCTGGACGGTGGCGTGCACGGGCTCGGTAAGAAGATCCTCGAAGAGGCCGGCGAGGTGTGGCTGGCTGCCGAACACGAGGGCGACGAGGCGCTGGCCGACGAAATCAGCCAGCTGCTGTATTGGACGCAGGTGCTGATGATCTCCCGCGGTCTGACCCTCGAAGACGTCTACTCGAAGCTATGACCGACATGTTGCGCGTCGCCGTTCCCAACAAGGGTGCCCTGAGCGAGGCCGCCGCCGAGATCCTGTCCGAGGCGGGCTATCGCAGGCGCCGGGACCAGAAGGACCTGACCGTCATCGACCGGGCGAATGGCGTCGAGTTCTTCTTCTTGCGTCCCAAGGACATCGCGATCTACGTCGGCTCGGGCCAGCTGGACTTGGGGATCACCGGTCGCGACCTAGCCGCTGACTCCGACGCGCCGGTGCGGGAGCGACTGGCGCTCGGTTTCGGGAATTCGACATTCCGCTACGCAGGCCCGATCGGCCGGGACTGGGCCGCCACCGACCTGACGGGCAAGCGGATCGCCACATCGTTTCCGAATCTGGTACGGAAAGACCTCGCGGCCAAGGGAATCGATGCCACAGTGATACGCCTCGATGGCGCCGTAGAGATTTCTGTGCAACTGGGCGTTGCCGATGTGATTGCCGACGTCGTCGGATCCGGCCGGACGCTCGCGTTACATGATCTGGTGGCTTTCGGTGACCCGCTGTGCGACTCCGAAGCCGTATTGATCGAAGGCGCCGAGGCCGGGAACTCCGCGGCCCGTGACCAACTGGCCGCACGCGTACAGGGTGTGGTGTTCGGACAGCAGTATCTGATGCTCGACTACGACTGCCCGCGCACCGTGCTCGACGAGGCCACCGCCGTCACACCTGGACTGGAGTCGCCGACCATCGCCCCGCTTGCCGATCCGGCATGGGTGGCTGTGCGCGCCCTGGTGCCGCGGCGCGAGGTCAACACAATCATGGACAAACTCGCGGCGATCGGCGCCAAGGCGATCCTGGCATCCGACATTCGGTTCTGCCGCTTCTGATTCAACAGGTCATGACGCAGCACCCGTGTTAGCGTCCGGGTGTCGTTTTCACCGGTACGGAGGTTGGCATGACGCAGGTCCTCGTTATCGTGCTCGCTCTGCTGATCGGTGTCATCGCCGGATTGCGGGCGATGACCGCTCCCGCGGTTGTCGCCTGGGGCGCCATGCTGGGCTGGATCGACGTGGACGGCAAGTGGTCGGAATGGGTGGCCCATCCGATCACCGTCACCGTTCTCACCATCTTCCTGCTGGTGGAGTTGGTCACCGATCAGCTTCCGAAGACGCCGAGTCGCAAGACGGCACCGCAGTTCGCCACGCGGCTCATCATGGGCGCGTTCGCCGGTGCGGTGATCGGCAGCGCGTTCTTCCACACTTTCAGTTCACTCGGTGCGGGCATCGTCGGTGCTGTGCTCGGCACGCTCGGCGGAGCCGCGGTCAGAACGAAGCTCTATGAAGCCAACAACGGTAAGGACCGACCGGGCGCATTCATCGAAGACGTGGTCGCGGTCGGCGGCGGATTCCTGATCGCCTTCCTGGTCAGCCTCGTCTAACCGGGCCTATGGCAGAGAAGTTCGACGCGATCATCGTCGGCGCCGGCCAGGCCGGACCGCCGCTGGCAGGCAGGCTCACCGAGGCCGGCCAGACGGTAGCCGTGATCGAGCGCAAACTCGTCGGCGGCACCTGCGTCAACTCCGGCTGCATTCCGACCAAGACACTGGTCGCCAGCGCCTACGCCGCTCACCTCGCTCGCCGCGGCGCCGAATACGGCATCGGCACAGGCGATATCAGCGTCGAAATGCCCGCTGTCAAGGCGCGCAAGGACAAGATTGTGGTCGGCGATCGCGAGGGCCTGGAGTCCTGGCTCACCGGCATGAAGGGCGCCACCTTCATCCGCGGTCACGCGCGTTTCGAAGGTCCGCACACCATCCGGGTGGACGACCGGGTACTCGAGGCGGACAGGATCTTCCTCAATGTGGGCGGCCGGGCAGTGGCACCCGATATGCCCGGCCTCTCCGACATCGAATACATGACGAACGTCGGCATCCTCGAACTCGACAAAGTGCCAGAGCATCTGGTCGTCATCGGCGGTAGCTACATCGCCCTGGAATTCGCGCAGATGTACCGCCGATTCGGTGCCGGCGTTACCGTGATCGAGAAGGGTCCGCGCCTGACCTCCCGCGAGGACGAAGACGTCTCGGCAACCATCAAGGAGATCCTCGAGGCTGAGGGCATCGACGTCGTCGTCGACGCCAGTGACATTCGGTTCACCAAGCGCGACAACGGTTTCGAAGTTACTCCCCGTGAGGGTGTGAATCCCATCGCGGGAACTCACCTGCTCATGGCGGTGGGGCGACAGCCCAACACCGATGACCTCGGACTCGAAGCGGCGGGCGTCGAAACCGACCGCCGCGGTTACATCGTCGTCGACGACCAGCTGCGCACCAATGTCGAGCACATCTGGGCGATGGGGGATTGCAACGGGCGCGGCGCCTTCACCCACACCTCCTACAACGACTTCGAGATCGTCGCGGCCAACCTACTCGACGACGACCCGCGTCGAGTCAGCGATCGGGTGACGACCTACGCGCTCTACATCGATCCGCCGCTGGGTCGCGCGGGTATGACGGTCGACGAGGTTCGCAAGTCGGGACGAAAAGCGTTGGTGGGCAAGCGGCCCATGACTCGGGTCGGGCGTGCTGTCGAAAAGGGCGAGACCCAGGGTTTCATGAAGGTCGTCGTCGACGCCGAGACCGAGTTGATCCTCGGCGCCGCGATTTTCGGGGTCGGCGGCGATGAAGTCATCCACTCGATCCTCGACATCATGACGGCAAAGAGGCCTTACACGGCGATCTCACGCACCATGCACATCCACCCCACTGTCAGTGAGCTGGTGCCGACGATGCTCCAGGATTTGAAGCCGCTGGAATAGCGGACCGACCGACGTTGAGTTGCCGCGTGACGTGCGCGACCCGCCACCCGAGATGGCGACACGTGCGCACATCCGAGGGATGGACCTCCTCGGAGTTCGCATCGACATCGGTCGCAGCGCCCGCGCCCAGGAAGAAGCCGAGGCGGTTGAGGTCGTGCTCGCTGCCGGCCGAACTGTTCCAGCCCGGGCCCAATCCCAGGCTCACCCAATGCATATGGTGCTGTGCTGCGAACACGGACAACGACACCAAGGTGTTCAGTTTGTCGCCGCTCTTTCCGCCAGAGTTGGTGAAACCGGCCGCGACCTTGTCTCGCCAGGTGCCATCGACGCAGCGGCGTCCGGTCTGTTCGGCGAACGACTGAAACGCCGCCGACACGTTGCCCATATAGGTTGCGGAGCCGAACAGTATGCCGTCGGCGGCATCGAGCGTGTCCCAGTCCGTGTCGTCCATTTGGTCGACGGCGATCACGGCGACGTCCGCGCCGGCCTCCGACGCGCCGGCGGCCACCGCGTGCGCGAGCGTGGCGGTGTGCCCGAAGCCGGAATGGTAGGCGATCGCCAACGTGGGAGCGGCGATGTCAGAACCGTTGTGTTTCATGCGTGTTCGCCTCCTGTGCGGTGTGAATCGATGACCTGGACTCTGCGTACCGTCCAGTGGGGCAAGTCCGTGCCGGACAGATGGGCTTCCAAGCGGTCCAGAAAGGCGTGCGTGCCGCCGCGGAACCCGGTGGCGTTGCGCACGCCGAGACCGCGATGCGAGAAGCGCAGCAGGGTGCCGTCGCCGTCGGCGGTGAGCTCGTACCGCACCACGCCGTCCTCGACGATGGGTTGTTTCCATTCGTGTTCGAGGACATGGGGCGGATCCCATACCAGGATGCGGCCCGTCATCCGCTTGCGTTCGGGCGGCAGCGGCGGGCCGTCGGCAACCATGTCGATGGTCCCGCCCTCGCGACCATCGATCGTCGTCACGCCGAACCACTTCGCGCGTTCAACGGGATCGGTGATCGCGGCCCACACCGCTTTGACGGGGAAGGACAGCCGGCGCTCGAACGTCAGCACGGCTCGTTCGCCTTCGATGCTGAGCTTTCCTTCGCGGCCCGTCATTCTGCCTCCCGTTGCTGTGCCGCGAGGTGCTGTTCCAGGGCGTCGAGATGATCGGCCCAGTAGCGGCGATAGCGGTCGATCCAGTCGTCGATCGCGACCAATCCGTCGGCACGCAAGGCATAGATGCGGCGTTGCGCGTCGGGGCGGACTTCGACGAGGCCCACTTCGCGCAGCACCCGCAGATGCCGTGACACGGTCGGCTGGGTCAGCCCCGGCAGAGTCGCCACCAGTTCACCCGCGGTGCGCTCACCCTCGATCAGAGCGTCCAGCAGCGCTCTACGGCTCGCTTCGGCAACGGCCTCGAAGACATCCACACCCACAGTATTGCAAATGATCTATATAGATGCAATTGCATAAATGTTCTCGATCGACTCTGCGGTGACGCCGCGAAAACGCGACAAGCCAGGGCCTCAGAGCAGACTCAACGTTGCTTATCAGCGACGCTGGACGAGCAGCGTCTGTGCGGAGGTACCGATGAAGCCTTGCCGGTCGAATAAATCAGCGGTGGTGACACCGATCGCGTCGGGACCGATCGAGCCACGGGCCCGCAGTGCGAAGTCCTCGCCGACGGGCAGTCGGTGCAGATGCACCACCGTGTCGGTGTTCATGAACATGAACTGCTCTGGCTCCAGCGCCGCACCCGCACCGTTGGCGGAGTCGACCACCATCGCGAGCCGCTGCAGTGCCGTCGTTGGCTCCGAATCCACCAGTGACACAAGGGGGCTGAGCCACACCACGTCCCCGGTCTCGCCGGTCTCGGGTTGGCGACGCCAGGTCACCGTCTCCAGATAGCCCTTCGCGCCAACCCAGCTGTGCGGCACCGGGATCGCCTCACCCTCGAGCAGCGGGGGATAGCGTTCGGTGGCCACATCGGCGGTGTCGCCGGGGGCCAGCAGCCAGGCGGTGACCCGCGCGACCGGACGGTCGGCGCCCCCTGGCCTTGCCGCCGACATCTCGGCCATCATCAGCGAGATCCGCCTACCCGGACGTTCGACCCACGCCCGCACCTTCACCGGCGCGACGGGAATTGCGCCGAGGATATCGAGCGTCAGCCGACCGACACGCAGACCAGAGCCGGCAGCCAACTCCTCGATCGATTTGGTCATCAACGCGAGAGGCGGTGAACCATGCTGGATTTCGGGATCCCAGTTGCTGCGGGTGCCGTCGGTCGAGTCGAAAACCACAAAGTCGCCGTCGGCGTCGAGCCGACGGTAATAGCAGTCGATCATGCAGCCGACTCCTCGGTGTGCAGCACCGCGTCATCATCGCCCTCGTCGGGCGCCTTCGGCCAGCCGGGGTACGGCGGTGGTGTCCCGCCGAATACGGGGCAGTGCGCATGGTGAGCGCACCAGTCACACATCCGTGACGGGTTCGGGCGGAAATCACCTGTGGCACCGGCAGATTGGATGGCCAGCCAGATGGCCATCAACGTCTTCTCGAATCGCAGCAGTTCGTCGAGGTCGGGGGTGTAGTCGAGGACCTGGCCGTCAGCCAGGTAGAGCAGCCGCAGCCGCGCGGGCAGCACGCCACGGGAGCGCAGCAGAGCTACGGCATAGAACTTCATCTGGAACATGGCCTTGAATTCGGCCAGCGCCCGAGCCTCGGGTGGAGCCTTGCCGGTCTTGTAGTCGACCACCCTCAACTCCCCGGTGGGTGCGACGTCGATGCGGTCGACGAAGCCGCGCAGCAGGGTGCCGTCCTCGAGTTCGACCTCGACGCGCTGCTCGCAGCTCTGGGGATCGAACCGGGTTGGATCCTCCAGGCGGTAGTAGCCAGACAGCAGCGCGCGTGCCTCATCGAGGAGCTCGGCCCGCAGTCCGGGCTCGAAGTCATCGGCGAGTTCGGGCTGTTCGGCCACGAGGCGCTCCCACGCCGGGTCGACGAGCGTCATCGCGGTGTCGGGGACCCGCTGGGCGGCGGGTAACGCGTACAGCTGCTCCAGGGCGGCGTGCACCACCGAACCACGCACCTGCGCCGTCGACGACGGCTCGGGCAGTCGGTCGATGGCACGGAACCGATAGAGCAACGGGCACTGCTTGAAGTCCGCGGCCCGCGACGGCGACAGAGCAGGACGCCGAAACGCGGTCGGCTCCCGATCATCTGTCATGAGTTCAGGGTATGGCGACACCCCGACAACAACCAGGATGCGTTGACTGGCAGGCTGAACTGCTGTGAACAGGACCGGGCCATTCGCCGTCGGTGATCGCGTGCAGCTCACCGACGCGAAGGGCAGGCACTACACGATGCTGCTGAAGCCTGGCGGCGAGTTTCACACGCATCGCGGAATCATCGACCTCGACAGCGTCATCGGGCTGCCCGAGGGCAGCGTGGTCAAGTCCACCAACGGCGATCAATTCCTCGTGCTGCGACCGCTGCTGGTCGACTACGTCATGTCGATGCCCCGCGGCGCGCAGGTCGTGTACCCGAAGGATGCCGCCCAGATCGTGCACGAGGGAGACATCTTCCCCGGCGCACGCGTCCTGGAGGCCGGCGCCGGCTCGGGCGCGCTGACGTGCTCGCTGTTGCGCGCCGTCGGTTCGGAGGGGCAGGTCACCTCCTATGACGTGCGCGAAGACCACGCCGAGCATGCGCTGCGCAACGTGGAGACGTTCTTCGGGCAGCGCCCGGACAACTGGGAGCTGGTGATCGCGGACGTCGGCGACTATGCGGGTCCCGAAGTGGACCGGGTCGTGCTCGACATGCTGGCTCCGTGGGAAGTGCTGGAGTCCGTCGCCAATGCGCTCGTGGCCGGCGGCGTGCTGATGATCTACGTCGCGACTGTGACGCAACTCTCACGAACGGTGGAGGCCCTGCGCGAACAGCAGTGCTGGACCGAGCCGCGGGCCTGGGAGAGCATGCAGCGCGGGTGGCATGTCGTCGGCCTGGCCGTGCGTCCCCAACACACGATGCGTGGGCACACGGCGTTTCTGATCAACGTGCGCAAATTGGCACCGGGTGCGATCGCTCCCATGCCTCTGCGGCGCAAGCGCCAAATCGGCGGGTCCGTCTAGTCGTCGCTGCTGCGCCGCAGACCGCGTCGGGCCGACAACAGCTCCATCTCGGGTCGCGCAGCCACGAGTCGCTCGGCGGCGTCGAGCACGTCGACGACATGGCCGCGGTCAGCCGATACGACCGCGATGCCAACGCCTGCACGCCTGTGTAACTCCATCGAGCCGGTCTCGGCTGCCGACACCGCGAATCGGCGGTGCAACTCGGCGACGACAGGCCGGATGACGGACCGCTTCTGCTTGAGCGAGTGCACATCCCCGAGCAGCAAGTCGAACTCGAGCCAGCCGATCCACATCCGAAAGCGTGCCTAGCGCGGGGGGGTCGGCGGCGTCAGAGGCGAAGGCGCGCTCGGTGTCTGCGACGCATCCGCATCCGGCTGAAGCAATTCGTCGGCGCTACCGCGCGTCAGCTGCCAGGTGTTATCGGTGAGGATGAAGTCCATCGGGTACGAGAAGTCGCCGGCCTGTGGGTTGGCGGACTTGAGGGAAATCACGGCCGACACCGTGTCGGACGTTCCTTGGACCCAGCGCAGATCCCGCGCCTCAAAGGTGAGCGGGGTATAGCCGTTCTGGGTCAGCGCCTGGCCGAACTTGTCCATCGCGTCCACATCGCCGGGTGCGGCGGACTCGATCAGTGCGGTCTTATCCGCCCCGGGGACGTTCGAATCGGCGATTCGACCCATCACATCGGCGAGCGCGGTCGGTGGCGGCAGCGCAGCGGCGGGCGGACCCGCCGGCACCTGGTCTCCAACGGTGGGCGGAGCGGTTTCCACCGCGGCCTCCGGCTGCTTCTGTTCGCTTTGCGCCCCACATGCGCCAAGCCCGAGCGCCGCCGCGATTGCGACGGCGCTCAGGATCACGGCACCGCTGATGCGGTGCGCCGATTGTCTAGCCGACAGCCGACATCAACGCCATGAGCGACTGCTTGGACATCTGCCAGCCGGTGGGGCTGGGGCCGGGAACGAACGCGATGTTTTGGCTCGCGACTCCACCGTTCGCGGCAGTCGCGGTGACGTCGGCGGTCACCACGGGGCCGTTCTGGTCGATGTTGATCAGGCTGAAGGAGAGCGGAAACTTCCCTTCGGCCTGCGCTTCGCGCAACTTCGTGTCGGCGACCCGGCCTTCGATCCGGCCAATTCCACCCTGGATATAGGGCGCCTTGGATGAGGACAGGCCCGGGCCGCCCAACGCCTGAAGCGTCTGCAGCAGCGGTCCCTGCAGGTCTGGTGCGGGCGCCTCCGGCATCGGGATGTCCCACACGACCGGCGCCACGCGCGGTGAGCTCAGTGCATCCGAGGATGCAATGGAAGTCACACCCGCCGCGGCACCGGCGATGACGACGGCTGCTGCCGCGCCGCTAACGAGGGCTTTCAGGGTCACGATTGTCCTTTCGTTGGGCCCAATTCACGATTGAGGTTAACAAGTGTCGCTGGTGTGTCGAATTCCTAGAGCACACACAAAGGCTGAATCGCCGGTAGCTTTGAAGTTGTTACTGCACCAACATCCGGTGCGGGAAGGAGCGCAACATGAGCGAGTCCGAGCGTTCTGAAGGATTTGGAACACCCCACGAGTCGGGCATGTCCAGCGACGAGGCCGCCGAACTCGAAGAACTGCGCCGCGAGGCTGCCCTTTTGCGTGAGCAGCTCGAGAGTGCCGTAGGACCTCAGAGCGGTCTGCGTAGCGCCCGCGATGTACACCAACTCGAGGCCCGCATCGACTCGCTCGCGGCCCGCAACGCCAAACTGATGGACACCCTCAAGGAAGCGCGGCAGCAGTTGCTGGCGTTGCGTGAGGAAGTCGACCGACTGGGCCAGCCGCCGAGCGGCTACGGCGTGCTTCTGGCGGTCCAGGACGACGAGACCGTCGACGTATTCACCTCCGGCCGCAAGATGCGGCTTACGTGCTCGCCGAACATCGACGTCAATACGCTCAAGCAGGGCCAGACCGTCCGCCTCAACGAGGCGCTGACGGTGGTCGAGGCGCACCACTTCGAAGCCGTCGGCGAGATCAGCACGCTGCGCGAGATCCTTTCCGACGGGCACCGCGCGCTGGTCGTCGGCCACGCCGACGAGGAACGGATCGTCTGGCTGGCCGAGCCGTTGGTGGCCGCCGAGTTCCTGCCAGAGGATCCCGAAGCGGTCGATGACGATAACGACGAACGTCCGCGCAAGCTGCGTCCGGGTGACTCACTCCTGGTCGACACCAAGGCCGGGTATGCGTTCGAGCGGATTCCCAAGGCCGAAGTCGAAGACCTGGTCCTCGAAGAGGTCCCCGACGTGAGCTACAACGACATCGGCGGCCTTGGCCGGCAGATCGAACAGATTCGCGATGCCGTCGAGCTGCCGTTCCTGCACAAGGAGCTCTACCGGGAGTACTCGCTGCGCCCGCCGAAGGGTGTGCTGCTCTACGGACCACCCGGCTGCGGCAAGACGTTGATCGCCAAGGCGGTCGCCAATTCGCTGGCCAAGAAGATGGCCGAGGTGCGCGGCGATGATGCCCGCGAGGCGAAGTCCTACTTTCTCAACATCAAAGGCCCGGAGCTGCTGAACAAGTTCGTCGGCGAAACCGAGCGCCATATTCGGTTGATCTTCCAGCGCGCCAGGGAGAAGGCTTCCGAGGGCACTCCGGTGATCGTGTTCTTCGACGAGATGGACTCGATCTTCCGTACCCGCGGCACGGGCGTCAGCTCGGACGTTGAGACGACTGTTGTTCCGCAGCTGCTGTCGGAGATCGACGGCGTCGAGGGACTGGAGAACGTGATCGTCATCGGTGCCTCCAACCGCGAGGACATGATCGACCCGGCGATCCTGCGACCCGGCCGTTTGGACGTCAAGATCAAAATCGAACGCCCGGATGCCGAAGCCGCGCAAGACATCTTCTCCAAGTATCTGGTCGAGGCACTTCCCGTGCACGCCGAGGATCTCGCCGAATTCGGCGGCGATCGGACGGCCTGCCTGAAGGCGATGATCGAGAAGGTGGTCGACCGGATGTATGCCGAGATCGACGACAACCGATTCCTCGAAGTCACTTACGCCAACGGCGACAAGGAAGTCATGTACTTCAAGGACTTCAACTCCGGCGCCATGATCCAGAACGTCGTCGACCGGGCAAAGAAGAACGCGATCAAAGCGGTGCTGGAGACGGGGCAGCCTGGTCTCCGCATACAGCACCTGCTCGATTCGATCGTCGACGAGTTCGCCGAGAATGAAGACCTGCCCAACACCACCAACCCCGATGACTGGGCGCGGATTTCGGGCAAGAAGGGCGAACGGATCGTCTACATTCGCACGCTGGTCACCGGCAAGTCGTCGAGCGCTTCACGGGCGATCGATACCGAGTCGAATCTGGGCCAGTACCTCTAGACGCACTGGCCCAGTTCGGCTCGTCGGACTATGCGCAGAGGTTGGCAGCAGCCGCGTCGTAGAGCACCTGTGCATGCTCGGCCGTGATGTCGTTGCTGGTGTTCGTGTAGATCGACACCACCGTGGTGCCCTCGGGGATGCCGGCGGCGATCTCGTTGCATACCGCCTGGCCCATGCTGAGCGCCGCTTCGTTGGGTTCGATGCCGCCCGCCTGGACTTCCTCGTAGAACGTCGCTTCATCCGCAGATGCCGGTGCTGCGAGAGCCAGGCCAAGTGCCAGCGCGCCGATCGTGCCTACCAAAAGCTTCTTCATTGTTGAATGCCCTTCACCCTGATGTTCCGCATCGTTATCCGAGCCTGGGTGTGGCCATCGGACCACTCGGCACGTTGCATTGGCGCAGTTTAGGCTAACTATTTGATACCCGCGACCGGAATGAACGTTGTCGTCAATTAGTCGCCTCTGATACGGCTGACCTGGGTGAACGCACCACTGCACTCCCGCGAGCGTGCGAATCCGTTCCCAGCAAACGGCGAAATCGACGCACTTTGCGCGCGTTCGCGCCGCGGGGAACGTAATTTCGCATTATGTCCAACATGTCTGGCGATCGAGATTTCACCGTGATCGGCGATGTATTCGGGAAGCGCTACGGCGAAGTCCTTCTGGTCCATTCCACCGAATCCGGACCCGAAGCGACGGTGTACAACACTTTTCCCCTCAACGATTGTCCGGCGGAATTGTGGGACAAGTTGGACGCAACCACCATTGCCGCGGAAAATGATGCGGTGGCCGCATTGCTCAACGGGCCGCGCTATTGGCTGATGAGCGGCATTGGCAAGCGCGACCGAGAGGGTTTGGAGCACAAGACTTTCGGTGGCCTCGAGATGATCAGACAAGCGACGGTGAAGTTGGCGTCGATGAACCCGGCGCCATACCAACTCAACCGGGTGAACCGTAAGGCCCTTTTCACGTTTGACGCCGGCCGTGAGCTCTATGAGCTCATCGATCCGGATGGCCGCCGCTGGGTCATGCAGACCTGGAGTCAAACAGTCGATCCCACGTTGTCACTGGCCGATCTGCCGGGACTCGCAAACCGCCTTTCACTACCCGCCGGTTGGCGCTATGAAGCGCGAACACCGACGTCGGCGCTGCGCGTCGACACCACGAACTCGGACGCCAGCGTGACCCAGGACGACCTGGCCAACAGCTACTCGCTTCAGGCGGGCTCTTAGCCCCTGTCCATCTCGAGATAGGCGTCGCGGCCTGCCAGACTGACCGCAACGTCGGAGATCAGTGGGTCGAAGAACCGCTCTCGGTAGATCGGATCGACGCTGGTGCTCACCGTGAAGTACAGGCCCGACAGCACCGCCACAAACAACGAGACGTGCACGATGGTCTGCGCTATCGGTACATGGATGCCGAACCACGTACCCGCGCACGGGGGTTCTCCCACTGGACAGGTCGCCTCCGACGCCCACAGCACCGCCACATCATCGGGAACCGCGACGATTCCGAGCGCGACGAAGAACGCGAACAGGCCCGCGGTGAAGAGAATCACTTGGATTCCCTGGGCGACCACCATCACCGCGACGACGTTGACCTGTTCGGCGAAGGACAGGGGCGAGCGCGCCGCCGCGTGGCTTCCGGTCGCCAGCGGCGTTCCTTCGAGGAGCTTGGCTGGGTCTGTCTGGCCGGCTCGATCCTCGCGCAGCGCCTTCACCTCGTCACGGATGGTGCTCACCATGAAGAGGATCGCCACGAGGGCGAGGAATCCGATCGTCTGCCAGAGCCTCTCACGGGTCATCCGGGCCGCCAGCTGCCACAGCTCGCCGGTGAAGAACACCACCACCGTGAGCATCAGCAGCGGCAGCGCACGGCTCATCAAAGTGCCAAGCGCCCCTACCTGAAGCCATGCGAATCTGAACGCCCACAGCACAATTGAGCCGATACCGATATACGTCAGCCATATTGCCAGGACTGCGACAAAAGCGAATCCGACGATCTCGGCCGCAGCGATCCCGGAGAAGCCGCTGTCGGCGAACGGCAGCCCGAACACGAACAACGCCATCACGAGCAGGGCTGCCGACCGTCGCCCGGCCTCGCCGCGCGTCGTGCCGGACCGGTGCAGGAGGTGGAGCGCAAACGGCGCCGCGATCAGCGCCAGGGTGAGCACGCCGAGCCGGATCGCGTAGCCGTAGTCCGGGTCCCCATCGGTCAATTCGGCCAGCGTCATCGTCAGCGCGATCAACGCCCCGATGCCGCTGACCATCGGTGCCGACCGGTCAATCAGCGCGCGTGACCGGACGCGCCGGGTGAGGACCAGCGGCAGCCCGCGATGGAGGAACCATTCGTGGACGCCCTGCATGTCGGACACGCGAATATTGTGCGTGAAACCGGGACCAGATAAGTGTCAGCGCGCCGGAACGGCGGCCCGGTAGCGGTTTCGGGCAACCAACGTGAGCTGAAGGTCATCGCTCAGTGGGTCAAGGAATTGCTTGCGGTACTCGCCGTCGCCTGCCGACTTCGCGCTGACATACATGAACGTCAGCGCGGCGAGGAACATCGTGACCTGAATCAACGCCTGCGGCACCGGGATCGTCATCCCGAGGAATGTTCCGTCGCTCGACCCTTCGCCACGCGTCCACGCCGACAGTACTTCCGGAGAGAGCAGGATCAGGCCGAGAATCAAGAAGATCAACGCCGTGACGATGGCGACGACGAAGATATGGGCGAGTTGCGAAACCGCAAGCACGAACATCACATTGACCCGCTCGGCACGATTGAGGGTCTGCGTCTCCGTCGGATCGGGCATGGCCGAAAACGGCGTGTCTGCCAGTTCCGGACTACGACCAACGGCGGCATCCGGCGCCTCGATCACCGGCCGGAAACGGTCGATGGTGACCGCCACCACGAACGCCGCGGCGATCAGCGAGAGGAAAATCAGCGCGAGCCACATCCGGCCGCGCGAGATGGCGGATGCCATGAGCCACACCGGCGAATTGAAAAACACCAGAAACGTCAGAAGCAGCACCGGCAGTGCTCGGATCATCAGCGTCCCCACCGCAGCCAGATGCGAGGACGTCATCCGCGCGGTCCACGCCATGATCGAACCGAGCCCGGACGCGGTCATCGCCAAGATGGTGGCGATCACCGCCGCCTCGAAGATCAGATCGACCAGCACCCGCGGACTCGGGCCGCCGACGATGCCACCGGCGATCCCCGCCAAGACCGCAACGATCGCTGCCACGGTGCGGCCCCGCACGGTGGAGATTCTGGACACCAGCCAGCCGACCAGCGTTGCGGCGGGCAGGACCAGAACGAGCAACCCCAGCACGAACCACTCGGTACGGGTCGGCTCGCCCGCGATGTTGACGGTGTATTTCCCGGTGATTTGAACGACCACCGCGGAATTGATCATGAACACCGCAAACGCCGCCAGCGCAGGCGCCGATCGCGGCCAGAGCCGCCGGACCAGCCGACCGGGGCGCAGCACCGCGGGCAGGCCGTGCATGAGGAACCAGGCGTCCGCCGCGCGGCGCTTTTCGATGTCAATCATGGAGGAACCGCCGCCCAGGGGTATCGGTCAGCTGGATCGCCGCCCGCCACAACAACAGGCCAGTCTGTACCCCGACGGCGATCGACATCATCGAGATCAGCGTGGCGCCGAACACGGCCGTGCTGTGGGTACCCAGCAGCTGGGTCACTCCCATGAACCCGAGCGACCCCGGTACGAGCAGCCAGAAGCCAGGTAGCACCAGCGACATGGTCGGTGGCGTGTTCGGGCGGTGCGATATCGCGAGCGCGAACAGGATGAGTGTGAGGCCGCCGCCGAACCCGCTGGCATAGCTGCCGAGCAATTCGTTGCCGATCCACTGGCCGACGTAGGCGGTGTAGAGCATCAGCATCATCCAGGGCAGGAAGCGCGTGGGCGGCGCGAAGTTCAGCCAGATACCGATCCCGTACACCAGCACACCGAGATACGGCGCCCACGGCCCGAGCCGGTTGAGTTCGGTCGTGACGAGGTCGGCGTCGGCGACCCCCGCGAGCTGTGCCGCGATCAGGATCCCGAATGCCAGCTGGGCGATCTGCATGAATCCGGCGACGAGCCGGCTCGCACCCGATACCACGTGGCGCGTCGTCAGCTCGATGACGGCAAGGGTGATCGCCGCACCAGGCAGGAAGGTGGCCAACGGCGCGGCGAGAGCGCGCAGGCTGTCGATACCGACGTGCCAGTGTGCGTCGACCGAGAACACAATGAAGGCGACGAGGAATGCGCAGATGGTCGGGAGCATGTAGCCGATCGCCTCGATGCGCCGACCGGCCACGGAAAGAACGCCGACCAACAGTCCCAGCGAAGCCGCACCGATGAGGGCCAATGGCGTCGGTTGGAGGATCAGCGCCAAGCCGGTGCTTTGTACCGCGTATCCTCCGATAGTGAGCCACACCGGAAATCGCTTGTCCAGGTTGCGGATTCGCTCGATCTCGGCCATGCCGTCCGCGGGCGCGAGCGTCCCGCTTGGAGCGCGTGCTACCAGCTCGGCGAGCGGGAACGACTGGTCATAGCGCAGGACGAAGTCGGGGTTGGAGATGTAGAGGCTCTCGCCTGTCGGGCTTCCGACCTGCACGTAATTCGGCAAGGCGAGGAACTGGTTGTCGAGGCCGTAGGCCTTCGAGGTCGCCGACATCACGGCGCTCACCATCGTCACCGGGTAATTGGCGGCGGACATCGTGGCACCGAGCGCGGCGACGAACCGGCTCGCGGCGGCCTCGCGGTCGGCAGCGGGGTCGTCTCTCTCAGACGGCACGGTCGCAGGCTACTGTGGGACGTCGCCTAGGCTGGCCACATGCAGCGGATTATCGGAACAGAGGTCGAATACGGCATCTCGTCGCCGTCTGACCCCACCGCGAATCCGATCCTGACCTCCACTCAGGCGGTGCTGGCGTACGCCGCGGCCGCGGGGATCCAGCGCGCCAAACGCACCCGCTGGGATTACGAGGTGGAATCGCCCCTTCGCGACGCCCGCGGGTTCGATCTGAGCCGGTCGGCGGGACCGCCACCGGTAGTGGACGCCGACGAGGTCGGTGCGGCCAACATGATCCTCACCAACGGCGCTCGGCTGTATGTCGACCATGCACACCCCGAGTACTCGGCGCCCGAGTGCACCGACCCACTCGACGCGGTGATCTGGGACAAGGCCGGTGAGCGGGTGATGGAGGCCGCGGCGCGGCATGTCGCGAGCGTGCCGGGAGCCGCCAAGCTGCAGCTTTACAAGAACAATGTCGACGGCAAGGGCGCGTCCTACGGGTCGCACGAGAACTATCTGATGTCGCGTCAGACGCCATTCTCGGCGGTGATCGCAGGTCTGACACCGCATCTGGTGTCGCGCCAGGTGATCACCGGTTCCGGCCGGGTCGGTATCGGCCCATCAGGCGACGAGCCGGGCTTCCAGCTGTCGCAACGCTCCGATTACATCGAGGTCGAAGTCGGCCTCGAGACGACGCTCAAGCGCGGCATCATCAACACCCGCGACGAGCCGCATGCCGACGCCGACAAGTACCGGCGACTGCACGTCATCATCGGAGACGCGAACCTCGCGGAGACATCGACGTACCTCAAGGTCGGAGCCACCGCGTTGGTGCTCGATCTGATCGAAGAGGGGATGGACCTCACCGATCTGGCGCTGGCCCGGCCGGTGCACGCGGTGCACGTCATCAGCCGCGACCCGACGCTGCGCGCCACCGTCGCACTGGCCGACGGTAGGGAGCTGACCGCGCTTGCGCTGCAACGGATTTACCTGGACCGGGTGGCGAAGCTCGTGGACAGCCGGGACCCCGATCCGCGCGCCGCGGATGTCGTCGAAACCTGGGCGAACGTCCTCGACCTGCTCGAGCGCGATCCTATGCAGTGCTCGGAGATCCTGGACTGGCCGGCGAAGCTGCGCCTGCTCGAGGGATTCCGCCAGCGGGAAAACCTGGGCTGGTCAGCACCCCGGCTGCACCTGGTCGACCTGCAGTACTCCGACGTCCGGCTGGACAAGGGCCTGTACAACCGGCTGGTCGCCAGGGGATCGATGAAGCGACTGGTCACCGAACAGCAGGTCATCGATGCCGTGGACAGCCCGCCGACCGACACTCGGGCGTACTTCCGTGGCGAATGCCTTCGACGGTTCGGGGCGGATATCGCCGCGGCAAGCTGGGACTCGGTGATCTTCGATCTCGGGGGCGATTCGCTCGTCCGGATCCCAACACTGGAGCCGTTGCGCGGCAGCAAGGCCCACGTCGGCGCCCTGCTGGACTCCGTGGACAGTGCCGCCGAACTGGTGGAACAGCTCACCAACTGAGCGCGCTATCCACGGCATTCCGGGAGGCGAACGGTAGGGTGGGTTTACGGCGGGCGGGTAGTACGCCCAGCCGTCAAAGGCATAGACATAAGCAGGAGGCGGCGATGGCGCAGGAGCAGACCAAGCGTGGTGGCGGCGGTGGTGAAGACGACGACCCCACCGGTAACGCGGGGGCCGGCCAGGAGCGTCGCGAGAAGCTCGCCGAAGAGACCGATGACCTGCTCGACGAAATCGACGACGTGCTGGAAGAGAATGCGGAGGACTTCGTGCGCGCATATGTCCAGAAGGGTGGCCAGTGACCTGGCCGAACCGCGAACAGCAGCCCTTTCCGAGTTTTGCGCCTACCGGCGCCCCGATGGTTCCATCCGTGCACGTGAACCTGTCGTCGTTTTCTGAATTGCTGCTCCGCCAGGCTCCCGAACTTCTCCCCGGGCACAAGCACACCGCCCTGCCGACGGATGCGGTTCCGCACGGCACCACGATCGTGGCGTTGAAGTTCCCTGGCGGTGTGGTGATGGCCGGGGACCGCCGCTCCACCCAGGGCAACATGATCGCGGGCCGCGACGTGCAGAAGGTCTACATCACCGACGACTACACCGCGACGGGTATCGCCGGTACCGCGGCGATCGCGGTTGAATTCGCTCGGCTGTACGCGGTCGAGCTCGAGCACTACGAGAAGCTCGAGGGCGTCGCGCTGACTTTCGCGGGCAAGGTCAACCGGCTCGCGACGATGGTCCGCGGCAACCTCGGCGCCGCACTGCAGGGCTTCGTCGCCCTGCCGCTGCTTGCGGGCTACGACCTCGACGATCCCAACCCGGTCGCCGCGGGGCGCATCGTGTCGTTCGACGCAGCGGGCGGCTGGAACTTCGAGGACGAGGGCTACCAGTCGGTGGGGTCGGGTTCACTTTTCGCCAAGTCCTCGATGAAGAAGCTCTATTCGCAAGTCGCCGACGCCGACTCCGCACTTCGGGTCGCCGTAGAGGCGCTCTATGACGCTGCCGACGACGATTCCGCGACGGGCGGGCCGGACCTGGTGCGCGGTATCTACCCGACCGCGGTCATCATCAGCGCTGGCGGAGCCGAGGAGATTGCGGAAGAGCGCATCGCGCAATTCGCCCGACAGGTCATCGAAAGCCGTTCCCGGTCAGACACGTTCGGCCCGGATGCGGTGCATCGGTCCACGGACGCCCGGGGAGACTCGTGAGCTTTCCATATTTCATCTCGCCTGAGCAGGCGATGCGTGAGCGTTCGGAGCTCGCGCGTAAAGGTATTTCCCGAGGCCGAAGCGTTGTGGTGCTCGCATATGCCGACGGCGTGCTGTTCGTCGCCGAGAATCCTTCGCGTTCACTGCAGAAGGTCAGCGAGCTGTACGACCGTGTCGGGTTCGCCGCTGTCGGACGGTTCAACGAATTCGACAATCTGCGTCGTGGCGGCATCCAGTTCGCCGACACCAGGGGTTACGCCTATGCGCGGCGTGACGTCACCGGCCGCCAGCTGGCGAACGTGTACGCCCAGACGCTCGGCACGATCTTCACCGAGCAGGCCAAGCCGTACGAGGTGGAACTCTGTGTGGCCGAGGTTGCGCACTTCGGCGAATCCAAAGCGCCTGAGCTCTATCGGATCACCTACGACGGGTCGATCGCCGACGAGCCCCATTTCGTCGTTATGGGTGGCACCACCGAACCGATCGCCGAGAAGCTCAACGAGTCGTACACCGAGAACGCCGGCCTGTCGGCCGCCGCGAAGATCGCGATCGACGCATTGAAAGCCGGCAGCAACGGCGAGCCACGCGCGCTGGACGCGGCAACGCTCGAGGTTGCCATCCTGGACGTGAACCGGCCGCGCCGCGCTTTTCGGCGGATCACCGGCTCAGCGCTGGAAGCGATGCTGCCCGAAGAGGTTCCGACTGCCGAGGAAAAGTCGTCGGACGAATAGGCAGCCGTCTCAGCCGGTGTCGGTTGGGCAGGCCCGGATCAGGACGAGTTCAGCGAATTGGTCGGGGCATTCCAGTGGCGTGAAATGTCCGGCGTCGAAGGCGAAGTGCAGCGTCACATCGGTGAAGTAGGAATCGAGGCGGTCGGACCACTCGCGCGGGAACAACGGATCGTGTTGCGGCCACAGCACATCGGTGGGGACATGAATCTTGATTGCGCGATCCGGCGGCAGTTCGGTCAGCGACTGGGCGATCATTCCCGCCCCAGCGCGGTACCACGCGATCGACGCGGTGAATGCCCCGGGCAACGCATAGTCGGCCACCAACCTGTCCAGATCGTCCTCGGGGACAGCAAAATCCGGTGCTGACCAGTGCTGCCAGAAGTGCCTCAGGTATTCCCGCACGGCCTCGGAGTTGCCGTCGATCAGCTGTGGGGCCAGCGGGAGTTGATGGAAGGCTTGGTACCAGAATTCGGTCTGCGCCCGCGCGGTCAGCACACGGTCTCCGGCACCGGGCAGTGGGGGAGAAAGCACCAGAGCCGACACCAGGTCGGGCTCCATTCGCGCGACACTCTGGGCGACCCGGCTGCCGACGTCGTAACCCGCGAGCACTACCTGCGAAAGACCGAGTTCCTTGATGAGCCCGATGACGCTGCCCGCTTGCGCGGTGGCGCTGTAAAAGTGGCGCACGGCGACGGCGTGCTTGTCGGATCCACCGAATCCACGGAGGTCGGGAATGATGACGTCGGCGGCGCCGCTGAGCAGCGGAACGACGCGGCGATAGTCCTGGCGGTTGCCTGGCCAGCCGTGCAGCAACACCACCGGCGGCGCGCCCTTGGCGCCGAATCGGTCAAATGCGAGCCGGAAACCGTCGACCGGGGCGCTGCGCGACCACATCGGCTCATTCTGACCGTCGATCGGGCCGGAATGGCTGGTTTTGCCGCCTTCACCCGGCCACCTGGATCCGCTCGCGATCTCCGGTGATCACCGCCAGGATGTTGCGCCAGGAATCGGACGGCGAATTCAGGACGTCGGAGTGCGCGTCGAATCCGGCCATGAGCCGGCCATCATCGTAATGGCCTGTCGCCAAATGGATTACGCCCGTCATCTCATCCGGATCGGCCCCGTGCGGACCACGCGGGATGCCCTGCACGGCCTGAATGAGGTCACCGGGCGCGGTCATGGAGTAGCGCACCACGCCCGGATTGCGGTTGTGCCATTCCCTCGGATCGTCGACGCCGACCCCCGCGCCCGCGGCCGCCACATACATCGTCTGATCTGCGGTCAGCCCCATGGCTTCGGCGGTGCCCAGGATCGAACCGCCATATGAGTGTCCGATATAGGTGACCGGGACGTGCGCTTCACTGCCCGCGGCTCGAGCGTCCACGGTGCGGTCGACATCCTCGCTGAATGCGACCAGGCGCGGCGCCATGTCCAGCGCATACCGCGGGCTGGCGGCGTCGACGACGCCCGAGACCAGGTTTCCCCTGGGGAACGGTCCGCCCAGGTACGTCAGGACCGCGACGTCGCTGTCGGCGGCGACAAACCGGCGGGCGGTCGCGGTATTGGCGGCGGATCCCTCGATCGTGGTGTTCATCCCGGGAACCAGCACGGCGACGCTCTTGGCGGTGGCCAGATCCCCGTTCAGCTCGACGAGGGAGGATCTCGCCGGGTCGAACGCCACGATCTGCCGGTCGACGCGGCGGCCGCCACCTGCGGGATCATCGACCTCGCCGAGCAGGGTCCGGTAGAACACGCCGCGGTATGGATCGGATTCGTCCAGGACCGCCTGGGCGATATTGGTCCGGTTCGCGGCGATGCGCATCTCCCAAGGCACTCCATCGGTATTGCCCACCTGACGAGGGAAGGCGGCGATCAGCCCCTCGCGCTGCTCTGGAGTCAGCGCGGCGATCTGGGCCGCGATGCGGTCCTGACTCATCACTGGCCACCCGGTCACCAGGTCCTCGGGCAGCGTGGCACCGGCGGGCGTCGTGGCGGTTGGCCGCACGTGCGGCGTGGCGAATGCCTCCTCGATGTCATGGGCGGCATCGGCATCCGCGGCACCAAGCCCTTCGAGCGCGTCGACGATCTGGCGGGTCAGGTCGTCGGCCCGCATCGTCAGCAGGTCGTGGGCCACCGCCGAATCGCCACCGGAGAGTGCGATCAGCAAAGACGTCGGTGCGTCGTGAACGGATACGGCGCCCTCGTCGGCGACCACAAAGCCCTCAGACTCCGCGGCTGACACCAGGTCCAGCACCGTGGCCCGGGCGATGGTGATCTGGTTGGCAGCGTCACCGGCCGCGACGGCGGCCAGCACCATGGCGCGTGACAGCGCATCCGACGCCAGGCCGACATTGCGCACTTCGGCCCGGGCGGCCTCGGCCGCCGAACCGATCCAGACCTTGCGCGTGGCGGCCACACCCTGCACCGCGATCTCGATATCGGCATGGATATCTGTCGCAGCTGCCTGCCAGCTGACTGCTGCCTCGCGTAACGAATCCGGTTGCCACGCTTGTGCATCGGACACCGTCGGGCGCGTCACACCCCCCATGCCTCATGCTGACAGATCAGCCGGCGGGGGCGCTCGAGTTATCCACAGGGGTGGTGGCACCCTGCGAGTACCCGCGGTATTCGGCGCGGCAGGGCTCCGCGGCCGGCCAGCAACCAGTAGTCTCGAACAGGTGCAGCGACGAATCATGGGCATCGAGACTGAGTTCGGTGTCACCTGCACGTTTCACGGTCACCGTCGGCTGAGCCCCGACGAGGTCGCGCGGTATCTGTTCCGGCGCGTGGTGTCGTGGGGCCGCAGTTCCAACGTGTTTCTGCGCAACGGTGCGCGGCTGTATCTCGACGTGGGAAGCCACCCCGAGTACGCCACCGCCGAGTGCGACAGCCTCATCCAGTTGGTCACCCACGACCGGGCCGGGGAGCGGGTGCTGGAAGACCTGCTGATCGACGCCGAGCAGCGCCTCGCCGACGAAGGCATCGGCGGCGATATCTACCTCTTCAAGAACAACACGGACTCGGCAGGCAACTCCTATGGTTGCCATGAGAACTACCTGATCGTGCGTGCGGGCGAGTTCTCTCGCATCTCCGATGTGCTGTTGCCGTTCCTGGTGACGCGCCAGCTGATCTGCGGTGCGGGCAAGGTGCTGCAGACGCCGAAGGCGGCGACATTCTGTCTGTCCCAGCGTGCCGAGCACATCTGGGAAGGTGTCTCATCGGCGACTACGCGGTCGCGCCCGATCATCAACACCCGCGATGAACCGCACGCCGACGCCGAGAAATACCGCAGGTTGCACGTGATCGTCGGCGACTCGAACATGAGCGAGTCGACCACAATGCTCAAGGTGGGCACTGCGTCGCTGGTGCTGGAGATGATCGAGGCGGGTGTCGCGTTCCGCGACTTCTCGCTGGACAACCCGATCCGGGCGATTCGCGAGGTCAGCCACGACCTGACCGGCCGGCGGCCGGTGCGGCTCGCGGGCGGCAGGCAGGCCAGCGCGCTCGACATCCAGCGCGAGTACTACGCCCGCGCGGTGGAGTATCTGCAGAACCGTGAGCCGAACACGCAGATCCAGCAGGTGGTGGAGCTCTGGGGCCGTCAGCTTGATGCCGTCGAGAGCCAGGACTTCGCCAAGGTCGACACCGAGATCGACTGGGTCATCAAGCGCAAGCTGTTCCAGCGCTACCAGGACCGCTACAACATGGAGTTGTCCGACCCGAAGATCAGCCAGCTCGACCTGGCCTACCACGACATCAAGCGCGGCAGGGGCGTGTTCGACCTACTTCAGCGCAAGGGGCTGGCCGCGCGGATCACCACCGATGAGGACATCGAGGCCGCGGTCAACACGCCGCCGCAGACCACCCGGGCCAAGCTGCGTGGTGAGTTCATCAGCGCCGCACAGGAAGCCGGCCGTGACTTCACCGTCGACTGGGTCCACCTCAAGCTCAACGATCAGGCGCAGCGCACTGTGCTGTGCAAGGACCCGTTCCGGTCGGTCGACGAACGAGTCAAGCGGTTGATCGCGTCGATGTAGCCCGGTGCACTGACACCGCGTAGTCGCCGCCGTGGAACGGCTCGCGATCCCAGCCGGCCCAGCGATCGACGAATTGCAGGCCCGCCGCTGCCGCGTAGCTGTCGTAGCGCTCCAGCGACAGCCGTCCCGTAGTGAGCTGGAAGCCTGCGACCAACAGCCCGCCGGGTACCAGGGGCGCCGTGAGCTGCTCGACCACTGTGGCTTCGGTCCCACGTTCGACGAAGATCATCACGTTGCCCGCCAAGACCACGACGTCGAACTCGGCGTCCAGGTGTGCGCTCGCCTCGCTCAGATCGGCCAGGATCCACGTCAGCTCGGGTGCCTTGGCACGAGCGGTGTCCAGCATCTGCTCGTCGAGGTCCATGCCGACCACCGAGAATCCGCGCGCCGCGAGTTCGATCGCCACCCGGCCGGTGCCGCATCCCGCATCGAGAACGCGGCACCCACTTGTCTCGCGCAGCAGGGATTCGATCAGATCGGCCTCACCGTGGATACCTTGACCTGCGGCGGCAAGTTTGCGCCAGCGTTCGTCGTAGGCATCTCCGCGGGGCGCACCGGTGTCCTGCCAACGACTGCCCACGACTCACCCTAAGCTCATAGGAGTGGCGATTTCCAAAGTCGAACGGTTGATGAACCTTGTCATCGCGCTGCTGTCGACCCGCACCTTCATCACCGCCGAGCGGATCCGCGAAACGGTGTCCGGCTATGCCGACAGCGCCAGTGACGAGGCGTTCTCCCGCATGTTCGAACGCGATAAGAACGAGCTACGCGACCTGGGAATCCCGCTGGAGACCGGCCGCGTATCGCAGTCCGACCCGACCGAGGGCTATCGCATCAACCGTGAGACCTATGCGCTGCCCGCAGTTGAACTCACCGCGGACGAGGCCGCGGCCGTCGCCGTGGCAACGCAGCTGTGGCAGTCTCCGGAACTCATCACGGCCACTCAGGGCGCGCTGCTCAAGTTGAGGGCCGCAGGTACCGAGATCGAGGCCGACGACGCCGTCGCGATCACCTCAACCGGGGCGCTGCCGAGCATGCGCGGGTCCGAGGAGGTGCTGGGAATGCTGTTGTCCGCCATCGATTCCGGGCGCACGGTGCAGTTCCCGCATCGGCCGACGCGCAGCGATCCCTACACGACGAGGACCGTCGAGCCGTGGGGAGTGATTACGAACAAGGGCCGCTGGTACCTCGTCGGCCACGACCGAGACCGCGACGCCACCCGCACCTTCCGGCTGTCCCGCATCGGGGCCGAGGTGACGGCGATCGGCCCGCCCGGTGCGGTGCAGCGGCCCGACGGGATCGATCTGCGCGAGACCGTCGACCGCGCGGTGGGAGAGTGGCCTGCGACCGGTGAGGCAAAGGTATGGGTCGCAGACGGTCGCGCCACCGCGTTACGGCGCCGCGCGACCGTCATCGGACCGCGGACCCTTGGCGGTCGCCCCGGGCAGGAGATCGCGCTGGACATCGGGATGATCGACAGATTGGCCCGCGAGATCGCGAGCTACGGTCCCGACGCGGTCGCCCTGGAACCCGAAGCCCTACGCGCCGATGTGGTCGACCGGCTGCGTGCACAGGCACAACAGACGGATGGGGTGCGCGCATGACCGCCATTTCGACGCGGCTGGTGCGGCTGTTGAACATGGTCCCGTACTTCCAGGCCAACCCGAAGATCACCTACGCCGAAGCGGCCTCCGACCTCGGCGTCAGCGTCAAGCAGCTGCGCGACGACCTCAACCAGCTGTGGATGTGCGGGTTGCCCGGCTACGGCCCCGGCGACCTGATCGACTTCGAATTCTCGGGGGACACGATCGAAGTCACGTTCAGCGCTGGCATCGATCACCCGCTGCGGCTGACATCGCCGGAGGCGACCGGTGTCCTGGTTGCGTTGCGTGCGCTCGCGGACGTGCCCGGCATGGTCGACCCGGAAGCCGCCCGCAGCGCGATCGCGAAGATCGAATCGGCCGCCGGAGTCGTCGGGTTAGGCGACGGCATGCCGGTGGCCGCGGTCGACGAACCTGCCCCCATCGAAAGTGGGGCTGCCGCCGCGGTGCGGGCAGCGGCGCGCGACGGACGTGCGCTGGCGATCGAGTACTACTCGGCGTCTCACGACATGTTGTCCAGCCGCATCGTCGACCCGATTCGGATCGTCCTGGTCGCCGACCACAGCTACCTGGAGGCGTGGTGTCGTTCGGCCGAGGGGGTCCGGCTGTTCCGGTTCGACCGCATCGTCGACGCACGCGTCCTCGAGCAACCGTCAGCGCCGCCACCACCTGCAGTGCAGGCCGGCCCGGACACGTCGCTGTTCGACGCCGACCCGGCCAACTCTTCCCTGCCGTCGGCCACGCTGCTCATCGAGCGGTCGGCGTCCTGGATGTTCGACTACTACCCGCTGCGGGAGATCCGCGAACTGCCCGACGGCGCCTTCGAGGCGGCGATGACCTACGCCTCAGAGGACTGGATGACGCGGTTCGTGCTCGGCTTCGGTTCGGCGGTCCGGGTGCTGAAACCCGAGTCGCTGGCCCTGCGGGTGCGAGAATCCGCCGCCGCGGCGCTGAGCGCATACGCAGATGCACACGCCGGGTAGACTGACCACGTCGTCTGGAGGTAACCAAATTGGGTGGTCTACAACCCTGGCATTGGCTGATCGTCATCGCCGTGTTCGTCCTGCTCTTCGGTGCCAAGAAGCTGCCGGACGCAGCGCGTTCGCTCGGCAAGTCGATGCGCATCTTCAAGTCCGAGATCAAGGAGATGCAGTCCGACTCCAAGCCGGACACGCCGTCATCGGATGTCGCAGGCCGGTCGGCTTCGTCGCCGACCCCGATCGCCTCGGAACGCGCCGACTCCGCCACCCCGGCTCCGGAAACCGCGCCGCCGGACCAGCGGCCGGCCTGACCGACGCAGACCCACCGAGCGCGGCGTAACGCCGCGTCATAGGCATCGCCGTGCAGACCCCCGGAATCTTCAAGAAGCTCGACCCTCGTCGGCGTCGTTCGCAGGTCAACCCCGACGGCACCATGTCACTGGTCGAGCATCTCCACGAACTGCGGACACGGCTGCTGCTCGCCGCAGGCGCGATCGTGCTGACGACCATCCTCGGTTTCCTCTGGTACAGCCACGGTGTCTTCGGACTGCCCAGCCTTGGCGACTGGCTGCGGGGACCCTACTGCGCACTACCGGAGTCCTCACGGGCCAGCATCACACCCGACGGCGGGTGCCGTCTGCTCGCCACTGCGCCGTTCGACCAGTTCATGCTCCGTCTGAAGGTCTCCCTGACCGCGGGCATCGTGATGGCCTGCCCCGTCTGGCTGTATCACCTGTGGGCGTTCATCACCCCCGGCCTGTACAAGAAGGAACGGCGCTTCGCCATCGCGTTCGTGGTCGTCGGCGCGGTGCTCTTCATCGCCGGCGCGATTCTGGCGTATGTGGTGCTGTCGACGGCACTAGGGTTCCTGCTGACCGTCGGCAGCGATGTACAGGTGACCGCGTTGTCCGGTGACCAGTACTTCGGGTTCCTGATCAATCTGCTGCTGGTGTTCGGCTTCAGCTTCGAATTCCCGCTACTGATCGTCATGTTGAACTTCGTCGGAATCCTGCCCTATGAGCGACTAAAGGCATGGCGCCGCGGCCTGATCTTCGGGCTTTTCGTGTTCGCCGCGTTCTTCACGCCCGGCTCGGATCCGTTCTCGATGATCGCGCTGGCAATGGCCCTGACGGTGTTGCTCGAGTTCGCGATCCAGATCGCTCGCATTCACGACAGGCGCAAGGCCCGTCGTGACGCCCTTGAAGAGGTCCCCGACGAGGAGGCGGCACCCATCGGCGGTGTCGAGCAGATCGACGCGCCGACCGCTGTGGCGACGTCGGGACGGCTCGTGGTCGATGACGACGCCACCTAGCGGCGGCCACCAACTGGGCGGCTTCACCGAGCAGCTGCCATTCCGTCTCGATGCCTTCCAGCGGACCGCGTGCGAGGCGCTGGAGAACGGACACGGCGTCCTGGTCTGCGCACCGACAGGCGCGGGGAAGACGGTGGTGGGGGAGTTCGCCGTGCACCTGGCCCTGGCAGCGGGCCGGAAGTGCTTCTACACCACACCAATCAAGGCGTTGAGTAACCAGAAGCACAACGACCTGGTACGCCGATACGGCCCGGAGAAGATCGGCCTGCTCACCGGCGATCAGTCGATAAATGGCAACGCCGACATCGTGGTGATGACCACCGAAGTACTGCGCAACATGCTCTACGCGAATTCGCCTACCTTGCAGGGGCTTTCGCACGTCGTGATGGACGAGGTCCATTTCCTGGCCGACCGGATGCGCGGCGCGGTGTGGGAGGAGGTGATCCTGCACCTTCCCGACGACGTGCTGTTGGTGAGCCTGTCGGCGACCGTGAGCAACGCCGAAGAGTTCGGCGGCTGGATCCAGACGGTGCGCGGTGACACCACGGTGGTGGTCGACGAACACCGTCCCGTGCCGTTGTGGCAGCACGTCATGGTGGGCAAGCGGGTGTTCGACCTGTTCGATTACCGCGCGACGGGGGCGCGGAAATCCGGGCGCGAACTACTTGTCGATCCAGAGTTGTTGCGCCACATCTCACACCGCCTCGAAGCGGATCGCCTCGCCGACTGGCAGCCGCGTGGCCGCGGGCGCAACCGGGGTCGCCCGAGCATCTACCGGGGTCCGACCCGGCCCGACGTGATCGGCACCCTGGAGCGTGAGGAGCTCCTGCCCGCGATCACCTTCATCTTCTCGCGGGTCGGCTGCGACGCCGCGGTGAAACAGTGTCTGCGGTCGTCGCTGCGTCTCACCACCAACTCCGAACGCGCCCGCATCGCCGAGGTGATCGATCGCCGATGCGCCGACCTGCCCGAAGCCGACCTGATCATCCTCGACTACCACGAATGGCGCGAAGGGCTCCTGCGTGGACTGGCGGCCCACCACGCCGGCATGTTGCCGGTGTTCCGCCACACCGTCGAGGAACTGTTCGTCGCGGGTCTGGTGAAGGCTGTATTCGCCACGGAGACACTGGCTTTGGGGATCAACATGCCGGCGAGGACGGTGGTGCTCGAGCGCCTGGTGAAGTTCAACGGCGAACAGCACATGCCGTTGACCCCGGGGGAGTACACCCAGCTGACCGGCCGCGCGGGGCGTAGAGGCATCGACGTGGAGGGTCACGCGGTGGTGTTGTGGACCCCCGACGTGGACCCGGCCGAAGTCGCCGGACTCGCCTCCACGCGTACGTTCCCGCTGCGCAGTTCCTTTGCGCCCTCGTACAACATGACCATCAACCTCGTGCACCAGATGGGGCCTGCGCAGGCGCACAAGCTGTTGGAGAGTTCGTTCGCGCAGTACCAGGCGGACCGCTCGGTGGTGGGTTTGGTGCGGGGCATCGAGCGCGGCGAGAAGATGCTCGAGGAGATCGCTGCCGAACTTACCGACGGCGAGCGGGTCCGGGACGACGGCGAGATTCCGATACTGGATTACGTGCGGCTGCGGCTGCAGATCTCGGAACGCGAGCGAGCTCAGTCCAGAGCGTCGCGGCTGCAGCGGCGCAGGGCCGCCAACGACGCGCTCGAGTCGCTGCGCCGCGGCGACATCATCACCATCACCCAGGGCAGGCGCGGGGGACTGGCCGTGGTCCTGGAACCGGCCCGCGACAGCGATGATCCGCGGCCGCTGGTGTTGACCGAGCACCGTTGGGCAGGCCGAATTTCGTCGGCGGACTACTCGGGGGCGTCCGCACCGCTCGGATCCATGTCGCTACCCAAGCGGGTCGAACACCGCAATCCGCGCGCGCGGCGCGATCTCGCCTCGGCGCTGCTGTCGGCGGCCGCCGGACTCGACGTCGGATCGTCGAAGCGCAAGCGCAGCGGAGAACCCGCCGAACGCGACGTCGATCCCGAATTGGCGTCGCTGCGCGAGCAGGTTCGCAGGCACCCGGCGCACAACCTGCCCGACCGCGAGGAGAAGGCGCGGCTTGCCGAGCGGTATCTGCGCATCGAACGTGACAACGAACAGATCCGGCAGAAGGTCGCTGCGGCGACGAACTCGCTGGCCCGCACGTTCGACCGAATCGTGGTCCTGCTGACCGAACGCGGATTCATCGCCGCAGGCGATAATGGCGGCGACCCGAAAGTCACCGACGACGGTCGTCTGCTGGCACGGATATACAGCGAGAGCGACCTGCTGGTCGCCGAGGCGCTGCGCAGCGGCATTTGGGAGAGCCTGGACGCACCGGAGTTGGCCGCAGTGCTGTCGGCGGTGCTGTACGAAACGCGCGGCGACACTCCGACCGCCCCCGGCGGTGTCGACATCCCGACAGGCAAGTTGCGACGCGCGCTGAATCAGACACGCAGACTGTCGAGTGAACTTCGGGCCGACGAACAGCGTCATCGGATCAGTCACAGCCGTGAGCCCGACGAAGGATTCGTTCCGGCGATCCATCGCTGGGCCGCCACCGGCGACCTCACGACGGCACTTGCCGCCTCGGACGCCGCGGGCACCGGCTCCCCATTGTCGGCAGGCGATTTCGTACGCTGGTGCCGACAAGTTCTTGACCTGCTCGACCAAGTCCGAAACGCAGCGCCCGACCCCGCGCTGCGGGCTACCGCGAAACGCGCGATAAACGATGTTCGGCGGGGCGTCGTAGCTGTTGATGCGGGGTAGGGTGTGCGCAAGCAGAGCCTCGATCAAGGAGTGAAATGAGCGGACCGCAGGGATCGGACCCGACGCAGCATTGGACCGGCGGCCAACAGCCGGACCAGCCGGCTGAGCAGCCGTCGAGCGATCCCGCGGCCAATCAGCCGTGGCCTTCACAGCCTGCGAGCAGCGAGCCCACCACGGCCGCGCCGCAGTGGCAGCCACCGGCGTACGACGCAACGCAACAGCAGCAGCCACCGGCTTACGACCCAGCCCAACAGCAGCAATACCCCCAGTACCCGCAACAGCCTGCCTATCAGCCGCCACCGGAGTATCAACAGCCCACCGAGTACAACCCACAGGCGTACCCGCAGCAGGGTCAATACGGACAGCCCGGCTACGACCCATCCAGTCAGTACGCAACGCAGTACGGCCAGCCGGGCCAGCCAGGCCAGTACGGTCAGCAGCCAGGCCAGTACGGCCAGCCGGGTCAATACCCCCCGCAGGCAGGGCAATACGGCCAGCCGGGCCAGTACGGCGCGCCGGGCGCCCCGGGCGCCGAGGAGGGCTCCAAGCGCTCACTCGCGGTGATCGGCGGTGTGGTCGGCCTGTTGGCAGCGGTCATCGTGGCCGTCGTGCTCGTCATGGGCTTCTGGAAGCCCGGCTTCTTCGTCACCACCAAGCTCGACATCGATGCGGCGCAGACCGGCGTGCAGCGGGTGCTCACCGACGAGGCCAACGGTTACGGGGCGCAGAACGTCTCGAACATCAAGTGCAACGACGGGCAGAACCCCACAGTCGAGAAAGGCGGCACCTTCGACTGTGAGGTCAGCATCGACGGCACCAAGCGTCAGGTGACGGTGACGTTCCAGGACGACAGCGGCACCTACGAGGTCGGCCGGCCCAAGTAACTAGCGGTTCGGCAGGTCGTCCAAGGCCTTCTGTAGGCGGCCGATCGACGACGTCACACCGTACTGTTCGGCGAGTTTGACGACCTTGCGTGGGTGGTCGGCGGCCAGCGGCAACAGGTCCGACGCCGTCGACCAGTCGAGTGTGGCGTCGGGGGCCAGGTTGCTTGCCACCCGCACCACCGGACCTGCCTTCTCGACGTAGTCGGTCGCGGCAAGGAGTTTGGTCCGATACGCCTTGGACATCTTGGCTTTCGGATCGCGAGCCGCCGCCAGAATGTCGTCCAGCGAGCCGTGCTGCGCCAGCAGCGTCGCAGCGGTCTTCTCGCCGACCCCTGGAACGCCAGGCAGCCCGTCAGACGGATCGCCGCGCAGCAGAGCGAGTTCGGCGTAGGCGGGACCCGCGCGGTCGACGGGCACCCCGTACGTCTCGGCCACCTCCTGAGGGCCCCACTTGGTCGCCTTCGCCAGGCCGCGGCCCAGATAGAGCACCCGGACCGAGACGGGCTCGTCACGCACCAGCTGCAATAGGTCGCGATCACCGCTGACCACGACGACCGGGTCATGCGTCTCGCGGAAGGCCAGCGCGCCGAGGATGTCGTCGGCCTCACATTCCGGCGCACCTGCCGTCGCGATACCGAACGCGTCCAGGATCTCCATGATCATGTCGACCTGCGGTGTCAGCTCATCGGGGACTTCCTCGACGTCGGGCTCGTCACCGGGGTTCTCCTCGACCACCCGATGCGCCTTGTACGACGGGATCAGGTCCACCCGCCACTGCGGACGCCAGTCGTCGTCGCGGCACACCACAAGGCGGCTAGGTCGCTCACGGGTGATCACCGTCGCGACGGCGTCCAGAAATCCGCGCAGCGCATTGACCGGCCGCCCGTCGGGTGCCGTGATCGACGAGGGCACACCGAAGTACGAGCGAAACCACATGCTGGCGCCGTCGAGAAGTAACAGGGGTCCGGACACAGTTTCTGAGGTTAGCGTGAGGTATGACCTTCGCCGTCGACCGAATCGACCATGTGGTGCTCAACTGCCGCGACGTCGAGCAGACCGTCGACTGGTACGTGCGGGTGCTCGGGATGAGGCGCGAGGTTTTCGGCGAGGGCCGGATTGCGTTGGTGTTCGGTGATCAGAAGATCAACGTGCGGCCAACTGGCGCGCCCAACTGGGCAACCGGTGTCCTGGACGCGCCCGGTTCGCTGGATCTGTGCTTCATCGCCGAAACGAATCCGCAGGATGTCGGCGCGCATCTGCGCGCATGTGGTGTGCCGATCACCGAGGGCCCGGTCACAAAGACCGGCGCGCAGGGCCCGATGACGTCGCACTACTGCCGAGATCCCGACGGCAACCTGATCGAGGTCGCCAGCTATCGGGCGCCCGATTAGCCTGAAAAGCATGGCCGTCAGCAACCCCGCGAGATTCGACACCGACGTCTACGCGCAACGCCTGCGGGCGGCCGCCACCGCGGCGGGCGACGCCGGCCTGGCGGGTCTGGTCATCACACCGGGTTACGACCTGCGGTACCTGGTCGGCTCGCGTGCGCAGACATTCGAGCGGTTGACCGCTCTGGTGCTGCCCGCATCCGGCGAACCGACCGTGGTGGTGCCGCGGCTGGAACTGGCGTCTCTGAAGGAATCAGCGGTGACCGAACTGCCGTTGGCGGTGCGGGACTGGGTGGACGGCGACGATCCGTACCGGTTGGTGGCCGAAGCACTCGGTGGCACCCCAGCTGGATCATCTGGACGGCCCGCCGTCGCAACGGCAGTCACCGACGCGATGCCCGCGCTGCACCTACTCCCGCTGGCCGAGATCCTCGGGGTCGTTCCGGTGCTCGCCACCGATGTGCTGCGCCGGCTGCGAATGATCAAGGACCCCGCCGAGATCGACTCACTGCGCAAGGCCGGCGCGGCGATCGACCGCGTCCACGCGCGCGTGCCCGAGTTCCTGGTGCCCGGCCGTACCGAGGCCGACGTGGCCGCTGACATCGCTCAAGCAATTGTCGCCGAAGGACATTCGGAGGTCGCGTTCATCATCGTCGGCTCGGGGCCGCACGGCGCCGACCCGCACCACGAGTGCTCCGACCGTGAATTGCGAGCCGGCGACATCGTCGTCGTCGACATCGGTGGCCCTTACGAGCCCGGCTACAACTCCGACTCCACCCGGACGTACAGCATCGGCGAGCCCGACCCCGAGGTGGCGCGGCGCTACGCGATACTGCAGCGCGCGCAGCAGGCGGCGGTCGACGCCGTGCGGCCCGGGGTCACGGCGCAACAGATCGACGCCACCGCCCGCGACATGCTGGCCGCCGAAGGGCTGGCTGAGGCCTTCGTGCACCGCACCGGCCACGGCATCGGGTTGTCCGTGCACGAGGAGCCCTACATCGTCGCGGGCAACGATCTGACACTCGAGGAGGGCATGGCGTTCTCCATCGAGCCCGGCATCTACTTTCCCGGCAAGTGGGGCGCCCGGATCGAGGACATCGTGATCGTCACCGCCGACGGCGCATTGCCGGTGAACAACCGCCCACATGAACTCGTCGTGGTGCCCGCGGGCCCAGCAGCTACTGGTTAGTCTGCCCCGCGGTCCAGCAGGTCCGAGGATCCGAGCACCCGCTCGACGCGGACCTCGATCACCACGCGCTTGGGATTCGGCCGTGGCGTCCGGTATCGCTGGGCGTAGCGCAGTTCAGCGTCGCGCACCGCGTCGGCGTCGGGGTTGACCACGGTCTTGCCCTCCAAAGACAACCACCGCGCGCCGTCGACCTGGCTCAGCACCGCGACGCCCTGGTTCTCGGCGTTGATGGCCTTCTGAGAGCCACCCGAGGTGATGACCCGGGCGATGTGTGTCTTGGGGTCGAAGGTGAAACCGACAGCCACCACATGCGGCGTATTGTCCGACCGCAGCGTGGTCAGCATCGCCAGATGCCGCTCCGTGAGGAACGCGATCGCGTCGTTGGTGAGTCGGGTTGTTGCCCGACGACTGGACTGTGCCATCGGCCCCAACTTAGCGCAGGCGATAATCGCAACCATGAAAGACACGACGGACACGGAGTTGGTCGTGATCTTCGGTGGCCGCAGCGAGATCGGAATCGAGGTGGCGAAGCGACTGGCGCCCGGCGCAACCGTGCTGTTGGCCGCTCGCCGCTGCGGCGATCTCGATTCGCAGGTCGCAGCTGTGCGGGCGGCCGGCGCCGCCGCGGTGGCCGTGCGTGAATTCGACGCCGATGCGCTGGACTCCCATCGCCCACTTGTCGACTCCATCGTCGCCGACTTCGGCCCGGTCGGCACCGCGGTGCTCGCATTCGGAATTCTCGGCGACCAGGCCCGCGCCGAGACGGACCCCGCACATGCCGCCGCCATCCTGCACACCGACTTCGTCGCGCAGGCCAGCCTGCTGACGGTGCTGACCACCGCGATGCAGGCCGCCGGATCGGGTCGCATCGTCGTGTTCTCCTCGGTCGCCGGCGCCAGGGTGCGGCGGGCCAATTACGTCTACGGTTCGGCCAAGGCAGGCCTCGACGGGTTCTGCAGCGGACTGGCCGACGCGCTGCACGGATCCGACGTCCGACTGCTGCTGGTGCGACCGGGGTTCGTCATCGGGCGGATGACCGAAGGTATGTCGCCCGCGCCGTTCTCCAGCACCCCGTCGCAGGTGGCCACCGCTACGGTGCTGGCGTTGTCGAAAGGCCGCCGGAGCGTGTGGGTGCCGAAGGTGCTGGGGCCGGTGTTCTCGACGATGCGCATGCTGCCGCAGTTCGTCTGGCGAAGGATGCCGAGATGAGCGCTCGCGCGAAGATCCGAGAGCCGATGATCATCGTCGTCGGGATCGGCGCCGACGGTATGGCCGGGCTCGCACAGGCATCACGCGCCGAATTACTCAACGCCACAGTCATTTACGGTTCGCGGCGCCAACTGGATCTGCTCGACGACAGCCTCAGCGCCCAGCGGCGCGCGTGGCCGACGCCGATGCTGCCCGCGCTGCGCACACTGCTGGAGGGGTCGGACGGCGACGTGCATGTCGTGGCCAGTGGCGATCCGCTGTGCCACGGCGTCGGCAGCTCCCTGATCCGGCTGTACGGCGCGCAGCACGTCGTCGTGCTGCCTCACGTGTCGTCGGTGACGCTGGCATGTTCGCGGGTCGGCTGGGCCGTGCAGGACACCGAGATCATCAGCCTCGTGACGAACGAACCGCATACCGCCGTGCGGCGGGGTGGGCAGGCGGTCGTGATGTCGCGCGACGCCACCAGCCCGGCAGCGTTGGCTCTCATGCTCACCGACACCGGCCGCGGCGATTCGGAGATCACGGTGCTCGAGCAGCTCGGCGGGCCGGCAGAGCGGCGTCGTTCGGCCACCGCGCACGAGTGGGCCGCCCGGCCGCCCGGCGATGTGGACGATCTGAACGTGATCGCCGTGCGGTACCTGCCAGACGAGCGCCGGTTCGCGATCCTGCCCGACGAGGCGTTCGCCCACGACGGGCAGATCACCAAACAGCCGGTGCGCGCGCTCACGCTCGCCGCCCTGGCGCCGCGACCGGGCGAGCTGCTGTGGGACGTCGGGGCCGGCTCAGGCAGCATCGCGATCGAGTGGTGCCGCAGCGGGCCCGGATGCCATGCCGTGGCGTTCGAGCGTGACGAAGGGCGGCGCAAGCGCATCACGCAGAACGCGGTCGCCTTCGGTGCGCGGGTCGAGGTGCACTTCGGCGCTCCCGAGGCGTTCGAATTCGTCCCGGCGCCCGACGCCATCTTCGTCGGCGGCGGGCTGACCCGGCCGGGCCTGCTCGAGGCGTGCTACGACAAGCTCAGCGTGGGCGGACGCTTGGTTGCCAATACGGTGACTGTCGAGTCGGAAGCTCTTGTTGCTCAGTGGTATTCACGATATGGCGGTGCGCTTTGCCGTTTTGATTATCAACGGGGCGAGCCGCTGGGCGGCTTCACGGGTTGGCGGCCCGCGATGCCCGTGACGCAGTGGTCGGTGACGAAGCGATGACGGTCTACTTCATCGGCGCCGGGCCGGGCGCGGCCGACCTGATCACCGTGCGCGGCCATCGACTCCTGCGTCGGTGCCCGGTCTGCCTGTACGCCGGCTCGATCATGCCGGAGGACCTGCTCGCGTTGTGCCCGTCCGGCGCACGGGTTATCGACACCGGCCCATTGACATTGGACGCGATCATCACCGAGATCGCCGATGCGCATTCCGGAGGTCACGATGTTGCGCGGCTGCATTCGGGGGACCCGTCGATCTACAGCGCGGTTGCCGAGCAGTGCCGTCGCCTCGACGTTCTCGGCATCGACTACGAAATGGTGCCCGGAGTACCGGCTTTCGCCGCGGCCGCAGCGGTATTGGGCCGCGAGCTCACCGCCCCGGGGGTGGCACAGACCGTCACCCTGACCCGAGTGGCGACGCTCTCGACCGCGATGCCGCCCGGCGAGGACCTCGCGACGCTGTCGGCCACTGGCGGCACGTTGGTGCTGCACCTCGCCGCCGCGCAGATCGACACGATCGTTCCGCAACTGCTCAGTGGCGGGTGCCGGCCCGAAACGCCCTGTGCCGTGGTGGCGTTCGCGACGTGGCCGCAACAACAGGTGCTCCGGTGTGTGCTCGCCGATCTGGCTGAACAGATGCACGCTGCCGACATCACCCGCACTGCGGTCATCTTCGTCGGCGACGTGCTCGCTGCCGAGGGCTTCATGGACAGCTATCTCTATTCCGCGGGGCGAACCCGTTCCGAACGGCACTGATGCGGATCCTGTTGCTGGGGGGCACCGCGGAGGCACGCGCGCTCGCCGCACAGTTGCATCCGGATGTCGAGGCCATCAGTTCGTTGGCAGGCCGGGTGCCCGATCCTGCGCTGCCGGTGGGTCAGGTTCGGATCGGCGGGTTCGGCGGGGCCGACGGACTGCGGGACTGGTTGCGCGAAGCGGTCGTCGACGCGGTCGTCGACGCCACCCACCCGTTCGCGGCGACGATCACGGCGAACGCGGCCATGGTGTGCCGCGAGCTCGACGTGCCTTATCTGGCGCTGGTCCGGCCCGCCTGGCCACCCGGCGACGCCCTCGTAGTTGCCTCTGACACGGAGGCCGCGAATACCGTTGCCGAGAAGCGATTCTCACGGGTATTTCTGACGACAGGACGCTCCGGAGCCGCGGCGTTCAAGGATGCCGACGCCTGGTTCTTGATCCGTGCGGTGGCGGAACCCGAACCGCACGACCTACCCCTGCGGCACGAGATCCTGTTGTCGCGTGGCCCGTACCACTACGACTACGAGCTGGCCATTCTGCGTGAACACCGCATCGACGCGCTGGTGACGAAGAACAGCGGGGGAGCGATGACCCGCCCCAAGCTCGACGCCGCGGCCGCACTGGGTATTCCGGTGATCATGGTCGACCGACCACCGTTGCCCGAGGGTGTCCAGACCGTGGCCACGGTCGACGATGCTGCGTTGTGGGTCAGGTCTGCTGGTAGGAGTTGATCAGTTCGAGCGTGTCCAGTTCACGGATCGCCTGGCAGCCACGGCTGAGCATGGCCAGCATCATGTCGTCACCGCGGTCAGTGGTCGACGCGAACGCGGTGCCGAGCGCGACCAGCAGCGGCACCTGAACGGCGCCGAGGCGGTAATCCTGCCAGCAGGTATCGGCGTCATAATCCGTGATGCCGTAACCCAACAGCGCTTGGTGATAGCGCCTGACCAGGTCGCGTTCGACCGCTGAGCGCAAATCCGGTTCGAGGCTGGTCCCGGTGAAGTAGGCGAGGTCGCGCCCGGGCAGACCGATTCCCACCGTCTGCCAATCGACGACGGTGATGCGCGTGCGGTCAGGGTCGAACAACATGTTGTCGAGCCGGTAGTCGCCGTGCATCAGCGCGAACCGCTTCGGCTCGGCCTTCAGCCACGGGGTCACCGATGCCATTGAGGCGATCAGGGTCTCTTGATCCGCACCGCTGATGCGCTCGCCAAGCCTGTCGATCACGATGTCGGCGGCCATCTTCGAGATGTCGCCGAGGCCCTTGGCGGCGTCGTCGTCACCGGGTTTCGGCATGGCGATGGCGGCCAGATCCATCCACTGCGCGTCACACCAGCTGGGGCCGTGCAGACCCGCCAGCGCTTCCACCGCCAGCGCGGCCTCCTTTTCGGTGCACCCGGCGATCTGGTCACCCTGTACCGCCGGCGCCATATCGCCCAGCAGCAGCACGACATCGGCGCCGTCGGCGGAGATGTCGCTGTGGAAGCTCTGCGGGACGGGGATGCGCATGCTGGGGGCGATCTGCGAGTAGAACTCGACTTCCGAGCGGTAGCCGAGCGCGACGCGTTCGCGGACCGCGTCATCTTGGGCCGACAGCTTGACCGCGAACGAATCAGGCAGCCCGGCCTGCGGAGTCCCATACGTCGCGGACACCCGATACGTCGCACCGGTCTGGCCGGTACCGATCGCGGTGACCTCGACCTCGCGCACGTCGGCGTCCAGCACCGAACCGAGCCATGCCGCCGTTACATCTTCGGGTCCGTGTGGAATGCCCATGGTCGTCCGATCCTAGGTGGGGTAACGCCGGGGCGTGAACACGGTGTCCCCGGTGTCGCTCGAATACCACTGGGTTTGTGACGATCCGACGATCAGCAGGGTGCGCATGTCGACATCGGCCGGATCGAGGTCGGCCAACCGCACCACCTTCACGTGCTCGGCCGGACCCGAGACGTCCCGGCCGATCACCACGGGCGTGCCGGGGTCGCGATGTTCGAGCAGCAGGTCCCGCATCGCCCCGACCTGCCAGGTTCTCCCCTTGGAAGCGGGGTTGTAGATGGCCAGCACCAGGTCCGCCGTCGCGGCGGCGGACAATCGCGCCGCGATCACCTCCCACGGCTTGAGCCGGTCGGACAGCGAGACGACGGCGTAGTCGTGGCCCAACGGTGCGCCGACCCGGCTGGCAACCGCCTGCGCGGCGGTCATCGCCGGAATGACGCGTACCGCCACCCCCGGCCACTGCTTGGCCTCCTCGAGCACCGCCGTCGCCATCGCGAAAACCCCCGGGTCACCGGAAGACACCACGGCGACGGCGCGACCCTGCTCTGCCAGCGTGCACGCCAAGCGCGCGCGGGCGGGCTCGTCGGTGTTGTCGCTGGGATGGCGCTGCTGACCATCACGGGTGCAGACACGGTCGAGGTAGGGGCCGTAGCCGATGAGGTCGGTGGCCGACGCCAGCTCACGGCGGCTCTGCGGTGTCATCCAGTCGGTGTCGCCGGGGCCCAATCCGACCACGGCGACGCTGCCGTCCTCCGCCTTGCGCCGCGGTGTTCCAGGCAGCATCGCCAACGAGAAGTACGGCACCGATGTCTCGTCGACGTCGGCGGCGGCCAGCACCCGCTGCGCCTGGGTGCTCGCGCGCTCCACGTAGAAGGTCTCGCCGAGACGGCCGGACGCCGAAAGCGCTTCGCGCACAGCGGGATAGGAGCGTCCGAGCTTGAGGACCACCGCGGCGTCGGTGTCGGCCAGCCTGCGCTTGAGTTCGTCGGCCGGGAGGGTCCCAGGAAGTATCGTCAACACCTCGTCGCCCTGGACGAGCGGAGTGCCGGTTGCCGCCGATGCGGCACTCACCGATGTGACGCCGGGAACGATCACCGCGTCGAACCGTTCGGTGAGCCGGGTGTGCATGTGCATGTATGAGCTGTAGAACAGCGGATCGCCCTCCGCCAGCAGGGCGACGTCGCGGCCCGCGTCGAGATGAACGGCGATCCGGTCGGCGGATTCGCGGTAGAAGTCCTCCATCGCGCCGGTGTAGCCACCGGGGTGGTCGGTGGTCTCGACGGTGAGCGGATAGATCAGGTGTTCCTCGATCTGGCCCGTGCGCAGATACGGCTCGGCGATGCCGCGCGCGATGCTCTTACCGTGCCGCGCGCTGTGGTACGCCACGACATCGGCTGCTCCGATGACCCGGGCCGCCTTGACCGTCACCAGCTCCGGATCACCCGGTCCAAGGCCGACGCCCCAGAGCGTTCCCCTCTTCGCTGTCATTCGCGTTCTTGCGCAATCGAGTTCACGGCTGCAGCGGCTATCGCGCTCCCGCCGCGTCGGCCCGTAACCACCAGATACGACATTCCGCGGGGCCGCTCGATCAACTCCTGCTTGGACTGCGCGGAGCCGACGAACCCCACCGGCCCGCCCAGCACCGCGGCGGGGGCGGGTGCACCTTCGTCGACGAGTTCCAGCAACCGGAACAGCGCGGTCGGCGCATTGCCGATGGCGACCACCGCGCCGGCGAGCCGGTCGGCCCACAACTGCACCCCAGCCGCTGATCGCGTGGTGCCGAGTCGGTCGGCCAACGCGGGCGCCCGCTCGTCGGCTACGAGTGAAACGACCTCGTTGGCCGCGGGCAACCGAGACTTGGTGATCCCCGCGGCCACCATCGACGAATCGCACAGCACCGGGGCACCGGCGACGAGCGCGGCGTGGGTCTTCGCGACCACGTCTTCGCTGTAGGCGACGTGGTCGGCGACGTCGACCTGCCCGCAGGTGTGGATCAGCCGGACCACGACGCGCGCGACGTCATCGGGAAACCGCGACAGGTCCGCTTCGGCGCGGATCGTCGCGAACGACTGCCGGTATATCTCGGCGGCGTCGCGGATGTAGTCGAGCACCCGCTCACCCTACGGGTGGGTGTTTCGCGGCCGATATCCGTCTTCGCTCGCGACCAGCACGTCACCGGCCGGGGGACTACCGCATGCGCGCTCGCAGCCGACGAAGTGCCGACGACCGGCTGCGGGCGCCTCGCCGGAGCCGCTGGGCCGGCGACATTCCGCCACTGCCGCCGCGGCGTCGGACCGGACGTCGGCCAGGGAGTGTTCACAGCCCGGGCTACCGGTGCACGCGCTGATCGACAGCCAGGGTGAATTCTCGTCGAAGACCAGACCCATCGGCGCCAGCACCCGCAGCGCGACATCGGCGACCTCTTCTTCGAGGTCGAAGACGAGCACGGAACGCCACGGCGTCATGACCATCGGCGCGTTGATCGCCGCGAGGTATTCGGCGACGCGGGCGTCCAGCACGCCAAGCGGAACCGCGGCGCCCAGGGCCACCCGGCCGTCGTTCTGTTCGATCCAGCCCACCGGCGGCCTGCTCACCGGTGGCCACGTCGCACCCGGCTGCGTTGTCACCGCGAAGCCCGCCAGCAGTTGTTCGGTGTCGCCGAGCTCGCCGATGCGCCAGCATGTTCCGCGGCTATCAGCGAACCGGCCCGCCACTGTCACCAGCGATCCCACCGCGTCCGGTATCGACAGCCGTACGCCGGTATCCCGGCCCGCCAGCAGTAGCGCCGCCGAATCGTCGCCGACCAGGTGGATCCCGGCGTCGGGCGCCAGTCCGCTGACATCGCCCCGCCCGTCGTCGAGGCCGAACAGAAACCTGCCCGGTAGCCCGGCCAGCGCGGGCCGCGCCTGGATCGCGTGGTCCAGTTCGGTGACCAGTCCGCGAACGTCGGCGGCCGAGCCCACCCGGCCCGACAGCGGCGAGGCGACGATGTTGCGCACGCGCTCGTGCGAGTCCGAAGGCAGCAGGCCCGTGGACGCCAGTGCGTCAGCGACCGCAGCAGTGTCGGTCACCGCGCGGATCTGGATGTTGCCGCGCGACGTCAGTTCCATTGCAGGAGAGGCCCACCGAGTCGCCGCGAGTGCCACGGCCTCGAGTTGCTGCGCGGAGATCATCCCGCCAGGAAGACGCACGCGGGCCAGTGCCCCGTCGGCGGCCTGATGCACCTGCAGCGCACCTGGGCAGGCGTCCTGGTCGCGGATCCTGGCCATCAGTTCACGGTACGCCGGAGTTGCCGCCGGAGTTGCCGCCGGATTAACACCGATCGAGGTGGTCGGCTACGCATGTGCTTTCTGCTCGACGAGCAGCAGCTGCTGTTCAGCACTGCGGCGGCAGTGGCACTGCCACGCGTGAAGCCCGGCTGTAACAAGTTGTCGAAACCGTCAATCGCTCGCGCCGGCCGGGCGTACTGTGCGGCCAGTCGCACTAGGGGGTCCCGGTGACGCAGACGCGCAAGCTGAACGTGGCGATCGTCGGTGCCGGCATGTCCGGCATCTGTATGGCGGTAAAACTGCAGGACGCAGACATCGACGACTTCGTGATCTACGAGTCCGCCGACGATGTCGGCGGGACCTGGCGCGACAACACCTATCCGGGGTTGAGTTGCGATGTTCCGTCACGCTTCTACTCGTACTCGTTCCGGCCCAACCCCCATTGGTCGCGGTTCATGTCGCCGGGTTCGGAGATCCATCGTTACTTTCGACAGGTCGCCGACGAGCGCGGCGTCACACCGCATATCAGATTCGGTGCCGAAGTCACCTCCGCACGATTCGAGGACGGGCGTTGGTGGGTGGGCACGTCAGAGGGCGAAGAAGCCTTCGATGTCTTGATCACGGCGACCGGCGTGCTTCGGGTTCCCCGCTACCCGGAGATCGATGGGCTCGACACATTCGCCGGGCCGACGTTCCACTCAGCCCGCTGGGATCATTCGATTTCGTTGCACAACAAGCAGATCGGATTGATAGGCACAGGTTCTACGGGTGTACAGATCACCGCTGAACTCGGCGGGAAGGTCCGCGGACTGACGATCTTCCAGCGCTCACCCCAGTGGGTTTATCCAACGCCCAACCTTCGCTACCGGGCGTTGACCAAGGCGGCGCTCGCGCGCTGGCCGGTCCTCAACAACCTGGGATATCGCTTCTGGCAGACCTATATCGAGAACACGCTGGGTCGTGCGGCTGTCGAGGCGGGGCTGAACAGGCGGCTGATGGCTCTGTTGTGCCGGCTCAATCTGCGACTGTCGGTACGCGACCCCGCGATGCGCCGCAAGCTCACTCCCAACTATCACGCGATGTGCAAGCGGCTTATCCTGGCCGGCCATTACTACCGGTCCATCCAGAAGCCGGGTGTGCATCTCGTCACCGAGGCGATCGACCACGTCGAACCGCGAGGTGTCGTGACATCCGACGGCGTGCTCCATGAACTCGACCTGTTGGTGTTGGCCACGGGGTTCGACGCCCGCGCCTACGTGCGCCCGATGGGCATCGTCAACGACAACGGTGTGACGCTCGACGACGTCTGGGAGGACGGTCCGCACGCTTACCGTTCGATCGCGGTTCCGGGTTTCCCGAACCTGTTCATGCTCATGGGTCCGCACTCGCCGATCGGCAATCAGTCACTGGTCCTCATCGCCGAGAACCAGGCCGATTACGCGATGTGGTGGATCAACAAGATCCGCAACGGCGACATCATCGCTGCGTCGCCCACCGATACGGCAACCAAGGATTACAATGAGCAGATGAAATCTGCTCTGCGGCAGACGATTTGGATGACCGGATGCAAGAGCTGGTACCTGGGCAAGGACGGTTTGCCCGAGCTCTTCCCGTGGCGGCCGGCTCGCCACCGCGAGCTTCTGGCCACTCCGGACATCTCTCATTTCGACGTTCGAACTGCCTGAATGTGACGACCGACACACTATTGGTTCCAGTGATCCGTGCCACACAAGTTGCTCACTTCTGGTGCGTGTCGTCGTACGTTCCAGGTAACTACACGCGTGTGTAGTAAGCGATGTCAGAAAGGAACGACGATGTTCGAATTCATCGTTTTCGGCGCTGTGTTGGTCGTCCTTATCGGTGCCCTCGGGCTGCTGCCGTATTCACAGAGCACCTATGACCGCTGGAACCGGCGCTAGCCCTGCCCCGGCCGGTAGGTCCCGAAGCACCACACGTTGCCGTGCGGGTCGCGTGCGGCGAACTCGCGTGAGCCGTAATCCTGGTCGGTCAACCCCATGACGATCTCAGCTCCACCCGCGGCCGCCCGGTCGTGCAACCCATCGGGGTCGTCGACCACCACATAGAGCACGACCGGCCCCGGTAGCGCGAACGGGCTATCCGTGCGGTCCGCGTCGTCGATCATCACCAGCCCATTACCGACCTTCACCTCGGCGTGCATGAGCGGTTGGTCGGACTCCGGAGGAACCACCAATGTCGCGACGGCGCCGAACGTCCGCTCGAGCCAACTGATCCCCGCGCGCGGGTCGGTGAAGGGGACGATCGGCACGGCCCCGTTCGAAGTGAGTGTTTCGGTCATAGCGCCGACGCTAGGCCGACGTGGTCGCCGCGTCTTGGACGGAATTTACGGTCAGCGCCCGCAGTTCGGTCGGAGTGATGTCGGCCAACTCCCGCACCTCGCGGGCCAGGTGGGCCTGATCGAAGTACCCGCACGTGAGCGCTGCCCCGGCCCAGTCGGTGGCCGGGTCGCTCGCGACCAATGCTGCGAGGCGCTCGAACCGAACAATCCGCGAGACAAGCTTCGGCGGCAGTCCGACGGCATCGCGATAACGCGCGATCAGTCGCCGGTGGCTCCAACCGAGTTCGGTGGCCATGTCTGAAATCGTCGCCGCGCCGCCACTTGCGGTGATGCGGCGCAGCGACCACTCCACTCCCGAGTCGACGGGGGCGGTGTCGGTAAGCCTGGCCCGGATCGCGGCGTCCACCAACGCGAATCGCGCAGACCAGTCCGGAGCATCGCCGACGCGCTGCACGAGTTCTCGACCGAACCGGCCGAACACGTCGTCGATGGGCACCGTCCGGTTGGCCAACTCGCTCATCGGCATACCGACCAGCCGGCGGGCGCCCATGGGCGTCAGGTCGACCTGCAGACAACGAGCCGACCCGCCGTGGCCGACCAGGACCGGCCCGTCGGTGATGCCCGCGACGAAAGAGTCGAGCCGGAGCGGTGCGGTCCGTGTGTGCTCACGATGCGCCACGGTCCACCCCGAGTCGAGGTCGATGATGATCGGCACGAATGTGCACGGCAGTTCGCGGAATGTGACGGGGCCGGCAGCTCGCTCCGCGTAGCCCTCATAGCGCAGCACCACGCCGCGCAGCGACGGATGAGGTGTGCCGGCCGTGAACATCGTGCTCACCCTGTTCACGCTAGTCGGCATCCGGTCGAGCGCGTGGGGTAGTAATGACGGGTGACCCAGCCGACTCAATCGCCGATGGTCCTGCTGTTGTCGACCTCCGACACCGACCTGATCACGGCCCGTGCCAGCGGGGCCGGCTATCGATGGGCGAATCCGTCTCGGCTGCTCGACGGCGAACTCGACGAACTCGTGGGTGGTGCCGACATCGTCGTAGTCCGAATTCTTGGCGGCTACCGCGCCTGGCAGGACGGCATCGACGCGCTGGAGGCCGGCGGCGTGCCGACCGTCGTGGTGAGCGGCGAGCAGTCCCCGGACGCCGAGCTGATGGGTCATTCCACGACGCCCGCGGGCGTCGCGCTGCAGTCACACGTCTACCTGGCGCAGGGCGGGGTCGAGAACCTGCGACAGCTGCACGCGTTCCTCTGCGACACATTGTTGATGACCGGCTTCGGCTTCGCGCCTCCGGCGACAACCCCGAACTGGGGTGTCCTCGAGCATGCGTCGGTGAACGACGGGGGGCCGACCGTCGCGGTGCTGTACTACCGTGCGCAGCACCTCGCCGGCAACACCGGCTACGTCGAGGCGCTGTGCCGGGCCATCGAGGTCGCAGGCGGTAGGCCGCTGCCGGTGTTCTGCGCGTCGTTGCGCACCGCGGACACCGAACTGCTGGAGTTGCTCGGCACCGCCGACGCGCTGGTGACGACCGTGCTCGCCGCGGGTGGGTCCACCCCTGCCACCGCGTCCGCGGGAGGAAACGACGACACCTGGAACGTGGCGCATCTGGCCGCCCTCGACATCCCGATTCTTCAGGGTCTGTGCCTGACCAGCTCACGGTCGCAGTGGCAGAGCAACGACGACGGGATGTCGCCCCTGGACGTCGCAACTCAGGTCGCCGTCCCCGAGTTCGACGGCCGCATCATCACGGTCCCGTTCTCGTTCAAGGAGATCGACGACGAGGGGCTGATCTCTTACGTCGCCGATCCGGAGCGCTGCGCGCGCGTCGCAGGACTCGCGGTACGGCACGCGCGGTTGCGCGCCATCGCGGCCCCGCAGAAACGCGTGGCGCTGGTGTTCTCGGCGTATCCCACCAAACACGCCCGCATCGGCAACGCGGTCGGCCTCGACACCCCAGCCAGCGCCATCGCATTGTTGCGCGCGATGCGCGAACACGGTTACCGGATCGATGACATTCCCGGCGTCGACTCCGGCGACGGTGACGCGTTGATCCATGCGCTGATCGAGCGCGGCGGACAGGATGCGGCGTGGCTGACCGACGGCCAGCTCGCGGGCAATCCGATCCGGATACCGGCCAAGGAGTACCGCGACTGGTTCGCGACCCTGCCTGCCGAGCTCACCGACGCGATGGTGCGGCATTGGGGTCCGCCACCCGGCGAATTGTTCGTCGACCGCAGCGCTGACCCCGACGGCGAGATCGTCATCGCCGCGATGCGGGCGGGCAACGTCGTGCTGATGGTTCAGCCGCCACGCGGTTTCGGGGAGAATCCCGTTGCGATCTACCACGACCCCGATCTGCCGCCCAGCCATCACTATCTGGCGGCCTACCGCTGGCTCGACGCCGACTTCGGTGCGGACGCCGTCGTGCACCTTGGCAAGCACGGAAACCTGGAATGGCTGCCGGGCAAGACGCTGGGCATGTCGGCGGCGTGCGGCACTGACGCTGCGCTCGGCAACCTCCCGCTGATCTACCCGTTCCTGGTCAACGATCCAGGGGAGGGCACCCAGGCCAAACGCCGGGCACACGCCACCCTTGTCGACCACCTCATCCCGCCGATGGCCCGGGCCGAAAGCTACGGCGACATCGCACGTCTGGAACAGCTGCTGGACGAGCACGCCAACATCGCCGCACTCGATCCCGGCAAGCTGCCCGCCATCCGGCAGCAGATCTGGACGCTCATGCGTGCGGCCAAGATGGATCACGATCTCGGGCTCGAGGACCGGCCCGACGAGGATTCGTTCGATGACATGCTGCTGCACGTCGACGGCTGGCTGTGCGAGATCAAGGACGTCCAGATCCGCGACGGGCTGCATATTCTGGGCGTAAAGCCCACGGGGGAGGCAGAAATCGACCTGGTGCTCGCGATCCTGCGCGCGCGCCAGCTGTTCGGCGGCGATCAGAGCGTGGCAGGCCTTCGGCAGGCGCTCGGTCTCGCCGAGGACGGTCACGATGAACGCGCCGCGGTGGACACCGCCGAGGCGCAAGCTCGCGAACTCGTTGTGGCCCTGGCGAACTCGGGTTGGGACCCCGCCGCTGTCGACGCCATCACCGATAACGCCGACGTCGCGGCGATTCTGCGATTCGCGGCGACCGAGGTGGTGCCCCGGCTGGCGGGCACGGCCGCTGAGATCCCGCAGATCCTGCGCGCGCTCGATGGCCGCTTCATCCAAGCGGGCCCGTCGGGTTCGCCACTGCGAGGCCTGGTCAACGTGCTGCCCACCGGCCGCAATTTCTACTCCGTCGACCCCAAGGCAGTGCCCTCGAGGCTGGCGTGGGAAACCGGTGTGGCCATGGCGGATTCGCTACTGGCGCGCTACCGCGAGGACCACGGCGACTGGCCACGGTCTGTTGGGTTGTCGGTATGGGGGACGTCGGCCATGCGCACCGCGGGCGACGACATCGCCGAGGTGCTCGCGCTGCTCGGCGTCCGACCGGTCTGGGACGACGCATCGCGACGGGTGGTGAACCTGGAGCCCATCGAGCTGACCGAACTCGGCCGCCCACGCATCGACGTCACCGTGCGAATCTCCGGCTTCTTCCGCGACGCCTTCCCGCACGTGGTCACGATGCTCGACGACGCGGTACAAGTCGTCGCGGGCCTGGACGAGTCATCCGAGGACAACTACGTCCGCGCTCATGCGCAGGCCGACCTCGCTGAGCACGGCGATCAGAGACGTTCCACCACAAGAATTTTCGGCTCCAAACCGGGTACCTACGGCGCCGGGCTCCTGCAGCTGATCGACAGCCGCAACTGGCGCGACGATGCCGACCTCGCAGAGGTCTACACCGCGTGGGGCGGTTTCGCCTATGGCCGCGGCCTGGACGGCAGGCCGGCGGCCGACGACATGAACCAGAACTACCGTCGCATTGCGGTCGCGGCCAAGAACACCGACACCCGCGAGCACGACATCGCCGACTCCGACGATTATTTCCAGTACCACGGCGGCATGATCGCGACGGTGCGGGCGTTGACCGGCAAGGCGCCCGCCGCCTACATCGGTGACAACACCCGGCCCGACGCGGTGCGCACCCGCACGCTGTCGGAGGAGACCGCACGCGTGTTCCGCGCCCGGGTGGTCAACCCCCGGTGGATCAACGCGATGCGCAGGCACGGCTACAAGGGTGCTTTTGAGATGGCGGCCACCGTCGACTATCTGTTCGGGTACGACGCGACCGCGGGGGTGATGGCCGACTGGATGTACGAGCGACTGTCGGCGGAATACGTACTCGACGACGACAACCGCAAATTCATGGCGGAGTCGAACCCGTGGGCTCTGCACGGCATGGCCGAGCGACTGCTGGAGGCGGCCGGCCGCGGCATGTGGGCGCAGCCGGATCAGGCAACACTCGACGGTCTGCGGCAGGTGCTGCTGGAGACCGAAGGCGAGTTGGAGGGCTGACGGCTAGGTTTGGAGTGTGCCTGCGACCTTTGCCGACATCGCGAAGTCGGAATACATCCTGCTGACCACGTTCACCAAGGACGGCCGACCCAAGCCGACCGCGGTCTGGGCGCCCCCGGACGGCGATCGCCTACTCGTCATCACTCAAGAGAAGTCGTGGAAGGTCAAGCGCATCCGGAACACCCCGCGGGTGACGATCGCGAAATGCGACCGAAGCGGCAACCCGCAGGGTGAGGCGATCGAGGCAGTCGCGGCGATCCTGGACAAATCGGCCAATGCCGCCACCTACGACTTGATCGGAAAGCGCTACGGCCTGCTGGGCAAGACGTTCAACCTCTTCTCCAAGCTGCGCGGCGGCATGAAGAACAACGTGACCATCGAGGTGAGAGCGGTTTAACGACTCGGCAGCGGGTATCCCTTACTTGCATCGTTTGCGCATCGAAAGAAGAATCAGGACCCATGACAGACACCTTTGACGACGTGGCACGGTCCAAATATCTGCTGCTCACCACCTTCACCAAGGATGGCAGGCCGAAGCCGACCACCGTATGGGGTGTGAAGGACGGCGACCGGTTGCTGATCTCCACCGACGACGGGTCATGGAAGACCAAGCGCATCAACAACACGCCGCGGGTGACGATTCAGCGGTCGGGTGCGCTCGGCAAGCCCAAGGGCGAACCGGTTGAGGCGGTGGCTCGCAACCTGCCCAAGTCGGAAAACCGTCGGGTCTTCGACATGGTCACCAAGAAGTACTGGTGGCACGCGTGGTGGTGGATCCCGCAGGCGATCGTCCGCGGCGGCATCGACAAGGTCCACAGCGCGATCGAGGTCAAGGCGGCTTAACGGCGTTCCGCCAATTCTGCGGAAGGGAACCCCGGAACCGAAGCCGCCATCCCGTACGTTCCCTTTACATGGCGATGCGGCTGTTTCTCCTTTACACGGTCATCGAGCTGGCGGTCATCGTGGCGCTGGTATCGACGATCGGCTTCGGCTGGACGGTGTTACTGCTGCTCGGCACCTTCGTGGTCGGCATCGCGTTGGCCGGGTCACAGGTCAAGCGGCACTTCCGGCGCCTACGCTCCGGCATCAATCCGGCGTCGGTGCAGGGCGCCGCGGCGGACGGATTGCTCGTCGCGCTGGGCACCGTCCTCGTCGTCATCCCGGGACTGGCCAGCTCCGCCATCGGCGCCCTGCTCCTGCTGCCGCCGACCCGCGCGGCCGCGCGACCGCTGGTGGCGGCCATCGCCGCTCGCCGCATGCCGCTGATCACCGTCGCGGGAGCTACCGGCTACACCGCATATACCGGCTCAAATGCGGCCCGCGGCGATTACATTGACGGCGAGGTCATCGATGTCACCGACATCGAACCTTTGCCCGTGGAGCGCAAACCCGACTAAGTGACGACCCTTCTTCTCAACGGCCGGGTGCACAGCCCGGCAATGCCCGACGCGTCCGCGATGGCGGTGCGCGACGGTGTCGTGGCCTGGTTGGGCAGCGACGACGTGGGCCGCGCCCAGTATCCCGACGCCCATATCGTCGACCTCGACGGCGCTTTCGTCGCACCGGCCTTCGTCGACAGTCACGTCCACCTCACAGCGACCGGGCTGACCCTGACCGGATTGGACCTGCGGCAGGCGACCTCGCTGCGGCATTGCATGCAGCTGCTCGGCGACTACGCCCGCGCCCATCCCGACGGCGCAATATGGGGACACGGCTGGGACGAATCCGGCTGGCCCGAACGGACGCCGCCGGGCACCGCCGACGTCGACGAGGCCGTCGGGAGCAGGGCCGCGTATCTGTCCCGGGTCGACGTCCACTCGGCGGCAGCCTCGACCGCGCTGCGCCGGTTGGCTCCCGGCCTGGCCGAGGCGCACGGCTTCTCCGCCGAACAACCGCTGAGCGGCGATGCGCATCACCTGGCGCGGGCCGCCGCGCGCGAGGGGCTCAACGCCGAACAACGGCTCAACGCCCAGCGGACAGCCTTGAATACCGCCGCCGCCCTCGGCATCGTCGCGGTGCACGAGTGCGCGGGACCCGAGATCGGCGGGCTGTCCGATTGGGATGAGGTACGTGGCATCGAGCACGGCGTGGAGGTCGTCGGCTACTGGGGCCAAGCGGTGTGCAGCGCCGCCGAAGCGCGAGAACTGATCGCCCGCACCAGAGCACGTGGGCTGGCCGGCGACCTGTTTGTCGACGGTGCGATTGGCTCCCGCACCGCGTGGCTGCACCGGTCCTACGACGACGCCGCGGACTGCTGCGGCAACGCGTACCTCGATACCGATGCAATCGCGGCCCACCTGGGGGCCTGTACCGAGGCGGGTATCACCGCAGGTTTCCACGTGATCGGCGACGCGGCCGTCGGCGCCGTCGTCGACGCGTTCGAGCGCGTAGTCGAGGAGTTCGGCGCGCCCGCGGTCGCCCGATGCGGACATCGCCTCGAGCACCTCGAAATGGTGACAGGGGAGCAGGCACACCGTCTCGGCGCGTGGGGCGTGCTTGCCAGCATGCAGCCCAACTTCGATGCATTGTGGGGCGGCGACGACGGCATGTATGCCCGACGCCTCGGCACCGACAGAGCCGGATTGTTGAATCCGTTCGCGCTGCTAGCATCCCAAGGCGTGCCTCTCGCTTTCGGCTCCGACAGCCCCGTCACCAGCATGAATCCCTGGGCGACGGTGCGTGCGGCGACCCAGCATCAGACCGAGGGCAGCGCGCTGTCCGCGCGCGCGGCGTTTGGCGCAGCCACCCGCGGAGCCTGGCGCGCAGCCGGCGTGCGCGACGGTGTCACCGGCACCCTGGTTCCCGGGGCGCAGGCGAGCTATGCCGTCTGGGAGGCCGACGAACTGGAAGTGAGTGCACCGGCCGACGCGGTGCAGCGCTGGTCGACGGATGCGCGCTCGCGGGTGCCTGCGCTGCCACGCCTCGACGACGCCTTGCCCCTCTGTCGCCAGACGGTGCACCGGGGTGTCACCATCCATGGCTGACGACGTGCGTCCCCCCGTGCTCGACGACGACGCCGACGACATCGCCGACGAGGCAGTCGCTGACCTCGGCAGTCAGTCGCGGGCACAGCGATTCGGCCGTGCCGTAATCGACCGTCTGCCGCAGTTGAGCGTCCTCATCGTCGCCGGTATTGCGCTGTGCCTGAGCTTCCCGCCGTTCGGCTGGTGGTACATGGCATTCATCGCATTCGCACTCCTGTCCTGGGCGCTCACGCGGGAAACAACCACTGTCGCAGGCGGATTCGGGTACGGATTCATTTTCGGATTGGCGTTCTACCTCCCGCTGCTGCCCTGGATCAGCGGATTTGTCGGACCGATTCCGTGGATCGCCCTCTGCGTGCTGCAGGCGCTCTTCCCCGCCGTGTTCGGCGCAATGGCGGTCGCGGTCCGGCGCCTGCCGGGGTGGCCGCTCTGGTTCGCCGGGCTGTGGGCGGTGCAGGAGTGGCTCAAGTCGACGGTGCCGTTCGGGGGATTCCCGTGGGGTGTCGTGGCCTACAGCCAAACCGACGGGCCGATGTTGTCGATCGTGCAGGTGGGTGGAGCACCACTGCTTTCGTTCGCCGTCGTGCTGATCGGATTCAGTCTGGCCGCAATCACTTTGGAGATCGTGAAGTGGTGGCGCACCGGCGCCACCAGGACCGCGGGGCCGCCGGCAGTCGTAGTACCCGGTGCGTGCATCACCGTCGTCCTATTACTCACCGCGCTCACGTGGCCTCAAGTCCGGCACTCGGGCGTTGGCGCCGACGACGAACAGCCGATCACCGTGGCCGCCGTGCAGGGCAACGTGCCAAGGCTCGGACTCGAGTTCAACGCGCAGCGCCGCGCGGTCCTGGACAACCACGTCCGCGAAACGATGCGGCTCGCCGAGGACGTGCGCGCGGGCCGGGCGCCGCAGCCGATGTTCGTCGTCTGGCCGGAGAACTCCTCGGACATCGATCCGCTCGCCAATCCCGACGCGAACGCCGAAATCTCGTCGGCGGCGGAAGCGATCAATGCGCCGATTCTGGTCGGAAGTGTGGTTGCGGCACCGGGCCACAGCCGCGACAACCCGGTCTCGAACAATTCGGTGATCGTGTGGAACCCCGAGACGGGTCCTGCCGATCGTCACGACAAGCAGATCGTGCAGCCGTTCGGCGAGTACCTGCCGTGGCGCAGTTTCTTCCGCCTCCTTTCGCCGTACGCCGACCGCGCCGGCTACTTCATCCCGGGCAGCGGTAACGGGATGGTGCATGCCGCTGGCGTGCCCGTCGGGGTTGCCACCTGCTGGGAGGTGATCTTCGACCGTGCCACCCGCGAGTCGGTGCGAAACGGTGCGCAGATACTGGCCGTCCCGACCAACAACGCCACGTTCGACGAGGCAATGAGCGCCCAACAGCTCGCCTTCGCCCGGTTGCGGGCCGTCGAACACGACCGGTACGTGGTCGTCGCGGGAACCACCGGTATCAGCGCGGTCATCGCCCCGGACGGACGTGAGCTTGCCCGCACCGAGTTCTTCGAACCCGCCTACCTGGACACTCAGGTGCGCTTGAAATCCCAGCTCACAGCCGCGACGCGATGGGCACCGCTGGTCGAGGGTGTGCTGGTCGCCATCGGCATTGGCGCTCTGATCGCCGCGATACTGCACAATGGGAGTTTCGTTCGTCGGCTACGAACGACGAAAGATAGAGGAGCTAAATGACGACTGGCCCGGGCTCCGGGGATCGCCCAAGTCAGCGCACGCTGGTCATCATCCCCACCTACAACGAGCGGGAAAATCTGCCGTTGATCGTCGGACGTGTGCAGACCGCATGTCCGGATGTCCACATCCTGATCGTCGACGACGGCAGCCCGGACGGCACCGGCGAGTTGGCAGACGAACTGGCCTTCGCCGACCCGGATCGCGTGCATGTGATGCACCGCGCCGCCAAGGCGGGCCTCGGGGCGGCATACCTGGCCGGGTTCGAGTGGGGCTTGGGGCGCGAGTACGGGGTCCTGGTCGAGATGGATGCCGACGGAAGCCATCCGCCCGAACAGCTGCACCGCCTGCTCGACAGCATCGACAACGGTGCGGATCTGGTGATCGGTTCGCGCTACGTCAAGGGCGGGGAGACGAAGAACTGGCCGCGACGGCGTCAGGCGTTGTCCCGTACGGCCAATGGCTATGCCAGGGTGGTGCTCGGCGTCGACATCCACGACATCACCGCCGGATACCGTGCGTATCGGCGTGAGGTGCTGGAAAAGATCGACTTGTCCGCCGTGGACTCGAAGGGCTACTGCTTCCAGATCGACCTGACCTGGCGCACCATCAACAACGGGTTCGTCGTCGTCGAGGTGCCGATCACCTTCACCGAGCGCGAGTTCGGCCAATCCAAGATGAGCGGGTCCAACATCCGCGAAGCACTTTTCAAGGTCGCGGAGTGGGGTTTTCGCGGGCGTCTCGATCGCGCCCGCGGCGTCGGCGTCAGCCGCTGACTAACCTAACCGCGACGGCGAGCCTTGATGATGTCGAGGCGCTCCTTGAGCAGTTCCTCGAGCTCGTCGACCGAGCGACGCTCCAGCAGCATGTCCCAGTGGGTACGCGGCGGCTTGGTCTTCTTCGGCTCCGGCGCGTCACCCTCGATCAGCGTGCCTTCCATGCCGTTGCGGCACAGCCACGTGTGGGGAATCTCGGCGTCGTCGGCGAACGGGACGTCGAACTCCTCGCCGTTGTCGGTCCGGTAGCGCGCAACCTGACGCGGCGCAAGATCGTGGTTGCGGTCGGTCTCGTAGCTCACAGCCCCGAGACGACTGCCCCTCAAGACGCGATCAGCCATGGTCCACACTCCTCAATCAATGCAAGTTGTCCGGAGAATCAACGCAGCGGTGCGGCACGCAGTTCCCGACTCGGCCACTGATGATACCGGGATTCCTGCCGCCGCCGGTTTACAGTCTGGTCCGTGGTCACCGTGTTATCGAACCGCCGACGTGCTCAACCGTGTCGTTGGTGCGGTCGTGAAGTCGCTGATGCCGGATTGGGCAGACGCAGACAGTACTGCAGACAGTCTTGCCGGCAGCGCGCTTATGAACAGCGCTCCATCGTCAGAGGCACCTCGGTGGCACCGGACGCCGTTGTGCTGACCGCTGACGAGGCCGCAGAGCTTGCAGATCGCGTTTACCAGGTCAGATGTGCCGCTGAGGACGTTTCCACCGCCGTGGACGAGGGAGCCGACGGCACGGAGTTACGGCAGCTGTGCGATGCGCTCATGCGCGCGGCCAAGGCGGCCGACGGCTGGCGCTAGCGATGAACCCCGGAGAGGGGCTGTTCGTCGTTACGATGACCTGCAACCCTCCCGACGGGACCCGCTGTGACCTTGTCAACACCTGAGTCTTCAGTCCCTCTGCCCACTTCGACCGGCGTGTGGCGGTTCGAGAACTTCGTGCTCGACACCCAGCGCTACGAATTGCGCGCCGACGGCAAGGTCATCCGAGTCGAGCCCCAAGTGTTCGACGTGCTGACCCAGCTGGTGAGCAACGCCCACCGGTTCGTATCGAAAGAGGAACTGTTCGATTCGGTGTGGGGCGGGCGCTTCGTCACCGAGGCAGCGTTGACCAGCCGCATCAAGGCCGCCCGCCGTGCCCTGGGCGACGATGGTGAATTGCAGCGGTTCATCAGGACCGTCCGTGGCCGTGGCTACCAGTTCGTGGCCACCCTCACCGCGGACGCGCCACCCCCGCCAATCCCACCGCCTTCGGAGGCCGTGGTGGTCGACGAGCCACCGCCGCCGCGCCAGCACATCGCGTTCTGCAGGGCCGCCGACGGCGTACGGCTTGCCTACGCAGTGGCAGGGGAGGGCTCGCCCCTCGTGCGGGCGGCGAACTGGATGACCCACCTCGGGTACGACATCGAAAGCCCGGTGTGGAAACACTGGGTGCGCGACCTGTCGGAGAACCGCCGGTTCATACGCTATGACGAGCGGGGCTGTGGGTTATCCGATTGGGATGCAACAGATTTCACCTTCGAAGACTGGGTGGCCGACCTAGAGTCGGTTGTCGAGGCCCTTGGCTTGGAACGCTTTCCACTGCTCGGCGTTTCGCAGGGCGGCGCCGTCGCGGTTGCTTATGCGGCCCGTCACCCCGAACGGGTCAGCCGCCTGGTGCTGTGCAGTGCGTATGCGCGTGGACGGGCGGTGCGGGCGTCTGGGGAGGACGAAAAGCGGGCCGCGGCGCTGGACCTCGAACTCGCCCGAGTCGGTTGGGGCCGGGACGATCCGGCGTTCCGGCAGGTTTTCGCCGCGCAGTTCCTGCCCGACGGCACCCGCTCCGACTGGGCCGCGTTCGACCAACTGCAGCGGCGCACCACCTCGCCGGAGAACGCAGTGCGTTTCCTCGAGGAGTTCGGTCGCATCGATGTCCGTGAACTGGCGCGAGACGTCTCGTGCCCGACCCTGATCATGCACTCACGTGACGATCACCGGGTTCCGCTGCGCTTTGGCGAGGAATTGGCTTCGCTGATACCGGATTCCCGTTTGGTGGCGCTCTCCAGTAACAACCATCTGTTGACCGCATCCGAGCCGGCGTGGCAGGTGTTTCGCGCCGAGATCGACGAATTTCTGGCGTTGTGAATCGGGCGCCGCAGATATCTCCACGCAATCTCCATACATTCTTCATGTAACGCCGGATCCGGACATTCATGCTGGTCACATGAAGAAACTCACTCGCACCCTGTTCGTGGGTATCAGCGCGTTGCTCGCGCTTGGCACCCTTGCCGCCTGCTCGGGCGGATCATCAAACGAAGCGTCCTCGTCACCCGAGGCGCCGGGCACCACGACCACCGCATCCAACTCCTTCCCCCAGTCGGCTCGCTACATCGCCGACATGACAGCGGCCGACGGCAAGACAATGACGATCGGAATCTCCGTTGATGGAGACGAGGTTGCGGCGTACGCCTGCAACGGGACCGACGACGAAGCCTGGTTCTTCGGCAACCAGACCGACGGTTCGATCGACATCAAGTCGCGATTCCGCGACACCCTGCAAGCGGAGTTCGATGGCGGGAACGTCGACGGCGATCTGAACATGAACGGTGTGGCATATCAATTCACGGCAGCACCGGTGACGGGCGATGCGGGGATGTACACCGCTGAGCTGGACGGTACGCGAGCATCCTGGGTGGTCCGCGAGAACGGCTCGGCTGTTGGCGTGCAATTCCGCAATAACAACGACGATGACATCAACGTCTTCGAGCTGAACGAGGCGCGGTTCCGCGCCGAGGTGCGCAACAGGCGGCTGCTCCAGCAGGCGCAGCAGATCGAGCGCCTGCAAAACGGCAGCATGAGCTCAAAGATCGATGGTCAGGATGTGACACCGACGCTGGTCACCGGAGATTTTCGGCTCGGTTGACAGGTCAAAACCCTTGCTATCCAACGGCCCTGCCGATGTGATCCGTCACATCGGCAGGGCCAATCGCTTTGGCCGACGGTCCCAGCACGTGGTGTTCGGCTGAACCATTGCGCTACTATCTGCGTATGAATGCAGATATGCAGGTCTGCGCTCGCCGACTCGCCGATGACCAGGCCGACCTTGTCGTCGAGGTGTTCAGGATGCTGGCCGATGCAACCCGCGTGCAGCTGCTCTGGGCGTTGGCGGACCGCGAGATGTCAGTCAACGACCTCGCATCTCGGGTCGCCAAGCCGGCGCCTTCTGTGTCACAGCACCTCGCAAAGCTCCGGATGGCGCACCTGGTTCGCACCCGCCGTGAGGGCACACAGGTCTTCTACCGGCTCGAAAACGATCACGTACGCCAATTGGTCACCGATGCGGTGCACAACGCCGAACATGCGACGGGTGGCGTACCCGCCCACCATTTGGATGCGGGCGAGCTTCGCGTGCTGCACGACAAGGGCGTGGGGTAGTGGGCGTCGGCCATCATTCGCACGACCACGGTGACCGCATCGACGCCGAACTGCGCGACAGCGCCGCAGGCATTCGCGCGGTCAAGATCAGTCTGGTCGTGCTCGGCGTCACCGCGGCGGCGCAGCTGGTCGTCGTCGCCGTCTCGAGTTCGGTGGCGCTGTTCGCCGACACTGTGCACAACTTCTCCGACGCCCTGACCGCAGTGCCGCTGTGGGTCGCGTTCGCGATGAGCCGACGGGCCGCAACCCGGCGCTATACCTATGGATTCGGTCGTGTCGAAGATCTGGCGGGCCTGTTCGTGGTGACGGCCATCGCAGTCTCCGCGCTTGTTGCCGCCGTCGAGGCCGTGCGCAGGCTCATCAATCCGGTGCCGTTGAGCCATCTGAGCTGGGTGATCGCGGCTGGACTCATCGGGTTTGTCGGCAATGAAGTGGTTGCGGTGTACCGGATCCGAGTCGGGCGCCGGATCGGGTCGGCCGCTCTGCGCGCCGACGGAATGCATGCTCGCGCAGACGGTTTGACCTCGTTGGCAGTGGTCGCGGGCGCGCTCGGCGTGGGAATGGGGTTCCCACTGGCAGACCCGATAGTCGGATTGGTGATCGCCGGTGCCATCGGCATCGTGCTGGTCGTCGCGGCGCGGGATGTGTTCGGCAGGCTGTTGGACCGCATCGATCCCGAATATCTGGACACCGCGCGCTCCGTGCTGTCGAGCCAGCCCGGCGTCCGTGCAGTCCGGCGGCTCAGAATGCGGTGGGTCGGGCACCGACTCGAGGCCGACACCGAACTCGATGTCGATCCGACGTTGAGCCTGGCCGACGCCCATGCCGTCGCCCACACCGCCGAACATGAACTGGCGCACGCAATTCCGAAACTAAGCTCGGTGGTCGTGCACGCATATCCGGCCCACGACCATCTGATCAGCAGCTGAACTTCTCGCCAATCTGCGGCGGAGCGGTGACTTGCTGCAGGCAGCCGAACGGTTCGATGCCCGCATCGCTGAAGCGAGCCGCCGTATTGTTCGCGCGGTTGGCGCAGAACAGGCCGACGGCATCGACGCGGCACTGATAGTCGCCGAAGCCCAGCGCCCGCCCGTAGGGCAGTTCCGGACCCGTGCCCGCGGTGAACCGGCCGGGGTCACCGTGCACGGAACCGACGGTGACACTCTTGCCGTCGAAGTCCACCCAGCCGCCCTTCCACTCGCCGTACGCGTCCGCAGGCCGCGGCGGCGGGTCGGTGAGCTCGACCAGACACGCCAGCGCACCGTCGCTGTATTTCGAATCGGTCATGCAGTTGGTCTTGCCCGAGGGAGTGATGAACGCGATGTCCTCGCCGAGATCCGTGGTCACCCCGTCTCGAGTAGCGACGTGATACTCCGCGGCGTCGACGGTGTCGCCTGCCTCGATCCAGGCGATGACGTCGGCCATTGACGCTCCCGGGCTGGGAGGCGTGGTCGGCACTGCCGTCGTCGGGGTGGCGGTCGACGACGGTCTACTGGTGTTGGGTGGTATCGGGGTGATCCGCTCGGCCCCGTCATCCGTCGACGACGAACACCCTGCTACCAGCATCAAGATCGCGATCAGCCCGGCGACTCGCATACCGGCCAGGCTAGCGGGCCGACTCGCCGATCCCGTCCAGGCGCGGCGGCGCATGGCATTCGCTACCGTCGGGTGATGCACGAACACACGGTCCGCGCGACCGTCGCCTCCGGCACCGTAGAGGGCTTCACCCGCGACGGGGTGAATCGTTGGCGCGCGATCCCATACGCCCGTCCACCGGTGGGTCAGTTGCGCCTGCGCGCACCCCAGCCCGTCGAGGCCTGGCCAGGCGTGCGGTACTGCCACGGGGTCGGCTACTGCTCGCCGCAGCAGCGCATGTACACGATGCTCGCTCCCGGCAGATACCAACCGATGAGCGAGGACTGCCTGACGCTCAATGTCGTGGCCCCCACCTCGCCGCCCGAGGACTCGATGCCGGTCATGGTCTTCATCCATGGCGGCGGTTATTTCATGGGCAGCTCGGCCACGCCGATCTATGACGGTGCAGCCCTGGCGCGCCAGGGCTGCGTCTATGTGTCGGTGAACTACCGGCTGGGTGCGCTTGGCTGTCTTGACCTGTCCTCGCTGTCCAACAGTGAGCACACCTTCGACGACAACCTCTACCTGCGCGACCTGGTGATGGCGCTTCGTTGGGTTCGCGAGAACATCGCGGTCTTCGGTGGCGACCCGGACAAGGTGACGATCTTCGGCGAGAGTGCCGGCGCACACGCGGTCGCAACGCTGCTGGCAGTTCCAGCTGCCAAAGGTCTTTTCGCCCAGGCTATTTCCGAGAGTCCGGCCGCCGGGATGGTGCGCACGCCGGAAATCGCGGCGGACTACGCCACCAAGTTCGCCGAACTCGTCGAGACCGGCCAGGCCACCGGCGCCGCAGCCGTGATGGCGGCGCGGCCGACGGAACTGGTGACGGCATTCGAACGGCTCATCGTCGCGGGCCAGCGCGAAATGCTCGGTGCGTTCGCGGCGGGTCCCACCAGCGGAACCGAATATCTGCCGCTGGACCCGGTCGAGGCGATGCGTGACGGGCACACCCACCAGGTACCGCTCATCGTGGGCACCAATGCCGAGGAGGCCAAGTTGTTCGGCCGGTTCCTCAAACTGCTACCGATGACGGAGCCGATGATTGAGCGGCTGCTCTCGACAACGGAACCCGCTGAGCGCGAACGCATCACCTCCGCTTACCCGGGTTACCCCGACTCGGCGGCGTGCATCCAGTTCGGCAGCGACTTCGCGTTCGGGTCGGCGGCGTGGCAGATCGCCGAGGCCCACAGCCGGCACGCGCCGACCTACCTGTACCGCTACGACTACGCACCTCGGACGTTGCGCTGGTCGGGGCTGGGCGCCACGCACGCCACCGAGTTACTTGCGGTGTTCGACGTCTACCGAACGAATTTTGGAAGGCTGCTCACCGCGGCGGCGGATCGCAAGACGGCCCTGCGCGTCAGCGACGATGTGCAGTCTCGGTGGCGAGCCTTTGCCGAGTCGGGGCTACCCGGTGCGGACTGGCCCGCATATTCCGACCCCGAGCGGGCGGTACGAGTTTTCGACAGCCGGCCGCGTGTCGAATTCGATCCGCACGCCGACCGCCGCCAGGCGTGGGAGGGCTTCACACTGGCCGGCCGCTGAATCCGTCCCCGCGCACGCGACGAGCGATAGGGCCTGCGTGCCGGAAATCGCTGCGCATCCTGCCAACGATGTGGTTGCGTGACTCCCGTGACTTACCCCCTGGATCCGCTTAGCAGCGACGAGTTCACGGCGGTCGCGTCGATCCTGCAACGCGAGCACGGTGTCGGCGTCGGAGCCGAAGGGTCGGCGACATCCGGCCTGGGCTGGCGGTACGCGTCGATCGAATTGATCGAACCCGGCAAGGCCGAATTGCGCGAGTTCGACGGCGGGGGAGCATCGCCGCCGCGACGTGCGCGGGTGACGTGCTTTGAGCGGGCCGCCAATGCGACGTACAAGAGCACGGTGTCATTGACCGACGACCGAGTGGAGTCGTTCGAGCACATCCCGGGGGTGCAGGCAAACTTCACGGTCGACGAATTCGCCGAGTGCGACCGACTGTTGCGCTCACACCCGGACGTCGTGGCCGCACTGAGCAAGCGCGGCATCACCGACATCGATCTCGTGTACTTCGACACCTGGACCTACGGCAACGCGGTCGCGCCCCCGGAATACCGCGACCGGCGGATCGGCTGGTCGGACACCTGGATGAGGGACTCGGCCGGTGGCAGTCCCTATGCGAATCTGATCAGCGGGCTGCATTGCGTCATCGACCTCAATGCCATGGAACTGCTCCGTGTCGAAGACAACAGTGGGGTCGAGAAGCCCGACGTGATGGGCGAATACGTGCCGAGCATGATTCCGGAGGCTATCCGGTCGGCATCGCGTAGGGAGCCGCTGAAACCGCTGCACATCGAGCAGCCCGAGGGGCCGTCGTTCACCCTCGACGGCAACCTGCTGCGATGGCAGAACTGGTCGCTTCGGGTCGGATTCAACCACCGCGAGGGGATGACGCTGCATACCGTCAGTTACCGCGACGGTGACCGGGAACGGTCTGTGGCACACCGGATATCGCTTGCCGAAATGATCGTGCCCTACCGCGACTCGTCGGAGGACCACTACCGGCGCACCGCCTTCGACATCGGCGAATGGGGTCTGGGATTCATGACCACGTCGCTGGAATTGGGCTGCGACTGCCTCGGCGAGATCCGCTACCTCGACGCGGTGCTGCACAACAGCAAGGGCGAGCCCTACACCATCACCAACGCGGTCTGTATCCACGAAGAGGACAACGCCGTGCTCTGGAAGCACGTCGACCATGACATCGGCGCCGAGGTGCGCCGGATGCGCAGGCTGACGATCTCGTCGCACGTGACCGTCGCCAACTACGAATACCTGATCTATTGGCGGCTCTACCAGGACGGCAACATCGAGTGCGAGATCCGGGCGACCGGAATCATGGTGACCACGCCGGTGGCTCCCGGACAGCCGCACCCCAACGGCACCCTGGTCGACGAACGTACCTACGCGCCTTACCACCAGCACTTCCTTGTTGCCCGGCTCGACATGGACATCGACGGCACCGACAACACGGTCTGCATGACCGAATCGCACGCCGAACCGATGGGGCCGGAAAATCCGTACGGCCTATCGCTGGTGACCCGTACCCATCCGTTGCGCACAGAGAGCCAGGGCAAGCAGGACGTCAACTATGCGACGCAACGCACCTGGAAGATCGTCAACCCCAACGTCGTCAATGGGCTGGGTACGCACCCGTCGTACAAGCTGGTGCCCAGCGGGGCGATTCCACCCATGTTCGATCCGGACTCACCGGTGCTCGAGCGGGCCAGCGTCATCGGCCATACCCTGTGGGTGACGCCGAATCATCCCGACGAGCGTTGGCCCGCCGGCGAATTCGTCAATCAGTCCTCGACAGACACCGGTCTGGCGAAATGGACGCTGGCCAATCGGTCCATCGACAACACCGACGTCGTGATGTGGTACGTGTTTGGCATCCACCACATCACCCGGCCAGAGGACTGGCCGGTGATGCCCGTCGACATCGTGTCCTTCTGGCTCAAGCCGTTCGGATTCTTCGACCGCAACCCGTCCCTGGACGTCGCCGGAACGCCGCCTGACATGTGCCACACCACGTCGACCAGTGCGCACCACTGACGTCGTTGAGCGGCCGTCGGACCTGACGGCCGCGTGGTTGACCTCTGCACTCGGCACCACGGTCACGGATTTCGCGTTCGAGCGCATCGGCACCGGACAGATGAGCGAGTGCTATCGCGTCGAGTTGACGCGTCCCTCTGATGGGGCCGGGCCGTCGTCGGTCGTACTGAAAGTCGCGGCGACCGATCCGGCGAGCAGGCAGACCGGTTTGGCGCTCGGACTCTACGAGCGCGAGGTGCGCTTCTACACCGATGTCGCATCCCACCTCGGCGGCGGCCCGGTGGCCACGTGCTATTCGGCAGGCTTCGACTCCGACACGGGTGCCTTTCATCTCCTGCTCGACGACGCTGCGCCGGCCGTCGTCGGCGACGAATTGCGCGGTGCGACAATCGAAGAAGCCATGCTGGCGCTGGCAGAACTGGCCCGACTGCACGCGCCTGCGTTCGGCGACACATCGATGGCGCAGGCGGACTGGCTCAACCGCGACGCGCCGATCAACCAGGGCCTGATCGCGGCGCTGTATGCCGGATTCATCGACCGATACAGCAACCAGATCGCCCCCGAGCATCGTGCAGTCTGCGAGCGCCTCGTCGCCAGTTTTGATGCTTATCTGGAAGCCGAGGGTGCGCACGACCGGATCAAGGGACTCGTCCACGGCGATTACCGGCTGGACAACATGCTTTTCGGCCGTCCGCAAGCAGACCGGGCGTTGACGGTGGTCGACTGGCAGACCGTCACGTGGGGTCCGGCCATGACCGACGTCGCCTACTTCCTCGGCTGCGCGCTGCCCACCGAACTTCGTCGCGAGAATTACGACGCCTTGCTGCGGACGTACCACGAAGCGCTCGGGTCCGCCGCCGGAATCAGCCTCGACGAGGTCCGCGACGGCGTGCGACGGCAGAGCTTCTTCGGCGTGATGATGGCGATCGTGAGCTCGATGCTCGTCGAGCGCACCGATCGCGGTGATGAGATGTTCATGACGATGCTGGCTCGGCACGGCGATCACGTGCTCGACACCGGGGCGCTGGATGCTCTGCCGGACCCCTCGAAAAGCACTGTCGCTGAACCGCTCACAGTCAATCCCGCCGATGAGCAGGCGCACACCGCAGGTGACGAGCCGCTGTGGAGCGAAAGCTGGTATTTCGACTTCGCCGACCCACAGCAGGGAATCGGCGGATGGGTGCGGCTGGGTCTGATGCCCAACGAGAACACCACCTGGGTCAACGCGCTTCTGTGCGGACCTGACATGCCGACCATCGCACTGCTGGATTTCGACGGCACCGGCGAGATCGAGCTCACCCTGGACGCGACAGCACCGCTGCAGACCTACGCGGTGACGGTGCGGGGGAGCGGTCAGGCATACGACGACCCGGCGGCGCTGCTGCACGGGCAACCGGGCAGGCCGGTCGAGGCGACGATGGAGTTGGTCTGGACTACGACCGGTGTCCCGTACCAGTACCGAATCACCCCTCGATACGAGATCCCGTGCACGGTGTCGGGCATCGTCACCATCGACGGCCACGAGTACACGCTGAACGGCGTGCCCGGTCAGCGCGATCACTCCTGGGGCGTGCGCGACTGGTGGTCGATGGATTGGGTGTGGAGCGCCCTGCATCTCGACGACGGCACCCACGCCCACGGCGTCGATATCCGGATACCCGGCGCACCGCCCATCGGTATCGGCTACACGCAGCGCGCCGGCGAGGCACTGGTCGAACTGCAGGGCGTGACGGCGCAATCCACGTTCGCCGAGGACGATCTGCCGGCCTCGTCCACGATCACCTACAACCCGGGTGGACTCGTCGCGACCATCGACATCCGTGGGCACGCACCGGTCCTGCTGACATCACCCGACGGCCGAATCAGTCACTTCCCACGAGCGTGGGCGTCGGTCACCACCGCCGACGGCCGCACCGGCGTTGGCTGGGTGGAATGGAACCGCAACAACCCCTAAGTTCGCGCACGCTCAGCGCGGCGCGTACATGATCACGCCGACCCCGACCAGCGCCACCACGGCGCCCGTCACATCCCAACGGTCGGGCCGGAAGCCGTCGGCGACCATGCCCCACAACAGTGAGCCGGCGATGAAGACGCCGCCGTAGGCCGCCAGGACCCGCCCGAAGTGCGGATCGGGTTGAAATGCAGCGACGAACCCGTATGCACCCAAAAAGATCACGCCGGCACCGATCCACGCCAGACCCCTGTGCTCACGGACGCCTTGCCAGACCAGCCACGCTCCGCCGATCTCCAGCAGCGCGGCCAACACGAACAAGGCGATCGACTTCAGCACCGTCACGATCGTCAGCCGCTCAATCGGGCGCTGTCGTCGTCGAGGTCGTCTCGGCTCAGGCCCATCGGGGTCGCCGCGGGGACATCACCGGCGGCCACCACCTTGCGGGTCGTGGGCGTCAGACTGCGGAAGAGCGCCTCCACCTCGTCGTCGTCGAGCGCATCCAGCGCACCGAGCGCCAATGCATCGGTGGTGTCCTCGATGCGCTGTTTGAGTTCCTGTCCCGCCGAACTGAGTCCGTCGCCATCGAGCAGGCCTCGACGGACCAGCCGGTCGCGATAGTGCGCCCATTGCTCGTCGTCGTAGTCGCGGCTGCGCATGATCATCTGCTTGGGCACCCGGTTCGCCGCGGCGTGCAGGACGTTGCACTCGCGACCGGAGACTCCCACACTCGACAGCACCGCCACATGTCCGTCGCCGCGATGTTCGCGCAGCAGCGTGACGGCATGCCACAGCTTGGCCACCGGCTCCTCAGGCCAGTCCAACGCCAGGTTTGCGGCGAACAGCGGACGCCCGTCCAGCGCAGCGCTTCGGGCAGCTTTGGCGGCCAGCTCCGCGGCCGTTCCCAGATCGTCGCCATCACCGACGCCGTAGCGGCGAAGCGCTTCCACCGCCGATTGCTCGCGAGCTCGCAGGGCGTCGGCCGGCGACGCGATCTCCCACGCCGCCGGTAACGCCTTAGCGACACGGTGGGGGGCGAAGTTGTAGAACGCCGCGGCAACCACTTCCGCCGGCACCACACCGAACGGCGCCGAGCGGGCGGCGAAGTAACCCATCCAGAAACCTCGATATCCGAGCCCGTCGAGGGCGGCACGGGCCTCGGGCGCGAAATAGGTGACGGCGTGAATCGGTTCGAGCCGATCGAAGAAGCGCCGTGCCAGTCTGGGTTGCCTATCCATGCCCCCAGTTAACCACTACGGCTCCAGCGGTCCTGAGGGTGAAAACTCTTCAGTCACAGCGGATGCCGCTTCGTCGATGATCGCGCGCATGGCACGTTCGGCGGCCGCCTCGTCACGCAGCCTGATGGCACGCGCCACCTCGTCGTGCAATGCGATGGCGGCCGGGTTGGGTACCTCGGGCATCATGCCGTGATGGGTGCGTCCGGTGAGCACCTCGGCGACCACACCGTTCAAGGCGCGGAACATCTCGTTGCCACTTGCCTCGAGCATTGTCTGGTGGAAAATCTTGTCGGCCAGCAAGTAGGCGTCAAGGTCGGCCGACCGCCCATGCACCACCATGTCCGATACGGCGGCCGCCATGATCCTGCACTGATGGGGATCGGCTCGACGCGCCGCGAGTGCCGCGGCGGCGGGCTCGAAGCCTCGCCGCAGCTCCGACAGAGACAGCAGCTGTGCGGCCCGGTCGCCCGATTCAAGTCGCCACCGAATCACGATGGGGTCGAAGACGTTCCATTTGTCCGCAGGCAGGATCGTGATGCCCACCCGACGTCGCGATTCGACCATGCCCATGGATTCGAGGACCCGGACGGCTTCGCGGACGACGCTTCGCGACACACCGTGCTGCGCGCTCACCCCGTCGAGCGTGATCACCTGGCCCGCCGAGTACTCCCCGGACACGATCGCGGTGCCCAGGGCGGTGAGAAGACCACCATGCAGAGCGCCGACGATTGGTTGGGAGACCACTTATACATCTTGTCATAGGATTTGCTGGACGCATTAAAACCATATGATTCCGAAAGATACTTGTAATCGTATGACTATTGAGGCATGCTGTGTGACGTCAAGCACAACTGGGTAGGTGGGATAGATGGCGTCACCAATCGTGGCGATGGGCGTCTCGGGGTCAGGTAAATCGACGGTCGGAGCGGCACTGGCCCAGCGGCTCCGAGTGCCGTTCGCCGACGCCGACGACTTTCATCCGCCGGCCAACATCGCAAAAATGACCGCGGGCGAAGCGCTCAACGACGACGACCGCTTTCCCTGGCTGGAAGCGATCGGGGAGTGGCTGGCCGAGCGCTGCGGCACCGGCGGTGTGATGAGTTGCTCGGCGCTGAAGCGCAGATACCGCGATCAGCTTCGCCGCCATTGTCCCGATGTCGAGTTCCTCCATCTCAGTGGCACGCCGGAGGTCATCGCCAAACGGCAGGCCAGCCGCCCGGGCCATTTCATGCCCGCGTCACTGCTGGCCTCTCAGTTCGAGACGCTCGAAACACTCGGCGATGACGAGCGCGGTATCGCCATCGATGTCGACCAGAACATCGATTCCATTGTCGAAACCTATGTCGCTTCAACCGAACAGGAGTCCTAGTGGAAGCAATCGAACCGGCATACGGCGTCACAACGCTGCTGCTGATCGCGGTCGTGGCAGTCGCCGTCCTGCTGTTCTTGATCATGAAGGTCAAGCTGCATGCGTTCGTGGCGCTCGTACTGGTAAGTGTGCTGACCGCACTGGCCGCGGGCATTCCAGTCGGCGACGTCCCCGATGCGCTCTCCTTCGGCTTCTCGAACACAATCGGGTCGGTGGCACTATTGGTCGGCTTCGGCGTGATGATTGGCCGACTCCTCGAGATAACCGGCGGCGCACAGATTCTCGCCGACACGCTGATCAGCAGGTTCGGTGAGAAGCGCGCTCCGCTTGCACTTGGTATCGCCGCGTTGATCTTCGGCTTCCCGATCTTCTTCGATGCCGGTCTTGTGGTCTTCCTGCCGATCATCATGACTGTCGCGCGGCGCTTCGGCGGCTCGCTTCTGTTGTACGCGTTCCCAGCCGCCGGCGCATTCGCCGCCATGCACGCGATAGTGCCACCCCACCCCGGACCGGTCGCCGCCGCGGAGGCGCTCGAAGCCAACATCGGACTGACGCTGCTTGTCGGCGCGCCCATTGCCGTCGTGTCTTGGTACATCGGCGCCTATCTCGTCTCCCAGTTCATCGGACACCGCGTACACGTTGACATCCCCGAGGCATTGTTCGGTCCAATGAATGGTGGCCGCGACAAGGTCACCGATCCCGACGTCTCCGGCGGCGGCGTTGCACCCACCGGAGACGGTGGCGACGGGCACACCGCGACACAGGCACCGACCCGAACGGCTCCGGCCTTCGCTACCGTGCTCGGCATCTTGCTGCTGCCGTTCTTCTTGATCTCGTTCAACACCGTGCTCAAGACGCTGACGACCGCAGGCGTCATCGAAGAGGGCGCGGCCTGGGCCGACTACCTGATGCTGCTCGGCAATACCTCGGTCGCGTTGCTCATCACTGTGCTCGTGGCCACGCTCGTACTGGGATTGCGGGGCAGGTCGATGGCCGACGTCAGCGACATCTTCGACAACGCGCTCGGCCCGATCTGCACGGTCATCCTCATCACCGGCGCCGGCGGCATGTTCGGAGGCGTGCTGCGATTGAGCGGTATCGGAGATGCGCTGAGCAGCTCGCTTTCGAACCTCGGAATGTCCCTGATACTCCAGGCATTCATCATCGCCACGTTGCTACGCGTCGCACAGGGCTCCGCGACCGTCGCGATCACGACGACTGCCGGCCTGCTTGGCGCCGCGGCCGCCGAAGCGAGCCTGAGCAGTTTTCATCTGACGCTCTTGGTGGTCGCCATCGCGGCGGGCGCAACCGTGCTCTCGCACGTCAACGACTCGGGTTTCTGGCTGGTGAGTCGCTTCTTCGGGATGGACGTGAAGACGACGCTGAAGACGTGGACCGTGATGGAGACGACGCTGGGCCTCACCGCATTCGTGATAGCCCTGGCCCTGTGGGTCGTAACCTGATCGGCTCCCGCGTCAGCCCTTGACGACCTGAGTGCCGCCAGCGAGTTCGTCGTGCTTGCCCTGCTTGGTGGGGCTGCCATTGATGGTTACCGCGATGATGATGATCGCGACGACTCCAAGCAGCCCACCGATGAACGGGATGATCGGCAGCAGCGTCCACGAGTTGCGGATCGCCGATTGCGCAGGCGTCGGTTTGGGCGCACCGGCCGGACCGTGGACGCTCAGGCCCAGCAGCTTTTTGCCGGGCGTCGATCCCATGGAGACCTCGAAGGCCACGAAGTAGACGAAGGTCAGCACGCCGGTGAACAGGCCCGTCGCCCAGAAGTTCGACAACGTGTCGGTGAGGAAGATCAGCGCGTAGCTGACGATGGCGACCAAGATGCCGTCGATGACCCGGGCAAGCCAGCGCCACAGCAATCCGCCGGGCTGCTGACCTCCGACAGGGGGATAGGCGCCGTGCTCACCGTATTGACCCGGCTGGGGGTTGTACTCGGGGGTTGTCATCGTGCACTCCTCGCGTCCGCTGCGCGGAAGGCGAATCCAACCGCGGGGATGGTGGAGTCAATGTACAACCGAATCTGACGGAACGCGCCTGTTCAGCCCACGATGATCATGAACTCAGGCGCTTGCGCTCCTGCTTGATCTGCTTGCGCGCCTGCCTGACCTGCCTACGTCCCTGAGAGCGCGCCGAGTCGGCGAGATCTGTTGCGCGATCACGTGCGGTTTCGGCCAATTCCGGTGCCCGCTCGCGGGCGACATCGGCCCATTCCCAGCCGCGATCACGGGCGACGTCGGCGATCTCGGCGCTGCGTTTACGTGCCAGCTCGGCGAACTCGGGTCCCCGTTCGCGGGCGACATCGGCGATCTCGGCGCTGCGTTTACGTGCCAGCTCGGCGAACTCGGGTCCCCGTTCGCGGGCAACATGCGCGAATTCACGCCCACGTTCGGCGCCGACCTGCAGGCCGTGACCTACCTTTTCGGCGAGCTGGCTGTCGGCAAGAGCCCCACCGGTCGCGGCGCCGACCGGCAGCGCCGCGGTGACCGCGTCGGACACCTTGTGGGCGGCGTGACGTCCGCGCCACCCCAGCGACGGCTTGCCCTCGGTGTCGACGGCGGCGATGATGAGGCCACCGATGAGGCTGATGTCGGTGAGGAAGGCGCGACGTTCGTCGGCCTTGCGTTGTGGATCAGTCTCGTTCCAGAAAGTATGTCCGCCCAGGCTTCCCGGCACCACGCTGAGAGCTAGCGCCGCCGAAGCCAACCGCGGCAGCTTTCCGCTGGCAAGTAGCAGGCCGCCGCCGATCTGCACCGCCGCGTTGACGCGTGCCACGGTCTCGGCATTCGACGGAATGTTGGTGCCGACCGGATCGGGCAACTTGCTCAGGCCCTCGAGCGTGGGGCGGGCCGCATCGGCGGCGGGTTTTGGGCTGCGTAGGGCATCGACGCCGCGGGCGATGAAGGCCGCTGACAACATCGGTCGGGCGACACGTCGGATCAACATGGACCAGGTGTTCCCCGGCCAGTGGGGACGCAAACGTCAGTACGAGGTGTCGCGCGAGTCTCGATCCCGTAGCGGCAACGCGTACCAGAACGTGACGAGTGCCAGCAGCGTGCACCCGCCGGCGATCCAGGCGCCTGGCCTGCCGATCACGCTGTCGAAGATGACCACGGCGACACCGGCGAGGGCGGCGCCAAGCAACATGATCCCGACCGTCGCGTACTTGTGGGAGATGGCCACCAACGTCTTGAGTCTGTGCCGCCGGAACAGCACGCGGTGCATGCTGACCGGAGCGACCAACAACACCGTCGCCCCGATCGAACAACCGACCGTGACGAGATAGACCATGCGCATGACGCCGTCCAGGGCGCCGAACCGTGGCTGGAAAGGCAGGATGAGTAGGAAACCGGTGAGCAACTGGACGCCGGTCTGCGCGACCCGCAACTCCTGCAGCAGACTCGACCAGTTTCGGTCCAGCCGTTGAGCTTCCGTCTCGTCGCGGTCGTCGTCCCAACGCCTTTCGGCCTCAGGGTGTTCGCTGGCCACAGCGCATTCTCCCACCACAACCAGCAAGCTGTGCCTGATTAAAGGTTATGCGGCGCGGTAGCGCAGCGGGGATGCGATTCGCGACCAGATCACAAGCCTTCGCCTGTGTGGATCGGCCCGCTGCGCGCTCCGAATGCATCGGCGTAGCGTCGGTTGCGTGGCTCTCGTCGCGGGTATCGATTCATCCACCCAGTCCTGCAAGGTCGTCATTTGCGACGCGGACACCGGCGCGGTCGTGCGGTCGGCGAGCTCGCCGCACCCGGACGGCACCGAAATCGATCCGCAGCAGTGGTGGACGGCGCTGCAATCCGCCGCCGCCGCCGCGGGCGGACTCGATGACGTGGCAGCGGTCTCCGTCGGCGCGCAGCAGCACGGCATGGTGTGTCTCGACAGCGCTGGCGCAGTCGTGCGAGATGCACTGCTGTGGAACGACACTCGATCGAGCGCAGCCGCCGATGCGCTCGTCGCCGAATTGGGTGCGCTCCAATGGGCAAAGCGCATCGGCGTGGTGCCTGTCGCCGCGATCACGGCGGCCAAACTGCGTTGGCTCGCCGATCACGAACCCGCGCACGCCGATGCGACGGCTGCGGTGTGCCTACCGCACGACTGGTTGACCTGGCGGCTGAGCGGTTCCGACGACATCGCCGATCTGCGCACCGACCGAAGCGATGCCAGCGGAACCGGCTATTACTCGTCGGCGTCCGACAGCTATCAACTCGATCTGCTCGAAATGGCGATGCGGGGCCGGCGGCCCGAAGTTCCTACCGTCCTGGGTCCTTCGCAGGCAGCCGGATCCATGCCGACGGGTGCGGTTCTCGGGCCGGGCGCCGGGGACAACGCGGGGGCGGCACTCGGATTGGGTGCGGGCCCGGGTGATTGCGTCGTCTCGCTCGGCACCTCAGGGGTCGTGAGCGCGGTCGGTGACGTTGCGCCGCACGACCCCGACGGCATCGTGGCCGGTTTCGCGGATGCCACCGGACGGCAACTGCCGCTTGTCTGCACGCTCAACGGAGCCCCGGTGCTTGCAGCCGTCGCCACGATGCTCGGCGTGGACTTCGACGAGCTGGACCGGTTGGCGATGTCCGCTCAGGCCGGCGCCGAGGGGCTCACGCTGATTCCGTACTTCGAAGGTGAACGGTCGCCCAACCTGCCGGAGGCGGCGGGCGCGCTGCAGGGCGTGACCACTCGAAACCTCAATGCCGCCAACATTGCCCGCGCGGCCGTCGAGGGACTGCTCAGTTCAATGGCCTACTGCATCGACCGGATCACCGCGCACGGGGTCGAGGTCAACCGCATCATCCTGGTGGGCGGGGGAGCGCGGTCGGAGGCGGTTCGGCATATCGCGCCCGCGCTCTGGGGCGCACCCGTGCATGTGCCGACGCCTGCGGAGTACGTCGCTTTGGGTGCCGCCCGGCAGGCCGCGTGGGCACTCACCCAGAGTGCTTCGCCTGCGGCATGGTCGTTTGGAATCACCACGACGTACACGGCGGACCCCACGCCGCACGTGCTCGAGCAATACCGCGCCGCAGAGCCGCTGACGCTCGGCCGATGAATTTCGCATGGGAACACCTCGCAGATGGTGTTGCTCGGCTCGCGAGACATGTGACGTACTCCGACCCTCAAGTGTGATGTGGGTCATTGCCGGACCACGCCTAGTTAGGTCACCCTTACCGTTCGCTTTGCTTACGAACGGCTGGAGATGCCATGAGGGCCGACCTCGAATTCGCCTATGACCTGACACGCGACGAGGCGCGACGGCGCAGCGCCGTGCTCGAGGCGCTCGGCGACGACTGGAACCCGACCGCGGTGCTCGCCGAGGAGCAGCGGGCCGAAGAAATGCTGTATGCCGATCTCGACGACGAACAGCAACGGATCTTCGACGACCTGGTGGAAGCGGGCGTCCTGCCGGGTCGGGTGGTGCATCGTGCTGCCGATTGATCCGACTGCCGACCGGTCACGACGCGCCTGGCTGCCTTGCCCGTGTTGCGACCACGCCGCCAAATGCGACGACTGCCACCAACGCAAGAACTGCGCCACGCACTGGCAGTACCTGCTGAGCAATGAGGGCATGGTGGTCCACCTGCAGTGCTCCGACTGCGGTCATCTGTGGTCGACCGACACGCGCCGACGTTCACGACGGCAGCGCCGCGCGGCCTGAGCACCTAGTCGTCCGGCTAGGGGCGAGGCCATCGCGGACGCGGCAGCCCCGCTCCAGGCGGAGGTCGCATTCGATCCAGAACCGCCCTCAGTGGTGGCCATTCGGCCCTACCGCGGCGGGTCACGGCGTATGCGGTCAGAACGGCTTCTGGCTGCGAGAGGGGTAGCACCTTGACGCCGTTGCTCGTCGGTCGTCCCATGGGCAAGAGGCCGACGCCAAACCCGGCGACGATCAGGTCCTCGACGAGGTCGAGGCTGTCGATCTCGTGCGCGATGCGAGGTGCGAATCCTGCGAGTGAGGCCAACGTCCGAACGGCGGTTTCGTCAGCGGTATTGCGGGAGTTGACAATCCACGTCTGTTCCGCATACGCAGCGATGTCGGCCGGGCCGTCGGGAAAGCTCGAAGGAACGGCCAGCCCCCACGTGATCGACCAGAGTGGCTCCGTCTGAAGCACCTGGTTGGGCGACGCGGGGGCCAGGTTGTAGTCGTAGGTGAGCGCCAGGTCGAGGTCGTCGTCGGTCAACAACGCGAACGCCTCGATGGGCTCGTACTCGCTGATCACCAGGCGGACCTCTGGATATTGTTCGGCGAGATCGGCCACGATCGGCAAGAGCGACACCCGGATGCCGGTGGCGAAGCCGCCGACGCGCACTGTTCCCGACGGTTCGGCGTCCGGGTCCAGGTCCAGACGCGCACTGTCGATGGCGGCGAGAATTGTGACCGCGTGGTCGGCCAGGCGAACGCCCGCTGGGGTGAGCCGAACCCGACGACCGTCGGGTTCGATCAGTTGCGCACCGGCTTCCTTTGCGAGCGCGGCGATCTGCTGCGACACCGTGGACGTTGTGAGGTGGTGCGCATCGGCCACCGCGCGCATCGAGCCCAGGCGCGAAAGCGAGAGCAGAAGTTGGAGCCGCCGGGTGTCCACAACGGCAATTGTTCACGATTTATGAACAAATATTCTCAGATCCCGCGGGCCTCTCAAGCAATGCCCGGACCTGAAGCGTCAGCCGCCGAATATCGGGAATTGTGACCACCAATCGCCACTCGTAAGTGACGACTCCATCGAGGGGCAGTACATCGTGATCGCGATAATGGTGAACAACGCCCGCGTTCGTTTAGCCGACACCGACGTTGTTCAGGACGTCGCGATCAATGTACTTCTCAACACCTGCGGAAAGCTTGAAGCCGACATGGCACCTCCACCGGTAGAAGCGCTATGTTCGGGCTATGTCCCGGCTATGTCCGCGCCATGCAAGAAGGTGCTCGGACGGCTCAAAATTGTTGGCAGCAAGGCGAATCAACCCAGAAGAGCAAAATGCGGCACGCGAGCGACGGGGGGTTCCGCTCGCGTGCCGCCTCGCTGAGGTGGCTCAGACGAGTCACCTCCTTGGCTGCACCGCCGCCCCTCAGAATCGATTGGGGGGAGTCTTCGGGGCATTGGTTGCAGCATTGTGAACATAGGCCCGGTCGTTAAGAGCGACCTGTCGGCTACGTGTGTTTTTCCTGTGTACCGGCTGCATCGGTAGCCTGCGAAAAGTGGCACTGCCGCCACTCTCTCGGATGACGTACATAACACGTTCAAAGCGTGCCCACCCCTGACGCGTAGCCGAGAAGGCATTTGCGGCAACTGACGCAGTCCGCTGGCGCCGCACGCGAATATCCTGGCGCCCAACGGGACACAGCTCACACCTAGGGTCACCATCGAGAAGTCCAATATTTTGCTCCTAGCATTCGGGTTGGCGAACGACGCCACACGAAAAAGGAGCTGACGGAATGGATTTCAAACGAACGGTGGGTGCAGCTGTACTGGCTGGGGGCATCGCGATTGCTGGGGTACTGGGTGTCGGACTCGGGTCTGCGGTTGCGCAACCCGGTGGCTGCGGGACGCCTAACTCGCCGTCTTGTGGACCCAATCGACCTGGAGGGCCCAACCAACCTGGACACAATCAGCCGGGAGCCGGCCCCAACTGGCAGGCAAGGGGCATCGACCACGGTCGTCAGGATCATCAACCATTCAACTGGAATGGCCGGCAGGTCACACCGATGCCGGCTGGGAACGGTCAAGCGTGGGGATTTTGGTTTCTCGGACAATGGATTCCGCTGTGATGTCGCTGGGCAGCGGCGGCCGGGGGACCTGAAATCGTTCACGATTGATGAACGGTATGTCCAAGAAAATCATGTGGACGTGAACGGTACGGGTCCCGTTCAATGCAGGAGTGACCACGAACCAGGCGCGCACCGGAGCCTTCATGGCATTGGGCTCGATGCTCTGCGTTCAGCTGGGCCTCGCGATCGCGGTGACGTTGATCGACCGAATCGGTGTCGAAGGCGCGGCGTGGCTGCGATTGGCGTGGGCCGGAATTCTACTGCTGCTCATTGTGCGACCGAAGCGCTCGGCGTTCACCCGGTCCAGCTTCTTGATGTGTGTCGTGCTCGGCGTGGTCACCGCGGCGGTCACGCTGCTGTTCATGGCCGCGCTGGACCGCATCCCGTTGGGCACCGCGAGCGCCATTGAGTTCCTCGGACCGCTTTGCGTCGCGGTGGCACATGGCAAGGGCAGGCAGCGGTTCGTCTGGCCGGGCCTGGCTGCGGTCGGTGTCGTGCTGCTCACCCAGCCGTGGGCGGGCGTCATCGATGCGGTCGGCGTCATGTTCGCGCTGGGGGCCGCCGCGTGCTGGGCCACCTACATCCTGCTGACCCAGCGCGTCGGTGATCAGGTTGCGGGCATCAACGGCCTCGCGGTGTCGATGCCCGTTGCCGGACTGGTCGCCACCGTCACGGTCGGCCCCGCGGTGTTCGACCGGATGACTCCCGAGATCCTGCTGATCGGCATTGGCCTAGCGATCCTGCTTCCTGTCGTGCCGTTCGCGCTCGAGCTGCTGGCATTGCGGAGGCTGACCACTGCCGCGTTCGGGACGCTGATGGCGCTCGAGCCCGCGTTCGCGATGGTGGTCGGCCTCATCGTCCTGCACCAGGAGCCAGGCAGTGTAGGGGTCGTCGGGATCTGTCTCGTGGTGGCCGCAGGGATCGGCGCGGCCCGCAGCGGGACCCGCACGCCAGCGCCAGTACCCGCCGAGGTGAACTCCTAGCTACGCTCGGTGGATGGCTAGCGGATTCTACGGGTCGCCGATCGTCGGACTCATGAACAAACTCTTCGTCGCTCTCATCGATGCACCGGTCGTTGGAGGTGTGGTCCGCAAAGCCATGATCAACGTCCGATACGTGGGGCGCCGTTCAGGCAGAACGATCGAGACACCGATCGGCTATCGGCGCACCGGCGACGGGATCGTCATCAACGTCATGTCGCCGGACAAGAAGACGTGGTGGCGCAACTTTCTCGGCGACGGCGGCGAGATCACCCTGGTGAAATTCGATGGCTCAGATCGCACCGGCCACGCCGTGGCCAACCGCGACGCCGCCGGCCGCGTGTCAGTAGCCGTCAAGCTCTAGTCAGCCCTCGAACCTCTTGCGTCGCAGCAACGTTCCCGCCGCCAGCAGAATCAGGCTGATCACCAGGATCGCGGTCGCCAGCACATTGATCTGGGGCGGCACCGCGGCCTTGACGGCGGCGTTCACATAGAGCGGGTAGGTCACCGCCGATCCGCTGACGAAGTAGGTGATGATGAAGTCATCCAGCGACAGGGCGAACGACAGCATCGCCGCCGCGACGATGCCCGGAATGATCAGCGGCAGCGTTACTTTGAAGAACGTGCGCAACGGACTGGCGCCGAGGTCCAACGACGCGTCTTCCAGCGTCCAGTCGAACCCTCGCACCCGGGCCCGCACGGTCATCGCGATGAAGCTGACCTCAAAGGCGATGTGGGCAATCAGGATGGTCGTATAACCCGCGGCCCACCCGAGGTCGAGAAACAGCGTCAGCAACGCCGCACCCATCACGACTTCCGGTGCGGTGAGCGGAATGATGAGGAAGGTGTCGACGGCGCTCTTACCCCGCCAGCGTTGCCGAACCAGGGCGATCGCCACCAGGGTGCCGAGCACCAGCGCGATCGCCGTGGAGACGGCAGCGACGTTGAGGCTCAACACCAGCGCCTCGGTAAGCGGCGGGTACTTGAAGGGGTCCGCCCAGTTCTCCAGTGTGAAGCCCTGCCACGTGTAGTTGAACTTGCCCGCGGGCTTGTTGAACGAGAACAGAACGATGACGAATATCGGCACGAAGAGGTAGAGCAGCACCAACCCGGCGGCGGCGCGCAGTAGGAGATCACCCCACCGGGGAAAGCCCTTGACCGTCTTGGCCGGTTTCGGACTGGTGGCGGACTCCATGGCGGCGACGGTCATACCAGGTCCTCCGTGCCAAGTGCCCGGGTGTACAGCAGCACCCCGTTCAGGATGATGAGCATCAACATGAGGCTCAGAGCCGCCGCGGCGGGGTAATCCTTGACCACGAGGAACTGCTTTTGGATGACGTTTCCGATCATCGTGGTCTGCGTACTCCCCAAATAGTCGGCGTTGATGAAGTCGCCGATTGCGGGGATGAACGTCAGCAGGCTTCCTGCGAGGACACCGGGCATTGACAGCGGCAGAATGACTTTCGTGAAGCTGCGAACGTTCGACGAGTACAGATCCTTCGACGCCTCGATCAACCGCGGGTCGATCTTCTCGAGGCTCACGTACAGCGGCAGGATCATGAAGATGATCCAGTTGTAGGTGAGGCCCCCGATCACTGCCCAACTCGTCGAAAGCAGCCTGCCCTCGTCGGGCAGCATTCCGATGGTTCCCAACGCTTGGACCACCCAACCCTCGTCGGCCAGGATCGTCTTCCACGCGATGGTGCGAATCAAGAACGTGACGAAAAACGGAAGAATCACCAGCCCGAGGATCAGGTTCTTGTATCGGCCCGCCTTGAAAGCGATGACGTAAGCCAACGGAAACGCCAGCAGCAGACACAGGATGGTGGCGACGAATGCGTAGCCGAGGGAACGCAGGATTTGATCGCGGTACAAGCTGAACGCGTCGGAATAGTTGGCGAAGTTCCAGCCAAACGTCAGCTCCGGCATGTACACCGAACCGCCGGAGGACGACAGCGACGTCCGCGCCAGTGTGAAGAACGGCACCACGAAAAAGATTCCGAGGTACACGAGCGCCGGCAGGACCATCAGATACGGAGCGATCTTGCTCCGCTGCCGACTGCTGCTGGCTACACCTGCCATCCGGTCAGCCGCCGGTGACTGCTGCGTACAAGGTGTTGTATTCCAAAGTCTGCTCGTCGGACAGCGCCGCCCAGCCCTTCGACTTCGCCAGGATCTCCGGCGACGGATTGATCAGCGGATTGCTCGCCGAGGCCGGATCGATCTTCTCCAATTCCTCGGTCATGTCGGAGAGCACCGGGACGTACTGCACGAAGGAGACCAGCTTGGCGTAGTTGGCCCGGTCGTAGATGTAGTTGATCCACGCCTCGGCGGCACTCTGGTTCTTCGTGGTGTAGGGGATGACCATGGTGTCGACGAAGGTCGTCGCCCCTGACTCCGGAACCACGAATTGCAGGTCCGGATTGTCCGCCTGCAGCTGTACGACGTCGCCCGAATAGGCCTGCGCGACAGCGATGTTGCCCGCCGCAAGATCGTCGGCGTAATCGTTGCCCGTGAAGCGCCTGATCTGACCCTTGTCCTTCTGCTCACGGACCAGATCGACTGCCTGCTGCACACTCTCGGTGCTGGGGTCCTCGGGAGAATTGCCCTGGTTCAGCATGATCATTCCGAGCCCGTCCTGCGCATCGGAGAACAGGCTGACGCGGCCCTTGAACGCCGGATCCCACAGATCCTCGATCCTTGTGATGTCACGGCCCGTGGCCGCGCGGTTGTAGGCCAGCCCGACGAGACCGGACATGTACGGCGCGCTGAACTTGCGCTCGGGATCGACGCTGGCTTCGAGCAGGTCGGGCCTCAGATTCTTCTTGTTGGACCAGCCGGCATCGCTGATGTCGTTGAGCCAGCCGAGTTGGTGCAACCGCACCGCCATGAACGTGGTCGGCACTGCCAGATCGGCGCCGATGTCCTGCTTGCGTGACAACGGTTCCTTGTTCTTGGCGAACCACTGCTCGTTGTCGTTGAAGTCTTCCTTGTAGTCCACCGTGATGCCGGACGCGGTCTGGAAGGCGGCCACGAAGCCATCGGCCATGTACAGCGGCCAGTTCGAGACCCGCAGTGTGCCGCTCGCCGGACCACCGTCCTGCGCGGACGTTTCGCCGGACCCGCCGCCGTCCGAACTACATGCGGCGAGGAAGGACGGACCGAGTGCCAGCGCAGCCGCCGCGGCGGCACCACCGCCGATGAACCGGCGACGGGATGTTCGGTTGGCGGCGAGGCGGGCGGCCAGTTCGAGATCGATGTTCTTGGAGGACATGGCGACTGTGCCTTTCGTCGGTGTAAAACAGGGGACAGGCGTTCAGGGACGCTTGATTAGGAGTCGTCGAGCATCTCTTCGAGATCTTCGGCGGTGGGGATGTCCGCGGCGGGCAGGACCAGCGACGCATCGGGAGCCCAGCCCACGTGCACCTGGTCGCCGGGACGCAGCATCGGCAGCTCCTGCTCAGGGCCGACGTGGGCGACGATCGTCGAATCATCCGGTGCCGCCAGCAACAGCCGCACCACCGGACCCTGAAACGTCAGATCCTTGACCGTCGCGGCCACGGTCGCCACGTCTCCGGTCGGCGCGTCGACCGACACGCGGACGCGTTCCGGTCTCACCATCAACGTCGCGTGGCCGCCCGGCTCGATCGTGGTGTCACCGGGGCGGGCCTTCAATGTTGATCCGAGAACGTCGACTTCGACGAAGTCGCGGTTCGTGCGACCGGTCTGCCGACCCGCCCACAAGTTGGCCTGCCCGATGAAGCTGGCGACGAACACCGTCGCGGGGCGGTCGTAGATCTCGGTCGGCGAGCCGATCTGATCGACATTGCCTGCGTTCATGACCGCGATGCGATCGCTCATCGTCAGCGCTTCCTCCTGGTCGTGGGTCACGTAGACGAACGTGATCCCGACCTCGCGCTGAATGCGCTTCAGCTCGAACTGCATCGCATGGCGCAGTTTGAGGTCCAGCGCGCCGAGCGGTTCGTCGAGAAGCAGCGCGCTCGGATAGTTCACGAGCGCACGGGCCAGTGCGACACGCTGCTGCTGGCCGCCCGACAGTTGGGCGGGCCTGCGCTCGGCGAAGTCCGTCAGACGGACGACCTCCAGCAGTTCGTCGACCCGCTTACGGACGTCGGCCTTTTCCAACTTGCGGCTTCGTGGTCCGTACGCGACGTTGTCCCACACCGACATGTGCGGGAACAGCGCGTAGTGCTGGAACACGGTGTTGACGTTGCGTTTGTGCGGCGGCACCCGCGAAACGTCGACCCCCTCGAGCCTGATGGCCCCCTCGGTCGGAGTCTCGAAACCCGCGATCATCCGCAGGGTGGTCGTCTTTCCGCAGCCGGACGGGCCGAGCAGCGAGAAGAACTCACCCGAGGCGATGGAGAAGTCCGCCTCGGTGACCGCTACATAGTCCGAGAAGCGCTTGGTGACATGGTCGATCTCGATGACCGGGCCGCCCTTGGCGCGGTCGGCCGCGTGTTGTCCCGTCGATTGGTCTACGGCGGTGGTGTGTGAGCCGGTCAGAGCGGATCCTCCTCAGAAGCCCCAGAAGCTGTGGATAAACAATCGCCGATCATGCTGACCTTCGCAAGCGATTCCGCAACGAATTTACATATCGACAATCGAATCCTTCGTCAGCTACGCCGAAAACCGAATGAATCCGCTACAGCGAGAGCATGCAGACCCGCGGCCGGACTGGTCCAGCAGCCGGCTGGTTGGGGTGCGCCGCAGCACGCATGATCAGTTTCGCACCGTTCGCCGCTGGGTCGGCGAAATCTGATCACTCGTTTATCCCAATGGCATGCCCGGGTAGTGAGTGGACATGGCAGGAGTGGATGTCTCGGTGTCGTCCGATCTCAGTCCAGAGAAGGCGTGGGAACTCGCGTCCGATCTGAGCCGGTTCGACGAATGGCTCACTATCTTCGGCGGATGGAAGAGCCCCGTTCCTCCGCAGGTCGAGGTCGGCACCACGGTGTCGTCCGCGATCAAGGTGAAGGGGTTCCGCAACACCATCCACTGGCGTGTCACCCGCTACGACGAGCCGAAGGCGATCGAATTGGTTGGCCGCGGAAAACCGGCGGTCTGCATCGCGCTGCGCCTGTGCGTGAAGGAGATACCTGGCTCTTCCGCCGATGTCGCCTCCGGCTCCGAATTCCAGGTGATCGCCGATCTCACCGGCGGCCTGCTCAACACCCCCATCGGCAGCCTGGTCGCCAAGGTCCTCGAGTCCGACGTCCGCAGATCCGTGACGAACCTGGCCGCCCTGCGCTGAGTTGGCGCTCAGCCCCATTCGTGGTTCATGGCACGGGATTCGTAGCGCGCCTCCACGGATTCCGGTTCGGGTGCGCCCAGATGCGAAAACACGATGAGCGCCATGGCCAGCGCGGCCGTCACCGCACCGCCGATGAAGATGATGAAGAAGCTGCTCTCCATCGGCACATCCGTACCGGCGACCACCCGGCTGAGCAGCACCGCAACCAGCGCCGCTGCGGTCGAGCTCCCGATCGTCCTGGCTATCGCGTTCATGCTCGTGGCGATACCCGTCTCGCCGGCCCCGACCTCACTGACGACCAACGCGGGCAGCGCCCCGTAGCCCAGACTGATGTAGGCGTTGGCGAGAATGCCCGCGACCATCACCTGCCACGCCTGCGAGTGAGCGAATGCGATGAACAGAAACCCGGCGATCCCCGCGACGGCCGCGACCATCAGGACGGGGCGAGCACCGAAGCGGTCGATGAACCGGCCGCTGAACAAGGCGATGAGGAAACCCGCGACCACCCCGGGCAACAGGAAGACCACGCTGGCCTCGAGTACCGTCGCGCCGAAGCCATATCCTGCTGCTTCCCTTGGTATTTGGACAAACTGCGTCAAGCCGAGAAAGGCGAAATACAGGCCCATTCCGACGAAAACGGTGGCGAGGTTGGTGAGCAGTATCGGGCGCCGCTTCAGCATCGCGGTCGACACCAGCGGCTGCTTGGCGCGTCGCTCCCACATCCACCAACCGACGAGCACGACCAGACCGCCCGCCGCGCACCCGAGCGTCGCCGGCGACGTCCAGCCCCATGACTGCCCCTGGGTGAGCGCAAGCAGGACCGCCGAAAGCCCCGTTGCGATCCCGACCGCGCCCAGCCAGTCGATCGTCCCGGTGGTGGCCCGTGGCCGACGGGGGACGACGATCACAGCGATCACGATGACGACGACGGTGAACGCTGTGGTCAGCCAGAACACCCGGTGGTAGCCCGCATCACCGCTCATCAACAGCCCCACCACCACGAGACCGGTCCCGCCGCCGAAGCCCAGCGTGCCCGACATCACCGCCATCGCCGACATCAGTCGGTCCTCGGGCAGTTCCTCCCGCAGGATCGCGATGCCCACCGGATACAGCGCGTAGGAGGTGGCCTGGAGAACACGGGCGACGATGAGTAGCGGCAGCGACGTCGTGGTTGCCGCGAGCAGCGAACCGAGGAGGACGACGACAAGGACGATCAGCAGTACGGGTTTCTTGCTGTGCAGATCGGCGAGGCGGCCGATCAACGGAGTCAGGGCGATTGCGGCGAGCAGGTTGGCGGTCACCGCCCAGCTGACCGCAACGTCGGACGCCTGAAGTTGATCGGCGATGACGCCCAGCACGGGGACCACGGCCGTCTGCAAGACGGCGACCGTCAGAACCACGATGCTCAACCCCGCGACAAGCAGCCTCGACCGCCTGCTCGAATCGCCGGGCGTGGTCGACCGGGTCGCATCGGCGTCGACCACGCACCACTCCGATCGTTAGCTCATCTTTGGTTTCGTCCTCGATTATGTGCCTCGGCCTGGGCGGGCCGATGGCCACCCGTCGTGATCGAATGGACCCATGCCGGACAACGGACCGAAAAGCGCGCTGACCGAATCGATTTTCAGCGGGCGCCGTCCCACCCGGGCGGGCGATCTGTCGGTCGAGACGCACGGCATCGCACCGATCGGTGAGGATCAGCGGTACGGAACACCGGGCCGATTGTTCACGGTGTGGTTCGCACCACAGGTGAACATGGCCGGGGTGTTCAGCGGCACACTTGCGATCGTGCTCGGGCTGGGGTTCTGGCTGGGCCTGTTGGCGATGGTGATCGGGACGTTTCTCGGCTCGATAATCGTCGGTTACCTATCCACATGGGGACCGCGCACGGGCACGGGACAGCTGCCGAACTCGCGGATGGCGTTCGGCGGGGCGGTCTTAGTTCCCGGTGTCCTGCAATGGCTTTCGTCGATCGCGTGGACGGCATTGGTCGGGCTCTTTGGCGGCGAGGCATTGGCGGCGTTGCTCGGCGTTCCATTCTGGTTGGCAGTGCTGATCGCGCTCGGGGTACAGGGCGCGGTCGGGATCTTCGGCTACGAGCTGATTCACCGCGTGCAGGCGGTCCTCAGTGTTGTGCTCTTCGTGACGTTCGTGGTTTTCGCGGTGAAACTCGTTGGCGGACATCAGATTGTCACGCCGGCGCTGGTATCAGGAGCCGATCTCGCCGGCGCATTCGTGCTGGAGGTGACCATCGCGTTCAGCCTTGCCGTGTCGTGGGCGAGCTACGCCGCCGACTTCAGCCGCTACCTACCATCGGATTCCTCGAGGGGCCGGGTGTTCGGCTTCACGGTCGCCGGACTCGTGTTGTCGTACACCTTCGTTCAGGGCATAGGGATCGCAGCGGCCGACGTACTGAGCGAGCACACCGCAGAAGGTGTCCGCACGGTGATGGGCGGTGGGCTCCTGGGGGCGCTGGCGCTGGCCATCATCACGATGGCGTCGATCGGTTCAGGTGTCATGAACGACTACAGCGGGTCACTCGCACTGCAGACGATCGGGGTCAAAGTGCGTCGGCCGCTGTCTGCGGTGATTGTCATAGTCTTGGCGTTCGCGCTGATCCTCTGGCTGAATGCCGCAGACACCGCGACGCGATTTCTGGACGTCTTACTGCTCGTGAGCTACTGGATTCCCGCGTTCGTCGCGATCGTCGTGGTCGACTGGGTGTTGCGTATTCGCGGCAGGGCGACCCTCAACCCGGCTCTGGAGCCGACCGACAAGCGCGATGCCGCCGTCGCGGTGGTCGTGTTCGTGGTGGCGTATGGCGCGGCGATCCCTTTCATGAACACGACCATTCTCCAAGGATCGATCGCCGTCGCGTGGCACGGCGCCGACATCGCCTACTACGTCAATGGTTTGGTCGCCGCCGCGCTCTACGGCGGCTACCGATTTGTGCGCAGGCGCGGTGAATCCGGCTGACCCGTGGTGTTGATGAAATCGTCGATCAGATCCACCACCTCGGCCGGCCTTTCGACATGGGGGAAATGACCGACGCCGGCGAGTACCTCCAGCCGGCTTCCCGCACGTGCTTCATGAAGGGCGTGGCCATGCTCGACGGGAATGATGCGGTCCTGGTCGCCCCAGATCACCATCATCGGCATCTCGGCGGTCACGTGCAGTCGGTTCAAGGCACTCACCGCCTGGCCGCGGTGGTCGACGACCGAACGCAGTGTCCGCAGGAAGGCCTGCCGCGTGTCGCCATCGGCCAGCGAGGAATAGGCGCTCCACATCTCGGCACCGCGGGGTGACTGAATCCCGGCACTGGACAGCCACGAGCGCACTTTGTTGCCTGCCGTCAGCACCGGGCGCGGCGCGATCACCGGCAGGATCAGCTCGGCTCCCGGGGCAGACAGCATGCGAAGTGTCCAGCCGACGTCCGGTCCCAGGCCGCCGCTGCTGATGAGGATCAGCCGCTCGCAGAAGTCGGGATGTTGGTACACGAACTGCATGGCGACACCGCCGCCCAACGACTGGCCGATGATCGTCGCCCGCGACACCTCCAACTCGTCGAGCAGGTCTCGCAGCCACACCGCGAACGCGCCCAGCGAGTAGTCCCCGCGCGGCTTCGCGGATTGCCCGTGACCGAGCAGGTCGGGCGCTACGACGCGGTAGTTTCGGGACAGCGGGGGGATCACCGCCCGCCATGTCGCTGAACTGCCTGCCATTCCGTGAATGAGCAGCAGCGTTTCGGGGCCGGTGCCGACGTCCTGGTAGGCCACCCGGTCCCCGTGCAGCTCGAGATACTTCGTCTCACTCACCTGAATTGGTCCCCTCGTGATGTCCAGTCACTATCTACCCGAAAGCGTGGCACGTGAAGCTGGCGTCAGAATTGTGAGATCAACGCACACGGCGGGTTCTCGGTGTATGGCCCATCACATTGGGCTGCGCTCGCCGTCTTCGCCGCCGGAGCCGTGGTGGTGGTGTGGCTCGGCCGACGACAGACCGAGGGGCAGGCGCGCATCTTCGGCCGGGTCGTCGGCGCAATCACGGCGGCGATCTACGCGGCCGCTTTCGTCAACGCGCTGTTCCCGCCCGATCTGCGGTGGTCGGTGCCGCTGCATCTGACCGATCTGGCGACCATGGTGACCGCGTACGCCATGTGGTCGCAGCGGCAGTGGGCCTACGTGTTGACCTACTACTGGGGCCTGGTGCTCAGCGTGCAGGCGTTGATCTCGCCGGTGCTGAGGGGTCCCGACTTTCCGCACTATCAGTTCCTCGGGTTCTGGGCGATCCATCTGCTGGTCGTCTGGGCCGCCATCTACCTCACCTGGGGGCGGGGTATGCGGCCCGGGTGGCGCGGCTATCGGTTCGTCGTGGCGGTGACGGTGACGTGGGTGGTCGTCACCATGACGTTCAACAGCATCGCCGGAAGCAATTACGGCTTCCTCAATGCGAAACCCGGCACTCCGTCATTGCTGGATGTGATGGGGACATGGCCGTGGTACGTGCTGGTGGGGGCCGTGCTCGTGGCGGCGATATGGGCGGCCATGACCTGGCCGTGGGAACGGGGGCGCGGAGGTCAGTCCACCGGGCCGTCCGAATGCTCGTCGGCCAGCTGAGCCACACTCATGCCGTCGACAAGGCGGTCCAGCGCGCCCGTCATCGTCGGGCATTCGCGGGCCGGATGCTCCGTCGGACACTGCAGGGCGTGGGTGAGGAACTGTTGTGCACCTTGGGCCTGCCTGATCACGTCATCGAGTTGATCGATTTGTTCGCGAACGATTTCGCGCCACTGGGGAGCGGGCGCATCGAGGACCGCGGCGGCCGTGTCGAGCGAGACGCCGAGCTGATGAAAGATCTTGATGAACGCCAAGCGGCGGAGGTCTTCGGAGCCGTACATTCGTCGGCCGGCCCGTCGCTGCTGCGGCCGGACCAACCCGCGTTCGTCGTAATAGCGCAGCGCGGACGCGGACAACCCGAGCCGGGCCGCGGCTTCGCCGATCGGAATCAGGTCCATTGCGTTTCATTTGACTTCAAGCCGACTTGAACCTGCAAGCTCGGATGCATGACTGCACCAAAGGCGCTGCCGGTCAACCATCACGCCGACCATCCGGGCTTTTCTGGTCTGACTGGGGCGATCGTCGGCCTGATGCTGCTGTGGATGGGGCGGGCCAATGCGCGACTGGCCTGCCAGCTCACCAACGTCGCGACCGGCGACCGGGTTGTCGACATCGGGTGCGGCCCCGGAGGTGCGGTGAGGGAAGCGGCGCGTCGTGGTGCCCTGGTGACCGGCGTCGACCCAGCGCCGGTGATGCTGCGGCTGGCCCGCACCTTCACCCGGGCCTCCGGCGTCGGGTGGGTCGAGGGCACCGCTGAAAGCGTGCCGCTGCCGGACGGATCGGCGACGGTTTTCTGGTCGCTGGCCACGGTGCACCACTGGCAGGACGTCGGCGCGGGCCTCGGCGAGGCGCACCGGCTTCTGACGCGAAACGGGCGTTTGCTCGCCGTCGAACGCCGAACTCAACCGGGTGCCACGGGGCTGGCCAGCCACGGGTGGACGGGGCAACAGGCGGAATCCTTTGCCACCCAATGCCGAACCGCGGGCTTCGTCGACGTGACGGTTGGTCAGCACGGTCGGGGCCGCCGCGCGGTGTGGTCGGTGAGCGCCACTCGAGGGTGAGGGATTGGCGCGATCGACCTGGGGGTATCTACTGACGGACAGGTAAACCGGCAACGATCCGGAGGTGGTGCATGGCGAGGGCGAAAAGCGGCGACGCCGACGAGGAAGAACGGCAGCGGTTCGCCGACCGCGCGCTCGGGTTTCTCGAAGACATCGTGTACTGGGCGATCGCCGTCGTGCTCGTCATCGGATCCATCGCGCTGCTCGTCGCGCAGTTCAACACGATGCTCGGCCTGCGGAGCGCACCGGCCAAGACTGTCATGCTGGAGGTGCTCGACGGTCTACTGCTGATCTTCATTTTCGTGGAGCTGTTGTACGCCGTCCGCTCGTGCCTTCGGTCCCGTGAGATCGTCGCGGAGCCGTTCCTCATCGTCGGAATTCTGGCCTGTATCAAGGAGATCGTGGTGTTGTCCGTAGAGGCCGCCACGCTGCTCAAGGACGGGCCACAGTTCTCGCGCGCGATCGTCGAGGTCGCGGTGCTCGGCGTAGCCGTGCTGGTACTGGCCGTAGCGGCATACGTGTTGCGTGAGCGTCGACGAAGTGATGCCGACCCGGCCGAAGAAGAAGCGCGCGATGAAGAGGAAGCCGCTTCTGGCTGAGGGGCGTCGCGACGCTTGTGCGAGGATGCGCGAATGGCAACGGAACCTGCGCATTTCACGCGAACCGAGGACGGCGGGTTCATGCCGACCCGTTTTGCGCTGAGCCACTGGGGCGATGATCATCTCAACGGACCCGCTGTCGTGGGCCTGTCCGCACAGGTGCTCGAAAGCCTCTGCGGGTCGCCGGACTTCATGCCGACTCGCCTTACGGTCGACCTGCTGAGGGCGGCCCGGTCGGTGCTCACGACGGTGGACGCACGCGTGGTGCGCGATGGTCGGCGAGTGCGCAGTGCGGAATGTGATGTGGTGCAGGAGGGCCGTACGGTCGCGCGCGCGACGTTGCTCTCCTACCGACGGTCGTCGCCACCACCAGGCGTGCTGTGGTCCGCGCCGATCCCGCACCCGTCGCCGCCACCGCCGGACGATCAGACGATGCCGTTCATCGGTAGCGATGCGGGCTGGACTCGCACACCCGCGGCGCATCAGAACGCCTCACGCAAGAGCTTCTACTACGGAGGCATCAATGTGGTTGCGGGGGAGAAGGTCTCGCCGTTCGTACGGGCCGCGATTGTCGCCGAGGCGACCAGCCTGGTGACGAACCTGGGCACCGAGGGCGTCGGCTATATCAACGGCGACCTGACCGTCGCGTTATCGCGGCTGCCGGTTGACGATTGGATCTGCATTCAGGCCGACTCGCACTGGGCGTCAGACGGAATCGCCGTCGGGACGGCAACCCTGTTCGACCAGGCCGGTGCGTTCGGATCGGGGATGACCACTGCCGTCGCCAACCCGGCGGCGCAGATCGACTTCGCGAACAGGCCGTTTCCGCCGACCGGCGTCAACTACGAATAGCCGGTTCCCCAGCGCCATTGTCACGCTTTGTACGATCGCGTACATGACGGGCGGGCCGGTGGAAGAACAGCGCCTGCGCGACCTCAAGCTTCTGCGCAAGGTCCGCGACCGGATGGACCGCGAATACGCCGAGCCGCTGGATGTCGAGGCGCTCGCGCGCGGGGTGAACATGTCAGCTGGACATCTGTCGCGCCAGTTCAAGAGCGCCTACGGGGAGTCGCCGTACTCCTATCTCATGACCAGGCGCATCGAGCGGGCGATGGCCCTGCTGCGGCGCGGCGATATATCGGTCACCGAGGTCTGCTTCGCCGTCGGCTGCTCGTCGCTGGGCACGTTCAGCACCCGGTTCACCGAGTTGGTCGGCATACCGCCCAGCACCTATCGCGAACAGACGTCCGGCGCTTCGGCAGGCCTACCTCACTGCGTCGAGAAACAGATCACCAGACCGATCAGGAATCGAGAAGCGCCTGCCGTATCGCTGCACATAACGTGAGCGCCATGGACATCACCATCAACTCCAGCATGCTCCCGCACGAGGACCCGGATGCCTCCTTGGCGTTCTACCGCGACACTCTCGGCTTCGAAGTCCGCCTCGACGTCGGCCAGGGAAAGATGCGCTGGATCACGGTCGGGCCTCCCAACCAGCCGGACACCAACGTCGTCCTGTATCCGCCGACCGCCACGCCAGGCCTCACCGAGGATGAACGCCGCCTGATCGCCGAAATGATGGCCAAGGGCACCTACGCCCAGATCAACCTCGCAACCAAGGACCTCGACGCGACCTTCGAGCGTATTCAGGGCGGCGACGCCGACATCGTTCAGGAGCCGACAGAGCAGCCCTACGGCGTGCGCGACTGCGCGTTGCGTGATCCGGCAGGCAACATGATCCGTATCCAGGAGCTGAGCTGAGTGGGTCACGCCGCCGACAGCCATGACCTGATCCGCGTGCACGGCGCGCGCGAGAACAATCTCAAGGACGTCGACGTCGCGCTGCCCAAGCGCCGGCTGACGGTATTCACCGGAGTCTCGGGTTCGGGCAAGAGCTCGTTGGTCTTCGACACAATCGCCGCTGAATCGCAACGGCTGATCAACGAGACCTACAGCGCCTTCGTTCAGGGTTTCATGCCGACGTTGGCGCGGCCTGACGTCGACGTTCTCGAGGGCCTGACGACCGCGATCATCGTGGATCAGCAGCGTATGGGTGCCGACCCCCGCTCCACGGTCGGCACCGCAACCGACACCGGTGCGATGTTACGGATCCTGTTCAGCCGGCTCGGCAAGCCCCATATCGGTTCACCACAAGCATTTTCGTTCAACGTGGCCTCCATCAGCGGAGCCGGGGCCGTCACGATGGAGAAGGGCGGGCGCACCGTCAAGGAGCGCCGTGACTTCAACATCGTCGGCGGTATGTGCCCGCGCTGTGAGGGTCGCGGCAGGGTCAACGACATCGATCTGACCGCGCTGTACGACGACAGCAAGTCGCTCAATGAGGGCGCGCTCACCATTCCTGGGTTCAGCATGGAGGGCTGGTACGGACGAATCTTCAACGGCTGTGGCTTCTTCGACCCAGACAAGCCGATCAGTGAGTTCACCAAGAAGGAACTCGATGCGCTGCTCCACAAGGAGGCGACCAAACTCAAGATCGACGGGGTGAACCTGACCTACCTGGGGCTGATTCCGCAGATAAAGAAGTCCTTCCTGGCCAAGGATGTCGAAGCGATGCAGCCGCACATCCGTGCCTTCGTAGAGCGGGCGGTGACGTTCACGACGTGCCCCGAGTGCGACGGGACCCGGCTGTCCGATACGGCCCGATCCTCGAAGATCGCGGGCCACAGCATCGCCGATGTCTACGCGATGCAGATCAGCGATGTCGCCGAGTGGATCGGCGGTGTCACCGACAAGTCGGTGGCACCGTTGGTGGCGTCCTTGCAGCACACCCTCGACTCGTTCGTCGAGATCGGGCTGGGTTACCTCTCACTGGCCCGCCCGGCCGGAACCTTATCGGGCGGTGAAGCCCAGCGCGTCAAGATGATTCGACATCTCGGATCGGCGCTCACCGATGTCACTTACGTCTTCGACGAGCCGACGGTCGGGTTGCATCCCCACGACATCGCGCGCATGAACGACCTTCTGCTGCAACTGCGCGACAAGGGCAACACCGTCTTGGTCGTGGAACACAAACCTGAAGTGATCGCCATCGCCGATCACGTCGTCGACCTTGGTCCCGGTGCCGGCGGCGACGGCGGCCAGGTCGTCTACGAAGGCACGATCGAGGGGTTGAGGAAGAGCGATACCATCACCGGCCGCCACCTCGACGACCGCGCGGCGCTGCGGGACTCGGTGCGCACATCCTCCGAGGTCATGGAGGTCCGCAGGGCGTCAACGCACAATCTGCAAAAGGTGGACGTCGACATCCCGCTCGGCGTGCTGTGCGTGATCACCGGCGTGGCGGGTTCGGGCAAGAGCTCGTTGATCAGCGGGTCGGTTGCCGGCCGCGACGGCGTCGTGGTGATCGACCAGGCGCCGATCCGCGGTTCACGACGCAGCAATCCGGCGACCTACACCGGACTGCTGGATCCGATCCGAAAGGCGTTCGCGAAAGCCAACGGGGTGAAACCGGCTCTGTTCAGTGCCAATTCCGAGGGCGCATGCCCAACCTGCAACGGGGCCGGAGTCATCTTCACCGAATTGGGTGTCATGGCCACCGTCGAATCGCCCTGCGAGGAGTGTGAGGGCAGGCGTTTTCAAATCTCTGTGTTGGAGTACACGTTCGGCGGTCGCAACATCGCCGAGGTACTGGCGATGTCGATGGCCCACGCGCTTGAATTCTTCGGCGAGGGCGACGCGGCCACCCCGGCCGCGCGCAAGATTCTGGAGCGCCTCGCCGATGTCGGGCTGGGCTACCTGTCGCTCGGTCAGCCGCTGACCACGCTGTCCGGCGGTGAGCGGCAACGGCTCAAACTCGCGTCCCAGATGGGCGACAAGGGCGATATCTATGTACTCGACGAGCCGACCTCGGGTCTGCACCTCGCCGACGTCGAGGAGCTCCTAGGCCTGCTCGACCGCCTGGTCGATGCTGGGAAGTCGGTGCTCGTGATCGAGCACCACCAGGCAGTCATGGCACATGCGGACTGGATCATCGACCTCGGTCCGGGAGCGGGCCACGACGGCGGCCGAGTCGTGTTCGAAGGAACCCCTGCCGACCTCGTCGCCAAGCGAACCACCCTGACCGGCGAACATCTCGCGGAATACGTCGACGCCTGACTAGGATTCGCGGCAAGATGCCGGGCGTGGAATTCGACGTAGATGCGCTGCGGCAGAAATACGCGCAGGAACGGGATCGCCGACTGCGCCCCGACGGCATCGCGCAGTACGTCGAGACCTCAGGTGTGTTCGCTGACTTCGCGAACGACCCCTGGAGTGATGAGGAGTTCACCCGCGAGCCGTTGACCGACGACGTCGACGTCGCGATCATCGGCGCCGGGTTCGGCGGGCTTCTCACCGGGGCCCGGCTCCGGGAACTGGGCGTACAGAGCATCCGGCTGATCGACAAGGCCGCCGACGTCGGCGGCACCTGGTACTGGAATCGATATCCGGGTATCGCCTGCGATGTCGAGTCGTACGTGTACATGCCGCTGCTAGAGGAGTTGGGTTACGTCCCGACCGAGAAGTACGCGAAGGGCCCCGAAATTCTCGCGCACTGCAAGAGCATCGCCGAGCATTACGACCTGTATCGCGACATCTGCCTGCAGACCGAGGTCCACGAGATCCGCTGGGAGGCCGAACTTCAGCGCTGGATCATCGCGACCCATCACGGCGACGCCATTCGCGCCCGCTTCGTCGCGATGGCCAACGGCTATCTGCAGAAGCCGAAACTGCCGGGCATCGAAGGAATCACGGCCTTCGAGGGGCACACGTTTCACACCAGCCGGTGGGACTACGACTACACGGGTTCTGATCTCGGGAAGCTGGCGGACAAGCGAGTCGGGATCATCGGAACCGGCGCCACCGCCATCCAATGCGTGCCCCACATCGCGAAGGCGGTCCAGCAGCTACTCGTCTTCCAACGCACGCCGTCGACCGTCGATGTACGCGGGAACCGACCGACCGATCCGACATGGTCGGAGTCGCTACCGGACGGATGGCAGCGTCGCCGGATAGAGAATTTCCAGCTGCTCACGGCGGGCGGCGAAGCCGACGAGGACCTCGTCGACGACGCATGGACCAGCATCGTCAAGAAGCTCTTCCTGATGCGGCAGACCGCGGTCGAGGGGGTGTCCGACGAAGAGCGCCTACGTGCAGTGGAAATGGCCGACTTCGCCAAGATGGAAGAGATTCGGACCCGCGTCGATTCGATCGTGGCCGATCCCGCGACGGCCGAAGCGCTCAAACCCTGGTACGGGTACTTCTGTAAGCGCCCCTGCTTCCACGACGACTATCTGCAGACGTTCAACCGGGACAACGTGACTCTCGTCGACACCAAAGGCAAGGGCGTCGAGCGCATCACCCGCGGCGGTGTGGTCGTCGACGGTACGGAGCACAACATCGACTGTCTGATCTTCGCAACCGGTTTCGAGGTCGGCACCGACTACTCGCGGCGGACCGGCTTCGAGATCATCGGGCGAGACGCGGTGACACTCACCGAGAAGTGGAGCGACGGCGTGCGAACGCTGCACGGCCTCACCGTCAACGGCTTTCCGAACTGCTTCATCCTGTCCATCGCGCAGTCCGGGTTCACCGTGAATTTTCCGTATCTCCTTGACGTGCAGGCGCGGCACAGCGCGGAGGTGATCGCGTGGGCGCTGAGCAACGACGTCACGCAACTGGAGGCGACGGTCGACGCCGAGTCGTCGTGGGTCGACACGGTGGTCGCACGGACCGGAGCCAGCGCCGAACGGGCCAAAGCCTGCACACCGGGCTACTACAACCGCGAAGGACAGGCGAACGCGAAGACGCGTCAGGGCAGCTTCTTCTACGGCACCCCGACCGAATACGCCGACATTCTCGACGCGTCCCGCGCGGACGGCGCACCGGAAGGGTTCGAGATCCGCACAGGTATCCCTCGATGAGGGGCGCGGCCGATACCTCACCGGTCGTGTTCGGTCTCTGACTCGCCGTGGCGGGTCACCGCGGGTAGTGATCATCGGCGCCGGCTTCGGCGGACTTGCCGCGGCGGTCGCGTTACGCCGCAAGGGTATCGACGATCTGTCGATCATCGAACGCTCCGACGGTGTCGGCGGCACTTGGCGGCAGAACACCTACCCGGGCGCGGCCTGCGACATCCAGAGCCACCTGTACTCCTTCTCGTTCGCGCCGAACCGCAACTGGACCCGTACCTACGCCTATCAGCCCGAGATCCTGTCGTACCTCGAGTCGGTGGCCGATGACTTCGACCTGCGCCGCCACCTCATGCTGGGCACCGGCGTGCAGCGGCTCGTCTGGAGCGAGCTCGATGCGCACTGGGACGTCGAGCTCACCGACGGTCGGACGCTGGTCGCGGACGTCATCGTGAGCGCGGTGGGGTTGTTCGGCGCCGCAAGGTATCCCGAGATCGTGGGCATTACAGAGTTCACCGGCGACCTCATGCACACCTCGCAGTGGAACGCGGACATCGACCTGACCGGCAAGCGGATCGCCGTCATCGGTACCGGGGCCAGCGGGGTGCAGGTCATCCCCGAACTTGCCGAAACCGCAGCGCAGCTGACGGTCTTCCAGCGCACGCCTCCGTGGATGGTGCCCAAAGAGGATCGGCACTACAGCGCTGACGAGCGCACCCGATTCCGCCGGATCCCGTGGGCCGCGTTGCGGGAGCGGTGGCGACTGTGGAAGATGCAGCACGACAACACCGCGTTGACGCCCGACCACCCGAGGATGGCGGTGGTTCAGGAGCTGTCGGAGAACTTTCTGCGGCGCCACGTCACCGACGAGGCAATGCGCGATGCGCTGACCCCTCGGTATCCGTTCCGGTGCAAGCGCGTCCTGCTCGGCGACAAATACTATGTGGCGCTGCAGCGTCCGCACGTCGAACTGGTGACAGATCCGATCGAACGGGTCACCGCGACAGCCGTGATCACCGCAGGCGGTCGAGTGGTCGACATCGACGCGCTAGTGCTCGCAACGGGATTCGAGACCAGCAGCTACCTGTCGGGTCTCGACGTCGTCGGGCTCGGCGGCGAAAGCCTCCACGACCGTTGGGGTCTGGATCCGCAGGCCTACCTCGGTGTCGCCGTGAGCGGTTTTCCGAACTTTTTCATGTTGTATGGACCCAACACCAACCAGGGCGCGAACTCGATCATCTATGTGCTCGAGGCAGGCGCCCGCATGGTCGCCAGCGCGGTAAGCCGGTTGGCCGGGCGAGGCGGCTACCTCGACCTGCGACCTGAAGTCGAATCCCGGTTCAATGAGCAGATTTCCGCAGATCTGGAGCAGACGATCTGGACGCAATGCGACAGCTACTACCGATCGCCGACCGGGCGGATCGTCACCCAGTGGCCGCACTCAGAATTCGACTACGCGAAGGCGACGTGGCGGATACGGTCACGAGACTGGCTCCATCGGACCTGAGCGCAAACCGCTGTCACTGCTCGGTCTTCTTCGAGCGGCGGCCACTCGACGGCTTCTTGGTGACAGGCGCGGCCGACCCACGGGTGGCGAGTCGGCTCAGAGTGGCGACACCCGGCAGCGACGACACAGCGCCGTAGACCTCGTTACCGGTAGCGACGAGCGCTTCGAGTTGCGGCAGTACCGCGTCCATCGTCCGGATCATCGGGTCAGCGAGCGCGAGGTAGCGTTCGGCACGATCGATCGCCGTGTTCAGCCGCTCCGTCGCAATCGCCAGGTTCTCGATCAGATCGGGCAACTGACTCGCGAGCTGTATCGACGCGGGCGGGATGCGCAGCGCTGCGCCGGCGGCGGACTGCGCAGTCTCGGCCGCCTCCCGCGCGGCAGCCTGCGCGCTGTCCGCCGCCGCCTGCGCGGCAGCCACGATGTCTTTAGGGCTGGGAACCTTGCTCGCCATCTATCAACTGTGCCGCACGTTCATTGGACTGTCTGCCCTTTGGTCAATCAGCTGCCCGTTGCAGCGCAACGCCATTGAGGGGGAGTGATGCCGAGCCTCTTCGGCGTCTTTCGTCCTCAAGGCACCAGGCGTTGGCAGTGCGCAGAGAATTCAGACGTTTGCCGGGATACTTGGAGAACTTCAGCACCACCGACACCTAGATCAAGGGGGCGCGCGTGACAGTAGTCGCCATCTATCTCGTCATCACTTTCGGTCTCGGCGGCCTTGCGATGGCGCTGCGCCTGCCGCCTCTGGTGGGGTTCCTGGCGGCGGGGTTCGTCATCAACGCCCTCAATGTCGAGGACATACCGCAACTGGAAGTGCTGGCAGATTTGGGCGTGACACTGTTGCTCTTCGCAATCGGCCTCAAGCTCGACGCCCGCATCCTGCTGCGCCGCGAAGTCTGGTTGACCACCTCCGTGCACATGCTGGTCAGCGTTGTTCTCGGGAGCATCACCCTGTGGCTGGCCGCGGTGGCCGGAGTGGCCATGCTGTCCGGGCAGAGTGTGCAAACGATCGCCTTGCTCGCCTTCGCGCTGTCGTTCTCCAGCACCGTCTTCGTGGTCAAGGTTCTCGAGGAACGGGGCGAATCGCACGCGCTGTATGGCCGCGTCGCCATCGGCATCCTGGTCATGCAGGACATCGTCGCCGTGGTTTTCCTGACTGCGACCAGCGGTCATCTGCCCAGCCCTTGGGCGCTGACGTTGGTCGGCCTGTGGCCGCTGACCCGATTCGTGCGCAAGATCTGGAGTCGCCTGGGACACGGGGAGATGCAGTCGCTGTTCGGGATCGTGATGGCGTTGGTACCCGGATATGCGTTGTTCTCCGCGGTCGGGCTCAAGGGTGACCTCGGCGCTCTGATCATCGGTGTGCTGCTGGCGTCGCACTCGGCTTCCTCCGAGCTGTCACGCTCGCTGTTCCACATCAAGGAACTGCTGCTCGTCGGCTTCTTCGTATCGATCGGCCTGACCGGACTACCCGACCTGCCGACGATCGGCGTCGCGCTGCTGATGGTGCTGCTCCTGCCGTTCAAGGCGGCGTGGTACGTGCTGTTGCTGTCGCGCATGAAGCTGCGGTATCGCACCGCATTGCTCGCCGGACTCGGCCTGATGAACTACTCAGAATTCGGATTGATCGTGGTGTCGGTCGGCGTCTCGGCCGGACTGCTGGCCCAAGCCTGGCTCGTGGAGATGTCGATAGCGGTGGCGCTGAGTTTCGTACTCGCGGCATTCGTAAACGGACGCGGACACCTGATGGTGGAGAAGATCGCGACCCGGCTACCCGCTCAGGACGAAAATGCCCTTGTCCCGGAGGAACGGCCAGCCGACGCCGGCGACGCCGAGGTCGTGGTGATCGGTATGGGCCGCGTCGGGTTCGCCGCCTACCAACGAATGACCGATCACTACGGACTACGGGTCGTCGGTGTCGACTACGACGGGCCACGCGTCGAGCGACTCGCAGCCGAAGGGCTACGCGTCATCGAAGGTGATGCCACCGACCTGGACTTCTGGCACCAACTACGACATTCCGAGTCGGTCCGCATCGCCGTGCTCGCGATGCCACGACACGGCGCCAACGTCACCGCACTCGCATGCCTGCGCGAGTCGGGATTCAGCGGTGAGGTCGCCGCCGTCGCCAGATACGACGACGAGGTGCAGTGGGCGAGGGATCACGGTGTCGACATCGCGTTCAACGTCTATGCCGGCGCGGGCTTGGAGTTGGCCGATCAGGTGGCGGGCAATGGCGTACCCGAACGCGCTCAACCGGCCGACGACGAGCCCAGCGAGTAGTTGGGTGATCCAATAGTCCTACGGCGCAAGATACGTGCCGGAGAACGACCTGCGTGAGTGACTCGCCAACCCGCGCCGGCATTTCTCGACGTCATCTCGTTCAACTACGACGAGACCTCGCGGGTGCAGTCACCGCGCGTGCGAACGAATCTGCCGACGCTCACGTCTATATCAACGTAGGGATCGAGCCATCAAGACCGTGGACGCGATCACAGGTTCACCGGTATGGCAACTTCACGGAAGGGTTTACGACATTGAGCTCCAAGAATGCGGATCTGGCACCCAGCACCGCCGCCATGATGCAACTGATGACGGGCTTTCAGATATCGCAGGCGGTCTACGTGGTGGCCAAGCTGGGAGTGGCGACGATCCTCGAACAGGACGGGCCCAAGACAGTCGCCGAACTCGCGACGCGTACAGAAGCCGCTCCAGAGGCATTGGCACGAATCGTGCGAACCCTTGCGCCGCTTGGCGTCTTTAGCACAGAGGGCGAACTCGTCAGCATCACCCCGATCGGCGCCACCTTGTCGGAGACGCACTCGCAATCGCTGCACGCCTTTGCGCGGCTGTGGATGGAAACCCATTACCTGCCTTTTAGCGAACTGATTCACACCGTCCGCAGCGGTGAACCCGCTTGCAACAAGTACTTTGGCGAGCCACTCTTCGAGTGGCTCGCCCGGGACAGTGAACGGGAAGCATTGTTCAGCCAAGCAATGGCCAACTTGACGTCGACCTTGCGTACGGGCATGTTCGATGGCTATCAGCTCCCACCCGGCCGGGTGGTCGCCGACATCGGTGGATCCAACGGCAGTGTGCTCATCGAGCTCCTGCACCGAGACGGCGACCCCACGCGGCGCGGCATCGTATTCGACCGACCCACCGTTATCTCGAACGCGGAATCCAGTGTCGCCGCTGCGGGTCTCACCGACCGCATCGAACGGATCGGCGGCGACTTTTTCACCGCAGTGCCGAAAGCGGACATCTACGTTCTTGGCTTTATCCTCCACGACTGGAGCGACGAGGAAAGCCGGCGCATTCTCGCGGCTATCGCGTCGGCCGCCGACAAAGGTGCACGTGTGTTGCTCATCGAAGGGGTAGTTCCCCCTGGCGACGAACCTCACTTCATCAAGGCCCTCGACCTTACGATGCTAGGGATGCTGACCGGCAAGGAACGATCCGAATACGAATACCGCGAACTGCTGGCCACCGCGGGATTCACCCTCGACCGGGTGGTCGCGACCGCCAGCCCCTTTTCAATTCTCGAAGCGACTCGGGACTGAACTCACGCGGCCGAGCGCCCCACTGACGCTGAAATGGGGCCCTCTACATCGTGATCGGGCGAATGAAACGCACGATGCGACGTCAAGTACCTAGACGCTGCGAGCCGACTCCGCAGCGTTGATCTAGCCGCGACCGCGGTGAAGTGGATGAACGGGAGAATATATGAGTCGCGAATCTGCTATCCGCGCAACGTTCGCTGACATCGACGCGATGGATGTCGACGGTTTTGTGGGGCGCCTGTCCGAAGATGTAGTGTTTCAGTTCGGTAATGCTGAGCCTGTCGTCGGACGATCGGCCGTTAAAGAGTTTGTCGGACAGTTCTTCTCGACGATCAAAGGCTTGAATCACCACATCAAGAATCTGTGGGATGTGGAGGACACCACGATCGTTCAGATCGACGTCGAGTACCTCCGCATCGACGGGCACTCTGTGACCGTTCCGAATTCCGACATCCTGACCTACGACGGTGATCTGGTGCGAGACTGGCGCATCTATGTCGACATCGCGCCGCTCCACGCCGAGGTGTGACGCCGGTTCGCGAATACGCATGTCATATCGATAGGCGGTTGCCAAACCTTCCTGCCGCTGTCGGTACGGGTGGCGGCTGAGGTGCTCGATCCGTAAATCTGGATAGCCCGTGGCCGAGCACGTCGTAACCACATTCGGCCTTCAGTCCATGCGCGGATCGACGTCTTCTGCGCGTAATGCCAACCAGCAGGGTTTACGCTATCGAGCGTCCCGCACATCGGGTCTTACGAGAGGGTCGGAATGGTTGCTTTCGCCAGGTATACCGCGGTTTTCGCAACGGGCGTACTCGCCGCGGTCGTTTGGGCCGGCTCGGCCTGGGCCGACGGACCGGGCGGTGTGGTTGAGCCTGATGGTGATATCTCCGTGGCCGTAGGCTCCGGTGTGCTCGACGTGGCACTGGTCGGATTCAGCGCGACCGGGCCGACCAATGAGGCGGCGTCGGCGGCCGTGATCGCGGCGTGTCAGCAGGCCGGCGCCCTGGATTGCAGCCGCGACGAGGTGACCAACGACAATTTGTGCATCGTATCCGTCGGCGATGACGGCAGCGGGGTCGTGGCAGGCGGTGCCGGTCCGACGGTGGAGACCGCCCGTGATGATGCGTTCCGGCATGCCCAGGAGGCCAATGCGCCGCTGGATCCGAACGCCCGGATTCTCGCATCGGCGTGCCCGTGACGAGCCCGGTCCGAATGACAGACCAAGTCCCGGTGAGAGGGGTCGGCCAAATGGCCAAGCGCGGAAAGAGTTCGGTGCTGTTGGTGGGCGTGATTGCGGCGTCGCTGATTTCGGCTCCCATCGCAGACGCACGGCAAACCTGTCACGATGCCGGCAGTTTCGTCCGGTGCGAGACCAGTGGGAGCGTGTCGATCAAGGCAGTGCCGACGACACGTGCCCCCCAGCCGGGCCAAGGGTGGCCTAACCGAGGCCGAAGCGGCGTCATCCTGAGCTGGTAAGCGGGATGCGATAACTCAAATGCCGTTGGCCACAGGATAATTCGTCACTGTGACGCATTGGGGCGGGGTGCAGGGAGAAGGGGAGCCCGCGACCTTGGGGGCGGAACACCCGAACAGACTCGGCGTTGGCGAATCCGTCGAGCGCAAGAATCGGTCGTGTGCACATCGGTGAATGGCCGGCCACCAGCCAAAAGCGTAACCCCAGTGCGCATGTGTCACAGACTAATTCGTCACTGTGACAAATTGAGACGGCACGGACGGGAAGGGAAGAGTGGCCAATGCTGACGCCAAAGCCGGTCGACGGAGACATACGCAGGGTTTCGTCGCAGACTCGCCGGATTGGGAGTATGAACCTAGGACCGATGACGCGACTTGCGCGTACGCCAGGTCCCGCGGCGCGGTCGATAGCCCAAGCCGTCACAGAGTGCGGGCGCCCGTCTGTTCCCGGGGTTCGTGCACTTCACGGGGTTCAGCCTGGTCGACAAAGTGCCGATAAGCCACATTATGTCAAGTTAACGTCGCCGTTTTCATCTGATGAATCATGCGGCACCCAAATTGCTGTCCTGTCTCGGTATATCTGGCGGGTTTCGCATTTGACCTGGCGGTTTTCGGTGTGTCACGCATATCTCAGTGAATCTGGCGGCTAATGTCGTACCCCGGCCGTAGTCTCACCTGCGATGACCGAA
>NZ_NVQE01000019.1 GCF_002591975.1 Mycobacterium neglectum | reverse complement strand
CCGAAAGCCCCCGAACGGAGCGCAGAGGAAAAGCTGGGCAAACCAGCAGCTACCTCATGCGCACAACCCGACGACCAACGACAGCCCGACCTCACAGCCACACACCAGGTCAGTCGGTGGATCGAGGCTAAGAGTGCCCAGAGCACCGACGCGGACGAACCTCTGTTCCCGGTCCGCGTCGTCGCCGAACGCGTTGGCGTGCCCACCGCGACGCTGCGCAGCTGGAATCAGCGCTACGGCGTGGGTCCTCCCGAACACAGTCCGGGCCGGCACCGCCTCTACAGCGAGACCGATATCGAGGTCGCGCGTCGGATGTACGAATTGATCGTCGAGGGCGCCAGCCCGCGCAGTGCGGCGCGGACGGCGATCGACTCAGTGCGGCCGGCGCGTGGTGACGTCGCTACGCTGCTTGAGTCCGCCTTCGATTTCGATGTGTTCACCGCGGGCCTGCTGCTCGATCGTCACCTGCGCCACTTCGGTGTGCTCGACACGTGGGATCAACTGGTACGCCCGGCATTCGATGCGATTGCGCTGCGGCAGGCCCAGGGAGAGGGCTGCATCGATGTCGAGCATGCGCTGTCCTGGACGGTGTCGCGCTCCCTGCAGCGTTTCCCCATCGCTGAACCGAACGAAAACCCCTCGATCATCCTCGCGTGCACTTCGCGTGAAACACACTCGCTTGCCCTGGAAGCGTTGCGCGCTGCACTCGTCGAGCATGGACGCAGCGCGCTGATGCTCGGCGCCGACGTCCCGCGCACAGCGATCATCGATGCGGTCCAACGCAGAGGGCGCCCGGTGGCCGCGCTGTTGTGGTCGCAAACGGCGGACACCGCCGACGTTCGGATGGTCAACGACCTGGCCGCACATGCGTCGGTCAGTGTCGGCGGCCCAGGGTGGGATGCGGTGATTGAGGAGCTTCACGCACCGCGCCTGGACAGCCTTCGCGCGGCCATCGACTTCTTCGCGTCCGGCGGGTAGACCTGGCGGCTACGGCGAGAGGCCTGGCAAGGTCTTGATCCCGAACTCGCGGCGTAGCACCGTGCGCGCCGCGTAGAGCCCGGCCATCCCGTGCACGCCGCCGCCGGGCGGAGTCGCTGACGAGCACAGGTAGACCTTCGGGATCGGTGTGCTCCACGGGTTCAATCGCGGCGTCGGTCCGGTCAGCGCGTGCATCAGGGAGTTGCCGCCGACACCGATGTCACCGCCGACGAGGTTGGCGTTGTGGTCGGACAACTGCGATGCAGGTACCGACCGCACCGCCACAACGACATCGCGGAAGCCGGGTGCGAACCGCTCGAATACCTTCGTCACCACTTCGGCCTGGTCGACGCTCGAGCCGTGCGGCACGTGCGCATACGCCCACAGCGGCCTGCGTCCCTGCGCATCAGTACGGTTCGGGTCGGCAAGGTGGGGGAGAGCGGCGAGCACCATCGGCCATTCGGCATGCCTGCCCGCCGCGATTTCTTTTTCGGCAAGCGCCATCTGCTCCCGGCTGCCGCCCATGTGCAGTGTCGGGGCCTGGGCCGCACGTGGATCAGTCCAGGGAATCTCGTCAGAGAGCACGAAGTCCACCTTGGCGACCCCGGGACCAAAACGATAGCGCTGCAACGCTTTTGCGTATCGAGCCGGCACTCTGTTCCGGTAGATGGACAACAGCGCGGTCGGCGCAGTATCGAAAAGCACGACGCCGCCTGGTGGTTCGGTGACCTCTGCGCCCGCCGTGATGGTGCCGCCGTGAGCGCGCAGGTCGGCGATCAACGCGTCAGGAATAGCTTGGCTGCCGCCCACCGGAATAGCCCAGCCGACGGTGTGCGCAAGTGTGGCCAACATCAGTCCGGCACCGGTGGTGACGAACGACGGCATCCGGTTGATGGCATGTGCGGCAACGCCGGTGAACAACGCGCGGGCGTCTTCGCCGGCGAGCCTGCCCCACAGCGGGGTGCCCTGCTCGAGCATGTTTCGGGCGATGAACGCGGCGGCGATCGGATCGCTCGGAATGGAACGTTTGTCGCCGAGGAGGAAGTCGACGACACCAGCATCACGGTCGGTGAGCGGACCGAGCAGCCGGCGCCACGAATCGCCGTGGAGCAGCTCTGCGCAGGTGCGGTCGAGGTCGTGATAGCCGACCGCCGTCGGCTTGCCAGGAAGCGGATTGGCGTACGAGACGGAGGGCACCTTCAAGGTCACACCGCGGGCGGGTAGATCGAACGCCGTCAGGAACGGCGATGCGAGTGCCAGCGGATGCACAGCGGAGCAGACGTCGTGGAAGACGTCGCTGAACTCGGGGTCGGCCAGGGTCCGCGCGCCGCCTCCCAACGTCGGCTGCGCTTCGAAAAGCTGCACTGACAGACCGGCCCGCGCGCAGATGACGGCGGCGGCCAATCCGTTGGGTCCACTGCCGACCACGGTGACGTCCACCGCCCAATTACAGCCCATTAGGCTGGCCGCGTGAGCCTGCCCGTTGTATTGATCGCTGACAAGTTGGCGCCCTCGACCGTCGCCGCACTGGGTGACCAGGTAGAAGTGCGCTGGGTCGATGGTCCGGACCGAGAGAAGTTACTCGCCGCCGTGCCCGAGGCCGACGCACTACTGGTGCGCTCGGCGACCACCGTGGACGCCGAGGTGCTCGCCGCAGCGCCGAAGCTCAAGATCGTCGCCCGTGCCGGCGTCGGTCTGGACAACGTCGACGTGGATGCCGCCACCGCCCGCGGCGTCCTGGTGGTCAACGCGCCGACCTCGAACATTCACAGTGCCGCCGAGCATGCACTGGCGCTCCTGCTTTCGGCGGCGCGGCAGATCCCCGCCGCCGATGCGACGCTTCGCGAGCACACGTGGAAGCGCTCGGCGTTCTCCGGCACCGAGATCTTCGGCAAGACCGTCGGCGTCGTCGGCCTCGGGCGGATCGGACAACTGGTGGCCCAGCGACTGGCCGCCTTCGGCACGCACGTCGTCGCGTACGACCCGTACGTGTCTGCAGCCCGAGCCGCCCAACTGGGTATCGAACTGCTCACCCTCGACGAACTGTTGGGCCGCGCCGACTTCATCTCGGTGCATCTGCCCAAGACCAAGGAGACAGCGGGCCTCCTCGGCAAGGAGAATCTGGCGAAGACCAAGCCGGGCGTCATCATCGTCAACGCCGCTCGCGGCGGGCTGATCGACGAGGCCGCGCTGGCCGACGCCATCAACAGCGGCCATGTGCGCGGCGCAGGTCTCGACGTGTTCTCCACCGAACCGTGCACGGACAGCCCGCTTTTCGAATTGCCGCAGGTGGTGGTGACGCCACACCTCGGTGCGTCGACCGCCGAAGCTCAGGACCGGGCGGGCACCGATGTCGCCGAGAGTGTGAAGCTGGCGCTGGCCGGAGAGTTCGTGCCCGACGCGGTCAATGTCGGCGGAGGTGTCGTCGGCGAGGAGGTCGCGCCGTGGCTGGATCTGGTGCGCAAGCTGGGGCTGCTGGTCGGTGTGCTGTCCGCCGAACTACCTGTGTCGCTGTCGATTCAGGTCCGCGGTGAGCTGGCCTCTGAAGACGTCGACATACTTCGGCTTTCGGCGTTGCGCGGTTTGTTCAGCGCTGTGATCGAAGACCCGGTGACGTTTGTCAACGCGCCTGCGCTTGCCGCCGAGCGCGGTGTCGAGGCCGACATCAGTACCGCGACCGAGAGTCCGAACCACCGCAGCGTCGTCGACGTCCGTGCGGTGTACTCCGACGGCTCGGTGGCCAATGTGTCCGGCGCGCTGTCGGGTCCGCAACTGGTGGAGAAGATCGTTCAGATCAACGGCCGCAACTTCGATCTGCGCGCCGAGGGCGTCTACCTGATCGCCAACTACATCGACCAGCCGGGCACGCTCGGCAAGATCGGCACGCTCCTTGGCGCCGCCGACATCAACATTCACGCGGCCCAGCTCAGCGAGGACGCGGAGGGGCCGGGCGCGACGATCCTGTTGCGTATCGACCGCGATGTTCCCTCCGACGTCCGTGCCGCGATCACCGCGGCTGTCGGCGCCAAGCTGCTGGAAGTGGTGGACCTCACGTGAAACTGGCGATCATCGCAGGCGACGGCATCGGCCCGGAGGTCGTCGACGAGGCGGTCAAGGTGCTCGACGCCGTGCTGCCAGGTGTGAACAAGACCAACTACGACCTCGGGGCGAGGCGGTACCACGCCACTGGCGAGGTACTACCCGAATCCGTGCTCGACGAGCTTCGCGCGCACGATGCGATCCTGCTCGGTGCGATCGGCGATCCATCGGTGCCCAGCGGCCTGCTCGAACGGGGTCTGCTGCTGAGGATCCGGTTCGAACTCGACCATCACATCAACTTGCGCCCAGCCCGGCTCTATCCGGGGGTGAGCAGTCCGCTGGCGGGAAACCCGGAGATCGACTTCGTCGTGGTCCGTGAAGGTACCGAAGGCCCGTACACGGGGACCGGCGGGGCGATCCGCGTGGGCACACCCCATGAAATCGCCACCGAAGTCAGTGTCAACACCGCGTTCGGCGTGCGACGGGTCGTGCAGGACGCATTCGGCCGCGCCGCACGCCGGCGCAAGCAGTTGACCTTGGTGCACAAGAACAACGTCCTGACGTATGCGGGTGCACTCTGGTGGCGCACCGTGCAAGAGGTCGGCACCGAGTACCCCGATGTCGAGATCGCCTATCAGCACGTCGACTCCGCGACCATCCACCTCGTCACCGACCCGGGGCGGTTCGATGTCATCGTCACCGACAACCTGTTCGGCGACATCGTCACCGATTTGGCCGCCGCGGTCTGTGGCGGCATCGGACTGGCCGCGAGCGGCAACATCGATGCCACCAGGACCAATCCGTCGATGTTCGAACCGGTGCACGGCAGCGCACCCGACATCGCGGGACAGGGCATCGCCGACCCGACGGCGGCGATCATGTCGATCGCGCTGTTGCTTTCCCACGCGGGTGAAATCGATGCGGCAGCCCGCGTCGACAAGGCTGTCGAACAGCACCTGGCCACGCGCGGCGACGAGGCTCGGTCCACCACTGAGATCGGCGATCGGATCGCGTCAAATCTCTAGTCGCGTCGCCACCCTGACGCGGCAGTGCTGGTTGTTCGCAATCGGCTCGTCGTTGTTTGCGGCCGCGACGATTCCCGGGTTGTCCGCAGTGGCGGGTGCCGGTTTCGCCAATCTGTTGTGCTTCATCGGCTCCTGGTTCTTCACCACCGCGGGCTGGATGCAGTTGGTGCTGTCCGGACCCGCGATGCGGATCGGGTGGCTTTCGGCGGCTGCTCAGTTCGCCGGAACCATCCTGTTCAACATCAGCACCGGTGCCGCCCTGTGGGCACATGCGGTCAAGCCGGAGCGGCGCCTGGTGTGGGCACCGGATGCGACCGGATCCCTGGCATTTCTGCTCAGCGGGGTGCTTGGCGTGGTCGCCGTGACAGCCGTCGTCGGGATCGTCGAGCTGAAATCCCGCGACTGGCAGAGCGAGTGGATCAACATGATTGGTTGCGTGGCCTTCGCGGTATCCGCGCTCGGTGCGTTCGTCAGCGAAACCGGTGTCACCGAGGATGCCGTGCTGGCCAACACGGGCACCTTCATCGGCGCACTGTGTTTCTTGATCGCCGCATTGGTGATACTGCCGCGTCGCTCGCAACGAGAGTGAGGCTTCACGTTCGCGTTGGCTCAACCGGGACCAGCGGCGTGGCCAGCAGCGGCAGCAGCGCACACGCGGCGAACGCCACCGGAAAGCCGAGGACGCCGATCAATGCGCCGAAAGCCGGGGCGGCAGCGGCGGCGGTCAAGTGCTGACTGGTGTTCTGCACACCCAGCGCTCGGCCGCTCCAGAACGGTCCGGCTATCTCGGCGATGGCGGTGAACGCTAACCCGTTGTCCGACACGGTGATCACGGACGCGACGACCATCATCGCCACGCTGACCGGGGAACTTAGCGAGTCGCTCAGCGCCAACAGTCCCATCGCGACGGCGGCCGCCAGCGCGATGGTGCGAATCGGTTTCAGCCGCGAGCCCGTCACATCCGACCAACGGCCGGCAGCGATTCGACCGCATACGCCCATCACCTGGGTCACTGTGATGAGCGCACCTGCCGATGCCGCCGACCACCCACGGTCGGTCATCAACCACACCAGTGCGAACGTCCACAGCACGGATTGCGGCACCACTAGCAGCACAGAGACGGCGTGAATCCGGGTCAGCACCGTCGATGCGCGGTAGGGATTGGCCAGGTGCTCGGCCGGTGCCTCGGAGCGCGGCGGCCGCGGCGGATCGATCACGGCCACCGCGCAAATGACCGCGGAGACGGCGCACACAATCGCCGGGAACAGCAAGGCCGCCGAGATGCTGTAGGTCTCGGCGACTCTCGGAATCACCAAGGCGCCCAAGCCGACCCCCAGCGGCGTCGCGGTTTGGCGGATACCCATGACCAATCCGCGTTGATCCGGTGGGAACCAGCCGACCACGAGCCGGCCGCTGGCTGAATTGCTGCTTGCGGCCGCCATCCCACCGAGAAGCAGGAACACACCGATGGCGAACAATGAGTCGACGGATGCAGCCGCGAACGCGGCCGCAGCGATGAGCACCGACCCGAGAGTCAACACGATGCGTTCGCCGACGCGGTCGACGATGTAACCCCACGCGATGAGCGTGAGGACCAGGCCGAAGCTGGGCAGCGATGACATCAGGCCAGCCGCCGCAAGGTCGAGCCCGCGTTCGCGTTGCAGGCTCGGAATGAGGAACGCCGCACCGTTGATGAACACGTTGGCGCTCGTCGTCGCGGTCAGTGCGACGACGAGCATCGACCAGCGTCGCGCGGTGCTGATCGGGTCCCCGGACATGGCCCCCATGGTCGCATGTCGATCTCACATATCTGAATTGCTATCCCATTATCTGAGAAAGCACTGGGGCGGGAGCGCTCGCAACACCGAGGATCGCGGCCACTAGGCTGAGCGAATGCGCCTTGGACGTATCGCCAGCCCCGACGGGGTCGCCTTCGTCAGCATCGAGGGTCCCCCCGATGATCCGACTCAGGCGATCGCCAAAGAAATCGCAGAGCACCCCTTCGGCACGCCGACCTTCACGGGACGGGAGTGGCCGCTGGCCGATGTGCGCCTGCTCGCGCCGATTCTGGCCAGCAAGGTCGTGTGCATCGGAAAGAACTACGCGGCACACATCGCGGAAAGAGGCGGAGGTGATTTCCCCCACCCGGTGATGTTCATGAAGCCAAACACGGCGATCATCGGGCCCAACGTGCCCATCCAGCTGCCGGCCGACGCCAACCCGGTGCACTTCGAGGGTGAGCTCGCCGTAGTCATCGGCCGACCCTGCAAGGATGTTCCCGCCGCCCGCGCCGCGGAGAACATCCTGGGTTACACGATTGGCAACGACGTGTCCGCGCGGGATCAACAGCAAGCAGACGGCCAATGGACCCGGGCGAAGGGGCATGACACGTTCTGTCCGATCGGGCCGTGGATCGTCACCGATCTCGATGCGTCCGATCTGGCTTTGCGCACCGAGGTCAACGGCGAGACCAAACAGGACAGTCGGACGTCGCTGATGATTCACGATATCGGCGCGATCGTGGAATGGATTTCGGCGGTGATGACACTGCTGCCCGGCGATATCATCCTGACCGGAACGCCGGACGGTGTTGGCCCGATCGAGGACGGGGACACCGTCAGCATCACGATTGAAGGAATCGGGACCTTGTCGAATCCGGTTGTGCGCAAAGGAAAGGCATGACGGCCGGTATGCGCGTGCGGTTCTGCCCGTCGCCGACCGGCACGCCGCACGTGGGCCTGATCCGTACGGCGCTGTTCAATTGGGCCTACGCGCGGCATTGCGGTGGGGAGTTCGTGTTCCGGCTGGAGGACACCGATGCCGAACGGGACAGCGAGGAAAGCTATCTGGCGCTCCTCGATGCCCTGAGCTGGTTGGGGTTGACCTACGACGAGGGTCCTGACATCGGTGGCCCATACGCGCCGTACCGGCAGTCGGAGCGTGGCGAGATCTACCGTGACGTGCTTGCGCGTCTACAGGAGTCCGGTGAGGCCTACGAGGCGTTCTCGACCGCAGAGGAAGTGGAGGCACGCCACGTCGCCGCCGGCCGGAACCCGAAGCTGGGCTACGACAACTTCGACCGCGAACTCACCGAGGCGCAGCGCGCCGCGTTCATCGACGAGGGCCGCAGGCCGGTGCTTCGGCTGCGGATGCCCGCGCAGGACATCACCTGGTGCGACCTGGTCCGCGGGGACACCACGTTCGCGGCGGGCGTAGTTCCCGATTTCGCGCTGACTCGCGCCAGCGGAGATCCGTTGTACACATTGGTCAATCCCGTCGATGACGCGCTGATGAAGATCACCCACGTCTTGCGCGGCGAAGATCTGCTTCCGTCCACACCGCGCCAGATCGCGCTATATCAGGCGCTGATTCGAATTGGTGTCGCAGAGCGGGTACCCGAGTTCGCACACCTGCCAAGCGTTCTCGGGGACGGCAACAAGAAGCTGTCCAAGCGCGATCCGCAGTCGAATTTGTTCCTCCACCGCGATCGCGGCTTCATTCCCGAAGGTCTGCTGAACTATCTGGCGTTATTGGGCTGGGGTATCGCCGAGGACCATGACGTATTCAGCCTCGACGAGATGGTGGCTGCGTTCGATGTCGTCGACGTCAACTCCAACCCGGCCCGGTTCGATCAGAAGAAGGCGGACGCACTCAACGCCGAACACATCCGGATGTTGAGCGAAGAGGATTTCACCGTCCGGTTGGCCGCCTACTTCGCCGAGCACGAGCACGACACGGGGCTCGACGACGCGCAGTTCGCGGAGGCCGCCCGACTCGTTCAGACCCGAATTGTTGTGCTCGGGGACGCATGGGACCTGCTGAAGTTCCTCAACGACGGCGAATTCGTCCTCGACGAGAAGTCTGCAGCCAAGGAACTGGGGACAGACGCCGTGGCCGTTCTGGACGCTGCGCTCGGCGCGCTGGACAAGGTCGGGCAGTGGACCACCGCCGAGATCGAAAACGCGCTGAAGGTTTCCTTGTTGGAGAATATGGAGCTCAAGCCCCGCAAGGCGTTCGGTCCGATCCGGGTCGCCGCCACCGGGGCGTCGGTCAGCCCACCGCTGTTCGAATCGCTCGAGCTACTGGGTCGAGACCGCAGTCTCAGGCGGCTGCGAGCGGGCCGTGACCACGCCGCCGCCCTCACGGCCAAGGCGTGAAAATAGGCCCGCGAATCTTTGGTAGTCTGCTCGTCGGCCCGGAACAACGCGCGGCGGCAGCGCCGAGTGCTTAGCAGGGTTGAAAAGAGCTTGTGGCCTGCGGTTACGGGCGCCCCATGGGGTATGGTGTAATTGGCAACACAGCGGTTTCTGGTACCGCCATTCTAGGTTCGAGTCCTGGTACCCCAGCCATTTCGGTGATTTCTGTCGGCGTTGCCTCCTGGGCTATGCTGGCGGTCCGGAAATGTTCTGGCCCCCGTCGTCTAGCGGCCTAGGACGCCGCCCTCTCACGGCGGTAGCGTGGGTTCGAATCCCATCGGGGGTACAAGCGAGTGAGCCGAGGGCAGAGAGCTTGCTCTCATGCCGAGGCGATTGAGCTTGCGGACAAGCGAGTGAGCCGAGGGCAGAGAGCTTGCTCTCATGCCGAGTCGATTGAGCTTGCGGTGCCAAGGTCGATTTTCACAGTCGGCGCGTGAGCGCATCTGCCGCCGCCAACAAATCCGCCGCCCATCTCGCTCCTGGACGTCGTCCCATTCGATCGATCGGGCCCGACACCGAAACAGCAGCGATCACCGCGCCGTGAGCGTCGCGCACCGGCGCCGACACACTCGCCACTCCGGGCTCGCGTTCGGCGGCGCTCTGCGCCCAGCCGCGTTTGCGCACCTCGGCGAGAGTCCGATCGGTGAACTTCGCCGTCGGCAACACTGCCTGTTGAGTGGTGGCGTCGGCGTAAGCCAGCAGCACCTTGGCCCCCGAGCCCGCCGTCAACGGCAGTCGCGCGCCGACCGGAACGGTATCGCGAAGCCCGGCAGGTGGTTCCAGCGCCGCGATACAGATCCGTGCGGTGCCTTCGCGGCGATAGAGCTGCACGCTCTCTCCGGTGATCTCGCGTAGGCGCGGCAACACCACCGCGCCCGCGGCCAGAAGTGGGTCGTTGATCTGTCCTGCCAATTCGGTGAGCGCGGGCCCGAGCCGCCATTGGCCGTCTCCGTTGCGGATCAACAGCCGGTGTACTTCCAGGCCCGCGGCGAGCCGGTGCGCGGTCGCCCGCGGCAGGCCGGTGCGATCACACAGTTCGGCGAGTCCGCACGGCGAATCGGCGACCGCGTGCAGCACGCCCACCGCTTTGTCCAACACGCCGATACCGCTATCCTGTCTCACAGGGAGATATTAGCTTCCCAGAATGTGAGAAAGTCAAGATGGCAGCCCAAGATAAACCACGCACACTCGCCGAAAAAGTGTGGGATGACCACGTCGTCGCCCTCGGTGTGGGTGAAGGCGCCGCGCGCGAACCCGACCTCATCTACATCGACCTGCACCTGGTGCACGAGGTGACCAGCCCCCAGGCATTCGACGGCCTTCGGCTCAACAACCGCCCGGTGCGCCGGCCGGATCTGACCATCGCCACCGAGGACCACAACGTGCCGACGATCGACATCGACAAACCGATCGCCGATCCGGTGTCACGCACTCAGGTCGAAACGCTGCGTCGCAACTGTGAAGAGTTCGGCATCCGGTTGCACCCGATGGGTGACGTTGAGCAAGGCATCGTTCACATCATCGGTCCGCAGTTGGGACTCACCCAGCCCGGCATGACGGTGGTGTGCGGGGACAGCCATACCTCGACGCATGGCGCGTTCGGTGCGCTTGCGATGGGCATCGGTACATCGGAGGTCGAGCATGTGCTCGCGACGCAGTCGCTGCCGCTGCGGCCGTTCAAGACGATGGCGGTCAACGTCGACGGGCAGCTGCCTGCCGGTGTGAGTGCCAAAGACATCATCCTGGCGGTGATCGCGAAGATCGGTACCGGCGGAGGACAGGGCTACGTCATCGAATACCGCGGCAATGCGATCGAAGCGCTGTCGATGGAAGGTCGCATGACGGTCTGCAACATGAGCATCGAGGCGGGCGCACGCGCGGGCATGGTCGCGCCCGACGAGACGACCTTCGAGTTCTTACGCGGTCGTCCGCACGCGCCGCAGGGCGCCGATTGGGATGCGGCCGTCGCGGCGTGGAGTGAACTGCGCACCGATGAGGGTGCCGAGTTCGACACCGAGGTCTACATCGACGCTTCGGCTCTGAGCCCGTTTGTGACGTGGGGAACCAACCCCGGGCAGGGGGTGCCACTGTCGGCAGCGGTGCCAGACCCCGAGCTGATATTCAACGACGGTGAACGTCAATCTGCCGAAAAAGCATTGGCGTATATGGACCTTCGGCCCGGAACGGCGATGCGTGACATCACGGTCGACACCGTCTTCGTCGGTTCGTGCACGAACGGGCGCATCGAGGATTTGCGAGTGGTCGCCGACGTGTTGAGGGGCCGCAAGGTCGCCGACGGCGTGCGGATGCTCGTCGTTCCCGGGTCGATGCGAGTGCGTGCGCAGGCCGAATCAGAGGGTCTCGGTGAGATCTTCACCGCCGCCGGCGCGGAGTGGCGGCAGGCGGGCTGCTCGATGTGTCTTGGAATGAATCCAGATCAACTGGAGCCAGGACAGCGCTGCGCATCGACGTCCAACCGAAATTTCGAAGGGCGCCAAGGCAAGGGTGGTCGCACACATTTGGTGTCGCCTGCGGTCGCCGCCGCCACCGCTGTGCGTGGCACGTTGTCCTCGCCTGCTGATCTGACTCACGCATAGGAGCCCCGTCATGGAACCATTTCGCACACACACCGGCATCGGGGTTCCGCTTCGGCGAACCAATGTCGACACTGACCAAATCATCCCGGCGGTCTATTTGAAGCGGGTAACCCGAACAGGTTTCGAGGATGGCTTGTTCGCGGCATGGCGCAACGACCCGTCGTTCGTGCTGAATCTCGCCCCGTTCGACAAAGGGTCTGTGTTGGTGGCGGGTCCCGATTTCGGCACCGGCTCGTCACGCGAGCATGCCGTCTGGGCGCTTATGGACTTCGGATTCAAAGTCGTCATCTCGTCTCGCTTCGCCGACATTTTTCGGGGCAACGCGGGCAAGGCGGGCCTCTTGGCGGCCGAAGTCGCACAAGATGATGTCGAACTGTTGTGGAAGCTCATTGAGGAGCATCCGGGCATGGAAATTACTGTGAATCTTCAAGATCGGAACGTCACCGCGGGAACGGTCATGGTGCCGTTCAACATTGACGATTACACCGCCTGGCGACTTCTCGAAGGACTCGACGATATAGGCATTACGCTGCGGAAATGCGATGAAATCGATTCGTATGAAGCGCGCCGACCGAGCTGGAAACCGCGCACCTTGCAGTCGTGACGAAATGGCTCAGTGAGCCGAAATCATCACCACCGAACCCGGTTATCCGGGCCCCCGGCAGGAGCCCAAGGGGGGCAAGAAAGTTCGCTAGATTCTCGTGAAATTGCGCGTGGCTCTTGGAAATCAGTGGTCATTGGGTTTACCGTGTCCACTAGTCGGCCCAAAGTGGGCTACTGGTTTTCGGAGGTTTTGCATGAATAAAGCGGAGCTCATCGACGTACTCACGGAGAAACTGGGCTCGGATCGTCGGTCGGCAACCCTTGCGGTGGAGAATGTTGTAGACACCATCGTGCGTGCGGTTCATAAGGGTGACAGTGTCACCATTACCGGCTTCGGTGTTTTCGAACAGCGCCGTCGTGCCGCTCGTGTTGCGCGTAACCCGCGCACCGGCGAGACCGTGAAAGTTAAGCCAACATCCGTGCCGGCCTTCCGGCCCGGCGCTCAGTTCAAAGCGGTTGTCTCTGGCGCACAGCGCCTCCCGGCGGAAGGACCAGCAGTGAAGCGTGGTGTGACTGCGGGCGGCGCCCGCAAGGCCGTGAAGAAGGTCGCGGCCAAGAAGGCCGCCAAGAAGGCGGTCAAGCGCACAGCAGTCAAGAAGGCTGTGAAGAAGGCAGCCGTCAAGAAGGCCGTGAAGCGCACCGCAGCCAAGAAGGCGGTGAAGAAGGCGGCAGTCAAGAAGGCTGTGAAGAAGTCAGCCGTCAAGAAGGCCGTGAAGAAGGCCCCGGCCAAGAAGGCCGTGAAGCGCACTGCAGCCAAGAAGGCGGTGAAGCGTTCCCCGGCCAAGAAGGCCGTGAAGCGCGCTCCGGCCAAGAAGGGCCGCAGGTAAGTTCAACATCGAACACGCCGTGGGTCGTGCTGGCTAAGCCGGCAATCGAACGAATGCGACCCACGGCGTGTTTGTGTGTCGCGAGGCTAGCGGCTTCGGGGCGGGTCCCCCCCCGGCAGATTTCATTTCTTGACGGCGAGCGGACTGCCGATGTGATCGGCTGCGACCAGGTGTCCGTCGAACAGCGACAGCACCCACGTACTGCCCTTGCGGTTGCGTGATTTGTCCGGGCGAACCCCGTCGCGCTCACACCACCACGCGATCAGATCCGGAATCACCTTGCCCTGTGTGCAGATCACCGGCGTGCCTTCGGTGTCCGCGGCGATCTCGAGGAACCGGTTTCTGGCGGCTTTTCGGTTGTCCGCATAGGCTTCCTCGGTCAGCAGCGGTTCGCTGCTGATGGTGAGACCGAGCTCTTCGGCCAACGGTTCGATCGTCTGCCGACAGCGTGTCCGGTCGGCGGCGTAGAGCTCGTTGGCGCCGAAAGACAACAGCTGTCCGACGAGAGACTCGGCTTGGGCGCGCCCGTGCTTGTCCAACGGACGATTACGGTCGTCACCCTTGTATCGGGACTTGCTGCCCGCGGTGCCGTGCCGAACGACTAATACCGTCTTCGTATCGGCCGGCAACTTCTTGAAGCGACGTAGTACCTTTCGGTCGTGCGGGTAGCCGACCGCCTTGATGGCTTCGGCCACGGGAAGCCATTTGAGTTCGTCGACTTCGTCGTTCGGGCTGAACTCGCCGCCGATTGCGCGCGCCGTCCAGTACCGGACCTTCTTGATGTTCTGCTCGACGGGATAGCTCACCGCGGCGAGCCGGCGGCCGAGGTGCGCCGCGTAGCCGGTCTCCTCCGCCACCTCGCGCACGGCGGTCACGGGTTCGGTTTCGCCGGGGTCGACCTTGCCCTTGGGCAGCGACCAGTCGTCGTAACGGGGACGGTGAATGACCGCGACCTCGGGCGCGGAGGCACCATCACCCGGCCGCCATAGCACCGCACCTGCGGCGAAAACAGCATTGTCCGGAACTGCGTGAGGTGGGTTGTCCCTCGGCACGTCAACTCCTGCTGGTCATTCGGGCCCTGGCGAGCTCACAGCCGACGAGTTTCAAGGTTGCCGGTGGCGTTCCATCAACGACACCTGGTGGTCGCGAACCGTTTCACCCTCTCGTGGCGATGCTGTCCACTTACCGTCCATGTCCAACTCCCAGCACCGGGTAGCCGGGTCGAGGGCGGAATCAAAGACATCGTTCAATTGCGAAGCCAGCCTCGGATCCTTGACCTGAGCCATCACCTCGACTCGTCGATCGAGATTACGATGCATCATGTCGGCGCTTCCGATCCAGAACTCGTCGGTGGCGCGGAAGTGAATAATGCGCGAGTGCTCGAGGAAGCGGCCCAGAATCGAGCGCACCGAGATGTTTTCGGAGTAGCCGGCCACCCCCGGACGCAATGCGCAGATGCCGCGAACCACGACCTCGACGCCGACACCCGACTGCGATGCTCGGTAAAGCGCATCGATCACCTGCTCGTCGACCAATGCGTTGGCTTTGAGCCGAATGCCCGCATCGGCGCCGGACTGCTTGGCCGCAATTTCGCGTTCGATCCGTTCGATGATCCCTCTGCGGACGCCGTTTGGCGCGACCAACAGGTTGCGGTACGAGTCCTTGCGCGAATAACCGGTGAGCGAATTGAACAAATCGGTGAGGTCCGCGCCGATGTCCGGGGCGGCGGTCAGCAGGCCGACATCTTCATAGAGGCGCGCGGTCTTGCTGTTGTAGTTGCCGGTGCCGATATGGCAGTAGCGCCGAATCGTGGATCCCTCACGCCGCACCACCAGGCAGGTTTTGCAATGCGTCTTCAACCCGACCAGTCCGTAGACCACATGTACGCCCGCCCGCTCCAGTGCGCGGGCCCATTTGATGTTGGCCTGTTCGTCGAAGCGCGCCTTGATCTCAACTAGGGCGACTACTTGTTTGCCTGCCGCAGCGGCGTCGATGAGCGCGTTGACGATCGGCGAATCGCCCGATGTCCGATAGAGCGTCTGCTTGATGGCCAAGACGTTGGGATCCGCGGCCGCCTGCTCGATGAACCGTTGCACCGTGGTGGAAAACGAATCGTAGGGGTGGTGCACCAGGACGTCGCCGTCGCGCAGTGTCGAGAAGATGCTCTTGGGGGTCTCCCGCTCGCCGAATGCGGGTGGTGTCGCCGGCACAAAGGGACGGTCCTTGAGTGCCGGACGATCCTGACCGTAGATCTGCCAGAGCGACGAGAGGTCGAGTAGGCCGGGTACCTCGATGACATCGCCGCCGTCCACGTCGAGTTCGCGCTGAAGCAACTCGAGCATGCTCTCGGTCATGTCATCGGACACCTCGAGGCGAACCGGGGAACCGAAGCGCCGCCGCGCGAGTTCTCGCTCCAGCGCCTGCAACAGATCTTCGTCACGATCTTCTTCGACCTCGAAGTCCGCGTTGCGCGTGATGCGGAACGCGTGATGCTCGACGATGTCCATGCCGGGGAACAGCACCGGCAGGAACGCTGCGATCAGTTCCTCCATCGGCAGGAACCGCACCACATCGGATGAGCCTTCGCGGCGCGCCAACTCGACGAAGCGGTCGACGTTGTCGGGCACCTTGATTCGCGCGAAGTGCTGCCCGCCGTCTTCGGGCTGCCGGACCGTGACGGCCAGGTTCAGGCTCAGCCCGCTGACAAAGGGGAAGGGGTGAGCCGGATCGACTGCCAACGGTGTCAGTACCGGGAACACCTGCTCGTGGAAATACGTCGAGAGCCGTGCACGCTCGTCCTCGTCGACTTCGGCCCATGTGACGATCACGATCCCCTCGTCGGCGAGCGCAGGGCGCACCGCGTCGAGGAACACGTGGGCATGCCGACTGGAGATCTGCTGGGTGCGCTCGTTGATCCGGCGCAACTGCTCACGCGGCGACAAGCCGTCGGCAGACCGCACCGAAAGCCCCATCTCGTCGCGCCGCTTGAGTCCCGCGACACGCACCATGTAGAACTCGTCGAGGTTGGACGCGAAGATGGCAAGGAACTTCGCGCGTTCCAGCAGCGGCAGGGACGGGTCGGCCGCAAGCGCAAGGACCCGCGCGTTGAAGTCGAGCCAGCTCAGCTCTCGGTTGAGATAGCGGTCCTCGGGCAGCGCGTTGTCGACCGCTTGCGAGGTTGCCGCAGGCGGGGCCTCAGGCGCTGAATCTCCGGTGTGCCGCGGCCCCGGCCGAGCAGACGCCGTATCGGGTGGCGCCGGCTGCGCGGCTCCGGTCGCCGACCCGGAGTCGGTGGCGAGAATCTCGGTATCGGCTTCCGTCATTCCACAGATGATCCCCTATCGAGCAGTCGTGCTGCCACCGATGGACGAACTGTTATCTGGCACCGGCGATGGCCTGCGCCGTTGTCGTGCCGACCCCGAGGCGACGCGCGACGAGGAGGTCGTCGGGTGTGTCGATGTCGCAGCGCAGGCCGGGCCAGGCGCCGGTCAACTCGATCGCACCCGAATGCCGATGGCGCTGAGCCGAATCTGCGCCGAACTGCGGATCCAGCGCGACACCGAGAGCAATCAACGCCGAAGTGCCCGTGCCGTGCCGATCGCCGACGAAGCTGCGAGGGTAGGCGCGCGCGGCCGCGATGGCCTCGCGCAGTTCTTGTGGCTGGAGTGCGGGTAAATCACCCTGCAGCACAACGATGTTCGACGTCTCGACGCGCACCGCGTCCGCCGCGGCCGCGATGGCGTTGTTCAGTGGGTTCCGATGGCCCTGTGGCGTCGGGTCGGGCAGTACCCGGGCGCCGAGCTGCCGGGCGGCCTCGCCCGCGACGTCGTCCGGTGTCACCACCGTGATCGACCGGACCGCCGGCACCGCCGAGGCCGCCGTGATGGTGTCGATCAACATGGCCAGCACCACGCCTTCGCGGGTGGCCGCCGAGAAGACCGGCGCCAGCCGTGTCTTGGCAGCGGTCAGCCGTTTGACGGCGATCACCAGCCCGACATCGGCCTCCGATGACCCGCCCATGAACGCCATCCTGCCAGCCGACCGTGCCGCGCTAGGGTGAAGGCGTGGTCGAGGCGGCGGTGCTGGGGGCCGGAGCATGGGGAACGGCGCTGGCCAAGGTGTTGGCAGACGCCGGCAATGAGGTGCGTTTGTGGGCACGTCGTCCCGAGTTGGCCGACGAGATCAACACCACACATCGCAATCCCTTCTATCTAGGTGACGCCGAGCTGCCGGAGACGATCCGCGCGACCAGTGACCCGGCCGAAGCGCTGAGCGGGGCGTGCACGATTTTGCTGGCCGTGCCCGCGCAGACGCTGCGCACCAACCTGGTGCAGTGGGCCCCCCTGATTGGCGGCGACGCGACGTTGGTGAGCCTGGCCAAGGGCATCGAGCTGGATACGTTGATGCGCATGAGCCAGGTGATCGTGCAAGTCACCGGTGCGGACCCCTCGCGTGTCGCGGTGATCTCGGGGCCGAACCTGGCCAGCGAGATCGCCGACGAGCAACCCGCCGCAACCGTCGTCGCCTGCAACGACTCCGGGCGGGCCGTGACGCTGCAGCGCGCGTTCTCGACCGGTTACTTCCGCCCGTACACCAACGCCGATGTGATCGGCGCCGAAGTCGGCGGCGCATGCAAGAACGTCATCGCGCTGGCGTCTGGCATGGCTGCCGGAGTGGGGCTGGGGGAGAACACGGCAGCAGCGATCATCACTCGCGGCCTTGCCGAGATCATGCGACTCGGAATCGCGTTGGGCGCCAAGCCGGCAACGCTGGCGGGCCTAGCTGGCGTCGGTGACCTCATCGCCACGTGCACCTCACGGCAGTCGCGCAACCGCACGTTCGGCGAACGGCTCGGCCAGGGCGGCAGCATGGAGTCCGCGACGCGCGCCGCGGATGGGCACGTCGCCGAGGGCGTGGCGTCGTGCCAATCCATTCTCGCGCTTGCGGAGAGCTACGACGTCGAGATGCCGCTGACCGATGCCGTGAATCGGGTCTGCCACAAGGGCGCATCGGTGTATGAGGCGGTGGCACTGCTGCTCGGCCGCACTACGAAGCCGGAGTAGGACGTGGACGGACTGTACGGCGATTCGACGCGCAGCGTCAAAGCAGTTGGTTCGGAACCAGTTCCGGGTAATCCCGTCGTTGCCCCGCCGGTGATCGCGTCGACGTTTCATCTCTCGCCGGATGAGGCGCAGCCGCTCGACAAGTACGGACGTTACTCGAATCCCACATGGCGGCAATTGGAGTCGGCGCTCGCCGAACTCGAGGGAGCCGCGGCGGCGCTGGTATTCGGTTCCGGAATGGCCGCTATCACGTCGGTGTTGCGGGTGCTCGCGAAGCCTGGCACCAAACTTGTGGTTCCTGCCGACGGCTACAACCAGGTCCGTCGCTATGCCAAGGAATACCTTGCGTCACAAGGGGTCACGGTCGTAGAGGCCGAGAGCGCCGGGATGTGCGCCGCGGCATCCGATGCCGACGTGGTGCTCGCGGAGACGCCGGCCAATCCCGGTCTCGATGTCGTCGACCTGCACCGGTTGGCGATGGATTGCCGGCGTAGGGGTTCGACGCTCGTCGTCGACAACACCACCGCGACGCCCTTTGGTCAGCAACCGCTGTCCCTGGGCGCAGACCTCGTGGTGGCCAGCGCGACCAAAGCGCTGTCGGGTCACAGCGACCTGATCGCGGGATACGTCGCAGGCAGCCATCCCGAACTGATGGCCGCCGTCGAACAGGAACGCCTACTTGCCGGCGCCATTCTCGGGCCGTTCGAGGCGTGGCTGGTGCTGCGAAGTCTCGGCAGCGCAGGTCTGCGGTTTGATCGACAGTGTCAAAACGCCCAAGCGCTCGCGGTGATGCTGCGGGCCCATCCGGCGGTGCGCTGGGTCCGGTATCCGGGTCTGCCCGACGATCCCTCGCATCAGGTCGCGGCGCAGCAGATGAAGCGGTTCGGTGGATTGGTCGCGATCGAGTTGACCGATGCCGATGCTGTGCACGCGCTGGTGGATCGCAGCGCGCTGCTCGTCGCATCGACGAGCTTCGGGGGTATTCACACCTCGGTGGACCGCCGGATCCGCTGGGGCGATCCGGTCAGCGACGGCTTCGCCCGTATCGCGCTCGGCATCGAGGACACCGACGATCTGATCAGTGATTTCGAACGGGCTTTACAGTGAAATTGCAGGTCAGCGAATTGAAGCGACCTGTTGCAATGGTGGACGGTAGCCTCTCTAGGTTGTGACTGACCGTGATGGGCCCGGAGCTGGTCCGCCGGCGACATCGAGCTCGGGCGCGACCGGACGTGTCCGCGTCGCAGTCGTCTACGGCGGCCGCAGCTCTGAACACGCAATTTCCTGCGTTTCCGCAGGTAGCATCCTGCGCAATCTCGATCCGGAGCGCTTCGAGGTGGTGGCTGTCGGCATCACTCCCGAGGGGGCGTGGATGCTGACCGACGCCGAGCCCGACACCCTCGCCATCGCCGACGGGCGGTTGCCGCAGGTCACCGGCGCCTCGGGCAAGGAGCTCGCCCTCGCTGCCGATCCCGGGCGAAGGGGTGAGCTGCTCTCGGTCGGCCAGGGCGCCCCAGAGGTGCTCGGGGCAGTCGACGTGGTGTTCCCGGTGCTGCACGGCCCGTATGGCGAAGACGGCACCATTCAGGGGCTGCTCGAGTTGGCGGGTGTGCCCTACGTCGGTGCGGGGGTGCTCGCCAGCGCGTCGGGCATGGACAAGGAGTTCACCAAGAAGCTGTTGGCAGCAGAGGGGCTCCCCATCGGGGATCAGGCCGTGCTGCGACCGCGGCAAGAGACGCTGAGCCTGGATGACCGCGAACGACTCGGGCTGCCGGTGTTCGTCAAGCCCGCCCGCGGCGGATCGTCTATCGGCGTGAGTCGCGTGACGGCGTGGGATCAGCTGCCCACCGCGATCGAGATCGCGCGACGGCACGATCCCAAGGTGATCGTCGAGGCGGCGATCATCGGGCGTGAATTGGAGTGCGGGGTACTGGAATTCCCCGACGGCCGGGTCGAGGCGAGCACCGTCGGTGAGATCCGCGTCGTGGGTGTCCGCGGCCGCGAGGACTCGTTCTACGACTTCGCGACGAAGTATCTCGAGGACGCCGCGGAGCTCGACGTGCCTGCCAAAGTCGACGACAGCATCGCAGATGAAGTGCGCCAGTTGGCGATTCGGGCATTCGGAGCCATCGACTGCCAGGGTCTGGCCCGTGTCGACTTCTTCCTGACCGAGGACGGCCCGGTCATCAACGAGATCAACACGATGCCGGGGTTCACGACCATCTCGATGTTTCCGAGGATGTGGGCCGCCAGCGGTGTCGACTATCCGACGCTGTTGGCCACCATGGTCGAAACGGCGCGGAAGCGCGGAACGGGCCTGCGCTAGCTTACCGGCGCGGGGTCAACCGCCTTGGCGGGCAATGTCTTCGCGATCAACCGCGAGATCTCCTGGATCGGTGTCGGGCCGGTGTCGGCGGGCAGCGTCAAGGCCACATACACCGGGCGATCGACGGCGAACCAGGTACTGCGTGCTTGGTCGGTGCCTTGGCCTTCGCCCGCCCCTGGTTCGCCAACCCGAAACCACGACACCGCGTCCACAAGTTGAAGTGGACTGCCGAGCACGAACTCCGCGGGCCGGTCCACACCGCACCGCAGGATCACGGCCTCGCCGTCCGGGGTGGCGCGCCATGCCGCGGCCGCCGGCGGTGCAGGATCGGCCGCGCGAGCACGTCGGAATTCGCCGAGCTGTTCGGGCAGCGCGTCGACCAGTGCTCTGCAGTCTGCGCTGTCGGCCTGCGGCGCAGGCACCGAGACGATCGCGACGGGCTTGTCCGTGGCGGGGGTCTGTCGAAGTGCCGCAAAGGCCAGAATCGCGAGGACAGCGGCGACGGCCACCACGATCGCCGTGATCATCAGCGCCCTTGGCGGGCCGTCGCGGGTTTCGGTGTCCACCGACCAAACTCTAAGGGCGGGCTCCGTCGGCGATCGGGCAGGTCAGTGTGCGGGTGATGCCGGCGACCTGCTGGACGCTGGGTACCACTCCGGCCTGCAGTTCGCCGAGGCTGGACGCCCCGATTCGCACCACCACGTCATAGGGGCCGGTGACGTACTCGGCAGACAGCACTCCGGATAGCCCCGCGAGCTGTTTGGCGACGACCTCAGCGCGGCCCACCTCGGTCTGGATCAGCATGAAAGCCTCGACCACCCGGCTGTCCTCCTTCTGGCTGCATAGACTCCACGCCGCAGGGATCAAACGTACCGCAGCTCAGGGGAGGCGACATGGCGAGCGATGAGCCCCTCGAGACGCTCGCCGCGGTGGGCGAGTTCGCCGTGATCGACCGGCTTGTCGCAGGCCGCGAACAGCCGGACGCGGTGGCACTGGGTCCCGGTGACGACGCCGCGGTGGTGCTGGCCCGCGACGGCGCGACGGTGGTGTCGACGGACATGCTCGTCGAGGGGCGCCACTTCCGGCTGGACTGGTCTACGCCACACGACGTCGGCCGCAAGGCAATCGCACAGAACGCGGCGGACGTCGAGGCGATGGGTGCGACGGCGACCGCGTTCGTCGTCGCATTCGGAGCGCCCGGTGACACGCCCGCAGCGCACGCTGTCGAGCTCGCCGACGGCATGTGGCACGAGGCCCGACGGATCGGCGCCGGCATCGTGGGCGGCGATCTGGTGACGGCGCCGCAATGGGTGATCTCGGTGACCGCGCTCGGTGACCTCGGCGGCCGCGAGGCAGTACGTCTAGCTGGTGCCCATGCCGGTGACACCGTCGCCGTCGTGGGCGAACTCGGTTGGTCGGCTGCCGGATACATGCTGGCGCTCAACGGTATTCAAGATTTTGACGCGCTGCGTCGCCGGCATCTGGTGCCAGAGCCGCCGTACGGCCATGGACGCGTCGCCGCGGATGCGGGTGCCACGTCGATGACCGATGTCTCCGACGGCCTGGTGGCCGATCTCGGGCATATTGCGCGGGCATCGGGTGTCGGCATCGATCTGTCATCGGATTCGCTGGGCGCAGACCGCGATCCGCTCACGGCGGCGGGTGCCGCGCTGGCGGTCGATCCGTCGGACTGGATCCTTGGGGGAGGCGAGGATCACGCGCTGGTCGCAACATTCCCGGGGGCGCCGCCCGAGGGCTGGCGGGTGATCGGACGGGTGCTTGACGGTCCGGCGAGAGTCGTGGTGGACGGGAGGTCCTGGCATGGAGATCCGGGCTGGCAGTCGTTCTGAGGCAGCACGCACGCTAAGTTGACCCTCGATGACCGCACGACCGCTGAATGAAATCGTCGAGGACGGCTGGGCACGCGCGCTGGAACCAGTGCAGCCTCAGGTGGCCCACATGGGGGAGTTCCTGCGCGCCGAGCTGGCGGCGGGTCAACGTTATCTACCCGCAGGCCAGCATGTGTTGCGTGCCTTCACTTTCCCGTTCGAGAATGTACGGGTTCTGATCGTCGGCCAAGACCCGTATCCGACACCGGGTCACGCCGTCGGACTGAGCTTCTCGGTGGCACCCGACGTGCGCCCGTTGCCGCGCAGCCTGGCCAACATCTTCACCGAGTACACCGATGACCTTTCCCATCCCACCCCAACGACAGGCGATCTGACACCGTGGGCCGAGCGCGGCGTCATGCTGCTGAACAGGGTGCTCACCGTTCGGCCGGGAACCCCGGCGTCACATCGGGGCAAAGGTTGGGAAGCGGTGACCGAGTGTGCGATCCGGGCCCTGGTCGCGCGGCGACAACCGCTGGTCGCGGTGCTGTGGGGCCGCGACGCGTCAACATTGAAGCCGATGCTCGACGGCGCCGATTGCGTGGCGATCGAGTCACCGCACCCGTCACCACTGTCCGCATCGCGTGGTTTCTTCGGTTCGCGACCGTTCAGCAGAGCCAACGAGCTACTGGAGAAGATGGGCGCCGAACCGATCGACTGGCGTCTTCCCTAGCGTCAGCCGCGCGAGACCTTTCCGGCCTTGAGGCACGACGTGCACACGTTCACGCGCTTCTTGTTGCCGCCCGGGCTGCTGACGGCGCGCACGGTCTGGATGTTCGGATTCCACCGACGGCTGGTCCGGCGATGGGAGTGCGACACCGACTTGCCGAAGCCGGGGCCCTTCCCGCAGATATCGCACACGGCAGCCATATGTGAAACTCCTCGAATCAGTACTGGGGGTCTGGGGTTCCGCCGCGACCGGCGGCGGTTCGACCCGACAACCTGACCAGGATACCGGCAGCGCCGGGGATCACCAAAATGGTCTCCAACAGGCGCGAATGATTCCAAATGTTTCGGAAGGGCTGTCAGCGCTAGTGGATAGGCTTGCGGCCACGTCGACACCTCGAGCCAGCGGGGTGCCAGACAGCGGGCTGGAGGTGGGCATGGCGGATCGGCGGCTGGACGCCTCCGCATTGCGGGATTGGGCGCACACCGCCGTCGGCGACCTCATCACCCACACCGACGAGATCAACCGGCTCAACGTGTTCCCTGTCGCCGATGCCGATACCGGCACAAACATGCTGTTCACCATGCGTGCGGCCTGGGCGCAGGCCGACGCTCTGGCGGCGTCCGACGACGTTGTGGAGGTCGCTGCCGCACTGGCGCGCGGTGCACTGCAGGGCGCGCGGGGTAACTCCGGCGTCATCCTGTCGCAGATTCTGCGCGGCCTCGCCGATGTCACCGCATCGGCGGCGGCCGACCGGGGCGGGGTGCTCGCCGACGTCAGCGGGTCCCTGTTCGCGGCCGCAATCCGGCATTCGGTCGGCCTGGTCGTCAGCTCGATGGGCGAAGCGGTGCCCGGCACGATCGTGTCGGTCCTACAGGATGCAGCGGCCGCAGCCGAAGTGGCGGGTGCCGACGACGCCGGGATCGCCGCTGTGGTGTCGGCGGCCGCCGAGGCTGCGGCCGTTTCACTGGACAAGACCACCGGGCAACTCGACGTTCTGGCCGAGGCCGGTGTGGTGGACGCCGGCGGGCGCGGGCTGCTGGTACTGCTGGACGCGATGAGCGCGACCTTGACCGGGCACACCCGGCACCGGGACGAGTATGTACCGTCCCCGCCACACGACCACGTCGTCACCGCGACGGCGGCAGGTCCGCAATTCGAGGTGATGTACCTGCTCGGCGGTTGCGACACCGCCGGCGTTGAAACGCTTCGTCGCAGCCTTGACCGGCTGGGGGAATCGGTGGCGATCGCGACGACGGCCGACTCGGGCCAGTACTCCGTGCACGTGCACGCCGACGATGCCGGAGCTGCGGTCGAAGCGGCCCTGCCCCTGGGCACCCTGAGTCGCATCCAGATCACGTCCCTCACTTCAGCGGCGAGTACGCGGCCCTCGGGAGGGTGGGCCCGGGAACGGGCAGTGCTCGCCGTCGTCGACGGCGCAGGCGCCGAAGAACTGTTCGCGGGCGAGGGTGCGCAGGTGCTGCAACTCGACGCGAGCGGGCCCGTCAGCGCCAAAAACCTGCTCCACGCGTTGGTCAACACGGGCGCCGCACAGGTCATGGTGCTGCCGAACGGATACGTCGCCGCCGAAGAACTCGTCGCCGGCTGCACCGCCGCCGTCGGCTGGGGTATCGACGTGGTGCCGGTGCCGACGGCGTCGATGGTGCAGGGTCTCGCCGCCCTGGCCATGCACGAGCCAGATCGGCAGGCCGTCGACGATGGCTACACGATGGCGCGCGCCGCAGCGGGTGCCAGGCACGGGTCGGTACGGGTAGCCACCGAGGAGGCGCTCACCTGGGCGGGCGCGTGTCAGCCCGGCGACGGGCTGGGCATCTCGGGTGATGAGGTACTGATTGTGGGAAAGGACCTCATCGCGGCCGGCGCAGGGCTGATCGACCTGCTGCTGGCAGCGGGGGGTGAACTCGTCACGGTGCTCACCGGTGCAGGCGTCGACGCAGGGGTCGGCGCCGCGCTGGCAGATCACGTCCATCGTCAGCACCTCGCCGCCGAACTCGTCACCTACCACACCGACCACCGCGGCGACGCTCTGCTGATCGGGGTCGAGTAGTCGTGGCCAAACTCACCGACCGGCTCGATTTCGTCATCGGCAAGAAGTCCGCGGATCTGCTCGAGGAGCACTTCGGTATCCGTACGGTCAACGATCTGCTGCGGCACTACCCGCGCAAGTACAGCGACGAGATGACGACGGCCACCGAGGGCGAGGATCTCGAGGAAGGCGAACACGTCACCTTCGTCGACCGCATCACCAAGGTGGAAGTGCGGTTGACGAATCGGCCGCCGAAGCGCGAATACATGGTCGTCACGATCGGCGACCGCAAGCCGAAGGTGACCGCGACCTTCTTCAACGTCAAGATCATCAAGAGAACGCTCGAAGAGGGCCAGCGGGTGATGTTGTCGGGCGAGGTGGGCTATTTCAAAGGCACCTTGCAGCTGACGCATCCGGCATTCCTGGTGATACATGGCGACGGTCGAGTCGCTGGAACCAGATCGCTCAAGGCGATTGCCGAGGCCGAAGGGACGTCCGACGAGAACAAGCTGCTCTCCGTGTTCGCCCGTGACTTCTTGCCGATCTACGCCGCCAACAGCAAGGTGCAGAGCTGGGATATCTACGCATGCGTGCGCCAAGTGCTCGATGTGCTGGACCCGATCGACGAACCTCTCCCGGAATCGTTTCTGGCCGAACACAATCTGATCAGCGAGGACGAAGCGCTGCGCGCGATCCACACCGCGGAAAAGACGGCGGAACGCGATGCCGCGATCGCACGTCTGACCTATGACGAGGCCATCGGCCTGCAATGGGCGTTGGCACAGCGGAGGTTCGGCGAGTTGAGCGAGGCCGGTCCCGTCGCGGCCACTACGGACGTCGGTCTGGTCGCGGCCATGCGCAATCAGATGCCGTTCGAACTCACCGAAGGTCAAAAGGATGTCCTCGAGGTGCTGACCGCTGAGTTGGCGGCGAGTCGGCCGATGAATCGGATGCTGCAGGGTGAGGTCGGGTCCGGCAAGACCATCGTCTCGGTACTGGCGATGCTGCAGATGGTCGATGCGGGGTATCAATGTGCGCTCCTTGCCCCAACGGAAGTCCTTGCCGCCCAACATGCCCGATCGATCCGTAGCGTCCTCGGACCGCTGGCGATGGCGGGACAACTCGGTGGCGCCGAGCAAGGGACGCGGATCGCGCTGTTGACGGGGTCGATGTCGCCGCAGCAGAAGAAGCAGGTGCGCGACGAAGTCGCAGCCGGCGAAGCGGGCATCGTCATCGGAACACACGCGCTGCTGCAGGATGCCGTCGAATTCCATCGGCTCGGCATGGTGGTCGTCGATGAGCAGCACCGGTTCGGAGTGGAACAGCGAGATCGCCTGCGGGCCAAGGCGCCCGAGGGTGTTACTCCGCACCTGCTCGTGATGACCGCGACGCCGATTCCGCGCACCGTTGCCCTGACGCATTTCGGCGACCTCGAGACCTCGACGCTGCGCGAGCTGCCGCGGGGTCGGCAACCGATCACCACCAACACCATCTTCCTCAAGGAGCACCGGTCCTGGCTTGACCGTGCCTGGCAACGGATCACCGAGGAGGTGGCCGCTGGACGGCAGGCTTACGTCGTCGCTTCCCGCATCGACGAAGACGACAAGAGTGGCAAGAAAGGTCGAGGCAAGAAGCGCGACCAGGACTCCGAGCAGGGCCCACCCGCAACGACGGTCGTCGAACTGTTCGAGCGGCTGCGACGCGGCCCGTTATCGGGACTGCGGCTCGGCCTCATGCACGGGCGACTGTCCGCCGATGAAAAGGATGCGGTGATGGCCGCGTTCCGCGCGGGGGACATCGATGTCCTCGTCTGTACCACGGTGATCGAGGTCGGTGTCGATGTACCCAACGCGACGGTGATGCTGGTGATGGACGGCGACCGGTTCGGCATCAGTCAGCTTCACCAGCTTCGCGGTCGCATCGGTCGAGGCGAACATCCGAGCCTGTGTCTGCTCGTCACCCAACTGCCGGAAAGCTCAAAGGCAGGGGATCGCCTGAAGGCGGTCGCCTCGACGCTCGATGGTTTCAAGCTCGCCGACCTCGACCTCGTAGAGCGGCGCGAGGGTGACGTACTGGGCTACAGCCAATCAGGACGTCCGATCACGTTGCGGTTCCTGTCGCTGTTCGAGCATCTCGATCTCATTCTGACCGCACGCGACTTCTGCGATTCGCACTACGCGAGGAATCCGGGCGACCCCGGGATGGCGGCCCTGGCAGCGCCATTCGTCGATACCGAACGCGTCGAATATCTGGAAAAGGCGTGAACCGCAAGCGGCTACTGCTGCTCCTTGCGATCGTCGGAATCGCGGTGCTCGTCGCCGTTCAGGTCACCGACTCGTCGATCAACCGATCGCAGTTCATCGCCAGCGCCGACATTCCGACCGTCGCACCCGGCGTCGACGTACTTGCGGATATCGCGTTGGTACCGCTGCGCATCCGCAGCTACGACTATCGGCGGGATGCGTTCGGCGACAGTTGGACCGATGAGAACCCCGCACCTGGCGGCCACAACGGGTGTGACACGCGCAACGACATCCTCGATCGAGACCTCGTCGAGAAGTCGTACGTTTCGATCAAGCGATGCCCCACCGCGGTGGCGACTGGGCTGCTGCACGATCCTTACACCAACGCCGAGGTTGCCTTCGCCCGTGGCGAGCAGACGGGCGCGGCAGTGCAGATCGACCACATCGTGCCGCTGGCGCTGGCGTGGGATCTGGGTGCCCGGTTCTGGTCTGACGACCTGCGGCTGCGATTCGCCAACGACCCCGCCAACCTGATCGCCGTCGCGGGAGGGGCGAATCAGGACAAGGGTGATGGAGAGCCCGCTATCTGGATGCCGCCGAACACGGCGTTCCGGTGTCAGTACGCCATGCAGTTCATCGCGGTGCTGCGCGGCTACGCGCTTCCGATCGACGCCCCGTCGGCAGCGGCGCTTCGCGATGCGGCGTCGACCTGCCCCGTCGGCTAAGCGCCGGTGTAGGTCTCGGGGTCCGGCCGAAAACGGGTGCCGTCGTTCAGCCCGTTGAGCGTGGCCATGTCCTCGTCGCTCAGCTCGAAGTCGAACACGTCGATATTCGACTTGATCCGCTCCGGTGACGACGACCGCGGAATGACGATGTTGCCGAGCTGAATGCTCCACCTGATGAGCACCTGGGCCGGCGTCTTGCCATGTGCCTGCGCCACGGACCCGATGGTCGCGTTGTCCAAAAGGGCTCCGACCCCAAGAGGGCCGTAGGCCTCGGTGACGATGCCGTATTCGGCATTGGTCGCACGCAACTCGGCCTGGTTGAGCAGCGGGTGCAATTCGATCTGGTTGACCGCAGGCGTGAAGTACGACAGCTCGATGACGTTGGAGAGGTCCTCGGCGTGGAAATTCGCCAAACCGATCGACTTGGTATCGCCCAATTCCTTCCGCTTCATCAGTCCGCCCCAGCTGTCGACGTACTTACCAGGGTTTCCGGCCGGCCAGTGGATGAGGTAGAGATCGACGTAATCGAGGCCGAGCCGTTCCAGGCTCGCCTTCAAAGCGTCCTGCGACGCCTGGAAGCCCTGGTCGCTGGTGGCCAGCTTGGTGGTGACGAACACTTCCTCGCGCGCAATCCCCGACGAGGCGATCGCACGTCCGACCGCGGCTTCATTCCCGTAGGCCGATGCGGTATCGATCAGCCGATAGCCGGCCTCAAGGGCGGCGCTCACAGACTGTTCGGTCTCGGACTCCGACAATTCGCCGACGCCGAGACCGATCACCGGAAGGGAGTTCCCGTCGTTGAGCGTGACGGTAGGGATCGCAGCGGGCGATGAGGTCATGTCACCTAACCTGTGAAATCGAAGGTCCGTGGATCGGGACCCAACCGTGTTCCGTCGGCCAGCGAGGAAATGGACGCCATGTCCTGCTCGCTCAGTTCAAGATCGAACACGTCGAAATTACTCACAATTCGCTCGGGGGTCACCGATTTCGGGATGACTATATTGCCGAGTTGGATATGCCACCTAATCAAGACCTGGGCCGGAGTTTTCCCATGCCGCTCGGCGACCTCGGTCACCTTCGGGTTGTCCAGCAGAGCACCCTGCCCGAGGGGAGCCCACGCCTCGGTGGCAACGCCCAGCTGGGCGTGCACCTCACGCAACTCTTCCTGCGGAAACAGCGGGTGTAGTTCGACCTGGTTGACGGCCGGGACGATGCCGGTGGCATCGACCAGGATTCGCAGGTGCTCCGGCTCGAAATTGCTGACACCGATCGACCGGATGCGGCCCTCGTCACGCAGCCGGGAGAACGCCTTGAACGTGTCCACGAACGTGTTCTTCGCGGGCAACGGCCAGTGGATCAGATACAGGTCCAGGTAGGCGTCCGGCTCAGTAAAGCCCAGCTTTTCCATGCTGCGGTCAAAGGCCTTGAGCGTGGAGTCGTAGCCCTGATCGGAGTTCCACAGCTTGGTGGTGATGTACACCTCCTCGCGTGGCAGACCCGATTTCGCGAGCGCCTCGCCGACCCCGCTCTCGTTCCGGTATGCCGCCGCCGTGTCGACGTGGCGGTAGCCTGCCTCGAAGGCCGTGCTCACCGCGCGTTCGGTCTCATCGGGAGGTGTCTGGAAAACACCGAGTCCGACCTGAGGGATCGGGTTACCGTCATTCAGCGTGATCGAAGGAGAAGCCATGACTTCGAGTCTGCCAGTTGCGGCGTCGCGGACGCCGACAGGTCGCAAAGCCCGGTTGGTAAAGGTCGGCGGCATGTCGTTGCGCGCGCTTCCCCGCATCGCCGACCCCGTGAAACGGCTGCTGCTCGGTGGCCGTTCGGTCGTCATCGACGGCAATACCCTGGACACCACGCTGCAGTTCATGCTCTTCGGCCAGAACAAGATGGGGCTCGGAAGCCTGATCCTGGATCACGACGTCTCAACAGCTCGTGCGCTGCTGCGGATGTTGACGGACGGTTTCAAACAGGACATCCCCGTCGCATCGGTGACGAACCTCGTAATACCCGGCCCGGACGGAGCCATCCCTGCGCGCCATTACCGGCCGGTCGACGGGGACGGCGCGCCGCTGCTGGTCTTTTATCACGGCGGCGCGATGGTGCTCGGCGACCTCGACACGCACGACGATGCGTGCAGGCAGATCTGCCGGGAGGGCGGCCTGCATGTGTTGTCGGTGGACTATCGGCTGGCGCCGGAGCACAAAGCGCCTGCAGCCGTCCACGATGCGTTCACCGCGTTCGCCTGGGCGCTTGACCACGCTACGGAGTTGGGAGCCGACTCCGGGCGAGTGGCGGTAGGAGGCGACAGCGCCGGTGCCAACCTCGCCACACTGGTCTCGCTGCGTGCCCGTGACGCGGGCGTTCGGCTGCCTGCGGTGCAACTGCTGTTCTACCCGGTCACCGACTGGGGCGCCCAGACGCGGTCGCGAACATTGTTCGGCGACGGGTTCTTTCTCACCGGGGGTGATCTGCAATTCGGCGTCGAGAAGTACCTCGGCGGCGCGGATGTCGACGCGGCCGACCCGCGGGTATCGCCCCTGCTGGCCGACGACCTGTCCGGCCTACCGCCTGCGCTGGTGCTGACGGCCGGGTTCGATCCGCTACGCGACGAAGGCAGGCAGTACGCGGACGCTCTGCGCGCGGCCGGCGTGACCGTCGACTACCGAGAGTTCGGTTCGCTGATCCACGGCTTCCTCAACTTCTTCCCCGTGGGGGGTGGCAGCGCGGCCGCCACCGCGGAAGCGATCTCCGCCCTGCGGGCCCACCTGGCCCGCACGTGACGGGCGCCCGATGGGCCGCCGGTACTCTTAGCGCGTGGCTTCGAAACCGAAATACGACCTGAAGGCCTCCGACCGCAAGCGCAACCTGGCGGTCCAGATCGGCCTGACCGCGATCGTGGTGATCTTCGCCGTCGCGCTTGTGCTCTACATCGTCATGTCGGCGGACGAAAAGCCGACCGCGGGCGAGGCGGATCCGATCCGGGTCGAGTCCGCCCAGTTGATCAAGAAGGACGGCACCGACGAGCCCAAGGCCGTGCTGGCGCTGTACGAGGATTTCCTGTGCCCGGCATGCCGCAACTTCGAGCAGCAGTTCGGTCCGACGATTTCCAAGCTGATCGATTCCGGGGCAGTCGCCGCCGACTACTACATGGTCTCGATCCTGGATCGTCAGGGCGACGGGTACTCCACGCGAGCGGCCAACGCCGCGTACTGCGTCGCCGGCGATTCGACCGACGCGTTCCGCCGGTTCCACGCCGCGCTGTACGCCCAGCAGCCTCAGGAGGGCGTCGGCCCGTTCCCCGATAACGCCCGGCTGACCGAAATCGCGCGCCAGGCCGGCGCCGCGGACCAAGTTCCCGAGTGCATCAACAAAGAGACCTTCGCCGACATGGTGTCCGGACTCGCCTCGGCCACCAAAGTGAATTCGACACCCACGATCCGCATCAACGGTGAGGATTACAGCCCGAGCACTCCGGAAGCATTGATCGCCAAGATCGAGGAGATCGTCGGCAAGATCCCCGCGTTCGATGCCGGCGTACCGCCAGCCGCCGCTGAGCCCACGCCGATCGCTCCGCCGCCCCCGGTACCCGCGCCCGCGCCTGCGCCATGACCGTCACCACGCCCAGCGCTGTCGAGCCGAGCGAATCTGCGTCGGCTCAGTCGCCGGGTGTCACAGTCGGTAGGCCCAGCGCGATCTGGGTGCTGATCGCCGGGGTGCTCGGCCTCGCCGCGGCGGCGACCCTGACGGTCGAGAAGATCGAGATTCTGATCAATCCCGACTATGTGCCGTCCTGCAGCATCAACCCGGTGCTGTCGTGCGGTTCGGTGATGATCACCCCGCAGGCGTCGGTCCTCGGCTTCCCCAACTCGCTCGTCGGCATCGTGGCGTTCAGCGTCGTCCTGGTGACGGGTGTGCTCGCGATCGCCAAAGTCGATCTGCCGCGCTGGTATTGGGTGGGCCTGGCGATCGGCACATTGCTCGGCACCGTATTCGTGCATTGGCTGGCGTGGCAGAGTCTGTACAGCATCGGCGCATTGTGCCCGTACTGCATGGTGGTGTGGGCCGTGACAATCCCGCTGCTTGTCGTCGTGACATCGATCGCAGCCGCTCCTGCAACGTCGAACGGTGTTGTGCGCGCAGTCCATACGTGGCGGTGGTCCTTGGTTGCGCTGTGGTTCACCGGCCTGATCCTGCTGATCCTGGTGCGCTTCTGGGATTACTGGTCCACGCTCCTCTAGAACACGACGGGGGGTAACGCGTGATTTCCAAGGTCCTGGTGGCCAATCGCGGTGAGATCGCGATCCGGGCTTTTCGGGCGGCCTACGAGATGGGCATCACCACCATCGCGGTGTACGCGCATGAGGACCGCAACTCCCAGCACCGGTTGAAGGCCGATGAGTCCTATCAGATCGGCGACACGGGCCATCCGGTGCGCGCCTATCTATCGGTCGACGAGATCATCCGCGTCGCGCAGCAGGCAGGGGCGGATGCGGTCTACCCGGGTTACGGTTTCCTCTCGGAGAATCCACAGCTGGCCGCGGCGTGCGCGGATGCGGGTATCACATTCATCGGTCCGAGTGCGGAAATCCTCGAGCTGACGGGAAACAAAGCCAGGGCCATTGCTGCGGCGCGCGATGCCGGCCTGCCGGTGTTGAACTCCTCGGCGCCGTCGTCGTCGGTCGAAGAGTTGGTGGCGGCCTCGGCGAGCTTGGAGTTCCCGTTGTTCGTCAAGGCGGTGTCCGGCGGCGGCGGGCGCGGTATGCGGCGGGTGAGCGATCCGTCGGCGCTGCCCGAGGCGATCGAGGCGGCCAGTCGCGAGGCCGAGTCGGCGTTCGGCGATCCGATGGTCTATCTCGAGCAGGCGGTGTTGAACCCGCGCCACATCGAGGTGCAGATCCTGGCAGACAAGCACGGTGCGGTGATGCATCTGTTCGAGCGTGACTGCAGCATGCAGCGCCGCCACCAGAAGGTCATCGAATTGGCCCCTGCCCCAAACCTTCCCGCCGAGCTGCGGGACAAGATGTGTGCTGATGCGGTCGCGTTCGCGCGTCAGATCGACTACACGTACGCGGGCACGGTGGAGTTCCTGCTCGATGAGCGCGGCCATTACGTGTTCATCGAGATGAATCCGCGTATCCAGGTCGAGCACACCGTCACCGAGGAGATCACCGACGTCGACCTGGTCGCGAGTCAGTTGCGGATCGCCGACGGCGAGACGCTCGAGGGCCTCGGACTGAGCCAGGAAACGTTGCAGATCCGCGGTGCTGCCATGCAGTGCCGCATCACCACCGAGGACCCCGCCAACGGGTTCCGCCCCGACACCGGGCGCATCACGAGTTACCGATCACCGGGTGGCGCAGGGATCCGCCTCGATGGCGCAACGCATCTGGGCGCCGAGATCGGTGCGCATTTCGACTCTCTTCTGGTCAAGCTGACCTGCCGCGGACGCGATTACGCGACGGCGGTCGCCCGGTCCCGTCGTGCGCTGGCCGAATTCCGTGTCCGTGGGGTGTCGACGAACATCCCGTTCCTGTTGGCCGTGGTCAACGATCCGGACTTCCGTGCCGGCCGGATCACCACGTCGTTCATCGACGACCGCCCGTACCTGCTGACCTCGCACACCCCGGCCGATCGCGGCACCAAGATTCTCAACTACCTGGCCGATGTCACGGTCAACCAACCGCACGGCCCGCGGCCGTCGACGGTCTATCCACACGACAAGTTGCCCGACGTCGACCTGTCGCCACCGCCGCCGGCGGGATCGAAGCAGCGACTGACCGAACTCGGTCCCGAAGGGTTCGCGGCCTGGATGCGTGAATCCAAGGCCGTGGGTGTCACGGATACGACCTTCCGCGACGCGCACCAATCGCTGTTGGCGACCAGGCTGAGGACCACCGGCCTGATGATGGTGGCGCCCTACATCGCGCGGATGACCCCGCAACTGTTGTCGGTGGAGTGCTGGGGCGGCGCGACATACGATGTGGCGCTTCGATTTTTGAAGGAGGATCCGTGGGAACGGCTCGCCGCGCTACGTGAGGCGATGCCCAACATCTGCCTGCAAATGCTGCTACGCGGACGCAACACCGTGGGCTATACGCCCTATCCGGAGACAGTTACGAAGGCCTTCGTCGAGGAGGCGACGGCAACGGGCATCGACATCTACCGCATCTTCGACGCGCTGAACAATGTCGAGTCGATGCGGCCTGCCATCGATGCGGTTCGCGAAACCGGCACGTCGATCGCCGAGGTGGCGATGAGCTACACCGGCGACCTGACCGACCCGAGCGAGAACCTCTACACGCTGGACTACTACCTCAAACTGGCCGAGCAGATCGTCGACGCCGGTGCCCACGTGCTGGCGATCAAGGACATGGCCGGACTGCTGCGCCCGCACGCCGCCACCGTGTTGGTCGGGGCGTTGCGTGAGCGCTTCGACCTGCCGGTGCATGTGCACACCCACGACACCCCTGGCGGACAGTTGGCCACCTATGTGGCGGCATGGCAGGCCGGTGCCAACGCCGTCGACGGTGCGTCGGCGCCGTTGGCGGGGACGACGAGCCAGCCCGCGCTGTCCTCGATCGTCGCGGCGGCCGCCCACACCACCTACGACACCGGGCTGTCGCTGTCGGCGGTGTGTGATCTGGAGCCGTACTTTGAGGCGTTGCGAAAGGTGTACGCGCCTTTTGATGTTGCGGCGTCGGGTCCTCCGACCCCGACGGGGCGGGTGTATCGCCATGAAATCCCGGGCGGTCAGCTGTCGAACCTGCGCCAGCAGGCGATCGCGCTCGGATTCGGCGATCGTTTCGAGGAGATCGAGGCCAACTACGCCGCCGCTGATCGCATCCTGGGCCGGCTGGTGAAGGTGACGCCGTCGTCCAAGGTGGTGGGCGACCTGGCGCTCGCACTGCTGGGCGCCGGCATCAGCGCCGACGAATTCGCCTCGGATCCAGCACGGTTCGACATTCCCGACTCGGTCATCGGATTCCTGCGCGGCGAACTCGGTGACCCGCCGGGCGGCTGGCCGGAACCATTGCGCACCAAAGCACTTGCCGGACGCTCGCCGGCCACGCCGACCGAAGAGCTGTCCGCCGAAGACGAGTCGGCGTTGGCGCAACCGGGTGTGACCCGGCAAGCCACATTGAACCGGCTGCTGTTTCCGGGGCCGACAAAGGAATTCGAGGCGCATCGGGATCTGTACGGGGACACCTCCAGCCTGTCGGCCAATCAATTCTTCTACGGTCTGCGCCACGGCGACGAGCATCGGGTACGCCTCGAGCGCGGCGTGGAACTGTTGATCGGGTTGGAGGCGATCTCGGATCCCGACGAACGCGGCATGCGCAGCGTGATGTGCATATTCAACGGTCAGCTGCGGCCGGTGGTGGTGCGTGACAACAGCATCGCCAGCGAGGTGCCCGCCGCGGAGAAAGCCGACCGGTCCAACCCTGACCACGTCGCAGCCCCCTTCGCCGGCGTCGTCACCGTCGGTGTGTCCGCCGGTGACAAGGTCGAGGCAGGACAGACCATCGCCACCATCGAGGCCATGAAGATGGAGGCCGCGATCACCGCACCCAAGGCCGGCGAGGTCGGCAGGGTTGCGGTGGCGGCGACCGCACAGGTCGAAGGCGGCGATCTGCTGGTGGTGGTCAGCTGACCCGCATCGTTGCCGGCACACTGGGCGGACGGCGAATCACGGTGCCGCGCACCGGAACCCGCCCTACCGCCGATCGGGTGCGGGAGTCGCTGTTCAATCTTCTGACGGCGCGTATCGATCTCGACGGGCGCTCGGTCTTGGATCTGTACGCCGGCTCGGGAGCGCTTGGCCTCGAAGCGCTGTCGCGCGGAGCCGCCTCGGCGGTGTTCGTCGAGTCCGACCACCGTGCTGCGGGCATCATCGACAAGAACATCGCCGCGCTCGGTGTGAAGGGGAGCACGGTGCGCCGCGCTGCGGTCGCCACGGTGCTGGCTTCGGGAGCGCAGCCCTTCGACCTGGTGCTTGCCGACCCGCCCTACGACGTCGACGTCGCTGAGATCGATACCGTGCTCACCACTCTGACTCACGGCGGATGGACGGCAACCGGGACAGTCGCGGTCATCGAACGCCCGGCTTCTTCTCCGCTGCTGACATGGCCCGACGGCTGGCAGGTGTGGCCGTCCCGGACCTACGGCGATACCCGACTGGAACTGGCCGAATTCGACGTCGCCGCCGTTGCGGGTCCCTGACCCCGCGAGCTGCCTGTACCGTCGTTCCCCATGAGCGGCGCCGTATGCCCGGGCTCCTTCGACCCGGTAACGCTGGGCCATATCGACATCCTCGAGCGCGCGGCGGCCCAATTCGACGAGGTCGTCGTCGCGGTGCTGGTCAACCCGAACAAGAAGGGGATGTTCACCCTCGACGAGCGCATCGCGATGATCGAGGAATCCACGACGCACTTGCCGAATCTGCGCGCGGAGTCCGGTGAAGGCCTGGTCGTCGACTTCGTCAAGACACGCGGATTGACCGCGATCGTCAAAGGCCTGCGCACGGGAACCGACTTCGAATACGAACTGCAGATGGCGCAGATGAACAAGCACATCGCGGGCGTCGACACGTTCTTCGTCGCCACGACGCCGACCTATTCGTTCGTGTCGTCCTCGTTGGCGAAGGAGGTCGCGACGCTCGGCGGCGACGTCTCCAATCTGCTGCCCGAACCCGTCAACGTGCGGTTACAGGCCAAGCTCAAGGGTTGATCCCGGACTTGCACGGGTAACCCACTGAGTGGCGCACAGCCCTCAGCGCCCCAACCCGATTGCAAGAAAGTGTGGTTACCCCCATGGTCGAAACATTCGTCCAGTCGACCGACGACGTCGTCAAGTTCCTCAAAGACCAGCACAATTTGATCAAGGACATGTTCGAGGAGGTCTTCTCGGCATCGTCCGACGAGGCGCGCCGCACGGCCTTCACCGAACTGCGTCAACTCCTTGCGGTGCACGAGACCGCCGAAGAGATGGTGGTCCACCCACGGGTCCGTCACGAGGTAGAAGGCGGCGACATCATCGTCGACGCGCGTCTCGTCGAGGAGCACGACTCCAAGGAGGTGCTATCGGCGCTGGAGGCGATGGACATCGGTTCCCAGGAGTTTCTCGATGAGTTGTCGCTGTTCCGCGGCTCGGTGATCGACCACGCCGAGCGCGAAGAACTCGAGGAGTTCAACCGGTTGGAACGTGAACTCGACGCCGATGACCTCGGCCGGATGGCCAAGGCCGTACTGGCCGCGGAGGCGATCGCGCCGACCCGCCCGCACGCGGGTGTGGAGAGCGCCAAGGCCAACTTCATGGTCGGCCCATTCGCCTCGATGCTCGACCGGGCCCGTGACACGATCGCCGCAGCCGTCCGCTGATCGCGCTGTTTGCTGACCACTCGGGGGATGCGACGGCCGGTCATGTTGACATAATGTGCTCGAAGCAGTGGCGACGGGCCTGGCGGCCTGGTGGACTGGAGATCCTCGTGACACGGCAAGAAGCAGCTGACACGCGACACACCGTGTCGGAAGCTGAGTCACAGCAGTAACACCAGGCACACTGGTAACTGTCAACTACGCCTGGAGGGTGTTGCCGTGTACCGAGTATTTGAAGCGCTCGATGAGTTGGGCGCGATTGTCGAAGAAGCGCGCGGCGTGCCGATGACCGCAGGCTGCGTCGTGCCCCGCGGAGATGTTCTCGAGCTGATCGACGACATCAAGGACGCCATCCCCGGCGAACTCGATGACGCCCAGGATGTGCTGGATGCGCGCGATTCGTTGCTGCGGGAGGCCAAGGAGCACTCCGGCTCCATGGTGTCCTCGGCGACGGCCGAGGCGGATTCCCTGGTCGACCACGCTCGTCAGGAGGCTGATCGGCTGCTTGCCGACGCCAAGTCGCAGGCTGACCGCATGGTCGGAGAGGCCCGCCAGCACACCGAGCGGATGGTCGCAGAGGCCCGCGAGGAGTCGAGTCGCCTCGCCACCACCGCCAAGCGGGAGTACGAGGCCAGCACCGGACGGGCGAAGAACGAGGCGGACCGGCTCATCGAGAACGGCAACCTCGCTTACGAGAAGGCCGTTCAAGAAGGCATCAAAGAGCAGCAGCGACTGGTTTCGCAGACCGAAATCGTCCAGACCGCGACGATGGAGGCCACCCGCCTCATCGACTCGGCGCACGCCGAGGCGGACCGGTTGCGCGGCGAATGCGATATCTACGTCGACAGCAAGCTGGCTGAATTCGAGGACTTCCTCAACGGAACGATTCGGTCGGTGGGTCGCGGTCGGCATCAACTGCGGACCGCCGCGGGGACGCACGACTACGCAGCTCGATAAGCCGCCAGAGGGTCGCCGTAAGATCGATACCCATGGCGACGCATGCGAAGGCGGCGGCGCGGCGCGCGTCCAGATCGCCGCTTGTGCTGAATATCTCCAGGCTGGGGCGAAGGCCCGGGTCGATGATGACGGTCTCGGAGACCGTTCCAAGCCCGATGCGCATCGGGCTTGACCTGATCGCCATCGACGAGGGCGCTCCGCTGGACCTTGATCTGCGGATCGAATCCGTCTCGGAGGGTGCGTTGGTCTCCGGCACGGTGTCCGCACCGACCGTGGGCGAGTGTGCGCGCTGTCTGTCGCCGATCACCGGGCATGTCGAGATCTCGATCACCGAACTGTTCGCCTATCCCGACAGCGCCACGGAAAAGACCACCGAGGCCGACGAGGTCGGCCACGTCGTGGACGACACCGTCGACCTCGAGCAGCCGATCATCGATGCGGTCGGGCTGGCGTTGCCGTTCGTACCGCTGTGCGGACCCGACTGCGAAGGCCTGTGTCCTGACTGCGGAGTACCGCTGGCCACCGCCGAACCCGGACATCAGCACGACAAGATCGACCCACGGTGGGCCAAGCTCTCCGGCATGTTCGACACTGTCGGCGGAGCCGACGATCCCGCTGAGGACAGCCGTGACTGATCGCGCGACGCTGCTCAAGGCGCTGGGAGTCGACCTGCCCGAGGAGCTGCTGACCATGTCGCTCACGCACCGCAGTTACTCCTACGAGAACGGTGGACTGCCCACCAATGAGCGCTTGGAGTTCCTCGGTGACGCCGTGCTCGGACTGACCATCACCGAGGAGCTCTACCACCGACACCCCGACCGCAACGAGGGCGATCTGGCCAAGCTGCGGGCGAGCATCGTCAACACCCACGCGCTGGCCGAGGTCGGTCGCCAGCTCACAAGCGATGGATTGGGTGCTTACCTGCTGCTCGGCAAGGGTGAGGAGAACTCCGGCGGCGCCGGCAAGGCCAGCATCCTCGCCGATGGTGTCGAATCCCTGCTCGGCGCAATCTATTTGGAGCATGGCGCGGCCATCGCGCGGGAGGTGATCCTGCGGCTGTTCGCCTCGCTGCTCGACACCGCGCCGACCCTGGGTGCGGGGCTGGACTGGAAGAGCAGTCTGCAGGAGCTCACCGCTACGCGGGGCATGGGTGCGCCGTCGTATTCGGTGACTTCGACAGGTCCCGACCATGACAAGGAATTCACCGCGATGGTGATCATCGTTGGCGCGGAGTACGGCAGGGGAGTCGGCCGCACGAAGAAAGAGGCCGAACTCAAGGCCGCCGCGGCGGCGTGGACGGCGCTCACCGCCGCTCCTGGCGAAGATGCCTGAGCTCCCCGAAGTCGAGGTTGTCCGTCGCGGTTTGGATGCACACGTCGTCGACAAGACCATCAGGGCCGTTCGGGTACACCACCTGCGCGCGGTGCGCCGTCACGAAGCCGGACCCGCCGATCTGACGGCAAGACTGCTCGATTCGCGGATCGTCGGGACGGGGCGACGCGGCAAGTACCTGTGGCTCACGCTCGCTGACGGTTCGGCGCTGGTCGTGCACCTGGGGATGAGTGGGCAGATGCTGCTCGGCCCGTTGCCCAAAAATGACCATCTGCGGATTGCGGCGCTGCTCGATGACGGCACCGCCTTGAGCTTCGTGGACCAGCGCACGTTCGGCGGCTGGATGCTCGCCGATGTCGTCACCGTCGACGGCACGGATGTACCGTTGCCCGTCGCGCACGTGGCTCGCGACCCGTTGGACCCGAAGTTCAATCGCGAAGGCGTCGTTACGGTGTTGCGGCGCAAGCACTCCGAGATCAAGCGGCAGTTGCTCGACCAGACGGTGGTATCGGGCATCGGCAATATTTATGCCGACGAGGCGTTGTGGCGGGCACGTGTGAACGGCGCCCGGTTGGCGTCGTCACTGACGCGGGCCAAGCTCGGGGAGGTGCTCGACGCCGCGACCGAGGTGATGACCGAGGCACTCGGCCAGGGCGGAACATCATTCGACTCGTTGTATGTGAACGTCAACGGCGAATCCGGTTATTTCGAGCGGTCGCTGGACGCCTATGGCCGCGAGGGGGAGCCGTGCCGGCGGTGCGGCGCGGTGATGCGGCGCGAGAAGTTCATGAACCGCTCGTCGTTCTACTGTCCGAAATGCCAACCGCGCCCACGGGTGCGCCGGGACTGATTACGACGCTATCGACGTTCTGCAGATCGGCACTCGAACTTTCTCTGCAAACGTGGATTTCGACCAGAACGAAAGGAGTGTCATGACCGAACTGTGGGTTGAGCGCACCGGCGCGCGTCGCTACACCGGACGCAGCACGCGCGGCGCCGAGGTACTCGTGGGCAGCGAAGACGTCGAGGGCGTCTTCACCCCCGGCGAGCTGATGAAGATCGCCTTGGCGGCCTGCAGTGGGATGGCCAGCGACGCGCCGTTGCAACGGCGGTTGGGCGACGACTACCCGGTGACGATCAAGGTGTCGGGGCCGGCGGATCGCGAACAGGAGCGCTACCCGCTGCTCGAGGAACGCATGGAGCTCGACCTGTCCGGGTTGTCGGAGGACGAGGTGGCGCGGGTACTCACGGTGGTGGAGCGGGCCATCGACCAGGTCTGCACCGTAGGTCGCACGCTGAAGTCCGGTACCAAAGTGACGTTTGAGGTTGATGATGCAGGAGTTAGCTGAGGTACGACTCACCGCGTGGGTGCACGGCTACGTCCAGGGGGTGGGCTTCAGGTGGTGGACCCGGTCTCGCGCATTGGAACTCGGGTTGACCGGATACGCCTCCAACAGGCCAGACGGGCGCGTCCAGGTAGTCGCGCAGGGCCAACGGCCGGCCTGCGAAAAGCTGCTTGAACTGCTGCAAAACGGTCCCACACCCGGCCGTGTCGACAAAGTCATCGCCGATTGGTCAGAAGTGGGCGAAACGCTATCGGGGTTCACCGAGCGTTAGCCTGCGCGGCGGTAGTGTGGCACGTCGTGCACCTCAAGAGTCTGACCCTGAAGGGCTTCAAGTCGTTTGCTTCGCCGACGACTTTGCGCTTCGAGCCAGGCATCACGTGCGTCGTCGGCCCCAACGGGTCCGGCAAATCGAATGTGGTGGACGCGCTCACCTGGGTGATGGGCGAGCAGGGCGCCAAGACCCTGCGTGGCGGCAAGATGGAAGACGTCATTTTCGCCGGCACCTCCTCGCGTCCGCCGTTGGGTCGAGCCGAAGTGACAGTCACGATCGATAACTCGGACAACTCCCTGCCGATCGAATACTCCGAGGTGTCGATCACCAGACGGATGTTTCGCGACGGCGGCAGCGAGTACGAAATCAACGGCGCCAATTGCCGTTTGATGGATGTGCAGGAGTTGTTGTCCGACTCCGGCATCGGCCGCGAGATGCACGTCATCGTCGGACAGGGCAAGCTCTCCGAGATCCTGGAGTCCCGTCCCGAGGACCGGCGCGCGTTCATCGAGGAGGCCGCAGGCGTCCTCAAGCACCGCAAGCGCAAGGAAAAGGCCGTCCGCAAGCTCGACTCGATGTCGGCGAACCTGGCGCGGTTGACGGATCTCACCACCGAGTTGCGCCGTCAGCTGAAGCCGCTCGGCAGGCAGGCCGAGATGGCGCGTCGCGCCCAGACGATCCAGGCCGACCTGCGTGACGCCCGGCTGCGGTTGGCCGCCGATGACCTGGTCTCTCGGAAGGCCGAGTTCGAGAACACCAACCAGACCGAGACGACGCTGCGCCGCGAACACGACGAACTGGCTTCCCGCCTGGCGGCAAGGACCGTCGAATTGGATGCCAACGAGGCCGCGGTCGGAAGCCTCAGCGAACGCGCGGAATCCGCTCAGCAGACCTGGTTTTCGCTATCGGCTTTGGCCGAACGCGTCAGCGCCACGGTACGTATCGCCACTGAACGCGCGCAGCATTTGGACGCCGAGCCCGAAGCCTCCACCGGCCCCGATCCCGAGGCGTTGGACGCCAAGGCCGAGGAAGTCGCCACCCAGGAGCGCCAACTCCTTGCGGAGCTGGCCGAATCGCGATCGCGTCTGGAAACCGCCCGCGCCGAACTGAGTGCGCGCGAAGGCGTCGCCGCAGAAGCCGAACGCGCCCATCTGGCCGCGGTCCGCGCCGAGGCCGACCGCCGTGAAGGTCTGGCCCGGCTGGCCGGCCAGGTCGACACGATGCGCACCCGCGTCGAGTCGATCGACGAGACCGTTGCGCGGCTGACCGTTGGGATCGAGGAGGCCGCGGCGAAAGCCCAGCAGACGCAGGCGGAGTTCGAGACCGTGCAGAGTCGAGTCGGCCAACTCGATGCCGGCGAGCTTGGTCTCGACGAGCACCACGACCGCACGGTGACCGCGCTGCGGCTTGCCGACGAGCGGGTCGCCGAACTGCAGGCGGCCGAGCGTGGCGCCGAACGCCAGGTCGCGTCGCTGCGCGCCCGCATCGAGGCGCTTTCCGTCGGCCTCGACCGCAAGGACGGCGCGGCGTGGCTGCAGAAGAATCACAGTGGCCCAGGACTTTTCGGTTCGATCGCCAATCTGGTCAAGGTGCGCCCTGGCCACGAGGTGGCGATCGCCGCGGTGTTGGGTTCGGCCGCTGACGCCCTCGCCGCCGAGAACTCGGGTGCGGCGCGTTCGGCCGTCGCCGCGCTGAAGCAGTCCGACGGCGGTCGTGCGGCCATCGTCCTGAGCGATTGGCCTGTGCACTCCGCGCCCAACTCGGGCCCGCTTCCCGAGGGTGCGCTGTGGGCGCTGGATCTCGTCGACGTGCCCCAACGGCTGCAGGGCGCGATCACCGCGATGCTGTCGGGCGTTGCGGTGGTTCGTGACCTCTCCGCAGCCCTGGACGTGGTCGCGGCGCGCCCGCAATTGAAGGCGGTCACCGCCGATGGTGACCTGGTGGGCGGGGGGTCGGTCACCGGCGGTTCCGATCGCAAGCCGAGCACGCTGGAGATCACGTCGGAGGTCGAGAAGGCCAGGAGTGAACTGGCTGCGGCGGAGAAGCAGACCGGCGAACTGTCGGCCGCGCTGGCCGGCGCGCTGGAAGAGCAGTCCAACTGGCAGGACGCCGCCGAGCAGGCGCTGGCCGCGCTCAACGAGTCCGATGCGGCCATCTCGGCGGTGTACGAACAGCTCGGCCGACTCGGCCAGGATGCCCGCGCCACCGACGACGAATGGCAGCGGCTCATCCACCAGCGCAACGAGCTGGAGACCGGCCGAAATCAGACCGTTCAGGACCTCACCGAACTCGAGCAGCGGTTGCACAACGCCCAGCAGGAGCCGACGTTCGAAAACGAACCCGTCGACCGGCAGCAGTCGACGGCAGCGGCCGAAGCCGCCCGGTCGGCCGAGGTCGAGGCCCGCCTGACTGTGCGTACGGCCGAAGAGCGTGCCAACGCCGTTCGCGGTCAAGCGGATTCGCTGCGCAGGGCCGCTGTCGCCGAGCGCGACGCCCGGCTGCGGGCTAAGCGTTTACGTGAGGCCCGCGTGCACGCCGCAGCGGTTGCGGCGGCCGTGGCGGAGTCCGGCCGCCTGGTCGCTCAGCGACTCAGCGGCGCGGTGGCGATTGCGTCCCGGGCACGCGACGACGTGGCCGCCGAGCGTCAACGCCGAGTGGGTGCATTGGCGAAGGCGCGTGAAGAGGTCAACGAACTGGGTGCCAAGATCGCCGCACTCACCGATGCCTTGCACCGCGACGAGATCGCCAAAGCTCAAGCGGCACTTCGTATCGAACAGCTCGAAGAGCATGTCCTCGAGAGCTTCGGCATGGCTGCCGCCGATCTCGTCGCCGAGTACGGCCCTGACGTTTCGCTCGCGCCGTCGGAGCTGGAGATGGCCGAATACGAGCAGGCCCGCGAACGCGGAGAACAGGTGACGGCTCCCGCGCCCATGCCGTTCGACCGGCCCACCCAGGAGCGCCGCGCCAAGAAGGCCGAGCGCGAACTCAACGAACTGGGCCGGGTAAACCCGTTGGCGCTGGAGGAGTTCGCCGCGCTGGAAGAGCGGTACAACTTCCTGTCCACACAACTCGAGGACGTCAAAGCGGCGCGCAAGGATCTGCTGGACGTCATCGACGATGTCGACGCGCGCATCCTCCAGGTGTTTGCCGAGGCATACACCGATGTGGAACGTGAGTTCCGAGAAGTGTTCTCGGCTCTGTTCCCCGGTGGCGAGGGCCGACTGCTGCTGACCAACCCCGACGACATGCTCACCACCGGCATCGAGGTCGAGGCCCGCCCGCCAGGCAAGAAGATCAAGCGCCTCTCGCTGCTCTCCGGCGGCGAGAAATCGCTGACCGCTGTCGCGATGCTGGTGGCCATCTTCCGTGCGCGGCCGTCGCCGTTCTATGTCATGGACGAGGTGGAGGCCGCACTCGACGACGTGAACCTGCGCCGTTTGCTCGGTTTGTTCGAGCAGCTGCGCAGCCAGTCGCAGCTGCTCGTCATCACGCACCAGAAGCCGACGATGGAGATCGCCGACGCGCTCTACGGCGTGACGATGCGCGACGACGGCATCACCGCGGTGATCAGCCAGCGCATGCGCGGCGAGGAACTGGTGGGCGCCGCCAACTGATTGTGATTTCGGTGTAGCCAGTCGCGTTGAACGCGACTGGCTACACCGAAATCACAGCGGGGTGACGCCGCCCTCGCGAAGTTCGGTGAGGTCAGCCGCGCCGCACCCGTGCAAGCAGATCAGCAGCTCGTCGATGAAACGTTGCAGCCAATCCGTCACGGCGGCAGCCGATTCGATCGCCGGCGCCAGCAGCGGCCGAGCAACCGACACCACGTCGGCGCCAAGTGCCAGCGCCTTGGCCGCGTCCATCCCGGTACGGATGCCGCCAGAGGCGACGAGCGGAACCCCGGGTAGCGCGCTCCGCACTTCCAGAAGTGCCTGCGCGGTCGGAATGCCCCACTCGGCGAGCGCCGGGTAGCGGATCTCGCCGTAGCGAACGAACTGCTCGACGCGCGCCCATGACGTGCCGCCGGCCCCGGCGACATCCACCGCCGCGATCGGGCAGTCCGCAAGTTCCGCGGCCGCCCTGGCCCCGATACCGTGGCCGACCTCCTTGACCATCACCGGATAGCCGATGGATCCCGCGATGTCACGCAGGCGTGCGATCGAACCCGAGAAGTCGGTATCGCCCTTGTGCTGCATCGCTTCCTGCAGCGGATTGGCGTGCACTGCAAGGGCATTGGCGTTGACCTGATCCAACGCCCTCACCAGCGCGGGCACAGTCTGCGCCGTTAGTTGGGAGAGTCCGATGTTGCCGATCAGTAGAACGTCGGGTGCGATGTCGCGGACGCGGAAGGTCGCCGAGGCCGAACCGTTGTCGAGCATGATGCGCTGCGATCCCAGCATCATGCCGATGCCGAGCTGCTGGGCGGCATCGGCCAGGTTGCGATTGATGATGCCGGACAGCTCCGCGCCACCGGTCATCGGACCGATGAGTACCGGAGCGCGTAAGCGGCTGCCAAGGAAATCTGTCGCTAGCTCGATGGACCCGAGGTCGGTCTGGGTGAGCGCGTTATAGGGCAACTGATAGCGCTCCAAGCCGGTGGTCACCGTCTGGAAGTCGACAGGCTCACTCAGGCACACGTCGATGTGTCGACGTTTGCGGGTTTCCATAAGGCCGCCGGAGCTCCCGGGCGCAGACGCCACCGGCTACCCCTCCTGACACAATGACGTGGTGACGGGATCTGTCGAAATTGGTGTGTGGATCGCGGTCGCGGTCATCGCTGTACTGCTGATTACCGCGCTTGTCGTGGGTCTGGTGCGGTACCGGCGCCGACGGATCAGCTTGTCGTCTGCAGACACCGCCACTCCCGTCGACCGCTCCGGCGGCTATACCGCCTCGTCAACCATCACGTTCTCGCAGTCAGCGCCCGCTGAGCCGGTCGAACGGATCGACACCAGCGGGCTGCCCGCCGTCGGCGATGATGCCACCATCCCGCGGGACGCACCGAAGCGGGCCATCTCAGACGTCCCGCTGCCCGAACCGCCGGTAGTCGAAAAACCGCCGGCCCCACCCGCGGAACCCGCGGAACCCGCGGAACCCGCGGAACCCGCGGAACCCGCGGAACCCGCGGAACCCGCGGCTCCGGCGGCTCCGGCGGCTCCGACAAAGCCCGCGCTCGACGAGATCGCGCCGGCAGACGGCCGGTTGGAGAGGCTGCGGGGGCGGCTTGCCAAATCGCAGAACACGCTGGGCCGAAGCATGCTCGGCCTGCTCGGCGCGGGTGACCTCGACGAAGATTCCTGGCAGGACGTCGAGGACACTCTCCTGATCGCCGATCTGGGCCCCGTCGCGACCGAATCGGTCGTCACCGCGTTGCGGTCACGGATGGCCAGCAGTCGGGTGCGTACCGAGGCCGAAGCCCGTGAAGTCCTGCGCGAGGTGCTGATCAACGAGTTGCGCCCCGACCTGGACCGCTCCATCAAGGCGCTCCCGCACGCCGACAAGCCCTCGGTGCTCCTTGTCGTCGGTGTGAACGGCACCGGCAAGACGACGACCGTCGGCAAGCTGGCGCGGGTGCTGGTGGCCGACGGCCGCCGCGTCGTGCTGGGAGCAGCCGACACCTTCCGCGCCGCCGCCGCCGACCAGCTACAGAGTTGGGCGTCTCGCGTCGGGGCCCAGGTGGTGCGCGGCCCCGAGGGCGCCGACCCGGCGTCGGTGGCGTTCGATGCCGTGGACGCCGGTGTCGAGGCAGGTGCCGACGTCGTCGTCATCGACACCGCAGGGCGCCTTCACACCAAAACGGGCCTGATGGACGAACTGGGCAAGATCAAACGGGTCGTGAGCCGGCGCGCCGAGGTCGACGAGGTATTGCTGGTACTCGACGCCACGATCGGTCAGAACGGTCTGCCACAGGCCCGCGTGTTTGCCGAAGTCGTCGACATCACCGGTGTGGTGCTTACCAAGCTCGACGGCACGGCAAAGGGCGGGATCGTGTTCCGCGTGCAGCAGGAACTGGGTGTGCCGGTCAAACTTGTCGGTCTCGGCGAGGGCCCCGACGACCTCGCGCCGTTCGAGCCCGCCGCGTACGTCGACGCGCTGCTCGGTTAACAAACACCGCTGTTCGGCACATTATCCGCACTCATCCGCTGGTGAAACATGAGCGTAACCATGTTCGCGGTTGCGTTCACATTGCCGAAACGTGAATGCATCACAGGTGAAACGCGCGCCACAGACTCTCTTCGGGAGGCCGATCTGTCGGCGCCTTTCCCAAGGAGGTTCACACAAAGTGGTATCAGCCGTACCTCTACTTCTACCTGACGATGCATTCGCACCGTTCGGCCCGGATGGGCTGAGCGCGGGCGACACCGCCTGGGTGCTGACCGCCGCCGCGTTGGTGTTGTTCATGACACCAGGCCTGGCGTTCTTCTACGGTGGACTGTCCCGACAGAAGTCGGTTCTCAACATGATGATGATGTCGTTCGGCTCGATCGGAGTCGTCAGCGTCATCTACATCCTGTGGGGATACTCGATGTCGTTCTCTTCGGCGCATACCGGCGCCGATCCAGGCCTCATCTTCGATAATCCGTTTTCACTGTTCGGCGTGAGCCAACTTCTAGAAACCAAGGAAGTCGGCGAGGAGACGCTATACGTGCTCGGCGGATTCGGTTCGGTGCCAGCGATTGTGTGGGTGGGTTTCCAGCTCACCTTCGCCGTGATCACCGTCGCGCTGATCAGTGGCGCGGTCGCCGAGCGGATGAAGTTCGGAACGTGGTTGCTGTTCGGTGGCATCTGGGTCACGCTGGTCTATTTCCCGCTCTCCCACATGGTGTGGGGCGGTGGCATGCTGTCCGGCGCTGAGAACGGCATTGCCTCTTGGCTTTTCGGCTACGACGCGGAAGCCGAGGCGGCCAACGTGCCGCCGATCGACTTCGCCGGCGGCACCGTTGTCCACATCAACGCCGGCATGGCCGCATTGGTTCTGGCGCTGTTGCTCGGGAAGCGAGCCGGATGGGGAAAGACGCCCTACCGGCCGCACAACATTCCGTTCGTCATGCTGGGTGCCGCGATTCTGTGGTTCGGTTGGTTCGGCTTCAACGTGGGCTCCGAGGGCGCGGCAGACATGCTCGCGGGCCTGGTCTGGGTCAACACCACGGCGGCCACCGCCGCGGCGATGCTGTCCTGGCTATTGGTGGAACGCATCCGCGACGGCCACGCCACCAGCGTCGGTGCCGCATCGGGCATCGTCGCGGGTCTGGTGGCGATCACCCCGGCGTGCGGGTCGCTCACTCCGGTGTGGTCGCTGGTCCTCGGCGCGGTAGCAGGCATCCTGTCTTCCCTGGCGATCGGAATGAAGTACAAGTTCGGCTACGACGACTCGCTCGACGTCGTCGGAGTCCACCTCGTCGCGGGTCTGTGGGGCACCATCGCCATCGGACTCTTCGCGACCGATACCGGACTGTTCCTCGGCGGTGGTATTCAGCAGTTGGTTGTGCAAGCGGTAATCGCGTTGGTGGCAGTCGCCTTCACCGGGATCATGACCGTAATCATCGCGTTCGTCGTCAAACCGTTGGGCTGGCGAGTTGCCACTGAAGACGAAGAAACTGGTATCGATGAGACCGAACATGCTGAAACGGCTTATGAGCTCGCCTGATCGGCAACAATTTCATCGGAAGGGATTGACTACATGAAGCTGATTACTGCGATCATCAAGCCGTTCACGCTCGAAGACGTCAAAACCGGACTCGAGCAGACCGGGGTCCTCGGAATGACTGTCAGCGAAGTCCAGGGCTACGGTCGCCAGAAGGGTCACACCGAGGTGTATCGCGGCGCTGAGTACTCCGTCGACTTCGTTCCCAAGGTTCGAGTCGAGGTCGTGGTCGACGATTCCGCCGTGGACAAGGTCGTGGACGTGATCGTCCAGGCCGCGCGCACCGGAAAGATCGGCGACGGCAAGGTGTGGGTCAGTCCAGTTGAAACGGTCGTGCGGGTACGCACCGGCGAGCGTGGAACGGATGCCCTTTGATCAGTCTGAAGTGATGAGAAGTCTTCGCCCGGCCGTTGGATCGTGAGCGTTTACAGGTTTGAGGCCGGGGAGGACACGAAATGACTGAACAGAGTCGAGATTCCGCCGCCGGGCCCCCACAGTGGGTGGCTCCGGCGGCGGGCTCGTCACGTCCAGCCACCGACCTCGTCGCTGCCGCCGGGCAACTGCTGACCAATGATGCCCGGCAACTGGATTCGGCTGCGCTGCGGGATGCACTGCTGGATCTACACGAATTCTGGCTCACCACAAAGGCGACCGAGATCGGCATCACGCCTACCAGTGGCTTCGCTATCGTCGCGACCGGTGGACTGGGCCGAGGCGAACTGGTGCCGTACTCGGATCTCGACCTGACGCTATTGCACGACAACATGCCGCACGATGTCGTCGGTCAGGTCGCCGAGTTACTGTGGTATCCCTTGTGGGATGCGAACATTCGTATCGACCACAGTGTCCGCACGGTGCCCGAGGCGCTAACCGTGGCCGGCCAAGATATCTCCGCCGGATTGGCCATGCTCGAAGCGCGGCATATCGCGGGTGATTCGGACCTTTCAACTCTGCTGATCGGGGGAGCCAGGCGCCAGTGGCGTACCGGAGTCGCTTCGCGCTTCGACGAACTTGTGGAGCACACCCGCGCGCGCTGGCATCGCAGTGGCGAGATCGCCCACCGCGCAGAGCCCGATCTCAAATGCGGACGCGGTGGCCTGCGCGACGTTCAGCTACTCAACGCGCTGGCGATCGCTCAGCTCGCCGATGTCTATCCCAGCCGATCACTGGCGTCCCCCACCGAAACACTGGGGGAGGCGCATATGACATTGCTGAATGTGCGCACCGAACTGCACCGGGTCGCAGGGCGCGGCCGCGACCTGCTACTGGCCCAACACGCCGACGAGATCGGCGCGGCATTGCAGATCGGCGACCGATTCGATTTGGCCCGCATGCTTTCCGATGCCGCCCGGACCATCAGCTTCTATGTCGACACCGGTATTCGCACCGCAGGCAATGCGCTGCCGAGACGCGGACTCGCTGCGTTTCGACGGCCGACGCGCCGTCCCCTCGACGAAGGGGTGATCGAATTCGCCGGCGAGGTCATCCTCGCGCGTGATGCACGCCCTGAACGTGACCCCGGCCTGATCTTGCGGGTGGCTGCCGCCTCGGCCACCACCGGTTTGCCGATGGCGGCGTCCACGCTGGCCCGTCTCGCCGAGAACGCGCCGGAACTGCGTACGCCGTGGCCCCGCCAAGCTCTCAAAGACCTGCTGGTCATGCTGGCCGCAGGTCCGGCAGCCGTGGCCACCATCGAGGCGCTTGACCGAACCGGCCTGTGGGGTCGCCTCTTTCCGGAATGGGGTGCGGTGCGCGACCTTCCGCCACGCGACGTCGTACACATCTGGACTGTCGACCGACATCTCGTTGAAACCGTTTCGCGGGCAAGCGCATTCACCACCAGAGTGTCGCGGCCCGACCTGTTGGTCCTTGGCGCACTGTGCCACGACATCGGTAAGGGCCGTGGTGGTGATCACAGCGTGATCGGTGCGGATCTGGCGGTCCAGATCGGTACCCGCCTCGGCCTGTGGCCCTCAGATGTCGAGATCCTGTCCAAGGTGGTGCGCCACCATCTGTTGCTGCCGCACACTGCGACGCGACGCGATCTACAGGACCCCAACACCATCGCGTTGGTGGTGGGTGCGCTCGACGGTGATCTCGTCGTACTGGAACTGCTGCACGCACTGGCCGAAGCGGACTCGCTGGCGACCGGTCCGGGGGTGTGGGGTGACTGGAAGGCGTCCCTCATCGGCGATCTCGTGCACCGCTGCCGCTTGGTGATGGCCGGCGAACCACTGCCGGAGCCCGATCCCATTGACCCGCGGTACCTTTCGCTGGCCGCCGAGGTCGGCATCCATGTCGAGATCACACCTGCCGACAGTCCGCACATTTACAACGTCACGATGATCGCGCCGGATCGCCGGGGATTGTTGTCCAAAGCCGCGGGTGTGTTGGCGCTGAACTCGTTGCGGGTGCATTCGGCGTCGGTGAACGGGCATGCGGGTTCGGCTATCAACACATTCGTGGTGTCGCCCCACTTCGGTTCCCCGCCCGCTGCCGAGCTGCTGCGGCAGCAGTGGATCCTCGCTCTCGATGGCGACCTCGACACGCTCGCGTCGCTGGACAAGCGCGATCGCGACGCAGCGCAGTACGGAACGGCACGCGCCGGCGAGGTGCCGGATGCCGTCCCGATCAACCACGTGATCGCCCCGCCGCGAATCCTGTGGTCCGACGGAGCGGCCCCAGGGGAGTTGGTGGTGCAGATCCGCAGCACCGACCGCGCGGGCCTGCTGGCGAGGCTGACGGCAGTCTTCGAACGCGATGGCGTCGATATTGCGTGGGCGAAGGTCACCACCCTCGGCTCGTCGGTCGTCGACGTGTTCGGCATCGCCGCGGCTGGGGACACCGACGCCGTGCGCGACGGACTCGAGCGCGACCTGTATGCCGTCCTGCCCGCACCCCCGCCCGTGAAGCCGGTTTCAGAGGCCAGCTAGTGCGGGTTCGGCGAGCATCGGCAGCCAAAATCGGCGCATGACCGCCGAGGGACAAAGTGTTGCCAACCGCGGTTCAGGGCCTACGCAAGCACTGGTGAGCGCAGCTTTGGTGCTCCCAACGGTGGTGATCTGGTACCTGCGTGCGCTGGCCTCCGACCTGGACTGGCCGGTGGACACCGTGAAGCTCTGGAGCCTGGCGTGGACCGCGGTGCTCGGGATTTACTTCGTCGCGGTTGTCGCACTCTTTGCACGCACCGCCGCGCGACGGTTGCCCGCGGTGATCGTTGGCACGGCGGTGACGATCCTCGACGTCGGCATCGCGGCCGTGACTTCGTTCGCTTCGTACACGGGTGTCGTGGAATGGGCCGACCGGCTGATGACGGTCGTCACGCTCGTCGGGTTCGTCGCCGCATGGGGTATTGCGCGCCGGCAAACCCCGAAGTGGGCGATTGGCCTCGCCCCTACGCTGGTGGTGGCGGTTCTCATCGCCGTGCTCAGCGCGTCGGGCCTCTTGTACCGCACGATCGGCACCGCATGGGTCGCGTACTGGGTCGTCTGGATCGGGGCCTTCGTGCTGGGTTGCCTGATCTGCTGGGGTTTCGACGCGATGGGCTCGTCATCCACAGCGGGCACCGAAGGAATGCCGCCACCCGTCCAGCACCTGGGCCCGCAGGCGTATCCGCCTGTGCGGCAGACCAACTCGATGGCTATCGCGGCACTGGTGTCCTCGTTGGTGCTGGCGCCCCTTGGCATCGTGTTCGGGCACATGGCGCTATCGCAGATCAAGCGGAGCGGCGACGACGGCCGGGGACTGGCCATCGCAGGCCTGGTGATCGGCTATGTCACGACGGCGCTGCTGGTGCTCTTCGCGGTCATCGTCGTCGTGTACTTCGTCGTGCTCATCGGTTCGCTCGACGACGTGTCGTAGGGGTGCCGGGCCGGAGAAGTTAGGCTGGACCGCGTGTTTGAATCGCTGTCCGACCGGTTGACCGACGCCCTACAGGGGCTGCGCGGTAAAGGGCGGTTGTCCGACGCCGACATCGATGCGACGACCCGCGAGATCCGGCTGGCATTGCTCGAAGCCGACGTGTCGTTGCCGGTGGTCCGCGACTTCGTCGCACGCATCAAGGAGCGCGCCAAGGGCGCCGAGGTGTCCGGCGCGCTGAATCCCGCCCAACAGGTCGTCAAGATCGTCAACGACGAGCTGATCACCATCCTCGGTGGCGAGACTCGCCAGCTGGCGTTCGCCAAGACCCCGCCAACGGTCATCATGCTGGCCGGCCTCCAGGGCTCGGGTAAGACCACGCTCGCCGGCAAGCTCGCAAAATGGCTCAAGGGTCAAGGCAACGCCCCGCTGCTGGTCGCGTGTGACCTGCAGCGCCCCGGCGCCGTCAACCAGCTCCAGATCGTCGGCCAACGCGCAGGTGTCGACGTCTTCGCTCCGCATCCCGGCACAGTCGAAGGGTCCGACGACTCGGCGCCGGGTGACCCCGTCGCAGTGGCATCGGCGGGCATTGCCGAAGCCAAGGCCAAGCACCACGACGTCGTCATCGTCGACACCGCTGGTCGCCTGGGCATCGACGAGGAGCTGATGCGGCAGGCGGGCGGGATCCGCGACGCGATTGACCCCGACGAAGTGATCTTCGTGCTCGACGCGATGATCGGCCAGGACGCCGTCAACACCGCCGAGGCGTTCCGTGCGGGCGTCGGGTTCACCGGTGTGGTGCTGACCAAGCTCGACGGCGACGCCCGCGGCGGCGCGGCGCTGTCGGTGCGCGAGATCACCGGCGTACCGATCCTGTTCGCGTCGAGCGGCGAGAAGCTCGAGGACTTCGACGTCTTCCACCCCGACCGGATGGCGAGCCGCATCCTGGGCATGGGCGATGTGCTCTCGCTCATCGAGCAGGCCGAGCAGGTATTCGACGCCGAGAAGGCCGAGGTAGCTGCCGCGAAGATCGGCAGCGGCGAGCTCACGCTGGAGGACTTCCTCGAACAGATGCTGGCGATCCGCAAGATGGGCCCGATCGGCAACCTGTTGGGCATGCTGCCCGGCGCGGGTCAGATGAAGGACGCGCTGGCCGCCGTCGATGACAAGTCGCTGGATCGGCTGCAGGCGATCATCCGCGGCATGACGCCCGCCGAGCGTGCGGACCCCAAAATCATCAACGGCTCGCGCCGATTGCGCATCGCCAACGGATCGGGTGTGACGGTCGGCGAGGTCAACCAGCTCGTCGAGCGGTTCTTCGAGGCTCGCAAGATGATGTCGTCGATGGCGGGCCAGATGGGCATGCCGTTCGGTCGAAAGGGATCGTCCCGTAAGGCCGCGAAGAACAAGAAGAAGGGCAAGAAGGGCGGGAAGGGGCCGACGCCGCCGAAGGTGCGCAATCCCCTGGGTGCGGCAGGAATGCCCGCCGGATTCCCGGATCTCTCGGATATGCCCAAGGGTCTCGACGAACTCCCTCCCGGCCTCGCCAACATCGACCTGTCCAAGCTGAAGTTCCCGGGCCAGAACTAGGGTGACGGCTGCACCGCCGCTCCATATCAAAGGCCTCGGGCTGCCTGACGGACAGCCAGTGCAGTGGTGGATCGTCGACGGCACGTTGAGTGCCGAACCGGTGAATGACGCTGCGACGGTCTTCGACGGCGGCTGGATCCTGCCCGGCCTCGTCGATGCGCACTGCCACGTCGGGCTCGGAGCCCATGGGGCGACCGATCTGGACGAGGCCATCACCCAGGCCGAGACCGAACGCGACGCTGGCGCGCTGCTGCTGCGCGACGCCGGGTCACCGTGCGACACCCGCAGCCTCGATGACCACGACGACCTTCCGCGGATCATCAGAGCCGGCCGCCACCTCGCCCGGCCCAAGCGCTACGAGCGCGGGTTCGCGATCGAAATGGAGGACGAGTCCCAGCTGCCCGCTGCCGTGGCCGAACAGGCGCGGTTCGGCGACGGCTGGGTGAAGCTCGTCGGCGACTGGATCGACCGCGAGGTCGGAGACCTGGCGCCGCTGTGGTCCGACGACGTACTGAAGGTGGCGATCGACGCCGCCCACGACAACGGCGCCCGCGTCACGGCACACGTGTTCAGTGAGGACGCACTGCCCGGGCTGATCAAGGCAGGCATCGACTGCATCGAGCACGGCACAGGGCTGACCGACGACACCATCGAGCTGATGGTCGAGTACGGCACCGCGTTGGTGCCCACGATGATCAACATCGAGAATTTTCCCGGTATCGCCGACGCCGCAGCCAAATTCCCGGCCTACGCTCGCCATATGCGCGACCTCCACGAGAAGTGTCCGTCGCGCATCGCCGCCGCCCGAGAAGCAGGCGTGCCGATCTATGCCGGCACCGATGCGGGCAGCATGGTGGCCCACGGCCGGATCGCCGACGAGATCGACGCACTCAAAGGCATCGGGATGAGTCCGACCGAGGCGTTGGGCGCGGCGTGCTGGAGCGCCCGGGAGTGGTTGGGCCGACCAGGTATTGAGCACGGGGCCTCAGCCGACCTGGTCTGCTACCAGGACGATCCGCGGCGCGGCGCGGGCATCGTCAACAACCCGGATCTGGTGATACTTCGGGGCGTTGCCTACCGCTAGTAGACGTCGCGCAGGTACCGATGCGACTTGATGAGGTCGTTGACGTATGCGTGAGCCGCGGCGGCATCCATACCACCGGATTGGGCGACGATGTCGTGCAGTGTCGCGTCGACGTCCTTGGCCATTCGCTCCGCGTCACCACAGACGTAGACGTGTGCCCCGGCCTGAAGCCAGTCGAAGAACTCCGCCGCCTGCTCCAGCATGCGATGTTGCACATAGGTTTTCGGGACGCCGGCGGCACCGTCGCGGGAGAACGCGACGTCGAACCGGGTGAGCGTGCCCGATTCCACGAAGCCCTGTAACTCGTCGCCGTAGAGGAAGTCGGTCGCGCGCCGCCGGTCGCCGAAGAACAGCCATGACCGCCCGGGCGCCTTGTTCGCGTGGCGTTCCTGAAGGAAGGCCCGAAACGGCGCAATGCCAGTTCCCGGGCCGATCATGATGATCGGCACGTCGTCGGCAGGTAGGCGGAAATGGTTGTTGGGTCGCAGGTGTACCCGCATGGTGTCGCCGCGCTCGGCGAGGAATGTCGAGGCCACGCCGCCGTGCGTGCGGTCCTCGGCGCTGTAGCGCACTGTCGCGACGGTCAGGTGCACGCGGTCGGAATGCGCCAGCGGACTCGATGCGATTGAGTAGTCGCGGAATTGAAGCGCGCGCAGCGTGTCGACGACCTCGTCGACGGCCAGGCCGCCCAGCTTGATCAGGTCCAGGACGTCCTTGCCGTAGAGCCACGAACCGGGCACCAGCGCGCTGTCACTGCGTAGCGCAGCCGCTGCCAGTTCATCACTGGTTCGGCTGGCCACCAATGCCTTCAACGCCCGTGACGGCGTCCGGATCTCGAACTTGTCAGTGAGCAGGACGCCGAGTGGCTCGTCGTGGTCGGCGACGGCGTAGCCTCTTCCGACGCCGAGCTGCGACAGAATCGCGTCGACGAGCGCCGGATCGTTGCTCGCGTGCACGGCGATTGAATCGCCTGCCTGGTAAGAGATTCCAGTGCCGGCAAGGTCAATCTCGTAGTGGCGGACCTCCTTATCGGACTCCGGCGCCGTGAGTCGGCGGTTGACGACCAGGCGGACGTCGACGGGGAGGTTGCGCTCCCGGCTGTGCGGCGGCTCGACTTCCTTGATCTCGGAAGTGTTCGCGACGACAGTCGACGCCGGTTCAGTCGACTCCGCGGCCAGCAGTTTGACGACGTCGGTCGACCACGCTTTGGCCGGCTGTTCGTAGAAGCCGTCGATGTCCACGCGTTCGGCCAGCCGAGTCGCTCCAAGCGCCTCGAGTCGTTCGTCGAGCAGCCTGCCCGCGTGGCAGAACAGGTCGTAGGAGATGTCGCCGAGCGCCAGCACCGCGAAACTGAGGTGTTCGAGTCGCTCGGTCTCGCCGCTGATCGCTTCCCAGAACAGGGTGGCGTTGTCGGGGAACTCACCGTCGCCGAAGGTCGACGTGACGGCGACGAAGTGCGTGGCCGTCTGCAAGTCGGCGACATCGATCTGGTTGAGCTCGATGGCCTCGGCTTCGATGCCGACGCTCTCGAGTGTCTCGGTGAACGTCATCGCCGCGTCCTCGGCGTTGCCCATATCGGTGCCATAGCCGACGATCAGTGAAAACTGCTGGCCAGTCACGATCGCTTCCCCTCGGTCTCGCCCGAATTTAGGGTGACCTTACTTGGAAGCGAGGTGCTGCGGGGGTCTCTCTACCGCCGCGGACGAGCCAGTGGATTCGGCGCGTTGACAGACCCTCAAGGTTGGTTAGCGCGCCGAATTCACTGCGGCGGGTCGTCAGCGGGGCTGGCTGAAACCCCAATCGAACAGGCGGATCGCCTGACCGTACAGATCGCCGGTGCCGTACATCTCCACCACCACCAGTCGGCGGTTGCCCCGCTGCGCGGCGGCGACAAAGGTATGGCGGGCGAGGTTGGTGAACCCGGTCTTGCCTGCGAATGTGCCGGGGTAGCGGGTCAGTAGTTCGTTCTGGTTGGTGATGGTCTTGCCGGGGAACTGAGCCGACGGCGATCGCATGATGTGCGCGATCAGCGGGTAGGTCAGCGCCGCGCGATAGATCACCGCGAGGTCTAGGGGAGTGGTGACCGATTCCCATCCCGGCCCGTCGAGCCCGGATGGGGACGAGGCCTTGGTGGAACGAGCGCCAAGGGCGGCCGCCTTGCGGTTCATCGCGGGAACCGCCACTCCCTGTCCGCCGAGCATGTCGGCCAGCATGTTCGCGGCGTCGTTACCCGACACCATCAGCAGTGCCTCGAGCAGCTGGCGGGTCGTGTACGGCTGACCGGGCTTCAATCCCACGCAGGAGCATTCGACCTCGGTGTGCGACGAATTGGCGCGTGCGAAATTGTCCGGGCGCAGGTGGTCCAGCACCACCATCGCCAGCAACGGCTTGATGGTGCTCGCGGGCGCATGCGGCTCATTTGCGTTGCGGGAAGCCAGAATTGCGCCGGTGTCCAGATCGGCAAGCAACCATGCCTGCGCCGGTCCTTCCGGCAGCGCGACAGCACCCGACGGCTCGATGCCGGGCTGGGCCACCGCGGGCGGCGCGACGGCATTGACCGAACACAGAGGGATCGTCGTGATCGCCAACGCGGCCAACAACTTTCGCACGGACGCCGAGCCTAACCGGCGCGTTCGGATTCGCGGTCTCGAACGTGTTGCGATTCAGCAACTTCGCACGACTACAGAGCGCCGATGGTGGCATTCCGGTCGAGCGCAAAGCCCCAATCGAGGAGGCTGGCGGCCTGATCCCAGTACGTCGGCTGCCCGGGTTTGTCCATGCCGAACATCAGCGCGATGACCAGGCGCCTGCCGTTGCGATTGGCCGCGCCGACGAAGGTCTTCTGCGCGATGTCGGTGAAGCCCGTCTTGCCGCCGAGCGTGCCGGGATAGCGCTTGAGCAACTCATCCTGGTTGACCAGCACTTTGTCGCCCGTTTTCGTGGGAAAAACGGCGGTCGGCTGCGCGGTGATCTGCGCGAACACCGGGTTGGCCATGGCGGCGCGGAAGATGACCGCGAGGTCGTGCGGTGAGGACCACATGTCGATACCGGGACCGTCGAGACCCGACGGTGAGCCGGCATTGGTGCCGTATGCGCCGAGCAGTGCGGCGTGGGCATTCATCTTCATCACGGCGACGTCCTGACCGCCGAGCATGCTGGCAAGGGTGTTGGCGGCGTCGTTGCCCGATACCAAAAGCAGCGCCTCGAGCAGCTGGCGTGCGGTGTAGACCTTGCCGGGAGCAACACCGGCGCAGTTGCATTCGACCTTGGTGTCGGCCTCGGTGGCCACGATCGTGGTGTCGAGCGGGATCTCGTCGAGCACCGTCAACGCGAGCAGGACCTTGATCGTGCTCGCGGGTGCGTACTGGCCGAATTCATCGCGAGCGGCCAGCACCGCCCCGCTGTCCATGTCGGCGAGGATCCAGGCCTGCGCCGGCCCTTCGGGTATCGGCACCGAACCCGATGGCTGGATGACGCCGGCAGGCACGGCTGACGCCACCGCGGTCCCCCCGGCAACCAAGCACAGGGTGGTCGCGATGCCGACCAGAAACCTCCGCATGACGGCTGAGCCTAACGCCGTGGCGCGATCGTGTTCAATCGATGCATGTTGAGCCTGGAAGAGATATCGGATCGTTTCGAGATACAACAGCTGCTGATCGATTACTCGACGGCGATCGACCAAAGGCAATTCGACGACCTTGATCGGGTCTTCACCCCCGACGCCTACATCGACTATCGGGCGATGGGCGGGATCGACGGCCGTTTCCCCGAGGTCAAGGCCTGGCTGGCGGAGACGTTGCCGAAAATCTTCAATGCCCACGCCCACATGCTGGGCAACTTCGACGTGCATGTCGACGGTGACATCGCGTCATCTCGAACCTTCTGCTTCAACCCCATGGTGTTCGGCGGAGACGAGAACCAGATCATGCTCTGCGGGCTCTGGTACATCGATGAGTTCATCCGCACGGCCGAGGGCTGGCGCATGACCAAGCGGGTCGAAGAGAAATGCTTCGACAAGCTGCTGTGAGCCCGCGCGAGCGACCTGAAATGCACGCGGGTTCACGGCGTGTCGCGTACACACGGTCAGTCGCCGGAAGTGGGCCGGGGCTGTCGCGCTCAGCGGCGTGCCAACTTGGCGGCCGCTCGGGTCAGCCGGTCCGAGATGCGTACGGAGAAAAGGGGATTGAAAAAGTCGGTGCGCAGGCGGGTCAGTGTCGAACTCGTGATGCGCCACTGGCCGTCGATCTTCTCGTAGGTCTCGTGGTAGTGCCCCCAGCCGTCGAGGTTCAGGCCGGGCGCCAACCGCACGATGTCGTTGAGCGCCCAGATGCCACGTGCGGTCGTCGGCGACGTCAGCTCGATCTCGGGTGCGTGAACCTGATGCACGGTGGGCTGGGTGTTCAGGGTCTTGCGCACGAACGCAACGAACTCGTCGGCGCCGTCGATCACCTTGCCGCCCGACGGCGAGGTGTCGCTGTGAAAGTCATCGGCGAAGACGCCGCGCCACGCCTGCCAGTCCTTGGTGTCCAGGTAGCGGCAGTAACGCGCCTTCAACTGCTTGATGGCCTCGATGTCGAGCAGGGTCTCGGTGGCGTCCACAAACGAGAGGGTAGCGGGCGGATTTTCACTGCTAGGGCCCGTTCTGGCACAATGGGCGGCTGTCCGCCACGCAACTCCGGCTGTGTGGTGGTCACACACGTAAGGCAAAACCGGACCGGGCAGCCCGCCCGCGTCGCTCGAATTGCCAACGTGGCAATCACAGGAGAATCGCACCACCATGGCTGTCAAGATCAAGCTTGCCCGTTTCGGCAAGATCCGCAATCCCCAGTACCGCATCGCCGTCGCCGACGCGCGCAATCGCCGCGACGGCCGCGCCATCGAGGTCATCGGCCGGTACCACCCGAAGGAAGATCCGAGCCTCATCGAGATCAACTCGGAGCGCGCCCAATACTGGCTCGGCGTCGGCGCCCAGCCCACGGAGCCCGTGTTGGCGCTGCTGAAGATCACGGGTGACTGGCAGAAGTTCAAGGGTCTGCCCGGTGCCGAGGGCACGCTGAAGGTCAAGGAGCCCAAGCCCAGCAAGCTGGATCTCTTCAACGCAGCGTTGGCCGAAGCCGACGGCGGACCGTCGGGCGAGGCCACCCAGGCCAAGAAGAAGAAGGCGCCCGCCAAGAAGGCCGCCGCCGAGAAGCCTGAGAAGGCTGACGACACCGCCGCCGAGACCGCACCGGTCAAGGACGAGTCCGAACCGGCAGCCGAGGGTGCGGACGCCACCGTCGACGGCGCCACCGAGAACTGAGCCCGGCTGTGAGTTCAGTTGTCGTCGACGCCGTCGAGCACCTGGTTCGCGGGATTGTGGACAATCCCGACGATGTGCGGGTCGATATGGTGACCAGCCGCCGCGGGCGCACCGTCGAGGTGCACGTCCATCCGGAAGACCTCGGCAAGGTCATCGGCCGCGGCGGACGCACCGCGACCGCCCTGCGCACGCTGGTGGCAGGCATCGGGGGTCGAGGCATCCGCGTCGACGTGGTGGACACCGACCAGTAGTTAGGTCGACATGGACCTCGTTGTCGGGCGGGTAGTCAAGGCGCACGGGGTCACCGGCGAGCTCGTCGTCGATGTCCGTACCGACGACCCCGAAACCCGCTTCGCGCCCGGTAACAGCCTGCGTGCCCGCGCCAAGGGCGGGTCCGAAAGGCTGGTTATCGTCGCTGCAGCGCGCCAGCACGGCGGGCGATTGCTGGTCCGGCTGGATGGGGTCGCCGACCGCGACAGCGCTGACGCGTTGCGCGGCGCCCTTTTCCTCGTCGATTCCGCGGATCTGCCCCCCATCGAGGACCCCGACGAGTTCTACGACCATCAGCTGGAGGGGCTGCGGGTGCGCACAACCGCAGGCGCCGAGGTGGGCACCGTCGCCGAGGTGCTGCACACCGCGGCAGGGGAGCTGCTCTCGGTGCGGACCGAAGATGGTGAGGTGCTCGTCCCGTTCGTCGGCGCCATCGTGGCGTCGGTGTCGTTGGCCGATCAGGTCATCGTGATCGATCCGCCCGATGGTCTGCTGGACCTGGAATGACGATGCTGCGCATAGATGTGTTGACCGTCTTTCCGGAGTATCTCGACCCGCTGCGACAAGCTCTGCCGGGCAAGGCGATTGAAGCCGGGATCTTCGCAGTCGGTGTGCACGATCTGCGACGCTGGACCCACGATGTTCACCGCTCGGTCGATGACGCACCCTACGGCGGCGGGCCGGGAATGGTGATGAAGGCGCCGGTGTGGGGTGACGCCCTCGACGAAATATGCTCCGACGAAACGCTTCTGGTGGTTCCGACACCGGCGGGGCGGCTGTTTACCCAGGCCGACGCCGAACGGTGGAGCAACGAAAAGCACCTTGTGTTCGCCTGCGGCCGCTACGAAGGCATCGACCAACGGGTCGCCGACGATGCGGCCCGGCGGATGCGCGTCGAGGAAGTGTCGATCGGTGACTACGTGTTGCCCGGCGGAGAGTCCGCGGCGTTGGTCATGATCGAAGCGGTCGTCCGACTGCTGCCCGACGTACTGGGCAATCCGGCTTCCCACCAAGATGATTCACACTCTGACGGGGTGCTGGAGGGGCCGAGCTACACCCGACCGCAGAGCTGGCGCGGACTCGACGTGCCGGAGATTCTGCTGTCCGGCGACCACGCGAAGATCGCGGCGTGGCGACGCGAACAGGGCCTGCAGCGCACTCGCGACCGGCGACCCGACCTCTTGGACTGAACGCGCTCAGTTGACGTACTGCACGCTGCCGTCGATTTCCATGATGCCGAGTTCGACAGGGAGCTCGGGCTCGCGTTGCTGCACCTGGGTGCGGAACTCTCGCAGCGCGGCGGACAACATCTCGGTTTCATAGGCCCTGTCCGTCAGGACCCGATCGCCATAGGCCACTGCGGCGGCGCCACAATCGCGATGCGTCATACCGACTACCCGTTTCACCCAATGCAAGTCCACCGAGATGGCGAGGTTCTCCCAGAACGTCTGATGCCAGCCTGCGAAGGCCGATGCCACCACGCCGACCGGGCCGCCGGCGAAGGCGAACTCGCTGTAGTTGTTCTGCCAGCCGCGGCCCGTCATGTAATTCCAGGCGTTGGTGGTGAATCGCGGGTCGATGCACTTCATCAGCATCGCCTCGTAGCCCTCGTCGAGCTGCGCCTGTGCCTGCGGCGCGGTGGCCATCGCGGCGACACCGACACCCAGGCTGCCGAGCATGGTTCGACGGGAAAGCCGCAGTGCGGAGCGGTCGTCATCTGTCATGGGGTCGCTTTCCTTCCGCATGGGCCCAGCTCGCGCAAAAGGGGCGAGTTAGATATGGCCGCCGGGGAACATCGTTTTGACGGCCTGGGTGACGTGCTCGCGCGCGGCCGCGTCGCCGGTGGGATCCAGCGACCCGATCGCCATCACATAGCGTCGCTCATGGCCGATCACCCCGGTGGACACATGCAATTGGTTGGCGCCGCTCCAACAGCAGAACCACCCCTGTTTGACGGCGACGGGCTCGGCGTAGAGCCCATCGGGAATGCCGAAACGCTGCGGGTATCCGTCGATCCCTATCGGCGTCGACCGCGCGAGATTGCCGATGATGACGTTGGCTTGCTCCTGCGGCAGTCCGCCGCTGCCGTTCAGCAGCTTGTCGTAGTACCGGACCAGGTCGCCTGCGGTGCTCATCGTGAGGTCCCAGCTACCGTTGTACGGCTTCGTCGTGCTGGTAAGGCCGTAGCGGGCGACGACGCGGCTGATGATGTCGCTGCCACCGCTGCGGTTCCAGAAGTTCTCGGCCGCACTGTCGTCGGACGATCTCAGCATGACGTCGAGCGCGCCGCGATCAGCGGGCGACAGCTCCGTCTTCCCTTCGGCTTCCTGCAGCAACAGGTCGTCTGCGATGAACAGCTTCACCACCGAGGCGATGGGGAACGGCCGACCGTCCCCGCCCGACACCGTCTGGCCGGTGCTTCGATCCAACACCACGACCGAGATGTCGGCACCCGCCGCACCGGCGACCGCCTGCTGGATGCGGCCATCCAGCCCGGCGAAGCTGGCGGGGGGTTCGTCGAGCGGTGCTTCGGGTAGCGGAGCCATGCTGCCCTGCGGCGCGACGACGGTCAGTGCGGGCTCCGGAGGAGTTCCGTACACCCTCGCCTCGCACCCGCATCCGGCGAGCATCGCGGCGCTGACGACCGCGACAGCCGTGACCAGCTTCGACGCCCCGCGTCGCATGACCCTCCCACGGCTCCTTGGTGGATAAGGGTTCGGGCTCACTACACCGCCATACCCTTTGGCATTCAGCCTAACCGCCGATGACCGGTCGCGCGCAGCTAGGCGTCCGCAGCGTGCGGGGTCGTCGTTCGTCACCGGATTTCGCTGGATCGGGCCTATCTGGCACAATTGAGCAGTTGTCTGCGCCGGTCGGGACCTTCGGTCTCTCAGTCCGCTGCGAGATACACCCCGATACCCGAAAGATCGGCTCGGCGACGCGATTGATTCGCCACCGCCCGCAGCCGCCAACAGCAAGGAAGTGTCACCGATGAACACGCTGGATTTCGTCGATCAGGCGTCGCTACGCGACGACATCCCGGACTTCAGCCCCGGCGACACCGTGAACGTGCACGTGAAGGTCATCGAGGGCTCCAAGGAACGCATCCAGGTCTTCAAGGGTGTCGTTCTGCGCCGTCAGGGCGGTGGCATCCGCGAGACGTTCACCGTGCGCAAGGAGAGCTACGGCGTGGGCGTCGAGCGGACGTTCCCCGTGCACTCGCCCAACATCGACCACATCGACGTCGTCACCCGCGGTGACGTCCGTCGTGCCAAGCTGTACTACCTGCGCGAGCTGCGTGGCAAGAAGGCGAAGATCAAGGAAAAGCGCTGACTGGCGCGTCCGGCCGACACGCCGGGTTCTGACAGGTGGGAGCCGATCGGCGCGGCGATGAGCAGCGCGCTGGCTACCCTGATCCGGTGAGTGGATCCAGCGAACCCGACGAGCTCGACGGCGTGCCCGAGGACTCTGATTCTGTTTCCGATGTCGCCGCCGGGGCGGCTCCGGAAGACGACGCCGACGAACCGAAAAAGAAGCACGGCGCGCTGCGCGAATTCGCCATTCTGATCTCGATCGCGCTGGTCCTCTACTACGTCATGCTGACGTTCGTCGCGCGCCCGTATCTCATCCCATCGGAGTCGATGGAGCCCACGCTGCACGGGTGCCCCGGTTGCACCGGCGACCGCATCATGGTCGACAAGTTGTCCTATCGGTTCGGATCGCCCGAACCCGGCGATGTCGTCGTCTTCAAGGGTCCACCGAACTGGAACGTCGGATACAAGTCGATCCGGTCCGACAACGAGGTGGTGCGCTTCATCCAGAACGGCCTGTCCTTCATCGGGTTCGTCCCGCCGGACGAGAACGACCTCGTCAAGCGAGTCATCGCGGTTGGCGGCCAGACCATCGAGTGCCGCGCCAATACCGGGCTGACGGTCAACGGCAAGCGCCTCGACGAGCCGTATCTGGACTTCGCCACGATGAATGTCGAACCCAACAACCCCTACGCCGCGTGTCTGGGCAATGAGTTCGGGCCGGTGACCGTCCCCGAAGGCAAGGTGTGGGTGATGGGGGACAACCGCACCCATTCCGCGGATTCGCGCGCGCATTGCACGAGTACGCCCACCGACGCACAACGGGGACTGCTGTGCACGGGTGACCCGGAGGCGGGCACGGTACCGGTAGCCAATGTGATCGGAAAAGCACAGTTCATCGCATGGCCACCGGGCCGATGGGGTGGGGTGGACTCGGTAAATCCCCAGGTGAACCCGTAGTCCCAATAGGAGTTTCGCGATGAGCCGCTCAGAGCGAAGTGGGGGCACCGCCCGCCGAAGGCAGGGGGACAGAGGGCCTGAGTTGCCGTCGACATGGCCTCCACGAACGGTGATCCGGAAGTCCTCCGGCCTGCGCACCTTGGAGTCTGCGCTGTACCGCGGTGGCCTGGGGCCCGTGGCGGGCGTCGATGAGGTGGGGCGCGGAGCCTGTGCGGGGCCGCTCGTGGTGGCGGCCTGCGTGCTCGGACCGAACCGGCTCGAGAGCCTGGCGGCACTCGACGACTCCAAGAAGCTCAATGAGAATGAACGCGAGCGCCTGTTTCCGCTGATCCGCAGGTACGCGCTGGCCTACCACGTGGTCTTCATTCCATCGAAGGAAGTCGATCGCCGCGGAGTACACGTGGCCAACATCGAGGGCATGCGACGTGCCGTGGCGGGCCTGTCGGTGCGGCCGGGTTATGTGCTGTCCGACGGCTTCCGGGTGCCGGGTCTGCCGGCGCCCTCGCTGCCTGTGGTCGGCGGTGACGCGGCAGCGGCGTGCATCGCGGCGGCGAGCGTGCTGGCGAAGGTGAGTCGTGACAGGCTGATGGTCGCGATGGAGTCCGAGCATCCGGGCTACGGCTTCGCCGAGCACAAGGGATACAGCACTCCGGCGCACAGCGCGGCCCTCGCCGAGTTGGGCCCGTGCAGCCAGCACCGGTACTCGTTCATCAATGTCCGTCGGCTGGTGACAGGGGTGGGCACAGAAATCGGCACCGTGTTGGTGCCGGACGTGGAACTCGACACCGAACCCGAACAGCGGAGCCGATTCGGGTAGGGGAGGATTGGAATCGCGATGAGTGCGGATATGAAGGACGGCTGAGCTGATGAGTGCCGAAGATCTCGAAAAGTACGAAACCGAGATGGAGCTCTCGCTCTACCGCGAATACAAGGACATCGTCGGGCAGTTCAGCTACGTCGTCGAGACGGAGCGGCGCTTCTACCTCGCCAACAGCGTCGAGCTGGTGCCCCGCAACTCCGAGGGCGAGGTCTACTTCGAGCTGAGGATGGGCGACGCGTGGGTGTGGGACATGTACCGGCCGGCTCGCTTCGTCAAACAGGTCCGGGTGATCACCTTCAAGGACGTGAACATCGAAGAGGTCGAGAAGCCCGAGCTTCGGCTCCCCGAGTAGCTCACCCGCCAGGGTTGAAGGCGCCCTTCGGAATGGTGAGCGGCAGGTCGACGGAGCTGATCAGGCCCGGCGCCGCTGCCACCACGTAGGGCACGGCGTTCACGACGCGCATGGCTGTGGCCACCATCGCTCCCGCCCCGGATGTCATGCTCTCGATTCCTGCTTTCTTGCGATCGCGAAGCGTCACGTCGAAGGTGCAGTCGATGTCCGGCGTGCCGGTGATGACGACGCGATAGCCCAGGGCATTCGGCAGCGTCGGCCAGTGCGGTGCGACGTCGGGAGCCAGGCGGGTGACGTGTTCGATGACGATGGCCTCGCGTCCGTCGACGACACCGATCGCCTGCATCCGCAATGCGCCGCAGGTGCCTGCCTCGACCGTGCCCATCGCGACGTCGAGCGTCCGTTCCGTCACCGCGCGATCGAATGTCGACCGCATTTCCTGAACCTCGACGCCGAGCGCATCGGCGACCATCCGGATCTGTCCCTGCCATTCGCCTTCGATGGCGCCCGGCATGGCGATCCACGGCTCGTAGTCGAGGGGACGGCCGAATCCCATTGCGTCACTCATGATGTCGGGCACGCCGTAGTCGTCATAGAGGCCGATCTCGTAGGCGTGGATCTTCTCGATCTGGGACGACTGCGTACTCAGTACCAGCGAAAGGTAGTCGGCGGCGAAGCCGGGCTCGATACCCGATGCGTACAGCGATACCTGGCCCGCCTTCGCCGCGGTGACGAGCTGATCACGCCACTCGGCCGGCTCGTACGCATGCGGGTTGACCAGCCTGGTGGTGCTCGTCGTCACGACGTTGATTCCGGCGCTGAGCAGTTTCACGTAGTCAGGGATCGCCAACGCATCGCGTTCGGGACCGCTGGCGGCGTAGATGACGCAGTCGGGCTTCAGCGCGATGAGCGCGTCCGCGTCGGTTGTGACGCTCAGCCCGATCGGTTCGCCGTTGGCGAGTTCGCCGGCGTCCATGCCGTCTTTTTCGGGGGAATGCACCCACACTCCGACGAGATCGAGGTTCGGACGTTGGTTGATAGCCCGGATCGCGATGGACCCGATGCCACCCGTCGACCACACCACGACGCGGTGCCTACCTGCTGTCATTTTTCCTCCTCGTGGCGAGCGCCCGAACAAGTTTTAGAATAGCAACCACTATTAAAGCGAAGCAGAACAAATCTTAGGTTATAGTCGGTCGGCGTGGCCACCCCGTCCTTGATGCGGCACTGAATGTTCACCCTGCGATTCGACATGCGAGCGCCCGCCGTCGGTGCACCCGCGACTGACCTCTACGCCGGGGCGATCGACATGTGTGCGTGGGCCGAGACGCGCGGCGCGCTGATCGCCGTGTTGAGTGAACATCACGGTGCTGACGACGGTCATCTCCCTGTCCCGCACATCCTCGCGTCCGCGATTGCCGCCCGCACCAAGCAACTCGCGATCCTTCTGGCGGCCGTGCCCATCACGTTCTGGGACCCTGTCCGGCTGGCGGAGGAGATCAGCGTTCTGGACATCATCAGCAAGGGGCGGGTCTCTTACGCCTTCGGAATCGGCCACCGCCCTGAGGAATACGAGCATTTCGGGCTTGATATGGACGGGCGCGGACGGCGGGCCGATGAGTCCCTCGCGTTACTGTGCCTCCTGCTTGCGGGAGAACCGGTCGAGCTCGACGGCAGACGAATGCATGTCACACCGGCTCCTGCGACACCAGGGGGGCCGTACATGCTCATCGCGGGAGGCAGCAAGGCGGCGGCGCGGCGCGCGGCGAAGTACGGGCTTGGCTTCATCTCTCAAACCGATTCACCCGCACTCAAGGACTTCTACGAAGCGGAATGCCGTGCCAACGGCCATGAACCGGGGGTGATCCAGTTTCCCACTCCCGACGCGCCCACCACGGTCTTCGTCGCCGACGACGTCGACGCCGCATGGGATGAGCTCGGAATCCACCTCCTGCACGATGCGACGATGGCTGCGTCCTATCGCCATGGCGATGATTCGGTCGCCAGCATCTCGCGCGCCGACACTGTCGCCGCCCTACGGGATACCCCTGGCCCGTACCGGATCTTCACCATCGACGAGGCGGCCGCCTATATCCGCGGCGGCAGACCGCTTCCGCTGCTTCCGCTGTGCGGCGGTATCCCGCCCGACATCGCATGGCCGTATCTGGAACGCGCCGTCATGGCGACCGAGCGTGCGTGACCGAAAGGTGAAATTGTGACGTTGACAACCGTGGTCTGGTCGACCGGAGGCGTCGGATCCATTGCGATAGACGCGATTACGGGCCGTCCGGACCTCGATCTTATCGGAGTATGGGTGCATTCGGCGGACAAGGTCGGCCAGGACGCCGGCGTGCTCGCCGGTATCGATCCGGTCGGGGTGACGGCGACCAATGACGCCGACGCGCTGATCGCGCTGCAGCCCGACTGCGTGGTATATGCCGCCAGCGGACCCGACCGCGACGGGGGTGCCGTGCCCGATTACCTCAAGCTGCTCGAGTCGGGTATCAACGTCGTGTCGACGTCGTCAACCAGCCTGGTGTATCCACCCGCCTATTTCTCGCCTGAGTGGCGTGAGCAGTTGGAATCGGCGGCCAAAGCGGGAAATGCGTCGTTCTATGCATCCGGCATCTTTCCCGGGTTCGGCTCAGATCAGTTGGCACTGGTGCTCGCCACGCAGTCGAAGAAGATCGGCTGCCTCAAGGTCACCGAGGTCGCACTCAACGACCACTACCCGGTGGCCGACGTGATGATGAACGGCATGGGTTTCGGCCACCCGCTCGATTTCGAACCTCTCCTGAAGACTCCGGGCTTCATCGAAATGGCGTGGCGGGCACCGATACATCTCATGGCTGCCGGCCTGGGCGTCGAGGTCGAGGAGGTTCGCGGGACGCTCGACCGCCGCCTCACCGAGCGCGACATCGAGGTGGCGTTCGGCACGATCAAGGCGGGAACGTGTGGCGCGGTGAGCACCAGGGCGGCCGGAGTGGTCAACGGCAGGGAAGCGATTGTCGTCGAACACATCATCCGGATGGCGCGCGACGTGGCGCCTGACTGGCTCACATCGGAGTTCGATGCGACATACCGCGTCGATATCGAGGGCGATCCTGACATTCACTGCGCGATGAACGTCGGCGCCGCGGAAGGTCACGCCGCGGGCCACGCGGCGATGGCCGCCACCGCGATGCGGGTGGTCAACGCGATTCCGTACGTGGTCGAAGCACCCGCCGGCCTACTGAGCTCGCTCGACCTGCCGAACACATTGCCGCGTCACGCATTCGATTAAGAGGAGCAGCCCATGACCGAAGTGCACACCACCGATCTGTACTACGACCCGTTCGATTTCGACATCGATGACAACCCCTATCCGATCTGGAGACGGCTGAGGGACGAGGCGCCCCTCTACCGCAACGAGAAGTACAACTTCTATGCGCTGAGCCGCTATGAGGACGTCGCGCGGGAACTCCACAACTGGGATACCTACCGGTCGGGCAAGGGCACCACGATGGACATCATCATGAGTGGTGTCGAGGTGCCCCCCGGCGTCATCCTTTTCGAGGACCCGCCGCTCCATGACATTCATCGGCGACTGCTGTCAAAGGTTTTCACGCCTCGGCGGATGGAGGCCATCGAACCCCTGACTCGGCAGTATTGCGTCCGTGCGCTCGATGCACTGGCAGGCGCCACGACGTTCGACTTGATCACGGACTTCGGGGCGCTGATCCCGATGCGGACCATCGGTTATCTGCTGGGCATTCCCGAGCAAGGGCAGCAGCAGATCCGGGACAACACCGACGCGTCGATTGGACTGAAAGACGGCAACTTCCAGTCGGTGTCGGCCGATGCCTTCGAGAATGCGTATCAGCTCTTCGCCGAGTACATCGAATGGCGTGCGGAGCATCCCTCCGACGACGTCATGACGCAATTGCTCAATGCGGAAGTCGAAGAGGACGGAGAGCTCCGGCCGCTGACGCGGATCGAGGTGCTGACCTATACGAGCATGATCGCCGGGGCGGGCAATGAAACGACCACCCGACTGATCGGCTTCATCGGCCAGCTTTTGGCCGAACACCCCGACCAGCGGCGTGAACTCGCCGAGGACTTCTCGTTGATTCCTAGGGCTATCGAGGAGGTGCTGCGTTACGAGTCGCCGTCACCGGTGCAGGCGCGCACTGTCGCAAGGGATACCGATGTTCATGGGCAGACAATCGTTGAAGGCTCAGTCATGCTGCTGCTCAACGGCTCAGCCAATCGGGACGAGCGGCACTATCCGGACGGCGAGAGTTTCGACATCCATCGCACCGGATCTCATCTGTCGTTCGGTCAGGGGTTGCATTTCTGCCTTGGCTCGTCGCTGGCCCGGATGCAGGCACGGGTGGCGCTCGAGGAGATGCTGACCCGCTGGCCAGAGTGGGACATCGATTTTGACAACGCCGCGATGGCACACACGTCAAGCGTCCGCGGGTGGGGTCGGCTGCCCATCGTCACGGCTTAGCCGATTCACGACTCACGGACGCTGATGCCCCGCAAGGTGGTGTCACGGGCCAGGATCAACGCGTTCCGCGTGCCGATCTGTTGAAGGATGTTCTCCGGAATCCACTGCTCACCGATGATGCACCGGGCCAGCAGATCGGCAGCGGGACTGTCTTTGCGTATCTCCCCGGAACGGATGCCATCGGAGAGTAGGGCTTTCATCTGCCGAATCCGAGTCGTGAATGACCACGCGGGATTGGAGGTGTCCGGCGGGGTATGACGCAGCCAGGCCAATTGGATTCGGAACTCGTCGGGGAACTGGTCGAGTGCGTTGATATTGAGCCAGCTCAACGCGTCAAGCTTCTCGATCGTCGTGGCCTCCGTGTGCACGATGTCGGTCCACGCGCCGCCGACCTTGTGCCCGAACTCCAGCATGATCGACATCAACAGCTCGTCCTTGGAGCCGATGACGCGGTACACCGTGCCGGTGCCCAGCCCCGCGGCGGCCGCGATGTCCCTGATGGTGGTCATCTCGTATCCGCGGCGGCCGAATTCGGCGCGGGCCACCGCCCGGACATGAGCCGCCTTGAGGTCGCTGTCGTCCTCGGTGTCGACCCAACTCTGGATCACGCCTTCAGCTGCCGCGAATGCTTTCGACTTGTCCAGATCCGCGTCTGTGGGCAGGTCGACCGCGAGACCTTCAAGAGCGATATGGCTTTTCAGCGTGGCCAGTTCGTCCGTCGACGCCTTGTGCCGGATGACGTCGAGACCGACGTGCAGCATGCTCTGGCACACCCGGTCGGCCAAGGTGGGGAGGTCCAGGTCGGATCGGATGTATCCGCTCCAGCGGCCGGCTCGAAGTGCCTGCAGCATCGCCGCCTGGATGGTCGACGGCGGACGCTGCGTCAGCTCCATCAGCTCGGGGTCCGAGCTAGGGCCTTCGTAGAACGACATCTGCAGTGCGGCCCGGTGCTCTACCGCGCAGCGGGCGATCTCACAGCCGAGCTCGGTGATCTGCTCGGCGACGGGACGTGGATCCGGCTCGTCGAGACGCTTCAAGGCCAACTCGCCGACGCGGTCCAGGTCTGCGTGATAGCGCCTGATCAGCTCGACCAGGATCGCTTCCTTCGAGTCGAAGTGGTGGTAGAGGCTGCCCGCGAGGATGCCCGCCGCATCGGCGATCTGCTGCAGCGAAGTACGAAGACCCGACGTGGCGATGACGGAGTTCGCCGTCTTGAGGATCTCGGTGCGTCGCGTCGCATCGACCGCCGGTTCATCGGCGACGGCGCTGAGTTTTGCGGCGCGCTGACCCTTCTTGCCCGCGGTCCGGCTACTTCTCGGACTCCGCCTCACGGCGTCGGCGTCGGTCATCGCTAACTGCGTACCTTTCCTGGCGTCGTCGGCTTCGACAACTGCAAGGAGATCCTACCGACCGGCACTCGAACTGCGGGGACGCCGCAATCGGAGGTGGTGTTCACGAGGGTGCGTCCGCGCGCGCCGCGATCAAGGGGCGGTCATAAGAAGGATCCGTCGTGTCGTGAGTGGCCACCTTCATGGAGCCCGCCATCATCGCGATCACCTCGTCGGTGATGAACGACGTCGACTCCGCGTTCCACTCGACGACACATACCCGTTCGACGATCGCCCAGCGTCCGCCGCGTCGTTGGAGGCGATCCACGTAGCGCCCGCCCGAGAGAGTCATGTGGTTCTGGGGCTCGCGGTCGGTTCCGACGAAGAGGTAGTAGGTCTCGGCGTGCGCTTCGTCCCCGTTGAGTTCCACAGTGTGGTTGAGGAGGTAGTGCTGGTAGCGGGTCTGTGTGGAGTGGTACGCGAAGGCCCAATCGATGAAGTCGTCGACCTCGCCGATGAATCCCACGTGGTCGTCGACGGCACCATCGTGATAGGCCGACCGCAGTAGGGCGCGATCGCGTCGGTCCATGCCTCGTGCGTACCGCATCATGCAATCGTGGATCTGCGTGCGATCCTCCAGGCGAGCAAGCCTTTCGTGTAGGTCTGAGTCGCCGGTCATCTACCTTCCCATCCGTTGATGCCGACGACCTCGTCGATGGCTCGGCGGGGCGCGGCGGTGAACCTGAAACCGCTGCGCAACCGCCCGACGGGTAGCAGGCAGCCTTGTGTGAACGACTCTGGAATGCCGAGCAGTTCACGCACTTGCTGCTCGTGGTGCAGGTGAAGGGTCGTGATGCAAGTTCCATACCCACGCGAATGCAGCGCCAGCGCGAAGTTCCAGACGGCGGGAAAGATGGATCCGTAAAGAGTTGCCAGGTAGAAGGATTCGTCCCCGTCGGCTCTCGGCATCGTAGGTTCGTAGCAGGGAATCACCAGCGCGGGAACGTCTGCCAAGTGTTCGACCAGCCACTCGGTAGATGACATCAACTTGGCTTCAGAGGTCCCGGAGGGCATGAACCCGGCGATCAGCTGACCGCCCACCTTCTCCAGGTAGGCCGTGCGGTACAGGTCGGCGATCTTGTCGCGCAGCGCCTCATCGGTGACGATCACCCACCGCCACGCCTGCTGATTGGATCCGTTCGCAGCTTGTAGTCCTATTCGCAGGCAGTCACGGATGTCGTCCAGTGCGATGGGCGCAGTGAGGTCGAGTGACTTCCGAGCGGATCTCGTGGTGGTGAGCAGTTCGTCGATATCCACTTCTGCTCCTTACTTCGTGGGCTCGGGAAAGGCGACTTCGGCGTTGTCGGGCATCGCGCTGATGCCGAGACGGTCACACACTTCGAGCACTTCGTCGACGATCGAGTCGGGCACGATGAATTTGTCGGTCGCAGACACCTCGTCGAGGTGCGCCAGGATGTCCTCGGCGGTCGGTTCGGTTTCGGCATCGGCCACCCAACCCGCACCGAGTCCGACGAACACGCGGGCATACCGTCCCGCGCACGCCGAGTAGTTGCGGTGGGTGAAATCGCAGGCGCGGCTGGCCAGGAACGACACCAGTGGCACGACCAGCTCGGCTCGGATAGCGCGCATGAAGCCCGATTCTCGGAGGAACTTTTCGTCACCGACCGTCTCGGTGACCATCCGCGAAAAGCCGGTGGGAAGGACGGTATTGGAGAGAATTCCGTGCGCCGCGCCCTCGATGGCGATGACGTTGGACAGCCCGACCAGGCCGGTTTTGGCGGCTGCGTAGTGCGCTTCGGACGGCTGACCGAAATTGCCCGCCGACGACGAGATGAACACGAACCGGCCGTAGTTCTGTTTCGCCATCACCTTGTACGCGGGCTGGCTCAGATAAAAGCCGCCGTCGAGATGCACTCTCAGCATGTGGCGCCAGTCGTCGGGGGAGAGCGCCTCGAACGGGATACTGTTGAAGATGCCGGCGTTGCTGACGACTGCGTCCAGGCGCCCGAAGGTGTCGACCGCTGCGTCGACAATGGCCTGGCCACCCTCGGGGCTGTCGACGGAATCATGGGACGCGACGGCCCGTCCGCCCGCTTTCGTGATCTCATCGACCACCTGATCGGCCACGCCCGCGTCCGCACCGTCGCCGCGCATGGTGCCCCCGAGATCGTTCACCACGACCGCCGCGCCCCGTCGCGCCAGGTCGAGGGCATAAAGTCGGCCCAATCCACGGCCCGCGCCGGTCACGATCGCGACTTGACCTTCGAAGTCGATCACGCTGCACTCCTTGCTGATTGACTCCAGTTCGACCGGACTTTACGGTGGAACAGATATTTGGTCAACGGGTTGGTGGCGGGAGGTCCCCGGTGAACGACGCCGATGGCGACCGCCTGCAGGCGCTGGGCATGTTGGCGTCCGCGCTCGCCGGGCGACCTGTCGCGGTGGCGGCTGTCGATCCGGGTGAGCCGTCGTGGACCGACGGACAGACGGTTTTCGTCGATCCCGCTGCACGCCAACGCGAGAATCTGGAATCGGTGGCGGTGCACGCGTCACTGATCGCGGCCGACAGCCTCGCGCCCGACATCGTGGGTGCCTTCGTCCGGCATCCCAGGGTGGCCAAGCGGTACCTGGCCATCGAGGGGCACCGTGCTCTCGGTGCCAACGGTGACGTGCTGCCGGGGGTGCTGAGTGCGATGGCCGATCCGGGAACTGCGAGCCGTAGCGACTCGCCCGAAGCGTCGCTGTCCATCGCGTCGGGTAAAGATGCGCTCGATGAGCCGCCGACGCGGTGGGGTGTCATTCGTGCCAAGAAGATACTGGCGGCAGGCGGTCGGGCCGCCGAGCAGGTGGACCACGAAACGGTTGCTCACGTGCCACGGCGCGACAGCAAGGAGGCGCTCGAAGAACTCGATGACGGCGAGGTCGACGACAGCGACGATCCCGACCTGTTCAGCAGTCCCGTTGGCGGGGGCGGGTTCATCGGCAAGTGGTTGAAGAAGATGTTGTCGTCGGCACGCAAGACGGGAGGCGGCGGCGGCGGACCGCCAGGTGCGGACTCGCCGACGCATCGCACCAACTCGGCGAATCGGGGAGCGTTTGCGGTGTCGTCGACGGCCAACGCATCAACGGAGGACGTCGCCGACATCAAGACGCAGGGCTTCAAGTACCCGGAGTGGGACGCCGACCGCAAGAGCTATCGGCCGGACTGGTGCACCGTGCGCGAGATCGAACCGCGGATCAAGGCGTCGGCGCCCGATGCCATCGACGGTGCCATCGGTGTCCGCCGCCCGCTGGCTCGCCTCGGCATGGGCCTGCATCGTCGTCATCGGCAGCCCCAAGGGGACGACATCGACATCGACGCTGCAATCGAGGCCCGCGTCGAAGTGAGGGCCGGATCGGCGCCCGACGAGGCCGTTTATCTCGACAGCCTCCGGCGGCGGCGTGACTTGTCAGTACTTCTGCTACTCGATGTCTCCGGATCGACCGCGGAACCGGGAATGGTAGGACGAACGGTCCATCAGCAGCAGCGAGCGGTGATCACCGACCTCACGGTCGCGCTGCACGACCTCGGCGATCGTGTTGCGCTGTATGCCTACAACTCACAGGGGCGCGAAGCGGTGAACATGTTGCCCGTCAAGAGATTCGACGACCATCTCGATGCCGGGGTGATCCGGCGGTTGAACAGTCTCGAGCCGGGAGCGTATTCGCGCCTCGGCGCGGCCATCCGCCACGGTTCGGCCGTCCTCGAGACGCGAGGTGGGACATCGCGGCGCCTGCTGGTCGTGGTGTCCGATGGTCTGGCCTACGACCACGGTTACGAGCGTGCCTACGGCGCGGCCGATGCACGACGCGCGTTGACGGAAGCTCGCCGACGGGGGACCGGTTGCGTGTGCCTGACCGTGGGAGCCGGCACCGACGTCGGGGTGCTGAAGCGAGTCTTCGGAAGCACCGCGCACGCGACCATCGCCCGGCCCGAGCAATTGGCTGGCATCATCGGCCCGCTCTTTCGGTCGGCCGTCCGTTCCGCAGAAGTACGGCGTCGGGTGTCATGACTTCGCTTGCGCGCCAACACCAAAAACCCCCAGCTGACCCGCAGATGGCGGTGCTCGGCACACGCGGTACAGCTCGCCGCATTGTTGAAACAAACATCTGTTCCGGCTAGGCTCTCACTCACCGCAACGACGCGGGCGACGAAAGGGGCGCAATGGGCACCGAGCCCGGGATCGCGTACCAGAATGGCGCCGTGCCACGGGCCGAGGCGTCGCGCCCCTACTACCGGCAGGTGGGCAACGAGGAGGCCGTGTTCAAAGCGGCCTATCGCCAGGGGCTGTCGCTGGTCCTGAAAGGACCCACCGGCTGCGGCAAGACCCGCTTCGTCGAAGCGATGGCACACGACCTCGGCCGCCCGTTGATCACCGTGGCCTGCCACGACGACCTCACCACCGCCGATCTGGTCGGTCGATACCTGCTGCGCGGGGATGAGACGGTCTGGGTCGATGGGCCGCTGACCCACGCGGTGCGGGAGGGAGCGATCTGCTACCTCGACGAGGTCGTCGAAGCCCGTCAGGACACCACGGTTGTGCTGCACCCACTCGCCGACTACCGGCGACAACTGCCCATCGAACGCCTCGGCATCACCCTCGACGCGGCGCCGGGGTTCGGTCTCGTCGTGTCCTACAACCCGGGTTACCAGAGCGTCCTGAAGGACCTGAAGGACTCCACGCGGCAACGGATGGTCGCCATCGAGTTCGGGTTTCCCGAGCCAGACGTCGAAGAGGGCATCGTTGCCCGCGAATCGGGCGTGGATGCTGCGATGGCCGCCGAACTCGTGAAATTCGGTCAGGCGATTCGGCGCCTCGAGACCGGGGGGCTGCGCGAGGTCGCTTCGACGCGGGTGCTCATCGCGGCGGGCCGACTGATCGTCGAGGGTCTGACCAAGCGCGATGCGGCCAAGGCCGCGATCGCGGGACCGCTTACCGACGACGTGTCGGTAGGCCGCGGTCTCCACGAGATGATCGATGTCTACCTGGGTGCTTCTGACGTTAATTGACGGTTCTAGACGCCCCCGCTAGGGTCTGAACAAATATTAGGTCGACCCCAAGAGAGGTCAGATGTCCTACGAAAGCACCGCTGAGCCGATCAAGGTCGGCTATCTGATGGACTTCACGTTGCCCCCGGGCTTCCCCGAGGACCTTTTCGCATCGTTCACCCAGACCTTCGACCTGATCTTCGAAGAAGCCGTTGCGCAGGGCTTGATGGATCGACCGGTGCAGATGATCTACCGCGAGGTCGAGGGTCTTCCGAAGGGTTCGGTGAAGGCGGTGATCGATGCCTACGGCGAACTCGTGGACGAGGGCTGTCTCGTAGTGTTCGGCCCCAACATCACCGACAACTGCGTGCCCATGCGTGAGGCGATCGAGGAGCGCTTCAAGGTTCCGGCGATCAGCGTCACCGGGACCGACGATTGGCTCGGCGAGTGGACGTTCGCCTTCCCCCAGGGGTCGATGACCGACGAGCCGATCTTTCTCGCCGATCTCGTCGCCAAGCGAGGCCTCACCGAGATCGGTGTCCTCGTCGAACAGAGCCTCATCGGGGAGAGTTATCTGAAGAACCTGCGGAGTGCGTGCCGTCGCAAGGGAATTCGTATCGTCGCGGAGGCGGCGATCGCTCAGACGGCGCAGGACATCAACGAAGCCGTGCGCACCCTGCACGAGGCGAAAGCCGAGGCGATAGTGCACCTCGGCTTCGGCTTCGGCATCGTATTCGTAAACCCGGCGCTCGAGGCGGTGGGCTGGGATCCCCCGAGGTTCACGACCACCGCGTTCCAGAACGCGTGGGTGAACCCGATCATGTGGAACGCGTTCATGGGATGGGTCGGGGTCGACCAGTACGACGAGGAAAACCCGATCGGACAGGATTTCCTGGACCGCTACGCCGCGAAGTACAACGGCAGCCGTCCGGAATTCTGTGTGACGGTGGTGAACCGCGACGTCGCCGCGACGCTCGTGCGCGCGTTCACCGATGCCCATCCGCTGAGCCCACGCGGGGTCAAAGAGGCACTCGAGCGAGTCAAGATGATGCCCGCCGCCTCAGGAGCGCCGGGAACCCGCGTGTCGCTTGGCAAGTGGACGCGCCGCGCGTGGATGGGGTCGGGATACCTTGTCGCCCGGACCCTCGACGCCGACGGCGTCAACTCGCATCTGGTCGACCGGTTCGGGGCGGAGTGAGATGACCACGGAATCGAAACCGCTTGAAACCGAGCCGGAATCACCACGCGCGCCTCGTAATGGCCCGAATTGGGGCAGGGTCATCTCCCTATTTGCGTGGCTAGGCTTCCTCGGCCTGTTCCTCGCAGTCGGGCGCACGGCGGTCGACCCGCGCGTGGCGAATCCGAATGTCGAAGGACGGCCCCGGCCGGTCGGGTTCCTGACGGGATTCGATCACTGGCAGATCATTCCGCAGGTCGGCGCATTGATCATGGTCGTGGTGCTGACCGCCGTCTTCATCATCGGCTGGCGTCGAAACCCCGGCAGTCCGGTGTTGCTGATGGTCCTGGTGACGACGCTGATCGTATGGCAGGACCCGATCATGAACTGGTCGCCGTACGCGGTCTACAACCCGGCGTTGATGCACTGGCCGGAGTCCTGGCCGTTGATCATGATGTCTCCGACCGTCGAACCCTTCATCGTCTTCGGATACGTGACGTTCTATTTCGGTCCGTACTTCCCGGCGATCTGGATTCTGCGCAAGTTGCAGGCCAAGCGCGGACCGGAATCGTTCGTCAGCCGGCATCCGCTCCTCAGCCTCGGCGGGCTGGTGTTGGTGATCGGCTTCATCTTCGACGCCATGCTGGAGATCAGCCTGGTGCGCACGGGGCTGTACATCTACTCGCAGGCGATCCCGTTCGGAACGTTGTTTCCTGGCAGCACCTTCCAGTTTCCACTGATCTGGGAGTCGCTGTCGGTGACGTTCGTGATGATCCCGGCGGCCATCCTCGTCTACCGCGACGACACCGGGAAGTCGGTCGCGGAGAAGCTCGCTGCGAAGGCCAGGCTGTTCCCCACCAAACCGGTACTCGGCACATTCCTGGTGATGTTCGCGATCATCAATGTGTCGTACTTCGCCTACGGCGCGTGGTTCTGGGCGATCAAGGCCAGCGGGCTTGCCACGTCGGTCGCCTGTCCGTGGCCGTATCCCGAGGCCAAGGTGTATGACCCGCAGGGGTACTACGAGGAGAACGGCGCCGAGGGCCCGTATTCGGTCGGCAAGTGGTCCACCTGGCAGCAGGGTCTCCCGGACGGTCGCCCCGACGTCGAGCTGGGCAGCAAGAGTATGCGCTGCGCGACCGAAAGTGCCGATGGGTGATGAGCGCTTGCGCGAAGAACAGACGATGACTGAGCCTCGCAGCGTCGTCATCACCGGAGCTTCAAGGGGTCTGGGCTTCGCCTCGACCGTGCGCCTCTATCGCGAGGGGTGGCGCGTGGTCGCGGCGATGCGGACGCCTGATCGCGGAATGCCGTTGCTGCGTGAGGCAACCGGTGCTGCGGCGGACGACGACCGCCTCATCGGGGTCCAACTCGACCTGACTGACAGCGCATCGATCGCGGCGGCGGCCAAGTCGATCGAAGAGGCTGTCGGCGCGCCATATGCCCTGGTGCACAACGCCGGAATCTCGGCGGCGGGCATGGTCGAAGAGGCCCCGATCGACCTATGGGAGCGCATGTTCGCCACGAACATCTTCGGCCCGGTTGCGCTGACAAAGGTGCTGCTGCCTGCCATGCGGGCAGCGGGCAGGGGCCGTATCGTGCTGATCTCAAGCGCAGGTGGGGTGCGCGGAATGCCTGCTACCGCACCGTACTCCGCAGTCAAAGGCGCGCTGGAACGGTGGGGCGAGTCGATGGCCGGTGAGGTCGCGTCGTTCGGCATCGGCGTTACGATTCTGGTAACCGGCACGTACGACACCGAGATAATCACCGACGCTGGAACCACCGATAGTCGAGTGCTCGACGGACCCTACGCTCGCCACCACCGCACCATGGACAAGCGCGGTCGCGCTGCAATGAGACGGGCGGCCAAGTCACCGGACCGCTTCGTGGCCGGGCTCGCAAGGGCGCTCGAAGACAACGCGCCGTTCGTTCGACGGCCGGTGGGGCCCGACGCCCGAATGCTGCTGGTCGCGAACAGGCTGCTGCCCGGCGCGGCCATGCACACCATGACGCGCCTGATGATGGGAATCCCACGATTCGGCGCTCTGGGAGGCACATCGGCCGCAACCATGGGACCACCCGACCCGCACACTCAGGAGAGCGACAATGGCTGACACTCCCACGGTCCGTTTCGAATCGAAAATGTTGATCGACGGCAAGCTCGTCGACGGCGAGGCAGGCACCTTCACCAACATCAACCCGGCCAACGAAGAGGTCCTCGGGCAGGTTGCCGACGCATCGAAGGCCGATATGAACCGCGCGATCGACGCTGCCAGAAGGTCTTTCGACGAGACCGATTGGTCGACCAATCGGGAGCTGCGCAAGCGCTGCCTGTTGCAGCTGCACGAGGCGATCGAAAGCGAGCTCGAGGAGTTGCGCGAGGAGCTCATCCTCGAGGTCGGGGCGCCGCGAGCGGTGACGCACGGGCCGCACCTGGATGCCCCGCTAGAGGATGGGCTGAAGTATCCCGCCAGGTTGATCGACACCTTCGAATGGGAAGCCGACCTCGGCGACAAGGTCGTATCGGTGACCGGTGTCAACACCAGACGGAAGGTTTGGCACGAACCCGTCGGCGTGGTCGGTGCGATCGTGCCGTGGAACTTCCCATTCGAGGTCACGATCAACAAGCTCGGTCAGGCGTTGGCAACGGGTAACACGCTGGTGCTCAAACCCGCGCCGAACACACCGTTCAACGCGACCCGGCTCGGCCGGCTCATCGCCGAGAAGACCGATATCCCAGCGGGTGTGGTCAGCGTGGTGACCGCGTCGGATCACTTTGTCGGCGAGGAACTCACCCTGTCGCCAAAGGTCGACATGATCTCGTTCACCGGGTCGACCGTCGTCGGCAAGCGGATCATGGAGAAGGGCGCGGCGACGATGAAGCGCCTGTTCCTTGAACTCGGCGGCAAGTCGGCGACCATCGTGCTCGAGGATGCGGACTTCAACACCGCCTGCCTGATCGGTATCGGTCCGCTGATGCACGCCGGCCAGGGTTGCGCGGCACCGACGCGGATGTTGTTGCCGCGGTCCCGGTATGACGAGGGTGTCGCGATCCTCAAATCGATCTACGAGAACATCAAGGCGGGCGACCCGCAGGATCCGGGCACCATCTGCGGTCCGGTGATCTCCGCCAAGCAGCAGGAGCGCATCCTGGGCTACATCCGGAAGGGTGTCGACGAGGGCGCGAACATGCTGGTCGGCAGCACTGAGCCGGCAGAGCAGTTCAACAAGGGATTCTGGGTCAACCCAACACTTTTCACCGATGTCGACAACACTATGACCATCGCGCAGGAGGAGATCTTCGGACCCGTACTCGTCGTCATTCCCTACGAGGACGAGGACGACGCAGTCCGAATCGCCAACGACAGCGTGTACGGACTTGCCGGAAACGTGATGTCGAGTTCGCTCGACCGATCCCTTGCCGTCGCGCGCCGGTTGCGCGCCGGCTTCATCGGACTCAACGGAACCGCGGGATACGGGGCGGACACCCCGTTCGGCGGATACAAGGACAGTGGCGTCGGCCGTCAGAACGGCATCGCCGGATTCAGCCAATACACCGAAGTGAAATCGGTGGCCTACCCAGCCCAGTAGGAGGAGCAGGACTTGTCAGATCTATTCGACGACCTCGAGGACTTCGGGGCATTCGACGACGCCATTTCCGGCGACGTTCGTGACCCGTACACGGAGTTGGCGCGGATTCGCCGCGAAGAGCCGGTACAGCGACTCGAAACATCCGGTGCACTGCCGCACGAAGAGTCGCTGCCGATGTTCATCGTGTATCGCCACGAGGATGTCGCGCAGATGCTCCGCGACAACGAGACATTCTCGTCTGCCGCCGTCATCGCGGCCTTCGGTCCGGTGCTGGGTGAGGGGGTGATGCTCGGCATGGATGAGCCGATCCACGGTCGGCTTCGTGGCCTCGTCTCGAAGGCGTTCGCGCAGAAGTCGTTGGCGCGGTGGGAGGACGAGCTCGTCGGTCGCGTGGCCAACGGCCTCATCGACAAGTTCGCGGCCAACGGCAAGGCGGATCTGGTGAAGGAGTTCACCTTCGACTATCCAAGCCAGATCATCGCCGGTCTACTCGGACTGCCCGAGGCGGACTATCCGCAGTTCCAGCGGTGGTCGATCTCGCTGTTGAGCTGGATGATGAATCCCGAACGGGGACTGGCGGCCTCGGCTGCGCTGTGCGATTACTTCGCACCGATTCTGGAAGCTCGCCGGGTCGAGCCGCGCGAGGATCTGATCAGTGCGCTCGCAGCTGCCGAGATCGACGGGGGAAAACTCGCCGACGAGGAGATCTTCTCGTTCCTTCGACTCCTTCTGCCTGCCGGCGTCGAGACGACATACCGGTCGCTTGGCAGCCTGTTGCTCGCGCTGCTGTCGAACCCGGACCAACTCGAGGCGATTCGTGCCGACCGCTCGTTGCTTCCGCAGGCGATCGAGGAGGGCGTGCGGTGGGAACCGCCGCTGCTGACCATCACTCGCCAGGCGACCAAAGATACGGTGCTCGGCGGGGTGGACATCCCCGCGGGCGCGACCGTGATGCCGATGTTGGGATCGGCTACGCACCAGGATGACCGCTTTCCGGACCCCAACAAGTTCGACATCTTCCGTCAGCAGAAGAGCAATCTGGCGTGGGGCCACGGCGTCCACGTATGCCTCGGCATGCACCTGGCGCGCCTCGAAATGCGAACGGCCATCAATCTTCTACTCGACCGACTGCCGAATTTGCGGCTCGACCCCGACGGAGACGATCCGCACGTCAGGGGGCAGGTGTTCCGATCGCCGACCTCGGTGCCTGTGCTGTTCGATCCGCAGGTCCTGACCCCGTGAGCCGGATTCCAATTGGCACCGTCATTGCAATTAGGAGCATTTCGTGACCAACTTCGAAACAGTGGATTTCTTCACCGACGAATCCCTTGTTCCGGACCCGTATCCGTACTTCGACCATCTGCGGTCGAAATGCCCGGTTGCCCATGCCACCCCGTACAACGTGCTCGCCATCACGGGATACGACGAGGCGCTCGCCGTGTACAAAGACCCCGCGTTCTCATCGTGTGTGTCGGTCGCAGGCCCGTTCTCCGGTATGCCGTTCGGGCCGGGTGACACCGACGATGTCACTGACCTGATCGAGCAGCACCGTGGATCGGTACCGATGGCTGAGCACATCACGTCGCAGGACCCGCCTGTGCACACCCGTACCCGGAGCCTGCTGAACAAACTCATCACGCCAAAGCGCCTCAAGGAGAACGAGGACTTCATGTGGCGCTTGGCCGACCAGCAACTCGATACCTTCCTGGACAAGGGCAGCTGTGAGTTTCTGACCAGCTACGCCAAGCCGTTCTCGTTGCTCGTCATCGCAGATCTTTTGGGCGTTCCGCTCGAGGACCATGAGGAGTTCAAGTCGGTGTTCGCGCTCGAGACAGTCGGCGAGTTGGGTGCAGAAGCACCGACCTCGCACAACCCCCTGGAGTGGCTGAACGAGAAGTTCTACGCCTATATCGAAGACCGCAGGCGGACGCCGCGACAGGATGTGCTGACCGAACTGGCCCAGGCCAAACACGAGGACGGGTCCACTCCCGAAATCGAAGACGTGATGAATCTGTCGACGTTCTTGTTCGCCGCCGGCACCGAGACGACAACGAAATTGGTCAGCTCGGCGATGCGATTCATCGGCGACAACCCGGGATCGGAAAGGTTGTTGCGCGACGACCGCAGCAAGATCCCGGCCTTCTTGGAGGAGACGCTGCGGCTGGAGAGTCCGGTCAAATCGCATTTCCGGATGGCGCGCACGACAACGAAGATCGGCGAGGTCGAAGTGCCGGCGGGGACGACCGTCATGCTGCTTCCCGGTGCGTGCAATCGCGATGAGCGTAAGTTCCCTGAGTCCAATTCATTCCGGAGCGACCGGCCCAATGTGCGGGAACAGATTGCGTTCATCCGCGGCGTGCATTCCTGCCCCGGCGCACCGCTGGCCCGAGCGGAAGGCAGGATCTCGCTGAACAGGATCCTGGACCGGATGAGCGACATCACCATCTCAGCGGAGCACCACGGCCCGGCGGACAACCGAAACTATGCATATGAGCCGACATTCATCATGCGCGGACTGTCCGAGCTACACATCACCTTCGCACCGGTTGGCTGAGCCAGCCCGTCACCGAGGAGCACCATATGACCGGAAAGCTCGACGGCAAAGTCGCTTTCATCACAGGTGCGGCCCGTGGTCAGGGTCGCGCTCATGCGATCGAGATGGCCAAGGAGGGCGCGGACATCATCGCGGTCGACATCTGCCGCGACATCCCGTCCAACCCCTATCCGTTGGCCACACCCGACGACCTCGCCGAAACAGAGCGGTCGGTCAAGGAGATCGGACGCCGCGTCGTCGCCCGCGTCGCCGACGTCCGGGAGCGCCACGAGTTACGCGACGCTGTCGAGGCGGGCGTGGCCGACCTCGGCAAGATCGACATCGTCGTCGCCAATGCGGGGATCTTGCCGATGGCCATGGGAAGAGCCTTCGACGCAATGTCGTTCGTCGACGCCAGCGACGTCGACCTGCTCGGCGTGATGAACACCGTCGCGGTCACCGTCCCGCATCTGCCTGACAGTGCTTCGGTGATCATCACGGGATCGACCGCCGGGATGATTCGTGGCACCACCGACAACCCGAACATGGGTCCCGGCGGAAGGGGCTACGGCTGGAGCAAGCGGGTGCTGATCGAGTATGTCGAAGAGATGTCGATGGCGCTCGCGGACAGGATGATTCGCGTCAACTGCATCCATCCGACCAACTGCAACACCCATCTGCTGCAGAACGACGGCATGTACAGTATGTTCCGGCCTGACCTCACCCAGGAGGGCAAGCAGGCCACCCGCGAGGATGCCGAGCCGTTGTTCACCATCTTCCAGGCCATGCCGATCCCATACGTCGAACCCGAGGACATCGCGAAGCTGGGGGTGTTCCTGGCCAGCAATGACAGCCGGTACATCACCGGACAACAGATCCGAGTCGACGGCGGCTCATTGCTCAAGTGGCCCAACGGACCCGGGGGATAGGGGCGCGCACCTACGGGCGGTGCAGGAATCCGTGCAGGATCGCCTGGACGAGTTCGTCGACGATCGCCTCGCGCGATGGCGGACGGTTTCCGAAGAAGGTCGACCGCAGCGCGACCATGCCGACAATCATCGCGACCGTCGAGTGTGCGGGCAGATCCGGGTGACCCGAATGCAGACCGCGCAGGCGCATGCCCTCGCCGCTGATCTGGCCGAGCAGGGTCAGCGCTCGCCGGATGTCGGTGATGCCTGCACTCTCGATCTCCTCCTCGCTGAGGCCGTCTGAGGCGACGAGGGTCAGCAGAAGGCCCTTGTGCTCGACGAGGACGTCGTAGAGGCGGCCGACGAATTGCCGAGAAAGCTCCTCTTCGTCGGTCTCTTCGGGAATGACGGCCTGCCATGTCTTGCCGAACTCGTCGACGAAGTTCGTGAACGGCAAGACGAGGGCTTCACGGAACAAACCCGCCTTCGAGCCGAAGTGGCGGAACAACAGATATTCGGTGACCCCGGCGGCCTCGGCGATTTCACGAGTGGTCGTGGCGCGGTAGTCCTGGCGGGCGAACAGATCCCGGGCGGCGTCGAGCAGAAGCCTGCGTGCCTCGCCGCGCGGCCGGCGAGTTGTCTGGGGGTTCTGCTTCCCAGGTGAACGTCGCTGCGGCACCACTTCTGACTCCTCTGGACCGCGCTGCGCGGTTGATGGCACTCAACGATAGCGGTGCTTGACCCAACCCTTTTAATAGTGTCCACTATTATTAATCGGTCGATCATTGTGAAAGGACGCGCCCGTGGGCCAGCTCATCATGCTCGGGACTCTGTTCGGGCTGATCATCCTGATTTTCGGTCTGGTGACCTACTTCGACCCCGAGGCCCGCGGCAAAGCGGTCAGCGGTGAGCCCGAAGTGGCGGGCGCAACGAACGAGGTCGACCGATGAACACCGAGATGACGCCGTTGCTGATTGCGTCCAATGCCTTCGGCTGGGGCAGCGGCATCCTGTTCATTGCCGCCGGGATCTATCTGAGCGTTCGGCGTGGCCACCTGCACCCCCTGCTTCTCCTGTGCATCTCGGCGATCTCGTTCTCATGGATCGAAGCGCCTTACGACTGGGCGATGTACGCGCAGTTCCCGCCGGCGCTGCCGCGCATGCCCTCGTGGTGGCCGCTCAACATGACGTGGGGCGGGCTGCCCTCGTCGGTGCCGCTGGGCTACATCGGCTACTTCTGCATTCCCGCCGTCACGGGCGCCGCGATCGGGCGGCGGCTGGCCGCCCGGTTCAACTGGCGCAGGCCGCAAACCCTGCTGATCGTCGGCCTCGTCGTCGGCTTCTGCTGGGCCCTGATCTTCAACGGCGGCCTCGGCGCTCGGCTGGGAGTCTTTCACTACGCCTACGTGCTCCCCGGCCTCGGACTGTTCGAGGGGACCCTGCATCAGTACCCGATCTACGACGCCATCGCGATGGGCATTCAGATGATGGTCTTCACCTACCTGCTCGGGCGTACGGATGCGCAGGGACGCAACGTCATCGAGATGTGGTCGGACAAGCTGTCGAAGACGCGGGTCCAGTCGGCGATCGTCTCCGTCATCACCGTCATCGTCCTTGGAAATGTGCTCTACGGCGCCGTTTTCGCGCCCCATCTGGTGACCAAGCAGATGGGTTTCGTGACTTCTGGTCCAGATGTTCAACTGTTCCCTGGAGTACCGAACCAGCCGAGATAGCGCCGTCTCGAGCGAGCGGTCAGGACAGCTGGGTGGCGATCTCGTCGAACGCGGCGATGGTCGGGAACAGCTTGGTCGCGTCCTGGGGCAGCGGCCAGCTGGACAGCTTGGCCGCCACGAGCCCGGCGGAGCGGTTGACGTAGATCATCTGACCGTGAATCCCCAAGCACAGCAACACATTGTTGCCCGGGTATGGGAACCAGCACTGGTTGCGGTACATGCCGCCGGGCATGCGGTTGTCGTCGGGGCTGGCGGCGAACGCATCCCGCGAATCGACGCCACCGTCGTACGTATCGGCTATCCACGACATGGAAACCACCTGTTCGCCCGTCAACGAGGTTCCGCCGCCCAGGTACAGCGAGCCGAACCGGACGAGGTCGCGCAGACAGGTGTTGATCCCGCCATCGAACATGCCCGTGCCGACCGCATCGATGGCGATCGTCGCGTTGTTCTCCGCACCGAGCCTGCTCCACAGCACCGCAGACATCAACTCGGGCATCCGCAGTCCACTGACCGCTTCGCAGACCCAGGCCAGGATGTCGGTCTCGCAGGAGCGGTACCGAAACGGGCCGCCGTGTGGCGAGCCCTGGCGCAGGGTGAGCAGGTAGTCGTACATCGTCGTCGGCAGGTCGGGCACCGTGCGTGGAGCCCAGCCGATGGCCTGCTCGAGCAGCCTCACTTCGGCCATCGGGTCGAGGTAGTCCTCGGAGAAGGTGATCCCGGATCGCATGTCGAGCAGGTGCCGGACCGTGGCGCCGTTGTAGCCGGACCCCGCGAGTGCTGGTACGTAGTGGCTGAGCTCCGCGTCGACATTGAGCGCACCGTTGCTGACCAGGGCACCTGCCACCATGCCGATCAACGATTTGCTCACCGACATCAACAGGTGCGAGGTGTCGGCGGTCATTCCGCCGTAGTACTGCTCGGTGATCAGCCGGCCCCGATGAGTGACGATCCAGCCGTCGGTCGCCGTCGCTGCCATGACGTCGCCGACCGTGGTGCGTCGGCCATTTGTGTTGTCGTGTAAAGGAATATCGGAAAGTTCGGTCGGCTCCGCTGCGGCAGGCAACTCGGCGACCGGGCCGACGCCACGCCCGATCACCGCCGTCGGCAGGAAGTCCGCGACATGCTGGAAGGTCCAGTGCAGGTGCGAGGCGGACTGCCAGTTGTCCAGCGTGACTTCCGTCGGCACACGTCCGGCGTCGCCTCCCAGCACCATGGCGACGAGACTAGCTCAGCCCTACTTGACCCCCGCAGTGCTCTTCGGAGTTGCAGGCTCGGAGATCGGTGTACCAGCGAATTCGTCGCGGACCGAGTCGATGAGGTGTCGGGCGCGGATGGTCAGCGACGATTTGCCCGTGCCGTCGACCTGGAGGCGCCCCTTGGTCACCAGCACGCCGAGGTCGGCGCCCTTCCAGCGATAGTCGCCGGGCCCGTAGATCCGCAGGAAGAACGCCTCCGACTCGTTCTGCAGCTGGTGCCAGTCCAGCGCCGGGCGACGGAATACCAGGGCGCCCGTGGAGTCCAGAAAGTACTGACCGGTGCGCGGCGTGGCGGTCAGGCGCTGTACCACGTCGTCGGTCTCTTTCATCACCATCTGGCTCCACACGTCCGCGGACGCCAACTCCTCCCAGCGTTCGTTGATCTCGTCGACGTCCAGGTCGAAGTCGACGTTCATGAACTCCAGGATGTGGAAGAGGAAAAGGGGCACATCGGCATAGGCGCCTGCGGTCACGTTGGTGATCGATGACGCCCCACTGATCCGGGGGTTGAGCTCGCCGAGGTAGATGTCGTTGGTGTCGGTGTCGACAAGGACGTCCACCTCGAAGAAGCCGCGGTACCCCTCCTTGGCGAGTCGATCGCCCAATCGGCGAACCAATTGTGTTGCGATGCGCCTACTTTCGCCGGTAAGTACCTCGGGGAACATCTCGTTGCCGCACCAACCGCCGCGGGACGGGGTGAGGTTCTTGTAGCCGATCAGTTCCGACATGAAGGGTCCGACGACGGTGCCGCACCGGGTGAGCACCGCCTCGACCGCCACGGGCCGGTTGTTGATCCGGCGCATCACCTTGATCTCCTGACCGACGATGTCGTCGCTGTGCTTGCGCCAGTCGGCCTCCGACGAGATGAAGAAGGTGGTCTTTCCCGAGTCGCCGTACGGCGTTTGCACGACGAGTTCGTCGCCGAGATCCGCCTTTTCGGCCGCTGCGCGCAGCCCGGCCCAACTGTCGACGCGGGTGAGCACGTTCGGCACGCTGGGCGCGCCCGCCTCGTTGCCGAGCTGCGTGGTGACGATCTTGGAGTCCAGGTGCTCACGCAGGCTCGCCGCGGGCAGAATCAGGTCGTAGCCCAGTTCCTCGCAGAGTTGTTCGGTTTCGCTGTCGAAGAACACCATCGCGACCTTGGGCCGGACACCACGCGGGGTGGCCGCCTTGATGTGGGCGCGCACCTCCGGGTTGGTCAGCAGCCAGTTGTTGATCTCCTCGCCGCTCTCGAACTCCTGATAGGGCTTGCGACTCGGGGTGAACACTCGCGGATGGGCGCCGTCCCATGCGTCGTAGTACGTGATGTACGAGAAGTTGCGTACCCAGCGGTCGAGGCCCAACAGGTTGAACGGGGTCGCACCGAAGAACAGGATCGGTACGTCGTTGGTGCGGAAGAAGTGCCGTACCTCCGAGATGTTCTTCAGCCGGCGTCGCGGCTGCCCTGAACCGGAGGCGAAGGCCGCGTCGGTGCCGATGCTGACCTCAACGGGCTTGGCAGGTGTGGCCGGTTTGGCTGCTTTGGCCAGGGCGGTGCGTTTCGCGGGTGCCGATCTGCTGGTCGAAGTCTTCTTCGCGGGCGTCTTTTTGGCCACAGCGGGCCGTCTCGCTCGAACCGGGCGATCACCACTCATCGCGCTACCTCGCTGGTTGTCGGGTAATCCGACACTATGCCGCGACCGCGCGAGATGGGTGCTATTTCATGGTGGCGAGGTTGTGCCACAGGTTGCGCAAACTGTCGGTGCCCCCGAAAAGAGTGGTGAAGTGCGTCGAATCGATCAGCACGATATCGCCGGCCCGCTGCCCGCTCGGCGGCATCCAGACGAGCGCATTGAACTCGCTATTGCCCGCAGCAGTGAACGGGTGCGGTCGATTCGGGTCCACGCGCTGGCGTCCGAGCACCCGCAGGCCGTCACCTTCCGGTGCGGTCAGTTCGTAGTGGGGAAGGTGCGGGTGGAAGTTGAATGTCGTGACGTTGTCGAGCAGTCGCGCGGAGTCCACATCGCGGAACCCGGTCAGGGGTGCGATCTCCTTGGTGCCCTCGACAACGGCGGGGCGCAGACCCCACGTGTTGTGGACGGGCACATCGAGGGCTTTCATGAGTGACCGCGTGTACTGACCGAACCGCTGCTGGCGCGGCACCAACGGATCGCCGTGGTGTTGGAATTCCATCTGCCGCTGGCTGAAGTCGTCGGTGAAGCCCACATCGTGGTGCGGTGCCAGCAGCAGGCAGGTGCCCTCACGCTTCAACCACTCCTTGATGGCCGCGATCTCCTCGGGTGCCGCCTCCTGCTCAGACAGGATGTGGTCGAGTCCGAAGACCATCAAGGTGTCGGTGTCGGCGAGAACCCGCTCGTCGATCGGCAGCTTGTAGCCGGCCTGATCGATGCGCTGGAACACGGCGACCGGGTGGCCCGTTGCCTCACCAGCGAGCTCTTGGAAGGCCAGCGTCGAACGGTGGAAGAGTTCCAGTGTCCCGGCGATTCCCTGCAGGAAATGGGATTTGTCGTACTCGGTGGTTTCGTAGCTGGGCCACAACGCGTTTCGGACCTCGGTCATGGTGGAGAAGCGGTTGTACATCTCGCCAGGGTCGCGTTGCGCCTCCCACGGATAGCTCCATGTCCAGTAGATGCCGATCCTTCGCCGCCCATCGTGTTTCCGCGCGATGTGGCTCTGGTTGTAGGTACGGGCGGGAATCGGCGTGCTCATGATGCGCTCTACTTTCCGCCGAGCGTTGTCAGATAGCGCAGGGCATTGATGCCGGGCAGGAAGAAATAGGCGCCACCTGTGAGCGTGGTAAAGGCCGGTATACCCTTGTGCACCTTGCGGATCGGCCGCTTCGGAACGGTGAAATCCAATGTGCCGTCCTGTGTGCCGCAGATGGGGTCGTGCTCGTTGCCGAGCTCATGGAATGCCTTGTCATTGATCCAGACGTTCTGCGCGAACTCGAATTGGCGAACGAGGTCGGCGCAGATGATGAACGCGGCGATGCCACGGTCGACGCCGTCGTCTGGTGCACCGTCTGGGAGTGCAGGTCCGTAGGTGGCGCCGCGCCGGATCATCCTGCGACGGTTCATGTTGTGTGCGGTATCGCGAGGATTGAGCCGTCGTGCGTGCGAACCCAACGGACACGCATAGCCGAAGGGGTCCATCTCCTTGTAGTTGTAGTCGTTGTTGCGCATCGGGTCAGCGCCCAGCTCGGGATCATCCTTGTCGGGCGCCAGCACCAGGGGTGCCCCGCTGCGCCAGCGACCCATGAACTTGGCGGCGAGCAGTTCCTCGTCGTCCGAAGTCTCGGAGTTCTCGCGTAAGTAGTCGCGGAACTCCGTCACGTGTTCGCGCAGGCGGCGATAGGCCATGAAACTTCCATTGCGAGACAACTTTTCGGGCTGCGGCAGGTTCGTGACAGGCCCATCTTCATCCGGGTACCCGAGGATGAATTCGCCCGGCTTCAACAGGGCCCCCGACCCGGGAGTGGGCTCCTCGCCGGAGCCTTCCATGACCGGTTGCGACAGCCTGTCGCGGAACCCGAAGTGGTCGTGGGCGTAGTTGAACGGCGGCGTGGCGTTCAAGTCGAGGAACGACAGACTGCGGACTCCGTCGGTGCGGGCGAGCAACTGGTCATGGTTCTCGATGGATATCCGGGATTGCTCGTCGTCGCGGGCGAACAGGATCGCGATGGCGTGCACATCGTCGCCCGCGAGGCCTCCCACCCAGTTGTCAGGATGACACGATCCCGTATCTCCGAGAATGTCGGCGCGGGACGCCATCCCTTCGCGGAACTCATCGGGAAAGCTGGCCAACGACTCCTCAGGTACGCCGAGCGCGCGCAGGCCGGTCCAGGTGAACGCCAGCGTGATCCATCGTCGGCTGTCGTCCATGGTTTCGGTGGCGTCGGCCGCGGACTGCACGAGGTCGAGCAGTTCCGACAGCCAGGCCCGGCCACCGTCCTGGGTATCGAAGGTCAGAAACTCATACCGCCCCGTGATTGCCGGGGTTCGGGTCAGCAGGATGTGCTGAATGTCGTCGAGTTCGAGCATGGTGGCGCCCGAGGGCTACTGCATCTGGTCGAGCATGTCCGAGAAGGCGGCCTTCAGGCGCAGCGCCTTCTTGATCTCGTCGGCCGTCACGTACGGATACTCGCCGTACTCCAGAAAGCTTGGGCACTGGTGTTCGCGGACGAACTTCATGAACGCATCCGGGTTTTCCTTCCAATCCTCGGGGAACCCCTCCAGGTTGGTGAACACGGTCGTGATGCCCGTCGCGCTGAACAGTTTGACGGCATCCTCGGTGTACTTGTCGAAGTCGGTGTCGAAGATGCCCTGGTACTGGAAGTGCAGGCCCGACCCGACGTCGAAGAGCACCCACCTGAGGTAGTGCAGTCGCAGTGGCGCGAGCGCCTCCGGGCTGGCCGCGATCGTCTCCTCGATTGTCTTGCCGTATGCGCGCACGGCTGCCTCGCGGCCTTCCTTGACCTTCGCGATGATCGAAAAGCCGTAACAGGCGGGCGTCCTGGGATAGGTAGGGCCGTAGCGGCCCCGCTCGAGTTCGAAGTAGCCCTCCGGTGGGATGGCCTTCGCGGCCGGCTTCGACCACACTTGATCTGACAACGACATTTCCGCCCCCAATGGTCGAACCGGATGAGGCGGACATTAGCACTGAGTAATTGGCGTGCATGACTTTTCGCAGAGCCAGCGACCTGACTCGCGGGTAATCACCGAACGTACGGAATGGTACGGAAGTGCTGAAAGTTAGCTGCTTTCCCGGCTCTTCCCAGATGAGGGTGTAGGTCGGCCGGGCGCGTCGGTCCGCAGATAGACGTCGAGGTCTCCCGACGATGGAGGTTCCTACGCCATCCATCCGAAAGACCTCGACGTGTCCGACGCTACCCCGCCGGCCGGCTTCGGCCGCCCTGACCTGACCGCCTTCGCGGCTCATCCCAATCGACCCTGATCGGGTCTGCTGACCCCCTCGACGAGAACGCAGCGACATCACAGCCACCCAACCCCGACCGTCCGGGAAGCCGGGGCACGTCACATGGCCTGTGCTGCGGGCGTGTCGAGTGGGTCGTCCAGGGGCGACGCAGGAGCGTCGACGCGACGTGCTGAGAGGTGGTTCCAACCGAGCGCTAGGACACCGGCTACAGGCATGGCGATAGGTCAGGAACGGCGTCGCTCCCTGCGCAGGAGGGAGCGCAGAGTCTCGGCGTTCGCGTAGCCGACCCGTAGCGCGATCTCGGCGGAGGTGAGGTCCGTGGTTGCTGAGAGGTGCCGAGCTCGTTCGATGCGAAGCCGTTGGACGAAGCCGAGCGGAGTGAGGTTGAGCGCCGCACGGACTCGTCGTTCGAGGGTGCGCCGGCTGGTGCCGAGCGACTGCGCGACGAAGGCGACGTTGAACGGTTCGTCCAGGCGGGCGCGCACGAAGCGTTCGAACTCGACGACGATCGGGTCCTCGTGCCGGAGATGTTCGTAGGCGACGAAGGCCGCCTGCGACGGACGCTCGTCGATGATGAGGAGCTTGGCGACATGTTGGGCCAGGTCGGGGCTGATCGATCGCACGAGTGAGAGCGCGAGGTCGATGTGGGCGAACGCGGCGCCGGCGGTGACGAGGTTCCCGTCGACCACGACCATGGTGTCGAGATCGAGGGCGACGGTCGGATAGCGCTTCAGGAACTCCGGCCCCAGGAACCAGCTGGTCGTCGCCCGCCGATGATGCATCCGTCCGGTCTCGGCGACGGCGAACACGCCGGTGCACGCCGCGGCGATCCGGGTGGTCGCGTCGTCGAGGCGCCCGAGTGAGGCGATGACCGAACGTGCATCTCGGCTCTGGAGGGCGTCGTGGGTCGCGGCGGCCGTGAGGGTTCCAAGCGCAGGGACGACGACCACGTCGAACTCTCCGGACTCCGACAGCGGGTGGTCCACCGACAGGGTCATCGATGCCGTCGTGGTCACTCGCCGTTTCGGTCCGAGGATGGCGAGTTCGATCGGGTCGATCCGCGGGTCGACATCGCCGCGGGCTCCGTCGGCCACCCGCACGATGTCGATGACCGACGCGACCGCCGAACCGAAGCAGCCGTCGATCGCGATCAGTCCGATACGCATGGCGCGAACAATAGCAATACTGTCGTATACGCCACTCCCCACCGGCCCTCGCTCGTCATACGCTGAACTCGCCCCACGAAGAACCCCGACTTCAAGGAGAACCTCTCATGTCCACACCCGCATCACTTCCGTATGCCTTCGTCGCCAAGATCGTCGCGGCCGATGGACAGCACGACGCGCTCGCCGATCTGCTCGCCGGCGCTGTCGCACTAGCCAACGAAGAAGTAGGAACGATTGTCTGGTTCGCGGCTAGGACCCACGCCGACACCTTCTGGATCTTCGATGCATTCCCCGACGAGGCCGCTCGCGACGCCCACGCCAACGGCGCCATCGTCGCAGCCCTGATGGCCAACCAGCACCTCCTCGGCGCAGCACCCGAGATCCTGGCGGCCGACGTCCTCGCGTCCAAGCTCCCGTAGTCCGCCAACGCACGAGACGATCGCGCCCCGCCGAGCCGTCGGACCCGACCGCCTCGACACCCGCACCACGTTGACGATCCCCGACGGGCCGATCACGAGGAGGCCAGGCAACACCAGGCGCAAGCCTGGAGCGGCACTGTTTCACCGGTGGTCATCGAGAGAGCCAGCGCGGTTCCATGGCAGCGCAACTGTGTCAACTTGCCCTCCGTCCCGCGAGGCGCCGTGGGCGGGTCGTGGTTGCGATCCGTTGCCGTGACGGGAGACGCGTTGCGCGTCGCAGCGATGACGGGTCGTTGGCGTTCCGGGGCGTTGCGTTCGTGCGCGCCGCGCGTGCGGCATGGAGCATCTCGCTGCGCACACAACGATCGCTGCGCCGACGCACCGTTGACACCTCGCACGTCCAGGTCGCGACACAACGCCACGCTGCGTTGCCGAGCGGAGCGAGGCCTATCGGCACACGGACAGGATGCCGGCCGCGAGCGCTCAGCAGGCGAGGGGTCCGTCGCAGAGGAGAGCGACGTCGGTGTCGGGCAGAGCCGTGAGGCCAGCGCATCGCGCGACCACCAGAACCGAACCGCCCCTGCCCTGCGTTTGCGCAGGTCAGGGGCTGTTCGCCGGAGCCGCCTGTCGGAATCGAACCGACGACCTAATCACGTCGGCTCTGCGTCTATCGCTTGATGCGCCCACTGGGTGAACGAGCCGCTGACCTGCGCAAACGCCGAGCGTGGGGGACGCTGCCATCCGGTGGTGACCGACGACGACCGACCAGTACCGACCGTTTTACCGGAGTTTCACCGGAGCTCGCGGCGGCGTCGAAGCCGAGCAAGCTCCATTCTTTAGCTCACCGCGCCTTGCTCCTCGCCGGTCCCGTCGTCGTCGAAGACGTTTCAGGGCTCTTCCCAGGTGAGGGTGTAGGTCGGCCGGGCGCGTCGGTCCGCAGATAGACGTCGAGGTCTCCCGACGATGGAGGTTCCTACGCCATCCATCCGAAAGACCTCGACGTGTCCGACGCTACCCCGCCGGCCGGCTTCGGCCGCCCTGACCTGACCGCCTTCGCTCGACTCGACGGCCTCGGTCTGAGCGTGACCGGGCAACGACTTGAACCGGATCGTGCGGTCCTCGCGTGCCGCGTGGTGGAACCAGATCAGTGGTGCCGACGGTGCGGCAGCGAAGGCGCTGCTCGTGACACCGTGATCCGGCGGTTGGCCCACGAGCCACTGGGCTGGCGACCGACCGTGCTGGAAGTTGTAGTGCGCCGCTACCGCTGTGCCGACTGCGGACACGTGTGGCGCCAAGACACCAGCGCCGCGGCGGAGCCACGCGCGAAGCTCTCGCGCACCGGGTTGCGGTGGGCGCTGGAAGGGATCGTGGTCGCACACCTCACCGTCGCCCGTGTCGCCGAGGGACTCGGGGTCGCGTGGGACACCGCCAACAACGCGGTCCTGGCCGAAGGCAAGCGGCTGCTGATCAACGACCCCACGCGGTTCGAGGGCGTGAAGGTCATTGGCGTCGATGAGCACGTCTGGCGCCACACCAGGCGTGGCGACAAGTACGTCACCGTGATCATCGACCTCACCCCGGTCCGCGATGGCTCCGGCCCAGCAAGGCTGCTGGACATGGTCGAGGGCCGGTCGAAGGCGGCGTTCAAGACCTGGCTCGCCGACCGCGACGACGCCTTCCGTGACGCGGTCGAGGTGGTCGCGATGGACGGCTTCACCGGGTTCAAGACCGCCGCTGCGGAGGAGATCCCGGACGCGGTCACGGTGATGGATCCCTTCCACGTCGTGCGCCTGGCCGGTGACGCCCTCGACAGGTGTCGGCGCCGGGTCCAACTCGCGATCCACGGGCACCGTGGGTTCAGGGACGACCCGCTCTACAAGTCGCGGCGCACGCTGCACACCGGCGCGGACCTGCTCACCGACAAGCAGAGCGACAGGCTACGCGCGCTGTTCGTTGATGACGCTCACGTCGAGGTCGAGGCGACCTGGGGTGTCTACCAGCGCATGATCGCCGCCTATCGCCACGAGGACCGGCAACGTGGCCGCGAGCTCATGGAGAAGCTGATCACCGACCTCAGCGCCGGCGTCCCCAAGGTGCTCACCGAGCTCACCACCCTGGGCCGGACCCTGAAGAAGCGAGCCGCCGACGTGCTCGCCTACTTCGAACGACCTGGCACCAGCAACGGGCCGACCGAGGCGCTCAACGGACGGCTCGAACACCTGCGCGGCTCCGCACTCGGGTTCCGCAACCTGACCAACTACATCGCCCGAAGCCTGCTCGAGACCGGCGGCTTCAGACCCCAACTCCTACACCCCCGATTGGGATGAGCCGCTTTCCCGATATTTGGTGATGAACTGCGGCAGGTTAGGGAACCCTGATGCGGGCGTTGGTCGAGAAGTTGACGGTCATTTGTGCCAATTCACTCTTGAACTATGACCTTGATCGTATTCTGCGGAAATACGGATCCTTTCATTCACGAAAGGAGGAGCCGTGAAACTATTTGTGCGGTATTTGATCATGGGGCTCGCCTCGGCATCGGTTCCCGTAGCCCTCGCCGGTGCGCCGGAGGCGTTGGCGGATTGCACCAGCGCCGGTGGCTCCACCATCTGCGCGCAGGGGGAGGTGCGCGGCGGGTCCGATGCTCCGATGTCGGGTCCGGCCTATCCCGGCTACTGCGCCGACCCCTGGTATTGCAGCGACGACTGGGGCGTCGACGTGTACTGGGATCCGGGACGTAACAACAGCAACCCCAGTCCGCCCGGGATCAACAACGATCTACCCGGCCGAGGCGGCGGAGGCGGCCGCGGAGGCGGCGGAGGCGGTCGACGCTGAACATCGCCGTGAGTCCAATTGTCCATTCGAGCAAGGAGTTTCGTATGTTCTCTCGTAGTGTCATAGGAGCCGGCATGATCGCTGGCGCAATGCTCTTCGGCAGCGCGGCGACGGCCGCTGCCGATCCGCCGAACTGCACGGCAGCGGATCTGGCCGGCGTCATGGCCGGTGTATCGGCGGGCACATCGTCATATCTGTTCACCCATCCGGACGTGAACGCATTCTTCACGGGTCTCAAAGGCAAGCCCCGCGATCAGATGACAGCTGATATCCAGGCGTACTTCGAGGCGAACCCACGGGTCAGCGACGAGCTCCGCGCAGTAAGGCAGGCCGCGGCCGACTTCCGGGATCGCTGCAACGTGGAGATGCCGAATATGCCGATGGGCTAGCCCAAGAAGCGCGGGAATCGCCGCGGACAGAGTCCGGCCTGACACACTGGACCCGTGCGCTCCACACCGCAGAGCTGGCTCACCGACATGGACGGCGTCCTCGTCCGTGAGGAGCATGCGCTGCCCGGGGCCGCCGAGTTCCTGCAGAGGTTGGTCGACAAGGAGCGCCCGTTCCTGGTCCTGACCAACAACTCGATCTTCACACCACGGGACTTATCGGCGCGGCTCCTGCGCTCCGGCCTGACTGTGCCCGAGGCATCGATCTGGACGTCCGCGCTGGCCACCGCCGCCTTCCTGGCCGACCAGTTGCCCGGTGGGTCGGCCTACACGATCGGCGAGGCGGGCCTGACCACGGCGCTGCACGCGGTGGGCTACACCCTCACCGACGTGGATCCCGACTTCGTCGTGCTGGGCGAGACCCGGACCTATTCCTTTGAGGCGATCACCAAGGCCGTCCGGCTGATTCTCGGGGGCGCCCGCTTTATCGCGACGAATCCCGACGTGACCGGGCCGTCGGCCGAGGGTCCGCTTCCTGCCACCGGTTCGGTCGCGGCCATGATCACCAGGGCGACCGGGCGTGATCCGTACTTCGTCGGCAAGCCGAACCCGATGATGTTCCGCAGCGCGCTGAACCGCATCGAGGCGCATTCGGAGAACACCTTCATGGTCGGGGATCGGATGGACACCGACGTCGTCGCGGGTATCGAGGCGGGGCTGGAAACCATCCTGGTGCTCACGGGCTCGACCACGGTTGACGACATCGAGCGGTATCCGTTTCGGCCGAGCCGCGTGCTGCCGTCCATCGCCGAGGCGATCGACCTCGTGTGATCCCCGTCGAGGGATGAATTCAATGGCCGATATCGAGTTGATCGGGGTGCCCTTCGACGGTTACGGCCGTGCGGGAAACCAGACGCGGGCCGCCCGCGTGCTGCACGAAGCGGGCCTGGCCGATGCCTTCGACCATCACCATGTCACCGACCACAACCTCGACCTTCCCGAGCCGGATCCGGCACGCGGCGCGTCGACCGGCTTGATCAACGAGCCCGCGTTGCTTGCCATGACCGATGCGCTGAACCTCCGTGTCGGTGAGGCGGTCACGGCGGGTCGATTCCCGGTCGTCTACGGGGGCGACTGTTCGTCGCTGTTCGGCATCGTGACCGGTCTTCGCGATCACGTCGGTGACGTGGGACTGGTGTTCATCGACGGACACGAGGACACCATGCCGCTCGATGTATCCGAGGATGGCGAGGCGGCCAACACCGAGATCGGCCTGCTGCTCGGCGTGACCGGGCGGCTGCTGGGTGGCGTCCTCGGCGACCGGTTGCCCGCGCTGCAGCCAGAGCATCTGGTCGTGCTCGGGCCGAGAGACGATGCCTGGCGGCGGCGCTTCAACGTCGGCACGCTCGCCGACGGCGGGGTGTGGGTTGCGCCGCTCGCGGAGGTCGCCGATGATCCGGCTGGTGCGGGCCGCGCCGCGATCGCCGAACTCGCCGGGCATGTCAATCGGTGGTGGTTGCACATCGATCTCGACGTGCTCGACCCGGTCGAGTTCGGTGCACAGGGGCTACCCGATATCGAGGACGAACCCGGCGGACTGACGTGGGTTCAACTCGCCGATGTGGTCGTTTCGTTGTTCGGCTCCCCGGCGCACTGCGTGGGCGCCAGCCTCGCGATATACGACCCGGATCAGGACCACGATCGCTCCGACGCCGACAAGATCGTCGAATTCGTTCGAAACGCCTTGGCCCGCACGACAATAAACCCCTGACCCAGGAGACACGTGGCCGAACCCATCGATGACTACTTCACCGAGACCATCTCGGCGATGAGCGCACCGCGCCGGAAACCGGGGCAGGACGAACCGGTCCGCGACGGGTCGTCGTTGACAGTGCGAGTGTGCCTGGCGCTCTTCGATGTCGCGTTGGGCAGCCGACATCTCGATCTGGCCGCGCGACAACTGCGATCGCAGGGCAAGGGCTACTACACCATCGGATCATCCGGCCATGAGGGCAACGCCGCGGTGGCAGCGGCGCTGCGGCCCACGGATCCGGCGCTGCTGCACTATCGGTCTGGCGCCTTCTACCTCGCCCGCGCCGCCCTCGTCGAGGGCCGCGAGGCGCTGCGCGACGTGCTGCTCGGCTTCGTCGCGGCGACCGATGAACCGATCGCGGGCGGACGCCACAAGGTGTTCGGTCGCTACGACCTGCACATCATTCCGCAGACGTCGACCATCGCGTCGCACCTGCCGCGGGCGGTCGGCGTGGCCTTCTCCATCGCGCGGGCCAAGAAGCTGGGGGTGGCGTGCGCGTGGCCCGAGGATGCGGTCACGGTGTGCAGCTTCGGCGATGCGTCGGTGAACCATTCCACCGCCGTCGGGGCGATCAATGCGGCACTGCACGCCGCGTATCAAGGTGTGCCGATGCCGCTGCTGTTCGTCTGCGAGGACAACGGGATCGGCATCAGTGTGCCGACACCGCGTGGCTGGATCGAGCGGGCGTACGGCGAGCGCGACGGGTTGGCGTACTTCGCGGCGGACGGATCGGACGTGGCTGCGACCTTCGATGCGGCAACCGCCGCCGCAGACTGGGTGCGAACCCGTCGGCGCCCGGCATTCCTGCACGTGCGGACGGTGCGGCTGATGGGCCACGCCGGGTCAGACTATGAGCCGGCCTATCGGCGCCCCGACGAGATCGTTGCGGAATACGACCGCGATCCGGTGCTGTGCACCGCCAAACTGTTGGTCGACATCGGCGTGCTGACACCTACCGATGTGCTCGACCACTACGAAGCCAAGCGTGCCAACGTGATCGAACTCGCCAACCAGATCAGCGAGCTTCCCCAGCTCGACAGTGCGCACGCGGTGATGGAACCACTGCGCACGACCGACGACGATATCCGTGGCGCCGTGCCCGAGTCTCTGGTCGCATCGGTCAAGTCCGCTGAGACGGATGCGCCGATGACGGTGGCGACGGCGATCAACCGGGCGCTGCACGACATTCTGGACCGCTATCCGGAGGCGATGATCTTCGGCGAAGACGTCGCCCGTAAAGGCGGCGTGTACGGCGTCACGCGCGGTCTGCTGTCGGCGACCAGTTCGGCGCGAGTGTTCGACACACTGCTCGACGAGCAGTCGATCCTGGGTCTGGCGCTCGGGGCCGGAGTCTCGGGTCTGTTGCCCATCCCCGAAATCCAATACCTCGCTTACTTTCACAACGCCGCCGACCAGATCCGCGGTGAGGCGGCGACGCTGCAGTTCTTCTCCAACCGCCAGTACCGCAACCCCATGGTTGTCAGAGTCGCCGCCTACGGATACCAGAAGGGCTTCGGTGGGCACTTTCACAACGACAACTCGATCGCTGCGATGCGCGACATTCCCGGTGTGGTCATCGCCTCACCCGCGCGTCCGGACGACGCCGCCGCGATGCTGCACACGTGCGCAGCGGCGGCGCGGGAAGCCGGCGCGGTGTGTCTCTTCCTCGAACCGATCGCGCTGTATCACACGCGAGATCTGTACGACGACAACGACGGCGGCTGGCTCGCTTCGTATCCGGAGTCCGGCGTGGCGGTCGGCCGGGCGCGGACGTACGGCGAAGGCACCGATCTGACGATTCTGACGTTCGGCAACGGGCTGCGGATGAGTCTGCGGGTCGCACGCAGGCTGGCGGCGTTGGATATCGGAGTCCGCGTCGTCGACCTGCGATGGTTGGCGCCGTTGCCGGTGGAGGACATGCTCTACGAGGCCGGAGTCAGCGGGCGAGTGCTCATCGTCGACGAGACCCGCGAGACCGGCGGGGTTGGCGAAGGCGTGCTGGCAGCCTTGGTCAAGCATGGCTTTGTGGGTCCTCTCGGTCGGGTCGCGGGCAATGACAGCTTCATCCCACTGGGCGACGCTGCGTTGCATGTCCTGCTATCGGAGGAGACGGTCGAGGCGGCGGCGATCAAACTCGTCGGATCCGGCACTTGATAGCTTGACCGGGTGAGTTCGGACCCGACCCGGCCGTTGGCCGGGGTGCGCATCGTCGAGATCTCGAGCTTCGTTGCGGTGCCACTGGCCGGGATGACGCTGGCCCAGATGGGCGCCGAGGTGATCCGCGTCGACCCGATCGGGGGAGCGGCCGACTATCACCGCTGGCCGCTGACCGATGACGGTGAGAGCATTTACTGGGCGGGGCTCAACAAGGGCAAGCGCTCGGTCGCCGCCGATATGCGCTCATCTGACGGTCAGGATCTGGTGCAGCGGCTGATCGCCGGCAGCGGTGTACTGATCACCAATGTCGCTGGGCGGGAATGGCATTCCTATGAAGCACTGACGCGGTTGCGGCCCGACCTGATTCACGTTGAGGTGTCAGGACGCGCGGACGGTGGCACCGGCGTCGACTACACAGTCAATGCCTCCATCGGCTTTCCAATGGTGACCGGCCCCGCCGACCTCGCAACTCCGGTCAACCACGTGCTGCCCGCGTGGGATGTCACCTGCGGGATCTACACGGCGTTGGCCGTGGTCACGGCCCTGCGGCACCGCGACGCCAGCGGGCAGGGGCAGCGGATCAGCATTCCGCTGGAAAACGTTGCGCTGGCCACGGCGGGCAATCTGGGCTTCTTCACCGAGGTCATGATCAACGGCACCGCACGTCAGCGGATCGGCAATTCGGTGTATGGACAATACGGCCAGGACTTCACGAGCAGTGACGGTGTCTCCTTCATGATCGTCGCCCTTACCGGCCGGCATTTCCGCGATCTGACCCATCTCACCGGAACAACGAAAGCCGTTGCTGCACTGGCGGAGACGCTGGGAGTCGATCTGGCCGACGAGGGGCAGCGCTATGAGCATCGTGGTGCGCTGTTCGGGCTCTTCGATGAGTGGTTCTCGCAGCACACCGCGCAGGAGATCACCGATGCCCTTTCGGCGAGTTCCGTGTTGTGGGACCGCTATCGCACTTTCGACGAGGCGGCCCGCGGCGACCGGGTGACCAACAATCCGATGTTCACAGCGCTCAACCAGCCGCGTATCGGCGAGTACCTGGCGCCGGGACTGCCGATGTCGATCGGCGGTGTCTATCCGGCCGCGGCAGTCGCGCCGGCACTGGGCGACGACACCACAGCGGTGCTCGAGGAGTGGCTCGATCTGAGCGTGGATGACATCGCACGTCTGACGAATGCGGGCACCGTGGCATGAGCAAGCTGCTGGGACTGCTGGACCTGCAGCCGGGGGACACCGGGGACATGTGGATCGGTCCGGCCAGTGGGCCGGAAGGAAAGCGTTCGTATGGCGGCCAGTTCATGGCACAGAGCCTCGCGGCGGCGTGCCGGACCGTAGACGCCGACCGGTCGCCGACGAACATGCATCTGCAGTTCCTGCGCGGTGGTGAGGCCGGTGAGCCCGTCGAGTACACCGTGACAAAGGTTTTCGACGGCCGGACCGCCGCGGCACGCCGTGTCGACGCCCGGCAGAACGGGCGGCTGCTGACGGCCGCGACGGTGTCCTTCGCCATCGATCTGGCCGGCCCCGAACACGGCGCACGCTCGTCGATGCCGCACGACCCGAACGCTCTTGCGCTGACCGGCCCGGCGGGTCCGGCGCCGTCGATGCCGTTGGACGAGCTCGATATCCGGATCGCCGACGAGGGAACCGGTGATGGCTTTGTCCGCCGATTCTGGTGGCGGACAACGGCTGAGCTTCCCGAAGATCCGCTGCTACACACCTTGGTTGCCGTGTTCGTCACCGATGTGTACATGATTGATCCGGCGCTGAAGGTCCACGGACATTCGATGAAGGCGCGCACGCATCGCAGCGGCACCACCGATTCGTCGATCTGGTTCCACCGACCCGTACGGGCCGACGAGTGGAACCTGCTGGAGACGACCTCACCCGCGGCCGCGCGGGGACGCGGCGTGGTGACCGGCAGCCTGATCCGCGCCGACGGTGTCATCGCGGCGACGCTGGCGCAGGAAGGTCTTATCGCCGAGCGGGATTGAGCCTCGGTGATCTCTATGGTCCGCGTTCGGGGTTGTCGTCGGGTTGTTCTGGTGGGCGCAGGAGCAGTTCGGGGCGGTGGTAGTAGTTGATGCGGGTTTGGCCGGTGTCGAGGTGTGGTGGTGGGGCCCATTCGGTGTCGCCGTGGGCGTTGATGGTGGTGGTCCAGCCGTTGTTGTTGTTGACGAGGCGGTTGTCGGGTCCGCAGGCCAGGGTGAGGTCGTTGATGTTGGTGTTGCCGCCATCGGCCCAATCGGCGGCGGCGTGGTGGACTTGGGCGCCGTAGGCGGGCACGGTGCAGCAGGGTTTGGTGCACCCGCCGTCGCGGGCGATGAGCATGATCCGCTGTGCCGGGGAGGCCACCCGCTTGGTGCGGAACAGGTCGAGTGCTTGTCCGGTGGCCTTGTCGAAAATCGCCAGCCAGTGGTGGGCGTGGCCGGCGATGCGGATCACGTCATTGATGGGCAGCTTGGTGCCGCCGCCGGTGGTGCCGACCCCGGCGCGGGATTCGAGGTCTTGCAGGGTGGTGCGGATGATGATCGAGGTCGGCAACCCGTTGTGTTGACCCAACTGCCCGGATTCCAGCGCATTACGCCCGACCGCCAAGAAAGCGTCGTGTTGGCGTTGGTCGGGGGTGCGGTGATCGGTGTCGATCTGTTCCTGTGACGGTGTGCCGCTGACGCACGGGTTTTCGTCGTCGGGATTACACATCCCGGGTGCGGCGGTTTTGGCGAAGATGGCTTCCCAGATCGCCCACGCTTCGGGGGTCAGGTAGCCCCGGATGGGCACCATGCCGTCGCGTTGTTGGGGGCCGCAGTGCAGACCGCGTTTCCTCTGGCGTTCGGTGTCATCGGGGGCGGGGCCGTCCTGATCCAGCAGAAACAGCACATCGTCGG
>NZ_NVQE01000018.1 GCF_002591975.1 Mycobacterium neglectum | reverse complement strand
GACAGCCCCCGCCGCACGTTCAGGCGGATCTGAACCGCCAACCAAATTGCGACTCACGACCAACAGTCCGTCTCACTTAAATTGGCGGTTACCAGTTAGTGCCCGCCAACTAAATTGAGACCGAACAGATAACTTTACTCCCTTAGAGATTTCCCAGGATTTCACACCACGGGTACCGGCCTTCGGCCGCTACGCCACCTTCGGTCAGGCCTGCACCTTTGGCCAGTGAAGGGTGACGAACCCGAGATGTGTACTACACAACTGGGCGGTTGTGTAGTACACTACTGGGTATGGCCATCGAGTTCACCGAGAGCGCCGGACGTCACGGATTCACTATTGCCGACGCCGTTCACGCGATGAGCAATCCTCGTTACTACGAGACCGAGTTTGATGACCCGAGACTGGGCGGCGTTAAGCCGGACCTCTGGATCGGGCCCAGCTTGCAGCCCACGTCGCCGCTGATCGAAGTCATGGCAGAGGTCATCCCGCCGTCAACTGTGAGGATCTTTCATGTCATGGCAGCCCGCGTGAAGTTCCTCGACCGACTCGATCAGGAGGACGACCGATGAATATCGACCAGGACCGATACAACAAGCTTGCGGATTGGGCCGAAGGTGCCGACCGCGGCATTCATCCCGAGCGCGGCGAAACGAGCACTGCGGCAACGCGATCAAGCCGTGAACTGATCCGCCGGGCCGGTGGTCGGCCCAGCGTCGACCCCGCCTCCGAACCGGGAGCAGTCTCGCCACGCCGGCAAGTTCGGTTGCCCCGTGCGCTTAGCGAGCGTGTCGACCAGCTAGCCGACCGCGAGAACCGAAGCGCGAGCGATCTCATGCGCGAGGCCATCGCCCAGTACGTCGCTACGCACGATGAGCAGCGAGCCGGATAGTCCGGAATAGGTACCGGGGAAGGACATTGCGTGATGGACATCGCCGCACAGGCTCGGCGCCCCTACGACATCGAAGGGAATCCAGCAGATGACTCACACCGAGAACCTGCCATCACGCAGGCGCGGCCTATGCGGTGTCACCTCGGGCGCGCACAATGGTTGACATGGCCACGATGGACGCCCTAGCGCGTGCCGAGATCTCCAGCCGTCCGTGGTACGTCGCCGCTCACCGCGGCCGCGACGCGATCAATCTCCAGGCCTTCGCGCGGCTGCGCCCTGGTCGACGCCTGACCTCGCGCACGTGGAGCGGATTCCGCCTGTTCGAGGAGCCGGCCTACATGGTGAACTTCGGCTGGGCCCACCTGTATATGCCGTGGGAAGTGTGGGAGGTCAGGCCCATGCGCGTGTTGGGGTACGAGCCCATGCTGCACCACGAGGCGCGCCAAATCCGTGCCCGTCAGCTCCAGGTGGTGCGGTGCATGCCGTCCGGCTTTGAGTTCGGGCCCAATGGCCCGAACGTGCGGAGGCTCGTCGAGCAGCTCGCCCAGGCTCAGCGCGAGCAGCCGGACGACCGGCGACAGCACCGGGACTACGAGATCGCCATGACCTTTCTCGAAGATCAGCGTGGCCCGAGCAGCTGGCTCCACGATGCCCGGGTGTCGCTGGCCTGCACCTATCTGGACTGCCTAACGTCGGGATCCGCCACCGGCCCGATCGGGCGCTGGACGAGCCATGTCGCTGCGCGATTACCGGCGCGCACGCTCATCGACGCAGCGGTTTCCGGCCTGTCAATACCAGAGGCAGTTGCCCTGCAATGGGGCCTTTCCTCAGAGCAGGGTGCGCAGGCCTGCACTGCCACTGGATGATTCGGCCCGGGCGCCCGTCGCCTACGATCACCGCGGCCACTGACCTCGGGCTCCCCGTTCGTCAACCCCGGACCACTAGCCACGTAATCCAGACACCCCCGAAGGCGGAAAGCCGTGCCGGACAAAGAGGCTCACGCTTGGCTCCAAGCGCGTGCGGCGGTGCTTGTTGCACGCATCAGTGACCGCGGCATGGTGCTCTCGCACGACGCGGCCAGGACACTTCTCGCGGAGCGTCACGCGGCAGTGTCGCGCAAACTGGGAGTCAGTGAGCAGTCCGCTCAGCATCTGCTCGATGATGCCGCCATTGACACGCTGGCAGGCGAAATCGTCGGCACGTTCACCGACGAGGAACCAGGCGAAGACCTGTTCACCCTTGCCCGCACCGCGCATATCAGCGTCTCGGTATTCGGCCGCCTCGTCAGCGGGCTGGCCGAGGCGCTGCTGTTCTACCAGACCAGCACGACAACCAGCACGGCGGAACGGGATGCCCGTCAGAGGGAGACGGCGCAACTCCTGTCCATTGCGGGCATGGTTCAAGCCGAGCACACCCAAGGTCCGATTGCCGCTCCCCCGCCGCTTTTCACCCGGATCGCGCGGACCTTGACCACCGTCGCCGACTTCACCGACAACGAGGCGTTAGCCCAGGCCTTGCGGCGCGATGCCACCCGAGCACGTTCAGCGGCCGCCGCGGCGCCCGCCCCCGACTGAAGGCGTGTAGTAACAGCCGGGCACTTTTTCACAGGAATCCCTACACGCACCCCAACCGGGCAGAAACCCCCACGCTCAGCCCTATCGGCTTGTAGCCGCTTCCCGGGGTTGACCCAGATACGTCTATGCCAACCCCCTGTTTCGTTTCGTTTCGTTATGTTTCGTTCTGTCACGTCCCTCGCGAGTGGATACGAAACTGGTATGCTTGCCCCATGACGGAACCCAGCGGCGCCACAGCGACGGCGGCCGACCGATGCCACTACCCAGGCTGTACTCGCTCGCGCCGCCCGGACCCGGCCACCGGACGCCCTTCCCGATACTGCGAACGCGCCGACGACAGTGGCGGCCCGATCCACAACCGTGCGAACGCCTGGAAGGCCAGGCGAACGCACGCTGCTGGCCAGGCCGCCGATAATGCACCGGGAGCCGAGAACCCAGATGCCCCCGTGTCGATGGCGCGGGCCACGCTCGAACAGCGCCTCGCCGAACTACCTCAGAGAGTGGCCGAGGTCCGCCACTACCTCGATGACGTCCTCGCCGCAATCCGCGCTGCCGGCGACGTCGAGGCTGCCGGAGCTGAGGTCGAGGACGCCCACCGAGACGCCCTCACCAAAGTCACCGAAGCCGAGCGCCGCGCCACAACCGCCGAGCGGTCCGCGCGTGCTGCCGAGGATGGAAAAGCGCAGGCAGAACAGGACCGAGACGAGGCCGACACACTCGCCGAGGAGACCCTTGCCGACATGGAGCGACTACGTGCAGCCACCGCCGCAGACATAGCCCAGATCCGCTCTAGCGCCGAGGCTGCCGTCGCGGCGGCCGAGGTCACCCTCGCACAGGCTCAAGCTCGCTTCACAGAACAGATTGCAGAACGTGACCGCGAGGTAGACAGTGCCCGCGAGGCAGCCACCACCGCACAGATCGAGACCAGCGCAGCCAGCGCAGCCCTCGTCGCGGCCAATGAATCAGCCGAACGAGAGCGCGCCACAGCAGCCCAACTGCGTGACGAACTTGACCAGACCCGAAGAGATTTCGAAGAAAAGCACACCCGCCTCCAAGGCCAAATCGACACCGCCCGGCAGGAAGCTCAGCACGCTACGGCCGATGCGTCTGCACTTCGCGTCGAACTCGCTACAGCACAGGCACTAGCCGAATCGGCAAGGCGGGAGTCCGACAGTGACCGCGCCGCGTTGGCCACCCTCGCCGTCGAGCTTGACCGCGTGCGCGCCGACGAACGCTCCGAGCGCGAGATCCTGCGAGCCGCCCATGCTGAGCAGCTCGCGTTGGCTCGGCGCAGCGCAGAGGACCGCGTGCAAGTACTCACCGACGCACTCAGCGACGCGCGAGAGGCTCTGGAAACGTCCCGCAAACGTACGAGCCGCGCGAAGAAGGCACCAGCTTCGCTCTCGCGCGAGAGCGAGGGCGAAACACAAGGCCCAGACCAGGAAGCCGCGCCACCGACATGATGATCCCGAACCAGCTCCCCAGCATCTGGCTCGGCGAGGCCCGCGCGAATCTCCACGCCGCGGTACAAGCGATGTCGCAGCCGCAGCGCCGAAGCGCCCATGCCCGCACAGCCTGGACCTTCGCCATGTACGTCCTGGTCAACGAGGCCGACGATGCGCAACCCTCTGAACTCGACGCCGCCGCACTATTTGCCGACGAAGCCGCCGGCCACCTCGCCGCCGCGAAAACCGAGCCCGACGGCCCACAGACAACCATCCCCCCACTAACGAGAACGGCCCCACGGGAAAGGCTTCCACACGATGAGCAGTAACCAGCATTTGCCGACCTTCGCGCCCTGCGGCCCTGACGGGCGTCGCCCCGAGCGCATCGACGAGGTGTTGACTGCGCTCGCCGCGTACTGGCATCAATACCCTGATTACAGGCTCGGACAGATCATCGATAACTTCGCACGGTCGCTCGCAGCTCAGCTCGAGCTCGACGGCGACCATGGGGCTGCGGCTCGCGACCTGGAGGACGACGCGCTCCTCGGCATGCTCGATACAGGGCTGCCGTACCCACCGGCCGCCGCCCAGCAGTACCTATCACGCCGGCACTAATCGCGAGTGCGCCTCCGGGCGGCGGCAAGCGCGCGATCGCGCACCCACGCCGACACAGACTGCCCATCGGCCTTGGCCGCGGCCTCGATCACCTCACGCTCAGTTGCCGTGAAGCGCACCGGAACTGGGGCAGTTCGACGCTGGCCCGCTTCCAAGGGTGGTCTTCCCGGAGACGGCATACGAGAATGATAAGCGACTACGACAAATCCCTGGCGCCACTCGCCATTAATCGACTACGATAAGGGTTATGAACGCAGCCGACCGTGAGGAACGTGGACACACCGCGACCACGCTCACCGTCACCGACCTTGCCGGTGTCGTGTATTCATCCGGCAGGGTGTTCGATGGTCTGTCCACGGGCCGTCTCGACACCGAGAATTTCCTACGATCCGGCAGCCTTGCGGGTGTGGCATCGCGCGCCGACCTCGCGCTTCTCGAAGATCTACGCGACGCAGCACAGTTCGTCATCGACCACGCTGGCTGTTCGATCGACGCAGGGTTCGTCAGTGCCGTCAACGCCACTCTCACCCGCAGCGGTGCACTGCATCCCGGCCAACTGCGCACCCAGGAACAGGCCATCGGGGTAAGCACGGCCTACGGTCGCCACACGCCCGCCGCCCTGACCGAGGACGCACTGCAGACCTTGCTCGACGGTGCGACCCGCAGCGCACAGGTCCAGGAGAACGCGCTAGCCCTGTTCGTTGAACTTGCCACGGCCCAGCCGTTCGAGGATGGCAACAAACGCACCGCCGTGTTCGTCGCCAACAGCCTGCTCATCGGTTCCGGCGCAGGCATCCTGCTGACGATCCCCGTCAATGATAACGATCCCGGAGTCGCGAGAACGTTCAACGACCTCCTAGCGAGGGCCTACATCTGCGGCGAGCACGATGGGGTCAAAGACCTGCTACGCAGTCACGGCCTCACCCGGATCAGCCAGTAGCGGTAAGCGTGGAATGCATTACAGGACAACGCAAGGAAAGCCATACTATGAGCGATAAGGTCGAGCACCCCAATGCGGTCGGCGAAGTGGCAGATGCACGGTCGCCTGTGGCTGCCGAGGCGGTGCGGGCCGCGTTCAACGGCGCGTCGGTCTCCGAGGCGTATCAGAAGGCGGGCATCACGTTGCCGTCCAAGGGTGCTCCGGTCACGCACCCGATCCCGGCGTCAGACGTGCAGGCCGGCGACGTCGGGGCGTTCAAGGACCACCTGGTGATGTCCTTGGGCAATGGCAAGGTGCTGGTTTCGGGCCAGCAACAGCCGTTGGAGAGCGTGAGTTCAGAACCGGGCTTCTTGGGCTGGTTCGACCCGACTGCGCAGCTCGGCTCAGCGGTACGCGACGACCTTGCCGATCTGGTGAGGGAGGGCCGCAAACATCCGTACAAGGTCATTGCAGCACGTTCCTCCCCCGGAGGGCTGGATCGCCAATGACGGTAGAACGAAGCGGGAGACGTGATGGCACAAGCTGATCCGGATCATCCGGGGCATCCAGTCGTTACGGATGACCCTCCGGTGACCACGACCGACCCGGTGTATCACTCGATGCAAACTGTGGAATTCGCCGCCGGAAAGCGACACACCTTTGCCAGCACCCAACCGTATCCGCCCGGAACCCTGATGGGATTCACGCAAGCGAGCATCGAGGGTCAGTCAGAGCCGTACTGGACGATCGGCGGCATCCCGGTCGACTTCCTGGTGCCCAACAACTTTGGCACCGATGCACCATACGTAGCGCCAGTGCGCCAAACCTAAAGGCCATCATGAGCGACAACACCGAGACGATCCTGCGCTTCACACACGATGATGGTCGTCTGATCGACATTGATCACCTCGGCATTCTTGACCACCACAGTCGCGGTGAGTTCGCAATCTATGACGGAAACAAGCAGATCGGTGACTTCATGCTGTCGTGGGCAATGGAGTTTCCCGACATCAAAGCTCGCCGCGAACTCCCAGATGACGACGAACTGATCACGCAAGCGAAGCTCGCGCTGGCCGGTGATCCACCGATCCTGACACAGCGGGCGGTGCCGCAAGTACCCACAGCCGCAGCCGGGCGCGTTGACCGACGCTGTAAGGGCTGTGGGTGCACCGACTCGGCTGCCTGCAACACGATTACCGGACCGTGCGCCTGGCGGGTCACCTACGAGGACAACACCGGCCTATGCACCGCATGCTCGCCGCCCGGTCACGCCCGTCACCAGAAGTAAATTCACACGAACCAAAAAAGGGGATCGAGTCGGAAATGGCTACTAATTCACTGGCACGAGGCTTGGACAACATGGAACGCACCGCTCAGCGTTGGATGGGCACCCGCGCTGGGGCTCTCGTCACTTTAGCGTTGATGCTGAGCGTTGCGGTTGCCTTGGTGGGCACCATAAAGGGCAACTGGAGCCCACTTGTCCTGGTCGCCGCGCTGGTTGTCTACCTCGCGGTGTTCTGGGTGGCAATTGGTCGACGTATCTGGCGCTCGATGGGCTGGAAGCCCGAGCGCTCCGAGCGCGATTCGTAGGTTCGAGAACCCAGGTCCGTTGCACTGGAGTGAATATGCTGAACCCCTCAGCCCGGCGCCGTGTCCTGGTGTGGGCACTCGATCGCTACGCCCGGCGGTATCCCGGCAGACCCGCATGACTGACGACACTGCGCAGCCGTTGAAAGACCTTATTGGGGACTTCGCGGTTATCGCTGACCAACTCGTCCCCTACGGTCAGCTTCCGCCACGGCTATCGTGTTATGCCGAGAAGTATCCCCGATGGGGAGATCTCGGCGTTCAAACATGCGAAAGCCTCACGGCACAACCAGCAATCGGACCCAGTGCGTTCAACACCATCATCGACACCGCCCGCCGCGCAATCCAAGTCGCCATGGCCGGCTACCCTGACACCCCCGCTGGTGCCGCCGCCAAGCTGCTTGATCAGATCGACCCCGACACCCGCACTATCCTCACCACCCGAGTGATTCCCCTCGACCCTCAACCTACGGGGCAGGTCGCTGCGACATTGGGATGCTCAGGCGCGAGTGTCACCCGCCGGGCCCGGCGCGCAGAACGTCAGCTTGCTGGACTGCTTGAGCACCCCGAGCACCAAGCGCTGCAGCGTCACGCACGCCTGCTTGCTCACCAGCTCGGCCCGTACCTACCCTCCGAGCTGGCCAGCCGTGAACTCGCCCTCACCAGCCAAGACCTCCATAGCGACACCGCAGCACTGCTGTTACACGTCGCCGGCCCCTACCGCCGCCACCAGGACTGGCTAGAGAACTCCCGGATTCGAGGCCGCGAACACATCGAAACCGCTGCGGCACAAGCTCTCACCGCGGCAGCCGGGGCGCTGAGGACTGCCGAATTCACCGACCTACTGATGGGAGCCGGCATGCATCCAGAGGCCATCGCTACCTATCTCGAAGAGAACTACCTACACCTCACCATCGCTGGCCAGCGCATCACCCATAGCGCGGACACCACCGCCACGATGCTTGCCGCGGTCCTGCATGCACACCAGCGCCCACTCACTCTCGAACAGATCCACACCGACATGGGCATCCCCGCCTTACCCGGATCGCTGGCCAGCGCCCTATCCTCACGAGACGAGTTCGTACGAGCGAGCCGCACCACCTGGGCGCTACGCACATGGGACCTGCCCCACTACACCAGCATCAATGCCGCGATAGGGCAATACATCGACAACCATGGCGGCCAAGCCCCCACAGCACAATTGCTCAACGACATCCAGGCCGCATTCCCCGACATCAGCGCACGATCGCTACAGACCTACCTTGCCACGCCTCGGTACATCACCCGCGACGGCTACAGCCGCCGCCGCACCGCCACCGACCCCGGCCCGAGACAACGGCCGCTGCACCATGCCCGCGGCGTGTTTCGCACCAACACTCAAGTGATCCGACTCGCACTGCCAGTCACCAACGACGTTGAACGCGGATCTGGCCGCAGCATCGCCGTCGCCATCGCCCGCGCCGCACACATCAAGGTCGGCAGTCAACAAACCTTCACCAACCCAGAGCATAAGCCCATCCGCATCGCCTGGGTTACCAACGCCAGCAACAACGCCCACATCGGATCACTACGCACCCACGCCCACGACCTCGGCGCCACCCTGGGCGACACCCTGATCATCGCCCTCAACACCCACCGCCGCACTTACACGATCGCTAAACTCGACACCACAGCTCCAGCCGCGCAGCAGCTCGCCCAACTCACCGGCCGCGACACAAGCAACCCGAAAGCCGCTCTGGCTGCCGCACTGGACAATCCGCAGCCCAGCGCTGAGGGCATACTTCGCCGGCGCGGCGATGAGCGTGTGGCCGACCTGCTCGAACAGGCCTGCGCGGAAGCGACGACGACCGGAACCGGACACCGATGATTCGAGTGCAGCCCGACGACGCTCCCACAGCCCCGCTGCCCGAGCTGAGCCAGTTCTTCACCTGGTCACCCACCGACGACCCGAACCCCTACCCGCCACCAGGCACCGACATCCCCCCCGTTGCCGCGGGAGCGACATCGCTTACCGAACGCCCTGCGTTGCCCGCGACAAGCGCCGCCCCACGCGTTGAACCGGTGAGGGCCAGACGTTCCAAGCTCGGCGTGAGCGTCACCAGAGCGACCGGCGCTACCCCGACGCGGCGCAAACCGCGCGTCGGGAGCCCTCCGGTCGTCCTGTGGTCCATCTTCGCCGTAGTCACGACGATCGCTGCTGTTCTGTGGTCAATACTGCTCTGGCCGTCATCAGACTCAACAACGATGACTACCTCCCCGCACGAGCCCACCACGACCGCCGAAGTTGAGCGTCTACGACGTAGCCTGCCACCCGGATACCCCCCGCAGGCCTGCGCCCCGATCCCTCACCGCGTCCCTGCCTTGGCTGCTCTGCAATGTGGATCCCACCCCGCGATCCCCGCCGCGAACACCGCTCGCTACACGCTCTACGAGGTCACGACAGACCTTGACACCGCGTTCACCGCCGTCACATCCGCCACCGCACCGCAGGTCTGCCCTGGCGGTTATCAATCCCCGGGGGCCTGGCGACGAAACGCTAGTCCCGAACTCGTCGCAGGGACACTGCTGTGCGGCACGAACCAAGCCGCCCAACCGACGGTCGCCTGGACCACCGAATCAACCCTGGTCCTGGCAACCGTCAACGCCGACACCCCCCAATTTCCAACGCTGGACCAGCTTTACACCTGGTGGTCAACTCACTCATGATAAGAACCGCGCCGGATAACAAGCCACAGAAGGGGGACCAAGTGACAGACAACGAACCCGGCGACAAGCCGCGGCCGCACAACGTGTTCTCGTTTCGCGCAGACTTTCCGGCAGATGTCGAAGAATTCTTTGCCGCGTGCAACGACTCAGGCATTGTGGTGATTGCACCGTCTCGTCGCGAGCTCCAGGCCGGTTTCCCAGACGTGGCGGTGCAGTTCCAATCGACCGGTCACGTGACGGTCGACCAGCTGCGCCGCGCTGCCGCAGGTGTTCTTGACCTGCACGTCGTTCTCGAAACCTTGCGAGCCGTGCCACTAGCGGATAATCCGCTTGAGCGAGCAACACCCACCCAGCAGCACGACAATCGCAGCGACCTCAGCCCGGAGCAGGAGCGCTGGATCACCGATCACATGCCCATGCGTCGCGCCACCTCCAGCAACAACTATGGCATCGAGCTGTAGTCGTCAGTACGCGCATCATCCCAAAGTGTCGCCGCTGCAACGGCTTTACACCTGGTCCTGCGATCACCCGTGGGCAGAACCGCGCACGCCCGACCCGACGTTCGTCCCTGTCGAGTCGTCCAACAGCCCGCAGCCCAGGTAGCCCACCTGAGCAGCATTGACAACGCCGGACTCCCCCACCCTTGGATCAAGGACCGCCGCAGCGTGAACAGCTAGGTTAAAAATCCCGGGCTGCAGAACCTGATTGGCCGCCGCCGGAGTGATCACCACAGCGGTCAGCCGCAACGATCCCTCGTCGTCAGATAGCAGCGACTCATCGATATGACCCCGCTCGCTGGATTCGTCCAATCGGCACCACACTTCGGCGGGCACTCGGCAAAACCAGAACCGGCCCGGCACATCCGAACGCAACCTGCCCGCCACCGACAGTTCGAGCGGTAAGCGCGCAGCAACATCGGTGTGGGGAAATCCCCTCAGACTATGGAGAACCAGGGCCACACGGCCGAGCATACGCCGCCGGCTCAACTGCGGGTTTCAGTCCCAGCCCTGGTACCAAGGAACCGTGGCGGCCATGCCATTTATCGACTACACTAATAGCCATGGGAACACTGACCGAAACGACAGTTACACAACTGATTTCACGCGATCAGGCAGAAGGATGGGCCGGTGTCCGGCTGACCGATGAGCAGCTGGAACGACTGGCCGCGGCGATCCCAAATTCGTCGATTCCTGACGCCATCGCAACGATCGTGGTCGACGCACTGGAGATCGGCGACGACGACGCGGCGTGCCGCGACCCGTTCAATGAAGACTGCCGGGAGCCCCTAGACGACGGGCAGGGCTGGGCCGGATGCTGTGGGGGCTGCGCCGACCGGATGGAACGGCTGCACAACGAGCACGACTGGGGCGACAACTGCCAACCGTCCAACGATGGCCAGCGGTGCATCACATGCGACTAGCCCAAATCCGACGACGAATCGTCCGTCGTCACGCTACGGCCATAGGCGACACAGTGATTGACGACGGTAGTCGTACGCTGGAATCCGTCGTGAGAATGAACAACCATGCCCCCATGACCGTCATACCTCGATCTAGCCGGGCGCTTGCAACACTGCTCAGCACGGCTGCGCTAGTGCTGACCGGATGCCAAGAGTCCGCGTCGTGGACGCCCTACACCGCGACGACCGGGGCCACCGCGACCACCGCCACCGCCGCTCCCTATCCACCGATGCCAGACCTCAGTGAGCTCGACGGGCCGTTTCCTGTGGCGCGCGTCGTTGACGGCGACACCATCGTCGTTGAAAACGGCGGCGCGACAACGACTGTCCGCTTGATCGGAGTCGATACGCCCGAGTTGCTCGACCCGCGCAAGCCCGTGCAGTGCTTCTCACGCGAGGCATCCGCGTACACCAAGTCCCTACTCACCGACCAGTCCGTGTACCTCGAATACGACCCGACGCAAGACCGTGCCGACCGCTACGGCCGAGACCTCGCCTACGTCTGGACCACCGCCGAGCGCCTCGTCAACCTCGACCTCATCGCCGGCGGTTTCGCCAACGAGTACACCTACAGGACACCGCACCGCTACCAGGCGGTATTTCGCGCGACCGAAAACATTGCTGCCGACGAATCCCGTGGACTGTGGTCACCTGAGACCTGCCCGACCTAACTGCCAGGCGAAGCGCGGACACCCGACCCCCAACTCCACCGGCGGTTGTCTATAGCACACCATAGATGGTAGGCTATCGCCATCATCTAGGAGTGGAGTTCCTGGCGCCACTGCCGCGGTCGCACCGGGTCTTCACACCAATCAGCGAGAGGAACCGTTGGACCATGGACACCCACCCCGACCTCATCGAAAACGCCGAGGCTCGTCGACGCCGTATCCGCGCCGGGCAGCTCGCCGCCTTCGAGAAGTCCCTGCGCGATCATCTGAACAACCCGCCCGCCACCTGGAGTGTGGCCAAGAAAGGCGACCGATGCTGGGCCGTGGTCGACGTCCACGGGACACCACGTACAGCCGGCAGGTACACCACCAAGCGCGCGGCCACCGAGGCCCGCCACGACCGCCAGCACGACGCTCAATGGCAGGACCGCACCAACTGGTATCTAGGCTGTGTCGACGCACGGTCGCGACCGCTAGAACCCGACGAGACGGCCATCGTCGCGCAAGTGGTCTCCGAGGTCGACACCGACCTTGAATGGGTCGATCACCACGGCCTGGTCTGCCGTGCGGAACTGACCCACACCGGCACACCTGCTATCCACACGTTTGACGAGCACGGATTCGATGTATGGGGCTATGTCCGCGATGGGCACTACGCGTCAGCGTATGACCGAGCACCCTTGCAGGCCAGCCCATTCCCGGTTCGTGACGAGCCGGTCCCCGCCGACGCACGGGCTAGCCAGGAGTAAGTGAACACCGTGGATCACGCACGCACGCTGGTAGCCCTTCACCCACCACCGCGAGTACGCTGTCGGCAAGAAGTCGCGGCGTCACCACCGCGAGTGAAAGGACCACCGCCGATGTCTCCTACCCAGGCCATGACCACCGCCGAGGAACGCAAACGTGCCGGTGTGGCCGCCCGTGAACTGCAAGCTCAAGCCGACCGCGCGCTCCTAGCGCGCATCATGCCCGTTGTCGGGCGCAACATCGCACAGCGGCGAGAGACACTGGGTCTATCCCAGCGGGCACTCAGCGAACAGGCCAGCGTTGATCGTATTTTCCTGCGCGGCGTGGAAGCCGGCGAACGCACACCCACCGTGGTCTTTCTGGCCAAGATCGCGCCCCCCTTGCAGACCACCGTCGCCGCGTTGACCAAGGGCATCGAGCAGGCGATGGCGATGCCCGCCCAGGACTCCTGACATCACCCGCGCGGTCCCCGAACGAAGGGCAGCAACACATGGACCCGTTCGACTCTCCCCCGCCAGACGGCAGCACCCAGGTACCCGCCAGCACAGCCCCCTACGTGGCCGCCGTGCGCCCGTTCCACGCGGTCAGCGCCGACGATCACCACCCGGTCGCCCGAGTACGGCTCACCAACGGTCTGACCTACCTCAGTTGGCACCACGTCCGCCACGATGACCTCGCCACTGTCACCCACCGGCCAGTCACCTACTGGATCCACATCGACCAGCACGCCCGTGACGTCGTAACCCGCATCCGCGAACTCACCGCCACCGGAGCAGTGCCCCAGGTCATGTGCTTCACCGAGCTGCGCCACCACATCGACCCCAACAACGGATGGACCCCGGCTATTGCCGCCCTCCCACCCGAGGACTGGGCCGCCGTGCAGCACCGCGTCACCGACATCCTGCGCAGCGACTAACTAGCCCCGCGGGGACCAAAGACCACGCTCTACGCGTGATTCAGGCTGCGCTCAGCAGCAGTGTGCCCGCATCTCAGCCGAAGGGGGGACCGGCGGCGCGGGCACACTGTAGCTTTCAGAATAACCCAGCACCATTGGCCCGCGCCCACAGGTGATCAAACCCCTTGCGCTGCTTGTTATCTACTACCGCCGGAGCCACCACCAGGAAGTGCTCGCATCGCGGACCAGCAGGCACGCGATGGCGCACGATCCGATCCGCCCCGACCTCACGTGAGCCTGGCCCGTCCGCAAGATAGGCGTCCATGTCCCCCTGTGAACCGACGGCCAATTTGCAGACCGACCGCGCGGTGACCCCGCGGCGACCACCAGCGCCCATCGGCGTCACCCGACGGACCTCGTAGACCGCGAACGGCGAGGCCTCAAAGCGCCGCCGGAACTCCGCTTCGACCTCACTCAACCCGGCCTCGTGCACCATTTGTGCCACGCTGCTCCCCGCGATCAACGTCTGGCGCTCATTGAGACGCCGCGCAGTCGCTTCGATCAGCATCGCCCGCGCCCCGGCCGCCGGCTCCTGCCGGTACCGGGCAACCATATTGGCTCGCCCGGCGGCACTGGTCAGTGCAAAGACGCAGAAAGAGCAGCACGACTTCTCCCACGACACACCGAGCACCGCGGCCACGTAATCATGGCAGGCTTGCCGGTCAAAGCCCGCCTCTATCAGCGGATACCAACCGGTGCGCTGGGCGGTGTTGTACAGGCGATCCTTGTCGGCCCTGCGCTGCTCACCTGCCTCGAACCCAATCGCATGCCGATACCGCTGGCCACCAGTGATTTTCGCAATCACCGGGTCGAGTGCCCACCCTTTGGCATGCATACTGCACTTTCTGGCTCCCCCGAGCTGAGGCAACGTTCCGGCGGACAGCATTTCGTCGGAGAGGCGGTACGCGCCATCGGCGTAGAGCTTCTGTGGACAAGTCGAATCATCCAGCACCACAACACCATCACCGCTGGCGCTCGTGATCCGCTGGCCCCGAGCGCACTGGATGTAGCGAACACCAAACTTGCGGAACAGAGGCAGCATCAGTGACTCCACTGCCACAGCAGTGGACGTGAATTCATCGCCCACCATCGCCGTCACCACAACCATCTCCTCCAGCGCGAAGTCGCGGGTTGCGGGCTCATGGAGCCACCGCAGCAGCAGGCAGGTTGAATCCAGGCCCAGCCCGTAGGACACCACCACCGACGGACGCTGCACATCACCCACGCCGGGAAGGTCCAATTCCGTTGGCTCACTGGCAGTCATACGAGGCGACACCTTTCTAGGGAGGATGCCTATAGCCTACCGCATATGGTAGCCTATGACCATCCGCCCCGTGCGGTCACACCGATCCACCTCCGACACGAAAGGCTCTATCCCCCATGGCCACATACCCGTCCTCTGACTCCCCGATCGGCTACACCCTCACCGACGAGCACCCCGACTCACCCATCGACTACGTCCTGACCCCAGCGGGCCTACGGGCAGCCACCCGCCCCGCAGTCGGACACCACGAGGCGGCCAGCGGCGTTCCTGGCGCTTTTCGCGTCATGGAGAACTTCGGCTCCGTCGAACTGGAGAATCTACAATGACGACCATGAGCCCGCTCCAACGCCAGCCGGTGTCCTACACCCCGGAGGAAGCCTCAGCGCTTGCCGTGGCCGCCGCCGGCCTCGCCGGTTTTCCCGCCAGCGACTCGGTGCGTGACCTCCTGGCCCGCATGGACCGCGGCGAACTGAACGAGGACGAAGCCGCCGCCGAGGTCGCCGCCCGCTTCACCCGCCCGGGATTCCGTGAGGTGTGACGGCCTACGACACCTGGGACAGCTACTTCTGGCCTGATGCACCAGGGGTGCTCAAGAACAAATTCGGCATCAAGAACTACCCCGACCTAGCGGTTGCCGAAGCCCACGCCGTAGCGCCTCGTATGCGCGGAATCATCCTCGACAGCCCCTCAACACTGCCAGAGACCGTCGACCTCGACTACTACCGACAAGTGCACCACCGCCTGTTCCAAGACGTCTATTCCTGGGCCGGGACTACCCGGGTGGTCCCGCAGGGGGCGATGGCCAAACAGTGGCGCGATGTCGTCAACTTCGCCCCCGATGACCGAACCGCACCCTGGGTCACCTACCGATACGCACCAGGTCGCGACGTCGAGGAACGGGCCACCGCAGTGTTCTCCAACCTCGAACACGCCCTAAGTGACCCGAAATGCCATGCCCCGCAGACCTTTATCCCCACGGTTGCTCAACACTGGGGCCAACTCGACCAGGTTCACCCTTTTCGGGAAGGCAACACCCGCAGCCAAACCATGCTGATGGCGATCGTGTGCCGCAAGTACGGCTACGCCCTCGATGGCGTACAGCTCCTGGCCCGCCGCGAAGAATTCATCGGCGCCCGCTACCACGGGCACGGCACCGGACACTACGGGCGGCTCACAGCGTTACTCCTGGACACCGTTGGACCTCGTGCCTCTGAACAGGTCACCGACCAAGAACGCCACTGGGCCGAATCACTGACCGCGACCACGCCCCCTCGCCGGCCCCCAAGCCACGACCTGAGCCGCTAGCTCACGCACAGCAGCGGCCTAGCTCGGTGCTCCCGCCGGGCGATCCCGTGCACGCTGATAGGCCTCCCGGTAGGTTCCTGCCGGGATGCCCAGGACACCCGAGAGCACTTCGGCGTTGCTGTCCGACAACGGATGCTCGCCGCGCTCAATACGCTGGACAATCGACGTCGCGATATGCGCGGCCGCGCCGAGCTGCGGCTGGGTCATCCCGCGCAGCACTCGCCAGTCACCGGGGTAGCGCTCCTGAGCGGCGATGAGCACCACCGACTCGATCGGAGCATTGAGCACCGCCATCACGGCGGCCAGGATGTCGACCTGGGGAGTCCGCCGCCCGGCCTCCCAATGATGGATGGTACTCAACGAGGCACCCGACAAGCGCGCCAAGTCGCTCACGCTGATCCCCGCGCGATGTCGTAACTCGGCGAAAGCGCTGGCATCGAAGCCGCGCAGGACGCGGCGGGTCATGCGGCGGCGGGGCGGGTCGTTGTCATAGAGGAACAGACTCATGGCACCACACCTGTAACGCGAATAAAGCGCCTCTTAACGCCGTTGTTCAACGGCGTATCATACCGTAGCATCATAGCGTAGCGCCATCCTGGATGGACGCTCACGGTGGAGGTTTCGCCCACCGTCAGCGTCCACGCATCTCTGAACAGTCGCAACTCAAACTCGCCCAGCACCTTTGGAGACCGCCATGGAACTTTCCGTCCGCTCCTATCTGAACGCCGGTATCGCACTCACCGCCGCTAGCGCCATCGCGCTCGCGCCGGTCGCAGTGTCGCCCAGTGCTCAACCCCACATCTCCCTGCCTCGCGTCACTGCCGCCGAGATTCACCTCGCCGCCGCCATCAACCCCGCCGACGTCGCCGCGCTGGTCGCCAACCTCTCCACCGCCATGGGCTCGGTCACCTCCACCGTCACCGGTGCACTCGACGGCTCCACGCACACCTTGTCCAGTGCACTGCACACCGCGGCCGGCCTCAATGCCAATCTCTGGGACGGACTGATCCGCGCCGCCGGGACCAGCCCGACCCTCGCCTCGGTGCTCATCGCCCTCAAAGCCGCGTCCAACGGTGGACTCACCGAACTCGCACAGACCATCGACGCCGCTGGCGAGGCCATCAGCCTGACCAGCGGTCAACTCGCCGGGCTACTCACCACCACCGTCACCGGGTCGCTCGGAGCCGCCATGCAGGCGGTAACCAGCGTCATCAACGACCCCCTATCCGCGGCCAGCTACCTCGGCCTGCTCGCGACCCCTTTCGGTATCGCCGGCCTCGCCCTGCAAAACGGCATCACTGCACTGTCCACGCTGGCCACCGGAGGCGTTACCCTCGCCAGCGCCCTGGTTACCGGCGTCACCGACCAGATCGGCAACGGTCTGTCCCTGGTCAACGACATCCTCAAAGCAGGCAAAACTCTCACCGACATCGCTCTCATCGACGGTGCGCTGACCGCGCTGCAAGGCATCGTCTCCGCGCCGGTCACCGCCGCTCTCGGGGCCGTCACTGGAGTCACCGCAGCCCTCACCGACGCCACCACCTTCACCCTCGGCCGGGTCGCCGGAGGCGCGGCCGGCATCGTTGACACCTGGCTGGGCGACCACACCACCCCCGGAGCGCTACAGAAAGCCCTCATCGACATCGCGTCGGCGCCGCTGAGCCCTGCCAGCTACACCAACGCCCTCGGCGTTCTGATCGGCGCGGGAGTCACGACCGTCAACACCGTCATCGGGACCGCCAGCTCGTTCGCATCGTTGCCCTTCCGACTCGGGGCAGACCTCACGGTCACCGCGTCCGACGTGATCACCTCGTTCACCAGCGGGCTGGCCACCGCCGCCAGCGGACTGCTCCACGCCGTCGGGTTGCCCGCCTTTGTCAGCGCGCTGCCCCACGCTCTGGCCACCGCTGTCACCGGGGCGGTGAAGCTGGCCGCCTTCACCACATCGACGGCTCTCAACGCCATCGCCACCACGATTGACATCGGCCAAGCCATCGGCGGCATCGTCACTGCCCGCACCTCAGCCATCGAGGCAGGACCAAGCGCCCTGCCCGCCGCTGGCCAGCGCACTGCCACGCTCGACACCCGGTCCGAACTGACGCCCCGATCGGACGCCGGTCAGCCCGACACCATTTCCACCACAACAGATCTCGCCAGCGACACCGCCGTCACCACCGACCCTGATCTGCTGACTCAGTCGGTCACCGACGACCCGGAAGGCACCGCCGGTAGCGCTGAGCCGGATCCCGCCGCGGCGACCGCCCCTGACAACGCCGACGACGATGTGCTCGATGAGCCGGGCGACACCCCGGACGCCGCGGCCGACGACGGTCTGGCCGCCGAGGCAGACGGTGACGCCGACACGTCGCCGAAGGGGCACACCACCCAAGCCGAGACAGCCGAGGCTGAACGACTCAGAACCGCGCCCACGACCAGCAAGAAGCGGCCGGCAGCCGCCAAGGGCGACCGCCGTGCCAACACGTCGGCGCCGACGGGCGGCCTAGACCGCCAGGACTCAACCCGCCCTGACTCAGGCTCTGAGACCTACGGTCGCCATGCCTCGGGCACCACCACATCGACCTCTTCGTCCTCGGTTGGGCGCCACCGCGCCGAGTCCACCGCGCCCGGCGCCAAAACCAGCGACAACTCAGCAAGGGAATCCCGCGCCGCAGCATGATGGCCCCGACACGTGCACCCGCCGATCACATGCCCGGCGGGTGCACCCGGCTTTCTCACATGCTGGCGTGGCGGCCATCGAGCGCCGTCGCCTCGCAGTCGGCGGTAGGAGCTGGCAGGTAGTACGTCGACCCACACTCGTTGCACGTGGCCGTGCGATGCAAAATGCCGCACCGGCAATGGCTCACGCCAATCGTGACCGTTCCCGGCCCCAGACTGTGCCCGTTGACGCACTGGCCCGGGGGTGGGGGTTCTGCCCACCCGTGCGCCGTCCTCCGCAGCGGTGGCCACGCCCTGGTACACATCACCGCACCGCCACCGTCAGCAGGGACCAAAGCCTCACCCTGCCACGGTAACCAGCGGCCGGACATCCCCCGGAATGGATGTCTATAGCCCACCCTTTATGGTAGGCTATAGACATCCGATTAGGAAAGGTGACGTGATGCCGAGTCATGCGGACTGCCAGCAGGAACTCGCCCTCGATCTGGGTGTGCGTGCCCCTGCCGCCGTCGCTGCACCGCCCGGACACACTGTGACCGACGCCGCGACACCCGACCTCGCTGCCTATGACTGCTTGTTGGTCAGCAGCTCCGCAGGTAAGGACTCCCAAGCCAGTCTCAACGTCACTGTCGCGGCTGCCCGCGCCGCCAATGTCCTCGATCGCGTCGTCGTCGTGCACGCCGACCTCGGTGACGCCGAATGGGAAGGCGTGCCCGACCTGGCCGCCGAGCACGCCGCCCACTACGGCCTGCGATTCGAACTCACCCGACGTGAGCGCGACGGGCAGCACTACACCATCCTCGACCACGCCGAGGCGCGCGGAAAGTGGCCCAGCTCCCAACAGCGTTGGTGCACCTCGGACTTCAAGCGCGGGCCGATCCGCACGGTCATCACCCGCCTGGTCTCCGAGCTGCGCGCCACCGGCCGAGTGCAGGGTCGCCCGGTTCGGGTGCTCAACATCATGGGACTACGCGCCGAGGAAAGCGCCGCCCGCGCCCGCCGGAGCCCCTACGCATTCAACGCCGCCGCCTCCAACGGCCGCCGTCACGTCGATGACTGGTACCCCATATTCGAGTGGTCGACCGCCGCTGTCTGGCAACGCATCCGCACCGCGGGAACCCGCCCTCATCCGGCCTACAGCCAAGGGATGAGCCGTCTTTCGTGCCGCCTCTGCGTCCTGGCGTCTCGGGCCGACCTCGTGTGCGCAGCGCGGCTCAACCCGGAGCTGGCCGATCGCTACGCCGACGTCGAGGACCGTATCGGTCACCGCTTCCGTAACGACCTGTCGATGGCCGACATCATCGCCGAAGCCCGCGGCACCGCCGAGCGCACCTGGCTGCCCCTGCCCGAGCTGTCCTCTGCATCTGGCCGCCGCCACGACGCCGGCCAGCGATGACCTCACCCCAGACCGCCCCGCCCACTCTCGCTAAGGAGACGCCCGTGTCCACCACACCGCATACGCCCACGCTGCCCACCCCGCCGGCCGATGTTCTCCGAGAATTGCTCACCGCGTGGTTCATTGCCCGCGACGATCTCTACGACGCCGAAGCCGCCGACGCGATCACCCACCCCGCCGTAGGCGACGCTCACCACGTCGGCACCCAGATTTCCCAGCAAGTCGTCATCGACCTCGCCGACGAGCTCGTCGCACTGTTCGTCCCGGATGTCGCCGCCCGATGCGCCCTCACCGGAGAGAGCGTCGAGGAGTTGCACGCCCCTGCTGTCGCATCCCCGGCACCCGGCCAGCCGGTCTCCTGCATCCTGTCCGGCCACGGCCGCGTGGCCGGCGACATCCTGGCCGTGGACTCGCGCACCGTACTGATCCAGTGGCGCAGCAGCCCTGTCTTGCCCATCCGGTACGCCCGCGATCAGATCGTGCCCACCGCTCACGGCTGGCACGTGCGCCGGACCTGACGCACCCACGGCCCGCTTGTGCTCCTGTTCCATTTCAAGGCTCGGTTATGCACTTAGGACGCCCCGGCCAGTCTCGGTAGCAACCCGGCGGTCCCAGCCCCCGCCCGTCTGTAGAACTACGCCTGGATAAGAAGAAGGTCGCAGGCCCGGCCACACCCCTTACGTCGGGTGCGCCACGGCAATGAACGTGGCTAAACAGCAGGTCAGAACCGTAAACGACTAGACACCCCACCCCAACGCATGGTAGGCTATAGCCATCCACCAATCGAAAGGGGCGCACCATGGCGACCGCCGATTCCTACTGGCTGACCTACCACCGGTGCCTGAACCGCGTCGCGGCCGACGCCGATTCCGTCGATGCGCTGATCACGATCCTCAACGACACCTACCCGGCCGTCAGCGGTGAAGCGTTCCACCCCGGTGGCGCCGACCGTGACCTGTGGGAAGTCCTGGCCTCAGAGCGCTCGGACTGGACGGCCACCTGGAGCAAGGCCAGCTACTGGTACGCGATGCGCGACAGCCAAGGCAACACCTTCACCTACACCGAAGGCGACATCGATCGCGGGTCGAAGCCATGAGCGCACCGACCGCCACCCCCGATACCCACGCCACCGAGAGCGGAGCCCCTGCCATGTCCACCATCACCATGTACAGCAAGCCCGGTTGCGTGCAGTGCCGCGCCACCGCCCGAGGATTCGCCAAGGCCGGTGTCGCCATCGACATCATCGACGTCAGCACCGACCCCACCGCCGCCGCCATGCTCACCGACTGGGGCTACCTCAGCGTGCCCGTCATCGTCACCCCCGACGGCCAACGCTGGGCCGGACACCGCCCCGACCGCATCACCGACGCCGCCCGCGCCCTGCGCGAGGACAACCTGGCATGCGCCCCACACTGACACCCGAGCAACGACACCTCCTGGCCTTCGTCGGGAGGTCATCGGGAAGCATGCTCCTTGACGCATTCCTCGAGGAACGCGCACTGCGATCCCTCCTGGCCCGCGCAGGTGGTGCCAGCGGCCCGCAAGCCCCCCAAGGCGCACCCGACTGGATGACCAGCTACTGGACCGTCGGCCCGAAGTTCATCAGCCCGGCCCCTGGGACCGGCCCCGCCCGCGCCACGGTCACCGCCACCCAGATTCAACGCCTCGGCCAGGCCCTGCCCGCCGCGCTGCGCCACGAGATCGCCGAACTGCTCACCGCCAAGCGGGCCGAAAGCGAACGCACGTGGCAGTGGTGCCGCTGCGGGCACGCCCACAGCCCCCGCAACGCCCACAGCGGACCGTGCCCGCGCTACCACCCCTCCGACGAGGAAGACGACGAGCACTACCGCCGCAGCGCCGAACTGCACGACAAGACAGATGCCCTCCTGCGCCGTGTCCTCGACCTCGACGCCGGTGCGCAGCTCGACCTGTTCGACCACCTGCACTGACCACCCCAATCACGCAGCCTGAAAGGACGCCCCAGCAATGAGCTACTCGGCCACCATTACCGACCCACACGAAGCTGACGCCATGCCGATGTGGGAGTCGTTCGGCCACGCGGATGTCGATGCCGCTCTCCAGGCCGCACAGACATACATTCACGCGACACAACCCGGGGATCGCATCGTCGCCGAAGGGCAGGGCGTCTACGCCGTCTGGACCGGCCCTGCGCCCTCGACACGAGTCGCCACCGTCGTCATCGCACCAGCGGACGACCACCCCTGCCGGGCGCGGCCGCAGGACGGCGCACCGCCATGTTCGCCGCCCAGCCCACTCCGTTCACGCGCTCGGCTCGTGGAGAGTCCTGAGATGACAACCGTGTTCGTCGCCACCGTCCGAACCGCTGTGGAGTACACGGCCGTCGCGCACACCGCTGAGCGAGCCGCCAGGCTGGCATGCGGGAAGGGCATGGAGTACCTGCAGAGCGTGCACGGCGACTTGGGCTACGACGATCCCATGTTGGTCGGGAAGTACTTCGGAGTCGACGTCATCCCCTTCGAGGTCGGCGGCCCCGCGCAAGAGACGCGCCGTTCCACGCTGCTGGCGCCCTAACCCTCAGACGCGCCGGCCCCGCCGCCACGCAGAACCCCCGCTAAGTGGGTGGCTATACCCTACCAATGTGTGGTAGGCTATAGCCATCATCCAAAGTTGAGAGGACCACCCCCATGCTGACGATCTGCGACCTCTACTGCGGCGCCGGAGGCTCCACGGCTGGCGCTGTAATGATCAACAACGTCGTCGCCACCGTCGCCAGTAACCACTGGGACAGGGCCATCGAAACCCACAGCGCCAACCATCCCGACACCGACCACATTCAGGCCGACCTATCCCAGATCGACCCGCGCCTGTTCCCCACCACCGACCTGCTCTGGGCCAGCCCGAGCTGCACCAAACACAGCATCGCCCAAGGCCGCAAACGCCAAGACGCGCAACCAGACCTGTTCGGCGAGATCCTGCCCGAGGCCGCCGCCGAACGCTCCCGCGCCACCATGTGGGACGTCGTGCGCTTCGCCGAGTACCACATGTACCGGGCAGTGATCGTGGAGAACGTCGTCGATGTCGTGTTCTGGCCGCCGTTCCAGGCATGGCGCATGGCGATGGAATCCATCGGCTACACCGCGCAGTTCGTCTACCTCAACTCGATGCACGCCCAGCTCTACGGCCGCGGTGCCCCACAGTCGCGAGACCGGTTCTACGCCATCTTCACCCGGGCAGGCGATCCCCGACCCGACGTCAAGCGCGTCGTGTCTCCCTACGCAGTGTGCCCCGACTGCGGACCCGTCCGCGCCGTCCAGAGCTTCAAGCGCACCGATCGCGCACCGTGGGGCAAGTACCGCGCCCAGTACGTCTACCGCTGCCCCAACGTCTCCTGCCGCAACCAGGTGATCGAGCCGACCTACCGCCCGGCCGCCGACATCATCGACTGGTCGCTGATGGGCACACGCATCGGTGAGCGCACCCGCCCGCTGGCCGACAAGACCATGGCCCGCATCGCCGCCGGAATCCAACGCTACTGGCAGCCCATGCTGGTGCCGGTCGAAGGACGAGACGGCAAGACCGCCGCCCCCGTCGACCAGCCGACACGGACCATGACCACGCGCAGCGAAACCGCGCTCCTGGTCCCGACCGGAGGCACCTGGCGCAGCGAGGCCGTAGCCGTCGACCAACCCATCGCCACCCGCACCACCCGCGAGAACGACGGCATTGCCTTCGCACCGTTCATCGCCGAACTACGCGGCGGCTCCAGCGATGCCCGTTGCACTACCGAAGCGCTGTCCACGGTCACCGCGTCCGGAAACCACCACGGCCTGGTCTACAGCCCCGTCACGCGAGGCGATGTCTTTCACGGCCGCTGGAACCCCACCGATCCGCGCCCGTTGATCACGAGCTACTACGGCAACGGCGGCAGCACCCCGGCCGACGAGGCACTGCCCACCGTGACCACCGTCGAGCGTCACAGCCTGGTCACCAGCGGCCCCGCTCCCGCGCCGCCTCAGCACATCGACATCAACGATGTGTTCTTCCGGATGCTGGAGCCCCGCGAAATCACCGCCGCGATGGACTTCCCCACCGACTACCGCATGCTCGGCACCCGCCGCGAGCAGGTACGCCTGGCCGGCAACGCCGTCACCCCACCCGCTGCACGCGATCTCGTCGGTCTCGTCGTGGAAACCCTCACCGGCGAACCAGCCGTCACCACCTAAGCCCGGTAGGGCCCGGCGGACATCCCCCACCCGCCGGGCCCTACCGCCCACCTCGAAAGGTCACCACCGATGCACGCCGACCCGGACCGCACCGCCGCCACCCGCACCCGCCGCGCCTGGCTGACCAACCACCTACTCGCCGACGCACCACCCCCGCCAGGCACCGCCACCTTCATCGCCACCACGCTGCTGACCAACCCCGGCCTGCTTACCGAAAGCCTCGCCGCCGCCACGCTGGCGACCGCCTTCCTCGATGCCGCCGATATCGCGCACACCCCGGTCAACGACACCGACGCGCTACGCGCCCTGCTCGCTCACGTCGTGGCCTCGCTGGAGGTCACCTCCACACCCGACCTCATCGGCTGGACCACGTGCCTGTCCGAGACGACCCACACCTACCTCAAGTTCCTCAGCGCCCTGCCCGGCTACCCGATGCCGCAGCCCGAACGTGCACTCCTCGGCGCGGCCTCACACCTCGCCGCACCGCCGACGGCGCGCCCGCCTCTTGATGGCCGCAGCTCCTCGCGCGACCGAACGTCTCGTCAGCGCGCCTACGGCGCGGATGCCCGCCTGCGGCGGGCACGTCCGTAGCCCCTCACCTTCAAATCCGTCAGCAGAGGGCGCAGCCTAATCGGCCGGGGGCCCGACCGGTCAACCCACACCGACGCCGACCTACGCAGGCCGAGTGACCTTTTCGGCCCTACCAAGCTCGCTGCCGCTCGCGGGCCGAAAACCCTGCGCCACCCGCCGCCGCCTCTTCGGGGTTGACCGCCCACCCTCACCCGATTGACCGCACCCCAGCGCTGACCGGCGCACCACTAAGCGAAACGACGAACGGAGAACCACCATGACCATCCCCACCACCACCGCAGTCCTGGCCTACGCCCGCGCCGACATCCACGCCGCCGTCGCCGCCGCCGACGACCCCCACCGCCGCCGCCAGTACGCGCTCTCCGCACGCGACTACGCCGTCACCGTCCTGCTGGCAGGGGACGCCACCGCCGACCAGACCCGCCACGCCGACTACTACCTCACCGACGCCGAGTCCTTCATCGCCGCCACCGCCGACCACTAGCCACCCCCGCGCCACCGCCTGCGGGACCCCACCCGGGTCCCGCAGGCCGTCGCGGCGCGACACCCAGGTCCGCGACCACCGTCTCACCACAGACGCGGCTGGCCACCCAGCAGTGCGGCCTCCACCGCCGCGCCATCCCAACCGGAACGCACGGCCGCCCGCAGCGCCAAGGCCTGCTCCCGCCGCGCCTTAACTCCCGCGTGGCGCGCGATCACCGCAGGCGTCCCCCCACCTCGCCGGGCCCGCGCCATCCTCGCCATGTTCTCCTGCTGCGTTCCGGCAACCACATGAGGGCGCACCCCGCTACGCAGCTCCAGCGCGGTGATCACCCGGACACACATCGGCACATCGCACCCGTGTAGCGCCCGCAGATGACCGTCGAGCTCGCGCCCGCCAGCGGCCACCGCGAGCGCATACCGCGGTGGCCGCACCATCCGCAGCATGCCCTCGCGACGAATCGCGAACCGGCCGTAGCCGTCGTCGCCGATCGCGCCGGTCCACAGCCAGCAGTCCTGTCGACCCGGCCCAGCGACCACACGGCTGAAGAACCGCGCAACCTCAGCGATGTCGCACTCCGGATCGACCGCCAGCTCCCGCGCCAACGCGCCCACTGCCGTACCGCTACGCGCTCAGCGCCGTGGCGGTGCCTGCGGCCGGCTCATCATCACTCGCCGCTTCGCCGTTGTCGGCGCCGGTGCTCTCTGCTTGCGCAGTCACCTCACTGCCACCCTCCACAGCGCCGTCAGCTGGCTCGACGGAGATCCCAGCGTCACCCGCCGCCCGCACCGCTGGTGCAGCCGCGTCACCGTCACCGTCACCGTCGCCCTGCGCTGTGACCGCGAGCTTGCCCAAGTCGCGCACCCGGTTCTGACTCTGCCCGGTCTGACTGGCGATGGCCGCCACCGTCTCGCCCTGCTCCCGCAGCCGCCTCACAGCCTCACCAGCAGCCCGCTCGCACCGCGCGGACTCCTCCCGCGCCGCCTCAGCCAGCTTCGCGACCCGCTCCTCAGTTTCGCGCTCGATGCGCTCCACGCGCTCGGCTGCCTTCGCGCGCGCCGCAGCCACCTGCTCTTCGAGCTTCGTCCCGACCGCCGCCGCACGATCCACCTCCGCGAGGAACTGCGAAAGGCCATCCACGATGGCCGCCTCCCGCGCCTCGCGCGCGGCATTTTCGGCCCGCCGCGCCTCCAGAACTCGTTGCTTCACTGCATTTTTTGTCGTTGCATTCGCCATGGTTCCGGATGCTAACCATCACTTACGACGCAATCACGCCTGCTTTCCTCCCCACCTACCCAATCACCCCTCGTTGCACCCTCACCACCGTCTCACCCCTGTTGACCTGCATCGTTGATTTCCAGCCTGGTTTTGACCCACACACCTCTTGCACTTAGGTAACGGTTTGGTAACGGCCCGTTCGGGGGTTGCGGAAAACTGCCTTGGTTTCGTCGTGAGAACTCGGTGCGCTGGTGGGGTGAATGCGGGCATCCACAAGCTCACTGCTGGCTCCGGGTACTTGTACCTGGTGCGGCAGGTGGCTGCCCATGACCGCACTCATGGCCCGGAGTCGCTGGGTGACTACTACTCGTCCAAGGGCGAGACTCCTGGCCGTTGGGGTGGGCGCGGACTGGCCGGGTTGGCCGCCGGATCAGAGAACTGGACGCGCACCGACTCCGGGGACCGGCTGTGGTCGCTGGAAGAGGGCTCGGAGGTCACTGAGGACCAGATGAAGGCCCTGTTCGGGCTCGGGGTGCATCCCAACGCCGCGGCATTGACCAAGCAACTGATCGCCCAAGGGGCGCGCAAGAACTCAGCGCTGACGGCGACCTCGCTGGGGCGACCGTTTCGGGTCAATGCCGGTGAAACCGAGTTGCAGCAGCGCCTCGCGTTGGCCTACCGGGATCACAACCTGTCGATCGGTGCGCACTGGAACGCCGCCATAGACGAGTCCCTGCGGGCGCAGATGCGTACCCAGATCGCTACCGAGATGTTCGAAGAACAGCACCGCCGCGCACCGCTGGACGAGCGAGAACTCACCGGGTTCATTGCCCGCGGCACCCGCGACCAGACCACGTCGGTGGCCGGCTACGACATGACCTTCACACCGGTCAAAAGCGTGTCCGCGCTGTATGCGCTGTGCCCCGAGCCGATCGCCAAACAGATCGAGGAATGCCACAGCCGCGCGGTGCAAGATGCCCTGGACTTCCTGCAAGACCAGGCGGCCTACACCCGCATCGGGGCCCAAGGCATCGCTCAAGTCGACACCGAAGGCTTCATCACCGCCTCGTTCCTGCACCGCGACACCCGCGCCTCGGACCCCGGCCTGCACACCCATGTGGCCATTTCCAACAAGGTTCGAGCCCGCGGCACCGACGGGATCAGCCGGTGGTATGCCCTCGATGGCCGGCCGCTGTATGCCTCCACCGTGGCGGCCTCGGAGTTGTACAACTCGCGGCTGGAGGCCTACCTGGCCGACGAGTTGGGGATGCGGTTCGCCGCGCGCGGTGATGCCCGCGAAGGCAAGCGGGAGGTCCGCGAGGTCGTCGGCGTTACCCGCGAGCTCAACGAGCTGTGGTCCTCGCGTCGCGCCGCGATCGACGCCGAATATGCGGTGCTGGCCAAGACGTTTCAGGCCGCCCACGGCCGCGAGCCGACCACCCCGGAGTCGATCGCGATGTTCCAGCAGGCCACCTTGGCCACCCGCGACGCCAAGCATGAGCCCCGCTCGCTGGGCGAGCAACGCCAGGAGTGGCGTGCCCAAGCGGTCGGTCTGTTGGGCAGTGACGAGGCGGTCAACGCCATGATTGCGCGCTCCCTTGCCGGGCGCACCGCGACACCGGCCGAGGTCACCGAAGGGTGGATCAAAGCCCGCGCCCGCCAAGTCATCGCCACGGTGTCTGGCGACCGCGCCACCTGGAACCGCACCCATGTGTTGGCCGAGGCGTTGCGCGTTGTGCGCGTCACCGGGCACGCCGGGATCGACGGGATCGCCGAACTCATCACCGACGCCGCGTTGAGTGCACCGTTGAGCATCCGGCACGCGTCCAGCCCCGATACCGACCTCGGTGAGCCCGCGAGGTTGCGGCGCCGCGACGGGTCCAGCGTGTACCGCCAGGTCGGATCGCAGACCTACACCAGCACCGAAATCCTGGCCGCCGAGCAGCGCATCCTGGCTGCGGCCGGCCTGCGCGATGGACGTACCGTGCCTGCCGCCGATGTCGAGATCGAGCTGCTGGCCCAGGCCGCGCATCGGCGCGAACTCAACGCCGGCCAAGCACAACTGGTCCGCGAGATGGCCTGCCGGGGTCAGAGAGTGATGCTCGCGTTGGCCCCGGCCGGGTCGGGAAAAACCACCGCGATGGCCGCGCTGGCACGGTCCTGGGAAGGTGCCGGGGGCACCGTGATCGGGCTGTCGCCGAGCGCCAGTGCAGCGCAATTGCTGCGCGAAGAAATCGAAGTCGAGGTCGGAGACACCCTCGATAAGTTCAACTGGCTCACCGACAATCCCGACACATCGCCCGGTGATCCAGCACGCCAGTGGTACGACGCGATCGACGAGAACACGTTGATCATCGTGGACGAGGCCGGCAAGGCCGGCACTTTGGCGTTGGCCTCCATGATCGCTGTCGCGTTGGCCAAGGGCGCCAGCGTGCGCCTCGTCGGTGACGACAAACAGTTGTCTTCGATCAGCGCCGGGGGTGTGCTGCGCGACCTCGCTCACTTGCATGGGGCGATCACCTTGTCTCAAGTGATGCGGTTTGCTTCGGCGGCCGAAGCCCAGGCCGGTCTGGCGTTGCGCGACGGTGACCCGTCCGGGATCGCGTTCTATCTCGATGAGCAGCGCGTGCATGTCGGCACGCAGGCCGCCGCATCCGATATGGCGTTCGAGGCATGGCAATCCGACATCGCCCACGACAAACACTCACTGCTGTTGGCGCCCACCCACGATCTGGTGTCCGAACTCAACGACCGAGCACGACTGCACCGCCTCACCGAACTCGGTGAGCACGCCCCACCGTTGGAAGCGGTGTTGATGGCCGGGGCCCGCGCCAGCGTCGGAGACCTCGTATTCACCAAGAAAAACGACCGCAGCCTCGCGCTCGGTGCCACCGATTTCGTGCGCAACGGCTACCGCTGGGAAGTCACCGACGTCGACCCCGAAGGCTCGATCACCGTCGCGCACTTGGAGTCCGGGGCGCACCTGCACCTGCCCGCCGACTATGTACGCGCCCACGTCACCTTGGGCTACGCCCGCACCATTGATGCCACCCAGGGCGCGACCGCCCGCTACCGCTGCCACACCGTGGGCTCCGACCAACTGACCCGCCAGCAGGTCTACACCGCACTCACCCGCGGTGTGCACGGTAACCACATCTACTTCTCCACCGCCGAGCACGACCCGCACCGTGTGCTGTCCCCGAAAGCGACCCACCCCGACACCGCCGTGGACGTGTTGACCCGTGCGCTGGGCCGCGACGCCGCGCAAGTGTCGGCCACCAGCGCGGCCCGGGCCGCCGCCGACCCGGCTGCCCGGCTGGCCGCTGCGACAGCCATGTACGCCCATGCGGTCGGCGCGGCGGCCGAGTCACGCCTGAGCGCCGCCCAGCATGCCGAGTTGGACTCCCACGCCGAAAAGTTGGTGCCCGGCCTCACGTCGGCGACCGCCTGGCCGGTGCTGCGCCAGCACCTCGCGTTGATCGCCGCCGCCGGAATCCACCCGCTCAAACGTCTCGACAAAGTGGTCGCCGCCGGCGGATTCGACAACGCCGCCGACCCCGCCGCCGTCATCGACTGGCGACTAGACCCCACCGGAGCGCACTCCGGTGGCGCCGGCCCGCTGCCCTGGCTGCCCGCCATCCCCGAACGCCTGGCCGCCGACCCGCACTGGAACACCTACCTGGCGGCCCGCGCGCAACGAGTGGACGCCCTGGCCGAAGAAGTCCGCGCCACCAGCGCCCAATGGACCGCAGCGACCGCACCCCGGTGGGCCCGGCCCCTGGTCGACACCGATGCCGAGCTGGCCGCCGAGCTCGCGGTGTATCGCGCCGCGACCGCCGTCGATGACAACGACACCCGCATCGCCGGCCCCGAGCAATACCCCGCCCGCACCCGCGCCGCGCAGCGCCGCCTCGAACTCCGAGCAGCCGAACTCATCGGCGCCGACACCACCACCAACCGCTACGACGACCTCATCGACTCCATCAACCCGCACATCCGGCAAGACCCCTACTGGCCACAGCTGGCCTCCCAACTGGCCTCGGCTTCGCGCACCGGAGTCAACATCACCCAACTGGTGGGCAAGGTCGCTGCGCAGCGCCCCCTGCCCGACGAACTGCCCGCCGCCGCTCTGTGGTGGCGACTGTGCGGCACCATGTCCCCGGCCGCCCTGGAAACCGCGAACGGGGGTTTGCGCCCGGACTGGCTACCCGATCTGCACACCGTGTTCGGCACCGAGATGGCCGAGACCATCGCCGCCGATCCCGCGTTCCCGGCGCTGGTGTCCGCGATCGGCAATGCCGACCCCGACCGGTGGAGCGCACTGGACCTACTGCACGTCGCCGCCGAGCACCTCTACGACGCCGACGCCCACCTGACCCATCATCTGCGCGGCGACGAGTACGCCCGCCTGCTCACCTACTCGATTGACCTGTTCACCACCGACGACCCCTACGACCATGACATCCCGCTGCCCGACACCGCACCCCTGACCGAGGAAGAACACGAAGAACTCGCCCACCAGCATCCCGATATCGACGGGCCTCAGCATTGGCAGCACGACGCCCTCGATGACGTTTTGGCCGATCCCAACATGCTCGCCGCCGCCCTCGGCCTGCAAGACAGCGACCTTGCCGACGCCGCGACCGCCGACGATCAGCTCCCACCACCCGAGCACGCCGACGACCTGTTCGATCCCGAGTCGCATCTGGATTTCGACAGCCTGAGCACCGTCCGACCCAGCCCCGCCGCCGCACTGACCGCTCACCGCGCCGACGTGCACGCCCTGCGCGCCCGCTACGCCGAGGCCGACGCCGAGTTGCAAACCCTCACCGCCCAGGTGGTCGCCGGCAATGGCCCGCACGTGCTCGCCGCCGCCGATGAGCTCCGGCGCTTGCGCGACGCCGCCGACGCCGACCGGCCTTTCCTGGCCCAGGTCGAAGCCGTGCTCGACCAGTGGCATGAGGCCGACACCACCTACACCGCGGCACTGGAGCTCATCGAGCACGCCCGCACCGAACTCGACGCCCTGCGCGCCGACCCAGACGCCGACCCCCTCGATGTCGCCTCGGCAGCCCAGAACCTGAGCTTCCTGACCACTCACCACCTGCCCACGCACAGCCCCGCCGAGCAGTTCCACCCGGCGTTCCAAGAAGCCACTGCCGCCCGCGCTGAGGCTGCCGGCGGCAGCGAGCACATCGTCACCCACGCCGACGCCGACGCCTTTCTGCGTCAGTGCCGCGCCGACGACGATGCTCTCGTGGCTCGTCACCGTGCCGACCGCGCCGCGCTGCGCGAACAGCTGCACCGCGCCGAGCACGCCGCCGCACAAGCCTTCGCCCGGGCCCAGCGCAGCACCGCCGAACACATCACCGACCTGCTGCCCCGCATCGCCACCGAGCTACGTGTGCTCGACAACGCCGGACAACACGCCTTCCAAGACCGGCTGCCGATCCCCGCCGACCCCGATATCGACACCAGCCGCCTGCGTCGGCTCACCGATGTCCCGTTCGTGCTGACCGTCGCCCACGCCACAGACCGCGCAGCGCTACTGCCGATGATGAGACATCTAGACCGCGCCGCCCACGACGCGACGCGCCCGCTGATCTGGGCCGCCCCGCCCGCCGTCCTGAACAACCCCGACCTGTCCCCGATCAACAACACCGTCATCGACGCCAGCGCCATCGACCTCACTGACAGTCAACCCGGCACCATCGTCGTCATCGACCGCGCCGAACACCTGCCCCCCGAGACGATCGCGGACCTTACCGAGAACGCGGCAGCCGTCAACGCACGGATCATCCTGCTCGACACCAACTCCGGCACCTGGCCGACACCACCGGCCGCACCGCTGCTCAAACTGCTGCACACCGAACTGCGCTGGTCGGCAGTGCTGACCGCCGCCCCCGTCCGCATCAACCACTACGCCACCGGCCCCGACACCGACGCCGCCCTCACCCAAGCAGCCGGACTCGACCACGACCAGCACACACCCGCCATCACCACCGCACTCCAACGCCACCACAAAGCCACCCAGCGCAACACCACCGCCCACGACCTCCACAACCGGATGTGGAACGCCGCGCAACGCGGCGATGGGCTCAGCCGAGACGTGTAGGGGCACCGCAAGCTGTATTTCTGTCACAGGTCTGCGGGACAATCCCCCCATGACTGACTGCCCAGAGCCATCCCCTGACTCCATCGCTCGGGCCATGGCTCAAGTCCGTAATGAAGACTCTCACTACTTCGCACGCAAAGCAGCTGAGTCCGAAGCCAAGCGCCAAAGGATCGTCGCCGAGGTCGCGCGCACCGCCGGCCCAGACGACGACATCGACTACCTGACCAAGCGTTCGCTGTACGACGCCGGCCTCATCAGTGCGTCCGAACTGCATGCCACAGGCTCCCCTCAACTCCTGCCACGGGGCTGGTATCAGCACTATGTCGAAGCGATAGACGAGTACTGCCCCACTCGCGTCTTCTCACTCTCCGAAGCCGGCCTCGATGCCGCCGGCCTCTACGACCGCGGCTACCGATGGATGGTCGTATTCAGCGAACAGACCGGGCCAACCGGCGACCGCACATTCATTGACGTCCGCAGCTTCGCTGCCGCGGCAATGACCGAGCACAGCGCACCCACAGAGCAGCTCGCGCTCTCAGAAATCCTCCACATGGGCTACCACATCGCCGACCTACCCAACGACATCTTCATGACACCTCCGACCATCCCGCAGCACCGCAGCCCACCCTCACTCCCTGGACCGGGCTGGTATCCCGATCCCACCTCCCGCTTCCAGCACCGGTGGTGGGACGGGCAACGCTGGACCCACACGGTCGCCTTCCACGGGCAAACCCACACCGACCCGATCTGAACTCCCTGCCGAGGGCAAAACTGGCGGGAGATCGCTGTCGAGCTGCACCTACAAGAAGCCGGCCAACCCGGATTGAAAAGATTTGGCCCTAATAGGACGCTCGCCCGCTTCCGGTTCGAACCCCCGCCTTGAAACGCCCTGCGCCGGATGACTGCGTGGATACTTGCCCTGTGGCAATCAGCCCGGGCGCGACGTCGATTGACGGTGCGCGCGAACGCGGCAGGCTGCCGAACAGTAGACGCGGCGTCGACCTGCGGCTGCTTGCCGGACAGTCCCAGCGCAGACCGGGCAGCGCATTTCGTTACTTTCGCGATTTCCAGCCGGCATTTCGTTACACACGTCGCCTTCACCAGCAGAAATGCACACGTCCGGTAGCGCGACCGATCGCAGCGGGCGGTTGGACCACAGCACCTCGGTACGTTCCTCGTACGCTCCACCTTGACTTGTGGCCGTCGACAACTCCCCTCGGTACCAGTCCCGGTATAGCTCAACGTCATACAAGCGTGATGCATAGCCGGATAGCACCACGGTGGCGGCGCACCCGTGCAAGGCACCCGACAGTTCGCGGTGCCGGGACCTGACGAAAATTGGTTGAGGCCTGGTCTCTTATGGTGACGTCCGATGGCCGAGAACGCGCTGCCGCGGATTTGGGAACGCCGCCGCGCGCCGAACTGCATCGTTCCGCGCTTGCCGACGGTATGTACACCAATTCGGCGTACACTTCTGGTGTGGAGACGAAGAGTGGTCGCTGGCACCTGCGCGTGACCGCGGCGCAAGATGCGGTGGTGCGACGTGTGCTCGACGTCACGGGCGAGTCGCTCAACGACTATGTGGTGCGTCACGCCGTTCAGGCCGCCGAGGCCGACCTCGCTGATCGGAGAGTGTTCGTCCTCGATGACGCCGCCTGGACCGATCTTCAGGCGCTGCTCGACCGTCCGCCAAGCCCCAAGCCCGAGTTGGCGCGCCTGCTGGCGAATCCGTCGATTTTGGAACGGTGAGCTACGAGGGGCCCGTCCTCTTCGGTGCCGATCACATCGTCGACGACTTCGACTGCGGCAACGACGTGCTCAACGAGTGGCTGCGGACGAAGGCTCTGCACAATCAGCGCGAAGGAGGCAGCCGCACCTGGGTGGTGCTGGACGGGCGACGGGTGGTGGCCTTCTATGCCTCCAGCACGGCGGTGCTCATGCGCAGCCGGGCGACGAAACGCGCTGCTCGCAATCAGCCGGACCCGTTACCTGCGGTCCTGCTCGGCCGGCTGGCCGTCGACGCGAACCATCAAGGGCGTGGTCTCGCTGCAGCACTTCTCAAACATTTCATCCTCAAGTCACTTGAGGTCGCGGAGCTGACGGGGGTTCGGCTGCTGCTGGTCCACGCAAACAACGACACCGCCCGGCGCTTCTACTTGCGCTACGGTTTTGAGCCTTCTCCTGTCGACGACCTAACACTGATGCTCCTCGTAAAGGACGTCCGGCCCAGCCCATCTGCGTAACGAAGCCGAGACGGTGCTGGATCGCGTCGACACGGCCGTCGCCGCCCGGCTTGATCATCGCGAGCAATAAAACTCGCGCTGAGCGCAGACCTCCCCTGGGCGGTGGCGAACCGGTAGCGATATCGGGATGTCCGTGGCGCTGACGAAAATTGGTTGAGGCCTGGTCTGTGGCGGTGGGCTCGAGGGTTGGGAAACGTGACCTAGCGGATTTGGGAACGTGCACACTGTCGGCTGGGGAATCAGCTCGCGGATAGTGCAACTTTTGGGCGCGTCAGGACGACGCAGAGTCCAGTTCGTGCAATTCGGGCCCGGACGGGTCCCACAACGCAGCCGGTACTGAGCGTTCGTCGGGTGTCCCTCAGGTAACGGATTGGAACGGATGCCGTGCACTGTCGTCAGTGCTCGGCACGCAACGCCGCGATGCCGGTCACGACGACGCGCTGGGGTGTGAAGGTGACTCGTCGTCCGGTTTGACTTTCGTCGCGCGGCCTTTCGTCCTCCCACACTAACGTGGCTGTGCCGGTTAGTTGCAGCGTTGTCCCCGTGGGGAAGTCGATGAAGAGCAAGGCTGTGGTCGGGTCGACCGTCACATTGCCCAGGCTGTTGAACAGGTTGTTGCCCGGGTAGTCCGGCCACCAGAGGCGATCGTGCTCGATGTGGACGAAGCCGGTCGGCCCGCCTCGATGGGAGGCGTCGTTGCCTGACGTCGGATGGCTGGTGCCCAGGAAGAATGTGTCGGCGTGTTCGATCAGCCGACCGTCCTCCGGTCGCAGAAGTTCGCCGGTGAAAACCGGTGTGCGGTCTGGGCCGGAAGCGTTGGCGGGGAGGCGCAGGTGGCGGTTCCGGATGAATTTCGGGCAGTTGCCGTATGCCTGGTCGACATCGATTGTCAGACCGCCGGAATCAGCCTGGGCGAGAACGCCGTTGATGCGCACTCGGCGGCGGGTGGCGAAGTCGATCACGATAAGCCCCGCGGGCTGGCGGGCCGGTAGGTCGTGGAGCGGGTCGGCGTCGAGAAAGGGGTCCTCGATGTGCAGTGTGGTCGGTGTCGCCGCCCGGAGGAAGCCGGGTTGTCCCAGCAGCGGTGAGGTCCACAGTCGGCCTGCGGCGTCGCGTGCGGTCAGGACCGCCAGCTGCGCCGCCGCCACGAAGTCAGCTGTGGCGGTGCGGAGCTGGCCGCGGGCCGCCATCGGGGCCAGCCGCTCGGCACGCGTGCGCACTCCGGCGCGTGTCTGGACGGCCAGCTCGCCGCTGTGGAATCCCACAGCGGCGGGCCGGTTTTCGTTCGTCATCTGCAGGGTCACAGGGGGTTACGACCGGCGAAGGCGACGACTCGCTGGGTGGGGGTCGCGTCCGCGCCGGCCGCGACCTCCGGACCGAAGAGATCTTGAGGTCGCAGCGCCGGGACGAGCTGCGATCCGACCGCTTCGGCCAGGGTGGCCTCGGCCTCGTCGAAGTGGATCGGCTTGCCGATGGCCACCGCCAGGTCCCAGCTGTGGATCAGCGTCGAGTAGGTGATGATGCCGATGGCCTGGCGGGCCGGCATCTCCCCGATGACGGTCAGGATGGGACGCTCCCAGTCGGTGATGGTGGTCCACGCTTGCTGTGAGCGGTCGACGGACTTCTCGACGACCGTGAGCGGCGCTGAACCGAGGATGTCGGCCCCGCTGAAAAGTTCCTGCTCGGTCGGGCCGCCCTGTCCGTCGAGGGCCGCCGCAAAGGCGTCGATCGTGGCGACAGTGTGGCTGAGCAGCGACCGCACGCTCCACCCTGAGCACGGACTGGGGGCGTCCAGATTCGACACGCTCAGAGTGGAGACCAGGTCGACCAGGCGCTTATCGGCCTGTTGCAGCAGGTCCAACGAGTTCATCCGAGTTCCTTTCGTCAACTAACGTTTGACAGCAATGTTTACCGTTAGATTTTGTACTCGCGCTGCCTAACGTTGTCAACATCTTGATAGCATTAGTTAAATGAATACCGGGTCACGGCTCCAAAGGGCGCAGGCGGCGGGATTCGTCGTGGCGGGAGAGCCCTTGGCTGTGGACTTGGCCGACACGATCATCACCAGTCGGGATCCAGTCGTCGATCTGCTTGCCGACGAGGCGGCGTGTCGGTTCTGGTGGGGCCTGCAGCAGGATCGACTACCCGACGGGACGCCGGCTCCGTCACTTGCGCTCACCATTGAGCTGCGTCAAGCAGTTCGCGAGATACTCGACGCACACATCGCCGGGATCAGTCCCAGCGCAGCGGTCGTCAATCGCGTCAACGACATCGCATCAAGCGTGGCCTGCACCCGGCAGCTGGTGCAGACCCCAGCCGGGTGGGCCGCCCTGACCACTCGCCATCCACCGGCCGACCGGTTGTACGAACTCGCGCTAGCTGCCGTCGCCGAGAGCCTTATCGATCTGCTGGTCGGGCCTGCGCACAATCGCCTGCGCAGATGTGAGAACCCGACCTGCAGCATGCTCTTCGTCGCCTCCGACCCCCGCCGCAAGTTCTGCACCCAGAACATCTGCGCCAACAGGACACGAGTGGCCCGGCACTACCACCGCCACCACCGCAACTGACCCGGGCCCCGGCCAACCGCGCCGATGCCAACTTCGCCGGCCGCGCATGCCGAGACGCCACCGCGAACACACTGCTTGTGCTCAACACGAAGTCTCGATGACTCATCGGGCGGCCGATAGCAACCATATCGTGAGAACCCGCGATGTCCGCCCGCGCCGGTCTTTCGTCCGTCGCGGGTTGTGGGCCGATCATCGCGGCTTGGACACCTGCGCCACCCATCGTGCGCCCACGCGGTGGGTATGGGTCAAGGTCAGGCCCGCTCGCTCGGTCAGCTCCGAGGCGCTGTCGAGGCCGACCGAGGCCCAGTCAAACCAGCGACCCATCCCGCTGTCGGATTCCAGGCGAACCCGTCGCTGCTTGACACCCGATGTCGCCGGGTCGAACTCGACAAGGCATTGCCCGCCGGGAGCGAGCAACCGCGCGGCGCGGGCCAACACCCGCACGGGATCGCCAGCGAGGCCGATGTTGCCATCGACAAGTAGCACGGTGCCCCAACCACCCTCGCCGGGCAACGCACTGAACACGTCGCCGCGCAGGGCAGGCGCGCCACGCTGGTTGGCGATCCGCACGGCGGTCGCGGATTGATCGATTCCCAGTGCGGGTAGCCCGCGTCGAATCAGTTGTGCGACCAGACGTCCAGGTCCGCAGCCGAGGTCGATCGTCGGACCCGTGCACAAAGACACCACCGTTTCGTCGAAGGAGTGGTCCGCGCCGTGATGGCCGAGCCAGAGATCCACCGGCAGCTCTACGCGTTCACCGTCGTCGTGGCGAAGCCAGCAGCGCTCCCCCAGAAGCGCGCGCTCGTACTGCGGTCCCAGCATCCACCCTCCAGGTACGAGTAGAGGGCGTGGCACGCCCGTGGTGTTGAGTCGCCGATCGGTCGTCGGCTCGGGATGCGTCTGCACCCAATCGCGGTGCCTGACGCGCACGGTCATTGTTATGTCCGGGTGGCGTTGGTTGCCTGGCGAGCGCCGGGCATGTGAGGATTCCGTCAGCAACGGTCGGTATCGCGCGCGGGCGGCAGTCTGCGCGCTCAGCGTTCGGGTCGTTGATGCGCGACACCTCCGCTGCCGGGGACGATCACCTCGGTGACGGTGCGTTGGTAGGCGTCGCGGCTGGCTGTGTCCCCTGAAACCTTCACCGTTCCCCAGTCGACCTCTGGGTGCCCGACCAGACGGCTGGGGATCTCGTAGAGGTTCCCGAACTGGGCGAGCTCGGTGAAGGTGCCCCCGACGTCGGGGTCTCTGTCCTCGGTGAGCCAGGGTCGTGGTGACTCGATCACCACGACGGGTGTCTGGGCGACGCCGCCAGAGATCGTGGCGATGTCGCGCACGCACGGAAACACGAACGACTGCGGCCAGCTGAGCAGAACCGGTCCGTGGCCGGCAAGAAACCGGTTCAAGGGCACGATCGAACGCAGCCGCGGTCCGGTGAACGCCAGCCAACCGAAGGCGTCGGTGCGGGCGTCGACCGCCCGGATCCGTACCCGGTCAGCGCCGCGGGGCACCTCGGCGGCATCGACACCGATCGTGCGCCACAGTGGATGGTCGGGATCCTCGCCGGCGGCCGGCCGGTCGTTCGGGGCGCGGTCGCTGAGCACACTGACCTCCGCCCCCTGGCTGCGGCCGAATTCGAAGGCGAGCGCGTTGCCGCCGTTGGTGCGCCCCGAGACCGACACCGCGATGCCGGCGTCGGGCGAGAGCACCGGCAACACGAACCAGGGGCTGGTCATGGCTGCCGTGGCTGCGACACCGGCCGCGCGGCTACCCCACAGGAAAGTCGACGTGCCTCGCCCCGGGGGGTCGGGCGGCGGGGCGCCGGGCACGAAGCCGCCGTGGGCGGTGAATCCGGCGATCGCGCCGCCGGGGTCGGGCGCGGTGTCCAGGATCGCGCCGTCGGGCAACACTTCGATGTCATCGGCCAACCCGCACGACCGGCTGCCGCCGATCCAGTGCGTGTTCATCAGGGCCAGTGAACCGGCCGGACGGCGGATGGGCGCCGCGACAAACGAGCCAACCAGCAGGGCGAGCGCCATACCGACAGCGGTCACGGCGATCATGGCGGGACCCGCGACCACCACCCGCAGGGCACCCGGCCGTCGAGCGGCGATCCCCGCTGCAGCCGACAGCGCCGCGACCAGCCCAAGCCACAACACCGGATGAGCCAGCGGCAGGCCGAGCGGTCGGGGCGCCGTGTCGGCCCACGGGACGTCATAGACCGCAGGCAGCCACCAAGCGTTCGGCCCGGCGAAGGCCAGCGCCGCCGCTCCGGCGGCCAGCGCCGATCCCACAACCCCGGCAAGAACGCCGTAACGATCGGCCGCAGCGACTCGCTGGACGAGCATCACGACGCCCACAGTGAGCAGCGCGGCGAGTAGTCCCGCCGCTGACCCCAGGTGGTAGGACCACTTCGACGGTGACAGCGCCAGCAACGCAAGCGCCGTCGCCACCACCCCCGCCAGCCGAGCACCGGGCCGGCCGATCCGATCGCCGCGGCGCAGCCCCGCCCACAAGGTGATCGGCACCATCGCGACGGACAACAAGACGGGCAGCCGCTTGGCGAAGCTGCCCTGCTGGTCGGACCCCAACAGGTACCGATAGCGCAGTGGCTCCTCGTGCCACCGCAGCGACGGCCCGAAAAAGTTGTGCCAGTCGGTGGCCACCACCACGCCATCCCAGGTTTGATCGGCGAAGACGACGGTAAGAGCCACAGCCGCGACGCAGCACAGCATCGCGACAACCGCCGACAGGTGCATGCGAGCGGATGCCGCGCGCACTGCCGCGATCAGCCGCGGGGCGAACACCATCATCGGGGCCACGACCAGAAGGCCGTTGGCACTGATCGGCACCGTGACTGCGACGACCAGCAGCAGCCAGCCCACACCGGCCGGACTGCGAGCGCGTATTGCCAGCGCAAGAACCGCCGTAACACCCAGCGCCACATACGGTTCCGGACGGGTACCGAGGTTGAACGGCAGCCAGGTCGCCAGCAGGAACAACGCCGCCAAACTGCGGACCCGCATGCTCGCCGCGACCCCGGGCAAAGCCGCGCGTAGTACCCCCCGCGTCAACACAAACCAGGTCGCGATCGCCAATGCGGTGCTGGGGCCCCGCAGCCAAAACGGCGCCACGCTGACCCCAGTCAGCGGTGCCAGCAGCTGCTGGCTCAACGCGAACGGCGCCTCGGCGGCGTTCCACCATCGATAGTAATTACCCGGGTTGCCCGTCTCGGCCTGGTTGCGCGCGATCATGGCGGCCCAGCCGTCGTCGACGGCCAGCGGACCGATCACCGCCCACCCGGCCAGCACCGCCACCACCGCGACGTCGACCCACCACAGTCGATCCCGCTGCCGCAGCCACCGTCGACGCGGCGCGGTGGGTCGCGGCAACAACCACAGCGCCGCGGCAGCCGCGATCAGCTGCACCCCGATCAGGGCGTTCTTCAGTGGACCGGGAGACGTGGTGAAGGAATCACCGACCTCGAGGCGCACCTGCATCCCGGTCGCATCGGCCGCGTCGAGGTCCGTACGGAACCCGAACACCTCAGGAACCGGGTGGCCGGGCAGCTCGATCGTGCGCCCGGAGTCGGCGTCGCGCACCGACATCCCGGCCGGTCCGGCTGCGACGTGCACGTCACATGCGACGTCGTGGCGCGCGACCGGCAAATGCACGCTGCGCCCGTCGGCGGCAACACTGATCCCGGTGCGATCACCGCCGACGGTCAGGCCTGCAGGCCCGGTACCGGTGCTCAGCGCAATGACACGTACGGCAGATGCGGTCGCGGCGCGCAGGGCCGCGCAGGGGATCGTCGCCTGCAGGTGCAGCGGTCGGTAGGGCACCACGATCGCGCTGCTGGAGACGACCGGCTGGCCGGGCACCGGCCAGGTCAGCGTCGTCGTTTGGGCCCGCACCGGACAGAATGGCAGCGCGAGGCCGGCAACGATGCCCACGAGGCCGACAAGCAGAGCCAGCCAGCCGGGAGTCGCCTCGCGTGCACGCTGTGACTCCAAGTCTGCAGTCCCTTCGGGATCGGGCCGACAGGGTTTACACACAAGGGTGTCGGTCCGTCGTGGTGGCTCGCTCGCACACCGCTTCGACGTCACGGTGCGGTCACCATTGAGCATCACGCCCGCCATCGGTCCCCCACCACAACGCCTGCACCCCGGCGCGGCAGCTGATGCAAACCCCTGATGACCTTCTGGCCATCGGCGAGGCAGGACCGCGGCAGTGAATGTTCTGCCGGCCAACAGCAAGACTCGATGAGCGAGCCGCGCGTCGGCCACAGCGGCGCGATACGTTCACCCGGTGATCGGCTCTGGACCTGCCGAAAATCGGTCGGCTAGCCGGCAGGCAGCCGGTCGGGCGACACGATCTGCAAGTTGTCCTGGCCGACGGGGTGGCTGCCGGTGATCAGCACGGTGCCTGAAGATGGATCCACTGCAACAGAATTGGGCTGTTGGACGGTGGGGACGTCAGCGATGATGCGCGGCGTCGCGGCGTCGGTCGTGTCGATCACGCGCATCAGGTTCGATGCGGTCAGGGTGACATAAAGGCGGGCACGGCGCGCATCGTAGGCCAGCCCGTACGGGTTGCCGGGACCCTCGATCCTGGAGACCTGCGAGATCTGCGGCTCGATTCGCTCGATCAGTACCGCACCACCGTCGGTGTCGGCGAGTGCAACCAGATCGGTGGACAACCCCACCACGTGGGTCAGTTTCACACCGGCCGGGCCGTGCGCGGCCAGCCGCTGCGCGGCGCCGTCGTAGACCCATAATCCGTTTCCCCGCACATCGGCGACGGCCGCGTACTTGCCCACGCCCGCAACGCCTCCCGGCTGCACCGGGCCGCCAGGAGCCGAACCGATGACCTGGCCGTCGCGGACGAAAACGACACCGCCGCCGAGTTCGTTGGTGACCACGATGGTTCCATCCGCGGTCTGAGCGGCGTCGTGCGGCTGGTGGCCGACTCCGGTCGTCCTGGCAACAACCGCGCCCTGCGAAAGCGACACCTGCAGCAGCTCGTTGGACCCCTCCATCGGCACCAGGACCGGCCCGTCCGGTCCGGCCAGACTTAGGTGCCGCGCCGCTGCGGTGGTCGAGATCCGTCGACGCACCACACCTGTCGCAGCGGTGAACAACACCACGCCATCGGGATTGCGCACCGCCACGGCCCCGACTCCGGACCGCCCGACCACGATTCCTTCCGGCGCAGCTCCGATCGACACCACCCGGCCCGCGGGCGGAGTGCGCAACTGACCCGCGGTCGCGGGCTCAGCCGGCCGCGCCGCGCCCGATGTCGGAGGCGGACTCGACGTGGACACCGGCGAGCCGGCATCGCGGCCACACCCGACCGTCACACCGACGGCCAGGCCGACGGTCAATGCGATAGATGCTATGTCCAGCGAAACCCGCATTCGTCGAGCCCGCGGCCTCAGTCGGGGTCTGCCACCGCGGTGTGCCGGACCGAGTGCTCGACACCACCGACGATCGCGGGCCTGCCGTCCGGCGGCTGTGTCGAGTCGGCGGCCCCCGCCCGCGGGTGTCGCCGCCGGCACCGCAGCGTGAGCACCGCGACGGCCAGCACGACCAGCACCACGACGGTGTCGGGAACGTGAGCGGCCAGAGCCGCGGCGGCCGTCTCGCCCCGCAGTGCGATCCTGGGATCGACGGCGGGGATGCCGGTGCTGCCACCGAAGAAGACGAATACCGCCCCGGTCGCGACAAACAGCAGCCCACCGATGGCAGACGTGGTGTGCAGGTGCAGCCGACCGACCTGAAATGCCCTCCCACGCAACCATTTCCGATGCCCGAGGTCGAACCGCTGCCACGCCGCAGTCAATAGGAACAGCGGCGCGGTCATACCGGCGGCGTAGACGGCCAGCAGCACGCCACCGCGCACTGGGGCCGCGCCGGCGGCCGCCACCGTGAGTACCGCACCCAGGATTGGGCCGGAACAGAAGCCGGCCAGGCCGTATGCCGCTCCCAGGCCGGCGGTCGATATCCAGGTGCTGCGCTGGGCCATTCGCGCCTGAAGGCGAACCACCGGCGCCAGAGTCCACCCGCCGCCGAGGATCTGAACCAGGCCGAAAACGATGACCACCGTCCCGGCAGCAACGATCAACACCCTCCGATGCTCGGTGAGGATGGCCGCCAGTCCGCCTGTGCCCGCACCCAACGGGACCAGGACCGCGGCCAGGCCGAGATAGAAGACACCGGTGCGCGCCACCATCATCGTCGGACTAGAAAAGGCGTACGCGAAGAACGACGGCAACAGCAGCGCGTTGCACGGGTTGAGCAGCGCCAGCACCCCACCCAGAAACGCAGCCAGGTAGCCGATGTCGAGCACGTCAAGGCGCCTTCACCGCGGCGGCATCGATGACCCGACGAAGCGTGTCCAAGGATTGCGCACCGATGAGCAGCTCGTCGTTGACCAGGAAGGAGGGCACGTGGGTGATGCCGAGCTGCCGTGCGTCGCTGCGGTCGCGCTCGACCGCGTCGGCGATGGCGGGGTCAGCCAAGTCGGCGACGAACCTGTCAACGTCGAGTCCCGCGTTGCGCGCCATCGCCATCAGCGATTGCTCGGTCACCGCCCCGCTGTTTTCCGGGGCCTGGTCGCGGTAAAACGCGTCGTGAAACGCCCAGAACGCCCCTTGGCGCGCTGCTGCGCGCGCGCCGCGCGCGGCCAGCACCGACTCCGGACCCAACTTGGCCAGGTCATGCCATTCGAAGCGCACCTTGCCGGTCTGCACGTAATCGCCGATCAGCACCGGCTGGCTGTCCAGATCGAACGCCCGGCAAAACGGACACTGGAAATCACCCCACTCCGCCACCACGACCGGCGCCGACACCGATCCCCTCGCGAGGGCATCGCCCTCGGACGGCTGATGCGCGCCGCGCCACGTCTGAATCGCCGAGGACGCGGCGGTGGATCGTGACGCACCGTGCTGCGTCTGTGGTTCGGACGAATGGTGGATACCGGCCACAGCAAGCACCACCACAACCGCGACCACACTCAACGCACCCAGCCACCACCGTGCACGCCCGGCCAGCCGGCGCCCAAGGGTGCCCGAGGCTCGCGGGCGTCGCGCAGCGGAAGCGCCCGACGAGTCGTTCATCATCAGATCATCCATGGTTCACCGATCGGTCAAAGTTGGATGTCGGCTGAGGCAGAACGTCTTTCGGGCATCGCGAGCACACTCGTCTTGGAGCAAGCGATGCTGACGCGAGGGTATGCATGTCCGTAACTCCTTGCAGCCGAAGGAATCTGATCAACTCACTGATTCGAAAATCGTGCTGTCTTGAATCGAACCCTACGCGCTCACCACCGGTCGAGACTTGGCGGTCACCGTTCCGTCACAATTGGCGTGATCCAATTGCTTTGCCGCGGTGCGACAATCAGGGCTGCTGCCGAAGGCGCCGGCCCCAGCGCATGCCAACCAACCAACGCATGCCAACCAAGGAGGTTCCCTCATGAATCGAATCGCATTCTCCATCGTCGGCGCCAGCCTGCTGGCCGTGGCCGGTGTTGCCACAGCCGGACCCGCGGGGGCGACGGCCGACGACACCGTCAACTCGTTGAAATCCGAGGGCTACAACGTGCAAATCAACGGGACACCAAGCGCCAACCTCTCGGCGTGCACCGTCACCGGCGTCAAGAAGGACGCTGGGGGCGCCAACCCGACCGCCTACGTCGACATTTCTTGCCCGACCGGCTGCTGACGAGGCCGCCAACCGCACCGGACGCTACGGTGCGACGGTATGCAGCGCCCGGTAGTGTACTGTCCAGTACAGGGTAGGCTGAGATGAACGGATCCACAGGATAATGTCGCTTGCCGTCGAGCAATTATTGGCCGGGTACCGGGCATCGGGCAGAGAGTTCACCGCCGCCGGGGTGCGCTCCTTTGCCCTCGATGCCGGTGCGCCGGACGCCGAGCCGGTGGTGTGCGTGCACGGGGTTCCCGCGTCGAGCTATCTCTACCGCAAGGTCGTAGCGGCCGTGGCGCACCGGGGTCTGCGCGGTATTGCCGTCGACCTGCCCGGGCTGGGTTACGCCGAACGTCCGGCGGACTTCGACTACACCTGGACCGGCCTTGGCCGCTGGTTGCTCGCGGCCGTCGACGCGTTGGAGCTCGAACGTTTCCACCTGGTGGTGCACGACATCGGAGGGCCGATCGGGTTCGAAGTCGCCGCAGCACAGCCTGACCGGATCCGGTCGTTGACCATGCTCAACACCACTGTGGCCGTTGAGAGCTTTCAGCGCCCGTGGATGATGGAGCCGTTTGCACACACGGGCGTGGGCGAGGCGTGGCTGGCGTCGCTGCAGTTGCCCGGTGTGTTCCTGTCGTTGATGCGCTACACGGGTGTCAGCCGCAAGGTTCCGGCGGCCGAAATCGCCGCGTATGTCCCGCTGTTGCTCGGCGACGACGGCGGGCGGGCGTTCCTGAAGATCATGCGAGGCTTCGAGCCGACCGCCGACAAGCAACGGCGCTACGTGTCCGCCGTACGGAACACCCCGTATCCGGTGCAGATCGTCTGGGGCGCCCGAGACCACGCCCTGACATTGCGCCACGACGGCATTCACGCGCAACTGGCATCAGGCATCGACGACCCGATCCTGTTGCCCGCCAAACATTTCCTCCAAGAGGACTACCCAGAACAGATCGCCGACGCCGTCTGCCGTCTCGCTTCGGCCGTTGACGGACAGCGTCGGTAAACCCGACACCGTTGCGAACCTGACAGTCGCCACGAACAGCCGTTACGGCGCCCGCGTCCACTCCTTGTCAAACACACAGGCAGCGACCACGCGGACAGGCGCCTCGCGCCTGAGTCGTAGTTGACCATTCGGTCAACTTGGAGCCGAAACCCTGTTCTGTGTAACGGAAGCCGGGTTGGCCGACACCACACCAACGACAGCAGACTCCCGTTTGGAGGTTAAACTCGTGGCTACCAACAATGTCCTGACCAATCCGGGCATCCACGCGAGGCTCGAAGGCCTCGCGTCTTTCGTCGCCCGCTACGGCCTGGTCGTCGTGATCGCCTGGATCGGTGCGCTGAAGTTCACCGCCTACGAGGCCGAGGGCATCCAGCCACTGGTCGCCAACAGCCCACTGTTGAGCTGGCTCTACAACCTGTTCTCGGTGCAGACCTTCTCCAATCTGCTGGGGGTTTTCGAGATCCTCACCGCGATCCTGCTGGCCGCCAAACCCATCGCGCCCAAACTCTCGGTGCTCGGCAGCGTCCTGGCGACGCTGTTGTTCCTGACGACGATCAGCTTCCTGTTCAGCACCCCCGGCGTCGCCGAAGCGGCCGGCGGCGGATTCCCCGCATTGTCGTCGACCGGTCAGTTCCTGCTCAAGGACGTCGTCCTACTCGGGGTGTCGCTGTGGACCCTGGCCGACACCCTACGTGGGTGACCCCCACGCGATCGACGATGGGCGCCATGGTCGACGCCGACTCGGCACGCCACCACCGAAGTGCGATTCGGCCCTGGGCGGCAAGCATTGTCGTACACCGTCAGGTCATGGTGACGAAACGCCGACAGCCGCGAAATCGCCCATTACCCACCGCAGCCTCGACTGTACTGTTTAGTACACTATCTTTGTCACTTGCGGGCCCGCCACGAACTTTCTGAAAGGCAGTACTTCTCATGAGAAAAGCCAACGTCGTCGGCCCGGGCACTGTGGTGGCACCCCGGGAACTGGTCACCGTATCCGGAGAGACGGTGCGCATCCCGGATCCCGACCGCCTTGTCCATCTGCAGTTGCGTCGCTTCGCGGGCTGCCCGATCTGCAACGTGCACCTTCAGTCGATGGCGCGGCGTTACGACGAGATCGCCGCGGCCGGCATCCGTGAGGTGGTGGTGTTCCACTCCAGCGATGACGAACTGCGCCGCCACGGGGTCGAGCTGCCGTTCGCGGTCATCGGCGATCCGGCCAAGCTGCTCTACGACGAGTTCGGTGTGGGTTCCTCGCGGCGGGCCATCCTCGACCCCCGCGCCCTCGCCCCGGTCGTGGCCCAGCGGATTCGCCAACTCCTCAAGCGGGGCGACCCGACCCCGACACCGGTCTACAACAACGACCCGATCGGAGGCACCCTGGGGCTGCCGGGAGACTTCCTGATCGGCTCGGACGGCAAAGTGGTCGCCGCCAAACGCGGAATCCACGCCTACGACCAGTGGTCGGTCGACGAACTGCTGGCCCACGTGCGGTGACACCGGCCGCGGTCGCGCCGTGCCGGTCGGCCAGGGTTGCTTCTATATCCTTTTCGGGATGTCCGCATTGCGACCGACCGGCACGGCGCGCCCGCTCCCAGCGACCGCGCGCGGTCAGCGTGCGCGCGCACAGATCGTGGACGCCGCGGCCACGTTGATGTATCACAACGGCGTGAGCACCACCAGCCTCGACGACGTGCTGACCGCCGCGGGCGCCGGCAAGGGCCAGATGTATCACTATTTCGACGGCAAGGCCGACCTGGTGGCCGCGGTGATCGAGCGGCAACTGGAGTTGGTGCTCGCCGCGGGCGCGAATTCCGGGATCGGCAAGGAGATCGCACGGCAACTGGCACTGCGCGGCGCATTTTCGACAATCTTCCTCGCGTGTCGCAACCTCACGCGAGCCGCGTCGGCACGATCCGACCTCGAGCGCGCCACGAACACCGCGCTGTTCGAAATCCTGCACATGGACGTCGCCGATCCCGGATCTGTGCAATCGGCCCTCGACACGATCACCAAACCGCTGCACACCGTCGTCTTGAACGCTGGCGGCCTCGGCGGGCCAAAACCATTGGCGCTCAACGACCATGGTGTCACCGAGGTCTTCGCCGCAAACGTGCTGGGGCACGTGATGCTGCTGGAGGCGCTGATCCAGCGTGAAATGTTAACCGCCGCCGCCGTGCTGACCGGCAGCGAGGCTGCCCGTGGTGTTGTTCAATTGCGCATCCCACCCCCAACCTTCGCCCACCATTCCGCCGACGAGTTCGCCGGCGTCATCGACGGATCCTTCTACACCGGCAGGCGCGCCACCGCGATGCTGGCTTACGCCCACGCGAAATATCTTGGTGCACTGTGGATATCGGCCCTGGCACGCCGCCATCCCGACCTTCGTCTGCTCACCGTGAGCCCGGGCAACACCGCAGGCACCAACGCGTTCGAGCACACCAACCCGATAGTGAGGACCGTCATGAGCCGCGTCGTGATGCCCTACATCGCACCGCTGTTCGGCCTTGCGCACAAGCTCGACGTCGGCGCGCGACGTCTGGTTGACGCAATCGTCGATGACTCGTACCGCAGCGGAGTGTTCTACGCCAGTGGCGCCGGGAAGCTCACCGGGCCCGTCGTCGACCAGGCGACGATCCTGGCAGACTTCGCCGACACCACGATCCAAGATCGCGCCGACGAAGCCATCCACCGATTTGTCGCCGCCGCTCGCTGACTACCGATCATCGGTGACAAGCGCCGACGGGTCGGCTGCCACGATCGCCTCCACCTCGATGCGCAGCGCGTCGAGGTGGTCGCGGGCGGCCCCGTCATAGTCGCGTGCGTGGTCATCAAGAACACACACCGTCCCCACCACGTGCCCGCCGGCGTCTCGGACCGGCATCCCGAGGTAATTACTCAAGCCGAACTCGGTCTCATCCTCGTTGCCCGCGAAGGTGTCATCGAGGCGGGAGTCACGCACGAAGATCGCCTCCCCGCCGTCGACCACCCGTTCGCAATACAGCGGCACCCGATCCGGTGCGGCGCCGGCCTTGGAGCCTGCGGCGCCCACCCGATAGAAGGCGGTGCCCGGGCCCGCCGTCGCCGCGACGACCATGGAATCGGGGTCCGAGCGCATGACCAGAACGGACTTGACACCGAGTTCGTCGGCCAGTTCTTCCAGGCGGGGCGCCACCGGGGCAAGAGAAGGTGTGGTCGCCGCTGACGTGGCCGCGCGGCCAAGAACACGGTCGACCGCCGCCAAGATGTCTTCAGGCTCGGTGCGCGTGGCGTAATTAGGATGCACGTCGATCCACCGCAACACCGACTCGGCATCGACGATCGCCACCGTGGGCATCGGCAGCGCAACGGTGCCGTCGGCGTTCACCGCCGCAAGATCAAGCCCCAGCTGCTTCTGCGCGGCCTGCGCTTCGTCGCTGGGCGCGATAACGATGCCCAACGCGGCGGCGATGCGGTTGCCCGGATCGGAGAGCACCGCGAAGCTCAGCTCATTGGCCTGCTGCATCGACACCGAACCATCCGGGCTCTGCGGGCTGATGGCCACCAGACGAACGCCGCGGGCCTCCAGCGCCGGCACCAAATCCTGTTCGTAAACGCGCAGCGCGATGTTGCAATACGGGCACCACGCCCCCCGATAGAAGACCACGACCGTGGGTGCTCCGGCCAGCACGTCGGCCGACGAGACTGACGTCCCGTCCGCCCCAATGAGCTCAGCGATCGGGAATCGCGTCCCAGGCACGGCCACCGACGCCGGCACCCCGGCCGCCTGGAGCTCGCGCTGGTCGGCGGCGAAGACCTCGAGCACCTCAGGCGGAGCCACGCCGGCCAACTGCTCCGCCAATTCTGCGACCTTCTCGCTGAAAGTGGTGAACTTAGAGCTTGTCATAGCACGCCTTCCCCGTCGGTGGTGTCATCGAGCCTGTCGACAGCGATCTCGCCTAGTGTACCAAACAGTACAGACGATGAACTCGCTTGAGCACCAAGCCCTGTCGGGTCCGAACGCACAACTGGCGGGGACTCGAGTTTCGTTGTCCCCCGCGCAGCCATGGGCCATCATCGGCGGCATGCGACGTTCGGGGGCATCGAGTTCGGCGTGGATTTGCACACGATGGCCCTAGCTACGGCCCCGCCGTCGCAGCTCGGCGACCAGAGCGTCGAAGTTCGCCGGGCGCACCTGCACCGCGTCGTCGCGCGCGGCGGCAGTGATCTTGACGGTGCGGCGAATCTGGTCGATGAAGACTCGGCAGGCTTCGCAGCCGCGTCGGTGTTGTTCGAACCGGCGCAGGTCTGTGTTACTCAGTGCGTCATCGAGATACGTCGTGACCAGCTCGATCACGTCGCTGCACGCCAGTTGCAGTTCGTTGGTGATGAATTCGTCAGTCATCGAGATACTCCTCCAGCGCAGCCCGCAGGGCGGCGCGCCCACGATGCAGCAGCACGCGTTGATTGACCGCCGAGATCCCCAACGCGTCGCAGATTTCCTCGCTCGTCCAGCCCTCGACGTCGCGCATCGAGACCACCTCGCGTTGCGCGTCTGGCAGTTTGGCCAAGGCGTGCGAGATCAAGGTGCGCACTTCGCGAGAAAGCAGTCGTTGCTCTGGCAACAGGTCCCACCTTGCGGGCACGTCAGACCAGTGGTGGGCACCCAGTTCGGCGTGAACCATCCGGTTGGGATCTACCGACGGGTACGGATCCGCCTCCGGACCTGCGACGGCAAATGGCACGGTGCGCCCCTGTGTTCGGGCCAGCGTCCGTATTCGGTTGAGCATGATGCGGAACACCCACGTCTTGACCGTCGAACGACCTTCGAAGCTCCCGATCGTGCGAACCACCGACGTCCACGTGTCTTGCACGGCATCTTCTGCAATGGACGCCGACAGGTAGATCCGCGCCATGCGGACCAGGGGTGCATGCATCGTGTCGACCAGTAGGCGGAATGCTTCGGTGTCCCCGGCCCGCAACGCGTCGACGAACTCGTCCTCGCTAGCCCACCGGTCGTCGACGACCGTGCGGATGTGTTCGCCCATTACCCAGCACCGCTCCCCAGCCGAAATTGCGGCCCGTGTAACAGATCAGCTGCACGGGCGTCTAACCAGTGGCCTCATCGATCTGGCATGCGGTGTAAGGCCATCAACCCGAACAATACTGGAGGAGAACCAATGAGCACGCTGTCCCTTGTCACCGACGCCGACGCGACCAACGACCAGGCCGAGGCGTTGGCCTCCGTGCAGCAGGCATTGGGCACGATTCCCAACCTCACCCGCGCGATGGTGCACAGTCCGGCGCTGCTGCGCGGATATCTCGGTTTGGCCGGCGCTCTCGACCGCGGAACGCTGCCGGGCTCCACCCGCGAACGCCTCGCCATCGCCATCGCACAGGCCAATGGGTGCTCGTATTGCCTGTCCGCACACAGCTACCTGGGTGAAAAGGCGGCGGGACTCAGCGCCGATCAAATCGGGTCGGCGCGCAAAGCAGATGCGGACGACCCCAAAACCGCCGCGATCCTTGCATTCGCGGTGGCCGTCAACGAACACCGCGGCCACATCGATGACGCCGATCTGGAAAACGCGCGCCGCGCAGGTCTGACCGACGCCGAGATCGCCGAAGTCATTGGCCACGTGGGCCTTAACGTGCTGACGAACTACTTCAACAACGTCGCGCACACCGAAATCGACTTCCCAATCGTGCAGCCGTGAACCGCACGGCCTGGCGGGTCACGCGACCGCGGCCCGCCAGGCCAGCCGTCACACGACACGTGCGGTGCCGGGGTCATCCTCGAAGACCGCGGCAGGGCGGCCTCTCCGATGTGAAACGGAGAGGCGCCAGAATCCGAGCCCGATACTTGACGGCGACGGCTATCACGCCCACGTCGTCACACGTCCATCGTGTCGCGGCGAGTGGGCCTGAATACCCGCTCCATGACGGAAGCGACTGCAGCTGAGGCGATTTCCGGTCAACCTGGCGGGCGCCGCTGTGGTCAGCGAGGCCAACACCTTGTCCTGACAGTCGATCACCAGCCGCCGGGGATCACCTTCGGCTGTAGGCTGTTCACCTTCGGTTCGAAGGGCAGCTGCGGGAACAGCGTCTCAGCGACCCGGTAGCACTCCTCGAGGTGCGGATACCCGGAGAGGATGAACGTGTCGATGCCGATGTCGTGGTACTCCATGATCCGGTCACGGACCTCCTCGACACTGCCCACCAGCGCGGTGCCGGCCCCGCCGGTGACCAGACCGACGCCTGCCCAGAGGTTGGGGCTCACCTCGAGGTGCTCCCTCGAGCCACGGTGCAGGGCCACCATGCGGCGTTGGCCTTCCGACTCAGAGCGGGCCAGCGCCGCCTGGGAGGCGGCGACGTCCTCGTCGCGCACGTAGCGGATCAAGTCATCGGCGGCCGCCCACGCTTCTCTGCTCGTTTCCCGCACAATGGTGTGTAGCCGGATGCCGAAGGTGACTCGTCGCCCGGCAGCGTGTGCCTTGGCCCGCATCTCGTCGAGTTTCGGCTGCACCTGCTCCGGTGGTTCGCCCCACGTCAGCACGGTGTCGATCCATTTCGCGGCGAACGCTTGCCCAGCGCCAGAGGAGGCGCCGCACATCAGCGGAGGGTGCGGCTCCTGCAGGGGAAGGTAGTGAAGCTGCCCCCCTTCGATGCGGACATATCGGCCGTTCATGTCCACGGTCTTGCCCTGCAGCAGGTCGGTCCACGCCTGGATGTACTCGTCGGCCTGCTCATAGCGTTGGCCATGCGACAGGAAGACACCGTCGCCGGCCAGTTCGACCGGATCGCCTCCACAGACCACGTTGACGGTGAGCCGACCCCTGCTGTAGCGGTCGAAGGCCGAGGCCATTCGAGCCGTCATCGACGGGGTCGACTGCCCGGGCCTGACAGCGACGATGAATCGCAGGCTCGTGGTCTCGGGTGCCAGAAACGACGCGGTGATCCATGCGTCTTCACACACCGAGCCCGTCGGGACCAGCACTCCGACATAGCCCAGATCGTCTGCGGCCTGCGCGATTTGGGTGATGTAACGCAGGTTAGCCGCCCGCGCCCGGTGCATCGTCGACAGGTGTGGGCCGTCGGTGTGGGTGGGGATGTACCAGTAGATGTCCATTCCTGCCTCCTTGATGCAAAACAGTGAGGATCTGGGCGCGGAGGGCCTGAAGTGCTGGGTCCGCCACGTCCCGCGGGCGGGGCTGGGGGTGCGCCATGTCGGCGATGATCCGTCCGGGTGGACCAGCCATCACAATCACCCGGTCTGCCAGTAGCACGGCCTCGTCGACGTCGTGGGTCACCAGGATCGCGGTGAGCGCCTCGTCGAGGATGATCCGCTCGAGTTCGGTTTGCATTTGACTGCGCAGCAGGCTGTCCAGCGCGCCCAGCGGCTCGTCGAGCAGCAGGATCTCGGGAGTGGTGACCAAGGCGCGGGCCAAGGAGGCTCGCTGCGCCATGCCGCCGGAAAGCTGATTCGGCCACGCCTTGCCGAAACCGGCCAGCCCGACCAGGTCGAGCGCATGGACGACTTGCTTTTCGATTTGGGCGGCCGGTCTCCGGAACGGCAGCGCGTAGGCGACGTTGTCAGACAACGACATCCACGGCATCAGTCGGTGCTCCTGGAAGACCAGGCCCCGGTCCCGGCCGGGTCCCCGAACGAGTCGACCGAAGGCCCGGATTTCGCCAACGAACGTGGTGTCAAGGCCCGCGATCGCGCGCAGCAGCGACGTCTTGCCAGCTCCGCTGCCACCCACGATGCCGACAACCTCTTGACGGCGGACGTCGAAGTTGACCTCGCTCAGCACATCCAGGGGACGCTTGCCGACCGTGACCCGTTTCTCGCGAATTCGTACTTGCAGGGCCGGCACCTCCGCGCCATTCACGTCAGCCACGGTAGGAGCGGTCCCAGCGGGTGAGGTAGCGGCCGAAGCGGGCGAGAAGCCCATCGGTGGCCTTTCCGAGAATGCCGATTGCGAGCATTCCGGCGATCATGGCAGCGGGCCGTGCGAAGTTGCGCGAATCCCAGATGAGCCATCCCAACCCGTTAGCCGACGCGATGACCTCCGCCGCGACCAACAGTGTCCACGACAGCGCCATCGCAACGCGCGCCGATGCGACAATCGACGGAGCCGCCGACGGCAGCAACACCGTCCGCAGCACTGTCCAGCGCGACTTCTCGTAGAGCTGCGCGACCTCCACGAGATCTTGCGAGGCAGAACGAATCCCCGCAGCGGTCGCCAGGATCAGCGTGGTGGCGGACCCGATCGCCACCAAGGTCACCTTTGAGAGCTCTCCGATGCCAAACACGATGACCAGCACCGGAATCCACGCCACCGCCGGGACCGGAATCAACGTCAAGGCGGTGGGCTCCAGGATTTTGGCTGCCAACGGGCTGGTGCCGATCACCGCCCCTGCCAGAATGCCGACCGTGCTGCCGATGGCAAAGCCAATCGCTATGCGGCGCACACTGACCCACGCGTGCTCGATCAGCGTTCCATCCATCGCCAGCCTGACGAACGCTTCGAGTGAGTCGAGCGGTCCAGCAACGAGCGTGTGCGGCAGGACGCCGCTGACCACCGCGACGTGCCATGCCACGACCAGTCCGATCGGTACGGCCAGCGCAAGTACGCAGCTTGTCAGACGATCGAAGAACCGCCGGCGTCGACGGGGCGCATTTGTCGCCACGGGCGCAGTCACCATCATCGTCATCGCGGAGGTCCGACCAGGTCCTTGACATCGACCTTCTGCTGAATGAAGCCAGCATCGGCCAGGAAATCGGCCTTCGCCTGGATGTCGGCAATGACCTCCTGAGTCAGCGTGGCGGTGAAGTCGTGGCGCGGCCAGGCCAATTCGACCACCTCCGGATCGACCCGAACTTCAGTGGCCACAATCGATTTCGCTTCTGCCGGTGATGCGCGGATGAACTCCTTTGCTTTGCCGATGGCAGCGACCAAAGCGGAGTAAACGGCCAGTGCATCTTCGGCCAGCCCGGGCCGTGCAACCGCGATGGACTGGATCGCAGCATCGCCTGCCGGTAGCAGCCTGGCGGTCTTCTGGACAAGCTGCTGCTGCACGAACGGCGGCCACACCGCCCACGCATCCAGGTGACCTGATTCGAACGCCGCCTTCGCGTCCGGCGGGGCCATATCGATCACTTGAATTAACTTGGGATCGACGCCGGCATCCTTGGCGATCTTGATCAAGGCGTAATGCGACGACGTACCCGCTAACACACCGACGCGCGCTCCGCCCAAATCGGCAGCGCTCGCGATCTTGCTGTCGATCGGTACGAGGATGTCCTGGACCAGGCTCGCGCCCAGAGCCACAATCCTGCAATGAACTCCCGCCGCCGCGGCGATTAGAGCCGGCGGCTCGGCCATGAAGACCATGTCGACCCGGTTTGTCGCCAACGCTTCTGTGACGGCTGGCGCCGAGTCGAATTCCACGTAGTCGACTTTCGTGCCGGCGCCGACGGCGGATTCGAACAACCGTTGCTTGCGCGCGATATAGAACGGTGCGTAATCGACTGCGCTGGCGAAAGTCCCAATCCGGACTGTATCCGGGGCACCACCGCCCCCGCCACAGCCACCTACGAAGAGCACGAGTGCCACAACAAATCCAATGCGGCCGACCAACCGGGCTAGCCGGCCGCCGCGAACTCGGAGCGTCGACATTCTGCAGACTCCCTTGCTACCAATCTGTCGCACGATAGATATTCCTGGTTATGGATCCATTACGTAGCTGTAGCGCACTCGTATCGCTGAACCGGATCAACAAGCCCGGCTCCAAGGACTTCAACCCTCCGAGGCAGACGGGTCTGCGCAATCGGGTCTGCGCAATGAACTGCGCCTGCTGGCACCGCATTCCCGTCCCGCACAGCGCTCGATGACCTGATAGACGATCCGGCCACGCGGACGTCGCAGTGCGGTGGGTATCGATGTTCTCCTGCATCGTCAGAGTCCATGCGCCCACCCGACAACAAACCGTGGCGCCCGCACAATAAGTTTGCAGTTCCTGTTGCGAGCGGCCACCGTTATGATCACCGCGAGTCGAAACCCGGCCTCGTCCACCGCCCTGCACTGCCCTAGAAATCTGCGGGGTTCGCCACCACAAGCAACACAGACGCCCCTCCCGCAAGCTTGAACAATGTCTTACCGCGGGCCTACGGAGAAGCGGAAGTAGTCGGGCTGGTATCGACGTTCACCGAGTCGCCCCCAGACACGCCACCACGGCCAGCCCGGCCTGGCTTGCCGGGCGAACGACAGCAACAAAAGCGCCAACACCGAGGACAGCATCGGAATCCCGACCGCCGCCTCCTTCAGCTGAGCGCGAACGTCCGCCGTCCGCTGACCATCATCACAGTGGCTTCGAGTGGGATGCGGTGTGAACAGAACGCCTGTGCCAGTTCGATATCCGAATCGGACGTGCACATCGTGACGGTGACGCCGATGACACGGTGGATACTGGACTTCGCGGCAGCCGCGGTATGGTCTAGCGGCACAAGGAGATTGGTCTCGGAATCGGGATGCCGCGGCGTTGCCCCGTGCAGGGGGGAATAGGCGACCACGTTAAAGTCCTTCGCGCCGCGCTCCTGCAGCTGGCCGTCGCCGTTTGCGAACCCGGACGCTCTGTCGCCGTCTTCGACTGCCGAAAAGCCATGCTGTCTGCAAGATCGGCCTGTCGGCCGCGACCAAACATGCTTACGCCCGCTTGGACACCAGCCCCCTGTGCGACCTCATCCGCTGTTCGTTCAAAAATGTGCACGCCGCCAACTCGCCAGCGCCGACGGCACAATCAGCGCATCGCGCCCGACCGCTAAGGATTTTAGGAGCGCCAGTACTTTCGGCCCCAGCAGTCACCACCACGGCGGCGACACAGCCGTTGGGCGTGAGGACTTCAGACGGAATCGGCGCCGAAACGATGAAATTACACCCTTGGGTTCCGCGGTTTTGCGGCCTTGCCGCTGCAGGACCCGGCCGGGGCGGCGGTCGAGCTGGAACGCTGCGTGCGACAGCTCGGGTTGTCCGGGGCGCTGGTCAATGACTGCATCCACAGACCGGGCGGACACTGCCTGGATGCACCCGAGTACGACGAGGTTTGGGCCGCCTTGGAAGCGCTGGGCGTAGCGCTGTATCTGCACCCGGGCGCCCCGCCGGCCGATCGGTGGCATGCCCTGGACGGTCGGCGCGAACTGTATGGCCCGACGGGGAGTTGGGGCGCCGCGGTCAGCGGCCACGCCCTGCGGATACTCTTCGCCGGAGTTTTCCGACCGCCATCCCTTCGGCCACCCTGATCTTGGGCCACATGGGCGCGTTCTTGCCGTTGCAGCGCAGCAGGCTCGACTCGCGTGTCCGCACCATCCAACCCGGCACACCGCTCAAGCAACCACCATCGGCCTACATCGGCACCAACATCGTGTTCACCACCAGCGGGGTGTTCTCGCCGGCGACCCTGACCGGGGCGGTGCTGGAGGTGGGCGCCGATGCTGTCATGTTTTCCGTGGACTACCCGTATGAGTCCTCGCAAGAGGCCGTCGCCCGGCTGCAGCGAACAACGCTCAGTGCCGGTGACCGGGCAAAGATCGCCCACGCCAACGCCGAACGCATCCTCGCGATCTCAGCCCGTTGAGCCGCACCTATCCATCCAAGACGGTCGCGGCACAACAGCGTCGGGTTGGCCGTGGCGTCGCTGCCGATCCGAACCAGCCTCTCGGGTGGGGCCGCCCTGCCGGCGAGCTGACGTCGACTGAGTCGCAGGCTGCTGGCTGATCAGCGCCGTCGCGCCTATGGGTTGCGCCGGTAAGCACTGACGTGCCCGAGCGCCATGTTCAGGGCGAGTTCGACGGGGCGGGCGCTGCGCATGGTCTGCGCCATCAGCAGACCGCCTTGCAGCGCGCTCATCATTGTCAACGCGAGCTCGGCCGGGTCGGCCTCGGCGGCCAGTTCGCCGTTGTCGCGCATGGCCACAAAGCCCGCGGACAGATACGATTCCCATTCGGCAAAGCACTGCGCGAGCACGTGTCGCGCAGTCTCGGATCGCTCAGCGAGTTCACCGACCAGCGAGCCAAGGGGGCAGCCGCCGACACCCTGCCTCGCGCGGGTCATGGCAACGAGGTGATCACACCAGCGCTGCAGACCCTCCCACGACGAGACCTCGCGAAGGTCGGGCTCCTGGGCGGCGATCACGCGGCCGAGCTGGATGGTGATCACCTCGCGAATGAGCGCGTCCTTGTTGGCGAAGTAGTGATACAGCTGCGACTTGCTGGTGGCGGTGACGGCCATGACATCGTCCAGGCTGGTTCCGGCCACCCCGTGCTCCTGCACCAGCGACGCCGCCGCCGCGACGATGCGGGCTCTAGTCGCCGCGCCGCGAGCCGTCAGCCGCGAACCAGCAGGGCCCTCCGTTGACACCATGACCGCAGCCTACCGACACTGGACTTGCCAGTCCACTCCTATGTCATCATGATGGACCGAGTAGTCCACCCAACCCCTCGGAAGGATGCCGATGTCCCGACTCGATTATGGTCAGCTGTTTCCCCGGATCGAGGTTCCCGCCGTCGGCGGCGCCACGATCTCCCTGCCCGGCGATCTCGCCGGGTCCTACGGCGTCATCTTGATCTACCGCGGGTCGTGGTGCCCATACTGCAATGCCCAGCTGGCCGGGTTCTCCCGCGCGCTCGACACGCTCAGTGAACTCAACGTCAAGGTGATCGCCTTGTCGGTGGATGATGAGCAGACCTCGGCTGCGCTGGTCGCCAAGCACAAGCTGCGTTTCCCGGTTGGCCATAGCGCCGACGCCGACGCGATCGCTGCGGCGACGGGTGCCTACGTCAACGACCATCCCCGTTATCTGCAATCGACGGGCTTCGTGCTGGCACCTGATGGGACGGTGCGGCTCGCGGTGTACTCGAGCGGGGCCATCGGGCGGCTGGTTGCCGACGACGTCATCGGTTTCGTCCGGTACCTGTCCGAGCACCCCGACGCGCGATGAGCAACGCCGCACACCGCTGCAGGCCGCTGCCGTGCCGCCAGACCAGCCCGACGGAACACATGCAGCCGAGCCGCCTGGTGCCCGCCGCCTCTTCCCCGGCCAAGCGGCGCGGGCGGTGAGGATGTCGAGCCCGATCCCGGCCAGCATCCGGGTGCTTATTGACGGACCGAATTACGCGCACCTGTCCACAGTTTCGGCCGGCGGTCATCCCCGCAATTGGGTGGTGTGGGTCGCGCGCGAGGACGACAACGTCCTGATCTGCACCCATGCCAAGGCCCCGAAGGCCAAGGACATGCGCCGCGACCCTCGCGTCGGCCTGTCGATCACCGCGTTCGACAACCCCTACCGGATGGCCGCCCTGCAGGGCAGGGTCATCGCAGTCCGCGACGACGCCGCCTGCCACTACATGGACCCGATCTCAATCAAATACACCGGCGCCGCCTTCCCGAGCCGCGGCCCCGGACGCGTGTGCTTTGTCATCGCGATCGACAACGCCAACCAGCACACGCTGGACTTCACCCACAACCCAACGGAAGCCGGATGAGCACCGCAACCAAAGCAACACATCGGGGCAAGACACATCGAAGTGCGGTGTGGCCCTAGCGGAAAGGGGCCGGGTCCGAACGTGGTCGACGACGACGACGCGGGCGTGGACCCTCCGGCCCCCCAACGAACTCCCCGCCCGGCACACTACGAGCCGACGAGGCGAGTGAACGCCCGCCGGCACCGAATTGATCGTCGACGGTGGGCATCTGCTCGCCCGACCTGACCATCGGCCCATCAGTAGAAGGAGATCATCATGGCCCGCACGGCCCCAGCACGATCCAAGCGCGTCACTGTCGGCGAGCAGTTCCCCACCCTGCTGCTTAGGGGACTCAACGACGAACCCGTACAGATTCCCGACCCCACGGGCGCGCTAACGCACCTGCAGTTCCGGCGTTTCGCAGGCTGCCCGGTATGCAATCTGCACCTGCGCTCGATCAGCGGACGAATCGAGGAGATCAACACCGCAGGCATCCGCGAAGTGGTGGTGTTCCACTCCACCGCCGCCGAGCTGCGCAAATACCAAGACGATATGCCCTTTGCGGTGGTCGGCGACCCCGACAAGGATCTCTACCGCCGATTCGGGGTGGAAGCCTCGACAAAAGCCCTCAGACTCGCGGCCTGGCGCGCGCTGCCCGGCGGATACTGGCACGCCATCAAGACCGCGATCGCCAAACGCCGCTCACCACTGCCCGCCTCACCGACCAACGGCAACCTCGGACTGCCCGCCGATCTGCTCATCGGGCCCGATGGACGAATCCTCGCCGCCAAGTACGGCAGCCACGCCTACGACCAATGGACGGTGGACGAAATACTCGCCACCGCACGCCAACAGTGATCGCCATCAACAACGCCCACCGGGCGCGCAGGACTTCACCCACAACCCCAAGGAAACGCGATGAGCACCCAAGCCGACACTTCGCCACGCTTCAGCGTCACACGCACCACCCCTGCACTGTGGCGGGTCACGTTCGACAACCCGCCCATCAACCTCGTCGACCCGCTGATGGTCGTCGAACTTCACCAACTCCTCACCGAAATCGAACAAGACCACCACGTTGCCGTCATCGTGTTCGAAAGCGCCAACCCCGACTTCTTCCTTAACCACGTTGACGTCGCAGCCGACCCCTCACCACTCACGGCGCTGCCCACCGCGCCCTCGCCGTTTCATCACTGGACCAATCTGCTGATCCGGATCAGCAAATTGCCAGCCGTGACGATCAGCGCCATCCGCGGCCGAGCGCGTGCCGCCGGCAGCGAGCTAGCGCTGGCCACCGACATCCGCTTCGCCAGCCGCGAACGGGCGATCCTCGGACAATTCGAAGTCGGCTTCGCCGCCATCCCAGGCGGTGGTCCATCCAGCCGGCTACCCACGATAGTCGGCCGCGGACGGGCCCTGGAGATCCTCCTCGGCGGCCACGATTTCACCGGTGAGCTGGCCGAGCGCTACGGATACGTCAACAGGGCCATCCCCGATGCCGAATTCGACGCATTCGTCGACGCATTCGCACATCGGGTGTCACGCTTCGACCTGCTCGCCCTCGCCGACATCAAACGGTTCGTGAACAACGCGTCACTACCTGCCGACGCGACCCTGCTCTCCGAAATGGACACACTCATCGGGGCCTTTGCGCGCCCCGCCGCCGCATCGATCATCGCCCAAGCACTCAAAGACGGCTTCCAACAGCCCGGCCCACTCGAGCTCACACTCGGCGACTACATCAACGACGTCCGCGCCGCGCCGGGCACACTGCCAACCCGGTGACCTGTAAGCTCCCAGCGGAGATCGAGCATCGCGGCGGGCAGCTTGGGGCTGAGGGTGAAGTCGAAGTCTTCGAAGGTGTTGTGCTGTTCGAAGCGAGCGCGACCGACTCGCCGTGCCAGGGCCGCGGTCATAGGACTCGGGTGCAAAGGTTTAATCAATAGTGGAGTACGAAAAGGAGCCGTGACGAGGAGCTATGTGACGGCGAGGCCGCCGTCCACGGCGAGAACTTGACCGGTGACCCAGTCCGAACCGGGATCGGTCAGCTTGATGATCCAGGCTGCGACGTCGTCGGGGACGCCGCGCCGCCCCAGCGGAATGGTTGCCGTCTCCAGGGCTTTGACTTCCTTTATCGCGTCCTCGCTGAGTCCCATCCTTTCCTTTAGAAATGCCGTTTCGACAGGCCCCGATGCGATCGCATTCACCCGGATGCCTGTGGAGGCCAGTTCAAGCGCCCAGCAGCGCGTGAGATGCTCGACCGCGGCTTTACTTGCCGCATAGTGAGACAAGCCAGCAGCAGGTTTCGACCCGTATGTACTGGACACATTGATGATGCTGCCGTGTGATCGGGCCAGATGCGGAAGGGCCGCCTTAGCCATGAGAGTAGGGCCGATCACGTTGATTCGGAATGTGTTGAATATTGCTTCGATCGAAACGTCGGCGAGCGCGGCGAGGACGCCCGCTCCGGCGTTGTTCACGATGACGTCTAGGCGCCCCCACCGCGCCATCGCGAAATCGATGGTCCGATAAACGTCGTCAGCATCGCCAGCATCGGCGACGAGCCCCACGATGGCTCGGTCATCGCGTGCGATGTCGTCGAGTCTGTCCTGTCGGCGGCCGGTGATAAGAACGTTGGCCCCCTGGGCGGCGTATAGTTTAGCAGCGGCGAGACCGATGCCCGCGGCGCCACCCGTGATGATCACAGTCTTCTCGGAGAATTTCGGCATAATACTTTCCCATACTTTCGAAAGTGCAAGTCCAACAACAGACCAAGCGCTGACCCCATGGTCGCGACCCGCGCGGTCGACGAGGTGATGAATGATTCAGTGACCGCAACGTTCTCGCCAGGGGTCGGCACATGCCTAACCGACCATCGGTTCCTCCATTCCGCACCGTCGACGGATCACGCATTAAGTCGAGCGTCCATGGCTCGAGATATCTGATCGACATCGAGTTCCCCGGGTTGGGAAGGATCCTGGTGGTTCATGCTCCTCCATGACGATGTTGCGGAGCTCGCTTTCCTTCTTCTTGGTGTGCTCACGCAACGGGAACGCGGTGTTGTCATACAGGCTCATCGAACCGAACAGCGCGCCGTCCTGGAACATGACGCCGAACAGTGTGCGGATGTCGTAGAGCTCCTTGGCCGAGCACTCGATGATGTTGGTGCCGTCGACGATGATCTTGCCGCGCTCGGGGCGCAGCAGACCGATCAAAGACTTCAAGTACACCGATTTACCGGTACCCGAGCCCAGCAGGACGCTGACCTCACCGGCGGGGATCTCCATCGTGACGTCTTCCCAAATTCGCTGGGCCCCAAACGACTTCGTCAACCCCTCAACCGAAACATCAATACCCACCGGACATCCCTTCGTGCATGGCGCCTATCCTCAACCGCCTTACCACCAGTTGCCTTGTGTGCTCACCCGTGAGCCACATCGGCGATGCCGATGGTGTCGCCGATCCGGGGACGACCACCGGCATATGTGGCTCTTCCTGAGTCAGATCCACGTCGTCCTCCAGTTCCGGAACGATTGGTATGAACTGGCACAAGAACGTCGCCGCCAACGAACACGGATTATCGGTGTCGGCGCGTGCCGTAGACGGCGCCGCGCATGTGAGAATCGTGGCGAGCGCACCTGCGGTAGTGGCGGCCGGAGTTCGTCCGCGCCGGAGTACTTGGGCCGCCCGGTTGCGATCGATGGTCATCGGATGGTAGCGGTCATGTCGGGGGCCATGGCTGCCAGCTGGGGAGCCCAGCTGTTCCAGTCGTGTTGCCCACCCTGGGCAATGTCAAAGTGCCCGTTGCGTCCGCCTGCGCTGCGGTAGTGGTTATAAAAGGATCGATTCGAGCCCTGCGCCTGATCGCAATGGCCGATCATCGCCGCCGGATCACTGCATGTCAGAGTGGATGGGCTGTAGACCCACAACCGGGTGTCATTGTCGACAAGCAGCGGTACGTGCACGTCAGGGTCATGCCACTTCCAACGACCTAACTGCGCGGCCCCCCACATGGCCTGGTGTTGGACGTCTCGTCAGGTGATGACGGTGGAGGGGTTTCTCGTCACTTGTGCTGAGGATGTGGTGGGAGAGGGGGCGACCCTCAAACCCGCGTTGGACAAACTCAACGGCGTACTGGCGACGCTGGACAACCGAAAAGCTGAGATCCAGCAGTCGATCAAGGGACTGAACTCCTATGCGATGAGTTTCGGCGAGGTGTTGTCCGGGGGGCCCTTCTTCAAGGCCTACATCGCCAATCTCATTCCAGGCCAATTCATTCAGCCATTTGTCGACTCCGCATTCTCCGACCTCGGGTTGGACCCCAACGTCCTGCTGCCGTCGCAACGCACCGACCCGCAGACGGGTCAGCCGGGAACCCCGGCTCTTCCGGCGCCCTACCCGCGCACCGGGCAGGCTGGCGAACCGCGGATGACGCTGCCCGACGCGATCACCGGAAACCCCGGCGACCAGGCATGTGGTCCGCCCGCAATTGCGCTACCTGGTCCCGGCTGCTATCCCTACCGGGAGCCGTCACCCGCGCCTGCGCCTGGCGGTCCACCTCCCGGTCCACCGGCGAAGCAGGTACCCGATCCCAACGCATCAACGCCGCCGACGCCAAGCCCGGTGTTCGTACCCGCACCCGGCGAACCGACGGCCTCCAGTGAGGCGGGCAATGATCAATAACCGCAGAGTCAAGGCAGCGCTGACGGCGGCGCTGGTCGTCCTCGTCGTGGTCGGGGGATACGTTGTCGTGCAATTCATTCGAGCTTCGAATCGCACGCATGTCGTTGCCTATTTCGACAACAGCAACGGCATCTTCCCCGGTGACGATGTCCGCATCCGTGGTGTCAACGTCGGCAAGATCGACAAGATCGAGCCAGAACCCACCCGGGTGAAAATCAGCTTCTGGCTGGACAGCGAGTACGCGGTTCCCGCCGACGCCAAGGCCGTGATCGTATCGCCGACGTTGGTGACCGCACGTGCCGTCCAACTCACCCCGCCCTACACCGGCGGCGCCACCCTGCAGAACGACGCGGTCATCCCCCAGGAGCGCACCGCGGTTCCGGTGGAATGGGACGACGTCCGCGTTCAGCTTGAACGCCTCACCCAGGCGTTGCAGCCCACCGAGCCTGGCGGCAGCAGCACCTTGGGAGCGTTGGTTCACACCGCCGCGGACAATCTCCGCGGTCAGGGCCCAGCGATCCGGGACGCGGTCATCAAACTGTCCCAGGCACTTTCGGCGCTCGGCGATCACAGCGGCGACATCTTCACCAGCGTCAAGAACATCGCAACGCTGGTGACCGCGCTGAAGGACAGCGCCGGACTGCTCGAGACCCTCAACGGAAACCTCGCTTCGGTCACCGGACTGCTCGCGGACGAGCCCGGCGAGGTCGCCGGCGCCGTCAAAGACCTCAATGATGTGGTCGGCAAGGTCAGCAGTTTCGTTGCAGACAACCGCGAAGCGCTGGGCACCACCTCCGACAAACTCGCATCGGTTTCGACTGCTCTGAACGAGAGCCTGGACGACATCAAACAGCTCCTGCATATCCTGCCGACGACGGCGGCCAACGCCGCCAACCTCTATCAGCCCGCACAAGGCAGCCTCACCGGCATCGCCGCGGTCAACAACTTCGCCGACCCCATCAATTTCCTGTGCGGCGCCATTCAGGCGGCATCACGCCTGGGTGCCGAACAGTCGGCGAAGCTGTGCGTGCAGTACCTGGCGCCGATCGTGAAAAACCGCCAGTACAACTTCCCGCCGCTTGGCTTCAACCCGTTCGTCGGCGCCACGGCACGCCCGAACGAGATCTCCTACAGCGAGGACTGGATGCGCCCGGATTACGTTCCGCCGCAACCGGCTCCAGCTGCGCCGCCCGCCCCACCCGGCCCCCCGTTGGCCGCCGAACAGGCAGCACCCACAGATGCGGCGGCCATAGTCGGCGGGCCGGCGCCGCAGACCACCGACCCGGCAGCCGGGCTGGCGGGAATGATGCTGCCTGCGGGGACGGGGTCATGACGATGCGCAGCTGGCGACGGATACCGGCCGCTGTCCTGACGTGCATCCTGGCGGCCACCGCGGTCGCAGGCTGTGGGTGGCGAGGGCTGAATTCCCTGCCACTCCCCGGAACCGAAGGCGGTGGGCCCGGGGCTTACACCATCCAGGCGCAGATGCCTGATGTGAACAACATCCAGCCCAATTCACGCGTGCGCGTCGGTGACGTCACGGTGGGCACAGTCACCAAAATCGAGCGCCAGGATTGGCACGCGCTGGTGACCATGAAGCTCAACGGCGATGTCACGCTACCCGCCAATTCGACAGTGACACTGGGCCAGACGGCATTGCTGGGATCGCTGCACATCGAGCTGGCGCCGCCGACCGACGAAGCGCCTGAGGGCAGGCTTCATCAGGGCTCGCTGATACCGCTGTCATCGGGAAAGGCCTACCCATCGACCGAGCAGACACTGGCGACCGCCTCGTTGCTGCTCAATGGCGGAGGTATCGCCAAGGTACAGGACATCACCACCGCGCTGAGCACCGCGTTATCCGGGCGGGAGGGAGACCTCCGCAGCCTGATGGATCAGTTGAACACATTCGTCACCCGGGTCAACGATCAAACCGGCGACATCATCGCGGCCAGCGACAGTCTCAACCGCCTGCTGGGCCAATTCGCCGAGCAGAAGCCGGTTCTCGACAAGGGCCTTGACACAATCCCCGACGCCCTGGCGGTGGTCAATCGAGAACGGGAGAATCTCATCGACGCGGTCGACCAGTTGGGCAAATTCAGCGCGCTGGCTGCCGATTCGGTCAACAAGACCAAAGCACCGTTGGTCCAGGAACTCAAAGACCTTGGGCCGGTGCTGGAATCACTGGCCAACGCCGGCCCGGCGCTGACACATGCGTTGGACCTGATACCCACGTTCCCGTTCCCGAAATCCACCTTGACCAAGTGGTTCCGCGGCGACTACGCCAACGTGAGTCTGGTCGTCGACCTGACGCTGAGCCGGATCGACAGCTCCATCTTCACCGGAACCAGATGGGAATGCGATCTGACATGGCTGGAGATGCAGTGGGGCCGAACCATTGGCCAGCTGCCCAGTCCGTGCACCAACAGTGCGCCGCCCAACGGCGCCGGTAACCCCCTACTGGCGCCCTACCGCTACAACCAGGGACCGTAACCGTGTATCTCAGCAAGCTGGTCAGACGCCAACTGTCGGTCTTCTCCGTCGTCGCAGTCGTCGCCGGAGGCACGATGGCCATCGGATACCTCGACCTGCCCAAGGCGCTGTTCGGAATCGGCCACTACCAGGTGACGGTGAACCTGCCATCGTCTGGGGGGCTGTACAAAGACGGCAACGTCACCTACCGCGGGGTTGAAGTCGGCCGCGTTGAGGACGTTCGGCTCAACGGCGGCGGAGTCGACGCGGTGCTGTCATTGAAGTCTGACACCAAGATTCCCGCCAACGTCGACGCCAATGTGCACAGTCAGACAGCTGTCGGCGAGTTGTTCATCGAGCTCGTCCCCCGCTCCGGCGACGGCCCCAAGCTCAAGGACGGTGACGTCATACCTGCCGACCACGCAACGCTGCCCCCCGATATCAACACCCTGCTGGCTCAGACCAACGCCGGACTGCAAGCCATCCCCCACGGCGATCTCAAGACTGTGATCGACGAGTCCTACACGGCGATAGGAGGATTAGGGCCAGAACTGGCGCGCATCGTCAAGGGGGCAACTACCCTTGCCGCCGATGCGCGCGCAAACCTCGACTCGCTGACCACCGTGATCGATCAATCCAAGCCCGTGCTGGACAGTCAGATCAACTCCTCGGACTCGATCCGGGCCTGGGCGGCCAACGTCGCTGAGGTCACCCGCCAACTGCAAGAACAGGATCCCGCGCTGAAAGGCGTGCTGGACAGAGGGCCTGCCGCAACAACCGAAGCACGCCAGCTGATTGACCGGCTCAAACCCACGCTGCCCGTGGTCCTGGCCAACCTCGTCAACCTCGAACAGGTGGCAGTCACCTACCAACCCAGTCTCGAACAGATCCTTGTCCTGTTCCCCAAGGACATCGAAATGCTCCAGGCGGCCCAACTCGCCAACCGCGATACCAAGCAGGACTACAAGGGACTGTTCCTGTCGTTCAACCTCAACGCCAACCTCCCTCCGCCGTGCACCACCGGTTTCCTCCCCGCTCAACAGGTACGCTCGCCCAGCGAAGTGGACTATCCCGAACGGCCGGCGGGCGACATGTACTGCCGGGTGCCGCAAGACTCGGCGTTGGACGTGCGCGGTGCGCGTAACGCCCCATGCATCACACGCCCAGGCAAGCGTGCACCCACCGTCAAGTTGTGCGAGAGCGACGAGGACTATGTGCCTCTCAACGACGGCTACAACTGGAAGGGCGACCCGAATGCCACGCTGTCCGGCCAGTCGGTACCCCAGCAGCCGCCGGGGACGCCGCCACCAGCCGGTCCCCCCGCACCGCCACCCATCGCGGTCGCCCAGTATGACCCCGCAACCGGCACGTACACCGGGCCCGACGGTAAGCAGTACACGCAGACCGATCTCGCTCGGGACGGGCGGCCGCGCGCGTGGCAGGACTTGCTCATCCCACGCGGTGGTGACTGATCGATCCGACGTGGAGCGCAGCGCATGCGAGCTACACCAATGTTCTAGGTAAAAACGTGAGATGTGTTGATGGGCATTAATACCCAATCGGTCGAAGACGCTCTTTGGACGCCGGAGGTGGCTAACCGATTGCAGGTCGAAACCCTGACCGGCACCCCTCGTCTAAACCTACGGCCACATCAATCCCACACGATTCCAGATCGGGTAACCCCTTGAAAAGGACGAGTAAACCATGAGCTATGTCGCCGCGGCCGGCGAATTCAATCGCGACACCAACTACATCAGCAGCCGCATCACCGCTGACGGCCGCGACGGCTATCCCGTCGAACCAGGCCGCTACCGCCTGATCGTCGCGCGGGCCTGTCCGTGGGCCAACCGCACGATCATTGTGCGACGACTGCTCGGCCTGGAAAAGGTTCTGTCTATTGGCTTTTGCGGACCAACGCACGATACACGCAGCTGGACCTTCGACCTCGACCCAGGTGGCCTCGACCCAGTGCTGAAGATCCATTTCTTACGCGACGCATACAACAAGCGCATACCGGACTATCCGAAGGGAGTCACGGTGCCCGCGATCGTGGACGCGCCGACGGGCGCAGTGGTCACCAACGACTTCGCCCAAATGACCGTGGACTTCTCGACGCAGTGGACCCATTTCCATCGCGAGGGCGCCCCCCAGCTCTATCCCGAGCGACGGCGCGACGAGATCGACGACGTCGCTCAGCGCATCTACACCGAGGTCAACGACGGCGTCTACCAATGCGGGTTCGCGAGCTCACAGGATGCATACGACAGAGCCTACGACCGATTATTCAGCGCACTCGATTGGCTTTCTGAGCGCCTACAGACCCAACGCTATCTCGTAGGCGACACCATCACCGAGGCAGACATCCGGCTGTTCACCACACTGGCCCGATTTGACTCCGTATATCACGGCCACTTCAAATGCAATCGGTCGAAACTCACAGAGATGCCGACGCTGTGGGCCTACGCGCGGGATCTGTTCCAGACACCGGGCTTTGGCGACACCATCGACTTCGTGCAGACCAAGCAGCACTACTACATCGTGCACACGGATATCAATCCGACACAAGTCGTGCCGAAGGGTCCTGACCTGTCAAACTGGCTCACGCCGCACGGCCGGGAAGAGTTAGGCGGTAGGCCGTTTGGAGACGGCACACCACCTGAGTCGACTCCCGAGGGGGAACACATGCCCGACGGGCCCGAAGCCCGATAGTGTCAGACGGTCTCGACACACCAGACAGCACGGCGTACCTGCTCCAGCTCACAGACCTCGTCCTCGCACATACAGTCCTCGCGGCCGCGCATTCGAGCTGTCTGAGTCGCGGTCATAGCGCTTCACTGCCACCACACACTCCTCGGGCGTGGTATGCCAGCCACCGTAAAGCGTTAAATCCCAGAGCCCACCCGCGAATGGGATGCTCTTGATCCGAATGGGATGCTCTTGATGTTGTCGGCGTTCCAGTCCTTGGCTACCTCATCGGCCCTGACCAGTCGGGTGACACCGGGCTCCACCGAGAAGTTGACGATGTCGGCGGGCTTGCGGTCGACAACGGCGCGCGGCTGATCACCCGAGGCGCCGTAGTAGAACGTGGTCACGGCCACTCCCCTGCCCTCCGGCGTGGCGGCGAAGGCGTGGATGGTCTTGCTCCAGCCGGGCTTCGGCGCGGCGTGGGCACCACGCGTAGCGTCGTCTCACCGGTCGGCCGCTTGTCGCCACCGGCGACATCACCTGGCGGCCCCCCGCCGTATCCCGCGAGCAGGGTTGCGGTAACGGCCAATGCGGCTGCGCTGCCCCATGACTTGCTGATGTGCCTCATGAACCGCTCGATGTGGTTTAACGGCAGCGGCCGCCCGCCGCGTCGCGTGCCCGACAGCAGCAAGGTTATTCGGGGTAGGGCAGTGATTCGGCGGCACGTTCGATCTGCAGCAGGCTGCGGCTGGTTGTCATGCGAGTCGATTCCTCACTGCTGAGCGCGCGCACGGTTTCGATCTGCACCTGCACGACCACTCCCTCCTCGGCGGCCAGCCGCGCGGCGGCGGCGAGGGTGTCGGGGTCGCTGACGTTGACCGCCAGAGGGGTTTTGGTGCCTGACGGGGTGAGGTATAGGCTGCCGAGGCTGCGGCGGAAACCGTCGATGGTGCCGATCGCCCATCCGCGTTCGCTGTCGTAGTTGTAGTTTTTCAGTTCGCTGCCAAGCAGCGCGGCTCCGGCCTGGGTGAAGGCGACTTCGGTAGATCCGAGGCCGCGCTGGCGTATCTGTCCGGCGATGTCCCATCCAGCTGTTCTCATTGCGGATGTGGAGCGCAGCAGGCCTCGTCGCGCTTTGATCGGTAGGTCACGCACGTCGCTGCCGACTCCGGCGGCACTGGAGCTAGCGTTGGTGAACAGCCGGGCGATTGTGCGCAGCGCCTCCGAATCGGGGCTTGAGGCGAATTGGCTTGTGCCGCCGAGTGGTACATGCTTCGCATCTCCGTCAAGTGGGGCGTCGGCGCGCAGCACAACCCGCACCGAGCCGGGACCGAGCCCGTGTATGAGAAGGTTTCGATTCAGCGCGTTCAGTTGAAGTCTCTCTCGAACGATCGCTTTGGTGGCGTCGTTGACTCCGGCGACGAAGGTTGCGAGTTTGTCCGCGCGGGTGGCATGGCCCCGCACCCCGGCGCCCTCCAAGTGCAGGTCGAGCTCGACTTGTTCAGGCGCGGTTTCTTCGGCCCAGACGCGTTCTGCGGCCGGATCACCTTGTACCGTGCCCGAATACAGCTGGCCGAGTGCGAAATCCGCGGTGTCGGGGAAATGCTCGTATTCATAGCGGATGGCGGCTCGAAGCAGGTCGTCGTCGCTGAGGCCGGAGAGGTGGCCGAGACCGGTCATTGATCGATCACCTCCACGAAGCCCTTTGTCGCACTGTCGATTATCTCACCATCGGGGCCGATCACCCGTGACCACCACCGGCGTTGCCGCTCAACGGCATATGGGTTGTCGCGGTTCACCACCAGGGCGTCGGTGAGCCCGCCCATGCAATGCAGCTTGTCTGTCTGCACAACCAGGTCACTGTGCCCGAGGGTGCCGGTGACCGAGCCGAGAGTCCACAGCGGCAGTGCGGCATCACCGTGTACCTGCTCCAACGCGTGAGCTGGCACCAGACAGGCGAAATCGCCGTCGCCGGGCGTGTCGTCTTTATAGGTGCAGAAGCCGCCGCTGAGCCAAATCGTGATCTCGTGACGATAGAACAACTGTCTGACAAGGGTGATGTGAATCCGGATCGCATCCAGAATCAAGCCACGCCGCTCGCGCGTGTGATCGGCAGCGTCATCGACGAATCGAGAGCGTACCTCGTCCAACGTCGCCCGATGGATGCCCGGCGGTAGTGTTCCGTGCTCGCCCATGCAGCGCGGAAGCATGTCTACCCCCCGTCGACGTCGATCCGCTCCTTCGTCCTGGTGCGAATGTACGCAGGCCAGGGGTCCCCGGCCGCGGCGGCCTCGTCCAGTTCGGCGTCGGTCATCTCCTCCGGCGGCTTGCCGTGCCAGGACGGAGGCATCGCGCTGGTGTTGCTCAAAATGTCCAGCGTCTCGTCGATGCAGCGCATCGCATCCTGTGCGGCGGCCACGAGTTGGCCCGTCGCGGGCTGAGCAACGTCGACCGCGCTCAACGCGGCCCCAAGCCGTTGCCGCGCATCGACGAGGTTGGTCAGGTCGCTGCGGGTCGCCACCGCGCCGGTGTCGTCGGCGATGAATGCCCGAATCAGCTCGTCGATCGCCTTGCACTGGCGGGTGTTCATGCGCTGGGCCTCAGACGGCGGCTCATACCCCACCGCACCCGGCGCCCTCACCCCAGCCGCCGCGAACGCGGTATTCTCCGACACGTCGGCCAGGTAGGCGATCGCCCGAATCGACGCATCCGAGGGCCGGGTGGCATACGTGCCCTGCCGCAGCCGGTTCAGCGTCGCGTGCGAAATGTCATGCCCGCCGTGTTGCGCCAGCTCGGCTAGCCTGCGCCCGGACGCCCCACCGTAACGTTGCGCGGCGACGTCGATCAAATCGATCAGCGATCTGCTGGTCTTACCCATAGTCAGCCCACCGCCCATTAGCTCGGTCTGTTGACGCGTCTGTATGTTCGCGCGACACCTAGTGTTCTGCCACTTGTAACGTGAGTCAAGCGCAACACACCGCATCGGCGGGCCTGCAATCGAACTACAACCCTGTAACCTGCCTCACGTGTCAGACGCCACTCGCCTTTCGGGTGGTCGCTCGGTGCTTGGAGCGGGGGCGGCTTTGCACGTCGTCACGTTCGGGCCACAGCCGTCGGCCCAGGGCCTGTTCCAGGCGGGCCAGGGAGCCGATGTCGCAGAGCACGGTGCCGGCCAGGATCCGTCCGATGGTGGTGTGGGCCACTCCGCTGGTCGCCGCGAGTGCTCGCTGGCCGGTGGCGGTCTCGGTCATGGCTGCGCGCAATGCACGCGCGAGCTGCTGCGCGGCAGGTGCCGACGGTGGCGCGTCGGGGTCCAGGTCGGCGTCCGGCCAGAACCCCCGCAAGACGTATGCGCTCGGTGGGCGGTCACCATTGCTGCGCGACACAGGCCCACGATATCCCGCCCCACCGTCGCCGCAGGCCGACGTGTCGGACCCCTCTGCTCCAATGGTGCATACACGCACCACTTGGGAAGGGGTCACCATGATGATCCAGCTGTCATCAACGGCGGCGCCGCATGCTGAGGCCCGGGGTGCAGCTGCTGCTGCCGCTGCAGTGGGGGCCGGCCATGGCTGACGGGAGCCTGGCCGCGGCGGTGCAGGCGGTGACCGGTGCGTGGATCGCCGATGGGGTGCTGGCCGCGCAGACGCTGGACAAGTTCGGTCTGCTGATCCGCCGATTCAGCCGATTCGCCGCAGTGCACGACGTCACCACCCTCGCCGCAGTCGATCACGCGCTGGTCGCGAAATTCGTTGCGGCCAAAGGCCGTACCCGCCACGGTGTCGTATCGGACGCGGCGGTGGCGACCATGCACAACCGCCGTGCGGCGCTGCGCGCGTTCTTTCGCACCGCGCGCCGGCTGCGGCTGACGCTGGACGACCCGACTATCGACATCGCCGTCCCCGCCCGACAGTCGTCCTGCCAGCGCCCACTGTCCGAGGATGAGGCCGCGCTGGTGCGGTTGTTTTCCGAACGCACCGCCCCGACTCGGCACGCCGCGACCGCGGCGTTGCTACTCGCCGGCGCGCACACCTCCGAGCTGGGACACATCACCGCCGCCGATCTGGATCCACAGGCCGCAACCGTGTGGATGCACGGCTCGAGCAAGTATCGCCCCCGCACACTGACGCTGGACCGCTGGTCGATGCGAGTGCTTTCCGAGCGCGCCGCCCACCTCACCCGCCCGCTACCCAGCCCCAAACCCTCGCCGGTGTTGTGCACCGGCGCCGGCGGAAGCGACGCACATAAGCAGGCCCGGGTGTGCGTGACCGTGCGCGAAATCCTCTCCCGCGCCGAGCTATCCGACGACTCCGGGGTGCGGCCGGCATCGCTGACCGCCTTCGCGGCGCGCCGCGAGTTCGACCGCACCGGCCGCATCGAAGACGCCGCGCGTCTCATCGGCTCACCCTCGCTGGACACCACCGCCGCCCTCATCGGCTACCACTGGCATGACCGGGCGGGCCCGTTATGAACCCCAAAGACCGGTCCCGTAAAAAGGCCGGCGCCTACGGCGCCGAACGCATCAAGCAACGCGAGCTGCGCCGGGTCGAAACGCCAATGGATCTCACGCTGCTGGAGATCGACACCATCGAGGCGATCGCCTCCCACGAGGTCATCTATCAACTCGCCGCGGTCCTGCCCGTCCACGAGCCGGGAACCCCGGGCCGGCGTCCGCACTACCCCCCATGGGTGCACGTGCTGCACAAGGCCCTAGCCGGGGTGCTGGGCTCGCACAGCAAGGCCGCCCGCGCGATGGCCCACCCCACCTACTGGCGCACCATCCGCCACCGGGCCGCCAAACATCAGCCACCAAGGGCGCCGCGGCGCCCACCACAGCGCTGGCACCACAACTACGCCCAACGGCTACTCGACGAGTACACCGACAAGCTGCTTGACACGTTTCGCCTGCTCGCGCGGCGGCTCGCGCGCGAACTCGGTTGTCTCGACCCAGACGCTGGGGTGTCCCACACCAGCCCGGCGCGCGGGCAGTACGTCGTCGGCGATGGCACCGTTGTCGCCGCACCAGTGCGCAAGGCCACCGCCGACCACTGGGCCGAACAAGGCGGACGCCACGTGCACGCCGGCATCGAAGCCCAAAACGGCGACAGCGACACCGAATTCCGCTACGGCACCAAGTTCGCCATGCTCAGTACCCGCCCCGACACCATCCGCAACAACAGGGTCATCCTCGACGTCGACGCCGTGCCAGCGGGCAAGGGCTACGGCGGTGAAGCTCGTGTCGCTCTCGACATGATCGACCGCGTCGTCGCCGACGCCGACGTACGGTGTGACGGCGTCTGCTACGACGGAGCGTTCCGCGGCAAGCACATCGACCGCGCCATGAAGCTCGGGTTGACCGTGCTCTCACCGATGCACGACAGCACCCGCGTACCCACCGCATTCGCCCGACTCGAGTGCTCGTGCGGCGACGTTCATGACCTGTGGACCGAAGATGGACGGATCTGCGAACGCCAGATCCTCGACGCCGGCGACAGACACATGCAGCCCTGCCCGGTGGCCAAGATCTACCCGCGCGGCAACGCCGACGACAGCCACCGCTGGTACATCGAGTTCGCCACCCCATCCTGCGGCACGGTGCATCGTACGCGTATCGACACCACCGACGCCGACCGCAGCTGCGGCTACAACCGCGCCGAGCACCTACGCCAGCACGTCAAGACCGACGACCGCGGCAGCGTCTACGACCGTTGCTATGGCTGGCGCGAAGACAGCGAAAGCCTCAACAACACCCTCGACCGCACCCTCTATGGCGGGCGGATGATCGCTTTTGCTGCGGTTCGCCAGTTGACCGTGATGCTCGGATTCGCTTTGGGCCGAAACGCAATAGCGGCTTACCTGCACCGCCGACGACACCCCGAAGAGCGAACCGCCTAACGCCGCCACCACGACAGCGAGGCTCACTCAGGCCGGCCACGGACGCCAGCGCGTCGCGTGGCTATCGTCGCGCCCGCTACACTCACACCCGCTACTCCCCGACGACCAGCTAATTCGCCGGGAACAACACCAGGACGCCACGAACACCGCCGAAAACCACCCCGCGCTCCCACCGGCTAGGTTTTAGTCAGGTATCCAAAGACGTCCCCGCGGTGCCCATCGCCGGACAGCATTTCCTTGCGGTAGTTGCGTTCCCGTACGCCGCCCAGATAGGGAGGGTCCACGTAGATCAGCGTTCGGCGTCTCTTGCCGTACGCCGCAATGACGTCGAGCGCAGGGCGGCATTCCAGCGAGACCGAACGCAGCCGGGCGGTAGCTGCCTCCATCCGGCGCACGTAGCCATCAAGACGGCGAGGCATCGACGTGTGCGCAGAATCTGCCGTGTCGAAGCGCCAGCCGGTGGGACGTAGGGTGCCTGTTCGCCCTTGGGCCAGACATACCCAGATGCGACGGGCGCGCTCAAGGTCATCCAACTCAGCGGGTCGGTTGAGCGCATCCTTGCGCTCTGTCCGCGAGTGCGGGGTCAACACGCATGCTCGCGCCAGCTCCTCGGGATGATCGCGCAGGATACGCCAGAAGTGCACAATGTCGCCGTCTAGGTCATTGACTGTTTCGAGTCGACTTGGCTTCTTAGCCAACAACACTGACAGTCCGCCCGCATACGGTTCGACGTAGTGGGTATGGTCGGGCAGCATCGCGGCGACGGTGGCGGCAATCTTCTGTTTGCCGCCGAAGTAGGCAAACGGCGGACGCAAGGTGGGCGATGCCAACGGTGCTTCTCCCGGGTTGGTTACGAATCATTCAGACAGTGGCGACGGTAGATCCGGCATATCCTCGTCGGTGCGCCAGTTCCATACCGGCAGTCCAGCTATCACCCTGTCTTCCTCGGACTCCTCGGACTCCTCGGACTCCTCGGACGACTCGCCGGCAGGGCGGTCGATGAAAGCGGCTATCGCTGGCGTGGTGTCGGTGAAGATGAGAGAGGCTAGCGCTGTGGTGCTCCCGTTGTAGGACAGCACTTTCCGGAAGCAGCGCTCTTCCTCGATAGCGGTGGTCATCAGGGTGCGGTCGGCATCGCTGGTGAATGGCAGCCAGTTGTGATCGGTAGTCATCAGGGATAGCTGTTCGACGTTCGCATATCCAGCCCGTGAAACCGAGAAGGTGGCGACCGCCACCAGTCGAACCTCGCCAGGATCGGCCATCTGCCAGAGTTCGAGTTCGGTGGCGAACCGTTTCGTGAGCTTGCGGTACAAGTCCTCATCGAGGAACCAGGGGTGCCCCGGCTGATGGCGTACCTGCATTTTGAATCCATGGCTGGCCGGCTCGATCGCCTTGATATCGCCCACCCCGATCAGGAATTTGGTCGTCTTGCCGGGTTGCCGGCGAGCTGGAGCCCAGGCCTTGATCCGGCGCTGCTCGATCTCGGTCTTGCGGTCCGACGAGAAAGGTTCGGGCACAAACAAAGACGCGGCAAGCGGGTTCTTCCGAACCAACTTCCCATCCGCGGCCGCCCTGAGTCTGCGGTACACGACGGCCCAGGGGCGGCGCCCGGCGAAGCCTGGATGCCACGTGGTTAGTTCCGCCTCGTCCCACAGATAGTGCAGGACGGCACGCAGCGATAGCTTGTTGCCGTCAGACTGCACCGTGCTCGACGGAGAATCCGACGCTTCAGGGGCAGCCCGATTGCCGGCCTTCGACAGCGAAAACCCTAGCCGCAGCGCCGTTGTGCCATCAGCGGGGTTGTCAACGATAGACCGCTCAGCAACAGCCCCATACCCCGAGAGCTCGCCGGGAGGCAGCCATGAGCGACACCGATGGTCATGTGCGGCCGCCGTGCCAGGCATCCGTTTCACGATGAGATCGTGCCCAGCGGCAGCGATGTACATCTGCACCCCTGGAGACTGGCACAAACACAGCGGACGCCGCCGGGCCGCCTTCGCTTCACCGAGTATCTGTTGCGCCTCCGGGGTGTGTACGTCGTCAACCACGTCTCCGTTGACCTCAAACGGGGTCTGCATCGTCATGGTCATCACCGCGTGAGGAACGGTCGGATGCCGTCCGCCGTGTGCGCCACTGTAGGGGGCAACCAGACTGTCGACGGACGACTGCTGCACGCGCAGACTTCGCAGGGACACCTCGGCGGGGTCGGCATGGGAACGGCTCGGGCTGCGCGGGCCACAAACTGTTTCACAGCCCACGTCCGTCCCGGTCCCCTGGACGGCTCGGACACATATACCGCCCGTGAGTTGTTGGTTGCCATACCGGTTCTCGATTCCCTTGGTTGTCTGCGCTACACAGATAGCTGCGCGTGCGTCTGAAACGCCGCGCGGGCGGCGTCGGTGATGCGGTCGGGGCGGTGTCCGGCCCAGCGTTGGCCGTCGGGGGTGACGATGACGGGCACGCTGAGGTAGCCCCAGTCGGTGAGCATGGCGGCGGCGGCGGGGTCGGTGCTGACGTCGATGATGTCGATGGCGACACCGGCCTTGGCGAATCCTCGGGCGGTGGCGCGGCACTGCACGCAACCGGGCTTGCTGTACATGGTGATGTTTCTCATGGTGAACTCTCCTATTCGCCTACGAACGCCCACTGAACTTTCCTTGGCCCCAAAGGGATCGCTCGGATGATCCCTTCGCGGGCGAGGCTCCTCAGGTGCCGGTAGATACCCGTTCGGGAATCTTGCGAGGACCGCGGCCGACTCACCAAGTGCCAGGTGCGATGACACTCGATCACCCGCATCGACGCCGACCGTCGGGGTGCTTGGCACACCAGCTCACACCCCACGTCCAGACGGTGGGTCAGCCACGGCAGCATGCTGGCCAGCTCGGCGCTGGTCATCGGCGCATCAGCGGCCCGCAACAGCGCGACCAGCCGTTCACGGACGGCGAGAGTATCCGCAGTGGTCATGGCGCACTCCCGCCGCAGTCGCGAAGCTCGAAGAGATGCTCCTGCATCGACAGCACCCGGTTCGACCACAAGTGCACCGCCGACCCCTCGCGTGGCTCCCCAACCGGGGTATACGTCCAGCCGCGCACCGCACTGGCCGCTACGGTGTCGCGCTCAGCGCGGATCACTACGGCAGCCTTGGCCCTGGACACCGCCCGCAGCACCTCGATCGGCTCCACGCGTGCCCGCTGGATCAGACTGGCGCCCTGCGCCCCGAACACATCTGTTCGCAGATCAAGGTAGATACACACCCCGAGCTGGCGTTCGAAGGCGCCGATCAACTCCACCGGATGCGCAGACTCCAAGCTGACACTCTTGATGCGGGCGGCGGCGTCGGCCATCTGATCGACCGCCGCGCCCAGACCCGATGCCATCTTGCGGTGCGCCGAAGCGCTCTGCCACTGCGGTCGCATCCGCGCCGTACCGACCTGACTGTGATTGAGACGCAACCACACTCGACGGGCGACCTCCACTTCGTCTACGTCGCCTGGGGCACGGGAACCGCTAACCGCGGCGGTGAAGTCCACCCGCGAGTGCGGCGTGAGGGTACATGCCCGCGCCAAGTCCGCCGGCCGATCGCGCAGCACCTTCCAGAACGTGAGCAGCTCGCGGTCCACATCGTTGACGGTCTCTAGCGGGCTGCACGGCTTGTGAAGCAGGACTTCCAATGTTCCCGACAGAGGCTGGACATAATGGGTATGCCGAGGCAAGAGCCCGGCGATCTGCCGACCGATCTGTTCGGCGCGAGGGCCCCGTTCTGCCAGCGGCGAACGAAGAGGCACAGCAGAACTCATTGGCACACCGCACCTTCGTCATCCGGCCGCAACCGGTCCGACCGTGCGGACCCGGACTCTTTGAGCTTGCGCGCGTCCACGGTCTGGCGCTGAGGGATCAGCAGGGCCAGGCCCCGGGCGATACTGCCGTCCTTGGTAGTGACCGCACTGATTTCCCGTAGCCACTGCCCCAAGCTGGGACGGTCGTAGGGCGTCAGTGCCGCCAGGGCCACCACCATCGCCATCAGGTCGTACCGATCGGCCCCCTGCATTGCCCGCCACAGTTCATCGGGGCTGGAATCACCATGGACGTCGGCAACGACAGTGAGCGCCTTGCTGTAGAGCTGTCGGCACTCGGCGACACGGCTGTCACCCTGGGAGTACACCAGCGGGATCTCGCCCACCCCGAGCAGATGTCGCAGATGAGCTGCCACAGTGGACTTTTCCAGCAGCAACCCCGCACGTACAACGGCACGGTCGGTCCAGAGGTCATGGCCGTCATGACGATGGCTCTGCGGCCGCCAACCATCCCGGCTGAACTCCTCGCGATACTTTTCGAGCACGGTCGCGAGGCGATGCTGACTCACTCCGTAGAACTCTGCGACCTCATCGAGGCAGCGTGGCTGCCGGTCACCGGGGGCGATCAGCTCATCAAGGACCGCCACCACGCGACTGAGCTTGTTGCGGATCTTTCGGTCACGTTTTTGCTGCGCCAATCGGCGCTGTTCTTCTCGCTCGCGGTCGGTGCGCCACTGCTGCCAGCACCCCTGATCGCCATCGTCACCTGGATGCACCGGTATCTCCTTGCAGCCTGGCGTGCCGTGCGGCTTTACGACTGACCAGCGCCGACCAGGACACTGGCCGAAGCCTGTCAAAACCCTTCGCGTTGTCGTGCCATGGCCGGGCGGCCAGCCGCGCGGGAGATTCGAACACCCAGTGATACTTGGGTTGTCCAGGGTTAAACGGTGTCGTTCCCCACGGCGCACAGCACCCCTGGGCGCGGTGTACGTCGACCAGCACCGACGCGCCCAGCCAGCCCTGCTGGTCGCAATGAAAGCTCATCTCCCTCATGCCGAGACGCTGACCGAGCTCGATGCCGGCCTGGTCGATGCGGGTACCGCCGTAGATGAGCACCGGACCTCGATAGTCGGTCGAATCGGTGCGGTTCTCTACGTTCTTCCCACCGATCTGGCTCGACACCAGCAGTAGCGATGCCCACGGGCGGCGCACGGTTAAACCCATCGCCAGCCCGGTATCCGAGCAGGGGTCGCTGGTGTGCAGGATGTCGTGCAGCACATGACGGACGCAGCCGGAAGCGCCAGGCGCACAGTCGCATTCAACGGTGGCGAGAACATGACGGACCTGCGCGAGGTCGTCAAGCCTGCCTGCCAGACGCACCGCATACTCGACTAGGCCCGCCCAGCGATGCGCGTCGGGGGCCTCGGAGGCGCACGGCACCGGGTGCAGAGCACTACCGCGCGATCGGGCCGGACCGCCGTGCGCTGCCCGTGCGCCGATGCGTGGTGCTGTGAGGAGTCCGTGTTCGCGGGCCAGACTGCGGCGGGCCACGTCGCTGGGCAGAGTTGGGCTGCTCATGTCCGCGCCCCCACCTTGCCCTGGCGAGCCCGCTGGTGCTCCAGGATCAGCCGCTCCAGCTCCCCGGTACCGCCGTCGGCGGCCACCATCGGTAGCTGTCGCGCGAGCAGCGCTGAGGTGGTCGAGTCAACGGCCGTGCCGCTGTGATACGGGACTTCCTCGGTGTCGTAGGGGCCGACCGCAACGAACCCTCGCTCATCGACACGAGTGATGCGCCACCCGTAGTCATCGGTCAGTGTGGTTGCCGCCCAGTAGGCACGGCGCACCGATGCCGGGGGCTGCACTTCGTGTTGATGGGGCAGGTACCACGCGCATTGGGCATCAGCGGAATGGGCACGCCCCGCGGGCACCCGCAGGCGCAGAAGCGCCGCGATCATCATGCTGGCCGACTGCACCTCCTGGCGCCCCTCGGCGGCGCACTGGCCGAGCAGTCGGCAGGCGTGCAGTGTCAGCAGCGGTGCATCGGATTCCGCTGGCCTGCGCCCCAGCGTCGATGGGGTGTTATCGATCGGATCGGCGGCGACGGGCAGGTCCACTCCCGTCGGAGTGCGAAGGCGCACCCAGCCACCGAAGTCGAGGCCGAACCCGCGAACCGACCACCCGTGATTGATCATTCGTGACATGGCCCAATAGGCCCGGCCAGCCGTGTTCAGTTCGGTGTTTCGGTGGGCGTACGTCGCAGTCATGATGTCCTCCCGTCCTGCGGCGGCTGCGGCTTGCGCCCCGGAGACGCCCCGTCCGGGGTGGTCGGGTTTGATGCCGGTGATGTCCCAGTCGATGTCCGGGGCTCAGAAGGCTGCCCCGCGGGCCCGCGTGTGGGCGGTGCTTGTGGTCTGTTGGTTGGGGCAGCCCCTGGACGTCCTGGTGCTGGAGGGGCGCCCTTGGGCGCCGTCGCGGTGTTGCTGGCGGACGGGCCGGAGTCGCGGCTCTTGGCTTGCTGCTTTTCGGCCATCTTCGACGCGACCACGGCCCCTGCGACCACGGGTGCGGCCGGGCCGGCCGCCGCGGCGGCTGCTGCTGTGCCACCGCCTGCTGCCGCGCCACCGGCCGCCGCGCCGCTGGCTGCCGCCCCACCGCCGGCCGCCCCACCACCGGCCGCGCCGCGCGCCGCCGCGCCGGTGGCCGCTGAGGAGCTTGCGTGGGTACCCGTCGCCGGTGCGGGGCTGGGCGGCGTGGGCTGGGCAGTCGGTGGTGTGCGTGGCGCGGTGCCGTTATCCGACGGAATACCACCGGGGTTGGGATGCGGCTTGCGGCCTTTGGCCGTGGGGGCGCGAGTCCCTTCATCGCTGGGCTTGCCTGAACTCGGCAAGCCCACGCCGTCGGCGTTGATATCGCGGCGCATCGAGCGACTCATGTCCCGCATCGCCGGGTAGAAGCTCATCGGACCGGCCCCGACGGCAGCAGTCTTGCGCAGCACCGCGCCCGGGCCGGGCAGCCCGCGATCACCGAAGCCCCGCATCAGCGCCCTGAACCCGAACACTGCCCCGCCGGCGAACAGCAGCATGAGCAGCAAGATCGCGATCGGATGCTGAACCTCGAATCCTTCAAGGCTTCCGGTGGACACTCGTGACATCAGCACGAGAACAATCCCGAACGCCGCTGTCGCGAACAGCATTTCCAGGGCGTGCACGATCAGCTTGATGGCGGTGCGCTTGGCGAACTCGCGCTGCGGACCGGGCGCGACAGCCACTGCCGCGGCCGGCACCAGCACGAGCACGTTCCAAAACGCCTTGAATCCGATCCGGATGACTTCGCAGCCGATGTAGCACAGCAGCATCAGCACGACCAGCACGACGCAGTTGATGAAGAACATCAGCCCGATCGTCTCGCCGCTGAGGAAATGGGCATGGGCGTATGCGTCGTTGGCGCCGCAGGACCGCATAGCTTCCACCGGCCCGTTGTGGCTGCCCGCCGGTGCCATCGCCTGGGTTACGGGAGTCAGCACGGTGGACGCGTTGAGCGCGGCATTCCAGGCTTGCGCGCACCCCCCAATGTCGTCGATCACACTGCCGAAGTTGGCGATCTGAATGGGGTGGCGAATCAGCGTGGTAGCCATCCACTGCGAGAGGAGCTCGACCTGGCTCTCGGCGTTTCCGGACGGGTCGAAGCTGCCGTTGTTCGCGATCCCCAGCGAAAGCTCGAACCCGATCGCCCGACCGGCGGCGAGCAAGCCATTGTCACCGAGTTCCTTCACCGGGTCATTGAGGAAGAAGCCGATCAGCAAGATCACCAGGAAGCCGCTGCACATCACCCCAGCGCCGCGCCCAAAGCCCTTTGTCAGCGCGATGATGCCGCCGATGAACACGCAGATGACCAGCGCCAGTGGAATGATCTGATATTCACCAAGAATGTTGTTGATCGCGACCAGTACCGGCCCCGCCAGAGCCGCCAGCCAGCCCAGCCACGCCGAGCCCAGTGCGATCTTGATGAACCAGATCCCGACGGCGCCCACCATCACCAAGAACCCGCAGAACCAGCCGAGGACAACGGCCAATTGGCTGTAGGTCATGGCGATTTCGAATCGGTCCGTCAACGCGGGAATCCACGATCCCGGATCGATAATGCTGACGTCGCTGCCTTGGGTGCGGATCGCGTCGAGCATCGACACCGTACTGATGAAGTAGGTGCCCACCGGCTGGCCGTAGGTGTCCACGATCGGGCTGGGCCAGTTGAGTGCGCCGGCGAACCCGGCAGCCACCGCATGCGGCGCGGTCAGCAAGGCCATCATCCAGCCCGCCCACAGCAGTTGAGCAATCACCCACGCCCGCCGAAGTCGTGGGTGCGCGTACAGCCAGGCCGAATAGGTGGACATCACCGCACCGACTCCAGCGCTTCGTCCTCAAGACCGCGGGTATCAAAGGCTCGGACGAGTTCGGGCTGGACGGGTTTCAGCATGTCCACCAGGCCGGTGCGCCCCGCATCATCAATCATGTAGGCGTAGCCGTGCCCCTCGACCGTCCGCAGGTTCAGCACCTCGGGGTACTCATCGGGGTCAATCCCGATACGTTTGAACTCTTCGGTGGCTTCGTCTCGGGCCGAAGCCTTGAACGGCGTGATCACCCGCGTCGGCAAATCCTTGGTGGGAATCCCGTCGAAATACTCGACATGCTGCGCAATACCGATCAGCCCATAGCGCTGCTTGCGGCCCTGGGTGATCAGTTCGGTAGCGTCCTCTCGACCCACCGGGGAGGCGAAGTAGGCACGGGCCTCCTCCGCAACGAACCAACCAAACTTGCCCGGCCGCCGGTTCGGCCCGGTGTAGCTCTCCCGTGTCAGCGCCGCGATCATCCCGTAGATCGCCAATCCCGCTCTCGCGCGCGCGGTCTGACGCTTGTAGAGGTGCAGATCCTCAGTCTGCGAAGTCGTCGGCAGCTCCAGATCACCGGTCAGCCAGATCACCGCGTCCTTCTCAGCGATCGGCGGCGTCGGCAGCGACTCATCGAACATCGCCCGCAGATAGTCGATATTCGCCCACATATCCAGGCGCGCGGCCAGCTCCGCATACTCCTTCTGAGCGCTGCCCTGCAAGCCGTTGAGGTAGCGCACCAGGCCGCCCATGCTCTCGGCCACCCGCTGATCAGGGCGCAGCAAAAACCGTAGCTGCCGGGCAATTTCGGCGTCGGGCTCGACACCCATCATGGGCAACAGATGATCGAGCGTGCGTTCCACCGCGATCTCACGGCGAAAGATCCGCAGCCCGTCGACCGAAATCTGCCCGCGTGTGGGATCAAGCACGGCCACCCGGTCCCCCAAATGCGCCAGCGCGGGCACCCACTCCCGATTGGAGCCGGGGTCAAGGATGCTGCACTGATTGCCCCGGGCGATCAGTCCGTCCACCACCCGCTTAGCACCCTGGGACTTGCCGCCACCGGGAGGCCCGTAGAACAGCATCCCGGGCGCCTGTCGCCGCCTGCCCGCACCTTCGGGTTCAATCAGGACAGGTGTCGGCCGCCGGGTGGACAAATTGCGGGCGAACAGAATCCCGGTGTCGTGACCGAGCTTGCTTGACACCAGCGGCGAAAAGCGTGCCCACTCTGTGGTGGTCGTGGGCTGGCTGAACTGGCTTCGGGGGCTGCGTTCTTCACTGCCTGCCAGCCCGGTCTGCCACAGCCCGAGTTGGGCGCTGCCGCGCGGCCTGCTCAAGGTGGTGTCGAGGTCTTCTGCGAAGTGCGTTTGCAACTGCTGGCAGGCCCCGTCGAGCTGGGCCCGTGAATGGGCTCCGACCGACACGACGGTGGTGGCCTCCACCTCCCGTTCCAGTTTCGACGCCCTCAGCTTGGCGTTGTACTCCTCGGCCGAGGAATAGCGCTCAATCAGGTCACTGTCGCTGGACCGTCGCCCAGCCCGCTGAAATGCCTGATCATCGAGATTGCGCTGAGCGCGGTCGATCCGGATCAGCGCCTGCTCGGCCGGGCGCGTTGAAATGTGCTGCACCCAGTCGATGTCGATGTCGGCAGGTGCGTCGACGTCGTAGAGCGACAGCAGATACTCCGCGCGCGGGTAGGCCAATCCGCCGCGCGGCATCTGCGCCACGGCCAACGTGCTTTGGAAACTCACCCGATCCTGGGTGCCTCGGATCACCAGCACCGCGGCCAGCGACGGCACCACCCGCCGCCACCACAGGCGATGTCGTCTCCGGGTCTGCTGGTCACCGCAATCGAAATGTGCAGGCACCACGGCCGCGAAGTCCACCTCGGTAAGCCGTTCGGGCCCCCCGGAACCGTGCGGAAACGGATCATCGACTGCACCCATCGCCAAGCGCCGCCTATACCACCAGTGGATCTGTCGCGGCGTGGCCGGTCGCGCGTTGAACTCAGCGGGAATCTTCGACAGGATCGAGGCCGACATTTCCTGGTAACCCGCAAGCGATCTCGGGTCATCGGGGTCACGACCGGCGACCACGGTGGCGGCCTTGGCCAGCCCACCCACCCCGGTTCGGCCGGCCTGACCGGAGTCCACCGGAACTCGTATGCCGAACACCTGCTCGTAGAAGGGCTCGATCGCCAAGAAGTCTTCCCAGTCCCGGACTTCCTGCACCCACGCAGGCTCATTGGCGTAGCCCGAGAGCATCCACCGCAACAGCCGCCGGTGGTCGAGGCGCACGCAGCAGCCCCACAGCAGTAGCCCAGAGGGAAGTTGGCGCACCAGAGGGCGGTGACGCATCGCAACGGCGTCCTTGAGCGCGTAGGGCATCATCCCGCCGGGCTGCCCGTCGACGATGAACTCCGCGTAGACACCCCCGGAGGTGAAACTCAGATTCCCGATCACCTCTTTGGGCGGCGACAGTGCGGCCTCGCCGTCACCGTTGATACCGGCCTTGCGTTGGGTGTGGAACAGCCCACCCAGCAGCCAGCCGATGCGATACAGCGGGCTGGGCCGCGACACGGGGACCTGCCGGGCTGCCACCGTCAGCGCTGCGGTCAGCGCCACACCGAACAGCGCGATGGCGACCGCATGCCCGGAATCAAGCCACTTGCGGGTGGCCCAGACTGTGGTGGTGATACCGATCAGGAAGGTGGCGCCGTCCCAGATGCGCCACGGTGCGAACCACAGGCGGGTGTTGTCGTCAATGTGGGAGACATAGATGGGGAAGTCGCGCACATCGGCGTAAACCCGCGCCGTTTGTCCGCGAAAAGTGTTCTCACCCATCACATATTCCTCACTGACTGTCGTGAACCGTGCTGTTCCACCCGCGCGGTAGCTACGCGAAGTGACCTAGCCGAACTGTCCGGTGGTGATGCCGCCCCCGTGCTTGTCCACCGTGCCCTTCACTGAGACGGCCAAGCCGACCGCGCCGAGGATGATCGCCGCGACGGCGACCCCGCCGAGCACCTTGCCCATCGCCGCGCCGAACCCGCGCACCAACGCGAACGCACCGGCGACGCCACCAACCGCGATGGCGATGATCGCCAGCGGTATCTGAGCCGATTCCCACAGTGACGGGATTGCGGTGAACAAATCCCCTGCGGCCAAGGTGGTTTCAATCATTTCTGTTCCCTTTCCTTGTGGCACGGCCGCTGGATGGACGTGCCGGTCAGTTCGGTGTTGCTGAACTCCAGTCGGTGGCCACCGCGGCCGGTACGAGACTGTCGTCGGTAGATACCGCTGGCGCCTTATCGATCGCGGCCACAAGCCAGCGACCGCCAACCCCACGAAGCGTCAAGGGGTAGACCAGCGGCGAGGGGGCGAACTGAGAGTTCACTGCCGTCACACGGACCAACACGCGGGCCAGCTCGCCGTCTGCGGGCACCGAGGGGGGAAACCCAAGCGCGGTAACCCCGTGCACCGCAATGCTTTCGTATGCATTGCCCAGCCCGGCAATCATCGAGTCAGTGGTCACGTATTGCTCCACCCCGCCAGCTGTCGTCAGATACGCCTTCAAGAACCCGGTCGCGGTGCTGTAGGCCGCATCGGACTCACTGAGGGTGCTCGGGTAGCTCAGTGGGAGGTCCGCGCCTGCGCCGGGCCCGCCGATACGCGCCGGAAAGCTGGCCGCGCGGGGACCGAAGCGTGACCACAGGACCGGGACGCGGTACAGCGCGCGATGCGGTGCGGCCGATTCGTAGGGTCGCTGGGTCACCCCTACCACCACGGAATAGACTTCGGCGTCGGCGTCCTGCCCGGCGACGCCCTCCAGGGACACCGCCACGATGGTGGGGGTGTTGATCACCACCGCCGGAGTTGAGGGAAGCTCCAGCGTTGCCGGATCGGCGCTGATGAACTGAGTCAAACTGGCGGCGTCCTGGGTGTTGGCCTCCAACCACACCGCGACGAAATCCTGAGCGAACGCACCGACCACCGCCGAGCGGTTAACCACCGCCCGCGACGGCTCGCTAAGGTCCGGTGGTGTGGCAAACAGGAACTGCCACACCACGTTTATCCCCGCCAGTGCGGCCAGAATCAAGATTGCAGGCGTTCCGAACTTCACCAGCGCACCCTGGGTGCCGCTGATTCGTTGTTGCCAGATACGACTCATCGCCATGGGTCAGTCCCGTCAGTCCCTCGCCGTTACACCGGCTTGTGGCCGATGATCTTCAAACTCTTGATCGCAAAAGCCGCGTCGACCGGATCGCTGTTCTGTTGCCCACCACCGAGCACCCCGGGCAATTGCGGAAGCTCCAGACCCAAAGGGCCACTCGGCTTATTCGTGGCGCTCGCCCCGCCCTCGGGCTGCGCCGGCGGACGGGAGGTCTCCCGGACCAGCATGCGGATCTTGGATGCCAGCACGCGTTTGATCGGCTGCACCGCCTCGCCGTGGACGTTCTTGGTTTCCTGGGTCACCAGCGTGCCGTCGGTGTCGTTGAACGTGTACTGCACGGTGGTGACCACCCGATACTGCGACCACGGCTTCGTTCCGCTCGCATCGGTCCCCACCCAGCCGAACTCGCCCGAAATGGCGGTGATCAGGTGAGTGCCGGGCAACTCGATGTCAATGAACTGGCCGTCGCCGCCGCCGCGCACACACACGAACGCCGCGTGAGGGTCAGTGCCCGCCATGGTCTGCGCCGAGGTCGAGCCTTCCGCGCAGGAACCCATCGCATCGGCGGTGTAGGAAATCGGGCGGTCCAGGGTGGGAGAGGCGGCCGGGGCTGGCGCTGCCGGGCGCGGCGGTGGCAGCGCCACGGCGTCGGCCCCGTTCGGAGTGCCTGTCGGCTTGGACTCATCCGAGCCGTACACAGCGACTGCTCCGACGATTGCCACCAACACGGCCACCAGCCCGGCGCCGGCGAAGCCCATGGCAACCTTGCCGTCGAACCGCCGTGCCCGGCGCGGTTCCGCCGCGCCGTCCTGGCCATCGTCAACCGGCCCGGTGAGGGCTTGCCCGTCGACCGGATAGTCGTCGTAGTCGGACACGTCGTCATCGCCGGGGCCCGCTTCCCCATCCTCCGGGTCGCGGCAATCCCCGAACCCTTGCTCGGCAGGCGCGTCGTCGCCAGCATCGTCGTCGGGATCGCCGCCGATGTCGTCGTAGCCGTCCTCATCCTCATCGAGGGCGGTGTACGTGCTTTCGGCTCCCGGCGGCAGGTCAAAAGCTGGTGCCTGCGGATAGCCGAACCCATCGTCGTCCTCAGCGGTCAGATTGTTCGACCACTGATCATTGGTGAGCGTCATCGCTGTCCCCGTCCGGCGCCGTGCTGCAAGGTCGATGCACTACGTGAGCTGAGGTGGCGGCGCTGACCTCTACGGCTAAACCGCTTGCTGGATCGCCGGGCCGGTTGCGGCTCCGGAACCTGGCAGACCAGCGCGGCTGGCCATAGCGGAGAGCCCCCTACGGGCGTGTAGCCGCCCATAGCGCCGGTGTTTACCGATGAGTCAGTCCGTGGTGCTGCGCCGGCCGGATCGTCCCGGCGGCAGATACGGCGCACCAGAAGCACCATCAACACCACAAACAGCAAGGTCAGAAGGCCAATCGCAACGATTGCGACGAGAAGCGCGGCGATGGGGTAGACCATCGCACTGCCCATCGCTACGCTGTCCGTCATGATCATCATGCTGACAGAATACGCAGTGGAAGGCAACACGTAAACAAATGGTGTTCACTTCGAGTGTTGACCGGTACGACGAGCTCCGCCGTGAGTGGATTGCCGAGCACGCGGGCATCTTTTCGATGCAGATCCGCCGCGCCGAGCTGCTCAATCGCAAAATCCGCCGCCGAACCCGTGACGTGGCCGGCGCCAGGCCCAGCCCGTACAACGACCACCCCAGCCATCCGCTGCTGACCCGCGGCGTCAAAACCGTCGAGGGTGTCCTGGAAGTCAGCATCGTCATCGCGGCCGCCATCTTGGCCCCCATCGGCTGGCCGCTGGGCAAGCTCATCTACCACCGCAGCGAGGCGCTGATCCCCGGCCGACTGCGCTCCTACCCCATCCCCGCCTTCCTGTGGTCAGCCGTCGCCCTGGGTGCCCTCCTGGTGCTGCTGTACCGACCCGCAGACACCTTGACGAACACCGTCCTGGCGCCCTGGCTGCTCGCACAGCTCCCCGCGGCAGCCCTGACCGCCGGAATCTACGGAATCCTCAACGGCTGGTTAGCAATAGACGGGTCGACCGACTGGTGGCCCCTCGCCCCGACTGCCCCGACGGTGACCCTGACCCTGCCGCTTCTCCCGGACGACATGACCGCCCCATCGCCGTTTCGCACCATCGAGCCAGCAGACCCCATCGACCGCACCCCACTGGGTGCCGGTGCGGTGCGCCCCATGCCTCGTTCAGGCAAGCTCATCGTTGTCGGCCTCATCCTCAACGCCGCCGGTATCGTGTGGACGCTGGCCGCAGTAGGAGTAGGCATCAAAACCTTTGCCGAACAAGCATTCACACCCAGTAGCACCATCGGATCAAGCTACTGAGCCTCGGGCACCGCCGCTCACACCTGTGATGCCCACCGCGCAGCTACACCCCGGAAGCCGCGAGGAACTGTTCGCGGCTGTCGGCGTCAAGTTCGAGCAACAGGCTGGTCAGTCGACGGACATCGGGGTTGCGGGCGAGATCAAGCCAATCGAGTTCAGCATTGAGAGCCTGCCGATAGCCCGAATCGGTGAAGTAATCGGCACGGATACCGAAGAATTCGGCGATCATCTCGATCACCTCACGTGACGGCTGCGTACGCTGGCCCGTCCGCAGTTGCGACAGGTACGGTGCCGACAAGCGCATCCCGCCACGCTCAATCCACTGAATCAGCTCCTGGCTGGTCAACCGACCACGGTCAGGCGGATAGATGCTGGCGAACAACCGGTTGAGCCCCACAGCAAAACTGCCGTCATCGCCTGACCGACCTTGGACATGCGAGGGCTCCGATGTTTGCGCCTCAACCCCTATACCCACGATCCCCCGATTCCCTTCTCCGTAAACCGAATTGAGCTTCCATGCCAGGCAGCGAACATGTTGCGACTACACCGAGGGCCACTGATCCGCAGGTTCCACGGTGTCGTCCGCACAGGTGCGCGCTCGCGGACTGGTCAGCGGAGTCAACGTCTGCCCGCCGGCAGGCGAGGTCGGCTCGAAGGTCTCAATGCAGTGCTGCAGGTGCGCGGCAGCTGCGCGAAATCGGCGGACGATCTCCCATACGACGAACACCACTGCACCAACACCGATGACCCAACCGACTGCCGTCACGAGCACGCTCCCGACGCTCGTGCCGCGACACTGCGACGAGTGCTATTGCCATGAAGCGCGATGGTGGTGTCCCGTTGCCGAACAACGACGACCCGTCGGCGAACCCCGCAGATAGGAAACGCACGCGAAAGTCGCTTGATGAAGCGATGTTCGACGCGGCACGACCGAAGCCCCGATGATGGACTTCCCCCGTTAATACTGGCCGTGAGCATCAGCGACGCTCAGGCGGGTTGCACACGTGCATGGCCCGGATCTCATTGAGGCCGCCAGCATCACGCATTATGCGCAGAAGGTGAAGCTGTGCGTCGATGCCGGTACGCGATCCTGTCTCGGTGAGATAAATTGCCGGTACACCGAAGAACTCGGCGGCCGCACTGAGCTCTGCGCGGCTGGTATCGCCGCTCACCCCTGATCGCAACGCCTCCAGGCCCACGGCACTGACCGGCACACCACCTCGCGCCGTGATCGCGGCTGCAGCTGCGGCCGTGGTCAGAGGGGGCTCTGCACGCTTGTGAATCACGTCAAAGAGCAGATTTATCCGCCGTGCAAGCTCAGGATCAGCGCGCATTGTCACGATCCGCCCACATGCGCCGCACCATACGGCGAAGCTTGCCCGGTCCGACGGTGCCAGGATCGGTACCTTGGCCTCGCGCTCTGGCGAGGATCGCTTGGCTGGTCTGATCGTAGAGCTCCAAAAAGACTGACCAGTCCGGTATCTCGACGCAGGTACCCACCCCACCACGAATCAACAGGCGCGCATGCTCGCGCGTAGGCGGCAGAAGCTCCTGCCAGCGCAGCGTCGCACCCAGATCGTTGTTCAGGTTCTTCCCGCCGTCGTTCTGGCTGAAGCCTTGCGGCCGACGGTTGGTCAGCCCAGACCAGTGCTCGGCGGCGGTGAGGAGCTCTTCTTCGCGCGCACCGAACATGATGATCGAGGCCGGGAAGATATCGCGCAACTCATTGGCGTACACCGACCCGTAGACCGTATCGAGCTGAGAGGATGCCTGTACCGCGACCATCAGGTTGATACCGAGGCCGCGGCCTTCTCCCACGATGCGCCGGAGGTTGGGAATGGGTGCGGTATTGGGCAATTCGTCAATAACCATCAGCAGGCGGTGCATAGGCTCCCTGGCTGAGGTTTTCTCGCGCCACCGCCGCACCAGAGAGTCCAGCAGGGTCACCGCTGAACCGGCCACAGTGCCATCGGCCGGCGCCAGAATGAACAGGGTTGCCAGGGGATCATCGAGAAAATCAGGGGTGAACGGCTCGAAGCCCTCACGGTTGAGCAGCGAGGTGCGCAGCCACGGCGTGATCGCCTTGCGCATGGTGATGGCCACCGAGTCCCGTTGGCGCGGATCCATTTCCATGATCCGGGCCATGCCCATTGCCAGCGTCGGGTACTCGTAGCACAGCGCTGCGGCCTGCACCCACCCCGGCTCGGTGCTGTTCTCCGGGTCGATATTGTCGACCGCAGTAAGCACCCAGGACATCCCCTTGGAATTACCCTCCGGGGAGGCTGCGTAGAGGAACGCGGCCAGCGGCCCAGCCGCCTGGGACTCCCACACCCCGCCATCGGACACCTGGTCCGCACCGGAGCCCAAACCGACCGTCGACATCTGCATGATCGTCTCGGCCACGGTCAACGCTTCGTACGGACTGTGGATGCTGACGGTCGGATCGTAGGTATTGGCGACCACCCCGTCGGGATAGACAGGCGAATTCAGCGGACGCAAGTCCAGCAGCGCCTTGGGTCCCCACCTTCGCTCCATCACGTACTGCATGAGGTCGTCCTTGGACGATACGACCACCGCCGGCCCGCCCCACAGCGTGGCCGCGGGCGCTAAGAGCCGCCGACTTTTACCCGTCTCGGTCGGGGCCGAGACCAGCACATGCGCTGCACTGCTAGGCACAAACATCTCATTGCCACCGGCACGACGACCGAAGCCGCAATACGGAGTGGATGGCTTGACGTACATAGCGTTTGGCCTTTCGCTTAGCCGCGAGCCGACTCGGCCATCGCATTGGGGAACTCGTCCAGCGCCGTACGCAGCGCCAACACCAGGCAGTCTCGCTGGCGCCCATCGAGCCCGGTCAGGCGTGCCACCGAACTCGCCATCAGCGGGTGGCGGGTCGCGCACAGCAGTGCCGCACGCGCCCACCCGGGCCGCACGGTGTCCTCGGAATCAGCGTTGTCGACCGCAGCACGTACCCACGGCTCCCCCTCGCCGCAGCCCTGCGGGCCCGCAGCGAAGAGGATCACTGCCAGCGGGTCGACCGCGCGCACCTCCCAGATGGTGGCCTCAGAAACCTTGCCCAAGCCGCCCTTGCCGAGCTTGAGCAGGCGGTGCGCCAAATCCACCGCCGCATCCATGCCGGACAGAGATCCGACCGCTTCACCCAACGACATGACCATACAGTGACACAATTAGTCATAAGTAGTCAACACGAACACATTACGCGCACAATTGCGCAAGGTGGTCTGCGCGCCAGCCCGGCAGCGGACATCACGAGTTCCCGGGCGGGCCTACCTGTGGATTGGCGACGACGGACGTCGTAGATCGACACTGCTACTGCCCCCGTCGAGCATGACCGGGCGCACGCCCTGTCGACCGCAGAAGTCTACGTACCGCCGCCAACGGGCCTCGTCATCGCAGAACGGACAGGTCTGCGGGTCTATGCCCTTCCGGTCGTGAGCCGTGCACTCCTCGAAATGCTGGAACCGGGCGGCGAGCTTCGTCACGACTTCTTGCCAGGAGCAACCGGACTGCCCGGGTGACTTGGCCTCGTAGAGCCGCAGTGCGGCGGTGTCGCGGAAATAGGGGCAATCATCCCGAAGTTCAACGTGATCCGTGCAGATCTTGTCGCTAAGCCCCGCGGCGAAAATCGTCGCCAACCGCTTCCACGTTGTTCGCGCCGTCATCCTCACACCTCAAGTAGCGGCCGTCGCCGGTACCCGCCCCTACCGATACCTCACACCGCGAACGAGCGCGGTGGTTGGGGCGCAGCAGCGCATCACGAGTTCACCCGTTGGCCAGGTACGTCATTGGCTCCTTCGGTCGTCAGAGCTGAGGCCAGTGCACGGGCCATGTCGTCGTCGGTGACGTCGAACGCGGCGCGATCGGAGGTGGCCAGTTCTCTCAACCCCGCAGAGCCCAGCGTGTGCATCCGGCGGGCACGTTCCCGCTTGCACGCCAACACCACCTTGCGGGCGTAGCGACCGTTGCCCGCGGCGTCGAGAGCGGTGCCCGCCTTGGCGGGAATGGCGCGAAGACGATCCGTTTCTTGCCGCAATAACTCCCACGCACTCTCGGCAACGGTCACCTTTTCCTGATCCGCGATTGACCGGCCGATAGCGACGATCTCGTCAGCGTTGTAACTGTCGAAGGTCAACGTGAAGTGGAACCTGCCCGCGAGGCCGGGATTGGTTGCCATGAACCGGCGCATCTCAACCGGGTACCCCGCCACGATGACCACGAGCTGGTCGCGGTAGTCCTCCATGTATTTGAGCAATGTGTTGATGGCGTCCTTGCCGAAAGAATGCCCCTCCGTTACAGGCGCGAGCCGGTAGGCCTCATCGAGGAACAGAACCCCGCCCAGCGCTTCTTCGCAAATGTCGCGCATCTTCTCAGCGGTCTTCGATACGTAGCCGACCACGATGTCTTCCTCGGTCACTTCCAGTGGCTTAGGACGATCGATTTTCCCCAGCCCGAACAGGATTTCGGCGACAATCCGCGCATAACTTGTTTTCGCTGTGCCCGGTGGACCTTCAAAGACCATATGGTTCTCATTGGCGGTGCCGACATCCTCCCCTTGCTCTGCAAGAAGAAGATCAATCTCTATTTCCGTGCGCCACACCGCGATCTGTTCCTTGGGCCCCTCTAGACCGATGAACGCCGCCAGCCGTTCCTCCGCGCGGGCGAGCACTTCTTGACGGGTGGCGTCGCGGTCAGCTTGGTCGCGGGCGGCGCGGCTGGTGCCGGTGGCCGGATCCCACTTGTCGGTTCGAGTGGCGATCGTCTCCGGGTCGGTGATGTCCAACCCGAACGTTCGATCATTGAGTGCGACCTGAGCACGCTCGAAATCCGGCCACTGCACACGGATTCCGGTCAACACCGCCTCGGATTCCTCGTCCTCACCTTGATGGCGAAGTACCAAGGCCTGACAGAACAGGGCATCGCGTGTCAGCGGATCGTTAACGCCAGCCCCCCGCGCAGCCAACCCTTCCGTAGGCGTCGACTTCCCGTCGATAACGCGCTGCGCCGCCTGCAACGCCGGCTGGATCAAGCCAAGACTGGCCGCCGCCCAGGCCTCCAGCAGACTCGCCGCCCGAACCAGATATACATCCCTGGGGTTTTGGGTACATACTCCCACCGCGGCCAACACGTCGGGCCAGCGCTGTGTCTTCGTCGCCAGACACGCTCGCACATACCCGGTTTCGGGGTGATCAGCCGGTAATCGGTCGAGTACGTCACTGGCCTGTTGAAACTGATTCGTAGTGAGCAGCGCGGCCGCGTAGGCAAGCTGGGCGGTGGTCTGATCAACGATCGGGATGCGCGCGTACTCAATGTCGAAGAACGCACCCATCCTGGCAGGGGTCAGTTGCAGCCGGCTCAACCCTTCGCCCAGCCGGTCAGCGTGCTCGTAGAGCTTGGACAGCACCGTCAGCGTCCGCTCCCCGGTCGCGTATCGGCCTAACCATCCGTCTGCCAGCGCGGGATCATCCTGAGTGGCCAGTACGAATACTTGGGCCGCGCGCTCAGGCGCAGTCCCCACTACCTTCATCGCCGCACGCAGGGCATCCAAGGAACGCTGGCTGATCACGCCTGCACCACCAGATGGGATAGGAACTGTGCCTCATTGCGGGGCCGCATGATGCTCAGTCGGACTCCTTGCACACTTGGGGTGCTGAGCACGAGCTCATCGCCGGAATGCTGGATCAGCGTCACATCTGCATCCGGTTCGGCGACGTCGCTCAGCGTGATCAGGGTATGCCCACGCTCGCCGGCCGTGACGCCGTGTCCGATCCCGTCAGCGACAATGATGTTCGGAGAGCGCACGGGCTCGCGATCGCTGGCGATGCTGATGCGATGGGTGTTGTCGCACAAGGGTTGCCACACCTGCGGCCGGTCGGTATGGATCAGGATGACCGACCCTGCGGCACTGGCCCGCAACAGCAGCGGAATCACGGTGTCCAGCGCCGCACATAGCGAAATCTTGCTGGCGCGCAGCGGATCGGTGAGTGGCATCAGGAACGGAACGCCCGTCACCGTCATTCCCAGCATGGGCCCGCTGGGCCCGGCCGGCACTTTCAGCTCGGCCGGGTCGAGCAGCCGGCGCGGTGAAATCTCAAGGCGCAGCGCCCGATCGCCGAGTGGCAAGCTTGCCAGCAGCGAGTCGAAGCATTGCCCGATGACCGGTCGCAGCGTCAGCAGGGGCGGATGAGTGATCGGTGCCGGGGTGTGAAACCGCACGACTGCCCCGGCTGCGACCACTCCAGCCCGGTTGGCGGTCAGGCGAATCGAGGTGACCGTGGCATCAGAGCGCACCGTCCACACGTCGTTGAGCACCCGCGTGCTGAGATCCTTGCCCGCGATCCGATATGTCGTCACGTATTCAGACACCGTGTCCAGGTAGCTCCAGCCCTCCCGAATCCGGTTAAGCTCTGCACCGGCCAGCAGCGTCGCGGTGGCCTGGTTCATCTGATCGGCCGTGCACGTGATCGCCCGGCAGCCCGCTCGAAGCACCGACTGGCGGACCCGCTCGGTGGCCGCTGCTGCGGCGGCGGCCGCATCGCCGCGATACACCATCGCTGCCAGGCATGCTTGCGGGCGCAGTCGCAGCACCAGCCAGGTGCGTCGCTCCCCGACGGCAGCGCGGTCAGCGATAATCTCTTCGTATTTCGGGGTGTAACGCCCGTCATGGGCCACTCGGGCCCCCGCTGACACCACATCGGCCGAATGCAGCTCCAGTCCGGCGAACTGATGGAGCTGGTCGATAACTCCTTGCAGGGGAATCAGATTGGTCGTCTCTGCGCCAGCAGGTACCAGCACCGTCGGCGCGAATGCCTTGCCGTGCAACGCAATCATGGTCACCGCGTACTGGCCATCCCAACGCATCCCGACCGCGCCAGCCCCTGGCATATCCACGGTGAATGCAGGAGGAATGCCGGCACGTCGCAGGTGGGCCTTCGCGCTACGGCGGAAGTAGGCATAGCGTACGGCGCGGATAATCCATCCCCACGCCGTGGCGCCGTTATAGCTGAGCGTGACCAGCAGCAGGGCCGCCACCGCGATCAGCACCGCTGCCCACCAGGCCACCGGCGTGATGGCGACCAAGACAGTCAACGCGATGACCTCGGCAATGATCACCAAAGACAACCGCAAGTCCAAGCGCCACCGCCGGATCTGTTCGTTCAAACCGGCTTTCGGGCCGGGAATATGTTCCTCTAACATCACCATTGGAACGGCCCTTTCAGCCTCGTCGCGATTTCGACATAGCGCCGACTGCCAGCACCGCACCCAGTAGTACCGCCAACGTCGCGGTACCGACCAACGCCATGACCATCGGGCGGCGGTCGGGTTCAGCTGGAGCTGGCTGCGGGCCGAAGGGACGCGACAAGTTTTCCCTCGGCGTCGGGATCGGTGGAACGTCGTAGTTCAACGCCGCCACCGGGTCGATCACGCCGTAGCCGATTCGGTTGTCCACGACTGCGGCCGGCGAGTGCGCGGTCTGTTTGATCCGGTTGATCACCTGGTGGGCGGGCAGATCGGGATACTTCGCTCGGATCAGAGCCGCCAACCCCGAGACGTAGGCCGCCGAGAAGCTGGTGCCGCTCATCGGTTTAAGCGAGTTGGTCTGCGAATCGTGGGTACCGTCGATCAGGTTGCCTTCCTGGTTGACGCCTTCCACGAACAGCCCAGGTGCCCCCACTCCCACCCAGGGCCCACCCAAACTGATGTCGGTGCCCTGGTCATCAACGGCGGGCTGCCCCTCGTTGTTGGTGGCGCTGACCGACAGGACGTAATTAGAGAACCAGGACGGGGTGCTGATGGTCACGACCGAGCCCCAATTGCGTGGGTCTTCGACACTGGTGGCGTCCACATTGGGATTCTGCGCACATCCTGGATTGGCGGTGTTGCCCGATGCGGCGACCACCACTGCGTCCTTTTCCACCGCCGCGTACCGCAGCGCTGCCCCGAGCGTGGTCTGGTCGACGGGTTTAAGCACCGGGATGCAGGACACGATCGACATGTTGATCACGCGGGCTCCGCTGTCGGCCGCGGCGACTACGGCCCGCGCCAAGCTACTCACTGTGCCGGCGCGGCGGTCCTCCTCCGAGGTTGCCGACGGCGCCACCGGCTTGAACATCTGCGAGGACTGCCGGATGGATATCAACTCGGCCTCCGGCGCCACGCCGACCAACCCGTCACCTTCGGCGGCACTTCCGGCGATAATCGCTGCGACGGTCGTGCCATGAGAGTCGCAGTCCTGCAACCCATCCCCGCCAGCCATCACGAAATCGCCACCACCGCGCAGCTTGGGCAGCCGAGAGTTCGGCCATACCCCGGTGTCGATCAGCGCCACCGACACTCCTGCTCCCCGGCCGGCGGACTCCCACAGCCGGGGCAGGTTCATAAACGCTTGCGATCCTGGGACCGCCGCCGGGTCAGTACCGGCAATCAGCCCAGTGGCGATGCAGTCAAACTTTTGCTCCATCGGCTCGTCGGGTCCCGGGGTGCCGTCGGGCACCGCCAGCGGATCAACGACCGGCGGTGTGATAGCGGCCGCCGAAGGTGCACCGACCAGCGGCCACGCCGCCCCGATCATGGCCACGGCAGCCAGCGCCCCCGCACGTTGGCCTCTCATCACATGTTCCTCGCCAGGTAAATGAGGTTAAGCAGCCAGATCGTCATGGGCGGAATCATGACGATCAGCAGGTACTCGGCCCATTCGATGACCTTGCGGAAGACCGGCGAGAACACCTTGGCCGGGACAACCGCCGCGGCGACCAATCCGGCCACACCGAAACCGAACACCACCGCGGCCGCGACGTAGACACTCAAAGTGCCCTCACCCGCGAGCGCGTAGTTGGCCGCGGTAATGAGCACCATCAGCAACCCGGTCGCCACGACGATGATCGATTGCTCCCGGCTGGCGAACGCACGCCCCCGCATCACCAGGATGGCAACCAACACGCCGATGTACACCGTGGCCAGCCACCAGCGGCCCTGGCCGGGGATCACCGCCCAGACCGAGCCGCCCACGAAGAACACCCCGACCGTCACCAACAGTGCGGTCAGATAGATGTTCGCGGCCTCGGCCGAGCGCCGAAGCTGCTCGACGGTCGGCGTTCCCTGATGCTCAGCGGCGACCAATGCCTCCGCGGCAATCGCATCGGCATCGGAGAACGTGTCCTTGCCGGTAACGGTCGGAAACGGGGGTATCGGGATACCGGCCATCCGTGCCGCGATCTTCGGTGCACCGGTCAGCACGAACAAGTTGATCGCAAGCAACGCCACCGACAGGTTCTGCAGCGAAACCCCGGTCACCGCGTAGATCAGTGCCAGTACCGCCACCGCCGTGCCGATGAGCACCGTAGCCGATACCACCGTCCGTGGAGCAGGGCTCAACCGCCACAACGCCGCCGCCATGGCCGCTGTGACCACCGCCGCCAACATCAGATGCCACGACCCCGGATAACCCGGTGTCACCATCACCGCCGCTGCCGGGCAGGCGATCAGCACCCCCGAGAGCCACATCGCCGTCGCAGTCACCGAATCCCTGGCCCGCCACCACACCAGTGACCCGACCACCAACAACACCAATGCCAGGCCCGCTGTCGCTAAGCCCGGAATCAGGTTCCAATCCTGGCCGCTTTCCAGATTGCGCCACCAGGCCAACCCCAACAGCGCGGTGACCGCGGCCACCGCCGCCGCTGCGACCACTCCGGCCACCCGACGGGCGGTCTCAGCGGTCACCACCGAATACTGCTGCTGATTGAGCACCGCCACCGCCGAGGACGGCGACTCGAAAATTGGGGTGAACTCCACCTCGGCGTCGATGACGTCGAGCACCAGCAGCTCGCCATCGCGCACGCCCTGCTGTGTCAGGCTCTGCGTGCGGTCCAAGGGTTGTCCACTGATCAGCGTCATCCGCACCACGCCAGGGCTGATCATGCGATCGTCGTCGGGCTTGCGCATCCCGTCGTCGCTGCCCTCGCGAGTCAGCAGGACCCGCACCAATGAGTCAGCAACGGCCGCGACCGGCGAACTCGCAGGCAGGGTCAGATCGTGCTGGCGGCCCTCAAAGAGCACCGCCACACGCACCTGCTCAGCCAAGCGCACACGCTCAGCGGCAACCGTCCCAGCCGGGTGGTTCTCGGTCACCGCAACGTCTGTCGATGTCATCGCCGCCCCTGCCCGTCGTCGTCGCCCGGCGTCGGCCACTGCGGCCGATACCCCGGATCTTTGTCAGCCGCCCCCGCGAACCCGTCCACCAGGGAGGCCGCCGTCTCGATGAACGCCCGTTGGGTTTGCGGTGCCAGCCGATCGAAGCTGATCGCAGTGGCATCGCTGAGGTGCGGATCGTAGGGAATGTCATGAACTGCCCGCACGGCACGCTCAAACCCCTCATGAAGGTTGCGCACCGCCTTGGTGGGAGTGACCTTGTTGACATTGCTGACCACCATCACCGCCGAGCGCACCAGGTGCGGGTAACCATGCTGCATAAGCCAATCCAGCGTCTCGCGGGCAGCTTCGGCCCCGTCATAGCGCGTCGTCGTGGGAACGACCACCGCGTCAGCCATCGACAGGACAGCCGCAATCACATCGTCACGCATCTGATTTCCACAGTCGAGCAACGCGATCGGGTACTGCCGAGACAACCGTTGCCAGGTCATCACCAACTCCTTGCCGGTGATCACCTTGTCCCCAGGATCGCCGGCCAGCACCTCCAAACCCGACGAGCCATCCTTGCCCAGGTAATGCCGAAAATCGCTGTAGGAGTGCAAATTCGCGTCTGCCAACAGCCCTCGCCACGTCCCGGTGCTGGGCTCATTGACCCGCTTAGCGAGGTTGCCGCTGGCGGGGTTGGCATCGATGGCGACCACTTTGTCGTCGCGGTAACGCGCCAGCGCCGCACCGATTCCCACAGCGGTGGTCGTCTTGGACACTCCACCTTTCTGCTGCAACACCGCAATCGTGTAGGTGCCACGCAGATTCACCGTCAAACGCCGCCGCAAGTCATTCCACTCACGCTCGGCGGGACTGAGGCCCAAATTGATCCGCGTCGTCTTGTACACCCTGCGCCGCCACCCACGTTCGGGAACCTGCTTGTAGGGAGTGACGAAATCCGCCTCGCGGACCTGAGACTGCATTGCTCCCACCGATTCGTGCCGCTGCGCGGGCCACCCGATGGGTCCAGGCTCAGGCGGGCGTGGGGGCGGTGGCGCTGGCTGCTGCTGTGGTTGCGGCGACGCAGCCGGGTAGGCAGCCGCCGGCCCGGACTGCCAGTCGCGCCGTTCGACCGGATCGGGACGCGGCACCGGGCCGCGTGGATCGTACTGTCGCGGTGGGGGTGGCGGGACCGGCGCGCGCCGTGGTGCCGGCGCTGCATACCCGGACTGAGCGGCGTAGTACCCGTCGGGGTCGCCGACGGGCCCGTCACCACCTGCTGGTGGCTGTGCGTGCCGAGGAGTCGACTCCCCGCCCGGGCGCCCTGCCGTAGGCGGCTCGCCCATCGGTGGCGGTGTGGGGTACGCGCTCGGCGGTGCCTGGCCGCCGTCGAACCCGCCCTCGGCCGCCCAGGGGGGCGTGCTGGCCGGTGGCGGTGTGGGGTACGCGCTCGGCGGTGCCTGTCCGCTGTCGAACCCGCCCTCGGCCGCCCAGGGGGGCGTGCTGGCCGGTGGCGGTGTGGGGTACGCGCTCGGCGGTGCCTGTCCGCTGTCGAACCCGCCCTCGGCCGCCCAGGGGGGCGTGCTGGCCGGTGGCGGTGTGGGGTACGCGCTCGGCGGTGCCTGGCCGCCGTCGAACCCGCCCTCGGCCGCCCAGGGGGGCGTGCTGGCCGGTGGCGGTGTGGGGTACGCGCTCGGCGGTGCCTGGCCGCTGTCGAATCCGCCTTCGGCCGCCGGGCCCGTGGTGTACGACGGGGGCGGCGGCGTTGCGCTGCCGTCGTGCGGGTCGGCCTGCGGGACAGGCATTCTCGAATTGGTATGGGCCTCGCCATCCTCACGCGCGATGTCATCGGGCGATGTTGGTGTCGCGGCGTCCTCCCCGGCGGGCGTACCCGTCGGTTGCAGATACTGGCTGAAAAAGTCCTGATCGCTCACGGGCTCTCGATTCTCCTGCGCCACAAGTGGCCTACCTCCTCGGACTGATTCACAACAGTACATGATTAAGCACTTTTAGGCATCACGTAAACACCTGTTTTGACTGATTTTTATGTCGGGCTCAGCACCCGACAGCGGACCAGTCGTGGCCCATCTAACGCCCGATCCGGGGCGTGGACGACCAGTCCGCGAGCCCCACCGTCGCCATCACCGCATTCAGCGCTGAAGTGATCGCCGCGGTAGTGCCCGGAGCAATCAGCGTCCACCACGACCCGCTCTCGCTGCGCACAGGCCCACTGATGAGCCTTCCTGCGCTGGTGTCGGTGACCGTGGCTGCTGCCTTGCTGACCTGCATCTGATGATTGCTGCCGTGAGTCACCACAGCCATCGACAACTCCATGATCGGATGATCGGCGGCCTGCGTCACGATGCGATGCTGATCGGCATCCATGCCCAGGCGACCCAACGCCACCATCGGGCTGTGCTCGCCGCGCAGAACCTGCGCCAAACTGCTCAGCAGGTCGGCCGTGGGGACAGTCACCGCATCGAAGCGGGCCGGCTCCAGCACCGGCCCGCACAGCGGCAGCACGCGCTCTACCACGCCCGCGATCGTCATTCCCGAACCCAGACTTTCCACCGTGACGTTTTCGCCGTGCCGCGCGGCCGCGATCGTCATATCACCGCGGCGTGCGATAGCTACCCGTAGATGCTCGCCCCCGCGATGGATCAGACACGCCAACACCACATCCGGGTTGCCCAGCGCCTCGACCCACAGTTTCACCTGCGGGTGCACGGCCTGACCGTCGAGAAGTACCCCGGCTTCCTCGAGCACCGCATAGCCGGGGTGGCTCTCGGGCAGCCCGCATTCACTGACGAACGGACGGCAGACCAGCACCGCGGGCAGGGTCTCCACCCCGCACAACGCCTGCACCAGCCACAGCCCCTCGGCCGTGATCTCCAAGCTCGACGCCGGCCGCGGTCCCGCCATGCGCGGACCCGGCCGACCCACAAATGCCGCCCCGGTCATCTCTACCCTCTCCCGTCGTGAGATCTCTCGTACAACCCGCCCTCAAGCACTCGGCCCGGCCTGTCGACATAATCGCCAGACCGGGCCGAATACCCGTCACCGAAGGTGCTTTCCACCTACACGTACTGCGCCTTGATCGCCCCGTCCTTGGCGACCATCCCGTCGGCACCGGTCAGCAGGGCCGTCTCGGCTTCGTTGAGCTTGCCGCTCAACGCATCGACCAGTGTGATGGCCTGGGTGTAGTTCTCGCGGAATGAGTCGCCGCCGCCACCCTGAAAGTGCGCCTCGGTCATTCCCCTGAGCTTCGCGGCTTCGGCGGCGACTTCGGCTGTCATCGTCTTGCAGGCCGCGATCTGCTGAGCGCAGTCCTGAATCAACGGGATGTTGTACTCGATCAAACTCATGATGTGCTCCTTTTAGATTCGTTCCTGGATGCGGGGATGTCGGGGTGTGCCGGTCAGACGGTGAAGGCGTCGATGGCGCTGAGCCCGGAGGCGGCGTCCTCGTCGCCTTCCTGCAGGCTGGCCTTCGAAACGCCCATCTTTTGACCGTGCTCTTCCTGCATCATCGCTTGCTGGTTGCCCATGGTCTGCAGGTCTTCACCGATCCGCATCAACGCGACCTGGGCGCTGCCCTTGAAGCCCGGTGCAACGCCTTCGAGCGCCGAACCGAGCTGCTGAACCATGGACTGCAGGCGGTCCTGCTTTTCGAAGAGACCCTGTTGGGTGGTCTCCATGAGTTCCATATCGCCGGCGATTTGCATGTCTTCTCAGCCTTTCATCAACGGCCGCAGCACTTTTCGGGTGCGGCACCTGGAGGTATCTGTCGAATATGTGTTGTGCCCGCAACGCGCTCAGGGCACCCCCTTGCCCCCGGTGTTGGCAGTCAGCAGACCGCCGCCTCCGGTAATCACCGGCATCGTGTCAGTGCCGCTGTAGAGGTTCGACGCGGCGGCCATCACAGTTGCCCCGTCGACCTGCTTCTTCTCGCTGTCGTGCTGACCGGCGCCGCCTGCCGCGGCGGCCCCATGAGCCATCGGGCCCATCATTCCCCCGCCGCCCATGCTGGCCGGCATCGTCGTGCCGACTCGCGCCTGCTCGATACGTGATCCCGTGTCGGCGCTGACCGGACTCGCCGCGCTCACCGAGGACGCCCACGAGCCGGGACTGCGCAGCGCTGAGGCGGCCGACACCGCTCCTCCCATACCGCCGCCCCCGCCGGCACCACCGAGGGAGGCCGCCACCGCGCCACCGGCCTGCGGTGTTTGCGTCACCCAGTCTGCGTCGCCGCCGGCGAACTCGCCACCGGAGTCCTCTGGCGCGAGATCCACCGAGGACGCCAGCGAACTGATCTGACCCAGCGCCTGCTGAGGTATCTCGGTGAGGCTCTTGAACGGGCCGCCGCCACTGAGTGCCTGCATCGGCATGCTCAACAGTTGCGGGAACAGCCCAGTCGCGGTGTTCATCATCTGACTGGGATCAGCGGCCTGGGCCAGCCCTTCACCTGGCTGGGAGCCACCACCGGCAGCACCGACGGTGCTGGGCGGCGGTGGTGGTAGCGGCGGAATCGCCTGCACTCCGGCCATGGATGCGGCCTCGTAGGCCGACTTGTTGGCCGACCCCCTCATCCACATCTCGGTGTACTGGCCGCGATTGGCGATGATGAGCGGAGTCAGCATCCCCAGGAAATTGGCCCCGACCAGTGCGCCGTGCTCGGTTTGATTGCCGACAACCTCACCAGGATTGGGGGTGGCCGCCCGCAGTGTCTCGAAGGCTTCCCCGGTGGCCATGATGCTGGCGCCAGCATGGTTGAGCATGGTCGCCACGGTCGCTAGCCACGCCAGATGCGGCACGTGCGCCACCCGGGCGACCTCCCCGGTCACCGAGGGCCAGTTGATGGACATCGCGGACTCCACGGCCGCGTGCCCACCCAGCATGCCGATGACGGCAGCCGCCAACGCTTGAAGCTGCGCGGCCGACGCGAAAAACGAGGCAGCCGACGGCCCCAACCAGAACCCCGCCGACGTCAGTTCCGGCGGTTCAGCTTGATAGGCCCCCGGTGGCATAACGCTCCCCAGTCTCCCCGCGCGGCCCTACAGCACCGCGTTCATCAACACGGCGTTGGCGGCATCCTCCAGCGACATCACCGTGCCGGCCACCGAGTTCGCCACGCCGTACATCGCCTGCATCGCTGAGGCCCCGGACAACACCGACGTCACCTCCGCGCTGTACGCGACGATCTTCGCAGCGTTGGTCGCCGAAATCTCCTCCATCCCCGGCGGCACCACCGCAGCGGCTGCAGCAGCCTGCGCAGTATGCCCAGCAGCCTGTGCCGACAGTCCGGTGGTGGCCGCCGCCGCAGCGGCAAGCCCGATCGGATTGACAACTACCGACGTCATGTACGCCCTCCCTAACTAATCAGGATTCCTGCACGATAACACAGGAATAGTCACCACGTACACATAAAGTGAACAGCCTTTGTTCTATCTATGTGTTTGCCAGCCGTATGCGGCCAGCCTGCCCCTTTGATACCACCATGGTTTGACGACGTTGTCATGCGCGAATTTCCCGGTTCACCACGAGTCACGACCAGAATCCGGACTGTAGCCTTCCGGTAGCGGTGCGGTAGCCACCTGAATCACCTGGCGGCCCCCCTTCGGGTAGATCAACTCACCGCGACCCGGAGCCCGGGGAGTAGCGCGAATGCCGTCGACAATGGGGCCGTCGCTGCGCTCACCATCCAGGATCAACACCCCGGCTCCCGCTGCACTCATCCCGGAGATGATCTTGTTGCCTCCGGTGCTGGACATCCAATTCTTGACGGCCGAGGCCACCAGCAGGTGAACACCGATCTGGCGGCCTCGCGCAATCACGGGCTCCAACGGGGCCACCAACGACATCGAGCTGTACCCCGGCACATTGAGCTGGGTGAAGTCGTCAATCACGATGAAATAGCGCGGTCCGCTGAACCGCCACCGCGCCTTCTCCTCGCGACTCGCATCCGCCGGCGCGGTGCGCTCGGCGAATTTGGCCGCCAGCTTCTTGGCCGCCGCGCCGATCTGCTGAGCCTCCGAGCTGTAGAACGCCAAGTAAGCCGGATCGATGAACGCCCCCAACTCCAGGCCCACGTCAAAGCTGATGATCTGAGCTTCTTCTGGCGTGAAACTCTGCTGGATCGACGCGACGAGCGTCTTGAGCACAGTGGTACGGCCCGACTGCGCGCTGCCCACTGCGTAAAAGTGCGGGCACTCAGCCAGGTTGACCCCCACCGTCTGCAGCGCCTGCTCCCCGACCCCGAGCTTCAACGTACCGCGCGGCACATCGCCCAACTCGGCATAGCTCACCTCCGCAGGCAGGGTCGGCAAGGTCGGTGCCGGGGCCACGCCCAGAGCGCTCCACCGCTGGGCAAGAAGTGCACACGTCTGCACAACGACGTCCTGGCTGTAGTCACTAGACCCCACCCGAGCGCCCAGCACTGCCGAAGCCGCAGGCACCCCCGACAGGAAGTGCAGCACCTTGCCCTTGATGTTGGTCAGTCCTCGTCCAGGCTGCTCCGGCACTTTCTTGGCCTTGTCACGATCGCCGGCCTCGCTGTCGGTGGCGCTTTGCACCCGCAGCTCGATGCGCGTCCCGAACTTGTCCTTGAGCGTATGGTTCGCCGTCATCCACTGGTCGTTGGTCACCAGCAGATGAACACCGTAGTTCAGTGCCGACCCGCTACCCATCGCCACGATCCGGCCGTGCAGTTCGAAATCCTGATCTTTAAGCCCACCAAGGTTGTCCACGATGAGGAACACATCGCCGTGACCGTCGTCGGGGAACTCGCCGGGCTTGCCGGCGAACTTGCGGGCACGGAACTCATCCAGATCGATGCCGGCCAATTCCCAGCTACGCACCCGGTCCTTGAGCAGCCGCTCGACCTCACTCACCACCCGCGCGATCTTCTCCGCGTTCCCCTGACCCGCCACCCCGGCCACATGCGGCAAACCAGCCAATGACGCCACCTTGCCGCCACCGAAATCGATGCCGTAAAACTGCACCCGCTGCGGACTGTGCGACATCGCCAACGACGCCACCACCGCCTGCACCGCGGTGGACTTTCCGCTCTGCGGGGCCCCGACCACCATCACGTTGCCTTTGGCCCCGGACAGGTCCGCCACGACCAAGTCCTGGGTGTGAGCGAACGGGTCATCTGCACGGCCGTAGGGCACTCGCAGACCCGCGTCCGCGGTCACATCCAGCCAGTCGCGTCCCCACATCTCCTGGGCCATCGTGTCCAAGGGGATCGTGGCAATATCCTCCAGCGGCGGCAGATGCATGCGGTGCATCGGCCGACACGTACGGCCTGCTTCGGCGAGCCGCCCGACGACGGTCGAGACCACCGTCGGGGAATCAATGTCTGTCTGGGCGAGCGCCTCTTTCTGGGCCTGCTCTTGAGCGGCACGGTCGTCCTCGTCCTCCAGCAGCTCGATGTCGATCGGCAGGGAATGCACCTGCGCCTCGAAGCGGTGCGCGTCGATGAACTGCCCCTCTTGGCGTCGGCGCTGAGCCTTGCCCACAACCGGCGGAATGAACGGCGCCGACACGTAGAACGACCGGAACAGATGGTGTTCACCCTCGTACACCAAAAAGCCGGTGCCCACCGGGGCTCCGATCAAATCGGTGTACGCCTTCGGTGACCCGATCGCCTGCCGCGACTGCCCGGCGTCTTTGACTTTCATCCCGATCGAGTAGGTCTGCTGGGCGATCATCCCGCCCATCCGACCCGTCTCCACCCGCTGAGAAGCATTGAGAATGTGCATCCACAAACCGCGACCTTTAAGGGCGATCCTGTCGAACGTCTCGACCACTGTGGGACGGATCTTCAACAGCTCGGAGAACTCATCGATCACGATCAGCAGCGTGCCCAGCGGCTCCAGTTCAGGACGTGTGGTCGCCCGCGCCCGCTCATAGTTGCGGACATCCTTGTACCCCGCCTTTTTCAAGATCGTCTCTCGCCGCACCACCTCACCATTGAGCATGTCCTGTAGACGATCCAGCCGAGACTCGGACTCTTCCAGGTTGGAAACAACGCCCTGGACCTGGGGCAAGTCGGCCAGCGCCATCATCGCGGTCTCACCCTTGAAGTCACCCAGAATCAACTGCAGCACTTCGGGACTGTGCGTCATGGACAACGCCAAGATCAGCGCCACCAGCGTCTCGGACTTCCCAGATCCAATCTGTCCGGTCAGCATCCCGTGCGGCCCCATGCCGCTTTCCTTGTCCTCCTTCAAATCCAGCCACACCGTCTTGCCGGAGGTCGGGTTCTTCCCCAGCGGTGCCCGCAACCTGCTCTGCGCGGTGACCTTCGACCACAACGTGTGCGGATCCCACTGCCGGGCATCTGCGACCTCAAAGAAGTCGAGGAAATCCTGACCCGCGCGAGCATCGGCGGCCCGCTCAGCGAGCAGCCGTGTGGCGGCATCTTCACGCTCAAAGCGGGCGACCGCCCGGGCGAACACCTCAAACTCCACCTGCGACATCACGTCGGGCTTCGCCGCGAACTTCAAGCCTTTCGCATACCGACTCGACACCTCGGCCATCACAGCACCTCCTCAGCCCGCAGCAAGTGATCCTGGTCATCAAGCACGAAGGCCGTCGCCGACGTCGCCAACGCCGAGAACGTATCTCCAGTCGCCTCCAACACACACAGCCCCGCGAACCCCATGGCATCCACGGCTTCACCGAGCTCACCGCTTTTCAGCACCCCGAGCAGCGGAGCGCAGTTGGCGCCGGGTAAATCCACCACCACCACCATGTGATCATCGGGGGCCGGCATCCCCTCCATACGGGCCGACCACGGACCCTTGGCCTGCAACTGGGCGCCGTGGCGTTCCATGAAGTCGCCCACATCGGAGTAGATCATCCGTACCGGTCCAGACGCATCGACCAATACCGGATCCCCAACGTGGGGAAGCCATTTGGCGCCCTGCCACGCCGCCTCGTCGTCGGTGATGATCGCCAGCCGCACCACATCAGGGCCATGGAAGGCACACAACTGACACACCATCGCCCGAAGCAACCCCTGCACGATGGAACGTTGATCATCATCGGCGGTGAAGAACGTCCACCCCATCTGGTCGAACAGATGCAACGGACGTGCGACGTCATGAACCACGTTCTGCGTCAGCATGAAGTCCCGCGCCGCAATCGCGGTCGCAGTCTCCCGGAACTCCGGGGGCGGAACTTTCTGTGGTGGAAGAATTTTCGTCCTCAACCGCGTCACCCCGACGCCTATACGCACATGCCCAAAATTTCGGTCATTCGGGGATCGCTCCCACATCCGGGCCGTTCCGACCAGCGTCAACAACGCACCCTCAGCAGGGTTGGGATGGTGGTAGGCAATCTCGCGAGCCTGTGCTCGTGCTCCCTCATGCACATCTTCGCGCAGCTCATCGAGCGTGCGCGCATAATCCACCCGGCTCTGCGCCAATGCAGCCGGGCGCGCCTTCTCGTTCTGCCCGCCGCCGCGGTTGCGCATCATCATGAACACCGACATCAGCATGATCGGCAAAATGAACAGGCCGCCCATCCCCATCGTGCGCGCACCGCTGCGGATCATGATCACCAGCAACGTCACCACGGCGACGACGAAGACCAATATCCACACCCACATCGGCGGCTTCGACTGCGGCGGACGCACCAGCTCGGCCAGCTCGGGCAATGTCAGGCTGCGCTCGCCAAGGTCTGGTGCGCGCACCTTGTCCTTATCGAATCCCTGCTTGGTCATCGTTATCGGTTCCCCTGCCCCTGTAGCCGTTCACCCGGAATGTTGATCACCGTGTCCCGCTGCACGCGCGCCGCCTGCTCCGAGAGCAACGGCCCAGCCGGCAACCACCGGATGACCGTCCAGGGAGCTCGCGTCGGGGTGGTGTCCTTCAACCCGAGCGCCTGCTGAGTCGCATTGTTCTGGCCGGCCACGTCAATACCGAACCGCACCCCGGTGTCGCCGATCCACCACAGCGATTCGCGGCGCAGAGAGTCCGGTTCCACACCGGTCACCTGCACAAAGTTCGCGCTATCGGAGTCCAGGTAGACCGCATCGGCAGCATCGCTGGCCTGCCCGGAGACCATCTGCATCACCTTGGGCTCCTCACTGACCGGGATAGGTAGTCGCCGCCCCGATACCGTTCTCACGCTGGCCAGCGGTTCGTTGGCATCCTTGCGCCACACCACGCACGTGACAGGCTCCACGGCCTTGTCCAACAACGTCAACGGCCCGCGCGGATACTTCGACACGTCGAAGCCCACAGCCTGCGGAGCGTCAGCCACAATGTGCGGGGCGGCTTCAAGCACACGGCCCTGCCCGGACGGATCAGCATTGCTCAACATCAATGCCACCGTCTCGGGAATCAACTGCATGCCGGCAGGCAAGGCCACAAAGAACTGTTGCTGACCGTCGGCGGACTCCGACCGAACCACCGATCCCGACACCACCGGCAGCTGCGGTGTGGTGTATCCCACGGGGCCACCAGGGCTCGGTACCGCCGGAACCCGCAGCGGCGCAGTGGGAATCAAGGCTTCAAAGAGTGCCTTGGACATCGGGGCTGGCCGCACACCACCGGCCTGGATGCCCAGCGCCAGCATCACCGGCCGATCGGCGAGGTCGATCAGTGACCGATGGCCATCGGTCACCAGATACACCGAACCGCCATAATTCATCAGCACCGCCTGCGGCGAGTGCATCTCACGCGACCAGTCGCCCAACTCCAAATCCCCGGCCAGAACCGTCACCGACGGCTTACTCTGCGGACCACCCGAGCCCAGCCTGTCGCACAATCCCCAACCGGTGGTCTGCGGTGTGCGCGGCACCAAATCGTTAGGCGCACCGACAATCCCGACCATCGGTCCCATTGGGCGATCCTCGATCTGCGCCATCGGCACCAACTTGGGTGACACATCCTGGCCCAGGATCAGTCGCGCTGACGCCAAATTCAGCACCGGGTGCATGGCGCCGCCGATATCGACATACAGTGCCCCACTGCCACGATCGGCCACCAGCTTCGATTCGCCGATCTGACCTGCGGGTCGCAACCACGCCAGCACAAAGCAGACCCCCAGCGCGAGTGCAGCAACCACTACGCCCACCAAGGTCGACGCGCCGTAGTTCTTCGACGGATCGTGCACCAGCCGCACCGAATGCCGTGCCACCGCCACCGCCATCCGATGCCACAGAAACCGCCACGCGGCGACCTGCTCCAACGAGGTATAGGTCAGCCCAGTCCCGCGCCGCCGAGACGGCCGCAGCTCCTCAGGCTCGTTCGATCCCGCCACCCGCTTCTACCTTCCCCCGCCGATCGAGACCGCGTGTACGTGATCCATATGGTTCTGCGTCGCGCTACCGCGACCACCCATCATTGATGCGCTTCCATCGGGCTGAATCATCTGCTGCCGCCAGATCATGTGATCGAGCCCCAGCTCTGTTCTATTGCGGACCAGGAAGTTGACGACCTCATTGCCCAACTGCCGGCCTTCGGGGGTGTCCCAGTTAGGGATCATGATGTCGAGGGCCAACCCGTCGGGATGCCAGTGCAGCGAATCTTGCCGTACCCCACCGATCTCCTTGATCTCGGGGAACGCGGCACTGATGGCGCGGTTCATCAGCTTGGTGTACTTCTGCAACCCACGCTCATCAGCGCGGCCGGGACCACTGGTATCCAGCCCGCGGTCAGCACCACCACCTGGCTTTGTCGACGCGGCTTTGGTGACGGACTGTGCTGCCGGGGAGGCCAGCCCGCTCAATGCGCTCAGCGGTTGCCCCAGCGCAGAGAACCCGCCCATGCCCGGCATGCCGCCACCACCGGGCATACCGCCACCCATGCCCGGCATGCCGCCACCGCCGGGCATGGCACCGCCGAACCCGGCCAGCGGCGACGGACCGCGAGCAACGCCGCCAATATCGTTGTAGCCACCCACATTCGCCGCCGTCGAGGCAGCATGAGTGCCAGCATCAGCAGACCCAGCATCCGCGGTACCGCGGGTCTCCTCCAGCCGCTGCATGATCGCGGTGATCAACGCCCGCTTGCCTTCTGGAGTATTAGTCGCCAAACCCATCGACTGCACATCGACCACAGCCTGATCGATGATCGCGGTCATCTCACCCTGATGCAACCCAGACGAGCCCGCCGCCGATTCCAACTCCGACTGCGCGGCGCTGTCCTGATCGGCAAGGGCGGCAACCTCATTGCTGATCTGCCAACCGCTGTTCTCCTGACCATCAGCGGCCTGCCCGCTACCGGGCGGTAGGGCCGGTGGAGCCGGTGGCGGACTGGCCGGGACCGGCAACAACGCCGAACCGCCAGTCGCCCCGAAGCCGTCACGCACACCACCCATCACCCCCCCAGCCGACCGCACAAACGTCTCCACAGACATCAGTAACCACCTCCAGCAGAACCCGGGTTGAACTGAGCCACCTTCGTCAGGTTGCTGCCATCACGGGAGACGTTGTACCGGTCCATCACGTAGTTCATGGCGGCGCTGATATTGGCCACCGGGTCATAAATGTTGGTCGAGGTGCCGGGCTGGTGGTTTGCAGCGAACGTCGTCGGAATCGTCTGCAACCCACCCCGCGACGAATTACCGAAGTACCCATCAGCCGCAGGCGCACCGTGGGCATTGGAATCACTGAGATTGATCGCCAGCGGATTGAAGCTCGATTCCCGCGCCGCCGCCGTCATCAAACCGTCCGCCCACTGCTGCCGCGCCTGCGGATCAGTGATGCCCATGACGTCGAGCGCCTCGGCCACATAGCCCTTGTAGGCCTCCCGGCCGACGGCAAACCCCTCGCGGTCAAACCGGACATCGCTGACAGGGATACGCCCGGCCGACGAAACGGCACCACCAGCCCCAGTACCCGACCCCCGCCCAGACGTGGAGCTCGACGCGGCTTTGGTGACGGACTGTGCAGCCGGGGAGACCAGCCCGCTCAATGCGCTCAACGGTTGCCCCAGCGCAGAGAACCCACCCATGCCCGGCATGCCGCCACCACCGGGCATACCGCCACCCATGGGCATGCCGCCACCGCCGGGCATGGCACCGCCGAACCCGGCCAGCGGCGACGGACCGCGAGCAACGCCGCCAATATCGTTGTAGCCACCCACATTCGCCGCCGTCGAGGCAGCATGAGTGCTCGCGTGCGCAGTGCCGGCATCGGCGGTACCGCGGGTCTCCTCCAGTCGCTGCATGATCGCGGTGATCAACGCCCGCTTGCCTTCTGGAGTGTTAGTCGCCAAACCCATCGACTGCACATCGACCACTGCCTGATCGATGATCGCGGTCATCTCACCCTGATGCTCGTCGGAGCACCCCAAAGTGGACGACAGCTCCGACTGCGCGGTGCTGTCCTGATCGGCAAGGGCGGCAACCTTATTGCTGATCTGCCAACCGCTGTTCTCCTGACCATCAGCGGCCTGCCCGCTACCGGGCGGTTGGGCAGGTGGGGCCGGTGGCGGACTGGCCGGGACCGGCAACAGCGCCGAACCGCCAGTCGCCCCGAAGCCGTCACGCACACCACCCATCACACCCCCAGCCGACCGCACAAACGTCTCCACAGACACGATCTACACCGCTGCCGGGGTCTTACCTGTTGCGGTCGGATCGAACCAGCCCAGGAAGTCAGGCCCTGAACTGACACTCTCCAACGGCTGCTCCTGGCCCGAGACCAGCACCTTGCCATTGCCCAAGGACATCACCTGGTGGTCTTTCCACATGCCCACATCGCCGGCCTGCAACTTCGTCGGCGGGATCGGTTCTGTGACCGGAGTTCCCGCGGGCGGCAACGTGATCCCGGACTTCTGATACGACTCAGACACCGACGCGCCGTTCAACGCGGCTCGCACCGCCTCAGCCCCCACAGGCGATCGCGCCTCTGTCACCTCGCCACTGGGCAATGTGACCTCAGTCGACTTCGGCGGCTCCACGACCGGCGCAGCGGCGCCCGCCTCACCGTCACCGGCCCCCGCGCCACCGGCACCGGCCGGCTGCGTTCCCGCGCCCTCACCGTCACCTTCCGCGTCGCCGCTACCCTCGCCGCCCTCGCCCTCGCCCTCGTGGTCGGCGTCCTCGAACTCCGGAGGCTCGGATTCCTTCTCATCGTCCTTATCGGCCGGCTCGTCGCTGAACCCCAGCCCTGCCCGCTCCTGATCAGCCAGCCCTGCCAACGACGACGCCAACGGATCAACGAACCCCGCACCCGGTAGCCCGCCTCCCCCGCCGCCGAACGG
>NZ_NVQE01000017.1 GCF_002591975.1 Mycobacterium neglectum | reverse complement strand
CAGGGGGTGTCGTCGCTGGCTCCAAAGTGTCACGACCGCCAACCCGCGCCCCGCCCCGACATCCGCCAACGCAAGGTGCCGCTCGGTCCCGTCGCGGTCTTCGGCGCCTCCAACTTCCCCCTGGCCTTCTCCGTCGCCGGCGGTGACACCGCGTCCGCGCTCGCGGCGGGCTGCCCCGTCGTCGTCAAGGGCCACGACGCCCATCCCGGCACCTCCGAACTCGTCGGCCGTGCCATCACCGACGCCGTCGCCGACTCCGGCCTGCCGAAGGGCACCTTCTCGCTGCTGTTCGGGTCCGGCCCCGACCTTGGCATCGCGCTCGTCACCGATCCGCGCATCAAGGCCGTCGGTTTCACCGGATCCCGTTCCGGCGGAACGGCTCTCGTCGCGGCCGCGGCTGGCCGCCCCGAGCCGATCCCCGTCTACGCCGAGATGAGCTCCATCAATCCGGTCTTCCTGCTCGACGGTGCGCTGAGCACCCGCGGCGCCGACCTCGGCAAGGCCTTCGTCGGCTCGCTGACCATGGGGTCCGGCCAGTTCTGCACGAACCCGGGCCTCGTCATCGCCGCCGACAGCACCGGCCTCGACGACTTCATCACCGCTGCCCGCGACGCCCTCGCCGGGTCGCCGGCCACCCCGATGCTCACGCCGAACATCGCCGGCAGCTACGCAGATGGCGTCACAGCGCTGAGCAAGGAAGCCGACCTCATCGGCCGGGGCGAAGCCGGTGCCGACGAATGCGCTTGCCGCGCCGCCCTGTTCGCCACCGACGCCGCCAGCTTCCTGAATTCCGAGAAACTGCAGGCTGAGGTCTTCGGATCGTCCAGCCTCATCGTGCGTTGCAAGGACGCCGCCGAGATGCTGGCGGTCGCCGAGAACATCGAAGGTCAGCTCACCGCGACCGTGCACGCCGACGAGTCCGACTACCCCGAAGCCGGGACGCTGCTGCCGGTACTGGAACTCAAGGCCGGACGCATCCTGTTCGACGGCTGGCCCACCGGTGTCGAGGTCGGCCACGCGATGGTGCACGGCGGCCCCTACCCGGCCACCTCCGACTCGCGCAGCACGTCCGTCGGCTCCCTCGCCATCGAACGGTTCCTGCGGCCCGTCGCCTACCAGGACGTACCGAAGTCGCTGCTTCCCAGCGCTATCGCCGACGGCAACCCAGACCACCTGTGGCGCCGTATCGACGGCCAGCTCACCGCCGACTAACACACCACTCACCAAGGAGCCCTGCGCGATGCATCCCAATTTTGACGGCGTTCTGTTCTTCCCCGTCACGCCCTTCACCGCGACCGGTGCGGTTGACCTCGACCTGTTGACCCAGCACATCGCCAAGGGCGTCGACGCCGGACCCGGTGGTGTCTTCATCGCCTGCGGCACAGGTGAATTCCACGCGCTCGAACCGCAGGAGTTCGGTGAGATCGTCCGCGCCGCGGTCGAGACCGTGGCCGGCCGCGTCCCCGTCTATGCGGGTGCCGGCGGATCCATCGCCCAGGCCACGCTCTTCGCGACGGCCGCCAAGACCAACGGAGCCGACGGCCTGCTCCTGCTTCCCCCGTATCTCGTCGAGGTGCCCACCGCAGGCCTGCTCGCCTACACCCGGGAGGTCGCGGAAGCCACCGATCTGCCGGTGATCGTCTACAACCGCAACAACGCCCGCTACACCGAGGCGTCGGCGATCGAGGTGGCGAAGATCCCCAACGTCATCGGATTCAAGGACGGCACCGGCGATCTCGACCAGGTTGCGCGCATCGTCCGCGCGGTCACCGACAATGTCGACAAAGAATTCCTGTTCTTCAACGGTCTGCCCACCGCGGAGACGACGCAGCAGGCCTATCGCGCCATCGGTGTGCCGCTGTACTCGTCGGCCACGTTCGCCTTCGCCCCCGACATTGCGCTCGCGTTCTACAACGCGCTCGAGTCCGGCAACGATGCGCTGGTGGACGCCCTGTCCGCGGCGTTCTTCCATCCGCTGGTGCGCCTGCGCGACACCGTGCCCGGCTACGCCGTCTCGCTCGTCAAGGCCGGCGTCGCGATGGAGGGCATCCCCGCCGGGGCGGTGCGCCCGCCGCTGATCATGCCGAGCTCCGCTGACCTCACCGAACTGCAGTCCATCATCGCCGCCGGACGCGCCGTGCTGTCCGACGCGCTCGCGCAGGCCCGCTGACCATGGCGCCCAGCCGGATTCGCATCACCGGCGCCCGCATCACCCCGGTCGCGTTCGTCGACCCGCCGCTGCTCAACACGGTCGGCGTGCACCAGCCCTATGCTTTGCGCGCCATCATCCAGTTGGACACCGACGCGGGGCTGGTCGGACTCGGCGAGACGTACGCCGACTCGACGCACCTTCTCCGGCTCCAGGCCGCGGCCGAGGCCATCACCGGGCTGGACGTGTTCTCACTCAACGCGATCCGCGCCACGATCGCCGACCGCCTGCGCGGCGACCACCGGGCCATCGGCACCGCGGGCATGATCACCACGGCCAGCGCTGTCGACCAGGTCTTCTCGCCTTTCGAGGTCGCCTGCCTCGATATCGCGGGCCACGCCACCGGACGACCAGTCTCCGATCTGCTCGGCGGCAAGGTCCGCGACGCCGTGCCGTTCAGCGCCTATCTCTTCTACAAGTGGGCCGCGCATCCCGGCCAGCACCCCGACACGTTCGGCGAGGCGCTCGATCCCGATGGTCTGGTCAAGCAGGCCAGGCGCATAATCGATGAATACGGTTTCAGCGCAATCAAACTCAAGGGTGGAGTGTTCGCTCCCGAAGAGGAGATGGCGGCCATCGAGGCGCTACACAGGGCGTTCCCCGAGCACCCGCTGCGGCTGGACCCCAACGCCGCGTGGACGCCGCAGACGTCGGTCAAGGTGGCGTCAGGTCTTGCCGGCATCCTTGAATACCTCGAGGATCCGACACCAGGCCTCGACGGGATGGCCGAGGTCGCGCAGCAGGCCCCGATGCCGCTGGCGACCAACATGTGCGTGGTCGCGTTCAATCAGCTCAAGCCTGCCGTCGCGAAAGGCTCGGTGCGCGTGGTGCTTTCCGATCACCACTACTGGGGTGGTCTGCAGCGCTCGCGACTGCTCGCCGGGATCTGCGATACGTTCGAGCTCGGGTTGTCCATGCACTCGAACTCTCATCTCGGTATCAGCCTTGCCGCGATGGTGCACCTCGCCGGCGCGACGCCGAACCTCACCTATGCCTGCGATACGCACTGGCCGTGGAAGACCGAGGAGATCGTCAAGCCCGGCGTTCTGGAGTTCAACGATGGCGCGGTCGCCGTGCCGACGACACCCGGGCTGGGCATCGAGGTCGACGACGACTCGCTGGCGGCGCTGCACGAGCAGTACCTGCGCTGCGGGATCCGCGACCGCGACGACACCGGCTACATGAAGGCCATCGATCCGGGCTACGAATTCGTCAGCCCGCGCTGGTAGCGCCGGGAGCGCGGACGACCATCGGCACGGCAGGGAAATAGCGCGCCATCTCCGAACGGGCTTTGCGCAGGGCGGCGGTGCCGTAACCGTGCTTTCGGTGATCCGGGTGGATCCAGATCCGGACGTTCACCTCACCGCCGAGGAGCTCTCCGAAGACCATTCCAACTGTCTGCGTTCCTATTTCGGCGACCAGCCACACCGCGTCCTCGGCGCTGATCCGTCCGAGAGCCGAGCCGATCTCGTCGTCAAGAGGGCCTGCGGCACCGCCGGAGCCGTCACCGGCGGCACCGACGTCGGCCGTCCGGGCTCCGAAGAGGTCTCGGTCGACCTCGCCGGAGAACAACCGTAGCTCGAGATGCTCTCCCGAACTCTCGGGCCGTTCCATCAGCGTGAAGGTCAGCCGGCTGTTCAGGTCCTCAAGTTCAGCCGCGATCTTGCGCCGCGAGTCTTTGGTGAGTCGATACATGGGCATCTGCACCACCGCTTCGGCGCCCAGGTGCGTCGTGCCGAGCAGCGCGGCAACCGCTTCGACGGCCGCGCCGCGGTGTTCGGCATCGACAATCACATCGAGTACCTCGTGGCGGCGGTCAAGTGCGGCGAGCAGGGCGTCAGTGATCTCACGGCGGGAGGCGGCGAAGTCGTGGTCATTGTCGGCCATGACACCAGCGTAAGCGCTGGTCGGTAGATCCGCGGACTGTAGACGACGAGTCACAGGGCGCCAAACGAGACATCTCAACGTTTTTGTATGACTCGCAGCGGTTCATCTGGCCGACATCGTTGACATTCACTTCGCCACCGTCATACATTTTGAGCATTCTGTCGTCTCGCGGAGGCTGGTGGCCAATGAACGTCGACGTGCTCTGCCCCAATGTCTTCGACGCCGGACTCCCGACGCTGAACTACGACGTCACCGAGACGCCCGCCGAGGTCTATCCGCGAATTCACGCGGCGCAGCAGCAGGCTGCCATCGCCATCGGGCCCTTCGGCCCCGAGATCCTGTCCCACGATCTGGCGCGGACGGTCCTGCGTGATCCGCGCTTCACGATTCCGCCAGGGATGAACCTGATGGTCCAGGGGATCACCTCGGGGCCCTTGTGGGACAAGATCGTCAACAGCCTCCTCGGCCTCGACGGCGAGCCGCACCGCCGGCTGCGCAGCCTGGTCTCCAAGGCGTTCACACCCAGGGCAAGCGCACGGATGGACGGCACCATCGTCGAGGTGATCAACGACCTGATCGATCATGTTGCCGCCGAGGGACGTTGCGACATCGTCACCGACATCGCCCGGCCATACCCTGTGCCGATCATCTGTGCACTGCTCGGTGCGCCCCGCGAGGACTGGGAGCAATTCTCGCTCTGGGCCGACGACATCTTTACCGCCTTCACGTTCAATCCCGACGGTGTCGACGAAGCACTCGTCATGCGCGCGTGGGGCGAACTCGACGATTACGTCGACGAGATGGTCGCACGGCGGCGACACAGCCCAACCGACGATCTGCTCTCCGACTTGATTCGCGCCGAAGACGAAGGCGATCGGCTCAATGCCGCCGAACTCCGCATGCTGGCGGGCGGCCTGTTGCTCGCGGGAACCGACACCACACGCAACCAGCTGGCCGCATCGATCGACGTGCTCGTCGACCACCCCGACCAGTGGGCGCTGCTGGCCGAACACCCCGAACTGGCGGCCGGCGCGGTGGAAGAGACGATGCGGCATTCGCCGGTCGGATCCGGAACTCTGCGCATCGTCACCGAGGACACCGAGTTCGCGGGCTACATGTTCCCCGCCGGCACGTTGGTGATCGTCAATACCTTTGCCGCCAACCGTGATACAGCGGTCTACGACGACCCCGACCGGTTCGACATCAGCCGGACCGCGGCGCCGGCCGTCCTGACCTTCGGCGGCGGTGTTCACTACTGCCTTGGCGCGAACCTGGCCCGGCTCGAGCTTGCCGAGGCCCTCAAGATCGTCACCCGCCGAATGACCAAGCCGTCGCGCAGCGGACCGGCGCCGTGGAAGCCGATGTTGGAGCTGAGCGGACCGACGACGCTGCCGATCGAGTTCTCCCATGCGTAGCCGTGGCTGGTCGGGCAACGCCCCCGCGTCCGACGAAGAGGCGATCGACCGGATCCTCGATGTGGCCGACGCCATCATCGCGGAGCGCGGACCTGCCGTGCGCATCGCCGATGTTGCGCGCTCGCTGGGCGTCACGCGACAGACCGTCTACCGCTACTTCCCCAGCGCCGAGGAGCTGTTGTTGGCCAGCGGGATGCGCACCGCAGACGGCTTTCTCGACCAGCTCGCCGAGCGCACCAGCGGCTTGACCGAACCCGCGGAGGCACTTGTCGAGGGCATCGCGTTCGCCGTCGAGACACTCGCCGAGGACGCACAATTCGCCAACCTGCTCAGGAACGGCTCCAAGAGCGGCGACAAAGTCTCCCTGACCTCCGACACGTCCAAGGCATTCAGCCGCTCGATGCTGCACCGGTGCGATGTCGATTGGGAGCGACACGGCTACGACGACGCGGCGCTCGGCGAGCTGGCCGAGTTGGGTCTGCGCACATTCCACTCGATACTCGTCGACCCCGGTGAGCCCGCGCGTGACGGCATCGCCCTGCGCCGCTTCATCTCCCGGTGGTTGGGCCCGGCCATCGTGTACCCGCGGCTGGCCCAGGTCATGGAGGCGCTGCAGCCCGTCAGTGTGCGGCCGAAGCGCAGTCGACCGACGGCCGCGTCCTGACCTACTTTCCTACGATACGGGCCGCGCAGCGCCTAGACTGATGCACTATCAGCACGCGATTCGTGTGTAATGATGCGAGGAGTGCATGGATGTTTTCGCTCGCCCGGCTGTCCTGCTTCGTCGCCGTCGCCGAAGAACTGCACTTCGGACGCGCCGCCGAACGCCTCCACATGACCCAGCCGCCGCTGAGCCGACAGATTCAGCAGCTGGAAAGCGAACTCGGCGTACAACTCATCGACCGCACCACCCGCACGGTCACCCTCACCCCCGCCGGCGTCGCCTTCCTCCCCGACGCGCGACGCATCCTGCAACTCGCCGAGGGCGCCGCCCAGACCGTCAAGCGCATCCCCGAAGGCGACCTCGGCACCGTCGTCGTCGGATTCACCGCCGCCTCCGCCCATGTCGTGCTCCCGCGTCTGCTCAGCGCGGCGCGCGAAAAGCTGCCCGACGTGAAACTCGACCTTCGGGAGATGGTCACCGCCGTTCAGCTGGACGGCCTGATGAGCGGCGAAGTGGATCTGGGCATGGCGCGCCCGCCGGTGAAACGGCCGGGCCTGGTCTCACGACCACTGCTGCACGAGCAACTGATTGCCGCACTGCCAGAAGAACATCCGCTCGCCACCCTCAATCGGCAGTTGACGCTCAATGATCTCGACGGTCAGGACGTCATCATGTATTCGCCGATCCAGGCGCGATATTTCAACGAATTACTCATCAGCACGTTCACCATCGCAGGGGCCTCGCCGCGCTACGTGCAGTACGTGACACAGGTGCACACGATGCTGGTGCTGGTGCGCACGGGCATCGGCATCGCGTTGGTTCCGGCGTCGGCCGCGACACTGCATCCCGACAACGTCGTCTTCCGCACCATCGGCGCCTTCCGGGAGCGCCCCGTCGAACTCGACGCCGTCTGGCGCGGCGACAGCAGCAACCCCGCGCTGCACCGTCTGCTCAGAGACGTCCTCCCGCAACGGGAATGGACGACCGACAATCTGGTCGAGGACGTACTGAGCTAAACCCTAATTGGGCGCCACCGACAACCCGGAGTAGATCTCGTCGAGCAGATACGGCAGCATCGCATTCGCCGTGGTCCTGCCATCGGGTGACAGCGTGAGGTTCGTCCAAATCACCAGCGTCACATCGGCATCCGGGTCGTGACCCATGAACGAGTTGAATCCGGGCATCTCACCCCCGTGGTAATACATCTGGGCGGTCGGACTGTAGCGCTGATACGAGATCCCATATCCGTACTCCTGCCCGCCTGGCGCATCGGGATCCTCCACCTGCAGGCTGTCCAACCACTGTTTCTGGTAGTCGCCGTTGAACACCTGGCCCGACACCAGCGCCTTGATCCACGTCGCCAGGTCGTCGGCCGTCGAAATGACGCCGCCCGCCGCGGTGGCGTACGACGAGTTCTGATTCGTGTAGTCGACCGGCGTGAGAGTTCCGTCTCGCATCTCGGCCGCCATCTCGGCTGGATACTCGATGTCGTCGAGTGCGTACTTGCTCTCGCCGTACATATAGCCATGGGCATACGGTGCTGGAATCGAGGTGTCCTGGATCGCGGGCAGTGACGTCCGCTTCAGGCCGACCGGACCGAAAATCCGGTCCCGGAACTGTTGCGTCAGTGGGCTTCCGCCGACCTTATCGGCGACGAGGCCCAGCAGCGCGTAGTTGGTGTTGTTGTACTCGTACTCCGCGCCGGGCGCGAATTCCCGCGGATGCGCGAACGCGATGGCCAGAACCTCCTGCGGTGTCCACGCCTTCGCGGGATCGGCATCGAGTGCGGCGGCGAGTTCGGGTGCGGCCGTGTAATTGTCGAGCCCGCTACGCATCGTCAACAGGTCGGCGATCGTCGTCGCCTCGCCGTCGGGCACGCCAGAAACGTAGTTAGAGATCGGATCGCTGAATTGCAGCTTGCCGTCCTGGGCCAGCAGCACGATCAGTGCCGCGGTGAAGGTCTTGGTGTTCGAGGCGATGCGGAAATGCGTGTCGGCGGCCGGCGGCGTCTGCGTGCCGAGTTCGGTCGTGCCCACTGTCGCCTGAAACTCGCCCTGTGGCGTGCGCAGCACGACGACCGCTCCGGGAACGTAGAGGTCCTTGGCGGCCTTCTCCACCACCGCCTGGAATGCCGCCTGGTCGATGGGATTCAGCGCGGAGGTCGTCGACTCCGATGTCTCCGAGGACGAAGCGCAGCCCGCCATGCCGAGCGCGACGCACAAAGCGACCAACGCGACCTGAACCGTTCGCTTCATGGCCGAACCCTAGATCTTGAACCGGGCTCCGGACAATACGTCCGGGCTGTCAACCTCCGCGCGACAATGTCGCTGACGTTGGTGGTGGCGGTAGTAGTTGAGCGACAGAGTCGCTATGAGGCTGGCACCTAGACACATTCACCCCGAAGGCTCCTCAACGCAGGATCCACTGCGAGCGCTTGAAACCGCGGACTCTGTCGCGGACGGGTCAGCGCCTCCACCAGCCCGGTGAACCACCGCCGGCGCGGCGTCCACACATGGCGTTGATCAGCAGGCCACACGTAAGCGAGCCCTCCATCGGAGACCAGGTCCAGCAGGCGTGGCTCGTCGAGTGCGCGCGCCGATACCGCATAAAGAGCCTCCGCGCGGGTCGCGATCAGTCCGAAGTCGACCAACCGAAAGAGTTTGTTCTCGCTGGAGATGACCTCGTCGATCGTCACCGCCTCGATCGGATAGCTCACGGGCAGAACATCTTTCATTGACAGCAGCGCCTGCGGCCCGCGGGCACGCGGATGACCGACGAGCCTGGCGACGAACGCGAACCGGCCCAACGCCAGGTTGGCGTCGATCACCAGCGCGTGGGCATAAAGCACCCGCACCAGAACCACATTCATGAAGAACCGCTCGGCAGGCGCTTCCCGCGCGGCCAGATCCGTATGCGCCAGGTATCCGGAGACGACGCTCGCATTGTGGGCCAGGTACCAGGACCGCGCCGACGGGGCACGGAAGAAGCCGACCCAGTGCCGCACGCTCGGACGTGACGCCGACACATCCTCACGCTCCACCAGAAGCTTCGCTTCGAGAGCGTCGCGCAGCAGGTCCTCATTGACGGCACGCCACCACGGACTGCCCGGCGCCTTGGCATCGAGTGCATTGAGCACACCCCGCGCCTGCTGCCATCGCATGAAGGCGACGACCGCGCGGCGGTACGGTCGGTAGGGCCGACTGACGCCGCGAAGCGCATACGTATCCGCTGCCAGGCGGATCCGGGCCGCGGGATCGTCACGCACCTGCGCCACCCTCCGCTCGGCGTGCTGCGCGGCGCTGAGAAGGCCAGCGGTCATATCCCACTCCCTTCGATGTGAACGACATTTACATCAGTTGATGTTAGCGTTGTCAACATGCCTTGTCCAGCCGAAATTCCCGTCCCGTCGGATACCAAGCGCGACACGTATCACCACGGCGATCTGAAGCGCGCGCTGACGGACGCTGCCCTGCAATTGGTGCAGGAGAAGGGGCCCAAAGGGTTCACGCTGCGGGAGGTCGCCCGCCGGGCGGGGGTCAGCGCCGCCGCGCCGTATCGGCACTTCGCCGACAAAGGGCAGCTGCTCGCCGCCGCAGCCACCCAGGGGTTCGTCCAGCTCCACGAGACGTTGGATGCCACCGCAACGGCCACGACCGATCTCTCCGAACAGGTGCTCGCGATGGGACGGGCGTATGTCCGGTGGGCGGTCACCCATCCGGACTACTACCAGGTGATGTTCGGCTCAGAACTCGACAAGACCGAGAGCCCCGAGGTGCTTGCCGCCGGCGTGCGCGCGTTCGACGACCTGCTGGACACGATCGTGCGATGCCAGGAGTCGGGACTGCTTCCCACCGGAGATCCCCGCACGATCGCGGGGCCGATTTGGTCACTGCTGCACGGTGTTTCGATGCTGACAATCGGCAGCGATCTCACCCATGTCGGCATTCGCGAGGACCCCGAGGCGCTGATAGAACGTTCGCTGCGCAAACTGTTGTTCTGAATTCTTAAGAGCGGCACCGATTTCTTAGACTTTGCTCAGAGATGTTCTGCCACAAGCGCAATAGACCGCTGTCACCTGCTCATTTAGTGGTGAGAAAAGTCGATGCGTGCTAACTTCGCCGTATGCGGTCTATTGCGAAAGTTCTCATCGCCTCCGGCGGTCTTGTGGTGTCGTTGACCGCCGGCGCGGGCCTGGCGTCTGCACAGGACCTCTCCCCGATCATCAACACCACGTGCACGTATCCACAAGTGCTTGGCGCGCTCAACGCCCAAGACCCCGCCGCCGCGGCCGAGTTGACCAGCTCACCCATGGCCAACGGCGTCGTGCAGGACTTCCTTGCTTCGCCTGTGCCCCAGCGCCAGGTGACGGCTCAGCGGCTTTCAGCCGTGCCTGCCGCCCAGCAGTACCTCGACACGATGCTGCTCGTCGCGGGTACCTGCAACAACTTCTAGGCCGGACCGGTCAGGTTGCCGTCGCGGATGTCCTCGCGACATTCGGCTCGGGTCTTTTCCGTTTGACTCACGCAGACCTGCACCTGTTCCTCGATGCCCGGCGGATACACCTCGTCGGTAGCAGCGGGCACGGCCGTCGGATGCGGATTCGGCACGGAGCCCTGATAAACCGACCAAAGTTGAATATTGGAGGCCGATCGCGAGCAGTAGGCCTGCTGCCCGCTTGTCGCGACGCCGGCTGAACCGAGCGGATCGCAGTCCGCACCGATCCGGACCACCGGCACGGCCGGAGTACTGGCAGCCGGCGGCGCCGGCGCACGCTGAGCAGCCGGCTCCTCGCGGTTCGCGATGGCCACCCCGACGGCGATCGCCCCGCCGACGAGCACCGCGGCAGCCCCCGCCGCCAACAGCCCCAGCCGCAACCGGCGCGATCCCCCGTTGTCGACTTTCGTGTGCTTGCGTTGCTTTCCCGACGCGGGGGCGGCCACCGTCCTGTCGGTGGCGCCCAGATCGAGTGCCGCCGCCGACAGGCCGTGGGCCATCGCTTCGGCGAAATCACCGCAGGTGTCAAAACGGTCGGCTGGCGATTTGGACAACGCCCGTTCGAACGCGGGACCCAAACCCGAAAGTTCGGGGATGCGCTCACCGATGGCGGGCGGGCTGGCCGTGAGGTGGTTACTGATGACCACCGCGGGATTGTCGTGCTGGAACAACTGCTGGCCGGTAAGGAGGTGAAACGCGGTCGCCGCCAGCGCGTATTGATCGGCGCGACCATCGAGCGCCTGACCCATGAGCTGTTCGGGCGCGGCGTAGGCCACGGTGCCGACGGTCATGTTCGTCGCCGTCAGATCTGAGCTGTCCGCGACCGAGCGTGCGATGCCGAAGTCCGCGAGCAGCGCGCGACTGAATTTGGAGTCCGACTGTGCCAGCAGGATATTCGACGGTTTGACGTCGCGATGGAGCAGGTGCTGCTGGTGTGCGTAATCCAGCGCGTCGGCCACGGCCGTCACGATTCGTACGACATCGTCGGGCGGAAGCCCGCCGCCCTGATGTTCGGCGAGGAGCCTCGCGGCGTCGGTGCCCTCGACGAAGTCCATCGTGATCCAGAACAGGCCGTTGTACTCGCCGCGATCGTGCACTCCGACGATGTGCGGATGCCATAGCCGCGCAACGACGTCGGCCTCGCGGTTGAAGCGTTCGAGGTATTCGCGGTCGGTTGTCAGCTCGACCGGCAGGATCTTCAGCGCGTCATACCGCGGCAACCGGGGATGCTGGACGAGGTACACCTCGCCCATACCGCCGGCGCCCAACTTGCGCACGACGGTGTACCCAGCGAAGACATCGCCTTCGGCTAACGACATGGCACCACGCCCGTCATGATGGCGCTATCGCCGTTTTGTGGCATCTCGAAACCTTGCCACGCGGATGCGCGGACCTTGCCGTGGGGATGCCAATCGGCGCGCCGGGTGCTAGCCCGAGGCTGTGACCGGCACCTGAACCGGCGTGACGAGCTGTCCGGACTCAAGGAAGCTGTTCAGGTTGCGCAGCGTGAGCTCCTCCATTGCCGCGCGGGTTTCTACGGTGCCGCTGGCGACGTGGGGCAGCACGACGACGTTGTCCATCGACAGCAGCGCCTCCGGGACGTTCGGTTCGTCCGCGAAGACGTCCAGGCCGGCGCCGGCCAACCGGCCGTCGACCAGGGCCGCAACCAATGCCTCCTCGTCGACGACGCTGCCGCGCGCGATGTTGATCAGGTATCCGCGCGTTCCGAGCGCGTCAATGACCTCGCTGCTCACCAGCTTCTGCGTGCCCGCACCACCGGCGGCCGCCACGACCAGCACGTCGACCCCGGCCGCCAACTCCACCGGCGAACCCACATACGTGTACGGCGAATCATCCTTCGCATGCCGATTGTGGTAGGAAATCGTGCACCCGAAAGCGCTGAGGCGCTTGGCGATTGCACTCCCGATGCGGCCCAGCCCGATGATCCCGACGCGGGTGTTGCTCACCTGGCGCGTCAACGGGTAATTCCCTTCGGCCGTCCACCGGCCCGCCCGCACGTAGCGATCCGACGCCGAGAACTGGCGCAGCGTGTCGAGCATCAGGCCCACCGCCGTATCTGCGACGCAGTCGGTCAGCACATCCGGCGTGTTGCTCACGCCGATCCCACGGGCAGCGGCGGCGTCGACGTCCGTGGTGTCGTAGCCGACGCCGAAGTTCACGACCGCGCCGAGGTTCGGCAGCGCCGCCATCAACTCCGCGTTCACACCCGTGCGCCCCGAGGTGACCGCGGCGCGAATCTCGGCGCCGTGCTCGGCGAGGAACTCCGTGGGCTCATCGGGCAGTACGTACGCCGCGTAGTCGTCCTGCAGCGTCTGCGCCAGCGACGGCTTTAAAGGACCCACCTGCAATACCGATCGATTGCTCATAGTGCTGCCCACGCTACGACGACCTGCGGATACCCGTCCAACATTCAATTCGCATGGACTTATATCGAAAGCGCATCACTGGCGGATCGTCAGCCATCACGGGGTATCGGTGAGTTACCGGTGACGCTAGAACCACAGTTCACGACGCATTTCCGGGCCCTCCAAAGAGTCGTACGAACGTCCCAAAACTGCCCGATATCGCCATTTGGCGGGGGTTGACGCTGCCGAAATGACCTCCTTAACGTGTGGTTGCGATCACAAGTCTCATCCACATACGTGGACGTCACTCCAGCAGCCCGGGAGGATCGAGAATTTCATGAGCACACGCACCACGCTCCGACGCCAGGTGTTGGCCGTCGCGTTGACGGCGGTCACCGTGGCCGCTTCCGGCTGTACCGTCGCCAACTCCCGCCACGGCGGCTACGACCCCAACACCCTGCGCATCGTCCTGGCCCAGGAGCCGCCGACCCTGGAGCCCTGTGAGAGCTCACTGACCTCGACCGGCATCGTCGTGCGCTCCAACATCACCGAGCCGCTCATCGAGCGCGACCCCAACTCCGGCGACCTGCAGCCGCTGCTGGCCACCGAGTGGAGCCAGACCTCACCGAACCAGTGGACCTTCAAAATCCGCGACGGCGTCACCTTTTCCAACGGGGCGCCGATGACCGCCAAAGACGCCGCCTACTCGATCGACCGAGCCGTGAACTCAGAGTTGAACTGCAACGTCGACGGCTACGTGTTCGGCGACGACCCATTGGAGGTCGCCACTCCCGACGACAACACCCTGGTTGTGGGCACCAAGACGCCGGATCCGATTCTCCCGCTGCGTATCTCGTTCGTCGAGATCGTGCCGACCGGCACCTCCATGACGGAGAAGGTGCGCGAGCCGATCGGCACCGGTCCCTACGCGATCGACGGCTGGGAGTACGGGCAGAAGCTCTTCCTCGAGCGCAACGACACCTACTGGGGCGAGAAGCCCCCGTTCGCCAGGGCCGAATACCAGTGGCGCAGCGAGGGCAGCGTCCGCGCGGCGATGATCACGAACGACGAGACCGACATCGCGGTGTCACTCGGACCCGAGGACGGCGCCGAAGATCTCGGTGTCCCGTTCCAGAACAACGAGACCACCGCGCTGCGCATGCAGGCCACCGAGGCGCCGCTCAACGACATGCGCGTGCGCCAGGCCATCAACTACGCCGTCAACCGTGAAGGCATCGTCAAGGCGCTGTTCCGCGGACTCGGGGATCCCGCCTCGCAGCTGATCCCCTCCGGGGTCGTCGGATACAACGGCGATCTGCAGCTGTGGCCACACGATCGGACCAAGGCCAAGCAGCTCATCGACGAGGCCAGGGCCGACGGCGTGCCCGTCGACACCGAGATCCGACTCATCGGCCGCACCGCGCAGTTCCCGAAGATCAGCGAGACCATCGAGGTGCTGCAGAGCGAGTTCTCCGAGATCGGCCTGAACGTGAAGATCGAGATGATGGACACGTCCAACCAGCTGCTGTATCAGCTGCGGCCGTTCCCCGAGGGCGCCGGGCCCTACCTGCTGATGATCATGCACGGCAATCAGGCCGGTGACGCCGCGTTCACCATGGATCAGTACATGCTGTCCGACGGTGCGCAGGCTTCCTACGGCACGCCGGAATTCGACACGAAGATCCGCGCGGCCGAGGAGCTCACCGGGCAGCAGCGCCAGGATGCCTTCGCGAAGCTGTTCGCCGAAGAGCCGCAGGAGATCATGAGCATGGCCTACCTCGCGCACATGAAGGGCATCCTCGGCAAATCGCCCCGCGTCGATTACACCCCCAACTCCGCCACCGGTGACGAGATGCGGCTGGCCGAGATGACGCCCGCCGGCTCCACCTCCCCCACGGTCGCCCAGTAGTAGGAAGGCCACGCCCTCATGTTCTCCTTCATCCGGCGCCGGACATACACCAGCGCACTGCCTTTGATCATCGTGCTGCTCGGCGTGTTCCTGCTCGCCCGCCTCACCGGCGACCCCACCAACCTGTATCTGCCCGAGTCGGCGACACCCGAACAGCGCGAGGCCTTCGCCCAGGCCAACGGCTTCGACCAACCGGTGTGGACGCAGCTCGTCGAGTACTTCAAGGGTGTCCTGCATTTCGACTTCGGCACCTCGCTGCGCACCGGTGAGTCCGCCTCCGAGATGGCGTTCCGGGCGTTCCCCGCCACGCTGCAGTTGGCCTTCACCACAATGCTTCTCGCCGTCGTCGGCGCCATCGTCATCGGCTGCTGGGCCGCCTACCGGCCCAACTCGCTGGCCGACCGCTTCTCCAGCCTGCTGTCCATGACCGCCGCGTCCATCCCCGACTTCTGGTTCGCCATCACCGGCGTCTGGCTCTTCGCTGTGCTTCTCGGCGTGCTGCCCACCTCCGGCGTCGACAGTGGCATCCTGTCCTGGATCCTGCCGATCGCCACGCTGATGATCCGGCCACTCGGCGTACTCACCCAAGTCGTGCGCGGCGCAATGGTTTCCGCACTCTCCGCGCCGTACGTGCGGCTGGCCCGTAGCAAGGGGGCCAGCGACTTCCGCGTCGTCAGCCACCACGCGCTGCGCAACGCCGCGGCCCCCCCGCTGACCGTCGCGGGCGACCTGGCCGTCGGCCTGATCAACGGCGCGGTCGTCGTCGAGGCCATCTTCGGCTGGCCCGGTATCGGCAAGCTGATGATCGACGCGATCCTGCAACGTGACTTCGCCGTGCTGCAGGCCGCCGTCCTGCTGACCGCGGTGAGCATCTTCCTGCTCAACATCTTCATCGACGCCTGCTACGCGCTACTCGACGCCCGCGTCCGCGAACCGGCAATGGCTTAACGGCATTAGGAGAACTAACGACATGAGTTCTGGAATCGACCTCGTTCCCGTCAAGCCGACCACTGCGATCGTCGGCGAGCCTGGGCAAGACGGCGCCAAAAAGAGCATTGCATCGAAGTGGTTGAGCATGCTGCTCAACGACCGCGTCGCCGCCGTCGCGGCAGTGATCCTCGGCTTCGTCTTCCTCACCGCGATCTTCGGCCCGATGCTCGTCGGCGACCTCGCCACAAAGATCGACCTCGACAACTCCAACCAGGCGCCGTTCACCCTCGCACACGGCTGGGCCAACTTCCTCGGCACCGACCCGCTGGGCCGCAGCATGCTGGCCCGGCTGATCGTCGCGTGCCAGACGACGCTGTCCGTCGCGATCCCCGCCGTCGTGATCTCGGCGGTCATCGGCTCGGCCATCGGCATGTGGGCCGGCTTCTACCGCGGCTGGCGCGAGACCGTCGCCATGCGGATCGCCGACGTGATCATGAGCTTCCCTTCGCTGCTGCTCGCGGTCGTCGTTCTCTACGTGTTCTCCCCCAGCGCCGCGAACATTGTTCTGGTGCTTGCGATCACCCGCATCCCCGTCTACCTGCGCACCGCCCGCGCCGAATCCGCGGAACTGCAGAGCCGGCTGTTCGTCGACGCCGCCCGCACATTCGGCGCGCCCGCCCGCTCCATCATCTTCCGCCACGTGCTGCCGATCGTGCTGCCGACACTGCTCACCGTCGCAACACTGGACTTCTGCTACGTGATGCTGGCGGAGAGCTCACTGAGTTTCTTGGGCATCGGCATCCAGCCGCCCGACGTCAGCTGGGGCCTGATGGTCTCGCAGGGCCGCACCTACCTGCACACCGCGTGGTGGCTGTCGTTCTTCCCCGGCCTGGCCATCGTCATCACCACCGTGTCGGCCACCATACTGGCGGCCTGGGCCCGCATCGCCACCGATCCGGGCCAGCGCTGGCGCCTCACCGTCCCGCAGAAGCGCCTGTCCCGCTTCGCCAAAACCACCAAGCGCATCTGAGAGGGGCTGTCATGACCGCTGCAGTAGACCACAAGCCCACGGTCGGCCAGACCGACGCGACGCCCGTGCTCGACGTCGACGGTATGAGTGTGGAGATTCGCACCATCAGCGGCACCGTCCGTGCCGTCAACGACGTCAGCTTCACCGCGCGTCGCGGCGAAACCCTGGCTCTGCTCGGCGAATCCGGCTGCGGCAAGTCGATGACCGCCACCGCGCTCGTCGGCCTGCTCGAACCCGTCGCCGACGTGGTCGAAGGATCGGCCACCCTCGGCGGCGTCGACCTGTTCCAGGTCGGTCCCGCGAAGCGTCGCGAAATGGCGGGCACCGAACTCGCGATCGTGTTCCAGGACGCGCTCACCGCACTCAACCCGCTCTACACCGTGGGAACCCAACTCGCCGAACCGTTCCGGATCCACCACAACCTGTCGGCCAAGGAAGCCAAGCGCAAAGCCGTCGACCTGATGACCCGCGTCGGCATCCCGCAGCCCGAGTCGCGGCTGAACTCCTACCCGCACCAGTTCTCCGGCGGTATGCGGCAACGACTGCTCATCGCGATGGCCGTCGCGCTCAACCCCAGCGTGCTGATCGCCGACGAGCCCACCACCGCACTCGACGTCACCGTGCAGGCGCAGATCATGGCGCTGCTGCGCGATCTGCGCACCGAGTTCGACATGGCCGTCGTCCTCATCACCCACGATCTGGCCCTGGTCGCCGAGGAAGCCGATCGCGTCGCGGTGATGTACGCAGGCAACATCGTCGAAACCGGCCCGGTCGCCGAGGTTTTCGCCAACCCGAAACACCCCTACACCAAGGGCCTGCTGAACTCGGTGCCGGTGAACGCGCGCCGCGGTGACGACCTCAAGTCCATCGGCGGGACGCCACCGGACCTGCAGGCCATCCCCGAGGGTTGCGTGTACCAGGCCCGCTGCCCGCTGGCTCGCGAGATCTGCGCAGACAAGCGGCCGACGCTCGACACCGTGACTGCCAACCGCAAGGCCGCCTGCCACTTCCCGGAAGAGGTCTCGAATGTCTGAAACGTCTGAGAGCCTGCTCGAGGTCCGCGACCTCCGCAAGTCATTCCGTGCCGGCAAGAAGCGACTGTGCGCGCTCGACGGCATCACGCTCAACCTCAAGCGCGGCGAGACGCTCGGCCTGGTCGGTGAATCCGGCTGCGGAAAGTCCACGCTGGCAAGGACATTGCTGATGCTGGAGCGCCCGGACTCCGGGACCGTGCGCTTCGACGGCATCGACCCGTACAGCCTGCGCGGTAAGGACCTGCTGAACTTCCGCCGCCGGGTGCAGATGGTGTTCCAGGACCCGTACGCATCGCTGAACTCCCGCATGACGGCCGGCGACATCATCGCCGAGCCGTGGCGCAGCCACAAGGATATGTACACGACGCGCAAGGACCGCGACATGCGGGTGCGCGGTCTGCTCGACCTCGTCGGCCTCGGCGCCAAGGCGGTCGACAAGTACCCGCAGGAGTTCTCCGGTGGCCAGCGTCAGCGCATCGGCATCGCCCGCGCGCTCGCGCTCGATCCCGACGTCATCATCTGTGACGAGCCGGTGTCCGCGCTCGACCTGTCGGTGCAGGCGCAGGTGCTCAATCTGCTCAACGAACTCCAGGGCGAGCTGGGCATCAGCTACATCTTCATCAGCCACGACCTGTCGGTGGTCCGGCACGTCGCGGACCGGGTTTCGGTGATGTACCTGGGCCGCATCATCGAGAACGGCCCCACCGAAGCGGTTTTCGACCGCCCGAACCACCCGTACACCGCGGCGCTGATGTCGGCCGCACCGAAACTCGACAGCGCGCTGCGCAAGGACCGGATCCTGCTCAAGGGTGAGGTTCCTTCGCCGATCGACCCGCCGTCGGGCTGCCGGTTCCGCACCCGCTGCTGGAAGGCCACCGAGATCTGCGCGACCACCACACCGCCGAGCGCGGCGGATCCCGAGGTAAGTGGGCATGCCGCCCTGTGCCACCATCCGCTCCTGTCGGAGGGCATGCTGGCGACGGCATGAGCATCTGGGGATATTGCATAGTGGCGGCGACGATCATGTTGGCATCTGCGCTGCAGGCGTCGATCGGCTTCGGTATCGGTTTGCTCTCCGCGCCGATCATCGCGCTCGTCGATCCCGCCCTCATTCCCGGCACGCTCATCATGATCGCGACCATCATCACCTTGATCGTCGTGGTGCGAGAACGCGAAGACATCGACCTGCACGGCACCAAATGGGCACTGGTGGGCCGGGTTCCGGGCACCATCGCAGGCGCGCTGCTGCTGGCGATACTGCCCGAGCGTGGCCTGGCGATCATGCTCGCACTCGTCGTCCTGCTCGGTGTCGGGTTGACCAGCCTCGGCTGGATTCCGGTGGCGCGACGGCGCAACGTCGTCCTGGCCGGTGCGGCCTCGGGTGTGCTCGGCACCGCGACGGCGATCGGCGGACCCCCGATGGCGCTGGTGTGGCAGCGAAAGGAGGGCGCGGGACTGCGTGGCACGATGAGCGGGTTCTTCCTCGTCGGCTCCCTCATGTCGATCGCGGCGCTGGCGGCGACCGGTGCCGTCAACGGCCACACGATGGCGATGTTCGCGATCCTGCTCCCCGCCGCGCTCGTCGGCTACGTACTGTCCCACGGCCTCAACCGCGTGCTGGACCCGCAGCGGTTGCGGGTCTTGGCAATCGGCGTCTCGGCTCTCGGTGCCGTCATGTTGATCGGCCGTGAACTGTTGGCGATGGGAGGCTGAGATGTCAGAAGAACTCGTCGTACGCTCCGACCGTTCTTCCTCGTCGCGTGCGGGCGTGAAGTCGGCCGTCCGGACCGTCGAGCTGCTCGAGTTCCTTGCGGCCCGCCACGACGAACCCGCGCGGCTGCGCGAGGTCAGCCACGCACTCGCCATGCCCCGCAGCAGCGCCCACGCCCTGCTTCGCACGCTCGTTGCGCAGGGCTGGGTGCGCACCGACGCGACGGGCACCATGTACGCGATCGGGGTCCGCGCGCTGCTGGTCGGCACCAGCTATCTGGACAGCGACCCGTACCTGCCACTGATCACACCGTTCCTCGACGACCTACGTGATGATCTGGACGAGACGTTCCACGTCGGCCGGCTGGACGGAACCGACATCGTGTACCTCGCGACGAGGGAGTCCAAGGGGTACACCCGCACGTCGAACCGGGTCGGCAGGAGGCTGCCCGCCTACACGACCGCACTCGGAAAGTCGCTTCTCGCCGAACGATTCGGCACCGAACGGGACCAGCACGTCCCTCCCGCGCTCAAGTCGTTGACCGACAAGACGATCGTCGACCGCGCCGCTCTGGACGCCGATCTCGACAACGTCCGGATCCGCGGCTACGCCACCGACGACGAGGAGAACACCCCCGGACTGCGGTGCTTCGCTGTGGCCCTGCACTACTGCCAGCCCGCGCAGGACGCGATCAGCGCGTCCGTGCCGCTGGACCGGCTGACCCCACAACGTGAGCGCGAGATCGTCGACGCGCTGCGCATCATGGGAGACAAGGTCTCTCGCGTCGTGCGACCCCTGGCCAACGGTGACAAGTGGTTCGCGACCCAAGTATCAGGAGATCGAGAATGAACACCCCCATCGTCCGTGACATCACGGTGATCCCGGTCGCCGGACGCGACAGCATGCTGCTGAACCTCAGCGGCGCCCACGGCCCGTTCTTCACCCGAAACCTGCTGATCCTCACCGACTCCGACGGAAACACCGGAGTCGGCGAGGTCCCCGGCGGCGAGCCGATCCGGCGCACCCTCGAAGACGCCCGCACGATCATCACCGGCCGCAGCATCGGCGACCACCACGCGATCCTCAACGACATCCGGCGCGCGTTCGCCGACCGCGACGCCGGTGGCCGCGGCGCCCAGACGTTCGATCTGCGCATCGCCATCCACGCCGTCACCGCCGTCGAGTCCGCACTTCTCGATCTGCTGGGCAAGCATCTCGACGTTCCGGTCGCCGCACTGCTGGGCGACGGCCAACAACGCGACCGCGTACAGGCGCTGGGGTATCTGTTCTTTGTCGGCGACCGCACCAAGACCGACCTGGCGTATCGGACACCCGCGGATGAGCCCGCAGGGGCCGACGACTGGCTGAAGATTCGCCACGAAGAGGCGCTCACCCCCGACACCGTGGTGCGCCTCGCCGAGGCGGCCGCCACCCGGTACGGCTTCCGCGACTTCAAGCTCAAGGGTGGGGTGCTGCCCGCGCCCGATGAGGCCAAGGCCGTCATCGCGCTCAAGGACCGTTTTCCCGACGCGCGAATCACCCTGGACCCCAACGGCGGGTGGCTGCTCGCCGATGCCGTCAAGACCTGCCGCGCGCTCTCCGATGTGCTGGCCTACGCCGAGGATCCGGTCGGGCCGGAGGGCGGGTTCTCCGGCCGCGAGGTGATGGCCGAGTTCAAGCGGGCTACGGGGCTGCCCACCGCGACGAACATGATCGGCACCGACTGGCGCGAACTCGGCCACGCGATCCGCGCCAACGCCGTCGACATCCCGCTCGCCGACCCCCACTTCTGGACGTTGGCCGGATCGGTGCGCGTCGCTCAACTGTGCGATGCGTGGGGGTTGACATGGGGTTCACACTCCAACAACCACTTCGACGTTTCGCTGGCGATGTTCACCCACGTCGCCGCGGCGGCTCCCGGTGACATCACCGCCATCGACACGCACTGGATCTGGCAGGACGGCCAGCGCATCACCAAGCAGCCATACGAGATCGTCGACGGCTATCTCACGGTGCCCGAGAAGCCTGGCCTCGGTGTGGAACTCGACGATGAGGCGGTCGCCGCCGCACACGAGCTGTACCAGCGTGAAGGACTCGGCAGCCGCGACGACGCGATCGCCATGCAGTACCTGATCCCCGGCTGGACGTTCGACAGCAAGTGTCCGGCGCTGCAGCGATGAAGATCGTTATCGCCGATGTCAACCTGACACCGCATCGAGAACGGTTCGAAGCCGCGATGCCCGCGGGCGCGGTCGTCCAGTGGCACCCCGGTGGTGTGCCGCTGGACGACTTGGGGGACGCCGACGTCCACATCGGCAGCCGGTTCACCGCGGAGATGGCGTCGGCGGCCGAGAAGCTTCGGCTGATCCACCTCCCCGGAGCCGGCACCGACAAGGTCGACTTCGACGCGGTGCCGCCTGACGTACTGGTGGCCAACACCTTTCATCATGAACGGTCGATCGCCGAGTATGTCGTCGCGGCGGCCGTCATGTTGCGGCGGGACTTCCTGAACCAGGACCGTGCGCTCCGCCGCGGCACGTGGGCGACGTCCGTGTACTACCCCGCGATACCGCAACCGCCGACCCTCGGAACCGCCCACATCGGATTCGTCGGATTCGGACACATCGGGCAGCAGACGTGGAACCTGTTCCGCGCCTTCGGATGTACCGGAGCGGCCGTCACCGGATCGGGTCGTGCGCCCGACTGCGGTCTGTCCTGGGCGGGCGACACATCCCAGCTGAACCGGCTCATGCGGGAATGCGACGTGGTGGTGGTGTCAGCACCGCTGAACGAGCACACGGTAGGGATGATCGGCGACGAGCAGTTGCACCTGCTCGGCGCGGACGGGGTGTTGATCAACGTCGGCCGCGGTCCGCTGGTTCAGGAGCAGGCGCTGAACACCGCGCTGGCCGACAACGTGATTCGAGCCGCCGCCATCGATGTCTGGTACCGCTACCCGACCACCGGCGGGGTGAAGGCACCGAGCAACCTACCGTTCGCCGATCTGCCGAACATTCTGATGACGCCGCACTCGTCGGGCATCACCAGTGACACGTTCGCAGGCCGCGCCGACGACATCGCCGCCAACATCGGACGGCTGGACCGGGGCGAGGCTTTGATGAATGTGGTGTCCGGCGGGACGTGACCCGGCTCCTCGTTGGACCGTGTGTTTCGACGTGGCAGGCTACGGAGGCACCGCGTGAGCCGCCACCGGGTGCTACGGAGTGTTCACTCCGTGGCCGCCTGCGGTACGTGCCGCGCCACCGTCTCGTCCAGGGTTTCGCGCAGCGCACGTACTTCGGTGAGCAGGCGCTCGAGATCATCGCGCTCGATGTGCAACACCTCGGCCCGGCCTGTCGTCGTCACGGTGGCGTTGCGCAGCTTGCCACGGCGAAGCGCGGATTCGCCGATGATCTCGCCGGCCCCTACCAACGCGATGCGCTCATGGCCGACGTATACCCCCGCCTCACCACTGAGCAGGATGTAGCAGGCGTCCGATGGGGTCTGTTCGCGAATCAGTGGCCAGGGCCCGGATGTCGACGTGCGATGTGCCGCCTCGACGAGACGCTTCAGGTCGTCGTCGGAGAATTTCTCGAACGTGGGGAATTCCCGTAGCCGGCGGGCGCTCTCCTGCTGTTCTTGCAGGCGGGCCGCGGCACTGGCCTTCTCGTACGAGCGATTGTCCATGCTGGATTCCCCGATCCGCGATGTGGCCCTGATCTCGAGGAGCCTATCCATCGAGGACCGCCAACAAGATCGAAATCGCAGAGTTACCGCCGATCCGAGCCGTACTCCAGCGCCGGCTCCGCCGAATCGACGCCGCCCCTGCTGAGGATGGTCAGCATGTCGGGCTGCACCTCGTAGCGGGCGCCGTCGGCGGGGTTGGTCGCGGTGAATCCGCTGCCCGACGGGGTGGCATCGGCAAGTTGCAGATTGGCACCGTCGCGCAGCCGTTCGCCGCGGTAGTAATACCTACCGGGCGCCGACTCACATACGACCGCAATAGAATTCGCGGTTCTGATCGCTGCCGCGGGCGAGCTCCCCGCATCACAGCGCGCCGTGTGGCCGACGAACCCTTGCGCGTCTGTTCCCGACACCCCCGAAATGGGTTCGGAACGCGCCGACGGCGACGTCGTAGTGGTGCTGGTCGATGTCGACGGCGACTCCTCGGACGGTGTGGTCGTGACCGTCGTCGTCTCCGGCGACGGCGGCACGGCCAGCCTGGTCTGCGGTGCCGAGCCTCCACCCCGGTCGCCGAAAACCAGCACCGCGGCAAGCACCACCGCCGCGGTGAACATCACGATCGTCGCGGCCACCAACGCCACCTGTGTCGTTGAAAACCGCGACTTCTTGCGCGGCGGAGCAGGCGACTGAACGGACGGGGGCGGTGGGTGCGGATGCTGGTAGCCCGTCCGCGCCGGATTCGGGTCGACCGCGGAGAACTGCCTGGTATTGCTCGGCGGCATCGGCACGGGGGGCGGCATTGGCACGGGGGCCGGCGTCGTATCCGAAATCGCCGACGCGGCGGCCTTGGCCAGTTCGCCGGCCGTCGTATACCTGTCGGTGGGCTGCTTGGCCATGCCCTTGGCGACGACGTCGTCGAACGCGCGGTTGATTCCCCGACGCATGATGCTGGGTCGCGGCGGCGGAGAGAACATATGTGCGCCCATCATCTGCCGCACATCGCCGGCCTCGAATGGAGCACGGCCAGTGAGGCACTCGTAGAGCAGGCAGGTCAGGGAGTACACGTCTGCGGCCGGGCCACCGCGCCCGCCACTGAACCGTTCGGCAGCCATGTAGGCGCAGGAGCCGATGACCAGTCCGGTGCTCGTCACACTCGCCTCGCCGCCGCCGTGCGCGATGCCGAAGTCGACCAGGTAGGCGAAGTCGTCGGGTGTGAGCAGCACATTCTCCGGCTTGATATCGCGATGGACCAGGCCGTTGCCGTGGGCCGCGTCGAGCGCTGCGGCGACCTGACTCACAATCGACACCGCGCGCGTCGGCGGAAGCGCGCCCTTGGCCAGCAACTCGTCTTTCAGGCTGGCGCCCTCGACCAGGCGCATATCGATGTAGAGCACACCGTCGATGTCGCCGAAGTCGTGCACCGGGATGACGTGGGGTTCCTGCAAACGTGCGGCGACGCGGGACTCGCGGCGAAACCGCTGCTGAAAGCTCTGGTCCGCCGCCACCTCGGTGCGAAGCACCTTGATGGCCACCAGACGCTCTCTGACCGTGTCGTAAGCGCGATATACCTCGCCCATACCGCCGGCACCGATCAACGACTGAAGCTCATACGGTCCGAATTGCGTACCCACGCGAGTGCCGCCGTTCGGGGAGCCCATATGAATCCTTCCGTCCTTTCCATCGCGTGTTTTCAGGTCGATCCGCCGCGTTCAACCGAGTTCCCGCAACGCGCTCTTCCTTAACCCGCTCCCCACAGCAGGCAGATTGTGGCACCGTCAGTGGGGCCACTGAAAGCAAAGCAGCACAATCGATTTGCTTCAGTCGCCGAGTCTACAAAGGGTCGCCGAGCTTTGCGAGTTTGCGTTTTCCCGGACGACTGCCGACCTGCAGCGACGCCACCCCCTGAGTGATCCGTCACAAATTCGCAGGCATAACGTTGGCAGGGACGGGGAACCCACCCTTGTCGACGACAAGTCGGAACCCGCAACAGATGTGTGACAGGAGCCGCCGTGGCTGATTCAAGTGCAAAAACCCAGGCAAATGCGCCTACTCCGCAGTCCAAGTGGCTCTCGGAGTCGGCGGCCCAGACCCGCGGCTCTGACAAGGGCGAAGTCCAGTTCCACTACGACATCTCCAACGAGTTCTTCAAGCTGTGGCAGGACCCGACGCAGACCTACAGCTGCGCGTACTTCGAGCGCGACGACATGTCCCTTGAGCAGGCGCAGATGGCCAAGGTCGACCTCTCGCTCGGCAAGCTGGGCCTGCAGCCGGGCATGACGCTGCTCGACATCGGCTGCGGCTGGGGCTCGACCATCATGCGGGCCGTCGACAAATACGACGTCAACGTCATCGGTCTGACGCTCTCGGAGAACCAGAAGCAGCACATCGAGGACCATTGGTTCGCCAACTCCACGAGCAAACGGCACATGGAAGTTCGACTGCAGCCGTGGGAGGACTTCGACGAGCCCGTCGACCGCATCGTGTCCATCGGCGCCTTCGAGCACTTCGGCTTCAACAAGTACGACGACTATTTCAAGAAGACGTTCAACTGCATGCCCGATGACGGCGTCATGCTGCTACACACGATCATCATTCCCGAGGACGAGGAGATCAAAGCCAAGGGACTGCCGCTGACCATGTCCCGGGTCCGCTTCATCAAGTTCATCATGGACGAGATCTATCCCGGCGGCCGTCTGCCGCTGGCCTCGATGGTCACGCAGCATGCCACCAAAGCCGGCTTCAACGTCACCCGCGAGCAGCATCTGCAACCCCACTACGTGCGGACGCTCGACACGTGGGCGGCCAACCTCGAAGCCAAGAAGGATGAGGCAATCGCCATCACATCCGATGAGGTCTACGAGCGATTCTTGAAATACCTGACCGGCTGCGCCGACCTTTTCCGCAACGGCTACACCGATGTGTGTCAGTTCACTTGCGAGAAGGTGTAATCCGTTTAGATTCATTTGGTTTCATTGAGTAGGGTTCGTCACGATGACTGATACGAAGTCCGGCTCGACAGACATGCGGCCCCATTTCGAAGAGATACAGGCCCATTACGACCTGTCGGATGAGTTCTTCGGCCTCTTCCAAGATTGCTCGCGGACTTATAGCTGCGCATTCTTTGAGCGCGACGACATGACGCTCGGTGAGGCACAGTTAGCCAAAATCGATTTGGCACTCGGCAAGCTGGATCTGCGGCCGGGCATGACTTTGCTCGATGTCGGCTGCGGCTGGGGTTCGGTGATGAAACGCGCCGTCGAGAGCTACGACGTCAACGTTGTCGGTCTGACGCTGAGCAAGAACCAGGCCGCGTTCTGTAAGCGGCTGCTGGACGACCTCGACACCCCACGTTCCCGCCAGGTCTTCCTGCGCGGTTGGGAGGAGTTCGAGGAGCCGGTCGACCGAATAGTCAGCATCGAAGCCTTCGAAGCGTTTCCGAAGGAGCGCTACGGCGCCTTCTTCGAGACGTGTCAGCGGATCCTGCCCGACGACGGCCGCTTGGTGCTGCAGACGATCATGGGGCATCCCCTGAAGAGGTGGCCCGAGATGGGCATCCCCATCGTGATGAGCGACCTCAAGTTCATGCGGTTCATCGCCAAGGAGATCTTTCCGGGCGGCTCGATACCCTGCGATGAGGACATCGTCGACCACTCCGGCCGCGCTGGGTTCTCGGTGGAGCACCTCGAAACGTTGAACCCGCACTACGTCCGCACCTTGCGGACCTGGGCCACGAACCTCGAAGCAGCCCGGGACGCCGCCGTAGCAGCGACATCGGTCGAGGTCTACGACCGCTACATGCGCTATCTGATCGGATGCGCCGACTTCTTCGAGCGTGGCATCAGCGAACTCGGCCAGTTCACGCTGACCAAGGGCTGACCGCGCGTCAGGGCGCGCCGAAGGCCAAGGCGACGTTGTTGCCGCCGAGGCCGAACGAATTGGACACCGCGTACCGGTACTCGCCGCGACGCGGCCGGTCGGATACCACGTCCAGATCGATCTCGGGGTCCAGGACCTTCAGGTTGCGGGTCGCCGGCACGACGCCGTCGCGCAGGGCCTGCACCGTCAGCACCGCCTCCACCGCTCCGGCGGCACCCAACGAATGACCCAGCGCCGCCTTGGGCGCATATACCGCCGCCGCGTGGTCACCCAGTGCGCGCCGGATCGCACGGGCCTCGGCCAGATCGCCGGACTTGGTGCCGGTCGCGTGCGCATTGATGTGGTCGATGTCCGTCGGCTTGATGCCGGCGAGCGTGATCGCCCGGTTGATGGCGTCGCCGGCACGCTCACCGCTGGGGTCCGGCTCCACGACGTCGTAGCCGTCGGACGTGATGGCCGCGCCCATCAGCCTGGCCAGGATGGGGGCACCGCGCGCCTTGGCGTGTTCCTCGGTCTCGATGAGCATCAGCGCGCCGGCCTCGCCGAACACCATGCCGTCCCGATCGGTGTCGAACGGGCGGCACGCGCCCGCCGGGTCGTCGTTGTTGGCGGACAGCCATCCGAGGTTGTTGAACGCCGCGACGGGTACGGCCTCGATGCAGTTGTCGACACCGCCGCAGATGGCGACGTCGGCCTCGCCCAGAATGATCGCCTGCCAGGCCTCCACGATGGCCGCGGCACCCGACGCGTCCGCCAGCACCGGCGACGTGATCCCCGCCTTGGCCTGGATATCCAGTCCGACTGAGGCGGCAGGTGCGTTCGGCATGTGCATCTGCACGGCCAGCGGGTTGGCCGCCCGCATTCCGCGTTCGTTGAAGGCGTAGTAGAGGTCGATCATGGCCTCGGTGCTGGCGAGCGCGAGCCCGATCGAGACGAGCAGGCGGCGGGTGTCGACTTCGGGGGATCCGGCGGCGTCCCACAGCCGGCGGCCCAGCACTCGCGACATTTTCTGCATGTACGACAGCCGGCGCAGCTCGACGCGGTTGAGGTGCTGGTCGAAATCCTCACGGAGTGTGCCGCCGATGCGAACGGGAAAGTCGTACTCGTCGACGAACGGTTTATCGAGTCTGCGGATCCCGCTCTGGCCCTCCAGCAACTGCTGCCAGGTGTCTTCGGCATTGGTTGCCAGCGCATTGCTCGACGCGAGAGCAGTAACAACGACATCGGGGAGACCGTCCCCAGTGGTCTTGCTCGCCATGGGCCACCAAAGTCCTTCACTCAGCTAGCTGACCAGGTCGAGATTCCCCAATTTACGACGGAATATTCGTCGGCGCACTGACTTTCTGAACCCGGTCAGACCTCGACTGCGCTCTTGGCGGCGGCCTTGCGCAGGCGTCCGGCCCACATTGCACTCTCGGCCTTCGCGACACCCATGACGTTGTGTGCGGTCTCCCACAACGTCGTGCCGCGATCGGCATGGACCGCGGGCAGGCCGGCCGCGCACCGCATGACCATCGCACCGAGGTTCGGCGAGGTCATGTAGGGCACCACGAGCAGTTTCGCGCAGGCACTCTTTCCCTCGACCTTCATCAGACGAGGACGTCGCGGACCCGGCCGGTCGATCGTCCGAGCGCCGGTGACGATCGAATCGAGGTCGACCGGCCCTTCGGTGGGCGACCAATTGATGCCGATATCGACGATCTCGCCGAGCGAGGCGTGCAGGACGCCGATGAGTTCAGGCAGCTCCGAGGCAACAGAAGCGGTATGCGGCCACCACGCCCCGTCGATGTCGGAGCCCAGCTGGCTGGCGAGCACCAGGCGCACAGGGCGGGCCATTCGGCGTGTCCCCGATAGGCCGTTCACGACGAAGGCTTAGAAGAAGCTGACTTCTTTTGGTCTTGATCCGAGAAAGTGGGGTTCTCGGTCGGCTCCGTGGAGGCCCCGCGCTTGTCGGCGACGTGCGGCTCGTAGGGGTGTGAAAACAGGTCCGACGATTCCATAGAACACGTCCTTAAAACGTACGGGTAACAGCCCATACATACGATGTGGGCGAACTCAGATCTGTCCGCAGGCTGATCGCAGGAGCGACAAATAGGAATGCTGGCGAAACGGCCTGACACCCAATTTACCCGACCGAAGGCATTCGCGGTGAAGCGGCTCGTCGCCTGATCCGCCAAAGCCCCGCTAAAACGCGATGTGGGCTGGCGGGAAGCACCCACCAGCCCACACGACGAAGATTTACTTATACGGCTGTCACACCGACAGCCTGCGGGCCCTTGGCCCCCTGCTCGACGGTGAACTCAACGCGCTGGTTCTCCTCGAGCGACTTGTAACCGTTTCCCTGGATTTCGCTGAAGTGAACGAAAACATCGTCCGCTCCGCCATCCGGAGCGATGAAGCCGAAGCCCTTATCGCTGTTGAACCACTTCACAGTTCCCTGCGTCATACTTTTCTACCACTCTCATTCTGCAAACGGATGCCGAAACAGACACCCGAGATAAGGGTAACACGGTCAGGGGATTAAACGTATTCGGCTGTGCCTCAGTCACTTTGGTGCATTGGCCGACCGCGGTGGCGCCCACCCTGTGAACGACTCGATTGACTTCCCCTTCGCGGCAATACTTCTGAAAGGCCGCTGCGCGAAACAAGACCCACCGTTGCGACACGGTAACGGAAGCGTACCCATCCGGGTATCAGTAGTCACAATTATCCCACTGATCACTATCGTCACATCAGCCAGCTATGACGTCTAGACGACGTCGTGCCACGAAAGGTGTGACATGCCGCCGCGTCATCTCATCGCATCGCTATCGGTGGTATCGGCGACCGCACTGACCGTCGCCATCGGCGTCGCACCAGCCGCTTTCGCCCAGCCCTGCAGCGGTGCCGCGGCAGCCATCCAACCGCCTGCGGCGTCCAACACCGGCGAGACTCCGGATCTGCCGGGAGGTGGGCCACCGAGAGGGCAACGACCGACCGGTGCGGAGGACGGTGCCGCGCTGCCCAGCCTTGGGCAGATCCCCGGCACCGCACGGTCCGCGCAGATCGAACAACGAGCCGCTGTCGTCGACCCCGCCCGACCCGCGGTTCCGGATGCGAACCCCGTGGACCCGCCTGCGCCGCCGCCCGCACCGCCCGGCACGTCGCTCGTCGGCTGGGTGACCGGGCCACAGAGCCCGAACGACACCGTCAACCGGTTCGCCGTCACCGGCACCGACCTCGGCATCATGTGGGACAACGGCAGCGGCGAGGTGCTGATGGCCTTCGGCGACACCTACGGCTATTGCGGTGTGCGAGGCCAGCAATGGCGCTACAACGTGCTGTTCCGCAGCCGCGACGGCGCGCTGTCCAACACCGTCTCCGCCACGAGTTCGCCCCTGTGGTCGCAGGGACTCTCGAAGCAGATCATCAACAGCATCAAGTACTCACCGACGGAGAAGGGCATCATCCCCACCGCCGGCATCGCGGTCGGCAACACCCAGTACCTCAACTTCATGTCGATCAAGAGTTGGGACAGTGACGGCCGGTGGACGACGAACTTCTCGGGCATCGCGGTGTCGCCGGACAACGGTGAGCACTGGGGTGTCTATCCGGACTCGATCCGTCCGTCCTCGCCGAACAGCGTCGACCGGGTTCAGTACGTCGCGGGCAACGAGAACTTCCAGCAGGGCGCGTTCATGAAGCCGGGGCCCGGTGATCCCTACATCTACTCGTTCGGCACCCCGTCGGGGCGCGGCGGCGCGGCCTACATTTCGCGGGTCCTGCCCGCAGGTGTGCCGGATCTTCGCCGATACGAGTACTGGAGTTCGGCTTCGAACTCGTGGGTGCCTGGCAATCCCGGCGCCGCGACGCCGGTGATCCCCGGACCGGTCAGCGAGATGTCGGGGCAGTTCAACAAGCATCTGAACCAGTACCTGGTGATGTACGGCAACGGCGCCAACGACATGGTCATGAGAACCGCGTCCGCGCCCCAGGGGCCGTGGAGTCCGGAGCGGCTGCTGGTGCCGTCGATGCAGTTCCCCGGCGGTATCTACGCGCCGTTCCTACATCCGTGGTCGACGGGCAAGGAGCTCTACTACAACGTGTCCCTGTGGTCCGAGTACAACGTGATGTTGATGCGAACCGTTCTGCCCTAGCGGGCTGGAGGCACAACCCTTCTGCAGCGCGTCATCAATTGATGACGCCGCCCAGTGGACACCTGCTTATCCTGACCGTCATGGACCATCTGAGCCGTCGCCGGCTGCTCTGGCTCGGCGGCGCCGGACTGGCGGCGACCGTCGCGCCGATCGCCTCACCACTGACGAGCTCCGCCGCGCCCGCGCATGAGATTTTGTGTCGGACCGCGTGGGGCGCTGCCGCTGCCCGCCCCGGGGGCAGGGCGCACACACTCGAACGCATGACGGTCCACCACACCGAAGTGGTCCTCGGCGACAACGCGAACGCCCCCGCTCGCCTGCGCCAACACCAGCGCTACCACCAGGCCACTCAAGGGTGGATCGACATCGCCTATCACTTCAGCGTCGACCGCCACGGGAACATCTACCAGCTTCGCAGTCCCGACTTGGTGGGAGACACCGCGACGAGCTACGACCCGACCGGTCACTTCCTCGTCGTCTGTGAGGGAGACTTCGACCAAGAAGAAGTGTCGGAAGAACAGCTGAATGGCACAGCTCTTGTATTAGCTTCGGCCGCACAGCAATTCGGTATCCAAACTGAGACCCTCGCCGGTCACCGTGACTTCAGCCCGAGTACGACTTGTCCTGGCGCCGACCTCTACCGACACATCACCTCCGGGGATCTCCGCTACCGTGTGGAAACGCTGTTGGCAGCCGGCACCGTGGACCTCCCGTTGAGCTGCGGGCCCGAGGGGGCAGAAACCGTCGCCGCCATCGAAGCGGGGCTCCGCTAACTACTACCGCGGACCGTCGACCTCGTAGGTACCGACATCGTCTCGGAAGACCACCTGCACTGTGCGTTTCGCACCGTTGATGGTCACGTCACACGAGAAGCCCTGGCCCACTTCGACCTCCGGGTTCTTCCCGCCGTTGCACTTGACCGCCGAAACATCGTTGGCGCCATAGCCGTTGATCGGATCGCTGAGAATCTGCGTCACACCAGCCTCAGCCTGGCCGACATCGAGAACAGTGCCGCTGCCGAAGAACCCGGTCACCCAGAGCCCGCCCACCAACGCCACCGCCCCGATCACGACGATCGCGACGGCGGCACCGGCCAACATCGGCAGGCGCGACGGTTTGGCGGGTGGCGGCGGCGCAGGGGGCGGTGACGGCGCAGGCTGCTGGCCGTACTGCTGTGGCGACGGCTGCCACCCGGGCTGCTGCGGCGGCGGGTAGTACGGCCGCGGCGGTTGCGGTTGCGGCGGTGGCGGCGGGTAAGGCGGACGCGGCTGCTGCCGAGGCGGGTAAGACGGACGCGGCTGCGACGGTGGCGGATACGCGGGTCTCCCGGGCTGGTGCGCGCCGCCGGGGCGCGCCCACCACGGTTCGCCGCCCTGGCCCTGATCTGGTGGGCGGGTCATGAGAACCGCTCGAAACACTCGTCGAGATCACTGGACAATCCGAGCCGGTAGGCAAGTATCCGGGAGAATCCCGCGGGCGCCGGGACGCCGTTGACGTCGCTGGCGGCCAGGCCGTTGGCCAGCAGCCCCGCGACCGCCTCATCGGTGTCGCCCGGCGACAAGATGAAATCGGCGCCGTCGCCTTCGGTCATCTGCCCTTGCGCCACCCCGGTCAGACACGCCGTGCGCAGTGCCGCCACCGGTGTGTCGATCTTCACGCCGCGCTCTTTCTGCACCGCCAGCGCGTAGCGGGACGTCACTATCGACAACGCCGTGTTATCACCTTGAACCAGAACCTCATCGTCTTCCTCGTTGCGGGGTGCGCCTGCCGCTTCCAGAGCGGGCATGTCGACGAAGATCTTGTTGGACTCGGGGCAATACGCCGTCGGTTCGGTGACCGTGGCCCCGGTGCATTCGGACCGGTCGCTGGTCAGCGTCGGAGGCTCGGACGGCTGGAAGGTCGTGCCGAGCACCTCCATCAACTGCGAGAGGGTGTCGTCGTTGATGGGACTGTCCAGTGACTGGGTATCGGATCCGAAGGTCACGTGTTCGGGCAGATCGCCCTGCCGCCTGGTGATCTCGTCCATGTCGATTGCGGCGCACTGATCGGCGCCTCCTGTGAAGCCCAGTTGAAAGGCGCTGACCCGGTCGAGGGCAGAACCGTGTGGATCGTCCGAGGGGCCACCCTCCAAACGGTCGCGGATGTAGATCACCCCGGCGAGCACATGGTTGAGACCGTCGCCGGTGCTCAATGTGAATCGCGATGAATCTCCGGCGGCCACCCAATGCAGGTACACGCCGGCAAAGCAGTCAGCCTGCTGTTCTCTGACCAGACCGGGAGTGTCCAGGTCGGCAATCCCGGCCATCCACTGCAGCGCGTGTCCGTACTCGTGGGCGATCACCCCGACGACGCCCATGTCACCGAAGTACTCCTGCGCGACCGGCAAAAAGACTCCGCGGTCCCAGATCATCGTGTTGAGCCGAAAGCAGAACGCAGCATTGGGGCTCTGGTACATGTCCGACCCGCACAATTCCGGACTCATCGGATCTTCCGAGTCGTAGGACGCGAGGGTGTCCACCGGCTCGAACTCGCCGGGAAGATAATTCGCGTAATTCTTCGCCCAGAATTCCTGAATATCGTTGACCGACAACAGCGCCAAGCGATCCATCGGGCCGTCGTCGGTGTACTCGACGGTGCCCTCGGGCGGCGGCGCATTCGGTCGGGGACCGCTCGGCCCCTCGGTGACGGGCAGGCCGCCGACCCGGTCGGGGTTGAAGAGCATGGACGTCGCGCGACCGTTGACCACGGTCGGTGTGCACGCCGTCAGCAGCAACGCCGCACACGCGATCGTCAGCGCGAACCGAGCCTTCACTTGCCTTTACCCCTTGTCAGTGCCGAACCGTTTGCCCAACTTTGCCGCTTCCACCGGGCTTCAGCAGGAAGATTAGGCGATTTACCCCGGCGTCGGCAGGACTGCATGGCCCGAACACCGGGCGCAGGCCCTACGCGCGACGGATACTGCTGGTGAGGAGGTGGGACCGAGTTGGCTTCAGGTAACTCACGGGTGGGCCAGATGTTCGGCCATTACCGACTCACCGGACTGCTGGGCCGTGGCGGTATGGGCGAGGTGTACCGGGCGGAGGACACCAATAAGGGCCGCACGGTCGCGCTGAAGATCCTCGCGGAGCAGTTCTGGCAGGACGAGAAGTTCCGGACCCGTTTCCAGCGTGAATCGCGGGCGGCCGCCGTTCTTCAAGAACCACACGTGATTCCGATCCACGACTGGGGCGAGATCGACGGGCACCCGTACATCGACATGCGACTCGTCGATGGACAGACGTTGGAGGACTTGCTGATCGCCGGGCCGCTGCGCCCCGCGCGGGCGTCGTTCATCATCGGCGGGGTCGCCGCCGCGCTGGATGCGGCCCATGCCGCAGGCCTGGTGCATCGGGACGTCAAGCCCCAGAACATCATCGTCACACCTTCGGATTTCCCCTACCTCGTCGACTTCGGCATCGCCTCGGCCAAGGGTGAGAGCGGTCTGACGATGACCGGAATGCACATCGGCACCTTCGCCTATATGGCTCCGGAACGATTCCGCGACCGAGAAGCGACTCCAGCGGTCGACGTCTACGCGCTCGCGTGCGTTCTGTACGAATGCCTCACCGGCGAAGCTCCGTTCCCATCGGGAAGCATCGAGCAGATCACCACGGCGCATCTGTTCATGCCGCCACCGCGGCCCAGCCTCGTCAACGGGGCCCTGTCAACGGCGTTCGACGACGTCATCGCCCGCGGCATGGCGAAAGAGCCCGATGACCGCTACGGAAGCTGTGGGGCGTTGGGCCGAGCGGCACAGCGCGCGCAGGAATCCGACACCGTCGTCGGGATGACCCCGGGTCCGACGGTGCAGGCGCCAGCCCAACACGCCCAGCATTACGCCCCGAACTACGGGGGACCCGCTGCGGGGTTCAGTAATCCGACGACGCAGCGACCGACTGACGTCGTGCCACCTCAGCCGCCGTACCGCGTACCACCGCCCACAACAGCACCGCCGACGGCGCCGGCCGCTCCGTCGCGCAAGTGGCTGATGCCGGTCGTCATCGCGGCCGTCGCGGCGGTGGTGTTGGGCGGCATCGGGATCGCGATCGGAATGGTCACCAGCGAGGAGCAGCCAGTCGCCGAGTCGCCCGATCTCCCCGATCCGCCGGTGCGGCGACCCGGTACGGATACGGATTCGAAAGGGCCAGGCCCTAGCCCGGGTCCCACCGAGAATCCGCTGTCGGTGGGGTCGCCACCGCCGCCACCGCTGGTCGGCAGGGACACCAGCGCCAATCCGACAAGCTGCACGGGGGACTTCTCACTCCCGGGCCGCAACGACGTCGGTACGCATGCGCGCAGGGGTTCAGCCGACACGTCGTGCCTTTTCACCGAGAGTGTTCTGCGCGCGTACTGGTCGACATTCAGCGACGCCAGCCGTGATCGCCGCCAGGTGCTGGCCCCCGGAGCCGTCGATTGTCGCAGCGTGCTCGGCGACGGAACCGGTTGTAATGGGCCGAATTTCGTAATGGAGTGCGTCGCACGCCCCGGCGACGCGTTCATCACCTGCACCGGCGGCCGCGACGCCGTCGTTTACCTGTACTAGCAGTTGCCGACCGGGAGCAGGTCGGTGCGCTCCTGGAGCCACGTCGCGATTCGCGTCAAAGCCTGTGTGCCGTCGTCGAATGCACCGGAATTCGGCTCCAACGCCACTGCGACGACCGCCAGCCCGTCGTTCACCGGGATCACTCCGAACTGGCGGACGAGGTAGTTGCCTTCTGGCGACGGGCCCCAGCCGCCTTTGAATTTCGCGCCAGGAATCTGGCCGAGACCCCAAAGCTGATCGGGCGCAATCTGTCCCATCAGATCCATGATCGGCTGGTCCCCGTTGTTGCACGCCGCCGAGGAGAGAAAGGTCGCCTGGTCGGTGAGGGACCATATCGTCTGCCCGAACGCGGTGAACTCCGGCCTGACCTTTTGCGATTCGACGGTGGTCGGTGCGCCGGCCTCGGAGAGCACTGCTTCGACTTTCGCCGCCGCGGTGGCCGGGTCGCCCAGGCTCGCCCAAATCGATTCGGCCGCATCGTTATCCGATTGCGTGATGGCGGCGCGCATCGCCTCGGTGACCTCGGGCGGGTCGGTCTCGCGGAGCCTGGCGATCGCCAGCGGCACCTTGATGGTCGACCACGCGGTTCCGGTGCTCCACTCGCCCGCCGTCACCGGTTCGGGCCCGGCACCGACGGGGCGCACGACAATGCCCACTTGCGCGTTCAGTTCGGCGGCAAGTGCAGCGAACTCGGTGGCGAACGCTCCGCTGTCGGCGGGTGCGGGTGTGAGTGTTGCCGTCAGCGGAGGTGATGCCGATGGCTGTGGCGCCACCGCGCTGCTCTCGGTGGACGTCGGCGCCGACCCGATGTCGCGGCCGATGACGTAGCCGCCGCCGACGATTCCGACGGCCGCAAGGACGCAGATAATCACAACCAACACACGAGATCGGCGGGGGCGATTCCCTTTCGAGCGGGCGTGTCTGGAACCCGGGGTCGGTCGGCTGTTGGTCGTCGTGGCCATCTCCCCCAGTATCGCGGCTGTTAGAGCGGAGTTCGCGCAGCAAGGCGGCACCTGTGGATAACAATGTCATCACTGCGGTGCCGCCGGTCAGATTTTCAGAGGGTGCGGATCACTTCGCCGCGCCGTTGATCGTCGGGGTGAGAATCATGCCCTTCTCGACACCCCACATGGTCGCGATGGTCTTGTACTCGCCGGTCTGAATCAGGTGTTCGAGTGCCTTCAGCAGCGATTGCGCCAGCCCTGAACCCTTGGGCACGGGCCACCCGTAGGGTGCCGAGTCGAACACCTCGCCCGCCGTTTCCAGCTCGCCGCCCGACGTCTTGATCGCGAACAACGTCACCGGTGAATCCGCCGACATTGCCTCGACTTCTCCGTTGATCAGCGCCGCGGTCAGATCGTCCTGGCTGACGAACACCTTCTTGTCGATCGGTGGCTGCCCGGCAGCGACGCACGCGTCGCTCTTGGCCGGAATCTCTTCGGCCTCTTGCAAAGACGGGTATGCGACACCGACGGACAACCCGCACGCACTGTTCGGATCCACTCCCGCGCCTGGTCGTTGCGCCCACAGCGTGCCCGCCTCGAAGTAGGTGACGAAGTCGGCCGACTCCTCACGCTCCTTGGTGTCGGTGAACGACGACATCCCGACGTTGAAGTCGCCGCCGCGCACCGAGGGAATGATCGCCTCGAATGCCGTCTCCCGATACTCGGGCACCAGACCCAGCGTTCGGGTGATTGCATTCATCAGGTCGACGTCGAAGCCGACGATCGTCCCGCTGGCATCCTTGAATTCGTTTGGGGCATAGGGCACATTCACCCCGATGATCAGCCGACCCGTCGACCTGATGTCTTCTGGCACCGTGGCTGCGATCGCCGCCACCGCGCCCGGCCGCGGCTCCGGAGTCATCGTCGACGAAGTCTCCGCCACTCTCGCGGGTTCGGCGCCGCCGGACCCGCCCCGCCACTGCCAGACCCCGAGGCCCCCGGCGACCACCACCAAAGCCACCGCGACGGCAACGACGATCAGGCGCCCGGACACACGCCGACCGGTCGGGGCCGACCGTCGCGCCGAATGCCGCCCGCTGCCTGCCATTCGCACCGGCGCATTCAACGCACGGCGTGCGGCAGCGGCCAATTCGGCGGCCGTCTGATACCGCTTCCCCGGCGACTTGGCCATGCCCTTGGCGATGACCGCGTCGAACGCCGCCAACTTCGGATCTATCGCCGACGGGCGCGGTATCGGCTGGGTCATGTGCCCGGCGATCTGCTGCTCGAGACTCTTCGCCGGATAGGGCCGGTCACCGGTGAGGCATTCGTAGAGCACGCACGCCAGCGCGTAGATATCCGACGTCGCGTCAACCGGCTTGCCCTCGAACCGCTCGGGCGCCATGTACGCCATCGTGCCCAGCGTGCTGCCCGCCGTCGTCAGCCCCACTTCCCCGGCACTGCGCGCCAGGCCGAAGTCGATCAGATACACGAAGTCGCGGTTGGTGATCAGGATGTTGGACGGTTTGACGTCGCGGTGGATCAGCCCGGCGGCATGCGCGGCGTCCAACGCCGTCGCGACCTGCTCGGCCACCTTGACCGAGAACTCCGTAGCCAGTGCTCCATTCGTCTCGGTGAGCATGGTCCCGAGGTTGCGGCCTTCGATCAGCCGCATATCCAGATAGAGCCGGCCGTCGATCTCACCGAAACTGTGGATCGGCACCACATGTGGATCGTTGAGTCCGGCGGCCGCCTGCGATTCCCGACGGAAACGCGCCTGGAACGTCTCGTCGGCCGCCATATTCGGCGGCAGCACCTTGAGCGCGACTATTCGGTCGGTTTTGGTGTCGTAGGCCCGGTAGACCTCGCCCATTCCGCCTCGACCTATCAGCTCCTGCAGCTGATAGTGCCCGAATGGTGTCGCATCCACCGTCAACTCCTCGGCAGCGGGCCCCCCGCGTCGCGTGTCGATCGAAACTACATCACGTTTGCCAGAAAGTCTTAAATGTGTCGCGGTCAGGCCTACCGTCGAGTGTGTCGGAGAACCCGAAACGAGGCAACGACATGTCACGAGAATCCAACCGCGACGACATCTTCCCGCCGCCTGCACCGCGGCCCAAACCGCAGTCGCACATCTCGTGCGGGTGCAGTTGCGGCACGTGCAAGGGCAACGGTCACTGCCACAACATGGGCAGCGGCTGCAACGTGAGGTAGCGCCTGTCGCTCACAGGCTGGCCGACGGCACCTCCGGTGCGCCGGCTGCTACCGATGCGACCTGCTTGACGGCGCGGACGGTGACCCGCCCGCCGCGCGCCGGCGTCATGATCACGTGCTTGAGCCGCGTCTTCTCGCCAGCCTCGGCGGTGGTGGCGAGGTCGACGCGACGAAGAATCTCGCGCAGCACGATGCGCATCTCCACCATCGCGAAACCTGCACCGAGACAACGCCGATTGCCGCCACCGAACGGGAACCACGTCGTCGGGCTCAGCGTCGCGCCCACCATCCGGTCCGGATCGAATGTGTCCGGATCCGGGTAGACGTTCGGATCGGCGTGCACCGACGTGATGCTGGGGACGACCATCACCCCGGCCGGTAGCCGATATCCCGCGACCTCGACGGGTTCCTTCAGGATCCGACCGACATCCGGCACGACCGGGCGGATCCGCAGCGTCTCCTTGGCGATCGCATCGAGGTACTCGTCGCCGGCGGCATCACCGGCTTCGGCCGCGGCGACCGCCTTCGCCAGGATCGCCGGATGGCGGGTCAACCGCTCCAACGCCCATGCCAACCCGGTGGCGGTGGTGTCGTGGCCGGCGACCAGCAAGGTAATCAGCTGATCGCGCAATTCCTTGTCGCTCATGCCGCCCGCCTGGACCAGCATCGCCAGAGCGTCGGTGCGCTCGGCGATGTCCGGATCGGCGCGGCGTTCGGCGATCTCGGCGTACAACAGCCGGTCGGATTCCTCCATGTTGCGCGCGAGCCGACGCCACGGCAGACGGCTCTGCAGGCTCGGCTTCGCGATGGCCAGCGACTCCCACGCGCCGACTCTCAACAGCCGCGGCATCACGTCACGCAACGCCGCCAGACGTGCCGGGTCGCTGGCCCCGATCACCGTCCGCAGTATCACCTCCAGCGTGATCTCCGAGGTCTTCGGTGCCACCGGGAACGATTCGCCGACCGGCCAGCTCGCGATGTTCTCCGCCGCGATCTCGGCCATCAACTCGGCCTGGCGCGCGACGGCGTCGCGATGGAAAGGAGCCATCATCAACCGGCGGCGCTCACGATGGACGTCGTCGTCGATCACCAGGACCGAGCTGTCGCCCAACAGGCCGCCCAACATCGAATTGGCTTCGCCCGCATGGAAAATCCGCGGGTCACCGGCGAACACCGTCTTGATGGCATCCGGATCGGCCAGGTAGACCATCTCGCCCATCATGGTGTTGCGCAGCGTGAAGATCTTGCCGTGCCGACGCCGGCACGCCGCGACGAACTGCGGCCACCACCGCATCATCAGGACCAGCTGCAGCACCGCGGGCAACTTGGGCCCGGCCGGCAGGCCATTCCGCGCTGTTGGACTCATGCCTAATACGCTACGTGCGGGAGTCAGCTCGGGCAACCTTCAGTTTGCGGGTACCGGTCAGGTCGGGATGGGAACGACGTAAAAAGAGATCGGCGGCTAATGTGTCGGCGAGTCGCGCATCCGCGCGCCGCATCGGAAAGATCCTTGATACATGCGAGTTGACGGGCGGGATATCACCGTCACGGGCAGCCTGCTGCAGCCGTTGACCCGTCGCACCAACGACATCGTCCGAGTGGCCCTGTCCGCGGTGTTCCTGGCTGTCGTCATCACCAGCTCGCTGATCACCCGCAACGAGTGGGTCGCCCTCGAGCGGTCCGTGTCCGAGATCGTCGCGGTCCTGACGCCTACCCAGGCCAACCTGGTCTATCTGATCTACGGCGTCGCGATCCTGGCATTGCCGTTCGTCATCCTGGTCAGCCTCGTCGTCGCCCGCCAGTGGAAACTGCTCGGTGCGTACGCGGCCGCGGCGGCGATCGCCGGTCTGGCGCTGTCGATCACCAACGCAGGCATCGCGGCGCCGAAGTGGCACTTCGACCTCTCGGAGCGGCTCGACACACTGCCCTCCCAATTCGTCGACGACCCGCGCTGGATCGCGATGCTGGCCGCGGTGCTCACCGTCTCGGGGCCCTGGCTGCCCGCGCGGTGGCGGCGCTGGTGGTGGGGGCTGCTGCTGGCGTTCGTGCCGATCCATCTCGTCATCAGCGCCGTGGTTCCCGCGCGCTCCCTGTTCGGCCTCGCCGTCGGCTGGTTCATCGGCGCCTTGGTGGTGCTCGTCGTCGGAACCCCCGGGCTCGACGTGCCCCTGGAGGGGGCAGTGCGCGCGATGGCCCGTCGCGGATGCGTCGTGTCCGAACTCAAGGTGGTGCGGCCATCGGGGGCCGGGCCGCTGATCCTGCAGGCGGTGTGCGAGCACCAGCAGACGACGGCCGTGATGGAGATGTACGGACCCCATCAACGCGGCGGCGGCGTGCTTCTGCAGCTGTGGCGCAAGGTGCGGTTGCGTGACCGCGAGACTGCGCCGCTGCACGCATCCATGCGCCGCGCTGTCGAACACCGGGCGTTGATGGCCATCGCGATCGGTCAACTCAAGATCGCCAACATCTCCACGATCGCCGTCGCCGCGCTCGAACGCAGCTGGACGTTGTACGCCCACACCCCCGAGCGCGGAACGCCGATCGGCGACTGCACGGCGGCCATTCCCGTCAGCCGGGTCTGGGAGTCGTTGCGCGAACTTCACGACTGCCAGATCTCGCACGGAGATCTGCGCGCCAGCGAGATCACCGTCGACGAGGGCGTGTTGTTCGGCGGCTTCGAAAGCGCGGAGTACGGCGCAACGGAGGCGCAGCTGCGGTCCGATATCGCGCAGCTCTTGGTGACGACGACCCATCTGTACGACGCACCGTCAGCGGTGCGGGCTGCCATCGACGTGTTCGGCAAGGACACCGTGCTGTCCGCCTCGCGACGGCTCACGAAAGCGGCTGTGCCGTCACGCATCCGGCAATCCGTGCAGGAACCGAAGGCGATCATCTCCGCCGCGCGCGACGAGGTGAAGAGCCAGACGCGGGTCGATGAGATCCGCACCGAGACCGTCACGCGGTTCACCCGCGGCCAGTTGATCCAGCTCGTGCTGCTGATCGCGCTGGTCTATGTCGCGTATCCGTTCATCAGCTCGGTGCCGACGTTCCTCACCGAATTGCGCACCGCGAACTGGTGGTTCGCGCTTCTCGGGTTGGCGGCGTCGATGCTGACGTATCTGGGCGCCGCGGCGGCGCTGTGGGCCGCGGCCGACGGTGTGGTCAAGCTCTGGGGCCTGATCGTCATGCAGGTGGCCAACAAGTTCGCCGCCACCACGACACCGGCGGGAGTGGGCGGTTTGGCGCTCAGCGCAAGGTATCTGCAAAAGGGCGGTCTCACCCCGATGCGCGCGACCACAGCAGTCGCGCTGCAACAGTCGGTCCAGGTGATCACCCACATTTTGCTGCTGATCTTCTTCAGCACCGCAGCAGGCGTGTCCGCCAACCTTTCTCGGTTCGTTCCCAGCGTCAACGTTCTGTACCTGGTGGCCGGCCTGCTGCTGGGTTTGATCGGCACGTTCCTGCTCGTGCCCAGGCTGCGACGATGGCTGGCGACGTCGGTGCGTCCGCGGCTGCAGGAGGTGATCGGCCACCTCATCGAACTCGGCCGCGAACCCCAGCGCCTGGCGGTGATCGTGCTCGGTTGCGCGGCAACCACTCTCGGCAATGCCTTCGCACTGTGGGCGGCCATCGAGGCGTTCGGCGGCGACACGTCGTTCATCACCGTCACCGTCGTGACGATGATCGGTGGCACCCTCGCTTCGGCGGCGCCGACACCCGGCGGCGTCGGCGCTGTGGAGGCCGCGCTGATCGGTGGCCTCGCGGCTTTCGGGATGGCCGCGGCCGTCGCCGTTCCGTCGGTGCTGCTCTATCGCGTGCTGACGACCTGGTTGCCGGTGTTCGTCGGTTGGCAGGTCATGCGGTGGATGACCCAGAACTCCCGCATCTAATGCGATTTCGGTGCGCTGGCGTTCGGTGAGCGGTCGTTAGCGCACCGAAATCACTACGTCGTGGAACCCAACGACGCTTACAAGCGTCCATTCGTTTGTGCTGAACGACATGCTTCGTGACCAAGACGGAGTCATTACCCTCGCTCAGGCCCGCAGCGTCGGACTCAGCTTGCAGTCCGTCCAGCGCCGAGTGCAGGCCGGCGAGTGGCGGAGGTGCGGCCGCGGGGTTTATTTCGTCGACGACCGTGAGTTCGGCGATCGAGCGCGTATCCGCGCCGCCGTATGGGGCTACGGGGATCGCGCGACTGCCAGCGGACTTGCGGCCGCGTGCTTGCACAAACTGACGCTGTTCGCTCCGGATGTCGTTGACGTGACCATGCCGCGTACCGGGCACGGACGTTGCCATGATGGAACCCGACTGCGCCGGCGCGATCTAGATCCCTCCGACATAATTGTCATTCGCGGGGTACGTGTAACAGCCAGAGTGCTAACAATTCTCGAGACAGCGATCATTCGTCCTGGCGGTGCCGAACTGATGGATAGAGCTCTCCAACGTGATGTTGATCTGCGACAGCTGTGGCGAGCGCATCTCCGTAACAAGGGTCGACACGGCTCACCCGCGGCCCGGCGCTTACTGCAGGCCGCCGATGACGGAGCTAGGTCCGCCGCCGAGCGTCTACTCGTGAAACTCTTACGTGAAGCGGGTATTACTGGCTGGCGGACGAACTACCCGGTTGCGGGCTACAAGGTCGATGTCGGATTTCTCGCGGCCCGGGTCGCTGTGGAGACGGACGGCTGGGCGTTTCACTCGGATGCGAAGGCGTTTCAGATCGACCGGAAGCGGCAGAACGCCATCGCTCTGGCGGGTTGGCAGATCTTGAGGTTCACCTGGCTGGACTTGACCGAGCATCCGCAGCGCGTGCTCGCCACGATTCGACATGCGATCTCGGTGCGCTGACGTTCGGTGAGCGGTCGTTAGCGCACCGAAATCACTACAGAAGGCAGACGTCCGGCGTCTCCCGACAGTCGGACCATTCGCAAACACGAGGTCCATACTGAGCCGATGGCTGAACTCAACGTGTTGGGCGGCCCGCTGGAGCCGTGTGGCACCGACCCGATGACGGGCTTCTTCCGCGACGGCTGCTGCTCGACCGGACCTCAGGACATCGGCAGGCACACCATCTGCGCGGTCGTGACCGCCGAGTTCCTCGAGCATCAACGCTCGATCGGCAACGATCTGTCGACGCCGATGCCGCAGTACCGTTTTCCCGGTTTGGAGCCCGGCGACCGCTGGTGCGTCACCGCGGTGAACTGGCAGAGGGCATATCAGGACGGCTGCGCGGCACCCGTTGTGCTGGCCTGCACCCACGCGCGCACCCTCGAAATAGTGCCGATCGAAGCGCTGCGCGAGAACGCCGTCGACGTACCCGACGACCTGGGCAACCTTTAACGCAATACCCGTCAGCACGTCATCGATCGGGCATAGCGTGTCCGCTATGACAGATCAGGTACCCGCGGTCGCCGCAGGGCATCCGCCGGAGAAGCTTCTGAAAGCCGTCAATCCGATGTTGCGCTTCCTGCTGGGCACTCCGCTGGCGGGGCCGCTGCGCCGTCAGCTGATGGTGCTGAACTTCAAGGGACGAAAGTCGGGCCGCCAGTTCTCGATTCCGGTCAGCGCCCATGAGATCGACGGTGCCCTGTACGCCATTGCGGCCGCGGGGTGGAAGCACAACTTCAGCGGTGGCGCCGACGCCGAGGTGCTCCACGACGGGAAGCCGGCGAAGATGCGCGGCGAGCTCATCTCGGACCCGGCCGTCGTCGCTGACCTCGCGCACCGGTGCGCCCAGAACTACGGCGTCAAGAAGGCGCAGACGATGATGGGGCTGAAGTTCCGCGACGACCGGATCCCGACCGTAGACGAGTTCGCCGAGGCGTTCGCCCGCGAGAAGATCATCGCGGTCAAGTTCACCCCGCGCTGACGGGCATCAAGAATCTTCCAAGGCGTCCGGCGCACCATTCCACACTGGAAAGGAACGCCCATGTCAGAGATCTTGAGTCGAGCCGCGGTCTTCGCGGCGACAGCTGTCGTGCTGGTCGGATGCTCGTCGTCAACGGAACCCGCCGCGCACCGCGGCACGCCCACGCCGGCGTCGACCCAGTCCGCAACACCCTCCGCAGAGATGGTGGCTCACAGCAATGAGGCGCCGATCCAGGACGTGCCCTGGTCGGAGGTGGGCCCCGGCTGGATGCTCGCGATGTGGAACGAAGCCACACCCTCGAATTCCGGCGACGAGTTCGAGCCTGGCGAGCCGACGCCCTACAACGCGGCGACGACGTTGTACCTCGTCAACCCCGAGGGCGGCCGATACGCCATCACGACGTTCGAAGCCCCCGGCGAGAATGGCTCGCTGCCCTCATTGGTCGACTGGTCGGGCGACGGGACTCGGGCGCTTTTCACTCGGCGCGGCGACGACTTGACCGTGATCGAGGTCGATCTGCGCCGCGGCGAGCGGACCTCGTTCCCTGTCAAAGACGGCTTCTCCGTCTCCCCCCGTTACTCGAAACCCGAAGGCAAGGCGGTGCTCCTGCTGAAGTCCAACGACGTCGACAGCGGGGCATCGCTGACACGCGTAGACCTCACCGGCAAGCAGCAGCTGACGTACCCGGTGGACAAGCTCGGGGGCGAGTTCAACGCTGAGCTTCTCTCCACGCCCGACGGCACTCGACTGGTGCTGGGCACCGACGCCGGTCTTTCGTTGATGGGCAACGACGGAACGCCGGGCGCGGGGCTGCCGGTTCCAGATGCCGCCAGCTGCTCTCCGCTGCGGTGGTGGGACACCGATGTCGCGCTGGCGCGTTGCAACGGAACGGATTTCAGCTACTCGCGGCTGTGGCTCGTGCCCCTCGACGGTGGGTCGCCGACCCCGCTGACTTTCAAGAACGATGGCACGCAGGGACAAGACCTCGCCGACCTCAACGCCTGGCGGCTGCCGGAAGGCACCTTCGTGCAGGCGGCGGGCGGGTGCGGGTTCGTGTACCTCGCCAAGCTCAACGAGGCCGACGGAACGACCACGCCGGTGTCCGTACCGGACATCGACGACCAACGCAGCGTCCGAGTGCTCGGCGTCGCCGACGGTCAGCTCCAGCTGCAGGCCTCACTGTCGTGCGGCACCGGCGAGTCGCTCCTCGGCTACGACCCGGCGTTGGGTACCTCGACGGTCCTGCTCGGCGGTGACGTCAAGGGCGGCGGCGTCGTCGACGCGGTCACCTACCCCGATTCGCAGTAGCGCACCGGCAGGCACCAAATGGCCTGGTCACCATTTACTTCGCGCTCAAAATCTGCGACTGTGTCAATTTCAGGGGTCACAGCTAAGGGGTAATGCCATGCGCACTCGAATTCTGCCGGTGTTGGCAGCTGGGTTGATCGTGGTCGGGTGCAGTAGTACCCCCGCGGAGGAGGCCGAGGCGCCTGAGACTTCGGCGGCCGCGGAGAGCTCGGTGAAGGGCAAAGTCGACGCGGAGAACGGTGCGCCAGAGGCTCCCGCCGACGGCCCCGGCGGGACGATGATCGTCACCTACGAAGACGCCGATACCCCAGAAGCGTTGAACGGCCGCCAGATCCAGCAGGACAATCGCATGCTCGAAGACCTCGCCGACGACATCAACCAGACGCTCGTGCTGCCCAACGACATCACGCTGCGCGGGGCGCAATGCGGTGTGCCGAACGCATATTGGAGCGAAGCCGATAACGCCATCACCATGTGCTACGAGGACACCGACTGGTCCATGGGCGTTTTCACAAAGGCGGGTGACGCCGATCCCCTCCAGTCAGCGCTTGGCTCCGAGTACACGACCTTCTATCACGAGACCGGCCACATGGCGATCAGCATCTATGACCTGCCGGTCACCGGACGCGAGGAGGACGTCGCCGATCAGGCCGCCGCCTACTTACTTCTGACGCCCGGCGAGGACGGCACGGTCGATCCGGAGTCGGTGCAGTCCGTAAAGGACTTCGCGCGCGCCTTCGCCGCACTCGCAGAAGTACAGACCGAGTTCACCGCGGAAGACATGGCCGACGAACACTCACTGAACCTGCAGCGTGTGTACAACATGGATTGCTGGATCTATGGGTCGAATCCGGACGCCAACGGCGATATGGTCGCCAACGGTCAGCTGCCCGAGGACCGCGCGGCGGGCTGCCCGGCGGAGTGGCAGCAGCTCGACGAAGCCTGGTCGACGTTGCTCGAGCCGCACTGGAAGTAAGCCGTTGCGTCGGCATCGTTTCCGGTCGGCCCGACCCCTGGGTGTGATCTTGATAACTCGCAGGTAGTCCGTCTACAGGCGCGACGGCGAAGATTATTGACATTCGCGTCGACGGCAATTGCTAAAGCACTGACAGAACCGACGCCCGCCCATAACATTCCGTCCGTGCAACCCCAGAATCCGCAGGCGCCAGAGCGCCAAGGAAATTCGCGTCACGGCGCCCCCGAGCCGAAATCGGGCCGACGCGTCGGAACCATCATCGGCGTCGTCCTGGTCGTCCTGTTGGCCTACGCCGGGACGCTCTTCGCCTATTGGTACCTGTCCGGCTCGTCCACGGAGTTGGGTCCCGCCGACGTCGGCGACGGATCCGAAACGGTGGTCCTGGTGACGGTGAAGGCGTTGCGCACCGTGGACTACCAAGCCGATGTCAAGGTGCTCGTCATCCCGCAGACCGACCTCATCGATGAACGTCTCGAGGTGCTCAACACCGACATCTCGGTGCGCCTGTTCCCGTGGAACACGCTGGGCGACTTGAGCTTTCCGGCGGGCGAGTCCCCCGCCGAGAAGACCACGACGCTCGACCTCGACGGTGACGTGAACAACTGGCCGTTCGATTCGTATACGAGCGAGCCGATCAGTGCCACCCTGCTCGTCGGCACTGGCGACGAGCGGGAGTTCATGCCCGCCCGCGTGGAACTCGAAGGGGCATTGCAGGGCTGGGACATCTATGCCGAAGACGTCCCCCCGGGGCCCAATGACTCCGGCACGGAAGCCGCGACCGAGCTGACGATGCGACGGTCACTCGGGCCGCTCGCATTCGACCTCGGTATCTGCATTGTGCTGATTACTTTGCCGACGCTGGCGATCACCACTGCGCTGCAAGTGATCACGAGGCGCAAGGCGTTCCAGATGCCATTCCTGACGTGGTATGCCGCGATGCTGTTCGCGGTCGTCCCACTCCGAAATATCCTGCCGGGCGCACCACCGCCGGGGGCATGGATCGACGTAGGCCTCGTGTTGTGGGTTCTCGTCGCCTTGGTCACGGCCATGCTGATGGCAGTCATCTCGTGGTGGAAACAGGTCGACTAGACCCGAGTAGGTAGTCCCGGGGTGTACCGAATGTCGGTACGCCTCGGTGCTATATCCAGATGCCTTCGAGTTCTTCGGCGATGGCCCCCGGGTCCTGGGTGTCGGTATTGCAGCTGACGGCGACGGCCGTGGTCCGGTCCGCGCTGACGTGGAATGCGGTGACGAAGCCGGCCCAGGAACCGTCGTGGTCGAGACTGCCGTCGGACAGGATGAAGATTCCAGCGCCGTAGCGGTCACCATCGCCTCCGGTGTCCGCCGCTCCTGCGAGTTGTGCCTCGAGAAGATCTTGGCCGCCCACCTTGCCGGTGCGGTAGTTGTCTGCCCACCGGACCAGTTGACTGGGTGTGGTTTGTACGCCGCCGTCGCCGACCTGTTCCCAGGCGGTGACCGCCACGCTGTACTCGCGGGTGTCCTCGTCATATTCATACGGCAAGGCGCTGCCTGGAATCGCCCTGAAATCCATGACCATCGCCAGATCAAGCGGTTTGAAGATCTCGGCGCTCAGGAATGCGGGCAACGGTTGTCCGGATACCCGCTGCACGATCTCGCCGAGCAAGAAGTAGTTGGAGTTCGAATAGTCGAAGCGTTCACCGGGCTCGAATTGCAACTCCGGCGCACTCGCCAATGCCTGCAACGCCTGCTCCTGCGTCGTCCGATCGCTGTACTCGTATCCCTCGTCCTCCAGCAGGCCGATGTAGTCGGGGATGCCGCTGGTTTGGTTCATCACCTGTGCGACAGTCACGGTTTCGGCCCACGCGGGTAGCCCGGGCACGTAGGTGGCCAGCGAGTCGTCGAGCGACAGTTTTCCGTTCTGGGCCAGCAGCAGGATCGCGGCAGCGGTGAATTGTTTTGACACCGAAGCGATGTCGAAGGTGGTGTCTGTCGTGATTTCCGCGCCCGTTGTGAGATCGGCGAGGCCGCGAGCTCCCGCCCACACCACGTCTCCTTCGAACCCGACCGCGGCGGAGCATCCAGGCTCGTCGGCCTTGATAGCGCCGTCGAGCGCGCTTTGGCTGCGGGCGGCGAGATCGGGGTCCACCTCCGCCGCGCCGGTGGCTCCCACCGTGGTCTCTTGCCTTGGTGGTGGGTGTGTTTGTGCGGCATCGCGCCCGTCAGCGCACGCTCCGACCAACAGCACAACCGCGAGCAGTGTCGGCCACCTTCTGACCGTTGCCGCACCGCGACTAGTCACCATTTCGCCGAGGATATAGTCCTGGGCTCCGAATTGAGTGTCAGCAGAACGGTTCGGAGGGCGCGCCGATCCGCTGTAGGCCACCCCGGGGTGGAATGCGCTGCCACATTCCACGCAAAGTGAGCAGCGGGACAGTTGTTAGCAATGTGACGCGTGTTAATCATGTTGCGGCACATTGGGTCCGAACCCCCGCGCCTGGATCCGGCCTTCGCAGGAATCTCCCAACTTTTTTTCAGATTTCTGATTGAAGTTTGCCGATTCGGGGAACACCGCCACTGGTGGATGGTGTGATGGATATCACCGAAAGGTTGAATTCATCTGGACCGGGAGATCCACTTGAGGGGGGAATGGGATGGACCCGAAATTGAGTCCGGCATTGATCATGGCGATCGTTGCGCCGCTGCTGATAATCATGGCCATCGCGGTCGTCGTCGAGCGCATTCAGCGCCGACGGGATCACGCAGACGGCGTCCTGATGTCCTGGGACGACCTGCGGTTGACCGACTCTGCACTCATCGTCGGGTCCCGCCACAATGCCCAACGACTCCCGCTTAACGGGCTCCATGCCAAGGTCGACGTCACCAGCTCGTCGGGCCAGGTGACTGACGACGAGGTCCACCTCACCATCGAGAACGCGGGCCAAGACATCCATCGCTCGCGGCCGTATACGTACGGTGCCAGCGGAGCCGCGCAGGCATTCGCGATCAAGTTCAACTTGCTCAGTGGCTACCGCCGCTCGACCGCCGCCGCGCCTGGCCACACCCTCTCGGATCGCCGCGTCGCCTGATTCTGCCCTCTCTACCAGTAGGGCCGTGGCATGCCGGGCGTTGCCAACATAGCTGCGGCGCAAAGGATCTGCGCACGCCGAGGCCGGCGAGGAGGGGTGCCCGCCGGTCTCGAACGCGTGGTGATCAGCAGCAGGACGCGTCGGCGTCTGCCCGGTCGGCGACCTGTCCTCCACAACATGTCCCGCCGTCCTGGTTTGGATCCAGATGTTGCGGACTGGACCCGAACGTCTCCGAGTCGGCCAACACCGTGTAGACCTCCCACTTCTCGCCAGCCGGGCCCGTTACCCAGACCTTGTCCTGGGTGGCGAAGCAGCACGTCGTGCCGATTTCTTCGTCGGTGAACAGTCCTTCGCCGCTCAGCCGGGCAATTTCGGCGTGCACCTGCTCGCTGGAACCGACCTCGACGCCGAGGTGATTGATGGTGCCTCCCTTGCCGGGGTTTTCGAGCAACACGAGCTTGAGCGGCGGCTCGGTGACCGCAAAGTTGGCGTAGCCCTCTTTGAGCTTCGCCGGTTCGGTGTTGAAGAGCTTGGAGTAAAAGCTGACCGCCTCGTCGAGATCGTCGACGTTTAGTGCTAACTGCATCCGGGACATGGTTTTGATCCTCTCTACCTGTGAGACATATATCGAAGTTGCGCGCTGACCTGAGCATGCCACCTTTTTGATATATGTCAAGATCCGTGGCACCATGGTGTGATGCCCAAGACGCTGCCGACGATCGACATGTCTGCGCCGGTCTGCTGTGCACCTGTTGCCGCCGGCCCGATGAGTGACGAAGACGCGCTGCATGTCGCCCTACGCCTCAAGGCCCTTGGCGATCCTGCGCGCGTGAAGATCATGTCCTACCTGTTCAGTTCTTCTACCGGCGAAGAGAACAGCGGCGACTTGTCGAAAGCGTTGGGCTTGAGCGAATCAACCGTCAGTCACCACCTCAGTCAGCTTCGGCGTGCCGGCCTCGTCGAATCCGACCGCCGAGGGATGAACGTCTACCATCGGCCGCACCGCGATGCGGTCGGTGCGTTGTGCGTCGTGCTTGACCCCAACTGCTGTACCTAGAACGGCCCAACGCTCCTCTCCCCGGGGTCGTCATTCCCATTCGCACGGCCACAATCGCGAGGGACTCCTACAGTCGAGACGCCCGCCATCTACGTGAGCAGGCAACCGCGCGCCCGAGTAGCCGGGCGCGTGTCGTCTTAGGGGGCCGAATGATTAGTCAATGGCTTGTTATCAACATTCCGTCGTGGTTGCTATTGCTGGGAATCACCGTTGTCGTCGCAGGCGGAGCAGTGCTCGTTCAAACATTCGTACGCCGCAAGTTCCCCAGCCTCAAGGGTGAAGAGCACAACGATGTCATCAAGTTCGCCTTCGGCGTGATCGGCTTCGTGTTCGCGTTCTTCCTTGGCTTCGTCGTCTCCGCAATGTGGGGACAGATCGGCGATGCGGACGGAAGAGCGCGGGCCGAGGGAGCGGCGGGCGTGCAGCTGGCCATGAATGCCGCGGTATTCGACCAGCCTGCCCGCGACGAGATTCAGAAGGCCCTGCTCGAATACGAGCAGGCAGCACTAGTCGAGTGGAGCGAAAATGCAAAGGGCGGCTCGCACCCCGCCGCTGACGAGGCGTTGATGCGGCTCTATTCCGCCTTTGAGCACGTGCAAGCGCGCACCGACGCACAGAAGACTTTGCTCGCAACCTCCTTCAGTAATCTCGACAGCCTCAGCCAGGCGCGCACGCAGCGCGTACTGCAGGCGCGCACGGATGTCGGCCCGCCTTGGTCCCTCTGGGCGGTCATTTGGCTGACCAGTGGCCTGCTGCTGGCCTGCGCCATCATTTACGACGTCGAGAAACCCTCCACCCACTACTCGATGGTGGCAATCCTGGGTGTGCTGGTGGCTGTGAACTTGTTTCTCGTTTTGGAGCTCTCACATCCATTTCTCGGTGACATCGGGACGTCCTCAGAACCGCTGAAGCAAGTCATCCGGCACTTGTCGTAGGCGGCCCGTGACGCCGTCGCCGGCCGCACGGAAACTCGAAGGCTGTGGTCGGCAGGAAGTCGCGACCGTTCCGGGCCTCAAACGCAACAGCCGCGGACCCGCATCAGGTCCGCGGCTCTTGCGCTGTCTTGCGACACCACAGGGTGGCAGGTACAGGATTCGAACCTGTGTAGGCGTTAGCCGACGGATTTACAGTCCGCTCCCATTGGCCGCTCGGGCAACCTGCCTGGGTGCTGCACCCCCCGGGTACCGGTTTGGTGCGAATAGCAGGGTACAACGAGGATGGTGCTAAGACGAAAACGCACTAGATATCGAGGAGGACCGAGTCCAATGGCGGATTCATCATTCGACATCGTGAGCAAGGTCGACCGTCAAGAGGCCGACAACGCACTGAACCAGGCAGCCAAGGAGCTGTCCACCCGCTACGACTTCCGCGGCACCGACACGTCCATCGCCTGGCAGGGCGAGGAGACCGTCGTGATCACGTCCTCGACCGAGGAGCGGGTCAAGGCGGCGATCGACGTCTTCAAGGAGAAGCTGATCCGCCGCGATATCTCGATGAAGGCCTTCGACGCGGGCGAGCCGCAGGCCTCGGGCAAGACCTACAAGGTCAGCGGCCAGATCAAACAGGGCATCAGCAGCGAGGACGCCAAGAAGATCACCAAGATCATCCGCGACGAGGGCCCCAAGGGCGTCAAGGCCCAGATCCAGGGCGAGGAGATCCGGGTCTCTTCGAAGAAGCGTGATGATCTGCAGACGGTTCAGGCGTTGCTCAAGGGCGCCGACCTCGAGGTTGCGCTGCAGTTCGTCAACTACCGCTGATCTAGCAGATCGACACCAACTCGTCGATGTGATCCGAGGGCAGGTCGCCGTCCACGACGGCGGTCACCGTCATCCAGTTGAGGTTGATTCCACCCTTGTGGTTGTCCAAGAAGGCGGTGTCGGCGGCATCGCGGCCGGTGGCGATGCGAACCAGACTCTGCCGCGGCGCCAGCAGTGTCGCGTCGACGACCCGCCACTGTCCGTCGACGAACGCCTCGGCCACGGCGTGAAAGTCCATCGGGTACAACCCCGGCGCATACACCGAAACGAGGCGGGCCGGTACGAAGACGGCCCTCAGTAGCGCCACCACCAGGTGGGCGTAGTCACGGCAGACACCGGTGCCTGCGAGCAAGGTATCGGCCGCCCCATCGATCGGGTCACTGGATCCCGGCACGTAGCTCAGCCGCGTCCCCACCCATGAGGACACCCTCTCCAGCAGAGTCTCCGAATCGACATACTTGCCGAATTCCGTTGCCGCGAAGCCGAAGAACTTATCGGACTCCGCGTACCGACTCGGGCGGAGGTACATGGACTGGTCGTACTCGGTCACTGGCGCCGGCTCGGTGCGTCCGGTGACGGTGGCCGCGTAGTCGACCTTCAGCACCCCGCCCGGCACCTGCAACTTATGGATGCGGTTCCCATGCGTTCCGCTTATCTCCAAGGGCTGCACTGGTTTTCCATCCAGAACGAAGGACAACGACTCCGACACTTTGGCATTGGGGTGCGGCGCGACGGCGATCTGGAACTCCAGTTCGGTGGGCGCGGTGATCGCGACTTCGAGCTCTGCGCTCACGTCTCGCTTCATGGTGCTGATGATGCGCCTCTCGATCAGAATTTGCGAGCCGTGCGACAGTGCCGGCCCGGTGATGGGGGTAATGGCGCCGAAAGTGTCGACGTCTCACCTCTGGCACGACATTTACCCACATGCGTTCGCTACAAACCGGTCCGCGCAGCTCGCCCACAGTCATACGCTGGGCTGCATGGCACCCTCGCAACGCGAACCCAAAGTCGTCGTCCTCGGTGGAGGCTCCTGGGGCACCACAGTGGCGTCCATCTGCGCCCGACGCGGGCCAACGCTGCAGTGGGTGCGGTCCGAGGAGACCGCCAACGACATCAACGAGAAGCACCGCAACACCAAGTACCTCGGCAACGAGGTCGAGCTGTCGCCGACGCTGGAGGCCACTACCGACTTCTCCGAGGCCGCCGAGTGCGCGGACGTCGTCGTGATGGGTGTGCCGTCGCATGGGTTCCGCGGCGTACTCGAGCACCTGGCCAAGGAACTACGGCCGTGGGTGCCGGTGGTGTCCCTGGTGAAGGGCCTCGAGCAGGGCACAAACTCCCGGATGAGCCAGATCGTCAACGAGGTGCTGCCCGGTCACCCGGCGGGCATCCTGGCCGGACCGAACATCGCGCGAGAGGTGGCCGAAGGTTACGCCGCCGCCGCGGTGCTCGCGATGCCCGACCAGAGTCTCGCGGCGAACCTCGGAAATCTGTTCCGCACGAAGCGATTTCGGACCTACACCACCGATGACGTCGTCGGGGTGGAGATGGCGGGCGCACTCAAGAATGTGTACGCGATCGCGGTCGGGATGGGCTATTCCCTTGGCATCGGCGAAAATACCCGCGCGATGGTGATCGCCCGCGCCTTGCGTGAGATGTCGAAGCTCGGCGAAGCGATGGGCGGTCACCGCGACACTTTCGCGGGCCTGGCCGGTATGGGCGACCTCATCGTCACATGCACCAGCCAACGCAGTCGCAACCGCCACGTCGGCGAGCAACTCGGTTCCGGCAAGTCGATCGAGGAGATCATCTCCTCGATGAATCAGGTCGCCGAGGGCGTGAAGGCCGCGAGCGTGATCATGGAATTCGCCGAAAAGTACGGCATCTCAATGCCTATTGCCCGCGAGGTCGATGCCGTCGTCAACCACGGTTCCACCGTCGAACAGGCATACCGCGGCCTGGCCGCCGAGAAGCCCGGCCATGAGGTGCACGGGTCGGGATTCTGAGCCCAGCCGATCAGTTCATGAACGGGTTGGTGCCCTCGGGACGATCCACCAGCGGATTGCGACCACCGTTGATGATGAAGCTCCCCGCGGGGCTGAGAACGAATCCGGACTGTATGCGGCTGTCCGAACAGGTCGTCACCGACCCGTCGCTGCCGCAGCTGACCGTCTGATAGCTGACCCGCGAACCCGCGGGCAGCGGCTTGGCATTGAGGTTCGCAAAGACATCGCCGGCCGCACTGGAGAACGCCGGCACGCCGGGCCCGCCGCTGACGAGGTTCTCGCCCTGCGGAGCCCCGGGGATCGGACCACTGCAGCCGTAGCCACCATTGCGCTGCAACACACACGTCAATCCGTCGGGCGTCTTGAAGGCGTACCAATCGTTGTCCATCACCTGATACTCGGACAGGTTCGCCGGTGCGTACGCGTTCACGTCGGGCGGTGGCGGAGGAGATGGCGGTGCCGGCGGCTGGGCCATGGCGATGCCCGGCAGCCCGATGAGGGCCGCCCCCGCAGATCCAACGACGCCGATCAGCATTCGGTTCAGCACGTCCACACCCTAAGTGGCGCGCATGTGACTCGCAGCATGCCCTTCACATCGGCCGCTGGCCTGCGGGTGTTACCCGGTCGACCACGTGGTTTGTGCGCGTTTGCGTGCGGTGACCGCACGGGAACGCACACAAATCGCTCAGTAGCGGTCCGGCCCGCGGCCGGCCATCGCCTCCAGCCGCGCGATCCGGTCTTCCATCGGCGGATGCGTCGCGAAGAGCTTGCCGATCTTCTCACCCGCCCGGAACGGGTTGGCGATCATCAGGTGCGCCTGGTCGGCCAGCTGCGGCTCCGGCGGCAGCGGTGCCTGCTGCACACCCGAGCTGATCTTGCGCAGCGCGCTCGCCAACGCCAGCGGGTCACCGGTCAACTCTGCGCCCGATTGATCGGCCTGATACTCACGCGACCGCGACACGGCCAGCTTGATCACCGTCGCGGCGATCGGGCCGAGGAGCGAAACCAGAAGAATCGCAAAGGGATTGGTGCCGCCATCGCGGTTACCACCGAACATGCTCGCAAAGAAGGCCAGGTTCGCAAGCGCGGTGATCACCGCGGCCATCGCACCGGCCACACATGAGATGAGTATGTCGCGGTTGTACACGTGACTGAGCTCGTGGCCGAGCACCGCCCGCAGTTCCCGCTCGTTGAGGATGCCGAGGATCCCCGTCGTGCAGCACACCGCCGCGTTGCGCGGGTTGCGTCCCGTTGCGAACGCATTCGGCGCTGCGGTGTCGCTCACGTACAGTCGCGGCATGGGCTGGCGGGCCGTGGTCGCCAGTTCGCGCACGATCTTGTACATCGCCGGCGCCTGCATCTCGTTCACCGGCTGCGCATGCATCGCTTTCAACGCCAGCTTGTCGCTGTTGAAGTACACGTAGACGTTCATGCCGACCGCGAACAGCACGGCCAGAAACATGATGTTCCGCCCGAACAGCGCGCCGATGAAGACGATGAGCGCCGAAAAGCCCGCGAGCAGCAAGAACGTCTTAGCCGTGTTCGCGTGCGGATGCCAGGTCATGCTGTTCTAACGCTTAGCCCGGCTGCGCAAGTTCCGCGCCGTCAGCCGTGGCGATTCGCCGTGTAATCCGCCAGCGTCGCCAACGCCTGACGGCCTGGACCCTCGGGCAGATTCGCCAACTCCTCACGGGCCTGCGCGGCATACTGCGCGACCGTCTCTTTGGCCCGCACCATGCCCTGCGAGGCGCGCAGCAGGCGGAGTGCCTCCGCGAGATCGTCGTCGTCCGCCACCGGACCGGCCAGCAGCTGACGCAGCCGGTCGGCGTCGGCACCCGTCTCCCGCAGCGCGTACAGCACCGGCAGCGTGTGCACGCCCTCGCGCAGATCCGTCCCGGGCAACTTTCCAGATTCGTCTGGATCGCTGTCGATGTCGATGATGTCGTCGGAGATCTGGAACGCTGTGCCGACGATGCCGCCGAGGCGGCTCAGCCGCTCGATCTGCTCCTCGTCGGCGCCGGAGAACGTCGCGCCGAACCGGCCGGACGCCGCGATCAGGCACGCGGTCTTCTCGTACACCACCTTGAGGTAGTGCTCGACGGAGTCGACATGCTCCGCCGCGCCGCGAGTTTCGCGCATCTGGCCCGTGACCAGCTGGGCGAACGTGTCGGCGATGATGCGCACCGCTTCGGGGCCCAGCCGGGAGACCAGCCGGGAAGCTGTCGCGAACAGGTAGTCACCAGCCAGGATCGCGATGTTGTTGCTCCACCGTGCGTTCGCGCTGGGCGCACCACGCCGGACCTGCGCCTCGTCCATCACGTCGTCGTGGTACAGCGTCGCGAGGTGGACCAACTCGATGACGGCGCCGGCGACATCGACCTGCCAAGCATCGGGTTCGGGCCCGAGCCGCGCCGACAACACGGTGAACAGCGGGCGGAACCGCTTACCGCCGGCCTGAAACAGGTGCTGAACGGCCTCGGACATCAGCACGTCGGCTTTGCCCAGTTCAGTGGCCATTAAATCCTCGATGCGGGCCACCGCCTCGCGAACGTCCTGCGCAAAAGCGGCGTCTCCGAAGTCGACGCCTGCCACCACACTCGCCGGTGTCCTCACCCTGCCAACATACTGGGAGCTATGAACACACGAGCCGACGTGGTGGTCGTCGGGGCCGGACCCGCCGGTTCGGCCGCAGCGGCGTGGGCGTGCCGCGCCGGGCGCGACGTGCTCGTGATCGACTCCGCGCAGTTCCCGCGCGACAAGGCGTGCGGCGACGGGCTGACTCCCCGCGCGGTCCAGGAGATGGAGCTACTCGGGCTCGGTTCGTGGCTCGACGGCCACGTCCGGCACCGCGGGCTGCGGATGTCGGGCTTCGGCGCCGACGTCGAGATCGAGTGGCCGGGCCCGTCGTTCCCCGCCACCTCAAGCGCGGTCCCGCGCACCGAACTCGACGACCGCATTCGCATGGTGGCCGTCGACGAGGGCGCCAAGATGATGCTCGGCGCCAAAGCCGTTGACGTTCGCCATGATTCGTCGGGCCGGGTGTCGTCGTTGATATTGGACGACGGCGCCGAGATCGGGTGCGGCGAGCTGATCGTCGCCGACGGTGCGCGATCGACTCTCGGGCGGGTGCTCGGTCGGGAATGGCACAAGCGGACGGTCTACGGCGTGGCTATCCGCGGGTATATCGCCACGCCGCGCGCGAACGAGCCGTGGATCACGTCGCATCTCGAGCTGCGCTCACCGGAGCGTGAGGTCCTGCCGGGCTACGGCTGGATCTTCCCGCTGGGCAACGGCGAGGTGAACATCGGCGTCGGCGCGCTCGCGACCGCCAAACGGCCGGCGGACGCCGCGCTGCGGCCGCTGATGTCGTATTACACCGACCTGCGCCGCGAGGAATGGGGCTTCGACGGTGAGCCTCGCGCGGGTTTGTCGGCGTTGTTGCCGATGGGTGGGGCCGTATCCGGGGTGGCCGGGCCGAACTGGATGCTGATCGGGGACGCCGCAGCGTGCGTCAACCCGCTCAACGGCGAGGGCATCGACTACGGCCTGGAGACCGGCAGGCTGGCGGCCGCGCTGCTGGGCACCGGCGACTTCACCTCGGCGTGGCCCGCGGTCTTGTCGGCGCATTACGCGCAGGGCTTCTCCGTGGCGCGACGGCTGGGCCTGCTCCTGACGATCCCGCGGTTCCTGCCCGCGACGGGGCCGCTGGCGATGCGGTCGACGTTCCTCATGACGATCGCGGTCCGCGTGATGGGCAACTTCGTCACCGACGAGGATGCCGACTGGGTTGCGCGGCTCTGGCGGCGAGCGGGTGCGGCATCGCGTCGGATCGACGAACGACCGCCGTTCCGCTAGCCGTCGTCCGCGCTGCCACCCTGCTTGAACTTCTGCAGTGCCAGCGCGATATTGACATCCCTGGGTGTCTTGCCGTCCCCGGTTGTCGCGGTGAGCCACAAGGCAATCAGGATGTCGCCGACGGTGATGATCAGACCCCACCAGTACGCCCAGCGGAGAGCGGGGTCGGGCTGGGAAGCGAAGAACATGATCAGGAAGATCGGGCCGACGATTCCGAAGACGAACATCATGGCCTGAAACATCAGATACCGCTTGAACGTTTCCATCTCGCGTGCAGAATATCGCGGGTGCCCGATGTCTACCGCGCTCCGATGCGGTCCCGCCGTGACGACGTCGACCTTCAACCGACGATTGATCGCGCGCTCGCCGCGGGACTGGTCGGCTTCGGTGAGGCCGGCGCCGACGAGCGGCTTGCGCGTCGGATCACCCGGTTCGGCGACGTAGCCGACGGGTCGTTCGTGTGGACCCGCGACACCGACGGCCTCTACTGGCTCGGCCGCATCGACGGCCCGCTCTTCTACGACGACGCGGGTGCCGCCGTCGACCTCGTCCACGTCCGGCCGTGTCGATGGATCACCGATCCGGTGCTCGAACCCGAAGTGCCCGCCGCGGTGCTCGCCACATTCGCAAGGGGCGGCCGCAATTTCCAGCAGACGCACGGCCCAGACGTCGGCGCGCAGACGGCGGCGATTTGGCGCAGGCGGCGCCCAGCGCCTGCCGGTGGCTCGTGAAAACCGTTGCCAGCGCCGGGGATTTGCACAGCCAGACTAACTGTAAGCCCTGCTAGACGACCTATCCCGAAACACTTTGCGGGATTACTCTGGACTGCAACGGCGTTCCCATGAGCATCGGCGGAAGGAATCCACGATGCACAGGCTGACAGTTCGATCAGCACTCGCGGCGATGGCCGTTGCGGCCGCCGCGTTGGGCACGGCCGGCATTGCGGGCGCAGCACCTTCCGGCCCGTGTGAAGAAGTCACGTACGTCGGTGTGTGCCAGCCGTTCCATCAGCAGCCGCAGACGCGGTCCCCGTCGCAGCAGGGCATGGGTGAAGTGATCGTGCCCGGCATCGGCAACAACCCCGTGGTCGTCGGCTAGCTCCCGAGCGACTTCGCGAACCCACTGACGTCGCGGATACTGGCGTCGAACACCTCCGGCATCACATGCGGCAGTAGCAGGTCGCCGCCGTGGCAGGTGCCCGCGACCATTCGGCCCACCGCAGGCACCCCGGCTTGCAGCAGGCGGCGGTAGTACTGCAAGCCTTCGTCGCGCAGCGGGTCCAGTTCGTTGACCGAGATGACGTGCGGCGGCATGCCCGCCAACTCGTCGTCGGTGGCCACCGCCGCCCAACAGGTCGCGTCATCGGCATGGCTGTTGGTGGGGTCGTAGAGCGAACCGAGCAGCGCCAACTGATGGCATGTGACGAAGTACTCGTCGTTCTCGGTGAGCGACGGTAAGTCCTCGCACTCTTCGAGCCAACGATTCGAGATGTACGGGCATTGGGCGTAGAGGCCCGCGATCTCGTCCAGCCAGCCTTCCCGCTTCGCCTTGTGCGCGACGGTGAGCGTGAGGTTCCCGCCGCCGGATTCACCGGCCACGATCAGGTGCGTGATACCGAGTTCGGTGCTGTTGGCTGCGGCCCATCGGACAGCGGCCGCGCAGTCGTTCAGACCCGCCGGGAACGCGTGCGGGCCAAGCTTGCCGCCGGAGTTGCGGAACTCCACACCGACGACGACAACGCCTGTCGCAGCGAGGTGTTCACGCAGCCTCATGTATCCGGTGTCGCCGGCACTGCCGATCGCCATGCCACCGCCGTGCAGATGGACGACACCGGGAACCGATCCGTCGGCGTCGTCGGGGCGGGTGATGAACAGCGTGATGTCGTTGCCGTCGTCGCCGGTGATGGTGGTCGTCGTCGTGGTGACCCCGGTGGCTGCGGGCGCCGCTTGTGCGAACACGTCGAAGATGGCGCCCATGCCCTCTTCGCTCATCGTGGCGAAGGCCAGCCGCTCCTCCAACGGGGCATCGACGGCCAGCGGAACCGGCGGCATTCTGCCGTCCAGCCCGAACTCGGCGAGCGCCTTGACCATTCGCGGGTCAGCGCGCGGGTCGGTGGCGAGAGTGGATTCTGGGTCGGCGTGACGTCCGTAGGCGGCCATGGCGCGACCGTACAACTCGGTCGCGCGTCGCGGCCCCGATTCCGGTCAGCTCGCCGCGTTGAACGGGTCTCCGTCCAGCGCCACCGACGCGCGCCCGTCGGAGCCGACCGGCACGTCGCCGACCAGAGTCACCCGGTAGAGCCGTCGGTCGTGATCGGTCGTCAGGTCCGACGGCGCCAGGTGCACCGTGGAGCGGTTGTCCCAGAACGCAATGCTGCCGGGTGCCCACTTGAAGCGGACGGTGTACTCGGGGCGGGCCAGCTCGTCGTAGAACAGGCCGAGGAGGCGGCGGCTTTCGTGCGGCGACACGTCGACGATATGGCTGGTGAATCCCGGATTGACGTAGAGCGCCTTCTCCCCCGTCTCGGGATGCACCCGCACCACGGGGTGTTCGGTCAGCAGTGGGCGGCTGTTGACGCGGCGCTGGTAGTCCTCGGTGGCGGTCGCGCCGTCCGGCGGTGAGAAGCGGTGCACCGCGCGCAGCCCATCGGCGAGCCCGCGCAGCGGCTCCGACAGCCCCTCGTAGGCGGCGACGGTGTTGGACCACTGGGTGTCTCCCCCATAAGGCGGAATGACCTCGGCGCGCAGGATCGATGCGGCGGGCGGGTTCACCGCCGCGGTGACGTCGGCGTGCCAATTCGGCTTGTCGAAGCTATTGCCTCCGATACCGCGAAAACGAGCCTTGAACCGATCGCGAAAGATCGGGTAGATCGTGGGGTATTCCGGATCGGGAATCGCATCGAACAACGGATGCGCGGGCGTCGGTGCTCCGAAGGCACGGGCGAACCTCAGATGGTCGTCGTGCGAGATGAACTGGTCGCGGAAGAACACCACCTTCCACTTCAGCAGCGCGGCGCGGATCTCTGCGACGTGGTCGTCGTGCAATGGCTCGGTGAGGTCTACCCCGCTGATCTCGGCTCCGGTCCAACCGGATTGCGGACGGACGTCCAGTGCTGTGGTCGCCAGTGTCATCGTCGTGATTCCTTTCTCTTACAACGGTTTCTAGGACTGCGTTCTAGTAGTCGATCGGTTTGAGCTCTACGCCGTCAAGCGCGTTCTGCGCGGCGACGATCGCGTTGTAGCGACCGTCGATATAGGGCGCCAGGTCGACGTGCGTCTTGGTAACCCCGGAGTCGAACAGCCCGTCGGCGACGTCCTGGAACAGCGCGGTGGACTGCGCGTCGATCGGGTAGTACGGCGCGAGACCGTCTTCGTCGTACAGCTTCTTGCCCTGATCGAACGTGATGCCCTGCTGGTCGACGTAGTAGGCGTCGATCCACTGGTCGGCGTGGCTGTCCTTCCAGTTGTTGGCCGCGATCGCACGGCCGACGTAATCGCCGATCGCCGCCACCTTCACCGGATCGTCCAGGATGTCTTTGCGCACGATCAAGGTCTGGATACCGGTATTGATTCCCTTGCCGTCGCCGAGGATCGGTGGTTCACCCAGCTGGTAGTACTGGTTGCCGAGCACGATCGCCGCCTCGACGGCACCTGCTGCGAATGTCGGAACCACCTCGGCCCCAGCGAGTTCGACCGGTTGCACATCGGTCTTGAGGTCCAGCCCGTGCTGCTTGAGCAGGCCTGCGGTGATCATCTGCCGTCCGGACCCCGGCGGATACGCCACCCGCTTGCCGCGCAACTGCTCAATGCTGGTGATCCCACTGTCGGGACGGGCAACCAGGTAGTAGCCGCCGCTGGTGCCCGGATTGGCTTGCAGGCCGATGGTGACGAGGTCGGTGACGCCGCTGTCGACGGCGATCGGCACGGGCGCCTCACCGACGGAGCCGACGTCGGCCGCACCTGAGCGCAGCGCCTCGATCACCGCGGCGCCGCCACTGAAGTCCGCGAACTCCACCGAATACGGTGCTTCCTTCCCTGCGTTGGCCAGGCTCCAGGGCAACGACTGGGTGCCGTTCTGCTCGGCGATCACCAGCTTCGTGCCGCTCGGAACGTCGACCGTGTTGGCGATGCGCACCGAGTCGATGGCGGCGTCGCCCGCATCGTCGGACAGGCCACAGGCGCCGGCCAGCAGCGTGATCGACAGGGCCACCGGCAGTTTCCATCGTGATGACATACGCATGGTTTCGAATCTCTCTTGTCGCTAGATCTGTGGGTCGTCGATGACGCCGAGCTCGGTCAATAGCCGGCGTCGCAGTGTCGCGAACTCCGCCGATTCCCGCCGACGGGGTATGGGCACCTCGACTTCGAGGTCGAGCGAGATGGCGCCCGCGGTCAAGACCACGACTCGGTCGGCCAGCAGGATCGCCTCGTCGACATCGTGGGTGACCAGCAGGACAGCCGGCGTATGTCGTCGACACAGATCTTGAAGCAGCCCGTGCATCCTGATCCGGGTCAGCGCATCCAACGCACCGAAAGGTTCGTCAAGCAAGAGCAATTCAGGCTCGCGTACCAAGGCGCGGGCCAGCGCCACCCGCTGCGCTTCGCCGCCGGACAGGGTGCGCGGCCACACCTTGGCCTTGTCGGCCAGGTCCACCTCGGTGAGCGCGTCGAGCGCCTGCCTGCGCACCGCGGAGGTGGCGGGCAAGCCGACCGTCACGTTCGTCAGGACGCGCTGCCAGGGCAGCAGTCGCGGATCCTGGAATACGATTGCGCGCCGTTCGGGGACCTGCAGGATGCCCTCGACATCGCCGTCCAGTGCGCCGAGCGCGCGCAGAAAGGTGCTCTTGCCCGAGCCGCTGCGGCCCAGCAGTGCGACGAACTCGCCCGCGCGGATCTGCAAGTCCAGCCCGTCGAGAACGACGTTGTCGCCGAATATTTTTCGGAGGTCACGAGCGACGACAACGGTCTCCGTCGCCGTGTCAGTCACCGTCATAGGCCCGTCTCCAGGTCAGCAGCCGACCTTCCAGGAACCGGACGATGAGGATCGAGGACAGGCCGAGGGCGGCATACACACCGATCAGCACGAACACCACGTCGACCTGGAAGTACTCGCGCGCGTCGGTCATCATGCGGCCGAGGCCCTTCTTCGCGTTGATAGTTTCGGCGAATATCAGCGCCAACCACGACGCGGTGAGCGCCAGGCGCAGGCCGACCAGAAAGCCCGGCAGTGAGCCGGGGATGATGATCCGGTAGATCATCTCCGCCCGCCCTGCGCCGAGCGAGCGGGCCGCTTCCACGAGTCCGGCATCGACGCTGCGGATGGCGCTGAACGTGTTGATGTAGATGGACACCGCCACCGCCAGGGTGATCAGCAGGATCTTGGGCACCTCGCTGATGCCGAACCACACGATCAACAAGGGCACCAACGCGAAGTTCGGAATCGCGTTCAGCACTTCCATATTCGCGTCGAAGATATTCTCACCGAGTCTGGAGAGGCCGGTGATCAATGCCAGGCCCAGTCCGAGGACTATGCCGAAAACCAACCCGTAGCCGACGCGAAGCAGGCTGGTCGACATGTGGTCTGCCAGCGACCCGTCGGCGATGAGCCGGTAGGCGGCGCGCACGACCCTGGTGGGCGGCGGCACCGTGCGCTGATCGAATGCACCTGTCGCCGAAAGGAGCTGCCACAGCGCGACAAGCAGTACCGGGCCGAGTAGCCGCTGCACCTGGCGCGGAACACGTTGGCCCCGTTGACTCTTCTTGACGACCGTTCTCGGATCGACGAGACCGGTGCCGACCCGGTCGCTGGTCGACGGCCGCGAAAGGACGCTGGTCATGTCAGGCAGCTCCGAAGAACTCACCTGAGATCGACTCGGAGGCAACGCCATCGGGACCTACCGGGACGTCACCGACGAGCGTGATCCGATGCAGTACGCGATCGCCGTGCACGTGCTCGAAATCGCGCGGAGCGAGGTGCAGTGCGGCGCGGTTGTCCCAGAACGCGACGCTACCCGGCTCCCATTTGAAGCGCACCGCGTACTCGGGGCGGGCGATCTGCTCGAACAGCAGGTCGAGCAGATGCCTGCTTTCACGCGGCGACAGGTTGACGATCTCTTTGGTGAAGGAGGGGTTGACGTACACGACGCGCTCCTGGGTCTCCGGATGCACGCGAACCACCGGGTGAACCGACGCAAGCGGATTGGTGCGCACGAGGTCACCGATCTTCTCGGTGCTGCGCTCCGCGGTGGCGGTCGACTCGAATCGGTGCTCGGCGCGCAGGTCGTCGATGAGCGCACGCACCGCAGGCGCGAGGCCCTGGTAGACGGCGGCGACGTTGACGAACTGCGTATCCCCGCCGTAGGGCGGTACCTTTTCGGCGAGAAGGATCGAATGGGACGGCGGATTGATCAGCGGGGTGACGTCGGCGTGCCAGCCAGGTCCGTTGGGGCTTTGCTTCTTTCGGTACTTGGTGCCATACCGGTGGTCATAGGCCGCCGGTGAGACGGTATGGATTTGCGGGAATTCCGGTGGCGCCGAATCGCCCTCGTACGGATGGCCGGGCGTCACCTCGCCGAATTGAGCGCCGAACGCGATCTGCGCAGCGTGGTCGAGCGTCTGATCGCGAAAGAAGACGACTTTCCACGTGTGCAATGCATCGCGGATGGTCTTCACGTCGTTGGCCGACAGCGGCGACGACAGGTCGACTCCACTGATCAGTGCACCGGTCCAACCGGACAGCGGCGCTACGTCAAGACGGGTATCGGTTGCAGCAGTCATTCCCACGTTCCCCTCGAAAGCAATTGCAAATATCGGCTATTCGCACGCTATCGAGATCGCGCCAAATGGTGACCAGTTGAAATCTGCGTGAAATGAAGTCGGCTGTGCCGAGCGCGCTCTTTACCGCGACGGCTTGATCGCGGCGTGTAACGCCACGATGCCACCGCTCAGATTGCGCCACCGCACCGCCGACCAGCCCGCGTCGGCGATGTGACGCGAAAGGTCGGGTTGGTCGGGCCACGCGCGGATCGACTCGGCGAGGTACACGTAGGCGTCGGGGTTCGACGACACCGCACGCGCCATGCGCGGCAAAGCCTGCATGAGGTACTCCTTGTAGGCCGTCGCGAACACCCGGGCCGTCGGTGTCGAGAACTCGCACACGACCAGCCGCCCGCCGGGCCGCGTCACCCGCGCCATCTCACGAAGAGCGGCGCCGTGGTCGACGATGTTGCGCAGCCCGAAGCTGATGGTCACCGCGTCGAACACGCCGTCGTCGAACGGCAGCTTCGTCCCGTCGGCAGCGACCTTGGGCACCTTGCGGCCGCTACCCGCGGCGAGCATGCCGACAGAGAAGTCCGCGGCCACGCACCACGCCCCCGAGGTCTCGAGCTCCACCGTCGACACCGCGGTGCCGGCAGCGAGGTCCAGCACCTTGTCGCCGGGCCCGATCCGCAGCGCCTCGCGCGTCGCCCGTCGCCAGAACCGGTCCTGGCCGAGGGACAACACCGTGTTCGTCAGGTCGTAGCGGCGCGCTACCCCGTCGAACATCGATGCGACCTCGTGGGGGTCCTTGTCCAGCGTCGCGCGGTTCACAAAAGCGACGCTACCTGTCAACATGCGCGCACCGGGAATGGAATGCGCCTGCGTGGGCATTTACCGCACATGGCTGAAAAGGTTTGGTTCATCACCGGGACATCGCGTGGCTTCGGCCGAGAGTGGGCCATCGCGGCACTCGAACGCGGCGACAAGGTTGCGGCGACGGCACGGAACACGGCGACTCTCGACGATCTGGCCGCGAAGTTCGGCGACGCACTGTTGCCGATTCAACTCGACGTGACCGACCGCGACGCGGGCTTCGCCGCCGTCAAGGCTGCACACGACCACTTCGGACGGCTCGACATCGTCGTCAACAACGCGGGCTACGGCCACTTCGGCTTCATCGAGGAGCTGACCGAACAGGAGGCGCGCGACCAGATCGAGACCAACGTGTTCGGCGCGCTGTGGATCACCCAGGCGGCGCTGCCGTATCTGCGGGCTCAGCGCAGCGGCCAATCCTTCAGGTGTCATCGATCGGCGGGATCACCGCGTTCCAGAACGTCGGCATCTACAACGCGTCGAAGTGGGCCCTTGAGGGGTTCTCGCAGTCGCTGGCGCAGGAGGTCGCGTCCTTCGGCATCCACGTGACGTTGATCGAGCCGGGCGGCTTCTCGACCGACTGGGCGGGCTCGTCGTCGAAGCGGTCGCAGCCGCTGCCCGGCTACCAAGAGGTGCACGACGAGGCGGACCGTCTTCGCAGCCAGCGCGTCTCGGCGCCAGGTGATCCGAAGGCGTCAGCGGCGGCGGTGCTCAAGATCGTCGACGCCGAAAAGCCGCCGTTGCGAGTCTTTTTCGGAGAGCTGCCGCTGCGGCTGGCTAAGGCCGACTACGAAAGCCGGCTCGCGACGTGGGAGAAATGGCAGCCGGTCGCGATCGAGGCGCAAGGCTGAGTTTTTCGCCGCGGGGTCATCCCGCCGTGACAAGCCTCACGATTTCTGCCCAGTAGCGTTCGCGCTCTGCGTCGGGCACCACCGGAGCGAAGGTCACCACCACCGTTTCCACTTGGCTGGCGCCCGCCTCCGCCGCATACTTCTGCGCTTGGCCGGTCTCGTCGAAGGACCTGATGCGCAGGCGGTCGGTAACGACAGATTGACGGCATCCGATCGCGCGGCATTCCTGTTTGGTGGTGTCGACCGGATTCTGCATCTCGAGGCCTGAGTGCTCGAGCGCCTCGACAAGACCGTGCGCAGTCGGTGCGCCCAACGGACCTGCGCGGGTCGCCGGGCTCTCCGACTGAGCCGTCGGCGGCGGCGCCGTCGTGCTGAACGCAGTGGAATCCGACGGTGCCTGCGAGCAGCCGCAGGCGACCGCGCACACCACCAGACCGGCGAACCACAGGCGATGTGCGCCCATCAGCTGAGGCTGAACTCGACCATCGGAAGCGCGGTGTCGTGCTCAGAGATCGGCTGTCCGAGGGCGCCTTCGATCGCCGGCTTGAGTGCCGACCATGCGCCGGGATGCCTGGCGATGTAGGACTGCAGGGCGGCATCGGCTTCCGCGGTGGTCAGATGGCGAGCCACGGCCGGAACGGACCGGCGGCCGGCGACCGAGATCTTCACCTTCGGACTTGCTTGGATGTTCTTGAACCATTGCGCTCGAGTCCCGAAACCCGACGCCACGATGTAGCTGCCAGGCCCGGGATGGTCGATGACTTCCAGCACGACGTATCGCGGTGCGCCTGTGCGCCGGCCGGTGTGCTCGAGCATCAGCATCCGCGAACCGAAGAAAGCGCCGAGGCGTGCACGATACACCCAGATCGGTGCACGGGTGAGCTTCCGTGAATGCAACACGTTTTCAACCAGTTTCACGCCGCGTGCTTTGAGCGTGTCCAACACTGCAACCTCCTCAACCTGCCCGATGCCATTAGCTGATTCCGTCCCGGAATGGGCCTTGCGGCAAGACAAATCCGGTCGGCACAATCCCTGCTATGCCCCTGCGACACCGTACGAGTGGTGACCGGCCTCCCCCAGAACAGGTCGACGCAGTGCTGCGTGCGTCACGTGCGCTGGTGGGCATCGCGGCTGCCTCCATGTCCGGCATCGACGAACTCGTCACTGTTCCGCAATTCCGGGTACTGGTGATCCTGTTCAGCCGCGGACCGTCGAATCTCGCCGCCGTGGCCGAGGAACTGGAGGTGAATCCGTCCAATGCCAGCCGGATCTGCGACCGCCTCATCAAGGCGGGACTACTTCGGCGGCGCGAGTCAGCAGTTGATCGGCGACAGGTGACATTGACCCTCACTCCGACGGGGCGGCAGCTGGTCGACGAGGTGACCAGTCGGCGCCGGTCGGCGATCGAGCGTGTCCTCCACGATATGCCTGCAGCGCAGCGCGACGTGCTAGCCGCCGCGTTGGCCGCATTCGCCGAGGCCGCCGGGGAATCAGCCGATGATGCAGCGACCCGGACGCTGCTATGGCCTAAGACTCCATGAGTCGGCAGACAAAATTCACCCACACTTTCGTCTTACCGGCATTCATTGCGCTAGCGCAAATACTCCAGTTCAAGCCATCTGCGGCGGGCAAGGCTAAGCGGCCCTGAGGCGACGCAGACCGATGACGTCGTCGTAATGGCCGAGCAACTCGTCGCAGATCGCCGGCCATGTCCGGGTCAACACGCTGCGACGCGCCGCCACCGAGTAACGCTGCCGTTCGGCGATCAAATGGTCGACGGCCTCGGGCAGCTTGGCTTCGAACTCGTCGACCGACAACAGCAGGCCGGTGCGGTACGGGGTGATGAGATCACGCGGCCCGCCGGCGTTGGGCGCGATCGCCGGCAGGCCCGAGGCCATCGCCTCCTGCACCGCCTGACAGAACGTCTCGTGTTCGCCGGGGTGAACGAACACATCCATACTCGCGTACGCAGTTGCCAGCTCATCGCCGTACAGTGCGCCCGCGAAAACTGCTGACGGTAAAAGAGTTTCGAGCTTCGCGCGATCGACACCGTCACCGACGACGACCAGCTGGAGATCCTCGCGCGCCGACAGTGCCGCCAACCGCTCGACGTGCTTCTCGGGGGCAAGTCGGCCGACGAAACCGACGATCGGCTTGTTCTGCGGCGACCACATGCGACGCAGGTTCTCGTCGCGCGCCGATGGCGCGAAACCGGTGATGTCGACGCCGCGCGCCCACTTGTGCACCCGCGGGATCCGATGGGCCGTCAGGTTTTCCATCGCCGCGGTAGACGGCGCCAGCGTGCGGTCGGCCTTACCGTGCAGGTGCCGCGTCCACGCCCAGGCGGTCTTGGCGGCAAAACCGACGCCGTAGCTCTCGGCGAAACCTGCGACGTCGGTTTGGAATACCGCGACTGTCGGCACGCCGAGGTGACGCGCGGCGTGCAGCCCGCCGTAGCCCAGCAGCGCCGGGGACGCCAGGTGCACGACGTCGGGGTCGAACCCGCGCAACACGCTCACCATCCGCGGGCGTGGGATGCCCAGCGGAAGCGAGTTGATCTTCGGGAACATCCGCGATGGCACCCGGTGAACGCGGACGCCCTCGTGGATCTTGTCGGCCGGCGGCTCACCCCGCGGGGTGTCCGGCGCAATGACGAGGGCCTCATGACCCGTGCAGCGGAGATGCTCGATCACCCGAAGCACCGAGTTGGTGACGCCGTTGACATTCGGGAGAAAGGACTCTGTGACGATTGCAACGCGCACGCCTCGAGAGTCCCATCGGCGGCTGTCGGCAAGGTTTCGTACAGGGATATGTCACGCAAATAGCTCGTGCCGATGAACGGATTCTCCACGTGGGCGATTTCGAGTATGGTGCGCACAGAGAAAGGCGGTTGACATGCGGATATTCCGGGTGGCATCGGTGCTGGCCATCGCTGTGATGCTTGCCGTTGCCGGCTGTACGACGCAAGTATCTGGCACTGCGCAACGGGATCCCGCTCAGCCCGCGCTTTCGGTGAGCGAAGACGGCTTCGGCATCGTCGCAGGGTTCGAGGACGCACCGACCCAGATCGAGATCTTCACCGAGCCACAGTGTTCGCATTGCGCGGATTTGCAGACCGATTTCGGCGACCAGTTCGCCTATTACATCGGCACCGGCGCGCTGAGAATCACCTACCGGCCGCTGACGTTCCTGGATTCCGGCTCTGGCGGGTACTCGGCGAACGTGAGCAACGCGTTGTTCAACGCCGCCGAGGGCGGCGCGACGGGGACGCAGTTCCAGCGCTTCGTTCAGGAGCTGTACGTCCACCAGCAACGGACCAAGGGTGGGCCCGGCCCCACCGATGACGAGATGGCTGAGATGGCGAAGTCCGCGGGCATGCCCGACGCTGTCGCCGACCGCATCGCCGAGGGTGGGTCGGCGATCGACGTCGCGGAGATGGACGATGCCAACTTCGGGTACCTGTATGACGTCGACATGATGGACACCGGCACCCCAACGGTTTACGACGTGGCGAACGACACGAAGATCGACATCTACGACAACGACTGGCTGACCAAGCTGATGCAGACCTGAGCGGTCTACTGGACCTTCTGCGTCGAAGCGTCAATTCGGGCAAGCCGAGGTTCCCAGACGGCGAGGCCGGCCAGCAGCACCACGGCGATCAACCAGCCAACCACTGCGATCGAGCCCGCCGGGATGATCGCCAGCGACGCGTTGCGATCCCGCACCCGCACCAAATCCGGGTTGTTGGTGTCGTATTCGACATAGATGCGCATGCCCGTCTCCAGCTCGGACGGATACAGCACACCCAGCTCGGGGCGATAGGTCACGCGGTCAGGCGTGACGAACTCGATCGTCGACCGACGCGGTCCCGCGCTGAGCACCTCGGCGGCCGCCACACCCATGTGCCGTTCGATCTGCCGATCATCACGCCAGGCGCCCATCACCATGAGTGCTGATTGCAGCGTCACCAGGGATGCCACGACCACGATTCCGATCCGGATGCGCCGGAACGTGCGCTGCGACCGCGTCTCGTCGGGATCACGGGTCAACCGCGGCACCAGCTTGCGCCACAACGAGATAACCCGCTTCACAGTGCGGCCTTGTTCGCTCGGCTCACAGTGCGGCCTTGATCGACGCATGCAACGCCCGCAGCGACGACCGGTCGGCCTTCACCTCCAGCACCCGCATCCCGTCGAACGGCTCATTCAGCGCATCCACCAGCCCGTCGACTTCGATCTGACGGCACTCGACGTGGTACGCGCGGCACAACGCACCGACGTCCACATCGTGCGGCGTACCGAAGATCCGCGACGAAACGTCAGAGAACCGTGGATCGCCCTGCTCGAGCAGTTCGAAGATGCCGCCGCCGTTGTCGTTGGACACGACGATGGTCAGGTTGCGCGGCACCGGCTCGGTCGGACCGATCAGCAGCCCGGAGCTGTCGTGTACGAACGTCAGGTCGCCGATCAGCGCGATGGTGCGGCGCGCAGTGCTGCCACCCGACTCCCGCTCGTGGGCCAGCGCCGCGCCGATCGTCGTCGACACCGTGCCGTCGATGCCCGCGACGCCCCGGTTGGACCGCACTTTGATGCCCTGGGTGTTCAGGCCGACCAACGCCGCGTCGCGGACCGGGTTGGATGCCCCGAGGACCAGCTGATCGCCGGGACGAACCGCGTCGGCCACCGCGGCCGCGACATGCAGGCCGGTCTTGAGCGGATGTGCCTCCAGCTGCGCGCGCACCGCCTCGACCGCGTGCTGGTTGACCTCGGCGCAGCGCTTCAACCAGGCAGGATCGGGTTGGCCGGTGGTCACCGCGCGGGTGCCTGTGGCAGCCGAGTTCCCCGAGACGTCGGGCCAGCGCGGACCCGTCGTCAGCGCGTACACCGGGACCGACGGATCGGCCAGGAGCGCCGACACCGGCCGATGCAGCGTCGGGCGGCCGAGCATGATGACCTGCCGAGGTCGGACCTGTCTCAGCGCGAACGGATGTAGCGGGTTGGTGGCGGGGGGTGCGGTGGGCTCCGCGACGGTCGGCAGCTCGGCCAGATTGGGATGGACACCGGCGCCATGTCCCGCGATGACGACGGTGTCGGGTGTCAGATCGATGTCGAGCGGCTGATCGAAGGTGACCGCGGGCGTGTAGGTCCACGGCTTGCCACCGGGACGCCCTTCCGGCGCGTAGGGCGTAGCGGGATCGTCGACGCTGGGCACCAGAGGTTCCCGCAACGGGATGTCGAACTGCACCGGCCCAGCGTTGGCCGAGCGAGTTCCGGTGGCGGCCACCAATACTCGGCACGTCGCCGAGCGCCATTGCGCATTGAGGGAATTCAATTCGTCGGGCCTGGCCCCTGTGATTTCGGAGGCGAGGCCGAGGCTGATGGTCTCACGCATCTGGGTGCCGAAATAGCCCAGCTGCTCGAACGTCTGATTCGCGCCGGTGCCGAGCAACTCATACGGGCGGTTGGCGCTCAGCACGATCAGCGGCACCCGCGCGTAGTTGGCCTCCACGACCGCGGGGCCGAGGTTGGCCACCGCGGTGCCCGACGTCATTGCCACGCACACCGGCGCGCGCTCAGCGAGCGCGAGGCCGATGGCCAGGAAGCCTGCGGTGCGTTCGTCGATGCGCACGTGCAGCCGAAGCCGGCCCGCGCGGTCGGCGTCCTGCAGCGCGAATGCCAGCGGAGCGTTTCGCGATCCCGGGCAGAGCACGACATCGCGGACGCCGCCGCGGATCAGTTCGTCGACAACCACGCGGGTCTGCGCAGTCGAGGGGTTCACCACTACAGACTATCGGCGAAGAACTTCAGCACCGCGGCGTTGACTTCCTGCGGTTTCTCAATGAATCCGAGGTGGCCGGTGTCGGCAATCTCCTGGTAGTAGCCGGTTTGGATGGCATTGGCGACCTCGCGGCCCAGGTGTGGTGGCAGCACGATGTCGTCGGCGAACCCGATGACGAGCGTCGGCGTCGTAATACTTTTGTAAGCGGGGAGGCGATCGGCCGTCGGCCCGGCGTCAATCTGGCAGCGCAAGCCCGACGACGGCTTGGTGGGCCACATCGTGAACATCTCGGCCCAGTCACGCACGAAGTTGTCATTGTTCAGCGTTTTGGGTGAAAAGCTTTCCACCAGACGGATTTTCGCGTCATAAGAGGCGGGCAGTTCGATACCGGCGTCGTAGAGTTCCCGTTCGGCCCCGCGGAAGAATTCGCGGGCGTGATCCTGCCTGCCGCGGGTGGCCATCAGCACCGACGCACGAACCAGCTCCGGTCGCGCCAGCATCAGCTCCTGGGCGATGTACGCGCCCATCGATACCCCGACGATGCGCGCGGGCCCGGCGTCGAGCTTCTCGATCAGTTCGGCGGTGTCGGCGACCATCTCCGCAGTCCCGAAGCCGTCTTCATTCTCGGTGGCACCGATCCCACGGTTGTCGAAGGTGATGCAGCGGTAACCGGCGCGCTGGAACTCCGGCACCTGATGCAGGTGCCACATGCGGCCCGCACCGCCCCTGCCTGCGATGAACAGCACCGGATCGCCTTTGCCGCGGTCGTCGTACGCCAAATCCACGCCGAAGACGCTACTTGCTCACTCGACCTCGGTGAACGCCACCACCGGGATGCGGCGTCCGCCGGTGGTCTTCTGGTACCCCGCGTAGTTCGGCATGAACTGGACGGCCAGCCCGAACAACCGGTCACGTTCGGCGTCGAGCATCTCCTCGCCGACGAAAGTGCCCTGGTAGCCGCGGGACGTAAGCGTGACTCGGGGATGCGCCTTGACGTTGTGATACCAGGCGGGATGACGAACGCCACCGTAGTTCGAGGCGATGACGATCACGCGGCCGCCGTCGGTGAAGTACGTCAGCGGCGTACTGCGCTGCTGACCGGACTTCGCGCCGGTGTGGGTGAGCAGCACCTCCGGCATGACCATCGACATCGACACGTGGCCCTTGGTCGCCTTGATCAGGGCGCGATCGATACGCCAGCCGTATCGGCGCAGGAACGTCTGCGCCGGACCGGTCGCCATGAAGCGGGCTCCCGCCCTGACGGCGCGTGACGGCGGATCGGGCGGTACCTCGGGAATTCCCACGCCCCGACCGTACTTCAGCTGCGGATTCGGCGCGCTGACGCACCCTCACGGTTGATCAGCGCGCCGAATTCGCAAGTTTGCGCACGCGGTCGATCGCAGCTCCCCACAGCAGCTGCACCGTCGGCGCCAGCTGATGCCCCTTGATGGTCTCCACGCTCAACGCGGCGGTGGCGGCCGCCTTGGTCGCCGCCGAGGCCTTCGACATATGGCCGGAGTCGTAGGGCGGCTGCGGGTCGTACTCGATCACCAGCTGCACGGCCTTGGCCTTGGCGTCGCCGCAGATCTGGCCGAACAGCCAAAGCCCGAGATCGATACCGGCCGAGACGCCGGCCGCGGTCACGATCTTGCCTTCGCGGACGATCCGCTCGTCGTCGACGGCCTCGACGCCGAACGGCTTCAGCATCGGCAGCACCAGCCAGTGCGACGTGGCGCGGCGGCCGTCGAGGATGCCCGCGGCGGCGAGGATCACCGAGCCTGAGCACACCGACGTCGTCCAGGTGGACGTCTCGTGGGCCTTGCGCACCCAGTCGAGCACCTTCTCATCGCGGGCGTGCTCGAAGGTGGCCATCCCTCCTGGCACCAAAATGATGTCAGGATTGGGAGTCTCGTCGAACGAATGTGTGGCGCCGACGAGCAGCACACCGGAGTCCGCGGCGATCGGACCGGGTTCGTGCCATACGAATCGCACCTCGGCATCGGGCAGATTGCGCAGCACTTCGTAGGGGCCGATGAAGTCCAGTGCGGTGAATCCGGGGTACACCATGATCGCGATCTGCTGGGACATTTCGAGCCATCTCCTTTATTAGGCGAACGTCTTGCGGTACTGATCGGGCGAGATGCCCAGTCGACGAACGAAATTGCGGCGTAGCGTCTCGGCGCTACCGAAGCCGCAGCGGGCTGCGATGACTGTCACGGTGTCATCGGTCTCCTCGAGTTGCCGGCGGGCAGCCTCGGTGCGGATCCGCTCGACGTAGGCTCCCGGCGCCTCCCCGACTTCGTCGGTGAACACCCGAGTGAAGTGCCGCGGACTCATCGAGGCGCGGCGAGCGAGGTCGGGAATACTGTGCGCACCACCGGGTTCGGCCTCGATGGCGTTCTGCACGTCGCGGATCGGGGCCCTCTTGGCGCGCGGCATCCACACCGGGGCGGCGAACTGCGTCTGACCACCGGGCCGTCGCAGGTACATCACCATCCAGCGCGCGACCGTCTGCGCGACGTCGGTGCCGTAGTCGTCCTCGACGAGCGACAGTGTCAGGTCGATGCCCGCCGTGACGCCCGCTGCCGTCCAGACCTGCTCGGAGCTGCGCACGAAGATCGGTTCGGGATCGACGGTCACGGCGGGGAATTCGCGCGCCATCTGTGCGGCGAACGCCCAGTGCGTGGTTGCGACGCAGCCGTCGACCAGACCGGCTTGCGCGGCGATGAACGCACCCGTGCACACGCTGACGACGCGGCGCGACTGCTCGGCGGCGATCCGGATCCATCCGATGGTGTCGGGGTCCCGCCGCGCATCGTCCACGCCCATACCGCCGGGCAGGACGAGCGTGTCGATCGGTGCACGCGGATCGGGGAAGGGCTGGGCGACCAGAGCGAGTCCGGTGTGGGTGGCGGCGGGTTCCCCGGTGCGGGTGACCACGCTGACCGTGTAGCCCTCGTCCGCACGGCCCTGACCGGCCAGCGCGATGGTCGCGCCGGTGAACACGTCGAACGGGCCGACCAGGTCGAGAGCCTGGACGCCCGGAAATCCGAGGATCACCACCGACCGCACGCATTCAGTGTTGGCGAGCGATGCCGTGGCGTCTAGGCCCGGGCCCCCACAGATTAGGACATCAGCGGTTGGCAGGCCTTGATCCGGTCGATCCACCACCGGCGGCGCTCGGGCGACGCGGTCAGCGCGGCCAGCCGTGCCGGATCCGGCCGCACGGCTGCGACCGGCAGAAACCCGTCGACGGGTACGACCGGCTCGGCAATGTCGTCGACGAAAAGACCACCCGTACCCAGGCCACAGGCATACCGCAGGTCGGGCAGCGCCGCGGCCGCAAGCAGTCCGCGCCCGATGCCCACCGCCGAGTCGAGCGCGCTGGACACCACGATCGGGATGTCGATCTGATCGGCGATCTCGAGCATTCGGGTGACGCCGCCCAGCGGCGCGACCTTGAGGACCGCGATGTCGGCGGCCCCGGACCGCACGACATGCAGCGGGTCGTCGGCCTTGCGGATGCTTTCATCGGCGGCGATCGGCACGGCGACCCGGCGCCGCAGCGCGGCCAGTTCGGACACCGTCGCGCAGGGCTGCTCGAGGTACTCGAGTGGCCCGTCGGCGGTCAATGCGACGGCCGCGGCGGCGGCCTCGTCGACGCTCCAGCCGCCATTGGCGTCGACGCGCACCGTCGGCACCAGCGCCCGAACGGCGTTGACGCGCGCCACGTCGTCGGCGAGGGACTGACCGGGCTCGGCCACTTTGACCTTCGCGGTGCGCGCGCCGGGAAACCGGGCGAGCACCTCGGGCACCTGCTCGGTCGCGACGGCAGGGACGGTGGCGTTGATGGGAATGCGATCGCGGTGAACGTCGGGCGGTGCCTGGTAGGCGGCCTCGATGGCCGACGCGAGCCAGTGCGCCGCCTCGGGCGGCGCGTATTCTGCGAACGCCCCGAACTCACCCCAGCCCAGCGGCCCCTCGATGAGCGCAACCTCCCGAACGGTGATGCCGCGGAACCGAACTCGCATCGGAAGCGAGACGACATGCAGCCGGTCCAGGAGGTCGTCGAGCTGCGGCACGGTCTCCATACTGCACCGCGGCCCTACAGTGGTGACATGCCCGTCCCCGACAAGCCGCAGCCCGGCCAGGAGTCGGTGTGGGATTACCCGCGGCCGCCGCGGTTGGAGGAGTTCCGCGGTTCGGTCACCGTCGAACTCGGTGGCGTCGTGATCGCATCGACGACGGCGGCGTGGCGCGTCCTCGAGACCAGCCATCCACCGACGTACTACCTGCCTGCCAGCAGTTTCATCGATGGCAGTCTGCGCGCGACGGCCGGCTCCTCATGGTGCGAGTGGAAGGGGCAAGCGAGCTATTTCGATCTCGTCAGCCCGCAGCGGATCGCGTCAAGAGCGGCGTGGACCTATGTTTCGCCGACCGGAGGATTCGCCGCGATCGCCGGCGCTCTCGCCGTGATGCCCGCACTGGTGGACCGCTGCACCGTCGACGGGGAAGAGGTGATTCCGCAGCCAGGGGGCTTTTACGGCGGGTGGATCACGAGTCGGGTCGCGGGCCCCTTCAAAGGAGTGCCTGGCTCGACGGGCTGGTGACCTCATTGGTCATCGACCGGTCACTTTTGGCCGAGGTTTAGATCGCCACGACCTGGATATAGTTAAGAAACTTAACGAAGTCACGAGGAGCAGATCTTGAAGGCAGGAACGATCGCAGGAACCGCGTTGGCGACCGCGGCGACAGCTGTCATCGGCGGCCTGGCGAGCCGCCCGGCGCAGTCGGCGTGGTACGAGAAGTTGAAGAAGCCGCCCTATCAGCCTCCGCGCCAGGCGTTTCCGATTGTGTGGCCGGTGTTGTACGCGAATATCGCGGTCACCTCCGCCGCCACGCTGGATGAACTCGAACAACGCGGCCAGCAGCAACAGCGTCGCGCGTACATCGCCGCGCTGGTGTCGAACCTGGTGCTCAACGGCAGTTGGTCCTGGCTGTTCTTCAACCAGCGACGGCTCGGCACGTCCGCGATCGCCGCGGCCGCTCTCACAGCCAGCAGCGTGGACCTCACCAGACGCTCGATGGCCGTGCAGGGTGCCAAGGCCGCTCCCCTGGCCGCCTATCCCGCATGGTGCGCGTTCGCCACGGCGCTCTCGACCCATATCTGGGCTCTGAACAGGCGGCGCTGATGCGGCTGATCGACATACCGGGCCAAGCCGTCGAATCGGTTCTCTCGATCGTCGGCGTGCGGATCGGGACCGAAGAGCCTCACCATCTGGCCAGCAAGTTGACCGACCGGGTGGAGTTGCGCCGCTACGGCCCGCGGATCGCCGCCGAAACGACGGTGACCGCCGACGACGAGCGGGCCAGAAGCATCGGATTTCGGCGCTTGGCCGGCTATATCTTCGGGGCCAATCACCGCGACGAGCAGATCGCGATGACCGCGCCGGTCAGCCAGCAGCGCGGAGACGCGATTGCCATGACCGCTCCGGTCGCCCAGTCCAGAAACGCTGCCGGCGAGTCGGTGATCCGGTTTTTCATGCCGTCGAAGTGGACGATGGACACCCTTCCCGAGCCCGACGACGAGAAGGTCCGACTCGTGCCAGTCCCCGGCGAGACGGTCGCCGTGCTCCGATTCAGCGGCGACCGGAGTCCGCAAGCAGTTGCCGACCGTACCGACGAGCTGCGGAGAACCCTGGGCGACAACGACATCCAGGCGGTCGGCGAGCCGGTTGCGTGGTTCTATGACCCGCCGTGGACGTTGCCGTTCCGGCGGCGCAACGAGATCGCGATCCCGGTTATGCCTTAGGAGTACTGCTTGCGCAGATCCTTCTTGAGGATCTTCCCGGTCGGGTTCCGCGGCAACTCGTCGTGGACATCGACGGACTTCGGGCACTTGTAGGCGGCCAACCGCTCTCTGGCGAAGGCGATCAGTTCGGCCTCGGTGACCTCACCGTCAAGCTGGACAACGGCTTTGACGACCTCGCCCCACTTATCGTCGGGTATCCCGATGATCGCGACATCGACGACCGCGGGATGCTCGGCCAGGACCCGCTCCACTTCGATCGAGTAGATGTTCTCGCCGCCGGAGATGATCATGTCCTTGAGCCGGTCCTCGACGAAGATGTAGCCGCCGTCGTCGACGCGGCCGATGTCACCGGTGCGGAACCAGCCGTCCTCGGTGATCGACTCCTCCGTCGCCTCCGCCTTGTTGTGATAGCCCTTCATCAACTGTGGTGAGCGGAACCATAATTCGCCCTGCTCACCTTCCGGCACGTCCTCGAGGGTGTCGGGATCGACCACCCGCACCTCCGCGCTGGGCACCAGCGTCCCCGCACTCGAGAGCCGCTCCTCCTTGCCCGGGTCGCGGTGCGCCTCGGGAAGCAGGTGGCTGATGACGCCGCACAGTTCGGTCAGCCCGTACGCCTGCATGAAATCGGTGTTCGGCCAGGCTTCCAGCGCCCGACGCAGCAACGGAAGCGGCATCGGCGAAGCGCCGTAGGCGAACGTCTTCAGCGATCCGAACAGCTTGACGGCATCCTCACCGGAGTCGAGCACCTTGGCCAGCACCGCGGGCACCAGGAATGTCCGGTTGGCGCCCTTGAAGATCGCGCCGGCCAGTGAAGCGCCGTCGACCTCGCGGGTCATCACGCTGGGGAAGCCGTCGTGAATTCCGAACTGCACGTAGGACGAACCGCCGACATGGAACAGCGGCATCGACACCATGTTCTTGTCGCCCTCGTCGAACTCGAACCCCTCGTGCGCATTCACCGTGTGCGCGATGATGTTCGCCTGCGTCAGCTGCACACCCTTCGGCTTGCCCGTTGTGCCTGACGAATACATGATGATCGCGACGTCGTCGGGTTCGACATCGTCCGCTCGGCCCGTTGCGGTGGCCGCCGCCAGCATCGCCTCGTATTCGTCGCCGTCACCGCCCTCCGGCGTCACCTCGATGACGTGCTCGACATGGGTGAGCTTGTCGCGAATCTTGTCGATGTTCTCCCGCAGGTCCTTGCCGACGATCAGGAGCTTGGCGCCGGAATCGTTGAGCACGTAGTCGAGCTCGTCGGCAGCCAGCCGGAAGTTGATGATCGCGTTGGCCGCACCCAGTGACGCGGCGGCCAGCGTCAGCTCCACGCAGGCGGGGTGGTTCTTGTCCAGGAACGCCACCACGTCGCCGCGCTTGACGCCACGCTCCTGCAGCGCACCCGCCAGCCGGCGAACGCGGTCATTCCACTGCGCCCACGTCCAAGATCGGTCGAGATAATCGAACGCCTCGGCGTCGGGCTTTGTCTCGGCCCAGTGGGCCGTGCGTTCGTCGAGGAATCGGGGTTCGGCCAGGGCTGCAGACATGTCCATGAGCGTGCCATGACAACCACGGTTGTCAATCAAAGTTCGCCATATACCTGCCGTCCCGCCAAAAACGTCCCCAGGACCTCGAGGTCGGCGATCGTCTCGGGCGGCACGGAACGCGGATCGGCCGACAGCACCACCAGGTCGGCGTACTTGCCGACTTCCAGCGAACCGACGACATCGTCGGAGTGCAGTTGCCAGGCCGCGTCGATGGTCTGGGCGCGGATCGCCTGATCGACCGTGATCCGCTGCTCGGGACCGATCACCCGGCCGCTCGGCGCGGTGCGGGTGACGGCCACGCTGATGTTGCGCAGCGGCTCCTCGGGTGTGACGGGCGGGTCATTGTGCAGCGAGATGCGCATACCCGTCGCCATCGCCGAACCGCATGGCATCCAACGGTTTCCGCGCTCGGGGCCGAAGAGGTCGTCGACGACGACGTCACCCCAGTAATGAATCTGGTCGACGAACAGACTGCAGGTCACGCCGAGATCGTGGGCGCGTTGCAGTTGGTCGTCGCGGATCGCGCCGACGTGTTCGAGCCGCAGCCGATGGTCGTCGCGAGGGTGGGAGCGCAGGGCCTCCTCGTAGACGTCGAGGATGGTGTCGGCACCCGCATCACCCTGGACGTGGCACGCCATCTGCCAGCCCTTCGGGAAGTAGGCGCCGACGATCTCGGTCAGCTGTTCGCGGGTGTAGTTCGCGCAGCCGCACGATCCTTTCGGGATGCCGATGCTGCGGGTCGCCTCGGTGTCGAGATACGGGAACGTCAGGTCGATGTTGCCGATCCACGGGGACCCGTCGACCCAGATTTTGATCCCCGCTTGCCGGAACATGTCGTCGCCGTTGTCGGGCACCTGGTCGGTGGCCATCGCGGCGGTGGACATCTCGTAGACGCGCAGCCGAACCGTCAGTTCGTCGCGCATCTGCTCGACCATTGATCGGAACATCGGGTCGAACGCCATCTCCGAACACGTCGTCAGCCCGGCGCGGTTCAGCCGGCCGAGTTCGGCGTGCAGCATCGCGGGGTAATCGCTGGGCTGGATCGCCCCTGCGAGCAATGGGAATACCGCCTGGATCTCCTCGGCTGTCCCGTTGAGGTCGCCGTTCCCGTCCCGCCCGTATTTGGCCCCCTTTGGGTCAGGGGTGTCGCGGGTGAGGCCGACGCGCGCCGCGGCCGCGGAGTTGAAGTAGGCCTTGTGGCCGGAGTTGTGGACGATGACCAGTGCGGTTTCGGAGGCGACGCCGTCGAGCCAGGCGAGCGTCGGGTCGGGCAGGCCGTGCTGCAACAGCGCGTCCCAGCCGTTGAGGTAGGCGCCGTCGGCGCCCCGCCTGGCGACCTCGGCTTTGATCGCCGCAACGACGTCGTCGGCATTCGGCAGTGTCACCGGGCGGATGTCGACCATCCGGTCCGACAGCACGATGGCCTCCATCAGCGGATGCCCGTGCGCCTCGACGAGACCCGGCATCACGCAGCTGCCCCCGAGATCCACTGTTCGCGTTTCCGGGCCGATCCACGCGTTGACCTCGCCCCGCGTCCCGACCGCCACGATGCGGCCGTCCGCCACGGCGATCGCCTCGGCGGTCGGCTGCGCTTCGTTGACGGTGAGGACAGTTCCGGTGAGCACGAGATCCGCTGTGGACATCGGCCCAGTATGGCCGCGCAGGGTCGGGCCGGAGCGGACTTCGGCAGCGAAAAGGTCAGGCCCCGCCGAACTCGGGCCGCAGCACCGGCGCCAACGCCGCGAGCGGGATGTGGGCCTGCACGGTGCCGCCGTCCATCGCCCACTGCATGCGGCCGACCGTGTAATCCAATGGGGTGTCGTGACCGACCGGATAGTCGGGCATGTAGAGAATCAACTCACCGGGCGTCAGCGCCCATGCCCGGTAGCCACCGGAGTACACCTTGTCCGCGGTCCAGCGGTCCGGGGTGAACGGATAGGTGCCAGGCTGGTGCGGCGGCGGCGCGGAATCGAGGGCCGCGACAATGAACGGCGCACCTAAACGCGGGATCTCGGCACCGTGGTCGACTCCCGGTTTGAACAGGTCGGCCAGCTTCAACTGTCGCCCGCCCGCGAAGGTGAAAGTGCGGTAGGCGTCGCTGATGATGGGCGCGTTCGGGTGTGCGAGGGCGTCGGTACCGACGGTGCCCGAGTACATCTCGTGGAAAACGACCGTCATCGCGTCCCCGTGCTGGAAGATCTGGAATTGCTGCTCGCCGAAGCTGTCTTGGGCCATCTTCTGCGCCGCGTTGCGCCAGTTGTTCATCAGGTTGGTCAGGTACTCCCGGATCGTGGGGTTGCCCACCAGATCGCCGGGCAACGCCATCTTGATGGTGCGAACCGCCTTGCGCTCCGACTCCACCGACGTGCTGCAGAACTGCCCGTCCCACTGACCGCCCAGCTCACTACAAAAGCCCGGCGCTGATGCCGACGCGGCGGGTGCGGTGGCGACCACAGCCGCAGCCGCCAGAGCTATCACGCTACCCAGATTCAGGCGGCGCAGAATCACGGTAGCTCGACTTTACTTGCGCGCCAATGCCCGTCGACGTTCTCCATCGTCATCTTTATCCTGCTGCGGTCGACTCGAGGATCGGGCACGCTGGTGTTCGACACGGACTGGTCGACGAACAGCAGCACCACGACCGTGTCCTTGGACGCGGACTGCACGGCCGAATCCACGACGACACCGTGCGCCGACGCCTTGTTGTCGATGAGCAGTTGCCTCAGCTGCATGCTCGACTGCGAGTACATGTCCTTGAACTCGCCGGTGGAGCCGTCGAGGACCTGAGCGAAGTTCTCGTCGACCTTGTTCGCGTCGATGCTCGTCAGCACCTGCGCGTACGCGACCGCGGCTTGCTGGGCTTGCTCACCGGCCAGGTCGACCTGGCGCTCCTGCCACAATTGCCATCCAAGAAATCCCGAACCTGCAAGTGCGGCAATGAAGATCGAGATTGCCGAGCCGATGAGCACACGCGGCCATCGCCGACCCCTGGGCTGTTCGTCGGCGGTCTCGTCGGCGGTCTCCTCGACATCCACTTCTGCAGCGTCGGGCTTTTCGTCTGTATCGGGGTCGTGCTTCTTCTCGGTGGTCACTGTCATCTACTTCTCCTCACAGGTAGTGCGAGTCAGCGCGGTGGCTCGATGGGCAGAGTGGGGCCGCCATAGGGCGTGGGAATCGTGAAGCGGCCCTTGGGTGTCGGATCGGTCTGGCGACCGAGGTCGGCGCCCGGTGGCGGCCCGGCAGTGTCGTCGTCGGCGGGGCGCGGCGCATTCTTCGCTCCGCGAACCAGCACACCCGGGTGATCGTCGCGGCAGTAGGTGTACATGAACGGCTCGGGAAAGTCGGCCGAAGACGGTGGCAGACGCGGCGTTCCGTAGTCACAGAAGTACTGCGGGTAGGGGTCTGCAGTCGCCCACAGTCCGTTGTCGTGCAAGGTGCTGCCGATCGCGTCCAGTACCGACGTGCGATAGGTCGGAAACAGCGCGTTCAGCGCGGGAACACGAAGGTAGAGCAGTCGCGATGTGGTGGTCAGGTTCCCGAGCAACTGCACCATGGTGTCGGAGTTGTCGATGAACAACGCATCGACGTCCGACAGGGCGCCCGGCGCCTCATTGGTGAGTCTGCGATAGCCATCCCGCATCTTGGTTATCCCCGCAAAGCTTTCGCTGAGATTGTCTGCGGCGACGTCGATTCCGGCGTTCTTGTCGGCGACGAGGGTGAACGTCGTGCGGCTGTTACGCAGGACGCTGGTGGTTTCCGGAAGTACCGAGTCGAGGGTGGACAGCAGGAACGTGCCGCCGCTGACGATGTCGGCGAGCTTGCGGGGCCCGTCCTTGCTCAGGCTCAGTTCGCGTTTGATGAGCTCGATCTTGGCCGTGTCGACCTGGGCCAGCATGCCGTCGGCATTGGCGAGCAGCTCCGCCAGGCTGACCGGGACGGTGGCCCTGCCCTGGGTGACGACGGCGCCGTCACCCAGATAAGGCCCGTCATTGGACTGCGCTACGAAGTCGATGTACTGCTCACCTGCGGGCGAAAGTCCCGATACGCGTACGTCGCTGGACTCCGGGATGTGCACCGTAGAGATGACGTTGACAACGGCATTGACGCCTGACGGTGTGATATCGAGCCGATCCACCCGCCCTACCCGCACACCACGCAGCGTGACGTCCTGATTCGGGAGCAGCCCCGCCGACTCCGGCAGTTCGATGGTCACCCGGTAGGTCGACGCCAGCGGATTCACCTGCAGGGCCCCGAGAGACAGGTATCCGGCGGCCACGACCAGCGTGAGGATCAGCGCACCCGCGGACAGCCACGCCTTCCGGCGATGGCAGGCACGCACGACAGCGACGATGCGATTGGCGGTCGCGGCGATCATGGCGTCCTCGGCGGGACTACCGGGACGGCGGCTGGCGGCGGCTGCACACCGGGCGGCGGCGGCAGGACCGGCGGCAGCACACCGGGTGGCGGCGGCGGCGCGATCATCACCTCTCCCGGGACGTCCGGGTTGGGGATCACCGGTACCTGCGGGACGCCGGGCCCCTTGCCGACGATCCGTTCCTGCAACCGGTAAAGCGTGTACTGAACCGTTCCGACAAGCTGATGCCAGTTGTACCGCTTCGGGCCGTGCAACCCAGGGTCACCGGCGAACCCGATGTCGGGGATGGATCCCAGAACCAGTCGGTCGATGCTGCCATTGACCGCCAGCGCAGTACTGGTGGTCGACTTCACGAACGGTGGCATCAGCCGGTTCAGCGAATACAGCGTGGCGTCGGGGGTCAGCACCACGTCGTTCCACGACCGCGCGACTTCGTTGGCATCGGCGATCACGCTTCGGCCGCTGCTGTCGGTGCCTGCGATCGACGGGAACTTGCGCAGCTGATCGGAGACGGCACCGACCTGCACGACGAGGTCGGCTATCTCAGTCGTATGGACGGCCAGGGTGTCGGTGGCGGGGCGGGCCTCCGCCAGGACATCGCTGACCGCCTGGTTCTTGGCCTCGATGACATCGACAAGTCGCGACGTTTCGGTCATCGCGGTGGCGATCTGTTCCGACCGCGCATTGAGCGTTCCGAAGGTGCGGTTCGTCTTACGGATGAGGGCGCCGAAGGCCTGGCCCTGATCCCCGGTCGCCTTGCCGAGGCCGTTGACGATGTTGGTGAAGTTTCGCACCGCGCCGCCGTTGACCAATATCGAGGCCGAACTGAGCACCGACTCGACCGTGGCGGCCGCCGTCGTCGCTTCCAGATCGATGGTGTCGCCGTCCTTCAGCAGCGGCGCATCAGGTTCGGCAGGACTCGGCGGCTTGAGCGCGACGAACACGTCGCCGAGCGGAGTCGCCGACCGTAGCTCGGCGGTGCTGCCCTTCGGCAGCCGCACCCCGTCCATGATCCGCAACGTGGTCACCGCGGTGTAGTTACGGGCCACCATCGATTCAAGTTGGCCGACGTCGGCACCGGCAAGCTTGACCTTTGCGTTGGCAGGCAGGTTGAGCGTGTTGGAGAACACGGCAGTCAGCGTGTAACCGCCGGTGCCGACGCCGGGGGCGGGTAGCGGCAGGCTCGCCAAACCTTCTGAAGCACAACTGGATACGGTCAGGCATACAGCTGCGGCCAGCGCGGCCACTCTGCGGCCGGCCATCATTTCTGTCCCATCGCGGCGAGGCCGTCAAGCATGTAGGTCAGCCCGTAGTCCGGCCCAAAGTCCTGCAATGTGCCTGTGCTGCAGCCGAGCTGGCGCAGACCCATCATGTTGCAGACTTCCTTCATCGTCTGAGAGTCGAAGAGCACACGGTCGGTGAGCACCTTGGCCCGGATGGAACCGTTGCGCTGATCGATGATGTTGTAGATGTTGTCCAGCGTCATCGGCGCCAGATCGAGGAACTCCGCGAGATCGCGCTGGTGTTCCACGGTCGTGCCCGACACTGTGTTGGCGTTGTCGACGATGCCCTTGATGTTGTCGCGGTTGGCCTCGAGAACCTCGCCCGTCTGGACGAGCACCTCGTTCAACTTCTTACCGGTGGTTCCACTTCCCAGATCCTCGTCGGCGATGACCTGGCTGAGTACATTGACGTTCGATCCGAACTCGCGAAGCGTCGCATCGTTGGCGGCGGCGGCGTCGAGCAGAGAACTGACGTTGCGGATGATGGTCGTCAACTGGTCGCGGGTCACCTCACCGCCGTCTGCGCTGAGCCGCAGGGCTGCCGACAACTCACCGAGGGAATCCTTCATCTGCTGACCATTGCCATCGGCGATGGCGGCGCTGGCGTTGACGAGGTCGGCGACCGGGCCGTTGCCGTGACCGTCACCGCGCAGCGAAACCGACAGCTTGTCGAGAACGTCGAGCACACGGGCGAACTCGACCGGAGTCTTGGTTCGGTTAAGCCCGATGGTGTCGCCATTGCTCAGCGTCGGACCGCCCCGGTAGGGCGGCGTCAACTCGATCTGGCGATCGGTGAGGATCGAGTTCGAGATGGTCACCGCCTGCGCGTCCGCGGGTACCTGTACGTCCTTGTCCACGGTGAACTCGACTTCGACGTATCCACCCTTGGGTGTGATCTTGGTGACCTCACCGACCGGCATGCCGAGCACCGCGACGGTGTTGTTCTCGTAAAGTCCTGCGGCGTTGTCGAACTGGGCGGTGAGCTTGACGGTACCCAGTTGCTCCTTCGTCACGTTCCATAGAACCGCGGCGCTCACCACCGCCACGACGAGCAGGACGGCACCGATTGCGAGCACTTTGGTTCTCATTTGCAGTCCTGGAAGTACGGAATCATGTTGAACTGCTCGGCGCGCTCGCTGATGGCACACATCCAGGAGTCGACGAGCAAGCCATTGGGTGCATTGAATCCGACCGCGTTGCCGGTACCGGTGGCGTTGGTCAGATTGCGCAGTGCGACAGGACCGGACTGCAAGGTGCTGCGCAGTAAGTCATCGTGCTGTCCGAGCATGCCCGACAGTTCACGGACGTTACGCAACAACTCCTCGAGTTGCGGTCGGTCGTCGATGACGATTCCACTGAGCGTTTCGACGAGGTTGGTGAGGGCGGCCATCATCGCGTGAAAGGTCGCACGCCTGGCCACGAACTCGCCGACGAGCGAATTGCCTTGCCTGACCAGAGTTCCGATGGTGGATTGCTGACGGCGCAACGTATTCGTCACCGTCTCGGTGGTTTTCAGCAGCGAACCCAACTGGTCGCGTCGTTGGGCGATGATCTCCGCCAGCGTCTTGGTATTGGCCAACGCCTGTGGAATGACCGGCGGGAGCGTTTGCAATTGCTTACCGAGCACGCCGAGCGTTTCAGCGAACTGGTCCGAATCAACCTGCTCGTAGGTCGTGGTGACGTCGGACAACGCCTCCTGCAGATCGTATGGAACCTCCGTGTGCCCGAGGTCAAAGGTGTTGTTGGGCACCGACCCCTCCCCTGCCGGCTCCAACGACAGGTAGCGGGAGCCGAGGATGGTGGTGACCTTGATCGACGCGCTGGATTGCGCACCAAGAGGGATGTCGTCGCGGACCTTGAGCCCAGCTTCGACGTGGTCGCCAGCCAGCTCCATGCTGGTTACTTCACCGACGGGGATGCCCGCGATCGTGATCGGATTGCCCACCTTCAGCGCCGCTGCCTGCAGGAACTGCGCGGTGTAGTGGCGATAGCCGACATCGGCCACCTTGATCAGCAGCATCGCCCCGATCACCACCGTCACGACCGCGACGGCGATGACGCCGAGCCAGGTCTTGTTGCGATCCTCCAGCGGTATTCGCCGCCGCTTCGGTGATTGATCAGCCATTGGCCATATTCCTGCACTTCGGCGAGTATTGCGTCCCTGGCCCCGGTGAAGCGGCATCGACAATGATCGGAATCACGTCGTTGAGCCCGGGGAAGAAGCCTTGGATGTTGAGGTCGCAGGCGTAGGCGTTGGCGTAGGGGCCGTCGCTGGTGATGCGTGCGAATCCCTTGAGCAGCAGTGGCAGATTCGCACCGGTGAACGCCAGCTGCGGCTCGAGGCCGACCATGTGGGAAGCGAATCCCGGCTCTCGGGTGACGAGCTCGTTCAGCGACGGATAGACCTCATCGGAGATTGTCGACAGCTGCCGCACCACTTTCGCGATTGCCCCCGTGGACGCCACCAGCTCGGGGCGCCGGGCGTCGAAATCCGATACGACCGTTTGGGTTTCGGTGAGTACGTGGTCGAGATCTTCGTTGTGCCTGGCCAGATTCGACACCACAGTGTTCAGATCGGTGATGACAGCACCGAGTTCCTCGTCGCGGCCGGCGAATGCTTCCGTCAGCTGCGAGATCTGGTCGACGAGGGCGGTGATCGACCCGGCGTCGCCCTGCAGCGATTGCAGGACGCCCTTGGTGAGGTTGTCGGCGTCCCGGGGGTTGAGCAGGCTGAACAGGGGTTCGTAGCCGTTGAGGAGGGTACCGACGTCGAAGGAGGGGTCGGTTCTCTCCACCGGGATGACACTGTCCGGCGGCAGCGGTCCCGGTTGCCCGAGGTTGCCCAGTGACAAGCCGAGATAGCGCTGGCCGACGATATTCTGGTAGGTCACCGACGCGACGGTGGTGCCCAGCACCTGCTGTTCGGCTTGTACGACGAACGAGACCTTCGCCAGAGTTCCCTGCAATTCGATGCTTTCGACGCGACCGACGCGAACGCCCGCCATCCTCACGTCGTCACCCTCGCGCAGGCCGAACACATCGGTGAACACCGCCGCGTAGGGCACCGTCCTGCCCGCGACGTCACGGCGCAGCGTGACATAGACCAGCCATGTCAACACGGTCGCCACGACCATGAAGAGCGCCAGCCCGATGAACGCCCCGCGGTATCTCATCCTGCCTCCTGCACAGCGGACACCGTCGTCCCGCGAGCGAGCGGACCGAGCAGCAATTGGGTGGCGCTCGTCACCGGTTGGCCTGTGAGCAGAGCGAACTGGGCCCGCTCCTGTGGGCTGCCGACCGGCCCGACGTTGCCGCCGTAAGACGCTGGCGCGGCCTGCGCCGGTAGCGCCGGCGGTGCTTGCCCCGCGCTTCTCGTGTTCGGCGCCGTCGGATCTTGCCATGGTTTCGGGGCCACCGGCGCCGGTGGTGACAGCGGCACCGGCGGCGGTGGGGTTGGTATCAGCGCCGGATTGGCAGTTCCCGGCACCGGTGGGGCGGGCGGCATCCACGACGGCAGTGGCGGATTGGGATCGGCCAGGCTCGGATTCGCGTTGATCAACGGCGGGCCGACGGCCACCAGGTTCCCGTTCTCACCCAGGACCGTGCCGGGCGGTGGTGCGAGATCCGGTGGTGGCTGGTAGTTCTGCGGTATCAGGACATCGGGCAGTTCGGGTCGGGTCGGAACCAGTGGCGCGGTGAAACAGCTCGGCCCCTTGAGCTCTCCGTACTGCGGGCAATCCGCGCGGCTGTAGGTGTAGGTGGGTGTGAACGACAGGTTGATCCGCATGTTGCCGATATCGCGATCGGGCATCCATACATGCTCGAAGAACCTGTCGGCCACCGTGTTGAGCTTCACGAACGCCGGGACGAAGTTGTGCGACGTCTGCGCAAGCACGCCGATCACCGGCGTCAGCTCCCCGGTGATCTTGACCATCCGGTCGGCGTGGTTGTTCAACGCGGTGTAGGTAGTGCCCGTGGTGTGTACGCCACCGGAGATGAGCGCGTCGAGCTGCGCGCTCTGCTCGACGAGGGTCTGCATCGGCTCCACCGCCTGATGCAACGCGTCGACAAGCTCTGGTGCCGCCGACTGCAGACCGCGCGTCGCATCGATGAGCGCGGAGACCGTCGTCTCATCGGGTTCGGTGGCTACGATCGAGTCGAGCTGATCGATCAATCTGTTCAATTGCGCACCGGAAGCCAGCAATTCGGTCCGCTTGCCCTCCGTCGCGGCGTTCACCGCCGCGAGGATGCCCACCGTCTTGTCTTCACGGCCCCGCCCTGTCGCGGCCAGCATGTCACGCAGCTTGCTGATGGTGGTCTGGAACAACACCGTCGGCAGCTCGACGTCCTCCGGGATGTGGGCACCCGCACGGATGGCGGGACCCGACCCTTGGTCCACGAGCTGAACCGAGGACACCGCGAAGACATTGCTCGGCACCACACGTGCGGTTACATCGGCCGGAATCGACTGTGCATATTGGGGATTGAGGTCGATATGAACGAAGTTCGGATTGCCGTCGGCAGCCGGAGTGACACTGTCCACCATCCCGACGAGCACACCGTGATACTTGACGTCGGACCGTTGCGGCAGGCCGTCACCGACGTTGACGAGGTCGGCCACCACCCGGACATACGGATCGAGCCGACCCGTCGACTTGACCAACAACGTCGCGGTGACCAGCGCTACGACCACGAGGACGGCCACACCGCAGCCCAGCAGCTGGCGGGTGGACGGTCCGCGCCCGTCCGGGTCAAGGGAATTGGACATCCTCAACCCCCGAACCGCGCGCCGGCATCGACGGACCACAGCGCCATCGTCAGCAGCATGTTGACCATGATCACGACGGTGATGCTCGCCCTCATCGCATGTCCGGCAGCCACTCCCACGCCTTCCGGACCGCCGGATGCGTAGAAGCCGTAGTAGCACTGCACGGTCGAGGCGATCCAGACGAAGATGATGGTCTTGATCAATGAGTAGATGATGTCCTGACCGGACAGCATCAGCGAGAAGTAATGCAGGTACGAGCCCGTCGAGCCTCCGCTGATGACATAGACGACGACCTGTGTCGTCAGGTAGCTCACGGCGAGGCATGCGACATACAGCGGGACGACAGCCACCACCGACGCCATCAGACGCGTGGTCACCAGGTAGGGAATGGGCCTGATCGCCAACGAATCGAGCGCGTCGATCTCTTCGGCGATGCGCATCGATCCGAGCTGGGCGGTGAACCGGCAACCGGCCTGGGTGGCGAAGGCCAACGACGCCGCGATCGGCGCGAGCTCGCGAGTGTTGACCAGAGACGAGATGATTCCCGTCGCGGGCCCAAGGCCCAAGAGGTCGAGGAAGTTGTACCCCTCGATTCCGACCAGGGCGCCGACGGTGATGCCGAGTACGACCGCCACCCCTGCGGTGCCGCCGCCGACCACCAAAGATCCATTGCCCCAGGAGATATCGGAGAGCAGTCGGACGAACTCGCTGCGGTAGTGACGCAATGCCACCGGTATCCCCGTCAGCGCCCTGACAAAGAACACCAGCATGTGTCCGAGCCGAATGATCGGCACGATGAATCTCCGGTAGGCCCGGACGGCGGGAACGAAAACCTTGGGTCGGTAAGGGGCGACTGCCATATCTACAGACCCACCCGCGGGAACATCATGATGTAGAGCTGGCTGATGACGACGTTGACGACCATCAGGACCAGAATCGATTCGACGACCGCCGCGTTCACCGAGTTCGCGACGCCGGTCGGACCACCGACGGTGGACATCCCCTTCTGACACGACACCACGGCGACGATCGCGCCGAAGATCACCGCCTTCACCAACGCGACGATCAGATCCCCGGTGGTCGCGAACGAGGCGAAGGTGGCGACGAAGCTTCCCGGTGCGCCGTTCTGGAAGTAGACGTTGAACAGGTAACTCGCCAAGAAGCCGACAAAACAGACGACACCGGTGAGTGCGACGCCGACCATGATGGCTGCGGCGAAGCGCGGCACCACTAGGCGCCGGATCACCGAGACCCCCATGACCTCCATCGCGTCGGTCTCTTCACGCATCTTGCGCGAGCCGAGATCCGCGGTGATCGCCGATCCGACGGCGGCGGCCATCAGGATCGCGGCCGTCAGCGACGCGGCCTGCCGGATGACCGCGAGGCCGCTGGCGGCGCCGGCCAGCGACGTGGCGCCCACCTGGCCGGCCAACAATGCGAATTGAATCGACAGGGTGACGCCGATCGGCAGGGCCACGAGGACCGTCGGGAGCACCGCGGTGCCCGCCATGAACGCGCCTTGGCGGACGAACTCCTGCCATTGAAAGCGACCCGTGAAGAGGTCGACGAACAAGTACTGGATGGTGCGAATGGCGAGGACGAACTGGTCGCCGACCGTCGCCAGCGAAGCCAACGGGTGGCGGCGAACGTATCCGGCGCTCCACTCTTGAATGGCTTCGAGGCCGTCATCGGTGTCGCCGGCTTTCGCCCGGCCGGCAGGCGGAGCGGTCAACGGCCTCGAACCCCTTGCGGCAAGGCGATCAGCCGCCGAGTCGCATTGGTCTGCGCCGAATCAACCTCAACCCCCAGATCCGAAACCGACCCGGCGATCCGGGTCGGCGCGTTCGGTAGCGCAACCTCGCTACCGCTCGACACGCTATGGCTGGCTACCCACCAACGTCAAGAAGTTTCGGAATAGTCATTAACATAATTGACATGCCGCGAACAACAATTGGGCGTCGATTTCGCTCTATTGCGAGTTCAGCGACTCTTTTTCGATCCGCAAATGACATCCATCCGAGACAACAATACTTTTAGGTACGGTCATGCACTTTCACTTCAAGCATGGTGGAGCAGCCACGGTCACATGCTGACACGAGCGGTCGCTCGCGTTCAATTCGCGTTCCGTCAGAAGCACTCTTCTGGCGGAGCCGGCCATGGTCGCAGATAGCTCAGTGCCATGACGGTGAGCTCGTCGATGAACTCGTCGCGGCCGATGGATGGCTGATCCAGGATGTACCGCACGCACAGGTGCTCGACCATTCGCACCAGCATCCATGCCGCCGTGTCATGCGAGCCGACAGGCCGAATCTGTTTCTGATTGATCGTCAGATAGGCCTTGGTGAGGTCGCCGATGCGGTGCTCGAACGCAATGAGCTTGCTACTCGTACCGAGGCGCGGCGTCTGCTCCATCACCGCTCGCAGAAACTCCGGGTGCACGTCGAGGGCGTCAAGAAGCGCGGCGATCGACTCGCGCACATAGTCCGGCGCCGGCCGGCTCAGTCGTTCGGACACCCGGGCCGCGACGCGAGCGGAGAGCTCGTCGCTGTACCGGTCGATCACCGCTGCCGCGATCGCGTCCTTGTTCGGGAAGTACTGATACAACGAGCCGGGACTGATACCCGCGGCAGCGGCGATCCGATTGGTGGAGGCGCCGTCATAACCGTGGGTGATCAGCATCTGCTGGCCGGCGTCGAGGATGCGATCGACCATCATGCGGGAACGCTCCTGGCGCGGCGTCCTTCGCAGCGCAGGATCTACCTTCGCCATCAGAAGGCGAATTGAATGCGAGTCATTACTCGTGTCAGCATGCGATCATGGTCGCACAACCGGCGCTGGCGTCGCATCCCCGTCGTTTCATGGCGGCGCCGCAGCGCAACCGCCGCGTGGGGCGTCCGCTACGACTGCTCACCAAGACGATGCGTCCCGATCCCGAGTTGGTCGAGCTGATCGGTCAACGGCTGATGCAGCGCGATGAGGTTGGCGCAGCCCTCGTCCGCGCCATGCGCATCGGCGACGCCGAGGACCCCGAGCGCGTCACCATGGGCCAGTTCAAGACCGCGCTCGAATGCGGGGCCGACGCCGTACCGGACTGTCCGCGCGCACTGCGCGAGTTCTTCGCCGAGGTCGAGCGGATCCCGCACTGGGTGGACATGCAACTGATCAATGAAGGTGCCGCGGCCTACCGGCGCCTCGGCAGCAATGCCGCCGACGTGATGCTGCAGCTATCGCTGATCGGCGGCTACCGATTCGGTGGGCCTGCCGACCTGCTGGTCGAAACCGGCGGGCTGACCGGCCGCACGACCGTGCGGCGCCTGGCCGAGACCCAGAAATGGGCAGTGTCGGTATCCCAGCCCGACGCCATGCAACGACAGGGAGAGGGATTCAAGCTCACCGTCCACGTCCGATTGATGCATGCGTTGGTGAACCATCAATTCGAGACGAACGGCCGCTGGGAGATCGACGAGTGGGGCCTTCCGATCAATCAGACCGACCAGGCCTCCACCCTGGGGCTCTTCAACGGCGCCCTGCTGCTGGGGGTGCGGCTTCTCGGCGTTCGGGTCAGCAAGTCCGAATCAAAAGCCATCATGCACCTGTGGAAGTACGTCGGCTGGTTGATGGGTGTCGACGAAGACTGGTTGTGCGACAACGAAGCTCAACAACACCGGCTCAACTACCACTTCCTCATCACCCAATCCACCGTGAGCGCGGCCGGACCGCCGCTCGCGCAGGCGATTGTCGACGCGCAGCGGTTTCTGCACTATCCCAACATGTCTCGGATACGCGGTGCCTACCAACGTGCGCGGTTGCTGAGCATGCTCAGTTACTTCTTGCGCGGCGAAGGCATGCGCGACCTCGAACTGCCCCGTTCGATCCCCTGGGCGGTGCTCCCGGCGCTCGCCAAGAACAGCGTTCGCTACCAGGTTCTTTCACGTACCCGCTTCGGGCGGGCATATTTATTGCGCTGGGGCGACCGGTCGAGCGAGAAGCTGCTGACAAAATACTTCGGAGCACAGAAGCATGACGTCGGACAACTCGCCGTCTGACCGGCCGCGGATCGACCTGGGGCCGGAGTCGTTGCTTTGGCGGTGGGCGGGCGATATGCGCATCGCTTTCGAAGGCGGCACCGCGGGTCTGCTGCAGACCATGCATCCGGCAGTCGGACAGGGGCTCATCGATCACTCAGACTTCTTCGACGACCCGGTGGACCGCGTGTTTCGTTCATTGCCGGGAATCTTGGGAACGATCTACAACGGCGAGCATGCAGACGCCACCGGAGTGCGTGTTCGCGACTTTCATCGGAATATCAAGGGCGAATTGCCCGGCGGCGACCGTTACCACGCGCTGCAACCGGAGACCTTCTGGTGGGCGCACGCCACCTTTCAGCGCATGGTCGACCGCCTCGCCATGTACTGGGATCGTCACCATCTGACCGACGAGCAGACCGAGCAGCTGTATGCCGAGGGCTGCGAGTGGTACCGCCGTTACGGGATGACGGGCAGTGTCGTACCGCCGGATCGGGCGGCTTTCGAGAGCGAGGTCGAACGCTACTGCCGCGATGTTCTCGTTCCGAACCCCGCCTCGAGCTATCTGATCGAATTCATCAATCGGCGATCGATTCCCGATATGAGCGCGTCGCCCGACTACCCGACGCATCCGCGGCTGCGGCCACTGACCAATGCGTTGCTTCCCACCCTTCCGGTGCGGACGGCGCTGGCACCGCCGATGAGATTGGTGATCTTCGGTGGGCTGCCGGCATTCGTCCGCGACCGATTCGGCATTCCATGGAGCCGGCGAGACGATCGGCGATATCGAGCCATCCGCGCCAGCATCCGGTCGGGCTGGACCTACGTCCCGGCGTCACTCAAGTGGTACCCCGCCGCGCGCAAGGGCTGGGTACGCGAAACGGGCCACGTTCCCGCTCGGTTCTGAGGCGTCGGCGCAATTCACGCGGGGTTCGGAAAATTCGATGAAAAAACTTCTCGGGCAGTGTCGATTTATGTGGGTTGCCATTCGACGTGTCAACGAGGGCACGATAGACGGGCCCCTTCCCCACTAGAAGGAGACAACAATGTCGCGCTACATGCTGATCATGCGGTCCAGCGCCGAGGCCGAGGCGGCCATGGCGGAAGCCAACATCGATTTCGACCAGATCATCGAGGAGATGGGCCGCTTCAACGAGGAGCTCATCAAGGCCGGTGTGCTGCTCGCCGGTGAGGGACTGACGGGGCCCGAGGAGGGCTTCGTCGTCGATTTCAACTCCGACCCGCCCGTGGTCACCGACGGCCCGTACACCGAGGCCAAGGAACTGTTCAACGGGTTCTGGATCCTCGACGTGTCCTCGAAGGAGGAAGCCAAGCAGTGGGCTCAGAAGATCCCGCTCGGCAAGGGCGTCAAGGTCGAGGTGCGCCGGGTGTCGGAGACCGAGGAGTTCCCGCAGGACAACCCGTGGGTCCAGAAGGAGATCCAGTGGAAGGCCGAGCTGGCCGAGAAGATCGCGGCCCAGGCCCGCGCGGACGCCGACAAGTTCGCACGTCGCTGAGCCGGCTCGGCCTGCTACGAAGCGGCGCTGCTTTCGCAGTCAAGCAGCGCTGCTTCGCAGTACCTACGCGGCTTTCGCCAAGCTGAAGCCACTTTGGTAAGTGGCCCCGGCAGGATCGCCGCAAGCCGCGACGGTCTGCGTGTTGACCGCGCTACCGTCCAGAGTTGCCGCTTCGAATGAAAACACAACTGTGCCAGGGACGGTCACATTGTCATTGGGCGGCTTGCACCGAACCGCATGGGCGTACTGGACGGTCATGTCCCAGCGTCCGTTGTTCAGCAGGGCCCGCCCGCCATACGGCACGACCCTCGGGTCGGTGACGGGTGTGACGGCGACGTCGGCGCATCCGGGACCGCAGGGCGTCATTACCCACGTGTTGGCTCTGCCGGTGTCGGACTCATAGGCGTACGTACCGCTCAGCTCGCCCGGTGCAGGCTGGAGACCCCCGTCGGCCGATGCGCTACCTGCCGAGGCGATCGCCAAGCCGGCCGCCAGGAGGATCGCTGCGGGCAGCTCGCGAGTGATGGTCATGCCGCTCCTCTCGTTAAATGTCTCCGGGCATTCCACCCATGCCCATCGGAGCCATCGGCGGCGGAGCGATCGGAGCGACCGGAGCCATCGGCGGCGGAGCGACCGGAGCCATCGGCGGCGGAGCGATCGGAGCGACCGGAGCCATCGGAGGGGGTGGTGGGGGCGGAGGGGCCAGCGGTGGTGTTGGCAGCGCGTACGGGCCGCCCGCGCATATCGGATTCGCAGGCTGGCTGACGCATGCGGGATCGGCCGGGCCAGTGATGACTGACGCCCCCTGCGGCGGCGGAGGCGCATACGGGCCGCCCTGGCACACCGGGTTGGTGGGCTGGGAAATGCATCTGGGATCGTCCGGCCCGGTCGGTGGTCCAGACGGCTGGAGCGGCACCGGGGCAATGGATGTTCCACCGAAGGCGGGCATCGCGATCGCCGAACCGGCCGAACCCGTCGCGGCTACGACGACGAGCGCACCGGCCAGAGCACCTTTCGCCATTGTGTTGCGGACTCGAGAGACATCGGTCCAACTCATCATTCGCTCCTTTGTGCGGCCCGGAGGAGCGATGTGTCGGCCAATATTATTGACGCCGAAGCATATTCGCCCCATGCCTGCTCCCTCGAAGGGTGGAACAACCGCACGCTAACTCATCAGAAATGCAGCGACAGCGAATCGGGCGAAACTCCCTTTTTCGTTTGCTGAGCGTCACCGTGATCTGGCGCGGATCCTGATGGGTCCGCGCCACTGCGCGCGCGGGTCGAGCACCTCGCCACGCTGCATGATCTCCACCTCGCCGGCACTCGCGAGGTCTCGCGCCGTATCGCGGGCCTGCTTCATCAGGTCACGCCATTGATCACCGCCGACGGCGCGTGCTGCGTCCGACGGGCAGATGGTTTTGGCCGGCGCGCGCTCGCGGGCCAGCGCCAGGATCGCCGCACGCAATCGCTGCTCACTCACTGATCGAGATAAGCCCGTTTACCCGGCCCTTGAAACCATTTCTGTAACACGTTCTAATCTGAAGGCATGAGCGACTCAATGCTGCGTCACCCCATCCACTCCGGGCACCTCACGGTCGGCGCGCTGAAGCGCAACAAGGACAAGCCGGTCCTGTTCCTGGGCGACACCACGTTGACCGGCGGCGAACTGGCCGAGCGCATCAGTCAGTACATCCAAGCCTTCGAGGCGCTGGGGGCGGGCACGGGGGTCGTGAGCGGGCTGCTGGCACTCAACCGGCCCGAGGTGCTGATGATTCTCGGCGCCGGCCAGACGCAGGGTTATCGGCGCCTGTCACTACACCCTCTCGGCTCGCTGGACGACCACGCGTACGTCCTCAACGACGCCGGCGTCACGTCGCTGACCATCGATCCGAACCCGATGTTCGTCGAACGGGCCAAGGGACTGCTCGAGAAGGTCCCCGGCCTCAAGCAGATCCTGACGATCGGCCCGGTCCCCGAGGAGCTGGCGGACAGCGACGTCACAGCGGTGGACCTGACGGCCGAGGCGGCCAAGTACTCACCGAAGCCGTTGGTCGCCGCCGATCTGCCGCCGGATCACATCGGTGGGATGGCCTACACCGGCGGCACGACCGGCAAGCCGAAGGGCGTGATCGGCACCGCCCAGTCGATCACCACGATGACGACGATTCAGCTCGCCGAGTGGGAATGGCCCGAGCGCCCCAAGTTCCTGATGTGCACACCGCTGTCGCATGCGGGCGCGGCGTTCTTCGTTCCGACGATCATCAAGGGCGGCGAACTGGTGGTGCTCACCAAGTTCGATCCCGCCGAGGTACTGAAAACCATTGAAGAGCAAAAGATCACGGCCACCATGCTGGTGCCGTCGATGATCTATGCGCTGATGGACCATCCGGATTCGCAGACCCGCGACCTGTCGTCGCTGGAAACGGTGTACTACGGCGCTTCGGCGATGAACCCGGTGCGCCTGAAGGAGGCGATCCGGCGGTTCGGCCCGATCTTCGCGCAGTACTACGGCCAGTCCGAAGCCCCGATGGTGATCACCTATCTGCCGAAGGGTGACCACGACGACAAGCGCCTCACCTCCTGCGGTCGGCCGACCGTTTTCGCGCGGACCGCGCTGCTCGATGCCGACGGAAATCAGGTGCCGCAGGGCGAGGTCGGCGAGATCTGCGTATCGGGGCCGTTGGTGTCCGGCGGGTACTGGAATAAGCCGGAGGCGACGGCCGAGACCTTTCGAGACGGCTGGATGCACACCGGCGATCTGGCCCGCGAGGACGAGGAAGGCTTCTGGTACATCGTCGACCGCACGAAGGACATGATCGTCACCGGCGGGTTCAACGTGTTCCCGCGCGAGGTGGAAGACGTTGTGGCAGAGCATCCCTCGGTCGCCCAGGTATGCGTGATCGGGACGCCGGACGAGAAGTGGGGCGAGGCGGTGACGGCGGTGGTCGTGCTGCGGCCCGACACCGCGTCCGACGAGGCGGCGATCGCGACGATGACCGCCGAAATTCAGTCCGCGGTCAAGGAACGCAAGGGTTCGGTGCAGTCGCCGAAGCAGGTGATCATCGTCGAGTCGGTGCCGGTGACCGCGCTGGGCAAGCCCGACAAGAAGGCGGTGCGCGCACAGTTCTGGGAGGGCGCCGACCGCGCCATCGGCTGACGGCTGTCCGTGACGGATGCGGGTTGGGTGCGGGGCGATTACCTCGACCTCGACATGCCCGCACACGTGGGCGCGCTGCGTGACGGCGGCACGCACTTCCTCACCGACGCGTTCCGGGCAAGTCGTGCATTGGCGTCCGACAATGCCGTCCGCGCCATCACCGAGCTGACGGAGTTTCGCGGGGGCAGCACCGGCCGCAAGGCACTGCTGGCCGTCGAGTACGACGGCGGTGATCTGCCGACCGACCTCTTCGTGAAGTTCTCCCGCGATTTCGACGACACCGGTCGCGATGGCGGGCGCACTCAAATGGCGTTCGAGGTTCGCTTCGCGCTGCTGTCCCGGACGCCGGGGTTTCCGATCGCCGTGCCGAAGTGCCTGTTCGCCGACTATCACGAGCCGTCCGGCACCGGACTGCTGATCACCGATCGAATCCCTTACGACGCCAACGGCATCGAGCCGCACTATGACAAGTGCATGGATTACATGATGCCCGATCCGGTCGGCCACTACCGAGCTTTGCTCGGCGCACTCGGCCGCCTGTCGGGTACCCATAAGGCCGGCCGGCTGCCCGCAGGACTTGTCGACCAGTTCCCCGTCGACATGGAGCGCCTGTCGGTCGGCGACCGTGTCGGGTACACGGCCGATCAGCTACAGCGCCGTGTCGACAGGCTCGCCGAGTTCGCGGTCGCCCAGCCCGGACTGCTGCCCGCCAACGTCCGGTCGCCTGAGTTTCTGCGCCGACTGAGACACGAGGTGGCCCGGTTCCCGCAGCATGAGAAGGCCATCTGGCGTTGGCTGGCAGCGCATTCCGACTATGTGGCGCTGTGCCATTGGAACGCCAACGTGGACAACGCGTGGTTTTGGAACCGGAGTGGCCACCTCGAATGCGGGCTGATGGACTGGGGCTGCGTCGGCCAGATGAACGTGGCCATGGCGATCTGGGGCGCGATGTGCAGCGCCGAGACCTCAATGTGGGACGAGCACCTCGACGGACTACTGCAGGCGTTCACGACGGAGTTCGGCGCGGCCGGCGGTCCGGCACTCGCCTCGGCCACGATCAAGCAGCATCTGGTGCTCTACGTCGCGATCATGGGGTTGGCCTGGCTGCTCGACGTTCCGTCCTACCTACTGCGGCTGCTGCCGGAACCGGTGGACGATCGCTTCGACGCGCGGATCGCCGACAACGAGCAGGCTCGCAGCCGCCTGCTGATGATGACGAACTTCTTGAATCTCTGGGAGACAAACGATTTCGTTGCCGCACTCGACGCACTAGGCGCACTAGACGACTAGGTCGGCCCTGTGCCGGACTCGCTCGATCCGTTCTGCGTTCGGGTCGTCGACGGCGCGCACCCAGGCTTGCGCCTGCTCCGGTGACTTGCCGAACTCGATATGGCGTGCAATGAGCCGCCGTCGCCGCTCCTCGGTCGCAAGGTCGACGAACCACACCTCGTCCAGCGCGCTTCGCACGGCAGGCCAGGGGTCGTCGGTGTCCAGCAGGTAGTTTCCCTCGGTGACGATGAGCCGTGCCGTCGGTGCGATGCCGATGCTGCCCGCCACCGGCTGCTCGATATCACGGTCGAAGGCCGGGGCATAGACGATCTCGGTGTCCTGACGCCTAATACGTTGCAGTAACGCCAGATACCCATACGCATCGAACGTGTCGACCGCACCTTTACCGTCGAGCAGTCCCAACCGCGCCAGCTGTACGTCTGCGAGGTGGAAGCCGTCCATGGGCACGTGCACGGCGTCGCCAATGGTCGAGGCGATCTGCGATGCCATCGCCGTCTTGCCCGCCCCGGGTGACCCGGTGATGCCGAGGATGACGCGAGGCTGCCTGGCGAGCAGAGCCTCGAGTCGGCTAGCCCAGGAGTTCATCGATCTCGGCAGCCAGCCGACCGATGCGCTCTTCTTCGCTGGGGATCCAGCGGCTGTCGTCGGCGGCCCGCTGCCAGCCGAGTCGCCACATCCGCGCCACAGCGCGGTCACCGATGCCCGCATAGGGGTTCGCGATCGTCGCCGGGTAGGCCTTGCGGCCATCCCGGTACGCGGTCACGAGCCGGTGCGTCATCACCGTCAACTCTCCTGCGCGAGCAGACGCAAAGAGGCCCATTTCGTCGGCGTGTCGCGGACTTTTGCAGGTGCTCGGCAGAATGGGGTGCGTGTCGGACATCCAGCAGACCGTCGACGCCGTCTGGCGGATGGAGGCCGCCAAGATCGTCGCGACGCTGACGCGGGTGGTCGGCGACGTCGGTTTCGCCGAGGATCTGGCGCAAGAGGCCCTCATCGATGCGCTCACCAGGTGGCCGGAAACAGGTGTGCCGAGGAATGCCGCCGCCTGGTTGACCGCCGTGGCCAAGCGCAAGGCGATCGACCAGTGGCGGCGCCAGGAGAACCTCGACACCAAGTACGCGGTGCTGGCGCACGAACTGGAGACGCAAGACCAGGACTCCCCTGACGCCTGGGACCCCGACCGAATCGACGACGACGTGTTACGACTGGTCTTCATCTCCGCACACCCGGTGCTGTCGCGGGAAGGCCAGATCGCGCTGACGCTGCGCGTCATCGGCGGCCTGACAACCGAGGAGATCGCCCGCGCCTTCCTGACGTCCAAGGCGACGATCGCCGCGCGGATCACCCGCGCGAAGAAGACCCTGTCCGACGCAGGCGTGCCCTTCGAAGTTCCGGAGCGCTCGGAGTATCCGCGGCGCCTGTCAGCCGTGCTTTCGGTGATCTACCTGGTCTACAACGAAGGCTATTCGGCCTCGTTCGGCCAGCGCTGGATCCGCGACGAACTATGCAGTGAGGCACTGCGATTGGGTCGAGTGCTGGCGGCGCTGGTACCCGATGAACCGGAGGTGCACGGCCTGGTCTCGCTCATGGAGTTCCAATCGTCGCGATTCGCCGCCCGTACCGACGGCGACGGCAGGCCCATCCTGCTGGAGGCTCAGAACCGGGCCAGGTGGGATCGCGCACAGATCCAACGCGGGGTGGCGGCGCTGGGCCGCTCTGCGGAGGCGTTGCAGCGCAAGGGTGTTGGCTGGGGCCCGTACGCGCTACAGGCTGCGATCGCCGAGTGCCACGCGTCGGCCCCGACTGCTGACGACACCGACTGGAAGCACATCGTGATGCTCTACGACGGGCTGGTGCAGGTGGCGCCATCCCCTGTCGTCCAGCTCAACCGCGCGGTCGCGGTGGCCATGGCCGGGGAGCCGGCCGAGGCGCTGAGGATCGTCAACGGGCTCACCGGACTCGACGGCTCGTATCTGTTGCCGAGCGTGCGCGGCGAACTGCTGATCCGGCTGGGACGTGACATCGAGGCTGCCGACGAATTCGACCGCGCCGCAGCATTGACAGACAACGAGCGTGAGCGGGACGTGCTGGCCGACAAGGCCACCCGGGCTCGGAGCTAGGCCCCGGGCACGCCTGTTCGTGCGGCTACCGACCTTGCCGATCCGGTGTCGAACACCTCAATCAGCATGTCTTCGTCGCGGTATCCGCCCAGGTGATGCAGTTCCGACGTCGCGGCGATGACGTCGGTCGCGTATTCGCCGGTGATCGGGTACTCGGCGACCGGGTGACGCCAGTGGGCGGCGACGACGGTCGTCCCCGGCCGCAACAGCGGTATCTCGCGATCCAGGGTGTCGCGCAGCACCTCGGCATGCAGGTAGTAGCAGAGCTCGGACAGCACAACCAGATCGAACCCTTCCTGCGGCCAAGGATCATCCAGTGAACTGCGTAGCAGCGTCACGTTGCGACGCCTCCCGGCGTCGACCAGACGCCGGTGCGCCGAATCCAGTGCAGCGCTCGCGATGTCGGTGCTGGTGACGTGGTCGCAGCGAGTGGCGAGCTGTTCGGTGAGGACGCCGACCGAACAGCCCGGTTCGAATGCGTGCCGGTAACGCCGATACGGCAGCAGCGCCAACGTGATCGCGTACTTGCGCTGCTCATACCACCGGCCTCCGAGCTGCCAGGGGTCTTCCGACTCGGAATAGATCTGCTCGAAGTATCCGGTCGAGAGCCTCGTAGTCATCAGAACACCACCTCCCTGACGGCGAGTAATCGCCGTAAGACGAATGACGGCAGCAATGGCGCCGGATCGGCCGGATCGGCTTCGGGCACCTGGATCTGCGAGCGGTAGCACTGCGTGGCTGCCGCCTTGCGAGCATGAGCGTGTGCAGCAGGCGGCACCACGCGAAGGCGGTCCCACGGCACGGCGGCATCGCCGGGTGTCGCCCAGTGCCACATCCACAGCGGGTACTCCAGCAGCGCGACGCCACAGCGCTGCGCGGCGGTCGCCGCCGCGCGGCCGACGGCCTCGTGATCGGGATGCCCGTCGCCGCGCCACGTCGCCGCGATCCAGGTCCGGCCACTCGTCGTCTCGAGGATCTCCGTGAGAAGATCTTCGACGCGCTGCTCATGCTTGCTCAGTTCGCCGTCCGGCAGGCCGAGGAAAATCGGTGCGGGTATCCCCAGAACCGTTGTGGCTCGATGCAATTCGTCGCGGCGGATGCGTTCCAGTTGAAGCCGCTCCAACAACCCGATCCCGTGGTGTGACGCCCCACCGTCACTCGCGGCGACCACCTGTACCCGCACTCCGCGTTCGGCAAGCGTGACGATCGACGTGCCGAACCCGAGCGTCTCGTCATCGGGATGTGCTGCCACGACGATGATTTCGTCACACCCGTCCAAGTCCAGTTCGGGTGCAGCGGCGAGCGCATCGAGCCAGTCCTGCGCGGGTGTACCGTCGACCGTCAACGGCGTGGCGGCGAATCGGGCGCAGTTGCCTACGTGGGTGAGCGTCATTGTGTGGCTCCCGCCAGCAGGCCCAGCCGTTCCAGATCCCGCTCGGCGTGACTCTGCCTGACATAAACGCTGAGATCGGCGACGCGCTTGGCATGCGCGGCGTCCTGGCACAGTGGCCCCGGGCCCAGAGCGCGGCCCGTCCTGGTGATGGACTCCTGCACAGCGGTCTCGATCACCGCCCGCGTCTGCCGCGCGACCAGTTCAGCCATGCCCTTGCGGTTCAACGGATCTTCGTCGACCACTGCTGCTCCGGAGGAGAGCATCGCTTCACCGGCGGCCAGTGCGGCGTCCACCGCTCCGAGGTGCGCCAAGGTGTGCGGGTCGGCCGAATCCTCGGCGGCGCGGCTATACAGCGGCGCGGCCACGGACCGGGCACCACCCAGCCAACATGCCGCGACGCCGATCGCGCCGTGCCAGAAACCGGGCCGGGTCAGGTACTCGCCCGGTCGGCCGACGGGTAGCGCAGAAACATGACTGAATTGCACTGAACGGGTGTCGGATTCGGCCATCCCGGGATTGCGCCAACCACTCGGCAGCGGACGCACTCCCGCGTGTCCCAGGTCGACGGCGAACAGTCCGCGCTCGCCAGAGTCCAGCCGCGCGGTGACGAGCGCATGCGTGCACAGCCCGGCACCTGAGCACCACACCTTGGTGCCGTCGAGCGTCGTCGCGTCCCTGCCGACCTTCGCGCTGAGCACCGCATCACGCGACTCGGCGGCCCAAACACCCCACAGTCGGCCTGGTTTCGCCTCATCCGCACCGAGTTCGGCCATGATCGCGACCGCGTCGACGTGGGCCTCGGCGAGGCGGGCGACGACGATGTCGACCTCGGCCAGCTCGGCGAGGCGCCGCCAACGTTGTGCCGTGTCACCGCCGCCGGGGAGCGGTAGATCCAACGCGCCCGAGTCAATCCACCTGCGGATCAGTCCACCTGTCATGTCTCCACGTGCACCTTGCGACGGGGCCGGGCAAGTCCGCGGAGGTGCGCGGCGAATCCGTTGGGCGCGCGGCCATCTTCACGGGCCGACGTCGCCACCGAAAGCTTGGCATCCCGGTGGATGCTCATGTGCGCCGAGGTGAATCGTTCGACGAGGTCGACGTCCTCAGCGGTGCTGAGCGCACGGAAGCCTCCGACAGCCCAGTACGCGTCGGCCCGGAACCCCATGTTGGCGCCGTGGACGTGATCGTGGCCGGGCCCTTTTGAGTTGTAGGCGGCCAGATAGCGGCGGGCAACCTCCACGGGTAACCGCCATACCGATATCCGCACCGTGCCGAGCACCATGTCGGCGCCGGCCTCCATCATCTGTGTCAGCCACTGACTGCCGACGATGGTGTCGGCGTCGGTCGTGGCAAACCAGGTGCGCGCCGGCTCGACGTCGGTGCACACCGACCGCGCGTACTCGAATCCCGCTGCCCGGGCGGCGCCGACATTGCCCGCCTCGGTCGAGATGAAGTGGACATTCGGCCCGAACCGCTCAGCGAGCTGATCACTGCCGTCGTCGCAGGCATCGAGGACAACCACGATCAGAACCGGCACCGACGTGTGCATGGAGGCCGCGATCAGCGCGGACAGGGAGCGCGGCAGACTCTCGATCTCATTGTGCGCAGGTACCACCACGACCGCCTGCTCCAGCTCCGCCATGCCAGTTAATTAGCCGGTTTCGCCACAGTTCACACCTGGCAGCATGGGGCACGTGAATATTCAGGCCGCCCTGTTCGACTATTCCGGCACCCTGTTCCGCCTTGAAGAGGATGACAGCTGGTTTCACGGCATCGAAGTCGACGAACGCCAGATCGACGGCCACGTGCAGGCCGAGCTGATGCGCAGGATGACCGCGCCGACGGGCCAGACCGTCGAGATGACTCCTGAAGCGCACCACGCGTGGGTGAACCGTGACCTCGCACCACACCTGCATCGTGAGGCCTACCTGCACGTACTTCGCGAATCCGGGGTGGCCGACCAGCAGGCCGAAGCGCTCTACGGTCTGATGATCGACCCGCTGAACTGGACGCCCTACCCCGACACCGCCGGGGTGCTGGAGGGCCTGCACCGGCAGGGCATCAAGACCGCGGTCGTGTCCAACATCGCATTCGACGTCCGGCCGGCGTTCGAGTCGATCGGTGCGGCCGGGTTCGTCGACGAATTCGTGCTGTCCTTCGAGGTCGGCGCTATCAAACCTGACGCGGCGATCTTCCAGACCGCACTGAGCCGGCTGGGGGTCGAGGCTTCGCGCGCGGTGATGGTGGGTGACAGCGACGAGGCCGACGGCGGCGCCCGAGCCCTCGGCTGCGGATTCGTCCTCGTCGATCCGCTGCCGACGACGCAGCGCCACGACGGTCTGCGCGACGGGCTTGCCGGCTACGGCGTCCAGGTATGACGGGTCCCGACCCATCCGTTCGCCCGGGATTGGCCCGCCGCCTGCCGGTGTTTCGCATCGAACCGGTCGCGTAGCGTTTCAGCCATGTCCGACAGCGCGCGTATCCGGCCGCCGTGGTGGCTGAAGTACGTCAACAAAATCATGATCGGTATCCAGAAACTCGGCATCCCCATGGGCGAGAACGGTCCGGTGATCCTGGTCGTGCCGGGGCGCAAGAGCGGCAAGCTGCGTTCGACACCGATCACCCCGATGGTCGTCGAGGGCAAGCGGTACGTGCTCGGCGGGTTGCCGGGCAGCGACTGGGCCGCCAATCTGCGGGCGGCTGGCGCGGCTGAACTCAAACAAGGCAAGAGCACCGAACGTGTCCGCGTCGTGGAGTTGCCGCCCGATGAGGCCAGGCCGCTGCTGCGGCTGTTCCCTGTCGGGGTGCCGACGGGCGTGAGTTTCCTCAAGAATGCAGGGCTGGTGACCGGTCCGAACCCCGACGAATACGAGGCACTGGCGGGCCGCTGCCCCGTCTTCCGGTTCGATGCGGTAAGCACATGAGCGACAACCCTTTTGACCCGTCGGTGTGGCGACCGGTCGACGGATTCGACCTCACCGACATCACGTATCACCGTCACGTCGTCGACGGGAAACCGCAGCCGACGGTGCGGGTGGCCTTCGACCGACCCGAGGTGCGCAATGCGTTCCGTCCGCACAGTGTCGACGAGCTGTACCGGGTGCTCGACCATGCCCGGATGTGGCCCGAGATCGGCGTCGTCCTGCTCACCGGAAACGGCCCGAGCCCGAAGGACGGCGGCTGGGCGTTCTGCTCAGGCGGAGACCAGCGCATCCGTGGTCGCAGCGGCTACCAATACGCATCCGGTGAGACTGCGGAGTCGGTCGATCCCGCGCGCGCCGGACGGCTGCACATCCTCGAGGTGCAACGACTGATCCGATTCATGCCCAAGGTCGTCATCTGTCTGGTCAACGGCTGGGCGGCCGGCGGCGGGCACAGCCTGCACGTCACGTGCGACCTGACGCTGGCCAGCCGCGAACACGCCCGCTTCAAGCAGACCGATGCCGACGTCGGCAGCTTCGACGGCGGCTACGGCAGCGCATACCTCGCCAAGCAGGTCGGCCAGAAGTTCGCCCGCGAGATCTTCTTCCTCGGCAGGCCCTATGACGCCGAGCAGATGCACGCGATGGGCGCGGTCAACGAGGTCGTCGACCACGCCTCGCTGGAAACCGTCGGGCTCGAGTGGGCGGCGGCCATCAACGGCAAGTCCCCCCAGGCGGTCCGGATGCTCAAGTACGCGTTCAACCTGACCGACGACGGCCTGATGGGCCAGCAGCTGTTCGCCGGTGAGGCAACACGATTGGCGTACATGACCGACGAGGCCGTCGAGGGCCGCGACGCGTTCCTTGAGAAGCGCGACCCCGACTGGAGCCAGTTCCCCCGCTACTTCTAGTTGCGATTTGTGGAGCCGCGGCCGCGGTGAGCGCGGTTAAGACTCCACAAACCGCAATTGGGCGCCACCTAGACTCGCCTGCTGTGAGTAAGAATCCGCTGCGCTGGCTCTCCGAACAGGTGCTGCTGGCCGGCATGCGACCGCCGCTCGACCCGCAACTGATGCTGCACCGCCCCGACCGCGACGAGGTCGACCTCGACGGCAAGCGGATCCTGCTGACCGGGGCTTCGTCGGGGATCGGCGAGGCCGCCGCTGCGAAGTTCGCCCGCCGCGGTGCCACCGTCGTCGTCGCCGCCCGCCGCCAGGAACTCCTGGACGAATTGGTCGACCGGATCACCGCCACCGGCGGATCGGCCGTGGCCCACGCCTGCGACCTGTCCGATCTGGACGCCGTCGACGAGCTGTGCGCCAAGCTCGAACGCGACCTCGGCGGCATCGACATCCTGATCAACAACGCCGGACGCTCGATCCGCAGACCACTGGCGGACTCCCTGGACCGATGGCACGACGTCGAGCGCACCATGGCGCTGAACTACTATTCACCGCTGCGACTCATCCGGGGCCTGGCGCCGGGCATGCGTGAGCGCGGCGACGGGCACATCATCAACGTGTCGACATGGGGCGTGCTGAACGAATCGTCGCCGTTGTTCTCGGTCTACAACGCGTCGAAGGCGGCGCTCACCTCCGTCAGCCGGATCATCGAGACCGAATGGGGCGACGACGGGGTCCATTCGACGACGCTGTTCTACCCGCTGGTCCTTACGCCGATGATCGCCCCCACCCGGGCCTACGACGGCCTGCCCGGATTGAGCGCCGACGAGGCCGCCGATTGGATGATCACGGCGGCGCGCGTGCGCCCGATACGTATCGCACCGCGGATGGCCGTCACCGCCCAAGCGGTGAACAGCGTCGCACCCGGTGTGGTGAACACGCTGATGAAACGGCAACGCGTTCAACCCAGCAGCTGACCGTGCCCGAGATCTCAACCATCGCCGATATCGTGCGCGTCCAGGCGCGGGTTCGGCCCGACGCCGCGGCGCTCGTCGTCGGCGAAAGGACGATCTCTTTCGCGGAGCTCGACGCGCGGTCCAGCCGAGCCGCCCAGGCGTTCCGCGCGTCGGGTGTCGGCTTCGGCGATCGCGTCGCCTTCGTCGAGAAGAACGGCGCTGAGTTCTTCGAAGTGGTCTGCGGTCTCGCCAAGCTGGGGGCCATTGGCGTGCCGGTGAACTGGCGGCTCGCGCCACCGGAGATGCTGCACGTCATCGAGGATTCGCAGGCTCACATCGTCGTCGTGGGATCGGAGTTCTTCGGCCATCTCGAAACGATCGAGGACCGATTCACGACGGTGCGCGCCATCGTGGCGATCGGAGCGCACGACCGCTGGCAGGACTTCGAGGACTGGCTGGCCGGTCATCCCGATGAAGACCCTGGTGTCACAACGGGTTCCGACGATATCGCCTTCCTGATGTACACATCGGGCACCACTGGGTTGCCCAAGGGCGTCATGCTGACCAACGGCAACTACCTCTGCAAGTCCAGCGGTATCGCACACCAGTGGCGGTTCAGCGCCGACAGCGTCAGCCTCGCAGTGATGCCGATGTTCCATATGGCCGGTTCGGGGTGGGTGCTGGTCGGACTCTACGAAGGTGCCACCACCGTGGTGCTGCGCGACGTCGACCCGGTGGCGATCCTGGATTCCGTTGTCCGACATCGGGTCACCAACCTGCTGCTGGTGCCCGCGGTGATCCAGATGCTGCTTGGCGCTCCGGGTGTCGAGGCCGCGGACTTCTCGAGCGTGCGGGCCATCGTCTACGGCGCCTCACCGATCACCGACGATGTGCTGGTGAAGGGTCTTGAACGCTTCGGATGTGAGTTCCTCCAGGTGTACGGGCTGACCGAAACCACCGGCTCCGTAACGCAACTCGACGAGCACGACCCGGTCGGGCGACCGGACCTCCTGCGATCCTGCGGCAAGCCCTATCCATGGGTCGAACTGCGCATCGTCGACGACGACGGCCGCGAAGTGCCGGTCGGCACGGTGGGTGAGGTGTGGACGCGGTCGGCGCAGAACATGCGCGGCTACTGGAACAACCCCGACGCCACCGCCGCGACCGTCACCGACGAGGGCTGGCTGAAGACCGGGGACGCCGGCTACGTCGACCACGACGGCTTCGTCTACCTGCACGACCGGAAGAAGGACATGATCGTCTCCGGCGGCGAGAATGTGTACCCCACCGAGGTCGAGAACGTGTTGATGACCCATCCCGCCGTCGACGATGTGGCGATCATCGGGATTCCCGACGAGAGGTGGGGTGAGGCGGTGAAGGCCGTTGTCGTGCCTGCCGCGGGGGCCGCACCGACCGAGGCCGAACTGATCGCCTACGCACGCGAGCGCCTCGCCGGTTTCAAGCTGCCCAAATCCGTTGACTTCGCCAAGGTGTTGCCCCGCAACCCGAGCGGCAAGCTCCTCAAACGAGCGCTTCGTGAACCGTACTGGGCGGGCGTCGACCGTCGAATCGGCTGAGCGCGCGTGATAGACACGTCCATATGGAGATCCTGGCCAGTCGCATGCTCATCCGGCCGGCGGACTATGAACGCTCGCTGACGTTCTACCGCGACGAGATCGGACTGGCGATCGCGCGCGACTACGGTGCGGGCACGGTGTTCTACGCCGGCCAGTCACTGATCGAAATCGCCGGCCACGGCGCACCAACCGCGGGCGGCACGATGTGGCTTCAGGTTCGCGACGTGTACGCCGCCGAGCAGGAACTGACCGGCCGCGGCGTGCCCATCGACCGTGAAGCCCGCCAAGAGCCGTGGGGCTTGCACGAGATGCACGTCACCGATCCCGACGGGACGCTACTGATCTTCGTGCAGGTCCCCGAAACCCATCCGCTGCGTCGCGACAACCGTCAGTAGCGTCAGCGGGCCGCCGCCAGCGGCCAGCCCACCGAGGCCAGCCGTGCGGCGACCTGATGGACCTCTTCGGGGTTGGGCTCCTTGTCGATGACGGCCTGCACCGCGGTGCGGATCTCGTCCTCGGTCACGGTGTCGGAATCGGACTTCTTCAGGATCACCTGGGCGGCCCGGATGACTTCTTCCTCGGTCAGCGAGCGCTTCAGCAGGGCGAGCAGCGCGAAATAGTCTGTCGGCGGCACACCCTCGGGATAGCCCTTGTGCAGCCAGCCGAGCACATTGTCCAGAACGGTCTGGTTCATTGCCATAGCGCCTGCGCTCATTTCTTGGGCATGAAGGGGAAGAGGTCAATACCGGTGTGGTGGATGATCGTTCCCCTGGTGATCCAGAGGACTGCGGTCAGGATCACCCAGCCGACGAACACGAACAGTGCGATGCCGAGGTACTTCACCATCGGGTTGGGGGCGACGGTGGTGCCGTCGGCATTCTGGCCGCCAGCTCCGTTGGAGTAGGCCACCAGCCCGGCCGCGAACACCGCGGGCAGGCCCGCGCCGAGGAGCAGTCCCACGGCGAGCACCTTGAAGATGTTTTCGAAATACGTCATCAACGTTCCTTGCTTCTCCGTTAGACCGAGGCGGTTGGCGTGAATTCCTTGGCGGCTCCACGGACATCCGAAGGCACGACGGAATTCGTGGAGCTGTCCCAATCGGCGTTGACGTTGCTGCTGTCCACTTTCTGCTGCTTGGCGCGCCACCACATATAGAAGGACAGACCCACCAACACGAGGAAGATCACGCCGTCGCCTGCCAGCGCCGAGTGGGTCAGCGACTTGACCGCGTCCGACAGCCAATACGAGAGGGCGCCGACGAGGCCGGCGGCGGGCAGGGTGATCAGCCATGCGACGGCCATCCGGCCCGCCACGGCCCACCGCACCTGGGCACCCGGCCTTCCGACGCCGCTGCCCAGGATCGATCCCGTGGCGACATGGGTGGTCGACAGCGCCATGCCCGCGGCGCTTGAGCTCAAAATGATTGCGGCCGAGGATGCTTCGGCGGCGAAACCCTGCGGCGAATCGATCTCGACGAGCCCTTTGCCCAGGGTGCGGATCACCCGCCAGCCACCGAGGTAGGTACCGAGACCGATGGCGACCGCGCAGCTGAAGATGATCCAGAACGGCAGCCCGTTCTCCTTGACGTCGCCCGTCAGGTGGCCGGTCGTGATGAGTGCGAGGGCGATGACACCCATCGTCTTCTGGGCATCGTTGGTTCCGTGCGACAGCGCGACCAGTGAAGCGGTGGCGATCTGTCCCCAGCGGAAGCCTTCCCGACGCCGGCTCTCCGCGATCCGGCGGGTGATCCGGTACACCAGCCACGTGCCACCCGCGGCCACGAGGCACGCGATGACCGGTGCGGCGATGGCCGGGATCAGCACCTTGCCGGTGACCCCGGACCAGTTGACACCCGCCAGACCCAGCGCCGCGAGGCCCGCGCCGATCAGACCGCCGAACAGGGCATGCGAGGAACTGGAGGGGATACCGAACAGCCAGGTGAGCAGATTCCAGAGGATGCCGCCGATCAGGCCGGCGAAGATGATCGTCAGCCCCGTCGACGCGTCGATACCCGGCAGCATCGCGCCGGTCTTACTGTCCTGGACGTTCAGCACCGAGGTGGTCACGGTGACCGCGACCTCGACCGAGAGGAACGCCCCGACGAGGTTCAGGACACCGGCCAGGAGCACCGCGGTCTTGGGCTTGAGTGCGCCGGTGGCGATCGAGGTCGCCATCGCATTGCCGGTGTCGTGGAACCCATTCGTGAAGTCGAATGCCAGTGCCGTTGCGATCAACAGCACCAGGATGATCAGCTCTGCGCTCACGGCGCTAATTCTGCGGCCCGGGGATGCCATTTGCCTAACCAAACGCACCTTCAAAATGGCGTGTCGATCAGGCACTTCATCTGACCTGGCCAGGTGTTCACGCATTGTTCGACTTGGCGGGGGTAAACGGATGCCCAGCGCGGTCATCGCACCGTCCCCGAAGCGGATTAGCATCGGAAACTCATCGACCACACGCGACATTTCGGAGGGACAGTGACCTTTCTGGCCAAGATCGTCGCGTGGATCACCGCCGGCTACCCGGAGGGCGTGCCCGGTCCTGATCGAGTGCCGCTCTTCGCGCTTCTCAAGCGCCGCCTTTCCGATGACGAGGTGAAGGCCGTCACCAAGGAGCTGAAGGATCTCGGTGAGTTCGACAGTGCCGATATCGGCGTGCAGATCCTCCAGATCACCGACGAGCTACCGACGCCCGAGGACGTCGAGCGAGTGCGGGCACGGCTGGCCACAAAGGGCTGGCCGCTGGACGACCCGCGTGATCCGGAGGAGGGCGCATAGCTGTCCTCCGCCCCGTCGCCGTCCCGGCCGGCGCTGCGGCGCTTTCGATGCTACCGGTGGTGGAGGACGCACTCGCCGGACGCACGACGGTGTTGCCGGTGCCGATGGACGACGAGCGCGAAACCTCGCTGATCACAACATCATTGCGGGCAGGCGCAGAGATCGATGACGATGTGGCCGTCGTGGTGTCCACGTCCGGCACGACGGGAACGCCGAAGGGCGCCATGCTGACGGCGGCCGCGTTGACGGCCAGCGCGTCGGCGACCCACGATCGCCTCGGCGGTGCCGGTCAGTGGCTGCTGGCCCTGTCCGCGCATCACGTGGCCGGCCTGCAGGTGCTGGTGCGCAGCGTCGTCGCGGGAACCACCCCGGTGGCGATCTCCGCGGGATTCTCTGCGGCGGAGCTGGTTTCAGCCGTCGACTCCCTCGGGTCCGGACGACGCTACGTATCGTTGGTGGCCGCGCAGCTCGACAAGTCCTTGGGCGATCCGGCCGCCTCCGCCGCGTTGGCGTCAATGGACGCCGTGCTGATCGGAGGCGGGCCGATGCCGGCTGGAGTCGCCGAACGCGCCTGCGCTGCGGGCATTCCCGTGGTCCGAACGTACGGGATGAGCGAGACGGCGGGTGGCTGTGTGTATGACGGGCTGCCGCTCGACGGAGTGCGGATGCGCATCGACGGCGGACGGGTGGTACTCGGCGGCGCCACTCTGGCCAAGGGCTACCGCAATCCCGTCGAACCCGATCCGTTTGTCGAGCCCGGGTGGTTTCGCACCGACGATGTCGGCGCCGTTGACGACTCGGGGGTGCTGGCGGTGCTGGGCCGAGTGGACGACGCGATCAGCACGGGCGGGTTGACCGTGTTGCCGCAACTGGTGGAGGCAGCGGTGGCGTCGCACGGGGCGGTGGCCGAATGTGTGGTGTTCGGCGTCGACGACGAACGGCTGGGACAACGGGTCGTGGCCGCGGTCGTGGTGACGCCCGGACGCGCCGCCCCTACGCTGGCCGAAATCCGCACCCACGTGGCAGCGAGTCTGGACGTCACCGCGGCACCGCGGGAGATCCACGTCGTGGACGAGATTCCGCGTCGCGGTATCGGCAAGGTGGACCGTCGAGCGCTGGCGGCGCGCTTCGGTGGCTGAGGCGACTGTTCGCGACTTATGGTCCGCGGTCTGGGTTTTCGTCGGGTTGGTCTGGTGGGCGGAGGAGTAGTTCGGGGCGGTGGTAGTAGTTGATGCGGGTTTGGCCGGTGTCGAGGTCGGGTGGTGGGGCCCATTCGACGTCGCCGCGATGGTTGATGGTGGTGGTCCAACCGTCTTTGGCAACGAGGCGGTTGTCGGGGCCGCAGGCCAGGGTCATGTCGTTGACGTTGGTGTTGCCGCCATCGGCCCAATCGGCGGCGGCGTGGTGGACTTGGGCGCCGTAGGCCGGGACTGTGCAGCAGGGTTTGGTGCAGCCGCCGTCGCGCGCGATCAGCATGATCCGCTGCGCCGGCGAAGCCGTGCGTCGGGTGCGGAACAGGTCCAGGGCTTGTCCGGTGGCTTTGTCGAAGACCGCGAGCCAGTGGTGGGCGTGGCCGGCGAGGCGGATGACGTCGGTGATGGGCATCGTGGTGCCCCCGCCGGTGGTGCCGACCCCGGCGCGGGATTCGAGGTCTTGCAGGGTGGTGCGGATGATGATCGAGGTCGGCAACCCGTTGTGTTGACCCAACTGCCCGGATTCCAGCGCATTGCGCCCGACCGCCAAGAAAGCGTCGTGTTGGCGTTGGTCGGGGGTGCGGTGATCGGTGTCGATCTGTTCCTGTGACGGTGTGCCGCTGACGCACGGGTTTTCGTCGTCGGGGTTACACATCCCGGGTGCGGCGGTTTTGGCGAAGATGGCTTCCCAGATCGCCCACGCTTCGGGGGTGAGGTAGCCCCGGATGGGCACCATGCCGTCGCGTTGTTGGGGGCCGCAGTGCAGACCGCGTTTCCTCTGGCGTTCGGTGTCATCGGGGGCGGGGCCGTCCTGATCCAGCAGAAACAGCACATCGTCGGCGACTTTCTTCAACTCCGCCGGTCCGACACCGGCCGCGATGCCGACCAGCTGCGCCTCGATCTGCTCACGGGTGACCGTGTCGACCCAGCCGGGGAGGCGGTCCATCGCGTCGCGGATCTTGTCGACATGCTCGGCGTTGATCTGTCCGGCGCCTTGGGCGGCGGCGGTGGCCGCCAGCACCGGCGCCAGTGGTTCACCGGTCAGGGTGCGCCGCGGCCCCAACACCTCAGCTTCGGTCAGGCGGCGGTTGGCCTCGGTCGCTGAGAGGCGCCACCGGATCCGCAGCACGTCTTTCCAGTTCTTGGCGCCCAACTCTTTGGGGGTGGTCTGGGCCTGCAACCGGGCCAGGGCGCGATGCCACTGGGCGGGCAACTGACACGACAGGGTCTCGAGCTCATCCAGCACTGTCAGCAGTTCGCGGTGGGTGAGCATCTCCAGGTCACAGGCGGCCAGCGACTCGTGGGCGGCGCGCAGGGCGGTCATCGCCACGTCCACCGGAGTCGCCAACATCATTCGAACATACATTCGACCACCGACAACCCGGGTCCGCGTTGACTCGCCTTTTATGCGCGCGAAGCCGGTATACGTTGCCTCACTCAAAATGCGCGCATGCGGTGTGCCTACCTGAGGGATCGGCGAGGGTCCCGGTAGGCCCAAATGATGGGGTTGACGT
>NZ_NVQE01000016.1 GCF_002591975.1 Mycobacterium neglectum | reverse complement strand
GTACCGACCTGACGGCCGAGCTGTCCAAGGCGCCTACCGCCGAAGAGATCAACCTCGCGTTCAAGGCGGCCGCCGATGGTCCGCTCAAAGGCATCCTCAAGTACTACGACGCGCCGATCGTGTCGAGCGACATCGTCACCGATCCGCACAGCTCGATCTTCGATTCGGGCCTGACCAAGGTGATCGACAACCAGGCCAAGGTCGTGTCGTGGTATGACAACGAGTGGGGCTACTCCAACCGCCTCGTCGACCTGGTCGCGCTGGTCGGCAAGTCGCTCTAACCGCGATGGGGGCGGCTATGCCGACTGAAGATCGCGGCGAAGCCTGGCTGCGGCCGCGTTCGCGGCGACGTGGACTCCGAGCGCGGTCTGGCCGTCGGCATAGCGCGTCTCGTCGCCTCCCCATGCGGCAAGTGCCGGAGACACCAGGGCACGCCCGAACGAGAAGGTGAGTGGCCAGGGCGTCTGATGCTGTTGCAAGGCCGCGAGGTTGGCGGTGGCCCGCTCGGGTGGTTGCCCGCCGGATAGGAAGGCCACGCCCGCCAGGTCCGCCGGCCACGCTCGCAGCACCTGCACCGTCGCGTCCGCCACCTGTTCCGGGGTGGACCGCTGAGGGGAGCCGTCACCCTCGGTGATCATGTTCGGCTTCAGCACGATACCGGCCAGGTCGACATGCTGCAGCGAGAGCTGTTGTCTCACAGCGGCATGCACGGAGGCGGTGACCTCGGCGCACCGCGCAATGGTGTGCGAGCCCGTCATCAGCACCTCCGGTTCGACGATCGGCACCAGGCCCGCCTCCTGACAGGCCGCCGCGTAACGCGCCAGCGCGTTGGCGTTGTTGGCGATCGATCCCCAGCTCGGCTTGTCATCGGCGATGGTGAAGACCGCCCGCCACTTGGCGAATGCCGCACCGATCTCGGCGTAGTGGGCCAGCCGCGCGGGCAGCCCGTCCAGCCCCTCGGTGATTGTCTCGCCGGGCAGGCCGGGGCACGGCTTGGCGCCGGTGTCGACCTTGATGCCCGGCAGGATCCCGATCTGACGTACGGCCTGCGCGAAAGGTGTCCCGTCGCTGAGAACCTGACCCAAGGTCTCATCACAGAAGATGATCCCGGAGACACCATCGGACAGGCCGGGTGTGGTGACGAGCAACTCGCGATACATGCGCCTGCTGTCGGCGGACGGTGTCACGCCGGCCTGCTCGAGCCGCGACGACATGGTGGCGATGCTCTCGTCGGCAGCCAGGATGCCTTTGCCCGGTGCGGTCAGTTGCGCGGCGATCTGCCTGCACTCGGTTGCTCTGCTTGTCATCCGTAACCCTCATTCCTCGGCCCTTTTGGCACTGGTGCGCCCACGGTAGGAGTGCACCGAATGGGCGTGCCTCACCCGGTCGGTGGATCAGGAGGGGGGCTCTCATACTTAACCAATAAGTCATGTATCAGCATGAAACTCTCAATAGACAGCTTCAGTATCGCGATGGCAGCATTCGTCGCATGGCAGACAGATGGAACGCGGGAGTCATTCCCTACGCAGAGATGGGCTACTGGCAGCCGGACTATGTCCCCAAGGACACCGACGTGCTGTGCGCCTTCCGGATCACACCTCAGGATGGGGTGCCGCCCGAGGAGGCCGGGGCCGCAGTGGCCGGTGAATCCAGCACCGCGACGTGGACAGTTGTGTGGACCGACCGGCTCACCACCTTCGAGCACTACCAGGCGAAGTGTTACAGCGTTGAAGCCGTCCCCAATGCCCCCGGCCAGTGGATCGCTCTGATCGCCTACGACATCGATCTGTTCGAGGAGGGCTCGATCGCCAACCTCACCAGCTCGATCATCGGCAACGTCTTCGGGTTCAAGCCACTCAAGGCGTTGCGCCTGGAGGACATGCGCATCCCCACGCATTACGTGAAGACGTTCCAGGGTCCCGCGCACGGCATCGTGATGGAGCGCGAGCACCTCAGCAAGTTCGGCCGTCCGCTGCTGGGCGCGACCACGAAGCCGAAGCTCGGCCTGTCGGCGCGCAATTACGGCCGCGTCGTCTACGAGGCGCTGCGGGGCGGCTTGGACTTCACCAAGGACGACGAGAACATCTGCTCACAGCCGTTCATGCGCTGGCGTGACCGTTTCCTGTTCTGTATGGAGGCCGTCAACCGGGCGCAGGCCGCCACCGGCGAGATCAAGGGGCACTACCTCAATATCACCGGCGGGACCATGGAGGCGATGTACGAGCGGGCCGAGTTCGCCAAGGAGCTCGGTTCGGTGGTGGTCATGATCGACCTGACAATCGGCTACACCGCGATCCAGTCGATGGCGAAATGGGCCCGCGACAACGGCGTGCTTCTGCACCTGCATCGCGCCGGCCACGGGACCTATACCAGGCAGAAGTCGCACGGCATCAGCTTCCGGGTGATCTCCAAGTGGATGCGGCTGGCCGGGGTGGACCACATCCACGCAGGCACGGTGGTCGGCAAACTCGAGGGCGACCCCAACACCACCGCGGGGTTCTACGACACCCTGCGCCTCGACAGCATCCCCGCGGATCCGGTCAAGGGCCTGTACTTCGACCAGGAGTGGGTGTCGATGCCCGGTGTGATGCCGGTGGCGTCCGGCGGAATCCACGCCGGCCAGATGCATCAGCTGATGCATCACCTCGGCGAGGACGTGATCCTGCAGTTCGGGGGCGGCACGATCGGGCATCCGATGGGGATCGCCTCGGGTGCCGAGGCCAACCGCGTCGCGTTGGAGGCCATGGTCAAGGCGCGTAACGAGGGCCGCGACTTCTACAAGGAGGGGCCGGAGATCCTCAAGAAGGCCGCCTCCCGCAACCGGGCGCTCGACACGGCGCTGGCCACTTGGGGCGACATCACCTTCAACTACGAATCCACCGACACCCCCGACGTCGTCGCGACACCGACGAACGCCTGAAACACCGGAAACGGAGTTCATCTATGAGAATCACCCAGGGCACCTTCTCCTATCTGCCCGACTTCACCGACGAGGAGATCACCGCCCAGATCAATTACGCGCTGAGCAACGAATGGCCGCTGTCGGTCGAATTCACCGACGACCCTCATCCGCGCAACACCTATTGGGAGATGTGGGGCCTGCCGATGTTCGACCTGAAGGACGCGGCCGGTGTGCTGCTCGAGGTGAACGCCTGTCGGGCCGCGAATCCGAACACCTACATCCGCCTCAACGCCTACGACGCGAGCCTGGGCCGACAGACGACAGCGTTGTCCTTCATCGTCAACCGTCCGGCGGAGGAGCCGGGCTTCCGGCTCGACCGGGCAGAGAAGGCCGACAGGCAGATCGGCTACACCACGCACTCATATGCCACCGAACGTCCCGAGGGGTACCGGTATCAACCGGAATGACCGATGACGATTCAATCCGCCGAGAGCCCGCGCAGCTCGTTCGGGTACCGGCCGCGTCCGGCTCCTGGTCCGCAATTGGACGGGGAGCCGGACGTGCCGGAGCAGGAGATCCTGCCCGCCGGTGCCGTCGTCGATCTTTCCGCCGCCCGTCGAGAGTCGGGCATCGATGAGGTGCTGGGCAAGCTCGACGCCGAGCTTGTCGGGCTCGAGCCGGTCAAGACACGCATCGCCGAGATCGCGGCGCTACTTCTCGTAGACAAGATGCGGGTCCGATTCGGGCTGCGGGCACCGCAGCCCACGCTGCACATGTGCTTCACCGGCAACCCCGGCACCGGTAAGACGACGGTGGCGATGCGGATGGCCGATCTGCTGCACCGCCTCGGCTACCTGCGGCGCGGACACCTGGTCAGCGTCACCCGCGACGATTTGGTGGGCGAGTACGTCGGGCATACCGCGCCCAAAACCAAGGACGTCATCAAACGGGCGATGGGTGGGGTGCTGTTCATCGACGAGGCGTACTACCTATACAAGGTCGAGAACGAGCGCGACTACGGTTCGGAGGCGATCGAGATCCTGTTGCAGGTGATGGAGAACCACCGCGACGATCTGGTGGTCATCCTCGCCGGCTATGCCGACAAGATGGATCAGTTCTTCTCCGCGAACCCCGGCATGCAGAGCCGAATCGCGCACCACATCACCTTCCCCGACTACACCGTCGACGAACTCGAGGACATCGCGGTGCTGATGACCGATGGGTTGGGCTACGCGTTCTCCGACGATGCCCGGGAGGTGCTTCGTAGCTACCTGCAACGAAGAATCGACCAGCCCTGGTTCGCCAATGCCCGCAGCGTGCGCAACGCGCTCGAGCGAGCGCGGCTGCGGCACGCACGGCGACTGCTCGCGGCCGAGGGCAGTGTCGACCTGTCCGCACTCACCACCATCGAGCCCGCAGATCTGTTGGCGAGTCGCGTTTTCACGGACGCGACGAAGGAGCAAACTGCATGAGCGACTCCCGCGGAACAGAGGCGAAATGACGACCAATGCGCGACTGCGTGCGCTCGTTGAGCTGGCTGATGCGGGGTCCGTGCGGGGCGCCGCCGAGCGGCTGGTGGTGACTGAGTCCTCGATATCGTCGGCCGTGCGGGCCCTGAGTAACGACATCGGCATCGTGTTGGTCGACCGGCACGGGCGTGGAGTCCGATTGACTCCGGCAGGCGTTCGGTACGTGGAGTACGCACGCCGCATACTCGGTCTGCACGACGAGGCTATCCGGGCGGCCCGCGGCGAGGCCGACCCCGAGAACGGCTCTATCCGAATCGCGGCGGTGACATCTGCCGGCGAACTGTTGATTCCCGCCGCGTTGGCCTCGTTTCGCGCCGAGCACCCCGGTGTGGTGTTGAACCTCGAGGTCGCCGCGCGCAATGCCATCTGGCCGATGCTGTCGCGTCACGAGGTCGACCTCGTGGTCGCCGGCCGTCCCCCCGATGACCTCCGTGGTGCGCTGCCCGTGCGTGCAGTCAGTCCGAATACCCTGATCATGGTCGGTGCCCCGGCCGTTGCGGAGGATTTCGAGCCCGCGACCGCGACGTGGCTGCTGCGGGAACCTGGGTCCGGCACGCGGTCGACCATGACGGCATTGCTCGACGAGCTCACGATCGCCCCGCCGCGGCTGGTGCTCGGATCCCATGGCGCCGTCGTGGCGGCCGCGGTCGCCGGCCTGGGTATCACCCTGGTATCGCGGCAGGCGGTGCAGCGGGAACTCGACGCAGGCCTATTGGTCGAGCTGCCGGTTGCGGGTACGCCGTTGAATCGTCCGTGGCATGTGGTGAGTCAGACCACCGCGACGATGTCGACCGAACTGCTGATCGCACACCTGCTGTCGCATCCAGAGTTGGGCTGGCGCAACGTGACCGGCGTCCGGCGTCGTGCGTCCTGACCTCTTAGCGCCGTAGGGTTTCCGACGGAGCCTCGCCCCAGCGCTTGCGGTATTCCACCGCGAAGCTGCCTAGATGGTTGAAACCCCAGCGCTCCGCCACCGACGTCACCGTGACGCCGTCGCTGGGCACCGCGTCGGCCAGTTCCTCGTGCACCCGTTCGAGTCGACGCTCCCGGACGAAGGTCATCGGTGTCATGCCGAGTTCCTGCCGGAAACCCTGTTGTATCGATCGAACGCTGATGTGGACAGCTCGTGCCACCGAATCCATCGTGATCCGTTCCGCGAGGTGGTCGTCAATGTAGTTCATCGCTTCTTGAACCACCGCGCGGCGCTGGTCCGGTTTTGGCGGTTGCAAAAACTCATCGTGATAGTTCGACGGTTGCAACTGCAGCAGGCTGCTCATCACCAGTTCCTCCACGGCCCCGATCCCCTGCCCGTGCTGTATCAGCGAGCCGGGATGAAAGACCTCCGTGTGGATCAACTGGACAGCGGTGTGCCAGCGCATCGCGGCGTCCGTCGCGAGATCGAACTCAGGCTCGAATTCCAGCGGCCGCGACAGGCTGCGGCCCAGCAATCGGGTGAGATGCGCGGTCATCGCTCGCGCTTCGATCCGGATCAGCAGCTGTGGTGAATCGTGGTCGAAAGCCACGCGCAAGGGGACCCCGGGACTCGTCACGAGGGCACGGATCGTGTTGGCCTCGAACGTGCGGGTGCGATGGTCGACCATCGCGCGCCCGTTCATGGGCATGTGCACGGCAAAGTACTGGCCCAGGATCGGGATGTCGATGGTGGCGGCTACGTGTAGGTCGAGATAGAGCATGCTGACGTTGCGCAACCGCACTCCGTGCATGGTCGCTGCAAACGCGTCTCTCTGCTCCGGCGCCACGTCGAGTTTCAATGGCGCAAGCGCCTGGGCGATCAGCCGGGATGCCTCGGCGACGTCCTCGGTGTAGAAGATTTCGTTACTCGCAAGTGCCGGCGGGACACCGCGGGAGCGCACCTTGCGGCGAACCGGATTGCTGGTCCGCCGGACGTCGATGTAGCCGAGACGCGTCAGCCGGGACATCGCGCAGACCCGCCGTGGGGCGGCGTCGACAATGAACCGATCACTAAAGCATCAGTGCTGATCACGCAACCCTCCGAGGATTCCGGCGCGTCCCAGCGCGCTAACGTCTGCGCAATCCTGACATATCCTGCGCGATTGCGATAGGCAGCATGTCACGGTCCCGATAGCTTGTGACTGGGGCCACACCGGCCCAGGTCAACATCCGACGCGGGAGGTCTGCATGACGGCAAACGGGCAGGTGATGGCAATATCGCCGGCGGATGCTCTGCGTGACCGCCTGGACGACCCTCAGATAGCCAGTTCATTGAACAGCCTGCTCGACCATGCCGACCTGCTGGCCGTCCTCGTGACCGGAGTGGACGGACTACTACGGCGCGGCGATGAAATCGGCGAATCCGTGACGGCCGCCGTTGACGAAATCAGGGAATCCTCGCTGACGGGTCTGATTCCCGGCATCGAGTCACTGAAGGAAGTCGACCTGCAGGCTCTGGCGGGAAGCCTGGCGAACCTGTCCGGTGCGCTCATCGGTGCCACCCCGGCGCTGAACACTCTTCTGACGTCGCGGTTGACCGACCCGCAGACCGCCGAGGTACTCGCGTTCCTCGGTCAGGCGGTGGCCGAAGGCAAAGCAGCCGCCGATGCCGACCCCGGCGGTCCCAAAGGCATGTATGGCTTTTGGCGTGCGACGAAGGACAAGGACATCGCACGCGGCCTCGGTTTCATGATTCAGGTCGCGCGGGCGTTCGGTCGCCGACTCGCCCAGGAATGACCCCGAACTCTTTGCATTAAAGGGTTTCCAGCCCGAAAACCCTAGTTTTGCGACCTCAGCCCCGGTCGCCTGTGAAAGGAGTTTTGATGGCTTCTGTTTTATGGTTTCAAGGTGGTGCTTGTAGTGGAAATACAATGTCCTTTCTCAATGCGGAGGAACCCAATGTCGTCGATTTGATCGTCGATTTCGGGCTCGATCTACTTTGGCATCCGTCGTTGGGTCTGGAGCTCGGCGCCAATGCGCAGAAAGTCTTCTGGGACTGCGCCAAAGGCGAGCGGCCGCTCGACATTTTCGTTTTCGAAGGCACCGTCATCGAGGCACCCGACGGAAGCGGCCGGATGGACATGTTCGCCGACCGGCCGATGAAGGACTGGGTGACCGACCTTGTCGACGCCGCACAGATTGTCGTGGCGATTGGTGACTGCGCGTGCTGGGGCGGAATCCCGGCGATGGAGCCCAACCCATCCGGGTCGACGGGGCTGCAGTTCCACAAGCGTGACAAGGGCGGATTCCTCGGGCCGGACTTCCGGTCGAAGATGGGCCTACCCGTCATCAACATTCCGGGATGTCCGGCGCACCCGGACTGGATCACGCAGATCCTCGTTGCGCTCGCCACCGGGCGCGCCGGTGACATCACGCTCGACGAGCTGCACCGGCCGGAGACGTTCTTCAAGACCTTCACGCAGACCGGCTGCACGCGCGTGCAGTTCTTCGAGTACAAGCAGTCGACCACCTCGTTCGGCGAGGGAACGCGCACCGGCTGCCTGTTCTACGAGTTCGGGTGCCGCGGGCCGATGACCCACTCGCCGTGTAACCGGATCCTGTGGAACCGCCAGTCGTCGAAGACCCGCGCGGGGATGCCCTGTCTGGGCTGCACCGAGCCCGAGTTCCCCCACTTCGACCTGGCTCCCGGCACGGTGTTCAAGACGCAGAAAGTCAGCGGGATGATCCCCAAGGAGGTCCCGGAGGGGTCAGATCACCTCACCTACATGGCCCACGCCGCCGCTGCCCGCATCGCCGCTCCGCAATGGTCGAAGGAAGACATGTTCGTGGTCTAGCAATGGCGAAACATCGTGCGGCCAAACCATCAGCCCAGGTTCTGAAAGGACCCACCATGACCTCTCTCGATCTATTCGTCAGTCCCTTGGGGCGCGTCGAGGGTGACCTCGACGTCCGCGTCACCATCGATGACGGTGTCGTCACCTCTGCATGGACGGAGGCCGCGATGTTCCGCGGCTTCGAAATCATCCTGCGCGGAAAGGATCCGCAGGCCGGCCTAGTGGTCTGCCCGCGCATCTGCGGCATTTGCGGTGGCAGCCATCTCTACAAGTCGGCGTATGCGTTGGACACGGCGTGGCGCACCCACGTGCCGCACAACGCCACCCTGATCCGCAACATCTGCCAAGCCGCAGAGACATTGCAGTCGATTCCGCGCTACTTCTATGCGCTGTTCGCCATCGACTTCACGAACAAGAACTACGCCAAATCAAAGCTCTATGCTGAGGCGGTCCGCCGGTTCGCTCCGTACGTCGGCACCAGTTATCAACCGGGCGTGATTCTTTCGGCTAAGCCGGTGGAGGTGTACGCGATCTTCGGGGGTCAGTGGCCGCACTCCAGTTTCATGGTCCCCGGCGGTGTCATGTGTGCGCCATCGCTGGCCGACGTCACCCGGTCGATCGCGATCTTCGAACACTGGAAGGACAATTGGCTCGAAAAGCAGTGGCTCGGATGCTCGGTCGACCGCTGGCTGCAGAACAGGTCCTGGGACGACGTGCTCGAGTGGGTGAACGAGAACGAGGCCCAGTACAACAGCGACTGCGGGTTCTTCATCCGCTACAGCCTGGATATCGGTCTCGACAAGTACGGCCAGGGCGTGGGCAACTACCTCGCCACCGGCACCTATTTCGAACCCTCGCTGTATGAGAACCCGACGATCGACAGCCGCAACGGTGCGCTCATCGGCCGGCAGGGCATATACGCGCGCGGCCAGTGGCACGACTTCGACCAGGCCCTGGTCCGGGAGGACGTCACGCACTCCTTCTACGAGGGCAGCCGACCCCTGCACCCGTTCGAGGGTGAGACCATCCCCATCGACCCCGAAGTGGGTAGGGGGCAGGGCAAGTACAGCTGGGCGAAGGCGCCGCGCTACGAGGTGCCCGGCCTTGGCAACATCCCGCTCGAGGCGGGTCCGCTGGCGCGCCGGGTGGCGGCCGGGGGACCGAACGCCGCACCGCACCAGGACAATGACCCGCTGTTCGTCGACCTGATCAACAAGATCGGTCCCAGTGTCTTCGTGCGGCAGTTGGCACGGATGCACGAGGCGCCCAAGTACTACAACTGGGTGCGCGGCTGGCTGGATCAGCTCAACCTCAAGGAGAGCTTCTACAGCAAGCCGGTCGAACATGCCGAGGGGATGGGCTTTGGCTCAACCGAAGCTGCGCGCGGTTCACTGTCCGACTGGATCGTGATCGAGGACAACAAGATCAAAAACTACCAGGTGGTCACTCCGACGGCATGGAACATCGGGCCCCGCGACGGTGAAGGTGTCGTGGGTCCGATCGAGAAGGCGCTGATCGGCTCACCGATAGTCGATCCGGAGGATCCGGTGGAACTCGGGCACGTGGCCCGCAGCTTCGACTCCTGCCTGGTGTGCACGGTGCACGCCTACGACGGCAAGTCCGGCCGCGAACTGTCCAAGTTTGTGATCAACGGAATGGTGTGATCGCCACGACTTCTCAAGCGCGCCCTGACAGCGACGGAGCCGATGTCGACATCGAGCCGCCGGGTTGTGCGGTGCTCGTCGTCGGGTGCGGGAATCTGTTGCGCGGCGATGACGGCGTCGGCCCGATCCTGGTTCGTCATCTGTGGGAGCGCGGCGTACCCGACGGTGCCCGACTGGTTGACGGCGGCACCGCAGGGATGGATGTGGCGTTCCAGATGCGCGGCGCTGCGCGGGTCGTGATCGTCGATGCCGCAGCCACCGGGGCGGCGCCCGGCACCGTATACCGGGTGCCGGGTGCCGAGCTCGAGGACCTGCCGCCCCTTCAGGGGCTGCATACGCACTCGTTTCGTTGGGATCACGCAATTGCGTTCGCGCGCTGGGCACTTGGTGAGGACTGTCCCACCGACATCACGGTTTTCCTCATCGAGGTGGCGGGAGTCGAGCTCGATGCTGACCTCACGGAGGCGGTCGAGGCGTCGATGAACCAGGTGATCGAGATCATCGAACGTGACTATCTCGCTGCCCTGCGCCCTGCGGCATCGGCGGATCTACAGGTCGAATTCACCGCAGACGGCTATATCCGCCTGGACGCAGCATTGGCGGCCAGCCGGTTCCCATCCGATGCGGTCGTCGCCCTTGTGCGTGCCGACGCACTCTGGCTGATGCCACTGCGTGGGCCACGCAGCGGCGGTCTGCTGCTCAAGCAACGCAACCCGGCCGGTGACCGGGCCACACTGGTGCGCGAAGTCCTCGAAGACCACATTCCGACAGGCGTCCAGCGTGCATTCTGGGACGATGACGAAGCGGCCCTACGGATTCCGCTGGGGCCTGGCGAGTGACTGTCATGTGTGACGACCCGCCGGCCCGGCCGAAATTCACGGCTCCCAACGACAGCTCGACCGAACACGCGGACGACGTCCAGACCGTCGTGGTCTCCGAACGTGGCCGCTGGGCGGTCGAGGTCGTCGTCGTGTTCGCCGACGGCGTCGTGCGGACCCGCATCGACACCTACCCGACCAAGGCCCGCGCCGAGCTCGCGGCGCAATTGATCAAGCGAGCCGCAGAACGTGAGGGTCCGCGGCCATGACCGCCGGATGCGTGCCCGCCCCGACGAACAGAGGATCGTGAACCGATGACCGCACTTCCCACCGATGCCGAAATCACCGCTTCGACCGCGGCCGCGGTCCGTCCGCAACCCCTTGGCACCTTTCCGCTTCCCTTGGGCTACATGCTGATACCCGCAGTGTCGACAACGGGTGCGGACACCGAAGCAGTGCGCCTGGCGCTGCTGGCCGGCAACCTGCCGCAGGACTGGCCCGACGGCATGGCGGCACACGAACTCGCCCTCGCAGGGGACCGTACAGCGGCGCTGGCGGCGTTGGTTGGGACCGATCCGGTGACTCGCTACAACCGGTTCGTCCTCGACCCCGACAGCGAGGACGTCGACGAGTTACGGTCGAGCCTCGGGGAATTCGGCACGCTCGTCGACCTCGTCCTGTTCGTCCTCGGTCGGTCCGACACCCCGCCCGAACCTGGTGACACCGACGGTGAGCTGGCTGCGGTCGCTCTCTCGGCACAGGCAAGTCAGGCACTCGACGATGGAGACCCGTCGGGCGCCGTCGCATTGCTCGAGCGCGCCGCCGCCGCCGCAGGCCCACATTCGGGGCGGTTGCAGGGTGTCCTCGTGGGCGCAGCGGCGTCGATCTGCCGGGATCTTGGCGAACCGGACGCGACCCAGCGACTCGAGCAGGCCTTGCGCCTTCTGGACGGCGCGGACGGTCTCCGCATCGGACGCGCCGAACTGCATCTGAACCTTGCCGGATTGCTGCACGAGCAGGCCGAGGACCGTCCCGATCTACTTGCCCAGGCGATTCCGCACTATCACTCCGCCCTGCAGCTGGTGCTGCGCGATGAGGCGCCGCTGCTGTGGGCGGCCACACACGCAAATCTCGCCACCGCCTACCTGACGATGCCGATGGTGGAGGCCTCGGGGCAGCTGCGGCTCGGGGTCGCCGCACAATCGTTGCGGTCGGCGTTGAAGGTCTACACCCGTGAAACGTATCCCGAGCAATGGGCGAGCGTTCAACTCAATCTGGCGAACTCGCTGGTCTACACCCCATCCAAACATCAAGCAGACAACCTGGTCGAGGCGGTCGAACTCTACGAGGGTGTGCTCGAGGCCAGGGATCGCGACACCGATCCGTTGGGCAGGGCCAGGGTGCTGGCCAACCAGGGCAACGCGCTGGCCCATCTTGGGATGTTCGATCAGGCCAAGGCGAAACTGTACGAATCCCGGTTCCTGTTCGAGGATCTCGGCGATGTCGATTCGGTGCGCGCCGTGCGCGGCGTCCTCGACGAGATCGCCCGCGAGCACGCTTTGGCCCGAACCGCACCCGAAGCCGATTAGGGAGCCGACATGTCAACCACGGCCGTGGAAGCGCCGGCAGGCCAAGTGCCGGCCACCGATGGCGACGCCGACTTCGAGAACCTCGCCAGGCGCGTCGATGACGCGATGGCCGCTCTTGAGGGGTTGGATGAGTCGTCGCGGGCGGTCGCAGACGAGGTCAAGGCTGCCGTCGAGGCCATTCACCGCGCCGGGCTGGTGACGATCGTCCAGCGGCTGCGGTCCGACGACGCCGCCCGGGCGGTGTTGTTCGAACTCGTCGACGACCCGGTCGTGCACATGCTCCTGTCGCTGCACGGGATCGTGCGGCCCGATCCGATGACACACGCCAATCGCGTACTGGTCACGGTGCGGCCCCAATTGCAGAGCCACGGTGGGGATGTCGTCCTGGTGCGGATCGAAGATGGCACCGCTTTCGTGCGGCTCGACGGCGCCTGCAACGGCTGCTCGATGTCCTCGGTAACGCTTCGAAATCTCGTCGAAAGCGCACTTGTGGAGGGTGTGCCGTCGATCACCGGTGTGGAGGTGCTGCCGAATGAGCCGTCACCCACGCTGATCCCGCTGGAGTCGCTGCGCATCGGGCCGGACCCCGCCAGTGAGGGTTGGGTGAAGGTGGGTCCCACCGCCAGCCTGCCCGACGACGACCTCACCACGTTGAGCCTGTCCTCGGCGTCCGGTGACCTTGTCGACATCATTGTGGTGAGCGCCGGTCGACGGCTTTCGGCCTACCGTAACGAATGTGCCCATGAGGGCTTGCCTTTGGACAATGCTGTGCTCGACATCGCCAACGGCACGCTGACGTGCCCATGGCACGGCTTCTGTTACGACGCGACATCGGGGGAGTGCCTGAGCGCCCCAGGGGCGCAGCTGGAGCAGGTGCCACTGAGGGTCGATTCCGGTGACGTCTGGGTTCGAGTCGGGACATGACCCAGTTCACCGTCCGCCACAACATCGGCACGTTCCGGGGTCGGGCCGATCCCGAACCGGGGGACGACCTGACCGCAGGGTGGTCACCCGATGTGTGGCTCGGTGCTCCGGCACCCGGCGGATTGGCCTTGCCGTCCGCCAGTCCGTCGATGGCGTGGATGTATTCGCCGCGAGGAGTCTTCCTCGGCGATGACCATCTCGTGGTCGCCGATTCCGGCAACCACCGGGTGCTCGTGTGGCACAGAGTTCCGGACCACGATGAGCAGCCCGCCGACATCGTCCTCGGTCAGCCGGACGGCCATACCGAAGGAAGGGCCGCCGCCGGCCGCGGACCAGAACGGGGAATGAACCTGCCCACCGGTGTGCTCGTGCATGACGGGCGGCTTGTCGTCGCCGACGCCTGGCACCACCGGATCCTGGTGTGGAACTCGGTCCCCGAGGTCAGCGATGTCGCGCCGGACATCATCCTCGGACAGGATGATGCGGCAGCCGTAGAGCCCAATCGCGGTGGCGACTGCTCGGCATCGACGTTCTACTGGCCGTTCGGCATCGCGGTCGTGGGCTCCCGATTCTGGGTCGCCGACACCGGCAATCGACGAGTCCTCGGCTGGGACAACGGTATCCCCGACCCCGGGCAGCCGGCCGACATCATCCTGGGTCAACCCGACGCGGCCCACCGCGACGAGAACCGCGGTGGTGCTGTTGGCCCCGCCAGCTTTCGCTGGCCCCATGACATCACCGGCACCGATGGCCTGCTGCTGATCGCAGACGCGGGGGACCATCGACTGCTGGGCTGGTCGCCTGAACCCGACTCGGACCGCGATGCGGATATCGTTCTCGGACAGGTCGATTTCACGTCGGCCGACGAATGGCCCTACGGTCCGCACACCGGGGACCGATTTCGCTTCCCCTACGCGGCTCAATTCGACGGCTGCGGCGGCCCGAACGAGCGGCTGGCGGTGGCTGACACCGCGAACAACCGAATCCTGTTGTGGGACGGCATGCCCCGCGACGGTCGCGCCGCTGACCATGTGTTGGGGCAGCCGAATTTCGCATCCAACGGTGAGAACCGGTGGACGTCGGTTCAACGAGACACCCTGTGCTGGCCGTACGGCATCTCTCTTCGTGGCGATCGGCTGGCGGTGGCGGATTCGGGCAACAACAGGGTCGTGGTCTGGCGGTGTCGGTGACCCAGACATCGCTGATCCTGAAATCCGAGGACGTCCGATATCGATTCACGGTGACCGGTGTGGTCCAGGGCGTCGGCTTCCGCCCGTTTGTGCATCGGACTGCCACCGCGCTGGGGCTGGCCGGATTCGTCGGCAACGATTCCAGGGCCGTATTCATCGAGGTGCAGGGACCGACGGCCACCGTTGATGTGTTCGCCCGACTGCTTCGCGCCGAGGCGCCGCCCCTTGCGACGATCAGCACGGTATCGGCGGTTCAAATGGCTGCCGACCCAGGTGCGCCTGATTTCCGGATCGTGGACAGCGAGATGGTCGACGGTGCCGCATCCGCGATTCCACCTGACATCGCGGTGTGTGACGAATGCGTCGCCGAGTTGTTCGACCCCCGCGACCGGCGTTACCGGCACCCGTTCGTCACGTGTACGAACTGCGGGCCGAGGTTTACGATCATCCGCGAGCTGCCATATGACCGCCCAACCACCACGATGGCCGGCTTCCAGATGTGCGCCAGGTGCGCCGCCGAATACGAGGACCCGGCGAACCGGCGATTTCATGCTCAGCCGGTCGCATGCCCGGACTGTGGCCCTTCGATGTGGTTCCGGTCCGGCAACCAACTCGTCCGCGGATCGGACCCCGCGCTGGAGGCAACCCAGCGAGCACTTGGTGGGGGCGCCGTCGTCGCGATCAAGGGGATCGGCGGGTATCACCTGAGTTGTGCTGTCGACGACGACGATGCGCTCGCCGCACTGCGTGCCCGAAAGGCTAGGGGCGGCAAGCCGTTCGCGATCCTGGTCCGCGATCTCGAGGTCGCGCGTCGATTCGCGGAAATTGACGACGCCGCGGCCGCGGTGTTGTCCAGCCCTGCGCGCCCGATCGTGCTGTTGCGCCGCAGATCCGGCACCCGGATCTCTGAGCTGGTTGCACCGCGCAGTGCGCTGATCGGGCTGATGCTGCCGTATTCTCCTGTTCACCATCTGCTCTTCGCGCCCATCCCGGGTGTCCAGACGCCGGTGCCGGATGCGTTGGTGATGACAAGCGCCAACCGCTCGGACGAACCGATCTGCTTCACCGATGAAGATGCTGCACAGCGACTTTCGGGTTCTTCGGCGCTCGCTGACGCGGTGCTCGACCACGACCGGCCGATTCATGTACCGTGCGATGACTCGGTGGTCCGCATTGTCGACAGCAGGGAACTGCCGATACGCAGGTCCCGCGGCTATGCGCCACTGCCCGTTGAGATCCCGACGCCGGCCGGGCGAAGCACTGCCACGGTGCTGGCCGTCGGCGGTGAGCTGAAGAACACCTTCTGCCTCGTCGAGGAGAATCGTGCCTTCTGCTCGGGTCACATCGGCGACATGGCCACCCTCGACACGCTGCGTGCATTCGAACACGCCGTCGACCAGCTCTGCGGAATCCGTCGGAAGCCGCAGCGGTTGGCCGCAGACCTGCATCCCGGCTATCACACGCGGGCATGGGCCGAGCGTCACGCCGACGGGCGCCCGTTGGACCTCGTCCAGCACCACCATGCACATGTGGTGTCGCTACTTGCCGAGCACGGCAGATTATGCGAACCGATCATCGGGGTCGCCTTCGACGGCACCGGTTACGGCTGCGACGGAACTGTATGGGGCGGCGAAATTCTCGCAATCGGACCCGACACGCACCGCTTCACGCGCGTAGGCCACCTGGTGCCCGTGCCGCTGCCCGGTGGCGACGCGGCGGTCCGGAATCCGTGGCGAATGGCGCTGTCACAACTGTGGGCGGCCGGCATCGACTGGGACCAGGACCTGGCTCCCGTTGCCGCGGCCTCGCCCACGGAACTGCGGATGCTCCGCTCCCAGTTCCGCAGCGGAACGGGATGTGTGCCCTGTTCGAGCATGGGGCGCCTGTTCGACGCGGTTGCCGCGCTGCTCGGCGTGCGGCAGCGGATCGAATACGAAGGCCAGGCCGCGATCGAACTCGAGATGCTGGCCGAGTCCGCGAGCAATACGCCGCGTGATCCGGCGCTACGGCTGGCCGTGGGCTCGGACGGCCGGATTCATTCCGCGGGGTTGATGCAGGCGATCGTGTCGGCGCTGCGGGTCGGAGTCGACGCCGCGGTGTTGGCGGCGGCCTTCCATGAGGCGGTCGCGGTCGCCGTCGCCGAGGTGGTTTCTCTGGTGGCCGGTTCGGTTGCGCTGGTGGGACTCACAGGCGGCGTGTTCCAGAACGTCCTGTTGTTGCGGGCGTGCCGGCGGCACCTGGAAGCGGCCGGGTTCACGGTGCTCACCCACCACATCGTTCCGCCCAACGACGGTGGGCTCGCGTTGGGGCAGGCGGCGGTTTCCATGCTGACCGCGCTGGATCCCGACGGTGACGCCGCGTTCGGCCAAACAAGGGGAGTTTCGCTATGAACACGACTGACGTCGAACACGGGCTCGGGGCGGACCTGGCTGCCGATCTCGCCACGACCGCACTGTCGTTGGCGCGACGATTTTCCGCCGGCGCCACGATGTGGTCCCTCGCGCCGTCGTGGCAGCCGCACGCCCAGCACATTGCGGTCGAGTTCGTGCATCCGGTGATCGTCGGCAAACCGGCGTTGCCCGCGGTGGCGCTCGCCGGACCAGACCTGGTCGACGTGGTGCGGGTGTCCGTTCGCGCCGGCGACGTCGTGATCGCGGTTGCCGACGCCGACGACGCCGACGTCCGGTCGGTGATGCGCAGGGCGCCGGCCTGGGGCGCGACCACGATTTGGATCGGCAACGGACAGCGTCCCCACGCGGGTGCGGCCGACCACGTTCTCTGGCTCGATGACCCCGATCCGAAAGCGCCCGCGACCGGAGCTTTCGTGCTGCTGTATCACCTGCTGTGGGAACTCACCCATGTCTGCTTCGAGCACCCGGGTCTGCTGAAGCCCACCGAATGCACCGAGGAGGTTTGCATCACCTGCAGCGATGAGGGCCGCCTCGGCGAAGTGCTCTGTGCGTCGGCGCAAGGGTCGGCTCGGGTGCGCACCGCGGAGGGGGTGGAGACCGTGTCGACCATGCTCGTCGACCCCGTTGACGCCGGCGAACTCGTCCTCGTTCATGCGGGGATGGCCATCAGCAAGGTCGGTGACCTATGAGGAACCAACCCGGTCTCGATTCGGGCCATGAGCCGACCAACTTTCTCTATCCCTTCATCGATGCTCAGGAACACGACCTGAATTCACTGCTTGTCGATCTCGCGGCGTCGGCGCAAGCCAAGGCCGCCGAAAGCGCGGCCCTGCGCCGATCCACTGTGGAGTCGAGCGCGGAAAAGGTGGCAAAGGCGGCGGCCGAGATGGCGGCTCGGTTCGCCGCGGGCGGCCGGCTGTTCGCCTTCGGCAACGGCGGCAGTTCCACGGATGCGACGACGCTGGCGACGCTCTTCGCTCGGCCACCGGCCGGACGTGCCCTGCCGGCCTGGTCGTTGACCGCCGATGAAGCGATACTCACCGCGCTCGGCAATGACGTCGGTTTCGAGCTTGTGTTCGCCCGACAGCTGATGGCGCGGGCGGATTCCGGGGACATCGCAGTCGCGATGTCCACCAGCGGCAGCTCCGCGGATCTGACGGTTGCCATACGGGAGGCGCGCAAGCGCGGCATGTATGTCGTCGGCTTCGCCGGATACGACGGCGGGACGTTTGCGACCAGCCCGGATGTCGACACCTGCTTCATCGTTCACTCGCAGAGCGTCCATCGGATCCAGGAATCGCAGGCGCTGCTTGGATACCAACTGTGGTCGGCCGTGCACGAGCAAGGGACTGAGATCTGATGAGCAAGGCAGCAAGTGAGTACCTGTCCTCCGGGCCGAGCTTCGCCGAAGGTGAGGTGATCGAGCGGATCGAGCTGTTTCGCCGGCGTCGTCCCCGGTTGCGCGACGAGGTGGTGACGCTCGCCCACGGAGCGGGCGGTAAGGCGTCGGCGGCGCTGGTCGACGCGGTGTTCCTGGAGGCCTTCCGTAATCCGCAACTCGAGTCGCTGGGCGATGGTGCGATTCTCACGCTGCCCAGTGGGGAGCGACTCGCGATGTCCACCGACTCGTTTGTTGTGCAGCCCTTGCGATTCCCGGGCGGCTCGATCGGCCACCTCGCCGTGCACGGCACTGTCAACGACCTGGCCATGGTCGGCGCGGTGCCGTCCTGGATCTCGACGGCATTCGTGCTCGAGGAGGGCTTCCCGATCGCCGAACTGCAGGAGATCGTCGCGGATATGGCACAGGCGGCCACCGCCGCCGGCGTCCAGATCGTCACCGGCGACACGAAAGTGGTGCCAAGGGGCGCGGCCGATGGACTGTTCATCACGACCACGGGCGCCGGTGTGATTCCGGTGGGCCGGACCCTGTCCGCGGAATCGGTGCGTGCCGGGGACAAGGTGCTCTTGTCCGGATCGATGGGCGACCACGGCATGGCGGTGATGCTGGCGCGCGGCGATCTGGACCTCGAGGCCGACATCGAATCCGACACCGCGGCAGTCAGCCCGCTGGTGGAACTCCTACTGGCAGCAGCACCGTCCACCCGCTGGCTGCGCGACCCCACCCGCGGTGGCGTCGGCACCGTCTGCAACGAACTCGCCCAGTCCAGTGGTCTCGGCGTGGTGCTCGACGAGGAACACCTGCCGATCCGCCCGACGGTCAACGGTGCATGCGAAATGCTCGGCATCGATCCGCTGTACGTCGCCAACGAAGGCAAGTTCATTGCGGTGGTGGCAGCCGAGGAAGCCGAGGCCGGACTTGCGGCGTTGCGCAGCCATCCGCTGGGAGTCGATGCCGCCGAGGTCGGCGAAATCACCGAGGAACCGGCGGCGACGGTCGTGGTGCGCACCGGGTTCGGGGGCACCCGGATCGTGGACATGCTCGTCGGCGACCCCTTACCGCGCATCTGCTGATAAAGGAGTGGGAAATGTGCCTTGGAATTCCCGGCCGGATTGTCGAGATCACCGACACAGCCAACTATCTGGCGAAGGTAGATGTCAGTGGCGTACGGCGGACGATCAGCATCCGGCTGCTCGAGAAGGACCCGCCTGAACCGGACGAGTGGGTGCTGGTTCACGTCGGTTTCGCGATGGCCAAGATCGACGAGACGGAGGCGTTGCTGACGCTTGCGGCTGTCCAGAAGCTCGGCACCAGTTACGTCGAAGAGATAGAAGCCTTCGATTCGTCATCAATCATCTGAAAAAGGAGGACACGCCATGCGTTTCGTTGACGAGTTCCGTGATCCCGCGGCCGCCCGCAAGCTCCTCGGTGCCATCGAAAGGCTCGCGGGCGACGGCGCCGAACACTTCAAGTTCATGGAGGTGTGCGGCGGACACACTCACACCATCTACCGGCATGGTATCGAGCACCTGTTGCCGGATAACGTCGAGCTGGTGCACGGCCCCGGCTGTCCGGTCTGCGTAATCCCCATGGGCCGTATCGATGACGCGATGTGGCTGGCGCAGCAGCCCGATGTCATCTTCACCTGTTTCGGCGACATGATGCGCGTGCCCGGGTCGAACGGCAGCCTTTTGGACGCGAAGGCGCGCGGGGCCGATGTGCGGTTCGTCTACTCCCCGCTGGACGCGCTCAAGCTGGCTCTCGACAATCCCGACAAGCAGGTGGTGTTCTTCGCGATCGGCTTCGAAACCACCGCGCCGTCCACCGCGGTCACCCTGGTGCGCGCCCGCGAGCTGGGCGTCGAGAACTTCGCAGTGTTCTGCAATCACGTCACGATCGTGCCGCCGATCAAGGCCATCCTCGATTCGCCCGATCTTCGACTGTCCGGCTTCCTCGGGCCCGGCCACGTGTCGACCGTCGTCGGGAACAGGCCGTACCGGTTCGTCCCCGAGGTCTACGGTAAACCCCTGGTGGTAGCGGGATTCGAGCCACTTGACATCTTGGCATCGGTGGCAATGCTGTTGACGCAGATCCGCGAGGGTCGCTGCGAGGTTGAGAACCAGTACTCGCGCGTGGTGCACGAGGAGGGCAATGTCGCCGCCCTCACACTGATGGCGACGGTCTTCGCGCTGCGTCCGCACTTCGAGTGGCGCGGGCTGGGTTTCATCTCCCAAAGCGCGTTGAAACTGCATGACGACTTCGCGCAGTTCGACGCCGAACTGCGATACGCGATGCCCGGTGTCCGCGTGGCCGATCCGAAGGCGTGTCAGTGCGGCGAGGTGCTCAAGGGCGTCCTGAAGCCATGGGAGTGCAAGGTTTTCGGCACCGCGTGTACCCCGGAGACACCGATCGGGACCTGCATGGTGTCCGCCGAGGGCGCCTGCGCGGCGTACTACAACTTCGGCCGGATGCACCGCGACGCCGCCAAGCTCGTGGGGCTCGGTGCACGGGGGTGACCCCGTCGTCGGCAGCCCAGCGATCCCTTGACACCGAGGGCGTCGAGATGTTCGCGCGCTACGCCTACGCCCCGAACCGACTCGGCTATTGCGGCCCGCCGGAAGCGGGCACCTTGCGGGGCGGCTCGGCCGACGAGGTGCGAGAAGTCGCGAAGGGGTTTTCCGGCGCCTGGCCGTACCTGCAGGTGTTGTCCCGGATGACCGGTATCGCAGATCCGTTGGACCATCGACTCGTCGAGTCATACTGGCTTGGTGGCGGCGTCGCCGCCGATCTCGACCCGAGGGAGTTCGCCGACGAACTGCTTGCGGTGATCGGCCCGCGGGCGGGCCACTACTGGTCGCACCTCACCTCGGATCTCGGTGCCGAAGCGGCTGGCAACCATTGCTTCCACGTATTCGGGGTGTATCCATGGTCGCGGCTGCTCGGCCGCGGAATGGACGAACATCCGCTGCGGGTTCTCGACGGCTGCCGAATAACGTGGGCCACCGTGCTGTCCCGTGCCGATCATCAGGTCGAGGTGTCAGCCCCCGAGCTGGTCTGGGACGGCCACGCCCTGGGGATGTCCGAACCGTCGGTACGGCGACTGGAAATCTGGGAGGACGGGTACAGTGCTGTGCCCGATGCCGCTGCCGGCGACGAAGTCGCCGTGCACTGGGGTCGATTGTGCGGTCGGCTGTCGGCCGATCAGGTTCGGACGCTTCAGGACAGTACGGCCCGGCAGCTCAGGCTCACCAATCACCGTCTTGCGCAGGCGCAATGAGACCTCGGATCGTGCAGGCCGACGGTCAGATCGGATTCCATTGGGCGACGCCGGCGGGCACACCGGCGACGTTGTCCGAGTTGGTCATCGACGATGATGAGGCCGATCGACTTGTGGCGACTCATCTGGAGGCCCTCGACGATGCATTGATCATCGCCGCAGCACGGTTCGGTGACCTGCTAGGCGGCGGCCGTCGACCGGACACGGAAAGCGAGAGGGACGACCTGGTCCAACTGCACCGCGCTCTGGACCGACTCTGCCACGAATACGCGACGGCGACCGAGATGACGGGCATCGATGCCGATGTGCGGGCCGGCAAGATCATCGGGACCGCTGCGTTGTTCTCGATATGTGCCCGAGAACCCCTGGGCCTACTGGGACCCGCCCCCTTCGACGGCGAACTCGACGACCCCTCACTCGGTGTGGTCAGCGGATACGGCGAGATGTGTCAGGCGGATTCGGATGCGCCGTGGAAGGGCGGGCGCTGGATCGTCCGTACCGAGTCGGGACTGCGATTCCCGCTCACGCTGTCGATGATGCTGTTCGACAGCTCCGGGGTGAACAAGGACGCCGCGCGTAACGAGCATCGAGACGCTCTGTTGGCGGTGGTGACCGCCGCCGGCGCGCCCGAAGCCGACCCGCTAGCGACGGCGTGCGCCCTGGACTGGCTGCTGTACGACTGGCTGATGGCCAATCGCGACGGGCCGGACAGCGCGGCGATCGAAATCCCCAAGGGCAGAGACGGCGACGCTGCGGTGATCGTCACCGCCGCCGCCGCATCGGTCGCGGCGCGGGCCACGGTCGACCCAGGGCTTCTGGCCCTGCCGATAGAGCGCTGAGAGCTCGTACTCGCCAATCACCTGGCATATCCCCCATATCGGGGTCTACCCGCTTGCCTTAGGTCAGTAGACATGCGGTTACCGGTAAGACCCAGTGGTCCTCGGCGACACCGTTTTACGTTGCGGCACTACAGCGAGCAGGGAGGCAGGCATGGGTATCTATTCGCCGATACTCGTCCTGTCCGCGATCGCCGCCGCGTTCGCGGTCAGCTCAGTGGGGATGGCGCTGGCGATCGGTCCGCGCCGGTATAACCGAGCCAAGCTCGATGCCTACGAGTGCGGTATCGAACCGGCCGAGAGACCGACGGCGTCGGCGCGGATCCCGATCAGGTTCTATCTGACCGCGATGTTGTTCATCGTGTTCGACATCGAAATCGTGTTTCTGTACCCGTGGGCGGTGTCGTTCGACTCATTGGGTGTATTCGCGTTGGTCGAGATGTTGCTCTTCATGCTGACGGTCTTTGTGGCCTACGCCTACGTGTGGCGGCGAGGTGGCCTCAATTGGGACTAGAAGAGCAGCTGCCGGGTGGGATCTTGTTATCCACTCTGGAAAGGGTGGCCGGGTACGTACGGAAGGGCTCCTTGTGGCCTGCGACGTTCGGATTGGCGTGTTGTGCCATCGAGATGATGTCCACGGCGTCACCGCGGTTCGACATCGCGCGGTTCGGAATGGAGCGGTTCTCGGCGACACCGCGGCAGGCCGATCTGATGATCGTGGCCGGCCGGGTCTCTCAGAAGATGGCACCGGTGCTTCGTCAGGTTTACGACCAGATGGCTGAGCCGAAATGGGTTCTGGCGATGGGCGTGTGCGCGTCCTCGGGCGGGATGTTCAACAACTACGCAATCGTGCAGGGCGTCGACCACATCGTGCCGGTGGACATCTACCTACCGGGGTGCCCGCCGCGTCCGGAGATGCTGTTACACGCCATCCTGATGCTGCACGAACAGATTCAGAAGATGCCGCTGGGTGTGCACCGCGCCGAGGCCATCGCCGCGGCCGAACAGGCCGCGCTGTCATCGCCCCCCACCATCGAACTCACCGGCCTGCTCCGATGAGCGGGACATTCGGCGTGAATGGCATGCGCCACGGAATGTTCGGCGTTGCGGGCAGCGGCGACACGTCCGGCTATGGGCGGCTACTGCAGCCACTTCCCAAGCGGCCGAGCTCCTCTCGCCCGTACTCCGGCTACTTCGACGAAGTCGTCGACCTGCTGACAGCCACGCTTGCGAAGTCCGGCGTCGCTGACGCCATCGAGCGCGTTGTCGTCTTCCGCAAAGAACTGACACTGGAAGTACGAAGGGAGCACTTGCTTGCGGTGGCACAGGTGCTGCGGGATGAACCAGGGTTGCGGTTCGAGCTGTGCCTCGGGGTGTCGGGGGTGCACTACCCCGACGACGGCGGCCGTGAGCTGCACGCGCTGTACCCGCTGACGTCGATCACCCACAACCGTCGCATCCAGCTCGAGGTGAGCTGCCCCGACGCTGATCCGCATGTGCCGTCGCTCTTTTCGGTCTATCCGACGACGGACTGGCACGAGCGCGAAACCTATGACTTCTTCGGGATCGTCTTCGATGGGCATCCCTCGCTGACCCGTATCGAAATGCCCGATGACTGGCAGGGCCATCCGCAACGCAAGGACTATCCGTTGGGCGGCATCCCCGTCGAGTACCGCGGCGCTTCGATTCCGCCACCCGACGAGCGCAGGGCCTACCGGTGACGGCCGAGACCGTGATCACGGTGGCTGGGCAGGATTGGGACCAGATCGTGGCGGCGGCCGCGGCTGGGTCACCGTCCGGGGAACGCATCGTCGTCAACATGGGACCCCAGCACCCGTCGACGCACGGCGTCTTGCGGCTGATCCTGGAGATCGAGGGCGAGACGGTGACCGAGGCCCGCTGCGGTATCGGCTACCTGCATACCGGCATCGAAAAGAACCTCGAGTACCGCAACTGGACCCAGGGCGTGACGTTCGTTACCCGAATGGACTACCTGTCCCCGTTCTTCAACGAGACCGCCTATTGCCTGGGTGTCGAGAAGTTGCTCGACGTCACGGATGACATTCCTGAGCGCGCCAGCGTGATTCGGGTGCTCCTGATGGAACTCAACCGCATCTCCAGTCATCTGGTCGCCCTGGCGACCGGCGGCATGGAGTTGGGAGCCATGAGCGCGATGTTCTTCGGATTTCTCGGTCGCGAAGACATCCTGAAGGTTTTCGAGGCGATCACCGGCCTACGGATGAATCACGCCTACATCCGGCCGGGCGGGCTGGCCGCCGACTTGCCCGACGACGGCATCGACCGAATCCGAGCGCTGTGCAAGACCCTGCCGGGCCAGCTGAGCGATCTCGAGGACCTGCTGCGCGAGAACGCGATCTGGAAGGCCCGCAACAAGGGCGTCGGATACCTGGATCTGACGGGGTGCATGGCACTCGGGATCACCGGACCGGTGCTGCGGTCCACCGGACTTCCGCACGACCTTCGTAAGACCCAACCCTATTGCGGCTACGAGACATTCGACTTTGATGTCGTCACCGACGACGGATGCGACGCCTACGGTCGCTACTTGATCCGGGTCGAAGAAATGAAGGAATCACTGAAGATCGTCGAGCAGTGTGTGCAGCGCCTGGAGCCCGGTCCGGTGATGATCACCGACAAGAAACTGGCCTGGCCGGCGGACCTGAAGCTGGGGGCCGACGGCCTCGGCAACTCTGCTGAGCACATCTCCACGATCATGGGCGGCTCCATGGAGGGGCTCATCCACCACTTCAAGCTCGTCACCGAGGGAATCCGGGTTCCGGCCGGACAGGTCTACGTCGCCGTCGAAAGTCCTCGGGGCCACCTGGGTGTGCACATGGTGTCCGACGGCGGCACCCGGCCCTACCGGATCCATTACCGCGACCCCTCGTTCACCAACCTCCAAGCCGTGGCCGCCATGTGTGAGGGCGGCTTGGTCGCCGACGTCATCGCCGCCGTCGCGAGTATCGACCCGGTCATGGGCGGGGTGGACCGCTGATGAGCGCTCGCGCGAAGAGGCACAACCGATGACGGTGGACCTGCAACTGGGGCCACGGCCCGATGATCCCGGCCCGCCGATTGGTAATGGCGCCACGTATCCCCCCGACGTGACGGCGCGACTGGCCGCCGACGCCGCTGCGATCATCGCGAAGTACCCGAAGCCCCGCTCTGCGCTCCTGCCGCTGCTGCATCTGGTGCAGGCTCAGGACGGCTACGTCACCACCGTCGGCATCAATTTCTGTGCGCAGCAATTGGATCTGACCGATGCAGAGGTGACGGCGGTCGCCACCTTCTACTCGATGTATAGGCGCAGTCCGACCGGTGAGTACCTGGTCGGCGTGTGCACGAACACGTTGTGCGCGGTGATGGGCGGCGATGCGATTCTTGGCGCCCTCCAGGATCATCTCGGTGTCGATGTCGGGCAGACCACCGATGACGGACGGGTGACGCTCGAGCAGGTCGAATGCAATGCCGCGTGTGACTACGCGCCGGTGGTGATGGTCAACTGGGAGTTCTTCGACAACCAAACACCAGATAGCGCATGTGAACTCGTTGACGCCCTGCGCGGCGGCCAACCACCGCTGCCCACGCGTGGTGCAGCGCCATGCAGCTTCAGAGACACTTCCCGCATGCTGGCCGGGGCGCCTGTCGACCGCCCGGACGCCGATGCCGAACAGGCCTGTGTGGCGACGCTAGCCGGGCTGCGCGTGGCGCGCGAGCTGGGGCTGACCGCGCCCGATATACCCGACGTCACAACAGATTCGGGGCAGTAATGGTACCTGCGCAAGCCCAGCCGACGCCCCTGACGCCGGTGCTGAGCCGGTTCTGGGATGAGCCGGAGTCCTGGTCGTTGGCGACCTACCGACGCCACGACGGCTACCGCGCCCTGGACAAGGCGCTGGGTATGGAACCCGATGACGTGATCGCCCTGGTCGAGAAATCGGGATTGCGGGGCCGCGGCGGCGCGGGCTTCCGCACCGGCACCAAGTGGTCCTACATTCCACAGGACGACACCGGGGTCGGCGCCAAGCCGCACTTTCTGGTCATCAATGCCGACGAGTCCGAACCTGGTACGTGCAAGGACATTCCGCTGATGTTGATGTCCCCGCATGCGCTGATAGAGGGCGCCATCATCGCCGCCTACGCGATTCGTGCACACCAGGCATTCATCTATGTGCGCGGGGAGGTCGTTCCTGTGCTGCGCCGACTGCAGTCCGCGGTGGCCGAGGCGTATGCGGCGGGTTATCTGGGCAAGGACATCGGCTGGTCCGGATTTGACCTGGACGTGGTGGTACACGCCGGCGCGGGGGCCTACATCTGCGGAGAGGAGACCGCTCTGCTGGATTCGCTCGAGGGTGGCCGCGGCCAGCCCCGGTTGCGACCGCCGTTCCCTGCGGTGGCGGGCCTGTATGCCTGCCCCACGGTCGTCAACAACGTCGAGACCATCGCGAGCGTCCCACCGATCCTGCTGAACGGCATCGACTGGTTTGCCTCCATGGGGTCAGACGAATCACCGGGTTTCACACTGTATTCACTGTCCGGGCATGTGAAACAGCCCGGCCAGTACGAGGCACCGCTGGGTATCACCCTGCGTGAGTTGTTGGCATACGCGGACGGTGTACGTGAGGGGCACGAGTTGAAGTTCTGGACCCCGGGTGGTTCGTCGACACCGTTGCTGACCGCCGAACACCTTGATGTGCCGTTGGATTACGAGGGAGTTGCCGGCGTCGGCTCGATGCTGGGCACAAAGGCGCTCCAGATTTTCGACGAAACCACGTGCGTGGTGCGCGCTGTGCGGCGCTGGACCCAGTTCTACGCGCACGAGTCCTGCGGCAAGTGCACTCCGTGCCGGGAAGGCACGTACTGGCTTACACAGATCTATCGACGACTGGAGACCGGGTCGGGCACCCAGTCGGATATCCAGAAGTTGCTCGACATCTCAGACAGCCTGTTCGGGAAGTCGTTCTGTGCGTTGGGTGACGGCGCCGCAAGCCCGATAATCTCCTCGGTCAAATTCTTCCGGGCGGAATACGAAGCACACCTGCGCGACGGCTGTCCGTTCGACCCGTCGGCCTCCATGCTCGCGCCACCCGAGGCCCTGATATGACCCTCGCCGACCACCGCAAGGAAGCTGACGCGGAGCGGGTGCGCCTCACCATCGACGATGTAGAACTCAGCGTGCCCAAGGGCACCTTGGTGATTCGGGCCGCTGAATTGATCGGTGTGCAGATACCGCGCTTCTGTGACCATCCGTTGTTGGAGCCGGTGGGAGCATGCCGTCAGTGTCTTGTTGAGGTGAAGGGTCAGCGTAAACCGGTGGCGTCGTGCACTATGGCCGTGACTCCCGACATGGTGGTGCGCACGCAGCACACCTCGCAGACCGCCGGCACGGCTCAACTGGGCGTGATGGAGCTGTTGCTGATCAACCACCCACTCGACTGCCCCGTGTGTGACAAGGGTGGGGAGTGCCCACTGCAGAACCAGGCCATGTCCAACGGAAGGTCCGAAAGCCGCTTCACCGACACCAAACGGACCTTCCCCAAGCCGATCAACCTCTCGACGCAGGTGCTGCTGGATCGCGAGCGCTGTGTGTTGTGCGCCCGGTGCACCCGCTTCTCGCAGCAGATCGCGGGCGATCCGACCATCGAGCTCTTGGAACGCGGCGCATTCCAACAGGTCGGCATCGCGGCCAATGAACCGTTCGACTCCTACTTTTCGGGTAATACCGTTCAGATTTGTCCGGTCGGCGCATTGACCGGCAGCAGTTACCGCTTCCGGGCCCGGCCCTTCGATCTCATCTCCTCGCCGACTGCGTGCGAACACTGTGCATCCGGATGCGCGCAGCGCACCGACCATCGCCGCGGAAAGGTGTTACGCCGCCTCGCAGGTGATGACCCACTTGTCAATGAAGAGTGGAACTGCGACAAGGGGCGTTGGTCCTTCCGGTATGCCGACGTCGGCGATCGCATAACCACGCCCCAGATCCGTGGCGTTGACGGCGCGCTGCGCCCGGCTTCCTGGCCGGAAGCGCTCAGGCTGGCTGCTGCCGGGCTGGCTGCGGCGAAAGGAAATGCCGGAGTCCTGGTTGGCGGACGGTGCACCGTCGAGGATGCCTACGCCTACAGCAAGTTTGCGCGGATGGTGCTGGGCACCAACGACATCGACTTCCGCATCCGGCCTCACTCGAGCGAGGAGGCACAGTTCCTTGCCGCGAACGTCGCCGGGCAACCGATGACGGTCAGCTACGGCGATCTCGAACAGGCACCGGTGGTGGTGATCGCCGGGTTCGACCCCGAAGAGGAATCACCGATCGTGTTCCTGCGGCTACGCAAAGCCGCGCGAAAGCACGGCACACAGGTGGTTTCGATCGCGCCGTTCGCGAGCCGTGGCCTGAAGAAAATGGGCAGACGCGTCGTCATGACGGCGCCAGGAGCCGAGGCCGCCGCCCTCGCCGGCCTGTCGGGCGACCCGCTGTTGTGCCAGCCCGGTGCTCTCATTTTGGTGGGCGAGAGACTGGCGACCAGCCCCGGGGCGCTGTCCGCCGCGATTCAACTTGCCGCCGCGACCGGCGCACGCCTGGCGTGGATTCCGCGGCGGGCCGGCGATCGTGGCGCACTCGAGGCAGGTTGCCTGCCCAACCTGCTGCCCGGCGGTCGGCCCGTCGCCGATAACCGGGCCCGCGAACAGACCGCCGCGGCCTGGAACCATACCGACCTGCCCGCGGTGCCCGGGAAGGACACAACCGAGATCCTGGCCGCCGCCCGTGCCGGTGAACTCAGTGCCCTGCTCGTTGGCGGAATCGATACCGCGGACCTACCCGACCCGGGTGCCGCGCTCGCCGCCATCGCTGCTGCGCGATTCGTCGTGAGTCTCGAACTGCGGGAGAGCGCCGTCACCGAGCTCGCCGACGTCGTTTTCCCGGTGGCACCCGCCGCCGAGAAAGCTGGAGCATTCCTGAACTGGGAGGCCCGGTTTCGGTCATTCGAGGCCGCGCTGACCACCAACGCGGTCGCGGACCTGCGGGTCCTGCACGGGCTGTCCGACGAGCTCGGTGTCGACCTCGGTTGCCCTACCGCCGCGATGGCGGCCGCCGAGATGGCGCGGCTCGGGGTGTGGGTAGGGCGCCGCAGCGCCGCACCGCAAGATCCACCCGCCGAGCCTCCGCGGCTCGATGTAGGCCAGGCGGTGCTGGCGGGTTGGCGGATGCTGCTCGACGGTGGCCGACTCCAGGACGGCGAACCGAATCTGGCCGGCACCGCGCGGCGTCCCGTTGCCCGGTTGTCGGCGGCGACGGCCAGTGAAATCGGACTAGTCCCAGGTGATTCAGTGACTATCAGCACCGTCGATGGGGCGGTCCACCTACCGCTGTCGATCACCGAGATGTCTGATCGCGTCGTCTGGCTGCCGCTCAACTCGGCCGGGTCGGCGGTCCACGCCCAGCTCGGAGTCACCACCGGCGCGGTGGTACGAATCCGGAGGACAGTGTGACGCACCAACCCGACCTCTCCTGGTTCGGCCATGACCCTTGGTGGTTGGTTGTGGCCAAGGCACTCGGGGTGTTCGCATTCCTACTGGTGACCGTCCTGGTAGCGATCCTGCTGGAGCGCAAAGTCCTTGGGCGGATGCAGATGCGGTTCGGTCCGAACCGGGTGGGCCCCTACGGATTGTTGCAGTCGCTGGTCGACGGCGTAAAGCTCGCCCTCAAGGAGGGACTGGTTCCCGCAGGGGTCGACAAGCCGATATACCTGCTCGCGCCCATCATTGCGGTGATCCCGGCGTTCATGGCGTTCGCGGTGATCCCCATGGGCGGGGCGGTTTCGGTGTTCGGACATCGCACTGCGCTGCAGATGACCGATCTCGCCGTCGCGGTGCTCTACGTCCTCGCGGTCACCTCGATCGGGGTGTACGGGATCGTGCTGGCAGGCTGGGCGTCCGGCTCCACCTATCCACTGCTGGGCGGACTGCGCTCCAGCGCCCAGGTGGTGTCCTACGAGATTGCGATGGCGCTCTCCTTCGCCGCGGTGTTCCTGCACGCGGGCACCATGTCGACCTCGGAGATCGTGGCGGCGCAGAGCGGGACTTGGTACATCTTTCTGTTGCTGCCGTCGTTTCTCATCTATGTCACAGCGATGGTGGGCGAAACCAACCGCGCACCATTCGATCTGCCCGAGGCCGAAGGTGAACTGGTCGGCGGCTTCCACACCGAGTACTCGTCGCTGAAGTTCGCGATGTTCATGCTCGCCGAGTACGTCAACATGACCACCGTCTCCGCGCTCGCGACGACCATCTTCCTCGGTGGCTGGCAGGCGCCGTGGCCGTTCAGCGTGTGGGACGGTGCCGACTCCGGTTGGGTGACCCTGATCTGGTTCACCGCAAAGGTCTGGATCCTCCTGTTCGCATTCATTTGGCTGCGTGCGACCCTGCCGCGATTGCGTTACGACCAGTTCATGGCGTTGGGCTGGAAACTGCTCATCCCGGTTTCACTGGCCTGGATCATGACCGTGGCCACCTTGCGCACCCTCGACACCGAGGGAGAACTCTCGGCAGCTATCGCCGGCCTCGTGCTAATCGCGCTGGCACTGATTGTGTTGCGGTGGAACCGAGTCCAACGCACACACGAGCCAGAGACGACAGACCAGTCGTTCGATCCGATGCACGGCAGATTCCCGGTCCCGCCACTGCCAGGACAAGAGCCTGTCGTCGAGCCAATCCACAACGGGAACTCGATCTCGATCGACGCTGTGCTGAGCAAGGGGAATAGTCACGATGCCTAAGTTTCTCGCAGCGGTCGCCGGTTTCGGAGTCACGTTCTCGACGATGTTCAAAAGGCCGATCACTGAACAGTATCCGGAGCACAAGGAGCCGACCGCGCCGCGCTACCACGGCCGCCACCAGTTGAACCGCTATGACGACGGGCTGGAGAAGTGCATCGGCTGTGAGCTGTGTGCGTGGGCATGTCCGGCCGACGCCATCTATGTAGAAGGCGCGCAAAATACTGAGACAGAGCGCTTTTCACCCGGCGAACGGTACGGCCGGGTGTATCAGATCAACTACCTGCGCTGTATCGGCTGTGGCCTGTGCATCGAGGCGTGCCCCACCCGTGCACTGACGATGACCAACGAATTCGAGATGGCCGACGACAATCGCGCGGACCTCATCTACGGCAAGGACAAGCTCCTGACACCGCTGCAACCCGGAATGGCGCCTCCACCACACCCCATGGCCGAAGGCACCACCGACGAGGACTACTACCGCGGCAAGATCGCCGGTGCCACTGATGCCGATGCCGACGGGGGTGTGGACTCGTGAACGTTGCCGCATCGACGGCGCTCCTTGCGGCCGAGCCCCTCACGCAGACCTCGACCGCCGAGGCGGTGGTGTTCTGGATTCTGGGGTCGGTGACAGCGCTCGCGGCCCTAGGCGTGGTCGTGGCACCAAGTGCGGTGTACTCCGCGATTTTCCTGGCAACCACGATGATCAATCTGGCCGTTCTCTACATCGCCCAGGACGCGCTGTTCCTCGGTGTCGTGCAGGTGATCGTCTACACCGGCGCGGTGATGATGTTGTTCCTGTTCGTGGTCATGCTCGTCGGGGTCGACCTGTCCGAATCTCTGGTCGAAACCCTACGCGGGCAACGCATTGCCGCCATTGTCGCGGGAGCGGGTTTCGCAATTGTCTTGACCGGCACATTCGGCAACATCGCGACCACCGGGTTCACGGGCTTGGCCGATGCCAACGCCGGCGGTAACGTGCAGGGGCTGGCGGCATCGATCTTCACCAGATATCTCTGGGCCTTCGAGCTCACCGGTGCACTGCTGATCACCGCCACCTTGGCTGCGATGATGCTGGCCCACCGCGAACGTTTGACGAGACGCAAGAGTCAACGTGACCTGGCGCGGCAACGGTTCCAGCCCGGCGGACACCCCACCCCGTTGCCGGCACCCGGCGTCTACGCGCGCCACAACGCCGTCGACATTCCGGCCCGGCTCCCCGATGGCGGCGTCTGCGACCTCTCGGTCAGCAGGACCCTGAAGCGAAGGGGACTCGTGCTGACGCTGCTCGTCTCTGAATCTCGTACGACATCATCTCGCACGACATCGACATCGACTTCGACAGTGGAAGAGGGTGTGCAGTGAATCCGGTCAACTATCTCCACTTGTCGGCGTTGCTGTTCACCGTTGGTGCGGCCGGAGTGCTGTTGCGGCGCAATGCGCTTGTCATGTTCATGTGCATCGAGCTGATGCTGAATGCCGCCAACCTGGCGTTCGTGGCGTTCTCGCGGATGCACGGCCACCTGGATGGTCAGGTGGTGGCGTTCTTCACGATGGTGGTCGCCGCCTGCGAGGTCGTGGTGGGCCTCGCGATAATCATGACGATCTTCCGCACCCGCCGATCGGTTTCGGCCGACGGCGCCAACCTTTTGCGGAACTGACATGGCGACTCTGGTGTGGCCGTTGGTCGTCCTGCCGTTGGCAGGTGCGGTCGTGTTGCTTCTGGCCGGACGGCGCAGCGACCGCTGGGGCCATCTGCTCGCTTGCGCGACCTCGCTGGGCGCGTTCGCGCTCGGATTCGCGTTGTTCGTCGATCTGCTCGGTCGGGACGCCGCCGACCGGGTGATTCACGAAAGCCTGTTCACCCCTTGGGTGCCGGTTGCGGGCCTCCAAATTGATTTCGGCCTGCAGCTCGACGCCCTGTCGATGTGCTTCGTGCTGCTGATCACCGGAGTCGGCTCGCTCATTCACATCTACGCGATCGGCTACATGGCCGACGACCCCGAGCGGCGCCGGTTCTTTGCCTACCTGAACCTGTTCGTGGCGGCGATGCTTCTGCTGGTGCTGGCCGACAATTACCTTGGCCTGTACGTGGGTTGGGAAGGCGTCGGTTTGGCGTCGTATCTGCTCATCGGGTTCTGGTCCCACAAGCCGTCGGCGGCAACCGCGGCCAAGAAGGCGTTCGTCGTGAACCGGGTCGGCGATGCCGGACTGATGATTGCGATGATGGTGATGTTCGCTTCTATCGGGTCCATTTCCTACGCTGGTGTGTTCGGCGCGGCCGCGGCGTTGTCGCAGGGCACCTTGACCGCCATCGGTTTGTTGTTGCTGCTTGCCGCGTGCGGCAAATCCGCGCAGGTGCCGCTGCAGTCATGGCTCGGCGACGCCATGGAGGGCCCCACACCCGTGTCGGCGCTCATCCATGCCGCGACGATGGTGACCGCCGGGGTCTATCTGATCGTGCGGTCCGGTCCCGTTTTCAACCTGGCTCCCAACGCCCAACTCGGCGTCGTGATCGTCGGCGCGGTCACATTGCTGTTCGGGGCTGTCGTCGGCTGCGCCAAGGACGACATCAAGAAGGCCCTCGCCGCATCGACCATGAGCCAGATCGGCTACATGGTGCTGGCTGCCGGTCTCGGCCCAGCCGGGTACGCGGTGGCGATCATGCACCTGCTGACCCACGGCTTCTTCAAGGCAGGCCTTTTCCTGGGGGCGGGGTCGGTGATGCACGCCATGAACGACGACGTCGACATGCGTCGCTACGGCGGTCTGCGGAAGTTCCTGCCCATCACCTTCGTCACCTTTGGGCTCGGCTATCTGGCGATCATCGGCGTGCCTCCGTTCGCGGGGTTCTTCTCCAAGGATGCGATCATCGAAACAGCTTTTGCCGCAGGAGGACTCAAAGGGCTGATCCTCGGCGGTGCCACATTGCTGGGAGCGGGGATCACCGCCTTCTACATGAGTCGTGTCATGCTCATGACGTTCTTCGGGGACCGCCGCTGGAACGACGGTACCGCAGACACAGCTGGTGATGGCCCCGTCAGGCATCCGCACGAACCCGCCGCGGTGATGACCTGGCCGATGATCGCGCTTGCGGCGGGTTCGGTCGCCGGCGGCGGTCTGCTCGCGATCGGCGGCACGTTGCAGAACTGGCTCGAACCCGTCGTCGGTCATCACGAAGCCGAACACGCGACCCCGGTGTGGGTGATGACCGTCATCACTCTCACGGTCGTCGCCATCGGCGTGGCGATCGCCTACCGGATGTACGCCACCCGCCCCGTGAAAGCATTTGCCACTTCATGGGTTTCGGGTGCGACCGCCGCTGCCCGCGACGACCTCTACGGCGATGCGATCAACGAGGCGATCTTCATGCGTCCCGGCCGCACTTTGAGCCGTTCTTTGGTCGCCGTCGACAGGAAAGGTATCGATGGGCTCGTAGAGGGATTGGCCGGATTGATCGGTGCAACCTCGGCTCGGATCCGGCTGCTCCAGACGGGGTTCGCGCGGTCATACGCGCTATCCATCTTCGTCGGCGCCACGCTGGTGGTCGTGGCCATGGCCCTGGTGAGGATGTGGTGAGTCACTTTCCATGGCTGAGCGCGCTGTGGTCGGTGCCGCTGATCGGCGCCGGCGTGGTCATGGTGCTGCCTGCGACACAACGGCATCTCGCGAAGTGCACCGCACTGATGACTTCGATCGCCGTCCTGGCCATCGCGGTTGCATTGGCTGTTCAGTTCCAACCTCAGGGCAACCAGTATCAGTTCGTCGAATCGCATATCTGGATACCGTCATTCGGCGCCGGCTATATCCTCGGTATCGACGGCATCGCGTTGGCGTTGGTACTGCTCACCGCGGTGCTGGTGCCGCTGATTCTGCTCGCCGGCTGGAACGACGCGGGCGGTCGCGGGCGATTGGTCCACACTTACATCGCGCTGATTCTGGCTGTCGAGGGCATGGTGCTGATATCGCTGATCGCCCTCGACGTGCTGCTGTTTTTCATGTTCTTCGAGGCGATGCTCATCCCGCTGTACTTCCTCATCGGGAGCTTCGGCGACACGGGTCGCTCGAGAGCCGCGCTGAAGTTTCTGCTGTACAACCTTTTCGGCGGGTTGATCATGCTGGCCGCGGTGATCGGCCTGTATGTGGTGACCGCTCAGAGCGGCATCTTCGGGTCGGGGACGTTTGACTTCCGCGCCATCGCCACCGCAGTGTCCTCCGGCCAACTCGGCATCAATCCCGCTGCGCTCAACGCAATGTTCCTCGGCTTCATGTTCGCCTTCGCCGTCAAAGCGCCGCTTTGGCCTTTTCATACTTGGTTGCCGGGCGCCGCGGTGGAAGCCACCCCGGCTGCCGCGGTGTTGATGATGTCGATCGTCGACAAGGTGGGCACCTTCGGCATGCTTCGCTATTGCCTGCAGTTGTTCCCCGACGCATCAGTGACGTTTCGGCCGTTCATCATCACCCTGTCCGTGATTGCGATCATCTATGGGGCGATTGTCGCGATCGGACAGACCGACGTGATGCGGCTGATCGCCTACACGTCGATATCACACTTCGGATTCATCGTCCTCGGCATCTTCGTGATGACCAGCCAGGGGCAGTCCGGCTCCACGCTTTACATGGTCAACCACGGGATTTCGACCGCGGCGCTGTTCCTGATCGCCGGATTCCTGGTGTCGCGGCGGGGCACCAGGATGATCGCTGCCTACGGCGGGGTGCAGAAGGTCGCGCCGGTACTGGCCGGCACCTTCATGGTCGCGGGACTGGCGACGCTCGCCCTACCGGGTCTGGCACCATTCATCAGCGAATTCCTCGTGCTGATAGGCACTTTCACCCGATACCCGGCATTCGCGGTGCTGGCCTCTATAGCGCTGGTGCTGTCGTCTGTGTATATTTTGTGGCTCTATCAGCGGATGATGACAGGTCCGGTCACCGACGGGAACGACAAGCTGCGTGACCTGCTACCCCGTGAGCTCGCGGTCGTCACACCGCTCATCGCCTTGCTGCTGATGCTGGGTATTTATCCCAAACCCGCACTCGATGTGATCAATCCGGCGGTCGACCGCACCTTGATAACCATCGGCCAGCACGATCCGGCCGCTGCGCCCACAACACCGATGACAGCCGAAGGACCGCATCCATGAGTATGCCTACTCCGAGCGTCGAATACGGCGAGCTCTCGCCAATGCTCATCGTCTTCGGTATCGCGGTTGCCGGGGTAGTCGTGGAGGCGTTCGTGCCGCGTGACCGCCGCTATAGGGTCCAGTTGGTGCTCAGTGTGGCCGCGTTGGCCACCGCCCTGGCGGCGGTCATCATGCTGGCGGGGACGAAACATGCTGCGGTGGCAGGCGCGGTCGCCGTGGACGGGCCTGCCCTGTTCCTGCAGGGCGTCATCCTGCTGGTCGGCCTACTCGCGGTGCTCCTCATCGCCGAGCGTGGCCCCTCCACCGGCTTGGAAGGCTTCACCCCGCAGGCTTCCGCAGTTCCCGGCAGTGTCGCGCAACTCGAAGCTACCGAAGCGAAGATCATCCAGACCGAGGTGTTCCCGTTGACGATGTTCGCGGTGGGCGGGATGCTGCTCTTTCCCGCCGCCAACGACTTGCTGACGATGTTCATCGCGTTGGAAGTGTTCTCGCTACCCCTGTATCTGCTCTGTGGGCTGGCTCGCCATCGACGCGTGCTTTCCCAGGAGGCCGCGTTGAAATACTTTCTGCTGGGGGCCTTCTCGTCTGCATTCTTCCTGTACGGCGCAGCGATGCTGTACGGGTTCTGCGGCACCCTGAGTTTGACGGGCGTCGGTGACGCGATCACCGCCGGATCCGGCAACGTATCGCTTGCGATCGTCGGCGCGGGTCTGCTGTCGGTGGGAATCCTGTTCAAGGTCGGCGCCGTGCCGTTCCATTCCTGGGTCCCGGACGTCTACCAAGGCGCACCGACACCGATCACCGCATTCATGGCCGCCGCCACCAAGATCGCAGCTTTCGGGGCCATGTTGCGCATCTTCTACGTCGCGCTGCCGGGCCTGCGTGACGACTGGCGACCGATCCTGTGGGCAATCGCCATCCTGACAATGGTCGCGGGTTCGGTGTTGGTAGTCACCCAAACCGACATCAAACGAATGCTTGCCTACTCCGCGGTCGCTCAGGTCGGTTTCATTCTGATGGGCGTGATCGCAGCCAACGCCGCCGGGATCTCTTCGACGCTGTTTTATCTTGTTGTCTACGGCCCCAGCGCGCTTGGTGCGTTCACCATCGTCACACTCGTCCGCGCGGGCGGGGGTGCGGAGGACACCGACATCGCCCGGTGGGCCGGGCTGGGGCGACGGGCGCCTCTTCTAGGCGCGGCGTTCGCGCTTTTCCTGCTCGCGTTCGCCGGGGTCCCGCTCACGGGCGGCTTTGTCAGCAAGTTTGCGGTGTTCACGGCCGCAGCCGAAGGAGGTGCGGTCCCGCTGGTCATCGTCGGCGTCATCGCCAGTGCCGTCGCCGCATTCGCCTACGCGCGGGTGATCCTGCTGATGTTCTTCGCGCCACCACCGGATGACAGGCCGCAGGTGGTGGCGCCCAGTTCCGCTACGGGCGCGGCAATTGTGGTGGCGGTCGCGGCAACGGTGTTGTTCGGCATCTTGCCGCAGCCCATGCTGGATCTGGCGGAGAGTGCCGGTGCGTTCCTGCGGTGAGCTGCCGTGCCTTGGCTCACCGAATGCTGAGTTCGGCGTTCCGTCGCTCCCGCAATCGCAGGACCATCGGGGTGAAAATGAGTTGCATCGCCAAGTCCATCTTCCCGCCGGGACACACGATCGTGTTGGGCCGCGACATGAACGAATCGTGCAGCATCGAGAGTAGATACGGAAAATCGATACCATGTGGATCGCGGAACCGAATGATGAGCATTGACTCATCCGCCGTCGGGATAGACCTTGCCACAAAAGGATTGGACGTATCGACGACGGGTACCCGTTGGAAATTGACGTCCGTCTGCGAGAATTGACCACACATGTAGTTCAGATAGTCCGGCATCCGGCGGAGGATGGTGTCGGTGACCGCCTCGGAGCTGTAGCCGCGGGCCACCTTGTCGCGGTGCAACTTCTGAATCCACTCCAGGTTGATCACCGGGACCACCCCGATCCGCAGATCGGCATGCTGGGCGACATTCGCGTCATCGGTGACGATGGCGCCATGTAGCCCCTCATAGAACAGCATGTCGGTCTCGTCGGGAATGGCCTCCCACGGGGTGAATGTGCCCGGTTGCTGTCCGTACGGCTCTGCCTCCTTGTCGTCATGGAGGTAGCGACGAATCTTGCCGGTTCCGGTTTCTCCGTACGATCTGAACAGTTCCTCGAGCTCGTTGAACAGGTTCGCCTCCGGCCCGAAGTGGCTGAAGTTGTGGTCGCCGCGCACATGAGCGTCCGCTATCGCGGCCTTCATCTCCGCGCGGTCGAAGCGGTGGAAGCTGTCACCCTCGACGAAAGCGACGTTCATCGCCTCGCGCCGGAAGATCTGTTCGAAGGTGCGCATCACTGACGTGGTGCCGGCCCCCGAAGAACCGGTGACCGAGATGATCGGGTGCAGACGGGACATTGTTCTCCTTCGTCAACCAATCGCGGACCGGAACAGCCCGCGGCGGCCATAGAGCGGCGAATCGTCAGGGCGGTCGTTGTTGTCGAGGTGGTAGGCCTCGATCCGTTCCACTTCCTCTTTCACACCGAAGATGAACGGCACGCGCTGGTGAAGATGATCGGGTACAACGTCGAGCATTCGCCCCCGGCCGGTGCTCGCCAGGCCACCCGCCTGCTCGATGATGAATGCCATCGGGTTGGTCTCGTACATCAGCCGAAGACGGCCCGGTTTGGCCGGATCCTTCGAGTCACGCGGATAGAGGAAAACGCCTCCGCGAGTGAGGATGCGGTGAGTCTCGGCCACCAGCGAGGCGACCCAGCGCATGTTGAAGTCCCGCTTGCGCGGCCCGGACCGGCCGGCCAGACACTCGTCGATGTAGCGCCGCACTGCCGGTTCCCAGAATCGTCGGTTCGACGCGTTGATCGCGAACTCTTTTGCACAGGAGGGGATCTGCAGGTCCTGGCGGGTGAGAATGAACTCACCCAATCGGGGATCCAATGTGAAGCAGTGGACCCCCGTCCCTACCGTGAGAACAAGTAATGTCGACGGGCCGTAGAGAGCGTAGCCGGCGCAGACTTGCGACGTTCCCGGCTGCAGGAAGTCCTCCGGGCTGGGGTCGACACCGGGATTGGGGGCGCGCAGGATGGAGAAGATGCTGCCGACGGAGACGTTGACGTCGATGTTGGAGGATCCATCCAGCGGGTCGAAGACCAGAAGGTATTTGCCCCTTGGGTATTCGATCGGCAACCGGTAGGGCTCATCGAGTTCCTCGGAGGCCATCCCCGCGACTTGTCCGCCCCACTCGTTGTTGCGCAGGAAGTAATCGTTGGCCAGGACGTCGAGCTTCTGCTGGACTTCGCCCTGCACATTTACCGCATCGGCAGAGCCGAGCGCTCCGCCGAGTTCGCCCAACGCAATCCGGTTGGCGATCGATTTGCATGCCAAAGCGACGTCGAGGATGAGTGCGTTGAATTCCCCGCTGGCGCCAGGGTGATGCTGGCGCTCCTCGATGAGAAACCGCACCAGCGTCGTGTGGTTGGTCAGCATCACTCTTCCCTCGTTCCAGCGTGCAGACCTAAGACACCCAAGGCCCAATCACATGCTGGGTGCGGCCGCGGCGTGGACCATCCCCCCGGTGGGTGGATAGACGGGGGGACAACGGCCGTCACGCCGAAACACCGGCAAAACCGCACTAGCATCGGCCCGGTGACCGAGGTGACACCAGCCGAATGCCGAGCGCGCTTGCGTGTCCTGGTCTACAGCGACAACACCCGAACTCGCCGGCAGGTCATCCAGGCGCTGGGCCCGAGTCCGTCCGCCGACCTGCCCGAGATCGACTACCGCGAAGTGGCCACGGGCTCGATGGTCATCGCATGTGTAGACGCAGGCGACGTCGATCTGGCCGTCCTGGACGGCGAAGCCACGCCCGAAGGGGGAATGGGCATTGCCAAACGCCTCAGGGACGAGATGGACTGCTGCCCGCCGGTGCTGGTCCTGACCGGCCGTCCCGACGACGCGTGGCTTGCGCGGTGGTCACGGGCGGACGCCGCGGTGCCACACCCGATCGACCCAATCCGGTTGGCCGAAGCCGTCTTTCCGCTACTACGGAAGGGGCGCTGAGCCGATATCACCCGGTCCTCCACCCACGTAGGTGAGTGCGCCGCGCGCGTGATGCGATCGGATGGACGCACCCGATCGGAAAGGCCGCGCCCATGACAACGCCAACGAGGATGGACAGCGTCAACCACCCGCTCATCGTGCCGTCGGTGTTGCCCGCTGACTTCGCCCGCCTCGGCGAGGAGGTGCGCGAGTTGTGCGAGGCGGGCGTCGACCGGATCCAGTGGGATGTCATGGACGGTGTCTTCGTCCCCAACCTCACCTTCGGCCCTGACGTCATCGCGGCAACTCGCAGGCACAGCACCGTCGAGTTCGAGGCTCATCTGATGGTCGTCAACCCCGACGAGCTGTTGGGGCGCTACGTCGACGCAGGATGCGAGCTGGTCATCGTGCATGCCGAGGCGTGCACGCACCTGCATCGCACCCTGGCGCGCATTCGCGACCTCGGCGCGCGCAGTGGCGTTGCGCTGAATCCGCACACCCCCGTCGAGGTCGTCGAGCACGTTCTGGCCGAAACCGACCTCGTTCTGGCCATGACCGTCAATCCGGGATTCGGCGGCCAGTCCTACATACGTGCCGTGGAGCCGAAGATCGCACGGCTGCGACGGATGATCGACGAATCCGGGCTGGCGATCGAACTCGAGGTCGACGGCGGCATCACGGACCAAACCATCCAGGGAGCCTCCGCCGCCGGTGCCGATGTCTTCATCTCCGGCTCGTGGATGTATGCGTATCCGGATGGTAAGGCGGCCGCGGTCAAAGAGCTGATTGCACGCGCCCGCGAGAGCACCCCACCAGGAGCGCTCCAGCGATGACCCGTGACCGGGTGAGCCGCCCGGAGGCAGTGATCTTCGACGTCGACGGCACGCTCGTCGACAGCGAGCGAGATGGTCATCGGGTTGCCTTCAACGAGGCATTCGCGGAGGCAGGGCTGCCCGATCACTGGGACATCGACACGTACGGGCAGCTGCTCAAGATCACCGGAGGCGCGAGGCGGCTGGCGTTCTGGCTCCAGGACCGCGGTCGGTCACGCGCCGAGGCAACGCAGCTCGCAGAACGGCTGCACATACGAAAGACGGAGATCATGCGTCGTCTCGTTGCGGACGGGCGCGTGGGTGCGCGGCCCGGAGCCCGCGAGTTGATCGATTCGCTTGCCGCGAACGGTGTGGCAATGCACGTGGCGACAACAGGCACCCGCGCCTGGGTCGAACCGCTTTTGGATCAGGTCTTCGGCAACAGGTTTCACACCGTGATCACCGGAACCGAGGTTTCTGACTTGAAGCCCAGCCCGGCGGTGTACCTCGAGGTGCTCAACCGGACTGGTTGCCCACCCGGGCGCGCGGTCGCCGTCGAGGACTCCGCTAATGGCGTGCAGGCAGCGGTCGCCGCCGGCCTGTGCTGCCTGGCCGCGTACAACTCATACACCCGCACAGACGACCTGTCCGGGGCGACGCTCGTCGCAGACGGGCTCACCGACCCGGCGCTCATCGAATGGTTCCGCGACCGCCTGGATGGTTAGAGCGGATGCACGGTGACGATGAGGCGGTGCCGGGTGTCGTGGTGACTGGCGGTGATGCGGTACCAGCCCTCGAAATCGGGGTCGCGCAGCGCGATGCCGACTCCTTCTTGCGAGTGAACGATGCAGAACCGGGCGTAGTTGCTGGTGTAGGCGATGATCGCAGCTTCCTGGCTGCACCCGTAGATGTCGCAGTCCCGCAGTCCGGGGACGATCCAGGTCTGGCTGTCGGTGAACGCGCAGACGAATGTGGTCATCGTTGTCCTCCGGTTTCTGAGGTGGGTCGGGTGCGCTCCAGACCAAGCTGGTCCTCGAGGCGGCGCCACCTACCGGCGTCTTCGGAGACCGCCTGACCGGCGTCGCGTGCTGCCCACGTCGCCGTAATGACGGACCGCAAAGATCGGCCGCTGACTCCGTCCTCCGGAGTCGCACGCAGGCGCACGCCCGGCTCGAGCAGTCCCGTCAGGGCCGTGGCCACATATGTCGGACGTGCGCTCGGCGCAGCGAACGCAAGGTCCTTCAGATCTGAGGCGCCGGTCAGCACCAGCAGGGAGTCCAGACCGGCGGCGTTGGCACCCTCGATGTCGGTGTCCAGTCGGTCGCCGCACACAAGAGTGTCCGCTTTCTCGGTGCCCATCGTGGAGCGAGCCAAGTCGAAAAGTTCCGGACCCGGCTTGCCGACCACGTGCGGGATCACGGTCGTCGCCGCCTGCACGGCTGCGACCAACGCGCCGTTGCCCGGTGCTCGGCCGCGCGACGTCGGGAGCATGATGTCGAGATTGGTGACAACCCAGGTCGCGCCGGCCTCTGCGTGGTATCCGACCTCCGCGAGTTCAGTCCACGTGACGTCGACCCCAAGCCCCTGGACTACCGCCGGCACGGTTGCACCGGCCAACTCAGAGACGCGAACCGGGACCAGTCCGACCTCAGCGAGTGCTTGCACAACACCCGGCCCCCCGACGGCAAGTACGACGGTCTGCTCGGGCAGGCGCGCCGCGAGGTATGCCGCGGCGGCCTGGGAGCTGGTTACCACCGTCCACCCGTCCGGCCCGACGCCGAGGTCGTGGAGATGAGCGACGACGGCGTCGGGTGAGCGAGATGCGTTGTTGGTCGCGAATACGACCGGAATGTCTTGCGCTGATAGCCGGTTCAGAGTTTCCACGGCGCCGGGTACGGGTGTGGCGCCGCGGTACACGACACCATCCAGATCGCAGATCACCGCGACGTACTGGGCAACCAGGGGCTCGCGCTCTGTGCGCATCGGTACTCCTCGGAAATGTTCGGGCACTGACGGCCGCTCGGTCATCGGGTGCCCTCAGCGTGAAAGTGCGCGCACGACTATCTCGGTGGCCAGCTGCGCAGTGAAGTGGCGAGATCTTCGGGGACCCGCAACCTCTACGAGCCGAAACTCCGCGTGCACATGTCGTCTGCTCGCGTGGGCAACGTCGCGTGCCGCTTTGGTGCTGAAAAGCACTGTCGTGTCGACTTGCACAGCCGGGCAGTCCCTGTCGCGGATCACCCCTTTGACGTTGGGAACCCGTGCGTGCCCACTATCGATGGCGACCAGGCCGGTGAACCGCTCGCGGGCGGTGGCGACCAGGTCCCAAGCCAGCTCGCCACTCACTCCGTCGGCCACGAGCAGCCCACCGGCGATCTTCAGCTGATCGAGAAATCCGATGACCGACTTTGTGGTCAGCCGGGTGTGCGCGGGAATAACAACCGTTTTGAACATCGCGACGTGCAGGCGCTCGCGCACGATGTCGCAGTATTGGGCGCCGTGTGGCGCCTGGGCAATCATGATGACGACCCCGCCCCTGACCGGACCGGAGACTGTCACTGGCAGCCGCGATCCATCGTTGGGGGGGAGCGCCCGCATCGATTGGCGGTATGGCGGCGACGATGCTTCGATCACGATTACGCGTTCCCGGTGTTCGGCACGAAGCGGTGCCGAAGCTGCGAATGCACCACTGGCGCAGGACTGATCGCCGCGCAATGCAGCTTGGTCCAGTCGTCCGAGTGGTTCCCGCTGGTTGGTGCGGCGTTCTTCCGCGTGGCGGTCACAAGTTGTTTCCTCGCTGTCCGGCGGGAGTCAATCGGTGTGTTCCGATGGTTTCGGAGCGCCTCCCCCTCATGATCCCTAGAGTCGAGGCTGCGCAAAGATGCGTCATCGCGGGTTGCGCAACCATGCACCTAACCCTTGAGAAACTGACCAGGCCCGCCATCCCCCAGGAGGGGGGAAGTTCAGGTTGTTTGGCCCACTACGCCCGGGATCTGCTCGAAAAGTGAAGGACCGCAGTCGTGTACGACAGGATATGGCTTGGTATCGACGTCGGCACGCAGAGCGTCCGTGTGTTTGTCATCGACGATGATGGCCACGTAGCTGGATCCGGTTGGGCCACACTTGGTGGTGAACGCCGAGGTCGGCGACACGAACAGGATGCCGAGAAATGGTGGCAGGCGGTGATCGGGGCATGTATCACGGCTCTGAACGGTCTCGATGCCGGTGCCGTCGCGGGGCTCGCCGTCGATGCGACATCGGGAACCATCCTGATCGCCGACCAAGCGGGACGTCCGCGGACGGCCGGTCTGATGTACGACGACGACCGGGCGACGGAGGAGGCACGTCTCGTTGATGAGGCGGGGGGACCGATATGGGCCTCGTTGGGCTATTTTCGAATGCAGCCATCATGGGCTTTGCCCAAGCTCGTCTGGTTGCTGCGGCACCGGCAGGAACTGAAGGCAGGGAATCTGCGGCTCTTCCATCAGTCTGATTTCATCGCCGCTCGGCTGATCGGACATCCTGTCGCCACCGACACCACCAACGCTCTCAAGTCAGGCTATGACGTGATCGAGGAGCGATGGCCCAGTGAGGTTTTCGACCGGCTCGGTGTGCCGACGCGTATGTTGCCGGAAGTGGTGAGGCCGGGAACTGTTCTCGGCGTCGTCAGTGCGGCGGCGTCGTCGCTCACGGGGATCCCCGCCGGTACACCAGTGGTCGCCGGCATGACCGACGGCTGCGCGGCACAATTAGGCGCGGGCGCCGTCGAAACAGGCTCGTGGAACTCGGTGTTGGGCACCACGCTGGTACTCAAGGGCGTTTCGGAACAACTGATTCGCGACCCTAGCGGAGTTGTGTACTGCCATCGAGGGCCGAACGACACGTGGCTACCCGGCGCGGCGTCAAATAGTGGCGCCGGTGTCATTGCGCGGCGGTTCGGTGATAAGGATCTCGACGTACTGACCGCTCACGCGGCGCGAATCCCTGTAGGTGCCGTGGCGTATCCGCTGGTGGCCGAGGCAGAACGATTTCCGTTCGTGGCGCGCAACGTGGAAGCGTTCGTCATCGGTGACGCTCAAGACGATGCGGCGATGTTCGCAGCGCTATTGCTGGGAGTCGCATGCGTAGAGCGGCTCTGCATGGACTACCTCGACCTGCTTGAGACGCCCACTGACGGCCCGCTGACGATGACCGGCGGCGGCACCCGCAACCGTTTCTGGTCGCAGCTTCGGGTTGATCTGCTCGGTCGACCGGCCTCGATTCCGGCCCAAGCGGAACCCGCAATGGGCATGGCGGTCCTAGCCTCAACACTTGCGGGACGATCTGTCGTCGAGGCGGCGCGCGCCATGGTGCGAAGTGAACTCGAACTCACGCCTGACCCGACTCGAGCCCCGGCCTTGCTTGAGCGCTACCGCGACTTCGTTGCGGCGCTGGCGGCGCGGGGATGGCTCGACGACGGGATCGCATCGCACGCTCGAAACAGAGCGAACCAGTAACAGCACAGTTCATGTTTCGGCAGATGCATTAGCATCGCTAATGTGCAGATCGACGGCCAGCAGTTGGCGGCATTCGCGGCGGTGATCGAGCACGGGTCGTTCGATGCCGCGGCATCCCAGCTCCACGTCACTCCGTCGGCGATCAGCCAGCGCATCAAGGCGCTGGAGCAGCGGGTCGGCCAGGTCGTGGTGGTGCGGGAGAAACCGTGTATCGCCACGACGGCAGGCGCTCCGCTGTTGCGGTTGGCGGCGCAGACCGCACTTCTGGAGGCCGAGGCCCTCGCGGAGATGGGCGGCGGTGACGGGTCTTCCCCTCGTATTGCGTTGGCGGTCAACGCTGATTCGATGGCGACCTGGTTCACCGGTGTCCTCGCCACAATGGCCGACGTGCTGTTCGACATCCGCATCGAGGACCAAGACCATTCGGCCAGACTGCTTCGCGAGGGGGTGGTGATGGGAGCGGTGACGACCGAGCGCAAGCCGGTACCGGGTTGCCGGGTGCTGCCGCTTGGCGTGATGAGGTACGTACCGGTCGCCAGCCCGGCGTACATCGAACGGCATCTGCCCGACGGCTTCACAGCCCACGCCGTGGCGGCCGCACCGTCGCTGGCGTGGAACCGCGATGATGCCCTGCAGGACATGTTGGTGCGCAAGGTGTTCCGTCGTATCATCGCGAGGCCGCAACACTTCGTGCCGACGGCGGAAGGATTCGGGACCGCCGTGCGGGCGAACCTCGGGTGGGGCATGTTTCCGGAGAATCTGGCCGAACCGTTGTTGGCGGACGGTTCGTTCGTTCAGGTGACCGCCGCGCACCTCGACGTGCCGCTGTTCTGGCAGTGCTGGAAACTCGACAGCCCATTGGTCGGTGCCATCACCGAGGCAGTACGGTCGGCATCCGGAAAGATCATGCTGTGACGCCCATTTCGCTCAGGATGTCACGCAATGTGCGTAGTGCGTAGTGCAGCCTCGATTTGACAGTGCCCTCGGCAATTCCGAGGTCGGCGGCGATATCCGCCGTCGACCAACCCTTGACGTACGAGCGCTGTACCACCGCACGGTGATCGGGAGTCAGTCGCGCCAACGCGGTATTGATCAGCATCCGATCCAGTGCCGCATCGACCTGGTCCGGACAGGCCCGCTCAGGCACACCCGAATCGTCTGCCGCGCTCACCTCGCGGCGGAAGCGTAGCGTGCGGCTCTCGTCGATGATCATGTTCCTGGCGACGGTGAACAGCCACGACCGTGCCGAGCGCTCGCTGTCGTTCGTCACCTCGGGGTGCTGCCATGCGCGCAGCAAGGTCTCCTGCACGACGTCCTGGGCGCGGGACGCGTCGCCGGTCAACCGCCAGGCGTAATGCCACAGGGCGCGTGCGTGCTCGTCATAGAGCCCCTGCACCCCGGTTGTCGCTGCGGCTGTCGTCATATTCCGAGAGTGGCATCGGCCGAGCTCCAAGGGCAGGTAGAGCCCACACTAGTAGTGGCACTACCACCTTTGAGCTGGGCACATCATGGGCCGATTCCAGCTAGCCTGCAGGTGAAACGGATGGCAGCGGGGGCGACAACGATCGGCCGAACGAGCGATTGTGTACACAGGGACGCACCAACCGCGTTCTACCCACCTCGCTAAGGCGCAAAGTGAAGCACAACGCGGCCGTGCTCGGTCAGTTCCTCAGAACCCGCCGGAGGCAGCTGGTGCGCGCCGACCTCGGTGTTCCGCCCACCACTGGCCGGACAACCGCGGGTCTGCGTCGTGAAGAGGTGGCTTACCTGGCCGGTGTGAGCATCACGTGGTACACCTGGCTCGAACAGGGACGCGACGTCACCCCGTCCCGCCAGGTTCTCGATTCGCTCGCACGGACACTTCGGCTGTCGCACACCGAACATGTGTATCTACTGGCGCTGGCCGGATACGGTGCGCCCCATCCTAATCCAGACCCCAGCCCCGACACCGTCCCCGCAGATGTGGCGCGGCTGCTCGAAGCCTTCGCGGACTTCCCGGCGATGGCGGTCACCACCAACTGGACCGTATTGGCATGGAATGCCGCATACGAGGCGGTGTACCCGAACATGGCGAAAGTTCCTGTCGCCGAACGCAACTTTCTGTGGCTGCTTTTCACCGACCCCTACCTGCGCACGTTGATACCGGACTGGGAACTCACCAGCATGTACAACGTCGCGTCGTTTCGGGCCGAGGCCGGTACGCGGCTGGAAGAGCCGCCCTTCGCCGACCTCGTGGGCCGGCTACTGAAGACGAGCGAGGCTTTCCGATCCGCGTGGGAGAGCTTCGACATCGACACGATGCCCTCCCGTGAGCGCCATTTCCGCCACCCCGAGGTCGGCGACCTTCACGTGGAGCAACACATCCTGGCGCCCTCCGACCATCCGCACCTGCGCCTGGTGACCTTCATCCCGGTGGCCGATAGCGATACTGCGATCAAGATGCGATCACTGCGTGAGCACAGCCTCGCCCTTTGATGAAACCGCGCCTATCAGAGTGACTTTCGACTGTTCCGCGATGTGCCGTCTGCGCCGCTGTGATGTCGGCCACCATCGATGAACGAAAGCTCCCTGCGAGTCGTATCACGTCCATCCGGCGTCTACGCCAGATCTCGTACTTCGACACCAAGGGGACGAAATGGCACTCCGAATTCTCGTTGTCGGTGCCGGCGTTGGCGGCATTTCCATCGCTCGGGGTTTATTGCGCGACGGACATGACGTCACCGTCTTCGAACAGCGGCCAGATATGCGACCCGGTGGCGGTGCGGTGACCATCTGGCCCAATGGCTCAACGGTTTTGGAGCAGCTCGGCGTCGACATGGACGGGGCAGGTCAGTTGCTGTCCACTGTTCGGATCGCGACGTCAACTGGTCGCCCACTTGTCAACATCGCAGTGACCACGCTCGTTGACAGGTTGCGCGGACCCGTCCGGATGGTGCCTCGCCGCGTCCTGCTCGACCGTCTGCTGGAGGGCTTTCCCGCCGATCGTGTTCACTGCAACTCCCGTGTGGCCGCGGCGTTCAACACACCGGACGGGGTGCGGATCCAATTCGAAGACGGCACCTGCGCGGACGGGGATCTGGTGATCGGTGCGGACGGTCTGCACTCGACCCTTCGACATATCGCCGGTGGGAAACCCGCGAAGCCGACCGGTTGGTGCAGCTGGCAGGGACTGACCACCGTGCCCCACATCGCCGAAAAGGATGTGGCAGTGCAGATCATCGGCGAGCACGGAAGCCTTGGCTTGTGGCCCGCCGGCGGCTCCGATCTGCAGTGGTGGTTCGACTTGCGGCACTCGCCCGACTTCGTCAGGCCGGAACGCCCGATCGACGTGATCCGGTCCAGCTTCGCAGGGTGGTCCGAGTCGGTCGATCAAGTACTCGCGGCGTTGACCGACGACGACCTGGCGGCCTCGCCGTTCCCACATTTTCGGCATCCGATTCCCCGCTTGCCACGGTTGGGTGCGATGACGCTGCTCGGCGATGCCGCTCACACGATGCCGCCCGCCCTGGCGCAGGGGGCCAATCAGGCACTGCTGGACACGATGGTGTTGTGCAAGGCACTTTCGGATTTCAGGGAGGCATCCAACCGCGGCAACAGCGATCTCGCGAGCGCGCTGCGGTGGTATGAGAAGACCAGGCGACGCAGGCTCACGGTCCTGTCCTGGGTGACGTCGCGGCAGATATCCCAGAGCCAATCGGTGTTGGAGCGCGCCGCCATGATCTCGGACTCTTTTGGGACATGGGCGATGACGGCATTTCTGGGTTGGTTGGGCCACCGGCGGATATCCGCGGAAGTCGACGGAGACCTGTCCAGCCGGCTGATCCACTCGTGACGAGAGCGGCGTGAATCAGTGCTTCTCGGCCTGCTTCTTCTTACCGAACGGCAGCACGTGCACGATCGCCACGACGAGCGCTCCGACGACCAACCCGATGAGCGCAGAGGCAGCTGTGTTCACCAGCCACGCCAGCACACCGCCGATACCTTCGGCGACGGCGCGGTGCACCAGGTCTTCGAGATGGTGCACCCAGCCGTAGAGCGTGTGCCAGCCCAGCGTGTCCGTCCCCAGCAGCAGGATGTGGCCGCCGACCCAGAGCATCGCGACGGTGCCGATGGTCGACAGGGCCGACAGCAGTTTGGGCATCGCGGCAACCAGCCCACGGCCGATCTTCTGCGCGAACTTCGACGAGCGCTGCGCGAGGTGCAGGCCGATGTCGTCCATCTTCACGATCAGCGCGACCACGCCGTACACGGCCGCGGTGATGACAATCGCGACCACGACGAGGATCGCGAACCGCGACCAGAATCGCTCGCTGGCCACCTCGTTGAGCGCGATCACCATGATTTCCGCGGACAGGATGAAGTCCGTCCGGATCGCGCCCGCCGTCATCTGCTTCTCGGCGTCCTCGCCGACGGTCGCGGTCGGAGCGGCGTGCGCGTCGTGTCCGGTGAACCAGCCCAGTACTTTTTCGGCACCCTCGTAGCAGAGGTAGGTGGCGCCCATCATCAGGATCGGCGTGACCAGCCATGGCACGAACTGACTCATGAGCAACGCCGCAGGCAGGATGAACAGCAGCTTGTTGCGTAGCGAGCCGATTGCGATCCGCTTGATCATCGGCAGTTCGCGGTCGGCGGTGATGCCGTGGACGTACTGCGGTGTCACCGCGGTGTCGTCGATGACGACGCCTGCTGCCTTGGCGGTCGCCCGCCCGGCCGCGGCGCCGATGTCGTCGACCGATGCCGCCGCCAGCCGCGCCAGTGCCGCGACGTCGTCGAGAAGTCCGAACAGTCCCGCGCTCATCGCTTCCCCATGGTCTGGAGGTTACCGTGGGCGAATGGCCGGTGCTGATGGCGCGTTTCGCGCAACGCGAATTCTGGCGGGTGCCGTCGAAGCGTTCGCCGGACAGGTCTATTTCGCTCCCGAGGCCCATGCCGGGTACCACGAGCTTGGCTTCTCCGGTAGTCCCGCAGTTGCCGGTGGGGTGGCAATGCCGGATATGCACGCCTACTTTTGCAGCCGCTGCGCGATCCTCGGGCAAGTGCCGGGTGAGGTGGTGGCGTCGGCGTTCGCGGTGTTCAACCCGGCGATCGTGGTGCCCGCCGTCGAGCACGGTTGGACGCTGACGACAGCTGCGACGATCATGGCCGCCCGTGATGCGGCGGCCGTCGGTCAGCTGCGAAGGATTCTTGGGGACAACCCGGACGGCGCCGTGGAGCTGGCCGACCTTCTGGGACCGGTCAGCGGGTCGCTTCCGGTGGCGGGACGCCCGCTTTATGCGGGCTTGATGGGCGCCGATGTGCCCGACGACCCACTCAGCGCGGCCTGGCGCTTTGCCGACCGTCTTCGAGAATTCCGAGGCGACGCGCACACGGCCGCCTGGACGTCGGCGGGATACAGCGCCGTCGAGATCGGATTGATGACCGAGCTGTACTGGGGTTTGCGATCCAAGTCGTACGTCAGGACAAGGGGCTGGTCGGACGCCGAGCTCGACGCGGGTATTTCCGGCCTTCAGAACCGCGGCCTGATCGATGGCGGAGCGCTGACGGAGCGTGGCAGGCAGGAGCGTGAGGCGATCGAGGTCCGCACCGACGAGCAGTGCGCGCCGATCCTCGACAGCCTCGGCGACGACTTCGAGAAGGCTGTCGCCCTCCTTCGGCGGTTCTCCGACGCCGTTCGGGAAGCGCACGGATATCCGGCCGCGGGTCCTCACGACCTTGCGGCGTTACATGCCTAGAAGCGACTCGATCTCACCGCGGGCGAAGTAGACCACGAAGCCGGCGGCGACGACCCACAGCAGCGGGCTGATCTCGCGGGCTTTGCCGGCGGCCGAACGGGTGACCACCCACACGATGAAGCCCACACCGATGCCGTTGGCGATCGAGTAGGAGAACGGCATGGTCGCCACGGTGAGCACGACGGGAAGGGCGACGGAAAACTCGGAGATGTCGATGTGTCGGAGGTGCGCCACCATCATCACGCCGACGACCACCAGCGCCGCCGCGGCCACCTCGGTCGGGACGATCGACGCCAGCGGTGAGATGAACATGGCCGCCAGAAAGAGCACACCCGTAACGAGATTCGCGAACCCGGTGCGCGCGCCCTCCTCGATACCCGCCCCGGACTCGACGAAAACGGTGTTGGACGACGCCGATGTCACTCCGCCGACGACCGCGCCTGCACCCTCGACGATCAGCGCCGAACGCACACGAGGGAAGGTTCCTTGATCGTCGGCCAGGCCGGATTCGCGGGCCAGGCCGGTGAAGCTGCCCATCGCATCGAAGAAGTTGGCGAAGACCAGCGTGAAGACGAACATGACGACGGCGATCGCCCCGATGCGGCCGAGGCTGCCGAAGAGGCTGAAGTCGCCGACCAGTGACAGGTCCGGCAGCGCGAATGGCGATCCCGACAGGGCAGGCACCGAGAGGCTCCAGCCGCCGGGCCGCTCGACTGCCGAGCCGAGGTGCCAGATCGCCTCGATGACGACGGCCAGGACTGTTCCCGCGACGAGTCCGATGAGGATGGCGCCGCGGACCCGCCGCACGATGAGGATGCCCGTCAACAACAGCGTGAATACGAACACGACGGTGGGGACCGTGCTGATGTCTCCGGCGCCACCGATGCCGAGGCCCACCGGCGGCGACGGAACTGCCGTCGAGCCGACGAAACCGGCATCGATGAGCCCGATGAAAAGGATGAACAGTCCGATACCCGCGGTGATGGCGATCTTCAGCTGCATGGGGACGGCGTCGAAGACGAGTTTGCGCAGACCTGTCGCCGCCAGGGTGACGATGATGAGCCCGTTGACGACGACCAGCCCCATCGCCTCGGGCCAGGTCAGAGAGCCGACAAGGGTCGTCGCGACGAACGAATTGAGGCCGAGCCCCGCGGCGAACGCGAACGGCAGCCGGGAGACGACGCCGAACAGGATGGTCATGATGCCCGCGGCCAGCGACGTCACGGCCGAGACCTGGTCGAATTCGAGCTGGTTGCCGGTCACATCGTCGTTGCCGGACAAGATGATCGGGTTCAGCACGATGATGTAGGCCATCGCGATGAACGTGACCACGCCGCCGCGAATCTCGTTGGTGAGGGTGGACCCTCGTGCCGAGATCTCGAAGAACCGATCGAGGCGGTTCACTCGTCGACCCCAGAGGCATCGCCGACGCGCGCCATGTCCTGTAGCGCCCGCAGGAACGTTCGACGCTCGTCGGCCGAGAGCACCGAGAGCCAGCGTTCCTCGCCGCGCTGAATGCCCTCCTGCACCGCGTCTTTCACGTTCCGGCCCGACTCGGTGATGGCCAGCAGTCGTACGCGGCGATCGCCGGGATCGGCATGCCGCTCGATGTATCCCTTCGCCTGCAGCTCGTCCAGCGTCGGGATGATGCGCGTCTTGTCGGCGCCGATGGACTCGGCGAGCGCGGCCTGGGTGCGCACCGGCGATTCGTCGAGCGCGAGCAGCACGGCGTAGCCCCACATCGACACATCGTGTTCCTTCAACACCGGAAGCTCCGCTGCGATCAACTCACGAACCAGCGGAGCCAGCATCGCCGCGAGATCGGGACGCCTGGCCGCAGAAGGCATGGACGAATATTAGAGCCCGGGGCTATGAAACCTGCGCCGTCGGCATGATCGTGAGCTGCTGGAAGTTCACCCGCGCCGGCTGGCCGGCCAGGAAATTGATCGCCTCTGCCACGTCCTCGGACTCGAGCACGTCGATTTGACCCTTGGTCTTGGTGATCCATTCTTCTGCCCCGGCGTCGGTCACGTGGTTCGCCAGCTCAGCTCAAGAGCCCGCAGTTTCGCCGGTGGTGGGCCGATCACAATGTGCGCGAACGTACCCACGGGACGAAGCGCTACCACCACCCGTTCGTTGGTGAGATGACACTGCAATACGAGTCCGTGGCGCTGCTCGGCGATTCCGATCAGACGCTGTGTATCTACACCGCGGAGGCGGGATCGCCATCCGAGACGGCCTTGCGACTGCTGGCGAACTGGACGGCTGAGCGCGCTATCTAGTGAGCGACGCGTACGGCGCGCTTTGCCGGGTGCCGGCGGCCGAGCAGGAACCCGAGCCAACGAATGTCGAGAAGCACGATGACGTCCTTTCCTGCTAGGCGATCTGCATATTGATCGATGGGAACAGGTGACGACGCTCGTCGATGCTCTCCGCGAAGTGGTGGAGGGCATCGGGTACCGAGTCGGCGACCGGGAAGTTGAGCCCGGAAGCCTCGCGAAGCACTGGGCCGCTCGCGATCAACGACCACTCCACATCGCTGCAGAAGCAGCGCTCGTCAACCGCGGACAGCAGCGAAAGTCCATGTGCTGAAAAGGAATCCACACCACCGAGATCAAGCACAAAGGGCTTCTCAGCAATGATGAACCGCAGCGCGAGCGCGGCTACCTTTTCGATATTGGAGTCGTCAATTACGCCCTGGATGGTCACCACGGTGGCCAACTGACGGCACACGGTACGAATTTGTGCGCCATCACATTCGAAAGCTGGATTGCCGTACATGTGTGCCTCCTCTCGATCACTTGTCCCTCAAGGTAGTGAGCCAAAGTAAGGCAACGGGGTGTCAACGCTAATACTTTCGTAAGAACATATTCCGACGCGAAAAGCGATATCGCTCAGTCTCCGCGCATCCACTGTGGCCCCGAGTAGTTTTCCCACGGGTTGTAGTCGGCGAGCAACGGTTCCTGCGATGGGCGCTGATCTTCAGGCACATGCTGCAGGTTGATTCGGATGCGGTACCAAATCGAACTGGGGCCGCGCATGCCGTCCACCAGAACGTCTGGAGCTTCGAGCTTTTCAGCTACTGACGGGTAACGTCCGCGCCACGTGTCGAGTGCTGCCATCGCTTCGGCTTTGGTTTTGGTGCGCGCTATCTCGATCAGCGGCATCGAAGAGACCCGTCGACCCGTTCCCCTGCGCGCGCCGCGCGGCGCCTTCTCGGGCGGGCCGAGCTTGTCCGCGAGCTCCAGCAGCGAATCGAGTGAACCCGCTGAGTCGTCAATTCCTTCCCACGGGTCGCCGTGACCCTCGAAGCGGTCGGGCACGGTGGCGACGGTGAATTCTTCGGGACGGCAGTCGGCGACCTCGTCCCACAACAACGGCGTCGACACCCGCGCGTCCGGCAGCGATCGCACCGAATACGCGGATGCCACCGTGCGGTCGAACGCGTTCTGGTTGAAGTCGACGAACACGCCCTCGCGCTCTTCCTTCCACCATCGACTGGTCGCGAGGTCGGGGGCCCGGCGCTCGACCTCGCGGGCGACGGTTTGGGCGGCCAGGCGGACCTGCTTGAACGGCCACCGCCGCTCGATGCGGGCGTAGATGTGAAAGCCCCGCGAACCGGAGGTCTTCGGCCACGCCGCCAGCCCGTAGTCCTCCAGCACACCCCGCGCGACCAGCGCCACCTGAACAATCTCGGGCCAGTCGACCCCGGGCATCGGGTCCAGGTCGACCCGCAGTTCGTCGGGATGGGCCAGGTCGTCGGCGCGCACCGGGTGGGGATTGAGGTCGATACAGCCGAGGTTGATCGCCCAGACCAGACCGCAGGCATCGTGGATCACCGCTTCTTTGGCCGACGTCCCCGATGCGTACTTCAGTTCGGCGACGTCGACGAAATCGGGCCGCTTCGCCGGGGCGCGCTTCTGGAAGATGGCCTCCTCGGTGATCCCCTTGACGAATCGCTTGAGAATCATCGGCCGGTCGGCCACACCCCGCAGCGCCCCGTCCGCGACCCGCAGGTAATAGCGCATCAGGTCCATCTTCGTCAGGCCCCGGCCGCCCTGGAATGCGGGGAAAACGACCTTGTCGGGGTTGGTGATGGGCACCTGCTGACCGTTGACCTCCAAGTGGAGCGCAGCGGGCATGAGTCCATGTTAGGTTCCGAGCCCGACATGCGACCCGCGTCACATATTGTGGGTTCATGCCCAAGCTAACTGATCTTCCGTTGCAGGCAGCGGCCAAAATTCAGCAGTACGCCGAGCGCGGATCGGCTGAACTGCACTACGCCAGGAAGATGTTCGAAGCGGGTGCGCTGAAGCTGGAGGCACCGCAGAACATCGCCGCGTTCCTCGCCGATATCCGGCGCTGGGGTGAGTTCGGGATGATCCCGGCGCTCAATGCGCGCCGCACCCCCGATGGCATCGCCGTTGTCGACGACGACGGTGAATTCACGTTCAAAGAACTCGACGACGCGGCCCATGCCCTCGCCAACGGACTGCTGGCCATGGGCGTCAAGGGCGGCGACGGGGTGGCGATCCTGGCACGCAACCACCGGTGGTTCCTCGTCTCGGTGTACGGCGCGGCCCGTACCGGTGCCCGGATCATCCTGCTCAACAGCGAGTTCTCCGGGCCCCAGGTCAAGGAGGTGTCCGAGCGCGAGGGTGCGAAGGTCATCGTCTACGACGACGAATACACGGCCGCCGTTTCGCAGGCGGATCCTGATTTCGGCAAGCTGCGCGCGCTGGCCACCAACCCGGATAAAGACGAGCCGTCCGGCAGCACCGACGAAACGATCGCGGATCTGATCGCCCGTAACAGCACGGCGCAGGCCCCCAAGGTGAGCCGACATTCGTCGATCATCATCCTGACCAGTGGAACCACCGGTACGCCGAAGGGCGCCAACCGCAGCACCCCGCCGTCGCTGGCTCCCATCGGTGGTGTGCTGTCCCACGTGCCGTTCAAGGCAGGCGAGGTGACGTCGCTCCCGGCGCCCATGTTCCACGCCCTCGGTTTTCTGCACGCCACGATCGCGATGATGCTGGGCTCCACGCTTGTGCTGCGTCGGCGCTTCAAGCCGGCGACCGTTCTGACGGACATCGAGAAGAACAGGGCCACCGCGATCGTCGTCGTGCCGGTGATGCTTTCGCGGCTGCTCGACGAGCTCGAGAAGACCCAGCCCAAACCGGACCTGTCATCGCTGCGGATCGTGTTCGTGTCGGGGTCACAGCTGGGAGCGGAGCTCGCCACGCGTGCGCTCAAGGATCTCGGTCCGGTCATCTACAACTTGTACGGCTCGACCGAGATCGCGTTCGCGACCATCGCGCGGCCCAAGGATCTGTCGATCAACCCGGGAACGGTCGGCCCTGTCGTCAAGGGTGTCAAGGTGAAGATCCTCGACGAGAACGGCAACGAACTACCCCAGGGCGAAGTTGGCCGAATCTTCGTCGGCAACACCTTTCCCTTCGAGGGTTACACCGGCGGTGGCCACAAGCAGATCATCGACGGGTTGATGTCGTCGGGCGACGTCGGTTACTTCGACGAGCACGACCTGTTGTACGTCAGCGGCCGCGATGACGAGATGATCGTGTCCGGCGGCGAGAACGTGTTCCCAGCGGAGATAGAAGATCTCGTGAGTGGCCATCCCGAGGTCGTCGAAGCCACCGCGCTCGGCGTGGAAGACAAGGAATGGGGCCACCGGCTGCGCTGCTTCGTGGTCAAGGTGGACGGTGCCTCGATCGACGAGGACGCCATCAAGGCGTACGTGCGGGACAACCTGGCCCGCTACAAGGTGCCCCGCGAGGTCGTCTTCCTCGAGGAGTTGCCCCGCAATCCGACCGGCAAGATCCTCAAGCGCGAACTCCGCGAAATGGACACTGAGACCAAGGAATAGTTCTGGTGTCGCAGTGGTAGTAGCACAGCGTGAACATTGATCTGGCGGGAAAAACAGCGCTTGTCACCGGCTCCACCCAGGGCATCGGATTAGCGATCGCCAAGGGGTTGGCCGCCAGCGGTGCCCGTGTCGTGGTGAACGGGCGCACGCCCGACCGGGTCGACGAAGCCGTCGCCTTGCTCGGTGGTGACGCCATCGGCGTAGCCGCTGACGTGGCAAGCGACGACGGCACGGCCGAACTCTTGGCGCAGTTGCCCGACGTCGACATCCTGGTGAACAATCTCGGCATTTTCGAGGCGGTCCCCGCCCGCCAGGTGACCGACGAGCAGTGGCGCACCTACTTCGAGGTGAATGTCCTTGCCGCAGTGCGACTTATCCGCAGCTACCTACCCGCGATGACGGAACGCGGTTGGGGTCGGGTGATTCAGATCGCCAGCGACTCTGCACTCGTGATCCCCGAGGAAATGATCCACTACGGGGTGTCCAAGACTGCCCTGCTGGCGGTGTCCCGCGGATTCGCCAAGGATGCGTCGGGCACCGGTGTCACCGTCAATTCGGTCATCGCGGGGCCGACCCACACCGCGGGCGTGCGCGATTTCGTCTACCAGTTGGTGGATGAGTCGTTGCCGTGGGACACCGCGCAGCGGGAGTTCATGCGCAAATACCGACCGCAGTCGCTGCTGGAACGGCTCATCGAGCCCGAAGAGATCGCCAACATGGTCACCTACCTGGCTTCGGAGCAGGCGTCGGCGACAACCGGTGGTGCGCTTCGTGTCGACGGTGGTTACGTCGACTCGATCGTCCCCTAGGTCGCCTGCATCGCGGCGCCTGGGACCGAAAGGCATACCAGCATGAGGAGCAATAGAAACCAGCCTGCGCCCTGCCAGGCCGGCCATGCCCCCTGGGCCTTCCACACCCGGTAGGTCTTGACGAAAGCACCCACACCACCGGCGAACAGGGTCGCCGGCACCAGTGATGCCGCCACGACCGATTCACGTGCAATCAACCCGTATACGGCGAAGGCGATGCCCGCCACCGCGACGACGGCACCGACGTAGACGGCCGCCGCACGGAAGGTGGCGGGCCGGTCCCACCGCTTCTCGACATCGTTGGTCATCAGCGTGGGTTACCCGGTATCGAAGGATTTATGGATCGCGGGGCAGACCGAGTAGCCGCTCGGCGATGATGTTGAGCTGCACTTCCGATGTGCCGCCGTAAATGGTGGTGGCGCGGCTGGCCAACAGGTACTCGGCCCATTTGCCCTGCGGCGTCTCCGCATTGCCGACGGCGCCATCGGTGCCGAACGACGACACCGCGAACTCGGCGTACTTCTGCCCCGTGCGCATCGACAACAGTTTGGAGATGGCTGCCGCGGGCATCGGGTCGCCGCCGGCCAGCGTGAGCAGGGTCGACCGCATGTTCAGCACCTTCGCGGCGTGCCCCTCGGCGATGAGGTGCCCGGCCTGGTGCTGCCCGATCTGATCGAACTGACCGTCGCGGATGAAGTCGACGAAGCCGTCGAGGCTGGGTAGGAACGGCGCCTCGCTGCTGCCGATGGACACCCGCTCGGCGGTCAGGGTGGTGCGGCTGACCTCCCAGCCGCGGTCCACCTCGCCGAGCACCATGTCATCGGGAACGAAGACGTCGTCGATGAACACGGTGTTGAACATGGCGTTGCCGGTCAACTCGCGCAGCGGTTTCACCTCGACACCGTCACTGCTCATGTCGAGCAGGAAGTAGGTGATGCCGTTGTGCTTCGGAGCGCTCGGATTGGTCCGGGCCAGCAGCATGCCCCACTGGGAGTACTGCGCACCGGTGGTCCAGATCTTCTGGCCGGTGATCCGCCAACCACCGTCGACCTTGGTCGCCTTCGTGGTCAGGCTGGCCAGATCGGATCCGGCGCCGGGCTCGGAAAACAGCTGGCACCAGACCATCTCACCGCGCAGGGTCGGTGGCAGGAAGCGCTGCTTCTGCTCGTCGGTGCCGAACGCCACCACCGACGGGATCAGCCACGTTGCGATGCCCATCGTCGGGCGGCGTACCCGTCCGGTGCTGAACTCCTGGGCGATGATGATCTGCTCGATCGGATTCGCGGCGCGCCCCCACGGCTTGGGCAGGTGGGGCACCACCCAGCCGCCCTCGGCGATCGCGGTGGTGCGCTCTTCGCTCGGAATCTCTTTCAGCGCAGCCACTTCCGAGCGGATCTCGTCGCGCAGTTTTTCCGTCTCGGGATCCAGATCGATGTCGATACTGCGCATTCCGGTGCTCGTCGCGATGTCGACCACCCGCTGCGGGTAGTCGCTGGAGCGACCGAAACATGCGGACAGCAGGAGCGCGCGACGGTAGTAGACGTTGGTGTCATGCTCCCAGGTGAAGCCGATACCGCCGTGCACCTGGATGCAGTCCTGGGTGGTGTGCAGCACAGCGGCGGGTGCCAGTGTGGCAGCAACGGCGGCGGCGAACTCGAAAGCAGTGTCATCCGTTGGGTTCTGGCTGTGTTCGTCGATGGCGCGGGCGGCGTCCCACACCGCGGCGGTTGCTCGCTCGGTGTCGGCGATCATCGTGGCGCACTTGTGCTTGATCGCCTGGAACTGACCGATGGGCCTGCCGAACTGCTCGCGGATCTTGGCATACGCCGTCGCGGTATCCGTGGCCCATCGGGCGACGCCGACGCACTCCGCGCTCAGCAGTGTCGATATGACAGCCCGCGCGTGGCCACGGCTCAGGTTGCTCAGCACGCGGTCGTCGCCGACCTCCACGGCATTGGCGCGCACGTCTGCCACCGGGCGAAGCGGATCAACGCTCTGGACCGACTCGATCTCCAGCGCCGGGTTCTCGCTGACGTCGAGGACCACCCACTCCTCGCCGCTGTCGATCGCCACCGGCAGCACCAGCACCGACGCCTGCCCGGCCGCGGGCACGGCGCGTACCTCACCGCGAATGACCAGGCCATCGCCCTGCCTGGTGGCCGTGAGTCCGGAGTCGATGGCGTAGGTCGCGATGACCTCACCGGAGGCCAGGTCGCCAAGCAGCTTGGTGTCGGGATCGTTGGCGGCGATCAGGGCACTGGCGATCGCGGATGGCACAAAGGGGCCGGGCACCGCGCCGTAGCCGAACTCGGCGAGGACGATCGCCAGTTCGAGAACGCCGAACCCTTGTCCACCAACGGATTCCGCCAGATGCACACCCTGTAGACCCTGCTCGGCTGCGGCCTTCCAGTAAGGCGGCGGGTTGGGAATCGGGGTCTCCAGCGCCTCGTGCAACACCTCCGACGGCGCAACCCGCGCCACCAGGGACCGAACCGAATCGGCCAGGTCGTTGTGCTCAGTGTTGATGGCGATAGGCATAGCGGTTGCACCTCGTTGTCGCGGCGTTGCGGGGCGGGGGTTATTCCCTATTAACCGGTCGGTTGGGAACCACGATACCGTTCACGACATTGGCGAGTTCCCGGCCGTCCCGGATGCGTCGGCAGTTGTCGACAGCCACCGCCAGGTATCGCCGCATGGTGTCGCGGGTGTACCAGCTGACGTGTGGCGTGAGCACCACATTGGCCAGGGTGAGCAGGGGATTGTCGTCCGGAATCGGTTCAACGGCGAAGACGTCCAGGCCCGCTGCCGCCAAGCCGCCCGACCGCAGGGCATCGACGAGTGCGATCTCGTCGACCACCGCGCCGCGGGAGGTGTTCACCAGCACCGCGTCGGCCTTCATCGCAGCCAGCGCGGCACCGTCCAGCATGCCTGCGGTGGCGTCGGTGAGCGGTATGTGCAACGAGACGATGTCGCTGGCCGACAGCAGTTCGGCTAGTGGCCGCCAACCGGGGAGGCCGTCATCGCGAGTGCTGGTGTGCAGGACGTCGGCTCCCATAGCGACCACGATCCGCTCCACCGCCTTGGCGATGTTGCCGTAGCCGACCAGTCCCACGGTGCAGCCGCCGATGTCACGCACGGTCTCGCCAAGGCTCGGATCCGACGGCCAGCCCTTGCCGTCGCGCGTGGCGCGGTCGAGCTCGGTGAGCCGGCGCAGTGCCGCAAGCATCAGCAGCACGGCGCCCTCGGCGACCGATCCGGCATTGGCGCCGGGCATGTTCGCCACCGCGATCCCCAGTCGCGTCGCGGTGTCGACGTCGATGGTGTTGACGCCTGCGCCGAGCTTGTGCACGAGCCGACACCGCTGCGCCTTTTCGAGGTCGGCACCGGATATCGGCCGCAGCACGTGCCAGATCACCTCGGCGTGGGGGAGTTCGGAATAGAACGTCTCGTCATCATTCTCGGCGCAGTAGTGAACATCGAGCCAATCCGCTTCTGGTGCAACGAACTGCGTGACTTTCTCGCCGGGAACGTAATGGGCGAGGACTCTTAGCGCCACCTCTTCGCGATCCACTTGGCGATGGTATCGGCCTTCTCGCTACGCGCACCCGGGCTGACGAAGTAGTGATCGGTGTCGATCGAGCACTGCGACTTGTCGTCACTGGCCAGTGCGTCGTAGATGCGTTTGGCGTCGGATGGGTACACGCCGGTGTCCTGCTCGGCATTGATGACCAGCGCGGGACACGTCAGGCGCGCCAAATGCGGTTCGGCGCGGGTCTGAGCATGCCGCAGGCTCCACATGCCGATCCAGCTGCGCAGCGTGCACGCCGCCGCGATGCCGTGTGCTGATCGGTTGGCTTTGATCGGTACGCCCGCGTAACACATGTTGGCGGGCCGCTTGGTGGGTTCCAGGGTGGGGTCGACCATGCGCGGGTCGGCCCACGTTCGCATCACCGTGAACGGCCGGTCCGAGAAACCGGCGGCGTGGACGCGCTTGAGCTCGGTTTCGGCCCAGTCGGTGATGGCGTTGTTGCGTTCGATCTGTGCTCCCCGATAGCGCGCGACGAAGTCGGCGGTGAACGGTGGCCCGTTCTCCGGGTTGAACAGATCGAGCGCGGGATCACTGGTGACCGCATCGCTTTCGTTGACGACGGCCGCATCCATCCAGGCGGTGAGGACCTCGGGCCGACCTGGGTGCGCGGCACTCGCGATATAGCCATCGGCAGGCAGCAGATCGCCAAGACCCGCCGCGGGCCGCATGCCGTCCAGCGGGGTCACGTGCGGGTCGACGGCCTGCGCCTGATAGGCCGCCATGAGTGAGCCGCCACCGGAATTGCCAAGCAGCACCACTGTTTCGACCCCCTGAACCTCACGCAGCCAGCGCACGCCGACCCCGATGTCGACCAGCGCGTGGTCGAGCAGAAAACTGCTCTCGAATCCCCGGTAGCGGGTGTTCCAGCCGAGGAATCCGATGCCGCGGGTCGCCATGTAGTCAGCGAGATAGTGTTCGGAGAAGTCGATCTGATAGTGCGTGGCGATCATCGCCACCTTCGGTTTGCGCCCAACGCCGCGGTAGTAGACGCCCTGACACGGGTTCCCGCCCGCGCCTGCACGGCGCGCGGTGGGCGACGGTAATCCGACGAATTCGCGTGTGACACCCGGAGTTCCGCCGCTCGCCGGTGTCCTGGTCATGCCGCCCCCTTGTGGTAGATCGTCCGGTAGAAGACGTTGGCAAGCGTGATGATGCATGCCTCGTCGTCGACGGCGCTCCCAGCGCCATTGTTCCCGGCCAGCTGTGTGTAGCAGAACTGGTTGAGCATCGACACCAGTGCAACAGCTACTAGATGTGGTTCATCGTCGGCGCAGAAGCCTTGTTGCTGAGCATGTTTCACCATGCGGGTGATGAGTGCTGTCGGCAGCGAACAGATGTCGTTCCAGTACTCTGCGAAATCTTCGTTGACCATCGCCAGCTGCGAGATGCTGATGATCTCGGCAAGTTGGTGACGATACGTGTGCCAGTGCGCGGCGGTGGCCTGGTAGGAGCGTTCCCAGTTCGACAGGCCCGGTTCGGCGGCTGCGCGGGATCGCTCCCTGGCCTCGTCACGGAACCGCAGGGCCCATTCGCGGACCATCGCTTCCTTGGAGTCATAATAGTTGTAGAACGATGCCGTGGACTTGCCGGCCTCTGCAGCGATGTCCGAAATCGTCGTAGCGAGAATGCCTTTGCGGGCAATCACCGATCGGGCGCCAGCGTCGATCGCCGCCTGTGTCTGCCGACCGCGTAGCGTCGGAAACTGCACGCGTGGACTAACGGTCACGGCCTCTCCTTGACCTTGATCGAAACTGAACCTGATGTTAGATTCAGAAATCGAGCTTGACTAGAGGAGCAGCCGGAAATGATCAAGCCGAACAATCCGAATTCCGAGTTTGAACTGGGCGGAATCAACCACGTCGCACTCGTGTGCTCGGATATGGCGAAGACAGTCGACTTTTACAGCAATGTCCTTGGCATGCCATTGATCAAGTCGCTCGACCTGCCTGGTGGCATGGGACAACACTTCTTCTTCGACGCAGGCAACGGTGATTGTGTGGCCTTCTTCTGGTTCGCCGATGCACCTGACCGTGTTCCGGGAATCTCGTCACCCGAGGCGATTCCGGGTATCGGTGACATCGTCAGCGCGGTGAGCACAATGAATCACCTGGCGTTTCACGTACCTGCGGAGAAGTTCGACGATTATCGACAGCGCCTGAAGGACAAGGGCGTGCGCGTCGGCCCGGTGCTCAATCATGACGAGAGCAAGCAGCAGGTCGCCGCGACGGTGCACCCGGGCGTATACGTGCGGTCGTTCTATTTCTTGGACCCTGACGGCATCACGCTTGAGTTCGCCTGCTGGACCAAGGAATTCACCGAGAGCGACACCGTCACCACGCCCAAGACCGCGGCGGATCGCCGGCCAAGGGTGACCGTCTAGGTCTGTGGCGGCATGGCCGCCAGCTGGTCGATCATCGCAGCCAGCACATCGACCAGTTCGTGGTGGTCGAGCTTGACGTCACCGGACAGCCATGTGCTGATCGTCTGCCCGACCCCGCCCACCGTGAAATGCGATGCGGCCTTGACGCGGTCGTTTTCCACCGCCCCGTGTGCACCGGCGTGCGCAAAGAGCAACGCGGCGAACAACGCCGACGACTCCGCGCGTTTGCGCACGATCACGGTGTTGGACAACTCGACGTTGAACAGCAGGCGACCTATCCGGGTATCGGCGGAGACGGTGCGCACGATGTTGGCCATCGCCGCGCGGGCCTGCTCGTCAGGCGGTGCCGAGGAAACGGCGGCCTGGGTGGTCGCGGCGATCTCGGCGATCACCGAGTCGAAGACCGCCCCGACGAACTGGTCCTTGTCGGTGAAGCTCTCGTAGAAGTACCTGACCCCCAGACCGGCCTGCCCGCAGATGGCGCGCACAGTCAGTTCGGCGGGGTCTTTGCCCGCGGCGCCGAGCAGTTCCAGGCCGGCGTCCAGCAGCGCTCGGCGCCGCCCGGCGACACGTTCCCCCGCGCCGACGCCGCGATACGGACGCACCTGTGCCATGAGTGCCATCTTGACACCCGTCAGCTCTGCGAGGCAAGATCAGGAAACACACGTTCTCACATTCGCCGATAGGGGCCGACCAATGACGGTCAGAGAGCCGATCGACCACGTCGAGCGTCCGCTGAACGATCCGGTGATTCCGGGCGGCAGGCGGCCGCCCCGCTGGATGTACAGATCCGATGACGCCGCGTTCATCGGGCTGTTGTCCGGCGGCGCCAACGTGATCATGGAGCTCGCTCGCCCAGGCGTCGGCTACGGCGTCAAGGACAGCCGGGTTGAAACCGGTCGAGCGGACCGGCACCCCGTCAAGCGTGCGCGGACCACCTTCACCTATCTCGCGGTCGCACTCTCGGGCAGCGACGACCAGAAAAAGGCGTACCGCCGCGCGGTGAACAGATCTCACGCCGAGGTCTACTCGAAGCCCGACAGCCCTGTGCAGTACAACGCCTTCGACAAAGACCTGCAGATGTGGGTGGCGGCATGCCTCTACAAGGGATTTGTCGACGTCCATCGCATCTTCGTCGGCGAGATGGACGACGAGGCCGCGGACCGCCACTATCGGGAAGGCATGACGCTCGGTACGACGTTGCAGGTCCCCGCGGAGATGTGGCCCGCCGACCGCAAGGCGTTCGACGAGTATTGGCGGTCCTCACTCGACCAGATCAACATCGATGACGCCGTCCACGAGTATCTGTGGCCGATCGCGGCCGGCCGGGTCGGCAATGCCACTCTGCCGCGTCCGTTGCAGACACGGTTGGACGCCGTCAACTTGTTCTTCACGACCGGCTTTCTGCCGCAACGGTTCCGCGACGAGATGCGCCTGCCCTGGGATGCGGTCAGGCAGCGCAGGTTCAATCGGGTGATGGCGGCGATCGGGGCCGTCAACATGGTGATGCCCCGGTTCGTCCGGCGGTTCCCCTTCAACTGGATGCTGCGCGATCTCGACTGGCGGATGCGCACCGGGCGCCCGCTGACCTAGCGGGCACGCACCCAGCAGGTTGTCAGATTGGCGGCGTAGAAACGGGTACATGCGTACCGATAACGACACCTGGGACATCACGACCAGCGTCGGGTCGACGGCCTTGTTCGTCGCGGCGGCGCGGGCGCTGGAGGCGCAGAAGCCCGACCCGGTCGCCGTCGATCCGTTCGCGGAGATCTTCTGTCGCGCAGTGGGCGGCCAGTGGGCCGACCTGCTCGACGGCGCGGCGCCCGAGCACGCGTTGAAGTCCGAGTTCGGCGCCGACTTCGTGAACTTCCAGGGCGTGCGCACGCGATACTTCGACACCTACTTCAGCCGGGCCGCCACAGCGGGGGTCCGGCAGATCGTCCTGCTGGCGGCCGGCCTGGACTCGCGTGCCTACCGGCTGGACTGGCCCGACAAGACCGTCGTGTTCGAACTCGATCAGCCGCAGGTCCTGGACTTCAAGCGAGCCGCCCTGGCCGGGGTCCGGCCCACCGCCGAGCGCCGTGCGGTCGCCGTCGACCTGCGTGACGACTGGCCGCGGGCACTGCTGGAGCACGGTTTCGACCCCTCGTCACCGACCGCCTGGATCGCCGAAGGCCTATTGATCTATCTGCCCGCGACCGCGCAGGTTGCGTTGTTCGCCGGCATCGACGCGCTGTCCGCGTCGGGAAGCCACGTCGCGGTCGAGGAATCCGTGCCGATGGACCCCGAGGAATTCACCGCCAGACAACAAGAGGAAGAGCGTGGCGATAGCTCGGCGCACGGAGGCCCGTTCTTCCAGCTTGTGTACAACGAGCAAGATGAACCCGCCGCTCAGTGGTTCGGTGTGCGGGGCTGGCGATCGGAAGTGACGCCGTTGTCGGACTATCTGCGGGCGCTCGGCAGACCAGTGCCGTCGCCGAAATCCGACGCGGGCACCATGACCAGCACAATCAGCCTGGTCGGTGCGATCAAGGGGTGAGGGGAGTCACCTCCTAGCCAGGACCGTGCGTCTCGACAGTTAAGTTATGCAATGCTAACTTTTGGCGAAAGTTAGCCTGCCATAATTTACGGGGGAGACAACCGCGCGTGCCTCTACCAACGGACTTTGCTGCGACTTCGCGCGTCGACAGTGACGTCGTCAGTCGATTTGCGACCTGCTGCCGCGCGCTGGGCTTATCGGTGCACGATCGGCGCCGCCCGCCGGACCTCTCGGCAGCGCGGGCCGGATTTGCCGAGCTCACCCGAATCGCCCGTGAGCAGTGCGACGCGTGGACGGGTCTGGCCGCCGCGGGCGATACCAGCGCGCGGGTGATCGAAGCTGTGTGGCAGACGGTCACGTCGGCGGGTGTGCTGCAGCGCGAGGTTGACCTCGCCGACGGCGATCTGGTGTTCGACTACGACACCGGGTTGTATCTGCAGTTCGCGGCGTCGACGCCTGACGACTTCCAGTTGGCCTACGCCGTCACCCTCTGCGACTCCGGCGAGTATGCGGCCGCCGACAATCTGGTCGGTCCGCTCATCGAGCGCCGTCCGAGCTGGCTGGAGGCGCGGTGGGTGCGGGTGGCCATGTACTACCGGACCGAGCGCTGGTCGGACGTGGTGCGGCTGCTCACCCCGATCGTCAACGATTCGAAGCTCGACGAGAAGTATGCCCATGCCGTGCGCATCGCCCTTGGCACCGCGCTGGCCAGGCTGGGCATGTTCGCCCCGGCGCTGTCGTATCTGGAGGACCCCGCCGGGCCCGTGGACGTCGCCGCCGTCGATGGCGCGCTGGCCAAGGCGCTGTCACTGCGCGCACAGGGTGAAGACCTCGACGCTGCCGATGTGCTGGCCGAGCTCTACGCCGCCAACCCCGAGAACGACGAGGTCGAGACGGCGATCTCGGATACGTCGTGCGGCATCGTGCCGACGACTGCCGCCAGGATCGAAGCCCGTTCGGACCCGTGGGATCCCGACACGGAGCCGACCGAAACCGATTTCGTCGATCCCGGTGCCAAGGAGCGCAAGGCCCACCTGCTGATCGAGGCCGAGGCCGAACTCGCCGAGTTCATCGGCCTCGAAGAGGTCAAGTATCAGGTGGCCCGGCTCAAGAGTTCGGTCGCCATGGCGATCCGTCGTCAGGAGCGCGGGCTGACCGTGGCCAACCGCGCCAACCACCTCGTGTTCGCAGGCCCGCCCGGCACCGGTAAGACGACGATCGCGCGCGTCGTCGCCAAGATCTATTGCGGGCTGGGCATTCTCAAGAAGGAGACGGTGCGCGAGGTGCACCGCGCCGACCTGATCGGCCAGCACATCGGCGAGACCGAGGCCAAGACCAACGGCATCATCGACAGCGCGCTGGACGGCGTGCTGTTCCTCGACGAGGCCTACGCGCTGGTGTCGACCGGTGCGAAGAACGACTTCGGCCTCGTCGCTATCGACACACTGCTGGCACGCATGGAGAACGACCGCGAGCGGCTGGTCGTCATCGTCGCTGGATACCGCAAGGACCTTGACGCGTTCCTCGACACCAACGAGGGGCTGCGCTCGCGGTTCACGCGCAGCATCGACTTCCCGTCGTACTCGCCGCATGAACTGGTGGAGATCGCAATGCGCATGGCCGAGAAGCGCGACAGTGTCTTCGAGCCGGCGGCCTTGGAGCACATGGAGTCGCTGTTCGGCCAACTGGCCTCCGCCTCCACCCCCGACGCCAACGGGGTGGAGAGGCGCAACCTCGACATCGCCGGTAACGGCCGGTTCGTCCGGAACCTGGTGGAGCGCTCCGAAGAGGAGCGCGAGTTCCGTCTGGACCATCTCCCGCCGACTGGCGGTTCCACCGCCGAAGCCCACGTTTTCACCGATGACGAGCTGATGACGATCTCCGACCAGGACGTCACCAGATCCGCCATCCCGTTGCTGCGCGGCCTCGGCCTGGCGGTGTCCGAATGAGCGGCACCGAAGGGGGTGACCGCCGCGAGTTCACGTCCCGAACGCCGGTCAACGAGAACCCCGACCGTGTCGTCTATCGGCGCGGGTTCGTCACCCGCCACCAGGTGTCGGGCTGGCGGTTCATCATGCGGCGCATCGCATCCGGCGTCGCCCTGCACGACACCCGCATGCTCGTCGACCCGCTGCGGACGCAGTCACGTGCGGTCCTCGTCGGGGCGCTGGTGCTCATCACCGGGCTCGCCGGTTGCTTCGTCTTCTCGCTCATCAGGCCCGGCGGGGTGGCGGGTAACGATGCGATTCTCGCCGACCGCACCACGTCGGCGCTCTACGTTCGTCTCGGCGACCAGTTGCATCCGGTGCTCAACCTGACGTCGGCGCGCCTCATCGCCGGTCGGCCCGACAACCCGACCACCGTCAAGACCAGCGAGATCGACCAGTTCGCGCGGGGCAACCTGATCGGTATCCCCGGTGCGCCAGAACGTATGGTGCAGAACACGACCGGCGATGCGGACTGGACCGTGTGCGACGGAACCTCGGGGCCGGCGGCGGGTGTGACGTTGATTGCCGCCCCGCTCACCGACGGCGGCGAACGCGCCGCGGCGCTTCCGAGTAACGAGGCCATCCTCGTCGCCAACGAGACGGGGCCGAACGCGGGCACGTGGCTGCTGTGGGACGGCCGTCGCAGCACCATCGATCTCGACGACCGTGCGGTCACCGGCGCGCTCGGCCTCGGGTCGGAGGCTCCCGCCGGCCGTTCCATCGCGCCGGGACTGTTCAATGCGATACCTGAGGCCCCCGCGCTGAGCGCCCCGATCCTGCCGGGCGCGGGTGAACCGACGAGCTACTCACTGCCGCTACCCGCACCGGTCGGTGCGGTCGTGACATCGTTCGGCGCCGACAACTCGCTGCAGCACTACGCGGTTCTTCGTCAAGGGCTGCAACCGATTTCACCGGTGGTCGCCGCGATACTGCGCAATACGAATTCGTATGGGCTGAACCAGCCGCCGCGGCTTGGGGCCGACGACATCGCCCGGCTGCCGGTGGCGAGCGCCATTGACGATGGCGCCTACCCGCGCGAGCCCGTCACCATCGTCGATGCCGCCGAGGCGCCGTTGACGTGCGCGCAGTGGACTCGACCGGCAGACGCGACCGGAGCCACCCTCCAATTGCGCACCGGCGTAACACTTCCGGTGTCCGATGAGCTTCGCGCGGTGGCTCTGGTCGGGGCGGGGTCGGGCACAACGGCCGACCGCGTCGTGCTGACGCCGGGCTCCGGCTTCCTGGTACAGACCGTCGGTCAGGACGGCGGAGGATCGGCGATGCCGCCGGTCGGCGGAGCCAACTTCTGGCTCAGCGACACCGGCGTCCGCTACGGACTGGACACCGATGGTGACGAGAAGACGATCACGGCGCTCGGACTCACCCCGCCGCCGCTGCCAATACCGTGGTCGATGCTGAGCCAGTTCGCGGACGGGCCGACGCTGTCGCGGTCCGACGCCCTGCTGGCCCACGACGGGCTCGCAGCCGACCCCCGCCCCGCAGTTGTTAGGGAGACCCCATCGTGAGCCGGCTCATCTTTCAAGCGCGCCGCCGGATTGCGCCGCCCACCACACGCAAGGGCACCATCACGATCGAACCACCACCGGAACTGCCCCGGATGGTGCCGCCGTCATTGCTGCGACGGGTGCTGCCCTATCTGATCGTCATCCTGATCGTCGGCATGATCGTCGCGCTGGTCGCCACGGGCATGCGGCTGATGTCGCCGACGACACTGTTCTTCCCGTTCGTCCTGCTGCTGGCCGCGACCGCGCTGTACCGCGGGACGGACAACAAGATGCGCACAGAGGAAGTCGACGCCGAACGTGCCGACTATCTGCGCTATCTGTCGGTGGTGCGGGACAATGTTCGTGCCCATGCCGTTGAACAGCGTGCGGCCCTGGAGTGGTCGCATCCCGACCCCGCGCTGCTCGCCGATGTGCCTGGCACCCGCCGCCAGTGGGAGCGCGATCCGGGCGACAGTGACTTCCTGGTGGTGCGAACGGGTTTGCACGACGCACCGCTCAATGCCGCACTGCGGGTCAAGGACAGCGCCGACGAGGTTGACCTCGAACCGGTATCGCACACCACGCTGCGCGGATTGCTCGACGTTCAGCGCACGGTGCGCGCAGTGCCCGCGGGTATCGACATGGCCAGGGTCTCGCGGATCACCGTGCTCGGTGATACCGACGACGTTCGCGGCGCACTGCGCGCGTGGATCACCCAGGCGGTAACCTGGCACGACCCCGCCGTCCTCGGTGTCGCGCTGGCGTCACCGGACTTCGAAGGCGACGACTGGGTGTGGCTGAAGTGGTTGCCGCACAGCGACATACCGGGCTCATCAGATGGCGCCGGTCCGGCACGCTATCTCAGCGGCGACGTTGCACAGCTGCGGCTGTTGCTGGACCCAATGCTGGACGACCGCGGTCTGTTCGGCTCCGGCGCGGATCCCAGTGTCAAGCATCTGCTGATCGTGGTGGACGACCCCGATGCAGATCCCAACGTCCTCGTCCCGCGGGGCGGGCTGTCCGGGGTGACGCTTGTGCACCGCATCACCGAGCCGCCGCACCGCGAGCAGTATGCCGACCCGGAGCGACCCATCCTTCGCGTCGTGGACGGAAGGCTCGAGCGCTGGCAGACCGGCGGCTGGGCACCGTATGTCGATGCGGTCGATCACCTCGACGTCGCCGTCGCGCGCCACGTCGCGCGACGGCTGTCGCGGTGGGACTCGAACCCGAGCCACGCGCGTACGAGTAATGCCGGAGTGGCTACGTTCTCGACACTGCTGGGCATTCCGGACGCCGCGGCGCTGGACGTTGCAAGCCTGTGGGCGCCGCGAGCGCGTGCCGACGAGCTTCGGGTGCCCATCGGTGTGACGTCCTCCGGCGACCCGCTGGACTTCGACCTCAAGGACGAGGCGGAGGGCGGCATGGGCCCCCACGGCCTGATGATCGGCATGACTGGCTCGGGTAAGTCGCAGACGCTGATGTCGATCCTGTTGTCACTGCTGACGACTCACTCGGCCGACCGGCTGATCGTCATCTACGCCGACTTCAAGGGTGAGGCCGGCGCCGACATCTTCCGCGATTTCCCGCAGGTCGTCGCCGTTATCTCCAACATGGCCGAGAAGCGTTCCCTCGCCGACCGGTTCGCTGACACGTTGCGCGGTGAAGTGGCGCGCCGCGAACAGCTGTTGATGGAAGCGGGCCGCCGGGTGCAGGGCAGCGCATTCAGTTCGGTACTCGAATACGAGGCCGCGATCGCGGCGGGCCACGATCTGCCACCGCTGCCGACGCTGCTCGTCGTCGCCGACGAGTTCTCCCTGATGCTGTCCGACCATCCCGAGTACGCCGACCTCTTCGATTACGTCGCGCGCAAGGGACGTTCGTTCCGCATCCACATCCTGTTCGCGTCGCAGACCCTCGACGTCGGCCGCATCAAGGACATCGACAAGAACACCTCCTACCGCATCGGCCTGAAGGTGGCGAGCCCGGCCGTCAGCCGCCAGATCATCGGCGTCGAGGACGCGTTCCACATCGAGGCGGGCCCGGAGCACAAGGGCGAGGGTTATCTGGTGCCGACTCCTGGCGCCATGCCGGTCAAGTTCCGCGGCACCTATGTCGACGGAATCTACGACCCGCCGCGGGTCGCGAAGTCCGTGGTCGTGCAATCGGTTCCAGTCCCACAGCTGTTCACCGCGGGACATGTCGAGGCGCCTGCAGACATGGTGGAGGTCGTCGAACCCGCGGCGCATGAGGATCGCGCGCCGCGCAAGCTCGTCGCGACGATCGGCGATCAGCTGTCGCACTACGGGCCGAAGGCGCCGCGTCTGTGGCTGCCCCCGCTTGACGAGTCGGTACCGCTGGACGAGCTGCTGGCTCGCGCCGATGTGTCCGAGCGCGAATGGCGTTGGCCGCTCGGCGAGATCGACCGCCCCTTCGCGATGCGACGTGACCCGCTCGTCTTCGACGCGACCTCCGCGGCGGCCAATCTGCTGATCCACGGCGGACCGAAATCGGGTAAGACGACTGCGCTGCAGACCTTCATGCTGTCGGCCGCCGCACTGCACTCACCCCGCGACGTGACGTTCTACTGCCTGGACTACGGCGGCGGTCAACTGCGCGCGCTGGAAGACCTCGCGCACGTCGGCAGCGTCGCCTCTCCGCTCGAACCGGAACGCATTCGGCGCACGTTCGGCGAGATCGAACAGCTGCTGGAAGGCCGGCTGGCTCGTGGCCACTCCAGCAATGGGGGTGGCGAACGGAAAAGCGGAGAGGTCTACCCCCACGTATTCCTGGTCATCGACAACCTGTACGCGTTCAGCCGTGACAACACCGATACGTTCAACACGCGAAACCCATTGCTGGCCAAGGTCACCGAGCTTGTCAACACCGGAATGTCGTACGGCATTCACGTCATCATCACCACCCCGAACTGGCTCGAGGTCCCGTTGGCGATGCGCGACGGGCTCGGGTTGCGGCTCGAACTAAAGCTGGCGGATGCCAGGGACAGCAATGTGCGGATCACGGGGGCACTGCGCAGGCCAGCCGAGGCGGTGCCCGCCGTCCAGCCAGGACGCGGCCTGACGATGGCAGCCGAGCACTTCCTGTTCGCCGAGCCGTCGTTGCGCGACATCGCGGTGATCAACGCACGCCACCCGGGCGTCGCTGCCCCACCGGTCCGCCTGCTTCCGAGCGACCTGGCCCCGAGTGCGTTGGCGCCGTTGTATCCCGCGCCGGAGCGTGTGGTCGTCGGCCAGCGCGAGGAGGACCTGGCCGCGGTGTCGTTGGCGTTCAACGACAATCCGCTGCTGATGGTGTTCGGCGACTCCAAGTCGGGCAAGACCACCTTGCTGCGTCATGTGATCAGGACCATCCGCGAGAACTCGACACCGGATCGGGTGGCGTTCACGGTCATCGACCGCCGGTTGCATCTCGTCGACGAACCGCTGTTTCCCGACAACGAGTACACCCCGAACATCGATCGGATCACGCCCGCGATGCTGGGGTTGTCGGCGCTGCTGGAGAAGCGTCGGCCGCCTGCTGGTCTGACCCCGCAACAGTTGAGCGGCTGGACCTACCAGTCCGGTGCGGATGGCCATACCCACTATCTGATCATCGACGACGTCGACCAGATCCCGGACGCTCCCGCTGTGAGTGGGCCGTTCGTCGGGCAGCGGCCGTGGACTCCGATCATCGGATTGCTCTCGCAGGCCAGCGAGCTCGGGCTGCGCGTCATCGTCACTGCTCGAGCCACCGGTTCGGCGCACGCCCTGATGACCGCACCTCTGCTGCGCCGCCTGAACGAGCTGCAAGCCGCGATCGTGATGTTGTCCGGTAACCCGCAGGACAGCGGAAAGATCAGAGGTCACCGATTCCGCAGGCTGCCGGCAGGTCGCGCCATGTTGCTCGACGACGGCGACGCCCCGACGTTCCTGCAACTCGTCAATCCGCTCGGCGACGCAGTGCACGGCAGCACAGGCAACACCGGACATAGAGGAAGGGAGTTCAACTGATGACTCTGCGCGTAGTTCCCGAGGGCCTCGCCGCGGCGAGCGCCGCCGTCGAAGGGCTTACCGCACGACTGGCCGCGGCACACGCCGCGGCCGCGCCCCTTACCACCGCTGTCATGCCGCCCGCCGCCGACGCGGTGTCGCTGCTGACCGCTGCGGGTATGAGCGCACATGGCGCACAACACAACGCGATGGCCGTGCTGGGCGTCGAAGAACTCGGACGCTCCGGTGTCGGGGTTGGCCAGTCCGGTATCAGCTATGCCACCGGAGACGCGATGGCCGCTGTGTCTTATTTGGCGGCCCACGGGCCGCACGGTAGCTGATCGTGACTGCCCCAATCTTCATGGCCCTCCCCCCGGAGGTGCATTCGGCGATGCTCAGCAGTGGTCCCGGGCCGGGTTCGCTGTTGGCAGCCGCAGGGGCGTGGCAGTCGTTGGCCGCCGAATATTCCTCGGCCGCAGCGGAGTTGACCGGCATACTGGGCGGAGTGCAGGGCGGCGCCTGGGAGGGGCCGAGCGCTGAGCGGTACGTCGCGGCGCATGCTCCGTACCTGGCGTGGCTGGCGCAGGCGAGTGCGAACAGTGCGGCGACCGCCGTACAGCACGAGGCCGCGGCGGCGGCCTACACCGTGGCGCTGGCGGCGATGCCCACCTTGCCGCAGTTGGCGCTCAACCACGCGATGCACGGCGTGCTGGTCGGCACGAACTTCCTGGGTATCAACACGATCCCGATCGCGTTGAACGAGGCCGATTACGTGCGGATGTGGATTCAGGCCGCGACGACGATGAGCGTGTATCAAGCGGTATCAGGTGCCGCGGTGGCAGCCGCGCCCACCACCACGCCCGCGCCGTTCATGCTGACTCCCGGTGTCGGAGAAGCGGGTTCAGCGGCGGCTGACGCGCAGCAGTCGGCAGCCATGTTGACCGCCGCGGATGCCGGCGCCGCACAGAATCTCGCCGACTCCATCTCGGATTTCCTGCAACAGTTGGTCCGGTTCTTCGAGGATTTCTTCGAGTCGATCCTGAACTTCGCGCGGCAGTTCTTCACCGGCGTCTTGGACCTTCTCAACAACGTCTTGAACAACTTCTTGGGGTTGTTCTTGAACCCGTCGTCGGGAGTGCTGCTCTTCTTCATCGCCTACCAGGCGATCACACAGCCACTCGGCTGGGCCACGTGGTCGATGATCTTCGCTGCTCCGATAGTCCTGCCGCTCATGATCGCCGGCATCTACCAGTATCTGAACCCGCCACAAGCGCCGGCGCCGGCGCCCGCCCCTGCTCCCGCGCCCGCCCCGGCCCGGCCTGCCCCGTTGGCGCGCGCCGAGAGCCTGCCGCCGATGACGTCGGTGGCGCCGACCGTGCCCACCGGAACCGCCGCGCCGACAACGTCGGTCGGCGCAGGCTCCGCTCCAGCAGGCTCCGCTCCCGCACCGGCCGTTGGTGCCGCGGTGCCCTACGCGATCGGCGGCCCGGACCCTGACGGCGGCGTCTCCCCGACGTTCCGGGATGGCATCAGTGCCAAGGCGCCTGCGTCCGACATCGCGGCCACCGCCGCGGCCGCGGCTGCGGCGTCGTCGCTGGCCAAACGCAAGGCGCGCCGCAAGCGTGGGCAACCGATCCACCAGCGCCAGTACGCCGATGCGTACATGGATTACGAGCCCGAGCCTGACGACACCCCGCCCGCCGAGCCGCGGTCACGCATGCGTACATCCGAAAGGGGCGCTGGGACAGTCGGTTTCGCTGGCGCCGCGACGAAGCCCGAGACCGAGCAGGCCTCCGGCCTGACCGAACTTGCCGGCGATTCGTTCGGCGGCGGACCCAAAGAGCCCATGTTGCCCCGCGACTGGGACCAAGAGGGGGGAGCACGCGACTGAGCAGAGCGCCTGACCGAAACCGTCTACTTCAGAACAAGAATCGAAAGGAACTGCCATGAGCATGTTGGACGCTCACATCCCCCAACTGGTCGCCTCAGAGGCTGCCTTCTCCGCAAAGGCGGCGCTGATGCGCAGCACCATGGCCCAGGCCGAGCAGGCGGCGCAGTCGTCGCAGGCCTTCCACATGGGCGAGTCCTCCGCCGCATTCCAGGCGGCGCACGCCCGCTTCATCGAGGTCTCAGCCAAGATCAATTCGCTGCTGGACATCGCGCAGGTCAACCTCGGCGACGCCGCAGGCAACTACGTTGCCCAGGACGCCGCTGCGGCAAGCACCTACACCGGAATTTGAGATTGAACTTCCCAAACTGACGATTAGGAGAATCTGATGTCGCAGATCATGTACAACTACCCCGCAATGCTGGGGCACGCCGGCGAGATGGCCGGTTATGCGGGTGCCATGCACGGCGTCGGCGCTGATATTGCCAGCGAGCAGGCGGCGTTGGCGAGCGGCTGGCAGGGCGACACCGGCATGAGCTACCAGGCGTGGCAGGCGCAATGGAACACCGCGCTCGAGGAGCTGGTGCGGGCCTACCGCGCGATGGCCGCCACCCACGAGACGAACACCATGTCGATGAGCGCCCGGGATGCAGCCGAAGGCGCCAAGTGGGGTGGCTGAGGATCGGTGACCGCTAACGCAGTCGAGCTGACCGCGGAGCAGGCCTGGTTCGTCGCCGATGCGTTGAGCGCCGGGAGCTTTCCCTGGGTGCTCGCCATCACGCCGCCGTACAGCGATCACGCGCAGCGCGCGGCGGTCGCAGCCAGGCTCTCCGCTGAGCTGGTGGACATGGGGGTGATGACCGAGGACGGGGTCGTCGATCCCGGTGTCCGCCAATGGGTGACGGCCACCTGCTGGGCACGGCGCTGGCTCGAGCTCAGATTCGTCAGTGGATCGGGAAACATGTTGCGTGGGCATGTCGCACGTCGCGACCTGCGCACTGACGAACACACCGTCGCTCTGCGCAGCGGCGGCCTGATCACTTTCACGGCGCTGGATATCGACCATCCGCAGACATTGGTGCCTGTCCTGACTGCGGGGTTGTCGGGACGGCCGCCTGCGACATTTGAGGAGTTCACCATTCCCGCGCGGACCGGGGCACGCGCCGACGAGCAGTTGCGCGACGGCGCGGAGCTCGACGATGTCATGGAGTTCCTCGGCATACCGCAGGCAGCGCGCGCAGTTGTAGCGGCGGCGTACTCGACCGACCGTAGCTATGTGGAGATCGTCGCCGGTGATCACCGCGACGGGCACCGCGTCAGCACGAACGTCGGGGTCAGTGTCGTGGACACTCGAGAAGGCCGCATCCTCGTGAGTCCGTCGAAAGCCTTCGACGGGGAATGGTTGTCCACCTTCACATCCGGCACACCACTGGCGATTGCCACCGCGATAGAGCGGCTCGCTTCCACACTGCCCGACGGGCCGTGGTTCCCCCACCAGCAGTTGACCCGAGACTTCGACTCGGACCAGAGAACGGAACACCAGCAATGGCGTCAGACAGTTTGAACGGCACCACTTCCTTGGCTCCAACACCGTCCATGCCGATCGTTCGCGTCGCCGTACTCGCCTCGGGCGAGGGCGGTGGGCGAATCACCGATATGGCACTGCCGACCGAGCTTCCGCTGCGCGAGATCTTGCCTGCGGTCCGACGGATGGCGTTGACGGCCGATGGTGATGACACCGCCGACACGGCGCCGCTATCGCTTGCACCCATCGGCGGTGCGCCGTTCAGCCTGGACGCCACACTGAATACCGTCGGCGTCGTCGACGGCGATCTCCTGGCCCTGCAATCGGTTCCGGCAGGACCACCTGCCCCCCGGATCGTGGAGGACATCGCGGACGCGGCTGTGATCTTCTCTGCCGCCCGGGAAAGGCCATGGAGCGCAGGTCATATACAGCGCGGTGCGACTGTCGCCGTCATCGGCCTCATCCTCGCCGCGACGGTGTTCGCCACCGCGCACCGCGTCACCACCGGCGGCCTCGCGGGGCTCATCGCGGCGTGTGGCATCGCGGTGCTCGCCGTGCTCGCAACCATGCTGGCGTGGGGGCATGCAGCCAAACTGGCCACGGCACTGTCCATCACCGCGCTGATACCGATCGCCGCGGCACTCGGACTAGCGGTGCCCGGTGAGTTCGGGCCTTCCCCGATCTTGCTCGCCGCGGCCGGGGTGACCGCCTGGTCGATCGTGAGCATCACCGTCGCCGAGCGTGCGATCGCGGTCTTCACAGCGGTCACCGTCATCGGGGTCGGCACGCTCATCACCGCGGGCGCCGCGGCGATCTGGGAGTTGGACACCGTCGTCATCGCCTCGGTGCTGATCGTGCTGGCCCTCCTGGTCACCGCGCAGGCCGCGCAACTGTCCGCGATGTGGTCCCGCCTACCGGCACCGGTGATTCCCGCGCCCGGTGATCCGACACCGCCCCCGCCGTCGCTCAAGGTGCTCGAAGACCTGCCGCGGCGGGTACGGGTGGGCGATTCGCACCAGACCGGCTTCATCGCGGGCGGTGTGGTGCTCGCAACCACGGGCGCATGGCTCCTCGCGGCGCCGCCTGGGGTCTCGTACTGGGCGTGGTACGTCGTGGCGGCGGTGGCGTTGGGGGCGGCGTTGCGCGCGCGGGTGTTTGATTCCGCGCCGTGCAAAGCGTGGCTGCTCGCCCAGCCGTTCCTGATGGGTGTCTTGTTCCTCGCGGCGTTCGCCACCGAAGGCCGCTACACCGCGGCCTGGTGGGCGCTGGCGGCGCTGGCAGGCCTGACGGCGGTGTTCGTGTTCGCGGCGCTGGTCCCGCGGGTCGCGTCGCCCGACACCTACTCGTTGCCGATGCGCCGACTGGTCGGCTTCCTGGCTTCCGGCGTCGACGCGTCCTTGATTCCGGTGCTCGCGTACCTCGTCGGACTGTTCGCCTGGGTATTGAATCGATGAGGCCTTGATGCACTCGAAGCTGCGGACGCTCATCGCGGCCGTCGCGGTGCCGCTGGCCGTTGCGACGGTCAGTTGTCCTGCGGCGGGCGCGATCACACCGCCTGAGCTGGACCCTTCAGCAGTACCGCCATCGGGAGCCGACGGCCCCGTACAGCCGATGGCGCAGCGCAGCGCGTGCGTCGCGACCGGCGTGCTGCCCGGCACCGACCTCGGTGCGGTCAACCCGAATCAGTCGATGCTCAACCTCTCCGGCGCGTGGAAGTACAGCCGCGGTGACGGGCAACTGGTCGCCGTACTCGACACAGGTGTTCGGCCGGGCCCGCGCCTACCGAACGTCGACCCGGGCGGCGACTTCGTCGAATCGACGGACGGCCTGACGGACTGCGATGGACACGGAACGTTGGTGGCGGGGCTGATCGCCGGGCAGTCGGGCGCCGACAGCTTTTCCGGAGTCGCGCCAGGCGCGCGGATACTGTCGATCCGGTCGACATCGGCGCACTATGCACCGCGCGAGTCCGGTGAGGATCCGGCGCTCGCACGGGCGGTGCTCGACATCGCCACGCTCGCGAGGGCGATCGTGCGCGCCGCCGATCTCGGCGCTCGCATCATCAACATCTCCGCAGTGACCTGTCTGCCTGCCAACAAGACTGTCGACCAGACTGAACTCGGTGCGGCGTTGCGCTATGCCGCCGTGGAGAAGGACGCGGTGATCATCGCCGCCGCCGGGAACAACAAGGCCGGGTTGAATCCTGGCTCCGCGTGCCCGTCGAATCCGCTGTCGGATCCGGGCCGTCCCGAGGACCCGCGGAACTGGGCAGGCGTCACGGAGATCTCGATTCCGTCTTGGTGGCAGCAGTACGTGCTGTCCGTCGGCTCGCTCAACTCCTCCGGCACGCCTTCGGAGTTCACTGCCGCCGGACCCTGGGTGGGGATCGCGGCGCCCGGCGAGAACATCACCTCGGTCGGCAATGCAGACGGCGGTGGCTTGGCGAACGCGCTGTCCAACGATCAAGGGGAGCTCTTTGGACTCAACAGCGCCAGCTTCGCCGCGGCGTATGTCTCCGGCGTTGCGGCGTTGGTGCGTAGCCGATTTCCAGAGCTGACGGCCGAGCAGGTGATCGATCGTCTGACGGCGGGGGCGCAGGGAGCGGCCCGCGCGCCGTCGAACCTCACGGGCGCGGGGCTTGTCGATCCGGTCGCGTCCTTGACATGGGACATCAATCCGGCGAGCGACCTCGCCCGTGAGCCGCAACCCCAGCCGGTCGCGGCCCCGCCGCAGCCCGCGCCACCAGACTCGACGCCGCGCACAGTCGCGTTCGTCGGCACCGGTGTCCTGGCGTTGATTGCGGCGATCACGGCGGCAGTCGCAACGCGTAGACGAAAGACGGAGACAAAGTGACCATCCGAATCGCGCTCGCGCTGCTGTTCATCGTTCCCGCGGCGCTGGCGTATCCGTGGAACTCCGACCTCGACTGGTGGATATTCGGTGTCGCCATCGGCATCACGTTGATCATATTCGCTTGGTGGCGTGGCCTTTTCGTAACGAACATGGTTGGCAGGAGATGGGCGATCTGGCGCCGCAACCATGCCACGCCGACGGCGCAGGCATCACACGACGTCACTCTCGTAGTGCACGTGGACGACCCGGCGGGAGTGGGTCTGCCGCTGCCGTTGGTGGCCGGCTACGTCGAGCGCTTCGGTGTCCGCAGCCAAAAGGTGCGGGTGACCAATCACGACGCACGCGGCGTTCGCACAACATGGATCAGCGTGACTCTGAGCGCGGCCGACAACCTGGCGGCACTGAAGGCCCGTTCCGCCCGGCTGCCGCTGCACGATATGGCCGAGATCGTCGGTCGCCGGCTGGCCGATCACCTTCGTGAGACGGGCCTGCTGGCCATTGTCGTCGACGACGCTCCGACACCGATTGCCCGCGGCCCCCGCGAGAAGTGGCGCGGGGTCAGCGACGACAACGGATTCGTGTCGGCTTATGGAATCCCAGTCGACGCCAACCTCGCCGAACGGCTCGCCGAGGTGTGGTCGCAGTCGGTCGAGACCTGGACGGCGCTCGAATTCGGCAGTACCTCAGCACATCCCACAGTGTCCGCCCTGTGCGCATTCCGGACAGCGGAGGCGGAGCGCGGCACACCCGTCGCCGGTCTGACTCCTGCGCCCGGGATTCAGCGGCCGTTGCTGACGGCGTTGGATCCGGCGTCGCCGGACCGCCTGGACATCCCGAGTGCGCCGCTGCCGCCTGGACTCTTGGAGCCGGCTGGGTGGCTGGTAGGTGGGCGCTGGTCAGTCGAACATGAAGTCACGCATGAAGCGAGTCATCCTGCGTAGGTAGTCAGGCTGGCTGACATGCAGGATGTGGTTTCCCGGGAACCAGTGGAATGCGCAGCGATCCCAGTGCTCCCAGAGCATTTCGGCCTGCTCTGGTGGGGCGAGCCGGTCGCCGAGACCAGTGATGATCAACCGACGGTCCTTGGGGACCAACGGCTGATAGTTCAGTGGCGACGAGTACCGGGTTGCGGCTGTGGTGAGTTCGGAGCCGGTGTCAGACAGCCAGCTCCGCAGCTGGACCACCTTGTTGGCGGGAAACCATTCGTCGACGGTCTGGTCGGGTGCGACGACGGGAACGTTCGGAATGACGGCCTGGATGCGGTCGTCGACGCTGGCGATCAATGCCGAGGTGTAGCCGCCCAGTGACATTCCGGTCAGCCCGATGCGGTCGACACCGGTGAACTCCAGATAGTCGATGATCGAGCGGAAATCGTGCACGGCCTGCGCCATAGCCTCGGCGAAACCAGAGAAGCCGTTGGCGAAGAATCCGTATCCGCTGAACGGCGAACCCTTTTCGGCACGGCTGCCGTGGAACGGCATGGTATACAGCAGTACGTCGTAGCCGGACCGGTAGAACCACGGCAGCGAGAAGAACAACCCGTTGAACAGATACGGCGAGCCCATGAAACCGTGGATCACACACAGGGTCGGATGCGGTCCGTCGTCATGGCGCCAGTGCTGGGCGTGCACCACGTTGTTGCGTGCGAAGCCGCGGCACTGATCGCGCAACGCCGGGTTGACGGCCTCGAAGCCGCTGTCGAACCGGATGTTGTGCACGTTGCCCTTGGCGATCCATTGCGCGACCGGGCCGGCCGGTCGCGTTGAGACCCGCGGCGGTGCCGTCGGAGTGGGAAAGGACAAGGCGGGATCCTTCGCCGAGGCCAGCTCGCTGTAGAACCTCAGCTGATCTTGTTCGGCGCGCGCTCGGCTGCCGCGTAGGCCGCCAACGAGTGTCGGAAGCATCGTCGTGGCAAGCAGCGAGGCGATTGCGGTGCGCAGGGCGATATCGGCGACGGCGGACGAGTCCACGATGAGCCGCTGGCGCAGTGTGAGATCGGCGCGGCGTGGCAGACCTCGAACCGACGCGTCGGCGCCGGGTACGTCGGGAACGGGAAGGGGCGGATCCAACGGGGTGGTGTCCGAAGTGGTCACGTTCCGGATCGTAACCCGGGTGGAAGACTGGCCCCCATGTGGAACCCTGACCTCTATCTGGCGTATGCGGACCATCGAGGACGGCCGTTCTTCGACCTGATGTCGCGGGTGGCTGCCGAATCGCCGCGGCGGGTGGTCGACCTTGGCTGCGGTCCAGGAAATCTCACCGCCACGCTCGGGGAACGGTGGCCGGACGCCGCCATCGAGGCGTTTGACAGTTCACCGGAGATGGTCGAGGCGGCGCGCGAGCGGGGTATCGATGCTCATGTCGGTGATGTGCAGACGTGGGTGCCGCAGCCCGACACCGATGTGGTGCTGTCCAACGCCGTCCTTCAATGGGTGCCGGGGCACGCCGACCTGCTGGTCCGATGGGCTGGCCAGCTTTCCTCGGGATCGTGGATCGCGATGCAGGTACCCGGGAACTTCGACGCGCCGTCACATGAGGCCGTTCGCCGACTGGCGCGCCATGATCGATGGTCAGAGCCGCTGCGGGACTTCCCATTCCGAGAAGGTCAGGTCGATGGCCCGACGGGCTACGCCACGTTGCTCACCGACGCCGGTTGCCGGGTTGACGCGTGGGAGACGACGTACATCCATGAGCTCACCGGCGAGGATCCGGTGCTGCAGTGGATCACCGGAACGGCGCTGACGCCGGTGAAGAGCCGACTCACCGAGACGCAGTGGCAGCAGTTCCGCGAGGAACTCATCCCGATGCTCGACGAGGCATACCCCATGCGCTCGGACGGCACAACGTTCTTCCCGTTCCGCAGAATATTCGTTGTCGCCCAGTTGAAGTGAACATCAGGCAAGCACCCCGTCCGCAACCCCGCGGAGATCTCGCACCTCATTGCTCGCCTGAGTTATCCCCAATCGCTGTTTTGTCCACAGGTTGGGTGTGAGCTGGGGTTTTGTGTCGGGGGTGTGGTTAGCGTGGAGGCATGTTCGATCACCTCGTCGATGCGGCTCTTGGTAGTCGGGCTTCGGCTGCGGTGGGGGCGTGGGCGCGGGTGGAAAACGCCGCGTGCGCGCGGCGGCTGTCGGCGATGGCCGATGAACTCGACGCGATGCTGGCCGCCGATGGTGGTGAGGAACGCGAGCAGTGGTGTCTGGACAACTGGGACGCCGTGGCCGCCTCAGTGGGCGCCGCCCAAAATGTCTCGTTGGGGGTGGCCGCCCATCAATTGTTGATCGCCGACGCACTGTGCCACCGGCTGCCGCGGGTGGCCGAGGTGTTCGCCGCCGGGGCGATCACCTACCGGATGGTGGCCGCGGTCGTCTCCCGGACCCGCCTCGTGCGCGATCCCGATGCGCTGGGGAAGGTGGATACCGAGATCGCCGCCCACATTGCGGGGTGGGGGTCGTTGTCGGTGGACAAGACCCAGACCGAGATCGACTACTGGGTCGACCGCTACGACCCTGCTGCGGTGCGGCGCAGCGAAGACCGGGTGCGGGGCTGCCATGTCGATATCCGTGGACCCGAGGACGGTTTGGGGACCGCCGATATCGAGGCGCGGCTGTTGGCCACCGATGCTGAGGCGTTGGATCAGCGGTTGGAGGCGATGGCGGCCGCGGTCTGCGAGGGTGATCCGCGCACGCTGGATCAGCGTCGCGCGGCCGCCCTGGGCGCCTTCGGGCACGGCGCCGACCGGCTGGTGTGCGCGTGTGAGAATCCCGACTGCGACGCCGCCGGTGTCCAGCCGAGCACGGTGGTCGTGCACGTCGTCGCCCACGAGGAGTCGTTGGCCGATGACACTGCGGCCCAGTGGGACGGCAAAGAAGAGCCCGACCCCAACGCCACGCAGTGGACGGAGATGACGATTACCGAAGCGCTGACCGACCCACGGCCACCACCGACTGGACCGGCCACCACGCCGCCCGCCGTCATCCTCGGTGGTGGCGTGCTGCCTGCCCCGTTGTTGGCGGCCAAGATTGCGGGTGTCGCCAAGATCGTGCCGATCCGCCACCCCGGCGACAAGCCTCCAGAACCGCGCTACATTCCCTCGGCGGTACTGGCGACGTTCATCCGGTGCCGGGACATGACGTGTCGGTTCCCGGGCTGTGATGAACCCGCCCAGCATTGCGATCTCGACCACACCATTGTCTACCCGGCGGGCCCGACCCAGGCATCCAACCTCAAATGTCTGTGCCGAAAACATCACTTACTCAAAACGTTCGGCGGCTGGCACGACCGCCAGTGGCCCGACGGCACCGTCATCTGGACCTCCCCACACGGGCAGTGTTACACCACCCATCCCGGCAGCCGAATCCTGTTCCCCAGCCTGTGTGAACCCACCGCACCTGTCATGACGAGGGACTCGACCACATCAGGCGGCAACGACACCGCCCGCACGCTGGCCATGCCCCGACGCACAACCACCCGAGCCCACAACCGCACCCAAGCCATCAACAACGAGCGAGCACGCAACCAACCCCTGGTCGACGCAGAAGCCCCCGAACGAAACAGACCCCCACCCTTCTAGGGGTGATAGGGCACTCCCACCGCTCGGAAGACGTACTCCGGCGGGACGTCAAAGGCCAGCGACCGGCGAGGTAGTCGCGCCAGCACCTCGGGTGCGATGGGCGTCTTGTAGTGAAGCGAGAGCTGACCTTCACATCGCGGATCAACCGCGCTGATATTGACATCGATGTGCAGGCCTGTTTCAGAGATGTCGGCCGTCACCGTGCCTGATTGTGTTGTGCTCCAAGGCTGATCGATCGTGCGACCCGCCAGCTTCGGCACCGTCGACAGTGTGCCGAGTATCCGTTGATTGGTGAGCACCAACGCGCCGACATAACTGGCCACATTGCCGTGCGCGCGCTTGCCGGGGATCTTGCCACTGAATCTTCGGGTCACCGGCACGTACTCGGCGATATAGATGATGCCTTCGGCCTCGACTTCGGCCCGCAGTTCAGCGGGCAGCCCACCGATACGAAGCAGCTTGCGCAGAAACACCGCCATACTGGCACCGTAGCTCAGCCGCGGGGAATCCCGAGGGCGCTGCCGACGAACGTCGGCCGGCCACCGTGACGCTCTCGGGTCACAGCTGGTACAGCTATCTATATGACATCCAGGACGCGTTGGCTCCTGGGGAGTGCTGTGGCGGCCGTGGCGGTGTACGCGCTGATTTGGATCGGCTACCTGTCGCAGTGGAAGTGGTTGACCGCGATGGACTCGTGGGCGTTAGACCTCGCGCACGATTACGGGGCCACGCGCCCTGGCTGGGTGACTGCGTGGGACGTGTTCTGCACTGTGCTGGGCCCGACCGCATTTCGACTGGTCGGCCTGGTCGTGATCGTGGTGGCAATGTTTCGCCGTCACTGGCGACTCGTGGGATTCCTGTCGATCACCGCGGGGCTGTCGGGACCGCTCATCGAGCTGGCGAAATACGTGGCCGATCGTCCACGGCCCGCAACGGCAATGGTGGGCGCGCAGTCGGCGGCGTTTCCGTCCGGTCACGCGCTCGGCGTGTTGGTCGCCGTGCTCGCGATACTGACGATCGTCTGGCCCTACGTGAACCCGCCGCTGCGAGGGTGGCTGATCGCGCTCGGCGCGTTGATCGTCGTCATGATCGGGGTTGGTCGCGTCGTACTCAATGTGCACCACCCATCGGATGTCATCGGCGGATGGGCTTTGGGCTACGCATTTTTCGTCGTCTGCGTCCTACTCCTGCCGCCGCGACGGTCGGTCACGGCAGCGGACGGAACACGGGAAGAACGCGATATCGAACAGTGAAGCTGGCATCGGTGCATTCGGTGCTGACCTCGCCATCGTGAGCCAGAATTGTTGAACCGTCCACTGCGGTGAACTCGAATTCGGGTACCCGCATCTCGTGATACAGCGGGCTGCTCACCAATCGGCCCAGCGCCAGTGATACCAGAATGCGCAGCCTGCTGAACCTGCGACCGGTCTCGAGAATGCGGACGTCCATCAAACCGTCATCCATCCGGGTTCGGCGCGACGGGGCGAAGCCGGACGGTAGGTATGTCGAATTGCCAAGGAAGAACAGCGAAGTCTGCAAGCTCTTGTTGTCGTATCGGATTCGCACGGGCTCATCCCGCCGCAGCGTGTGGAACATCGCGTAGATACCGGCGAGCGGCTTGCCGATCTTGTGCTCGAGCTTCTCCCGGGTCTGGACGAACTGCGGGTAGGCGCCGATGCTCGCGGTGTTGACCACCATGTGTTTCTCGTTGAGGCACACCACGTCGACGTAGGCGGCGGTACCTCGCCGGATCGCCTCGGCCGTCTTGGCCACAGTGTCGCATTCGATGTCCTTGGCGAAGTGATTGAACGTTCCGCCCGGGAAGACCGCCAGCGGTAGCCCGGACTCGATCGCGACGCCTGCGCCGCACGACACCGTGCCGTCGCCGCCTCCGACAGCGAGAACTTCGGCTCGATCCGCCGCGGCGCGCAGGACGGCCTCGAGGTCATCACCTTCCTCCAACTCGACGATCTCAGTCGCCGGTAACGCTTCTCGCACCTCTTCCACCACACGTGCGCCCGTGCCGCTGCCCGACGCGGGATTGATCACCAGGACGACCCCCTCACCCTCTGGGCGGGCGGGCGTTTCCAATCGGAGCGGATCCGCGGTCGGAATCTTCGTCGGCACGGTCGGTGGCACTATGCGCGCGCCGACCACCGCGATGGCGGCACCGATGCCGAAGCCGGCGAATACATCACCCGGATAGTGCGCGCCGGTCGCCACCCTGGACAGGCCCACCAGTCCTGCCAGTAACGCAAGTCCGAGCCCGAGCGGCGGATTCTCGAGGCCGACTCCGACGGCGAAAGCGGCCGCACTCGCCGAGTGGCCCGACGGAAGCGAGTTCGATGTCGGGACCCGCCTGCTCTGTCGGGCCAGCGGGACCAACAGGCGATTCGGGCGGGGCCGCTTCCAGATCCGCTTGGCGACCTGGTTGGTCAGCAGACTGGTGACACCGAGAGTCGCGACACCACGTGCCGCACCGCGACGCGAGGCTCGGTGCCGCGTCGCCGCGAGGGCCGCGGCGATGGCAAACCACAGCTTCGAATGGTCCGCGGCGCGGGTCAGCTGCGGCATGAGTGAATCGAGCAGCGGACTGGGCGATTCGGCGATGGCTTCGAACACCTCGCGGTCCAGCGTCCCGAGGCCCTCTCCGATTTGCCGGATGCCTCGATGACGTCGTATGGGCAGGAGGTTCATGGCGCTAATCTATCCACGAGCTTGACAAATTATTTTGTCAAGGGGAACGATGGCGTCATGCTCGACGTCGAGGTGATCGCCGATCCCGCCGCGGCGGTCAGTGCGCTCGATCCGATCAGGACCCGTCTGCTGGCCGAACTGACCGAACCGGCATCGGCGGCCGCCCTCGCGTCGCGCATGGGGATGGCCCGGCAGAAGGTCAATTACCACCTGCGCGCTCTGGAAGATCATCAGCTCGTCGCAGGAGCCGGGGAACGCCGTTGGGGCGGGCTCACCGAGCGTCTCCTCGTCGCGACGGCGGCTTCCTACGTGGTGTCACCCAGCGCCCTCGGGGCGGTCGCGTCCGACCCGGCTCGCTCCAGTGACCGGCTGTCGGCGAGCTACCTCATTGCGCTGTCGGCGCGTGCCGTGCGGGAGGTCGGCGAGCTCTGTCGCATGGCGCGTACGAAGAACAAGCGACTGGCGACACTGTCTATCGACACGGCGATCCAGTTCCGATCGCCGGCGGAGCGGGCCGCCTTCACCGAAGAGCTGTCCGATGCCGTGATGTCGCTGGCGGCGCGCTACCACGACGAATCAGATGCCGACAGCCGCAGCTACCGCTTGGTGGTGGCGGCCTATCCGAAGCCGAAGGAGGATGTGTAATGCCTTTCAAGAGAGACGATTCCGGCCGCCGATGGGTCGAGATGGAGTTCCTCGTACCCGGTACGCCCGAACAGGTATGGCACGCGATTGCGACCGGACCGGGTATGAGCGCGTGGTTCACCACGACAGAGATCGAGGAGCGTGTCGGCGGTGCCATCAGCTTCGACTTCGGCGACGAGAACTGCGGTCAGGACATCTCGTCGGGCAAGATCACGGCCTGGGATCCGCCGGTGCGCGTCGAATACGAGGAATACGGATGGAACGGCGATGCCCCTCCGGTGGCGACCGAGGTGACCGTGACCGCCAGGTCCGGCGACCGTTGTGTCGTCCGCATGGTGCACACCATGGTGACCGACAGGGACGACTGGGATGGCGAACTCGAGAGCTTCGAAACCGGATGGCCGGGCTTCTTCGAGATCCTCAAGGTCTACCTCGCGGACTTCGCTGGAGCGCCGGCGGCGACAGTGCGGGCCTCTGCGGTGTCGCCTGAAGGTGAAAAGCAGGCGTGGTCGACGATGACCGGTGCGCTGAACATCGCCGCCGCCGACGTTGGTGACCGTTGTGAAGCGCCCACAGGCGCGCCCCGACTGGCCGGCCGTGTCGAGCGCATCCACCAGGACGCGGTCTCACGCGAGGTGATGCTGCGTATCGACCAACCCACACTGGGAGTTGCCGTCGTCGGTGCGTGCACAGTCGGTGACGACGGCCGCGCAATGGCCAGCATCTACCTCTACGGACCCGATGCTGCCGACATCGCGGCATCCGAACAGCCGAAATGGACGTCGTGGCTGCGTGGCCTCCTCGAAGGCGAGGCGGTCACCCCCTAGCATGAGCGGGTGCACCGGCTACTGACCCTGCTCTGTGTAGCCGTGATGTCGCTGGCCACCCCATCGGTGAGCCGGGCGCAGACCGCGCCGTGGTTCGCACAGTCCGTCGGCAACGCGACTCAGGTTATTTCCGTTGTGGGCGTTGGCGGCTCGGACGCCAAAATGGATGTCTACCAACGAACCGCTGCGGGCTGGCAGCCCGTCGCCGTCGGTATCCCGGCGTTCGTCGGCGCGGCGGGCATGGCACCGCAGACCCATGACGGCCAAATGAAGACGCCGATGGGGGTGTTCACCCTCGACTTCGCGTTCGGGACCGCGCCCAATCCCGGCGGCGGCCTGCAGTACGTCCAGGTCGGCCCCAATCACTGGTGGGACGGCGATATGAAGAGCCCGACCTACAACACCATGCAGGTGTGTGAGGAATCGCAGTGCCCGTTCAACACCGATCCGTCCAGCGGCACCGAAAACCTGGAAATCCCGCAGTATGTCCACGCGGTCGTGATGGGCGTCAACAAACAACGCGTGCCCGGCAATGGCGGCGCCTTTTTCCTCCATGCCACCGACGGTGGACCGACAGCGGGGTGTGTGGCAATCGACGACGCCAAGCTGGTCGAGATCATGCGCTGGCTTCAGCCCGGCGCACTCATCGCGATCTCGAAGTGATACTCAAAGATTGATTGCCCGACCGGCTTTCACCTTGAAATTGAGATTCTCGGTCGACATCGAGGCGTCGTAGGTGCGGTCGTAGCCGGTCTCGCTGATCCGCCAGCCGTCGCCGGTTCGCCGGTACCGGTCGTGGTAGAAGCCCGCGCCGATCAGCATGAAGTTGAAGTCCGGTGCGATCACGCGGTCCTGCAGGTACCACGTCGCGGTGGCCTCATCGCCGTCCACGGTGATCTCCGGGTGGTTGACGCGGTGTTCGGTGATGATCTCCGGTCCGAGTGAGTTGCGCATGAAAGTGACGAGTTCATCGCGATTGGTGAAGTGGTGCTCCTCGCCGATCGATTCGCCGTACCTGCCGACCACGTCCTCGGTCAGCGTGTCGGCGAACTCGTCCCAATGCTTGGTATCGAGCGCGCGGAGGTAGCGGTACTTGACTTGCTTGATGTCGTCGATGTCACCCATGGCCGACATTGGAGCACACCGGCTACTTCGCCGCATTGAGATTGCGGGTGGTCGGGGATCGGCGAGTTCGTCACAGCGAAGCCATAGCGGGTTCTGTGCCCGCTCATAGAAGTCCAAAGCCATGATGGTGGAACGTCGTTGGCACGGAGTGTCTAACAAATATGAGCAGGTCGGGCCGTTATGGTTTGGTCCGTTATGAGCGACCCGTTGGGGTTGTCGATCGGGACGACCAACTTGGTTGCGGCCCGTGTCGGCAATCAACCCGTGATACGCCGTTCGGTGGTGAGCTTCGCCGACGGCTCCGTCCTGGACGGATTCGTCGAACGCGTCGGAGACCCCGTGCCATTGGTCGCACCGGACGGTGCGCCGCATCAGGCCGACCGGCTGTTGGTCGAGGCGCTGGGCGACCTGATCGACGCGACCGGCGGCCAGCCTCCGACCGAACTTGCGATCGCGGTCCCCGCCTACTGGGGAATGGCCTCGCTGCGCAGTCTGCGTACCGCATTGCGCGCCGATCCGACGCTGGCTCCGGACGGTATGCCCGCGAGGCTGGTGTCCGATGCGGTCGCCTCGCTGACGGCGTTGCAGGCCAATCCCGGATTGCCGGCCCAGGGTGTGCTGGCCTTGCTCGATTTCGGCGGTAGCGGGACGAGCATCACGCTTGCGGACGCCGGGGCGTCATTCGAGCCGATCGACGAGACCACCAGATACGCCGACTTCGCAGGCGATCAGATCGACCAGACACTGCTCAGCCACATCGTCAACGGCATCGCGGCGACGGGCGGCATCGATCCGGCCGCCACTGCCGCGGTGGGCTCACTGAGCCGGCTCAGAGAGGAATGCCGCAGCGCCAAGGAACGGCTGTCGGCGGAATCGACGACCGAAGTCCTCGCCGAACTACCCGCCTTCCGGTCGGCGATTCAGTTGACGCGAACCGAGTTGGAGTCGCTGATCGCGGCGCCGCTCGACGGTCTTGTTGATGCTGTCGAAAATACGTTGGCGCGCAACGGCATTGGCTGGACCAACATTGTAGCCGTGGTAATGGTGGGTGGTGGGGCCAGTATTCCACTTATCGCACAACGTCTTTCGGAGCGCACGAGTACCCCGGTGGTGACGACACCACAGCCCGCATTGGACGCAGCGGTGGGTGCGGCTCTTTTCGCGGCATACGGCTCGGCGGCCGAAGCGGCGACCGGGATGGCCCCGGTGGCGGCCGACGCCGCGACCGGTCTCGCGCCCGTTGCGCCCGTCCTCGACGCACCGGCAACGGAGACGTCCAACGCGCTGGCGTGGTCGCAGGACGACGACGGCGCCGACGAGCCCGTCCCTTACACCGGTGCAAGCGATTACGAAAACCCGTATGGCGCAGAGGCCATTTCGATGCGTCAGCCGGTGCAGTACGTACCCACGACCGGTGCCATCGAGCAACCTCGCACGTGGCAACGGTTGCCGCAGTTGGTGATCGGGCTGGCCGCTGCGGTCGCGTTGATCGCTGTCGGAGGCGTGGCGATCGCCTTGACCGGCGTGAGCGACAGCACCAACAAGACAGATCCGCCCAGCACCGCCAGCCCGCCGAAACCGACGAACGCCGAACCCCCGCCGCCGGCCAGCGCCGAACCGCCGGCGTCTGTCGCGCCGCCCCCGCCGGAAACGGTGACCGTCACCAGCGAGGCGCCGCCGCCACCCACGCAAGAGCCGGTCACGACATACGTGACCACCACACCACCGACGACGACCACAACGACGTCGCCGACAACCACGACCACTACGACGACCACAACCACCACCACCACAACGACGGCGACCACCACCACAACGACGTCGCCGACAACCACGACCACTACGACGACCACGATTCCGACGATGACGACGACCCACATCACGGTGCCGTTCGTACCGGTGCCGATACCGATTCAGGTGCCGAACAACCCGTTCCAACCACCGCCGCTGCCGTAGACAGCGAGTAGGGCTAGTTGGGGTACTGGTACTCCGGTTCGTGGAATCGGTTGATTATCGGAATGCGTTCCAGGATCCGGTCGCGCAGCCGCGGCTGCGGTGCCACAGGCGGAACATACGCCGGCGGTGGCGCATACGTGGGTACCGGCGGGCTGTACGCGGGCGGTGTGTTGACCGGGGCCGCGGGCGGCACGAATGCCGACGCGGGCGGAGCGGAAGGAGCGGCGACCACGATGGTCTGCGCCACCACCGGGCGGGCCGCCTTGAGCGATTCGGTGAGGTTGGCGACCTTGGTCCCGGACTGCCTGCCCGGAGGTGCCGGCTCCTCGGCCGTGGGCTCGGGGTTCGCGGCGTGGGGCTGCTCGGGCACTGACGGTGACAGGCTCAATCCGAGCGCCACCGACAGCGACACGACCAACGTCACCGCGGCCGCCACGAGAACCGCGGTCAGCGCGCGGACCGGCGACGGCTTGTGCGTCTCCGGCGTCTCCAAACCGTTGACGGCGCGGGCGGACGCCAGCGCGGCACCGCGGGCAAGTGCCAGGTCGGCTTCGGCGGCCGAGAAGACAGGTGCGTCGGTCACCGCTTCGAGTGTGGTCTTGATGAGGTCGAGGTCCTCCGCCGAGCCGACCACGAAGATCGAATCCGGCTGCCAGTCGTCGAGATCGAGCATCGCCATCACCGAACTCGGCAGCTCCACCACATCCGAGCCGTCGGAGGGACGGCTGAAGCGGTCGACAGTCACACCCCTCGAGTTGACGATGGCAACGACTGCGGCATCGGGTTCGACGATGCAGACGGCGACGTCCTCGTAGTCCGCGATACCTGCGATGCCTGACGCCAGGACGTCGCCCGCCTCGAGTTCCGAGACCGCGATCACGTTGTCGTAGCCCCTGGCCCGCACGGCTTCCAGTACCCCGGATGCTGCGTCGGTCGCCTCATTCGTCCAGGTCAAGCCGATGGCATGCATGCGACTGTCGGGCTCATCGATGAGCAGCACGTCCAGCAGATCGTCGGGGTCGACCGCTTCGGCCAAGTCGAAGGAGCCGCGGCTGATCGTGGCGCCCTCGCCCGTGATGCCCTCGACGAGCACCCAGCGCACCGCTGCGGATGTCATGGAAACACCGAGCACGAGGTCCATGGCTACCCCCGATCTTGGCCCGCGACTAGCTGCCAGTCGCTACCGAGGGTACCGCTAGGGCACTCAGAACGCGTCGGGGTCTTCGGAGACCGCCACGGGAACCGGATGTTGGTAGAGCCGCGCCGCGTTTTCCCACGTCACTTTCTTGATGATGGACTCGGGGAGGCCGTTGATCTGCTCGTGAATCTTCTTCTGGGTGTGCGGCCACGTCGAGTCGCAGTGGGGGTAATCGGCCTCGAGCAGGATGTTGTCCTCGCCGATGCGCTCGTGCTGGATGAACGACGACTGGTCCTCCACGGCGCAGAACCAGAAATTTCGTTTGAAGACCTCCGCCGGGGTCAGGCTCTCGCCGAGTGCCTTCCATGTCCCGTACATCTCGTGGTAGCTCAGCATGTGGTCGAGTCTGTCGAGGAGGCCGGCCACCCAGCCGATACCGCCTTCGGAGAGACAGATCTTGAGATCGGGGTGCCGGGTGCACAGCCCGGAGTACAGCCAGTCGACGGCCGCGGAGATCGCGTAGGCGAAGAACAGCACGCCCTGTACGTCGGGCGGAGCGTCCGCGGTGGTCGACGGCGACGTGCCTGACGATCCGATGTGCAGATTCACCACGGTTCCGGTGTCCGCGCACGCCGCCATCAGCGGCTCCCAGTAACCCGAGTGGATCGTCGGCAGCCCGAGCATCGCCGGGTTCTCGCTGAACGACACCGCGTGATAGCCGCGCTCGGCGTTCTCGTAGATCATTTTCGCGCCGACCTCGGGATCCAGCAGCCACGGCAACTGACACGGAATGATCCGATCGGGATAGGCGCCTGCCCACGCCTCGATGTGCCAGTCGTTCCATGCCCGCACGGACGCCATCGCAAGGTCGCGGTCATCGGTGACCTGCTGTAGTCGCTGGCCAGCGAAACCGGGCAGGAAGGACGGAAAGTTGAGCGACGCATACACGCCGTTGAGATCCATGTCCTTGACGCGTGCATGGATATCCCATGCGCCGCGGCGCATTTCGTCGAACCGGGCAGGCTCGAAACCGTACTCGGACACCGGCCGTCCCACCACCGCGTTGAAGCCCACATTCGGCAGCGAGTGGCCGTCGTACATCCACGTCTGACCGCCGTCCTCGGTGTCGACGACCCGCGGTGCGCGGTCGACGAACTTGCGTGGCACCCGCCCGTCGAAGGTGTCCGGAGGTTCGACGATGTGATCGTCGACGGAGATCACGGTGTATCTCCGCTCGGCCCGCTCGGGCTCGGGCAGGAATGTCACGGTGCGGTCGGCGCCCGTCTTCGCGGTCGTGAAGTTGAGATTCGCCGCCATGTCATCGATGGAAGTCATTGGCAGTCCTCGATTCCTGTCATCGGTTGGGCTATCAGTTCAAAACGTCGGGGTCGGCCTTGATGGTCATGCGGGCGGCGCCCGCCCAGTAGACGTCGGCGGCGCGTTCGATCAGCGACTCCTGCATGCCGACCATGTCGCCGCGGTTCATCTTGGACGGTGCCCGCCCGGTGAGCATCACGTCGTAGGCCAGTCGGCAGACGCGTTCGATGGACACCGCCCGGTAGACCGCCTCGGCGAGGTTGCGCCCGGCGGCGATGACACCGTGGTTCGCGAGGACGATGAGGTTGGCCGATCCAATCTGCTGTGCGAGTTCGCTTGCTCGCCAAGGGGCATCGATCTCACCGTCGTAGTCCTCGACGAGATACATGTCGTCGAGGAACAGCGATCCGGTCTGATGCACGAGTTCGGGCAGGATGCCCAGTGCTGCGATAAGGGTGACGTAGTAGGGATGGTTGTGGATCACGACGCGGGCGTCGGGCCGGATCCGGTGCAGTTCGGTGTGCAGGTGGATTGCGGGTGTCACGTCCCAGCGGCCGCGGACCACGCGGGCGTCCTCGTCGACCACGCAGATGTCGGAGGCCGTCAACTCCTGCCACCACAGGCCCCACGGATTGACGAACATGTCGCTTTGTCCGTCCGGCTGCCACGTGATGTGCCCGGCCATGTTCTCCGCGAAGCCGATATCGGCGAGGTGCCGGAATGCGACGGCCATCAGTTGTTCGTCGCGAAGGTCGGCACCGATCGGCGGTGTCTTCGACGGCGACCAGACGTCAAGGCCGCCCCGTCGAACTTCCTCTGTGGTCATGATCCCTCCCGAATCCGTTCGCGAAGTTGACCTTTGGCGACCTTGCCGCCGGACGAGCGTGGTAGCTCATCGAGAACTTCTAGTCGCTCCGGCAGCAACTCCTTGGAGACACCGGCAGCCAACAGGTGCTCCACGAGTGTCGGCAGGTCAAGAGCATCGGCCTGCTTGAGCTCGGCGTAGACGCAGACTCGTTCGCCGAAGACGGGGTCGGGCATCGCGACGGCGGCCGCCACGGCGACGGCGGGATGCGTCGCCACGGCTTCCTCGACCTGGACCGCGCTGATGTTCTTGCCGCCGCGAAGGATGAAGTCCGATGTCCGGCCGGTGAGCGTGAGATAGCCGTCGGCATCGAGTTCACAGATGTCACCCATCCGCATCCAGCCGTCCTTGGTGAACAACTGGTCGTGGTCGGTGCCGCCGAGATAACCCAGAGACAGTGCAGGCCCTCGGCATGCCGGCTGCCCGCGCCCGGACTCGGTGACGTCGCGATCCCCGTCGAACAACCGCACAGCCATCTCCGGCACGATTCGACCGGCGGTGCGCAACCGGCGGTCCAACGAATCCGAAAGCGTGGTGGCGCTGAGCATGCCCGTCTCGTTGGAGCCGTAGAACTGCAGGATCGTCACGCCGGTCAGTTCCTCGAAGCGTGCGGCCTGCGTGTACGGCAGTGGCTCACCGCCGGTGAACACGACGCGCAGGCTACTCAGGTCGTGGTCCCGCGAGGCCGGATCGGCGAGGATCATCGCCAGTTGCGTACTGACACAACACAACACCGTTACGCGGTGGCGTTCGATCGCCGCGCACGTCGCGGCGGGATCGAAGCGCTCGATGCGGACCGTGGTCGCGCCCAGGTGGATGGGTGTGGTGTGCGACGTCCAGATCCCGAAGCCGTAGGGCGTCGGGATGATCGGCAGGAAAACGTCGTCCGCGGTGAGCGCGCCGTTGGCGACCGCCTTGAGATGGAAGTAGTGCCAACGGTTCTGGGTGTGCACGACACATTTGGGCATACCCGTGGTGCCCGATGTGGAGTTGATCAGAAAGACGTCGTCCGAACCGGCAGGTGAGAGGTCCGAGTTCGAATCCGTTCGCGGAAGCGTGTCAACCTCGAGTTCGGCGCCAAGGGCGACCACGGGCAGCGACGGACCGGCGGCCTCTGTAGCGAGCCGGTGTCGTTGGGTGTCCGCAACCAGGAGGGTCGGCTGGGTCGTCCGCAGGATCTGCTCGGCCTCGCGGACGCCGACACGGGATCCCAGACCGACGACAGCAGCGCCGCAGCGCTCGATGGCGACCAGCGCGATGTGGATCGCCGCGCTGTCCTTGTGCCATAGACCGACGCGGTCTGAAGGTGTGACGCCGAGACGCTGCAGATCGCAGGCCAGGTTGGTGGCGGCCCGGTCGAACTCGGCCCAGGTGAACTGGCGTCCGGCGATGTCGGGTGTGAAGTCGACGTAGGCGGGTCGGTCCGGTGACGAGGCGGCGTTGCCACGCACGCAGTCGGACAGTGTGACGTCCGACCACCAGCCCGCGGCCCGGTACTGCGCCGCTTCGGCGCTTGTCACGGCGGCTGCGTCGACGCTCATCACCAAATCATATGAAAATGAGGAGCGCGGTCAACGGTGGGTTTCCGGCGGGGTGTTCGGCCAGTTCCGCAGCATCGAGGGATCGACGACGCCCGATGAGCCCGGGTAGTGCTGCGCATCGATGAGATGCGCCGCGGCCAGGTCGTACGCGCGGCGCGCATCACCGTCGTCGATCGCATCGATCACCTGCCGGTGGTCTTCCAGCACTGCCAGGCGTTCATCGACGGGCACGATGCTGCCGTCCGCGACCCGGCTCGACCAGCTCGTCTCGTGCGCCGACCACAGCATCTCCAGCGCCCCGGCGAGGATGATCATGGTCTGGTTGCCGCACAGCGCTACGAGTGACTCATGGAACCGCCTGCTGGCCGATGTCACCATCAGCAGGTCCTCGACGGCCGCGACGGCGCCGGCATGCACCTGTCGCAGCAGCGGGACCACGGCCGTGCCGCGATCGGCACGCTGAGCGCACAGGCCCGCGCACGCCGGCTCGACTTGGAGGAGCGCGTTGCCGACGTCGGAGAGGCCCACCTCCTGGGATCCCAGGACCAGGCCGACGGTGTAGGCGACATTCGCGGCATTGGGCCTGCGCACCACGGCACCGCCGAGCTTTCCGCGACGGACGCGCAGCAGCCCTTCAGCCTCGAGAATGCGCATCGCCTCGCGCAGCGAGGGCTTACTGACCGGGAACTCGAGAAGGAGCTCATCCTCTTTGGGAAGGATGCTGCCGTCGGCCAGCTCACCTCGCAGAATGCGTCGCCGGAGCTCGTCGGCGACCTGCTCGGCAAGGCGGCGAAACTGAATCGTCGGCTCTGCCACGAATCGATTGTCCACGTATCAATCGCCGAACAGGCCGTTGGTCGCCGATAACGGACAGATAACAAATTTATCTCAGGCCGGTGACCAGCGGAAACATCGCTGCAGGTGGGGCCCTTGCTGTGTTATCGCTCAATTACGGTTATGGTGCTCTGCGTGGGTCGGCACTCATTAGCCAAAAAGCGACGTAAGTCGCCTGTTGTCCTGGCTTCAGTGCTCGGTCCGGCGGCCGTCTTCTTCGCGGTAGGCGCCGATATGCAACCGCAGAAGCATCCGGTCCAGAGCGCTCCGGTCGACGAGGTCGCGCCCTGGAACGTCGAGATCGTGGCCGCCGCGCCGACCGCGCCGCTGCCGGCGCAGATCGTCGGTCAGGTCAGCTTGAGCTCCGGTCCCGACACCGTCATCGCGGCATCGCGGTACCGCACCGTCGATCGCACGCTGCCCATCGGACTCGCTCCCGAGCGCGGCCTTCAGGTCAAGACGATCCTGGCGTCCCGCGCCATCACGGCGGCCTTCCCCGAGATTCGCAGCATCGGTGGCGTTCGGCCCGATTCGCTGAGGTGGCATCCGAACGGCCTGGCGCTCGACGTGATGATTCCCAACGCCGGTTCCGCGCAGGGCATCGCGCTCGGAGACGAGATCGTGTCGTACGTGTTGCGCAACGCGTCCCGGTTCGGGATGCAGGACGCCATCTGGCGCGGTGTGTACTACACCCCCAACGGGGCGCAACGAGGCGGCGGCTACGGCCATTACGACCACGTTCACATCACCACAACCGGCGGCGGATACCCCTCCGGCGATGAGAACTACTTCCGCTGAGTTCCGGTAAGCCGCGGGCAGTCAAGGGCGGAACGTCACCCCGCCGTCCACACTGATCGTCTGTGCGGTGATGAAGCTGCCGTCGTCTGATAGCAGCAGCGCACCCACTGCGGCGACATCGTTCGGATTGCCGAAGCGCGACTTGATCATCTGACGGGCACGTGTCTGCTCGACGATGCCGTCGGGCATCCACTGCTCGTCGAACTTGTAGTGCCAGATCAGGCCCGGGGCAATGGCATTGGCGCGAATGCCCTTCGGGCCGTACTTGCGGGCGATGTGACGCATCAGCGCCAGTTCGGCCGCCTTGCTCATCGCATAGGACACGCGGGTGCCCGCACCGTTGTACGCGTCGATCGATGCGGTGAAAACGATTGATCCGCCGCCACTTTCGATCATCGGTGGTATCGCGTGCTTGGCGCAGATCACGAAACCGCGTGTATTGACCCGCATTACCTCGTCGAACGCCTCCAGCGGAAGATCGACAACACCGCCGGGCAGATAGGCGTCCGCGGCGTTGGTGAAGTTCACGTGCATGCCGTCGAGCCGGCCGAAGGTATCCACCGCGAGCTTGACGATCGAGATGACCGACTCCTCGTCGGCGCCGTCGAGCGCCGCCCCGCGTATCCGTTCGGGGTCGACCTCGGCGACGACGTGCGACACCGTCTCCGGGTCGAGGTCACCGACCACGAGCCGGGCCCCCTCGTCGGCATAGCGGCGCGCCAAGCCGTTTCCGATGCCGCCGAGTCCGGCGACGATGACGACCTTGTTCTCCAGCTGTCCCGACACGACAGACATATTGCCCGAGGGCCTACCGAGCCCGTGCGGTGTGGCCCCTGCATTCCGCCCATAAGGGGGCGGTGGCGGCTTATCGTTGCGCAGGCTGCACTTTCGGGAGGTTGAGTTGGACGCGACGCCGTTCGGGCGCTACAAGTTGGTCGAATTGCTGGGCCGGGGCGGTATGGGCGACGTTTGGCGCGCCTATGACACGGTGACCGACCGCGTGGTGGCGGTGAAAGTCCTGCCCGCTCATCTGGCCGACGATCAGACGTTCCAGGAACGTTTCCGTCGCGAGGCTCGAGCGGCCGCGGGGCTCAACAATCCTCACGTGGTGCCGATCCACGACTTCGGCGAGATCGACGGCCGCCTGTTCGTGGACATGAGGCTGATCGAGGGCGAGGATCTCGGCACGCTCCTGCGCTCGGGTCCGCTTCCCCCTCAACGTGCCATCAAGATCATCGAACAGATCGCGTTGGCACTGTTCGCTGCCCACCGGATCGGACTGGTGCACCGCGACGTCAAGCCCTCGAACATCCTCGTCACCGAGGATGACTTCGCCTACCTGATCGACTTCGGTATAGCCCGGGTCGCGGGCGAGGCGGGGCTCACCGACACGGGAGCCGCTGTGGGTACCTGGGCCTACATGGCTCCCGAGCGGTTCTCGACCGGGTCGGCCGACGCGCGGGCCGATGTCTATGCGCTCACGTGTGTGCTGTATGAGGCGCTCACTGGTGAATCTCCTTTCCCGGCAAAGACACTCGAGCAGATCGCCACCGCGCATATGCTCCAACCTCCGCCGAAGCCGTCGATGGTCAGGCCGCAGATTCCCCAGGCGATGGACCAGGTGATCACCACCGGCATGGCCAAGGAACCCGACCAGCGTTATGCCTCGACCAAGGATCTCGCGACCGCCGCCCGCGCAGCGGTCGGCGCGCAGCAGGATCGCACCGAGGCCGCGCCGCCGGCGTGGACGGCGCAGCCGACCGGGCAGCTGAACCAGCCCGGACCGACGATGGCGGCCCGGCCACCGGAGCCGACTGAGCGTCTGCATCGACCCGACCCGGCGGCGTTCGCCGCCGCGACTCAGTACCGAACGCCTGCCGGGCAGGGTCCGCCGCCGGCGCCCTCGGCCCCGCCGTCGGGGCGGCGGAGAAACATTCTGCTGGCTTCGGCCGCGGCGCTACTCGTCGTGATCGTGGCCGTCGCTGCCGTGATCATGTTCACCGGTGACTCCGACTCGCCATCGACAAACACCGCGTCGTCGTCGCCGTCGGACACGCCGTCGCCGTCCACGGGGCAGCCGCCTGCTGCGCCGACTGCGTCCGGCGGGGGGATGTTCAACGGTCCGCAGCCGTGGAACTCCGACGTCTCCGGTGTTCCGAAGTCCGACCGCAGCGACGCGATCATCGGTGCACTCAGCGCAGCGGGCGGGTGGGGCACCGACAACAGGCTCCAGATCGACTTCTCGAACGCCGTCTTCTTCGCCGACGGCAGCACCCCGCGGATGCAGGTCGCCGGCACCGAGGACTACTGCTTCGGAGGCCCGGCCTGCGATCCGGTGCCCGCCGAGATGCCGGTCCCGGAGAACGCCAACATCGGCGGATCCCCGGATCTTCAGTGCGATATCACCGGAAACACCGAGGGCCAGGGCGACTGCCAACTGCTCGTCGTCGACCGCGAAGGTCAGCGGCTGTACGAGACGTACCAGTCGACGAAGGAGGGCGAGGGCCTGGCGACCGCGGCCTTCTTCGTCTGGGACCTGAACAAGCAGTACCCGGACAACCTGCGCGGCGATCAGTGCACCAGCGCAGATGCAGGCGGGTTCCCGATCTCCGCCATGACACCCACTGCCGACGAAGTCGCCTCGGGCTCAATCGATCACGCGATCCGGTTCATCCTGCCCAACGACCGGATAAGGGCAGGGGTGTACGTGCACCCGGCGAGCCACGCCGGTGGCCCCGAAAGCCTCGACCCCAATGCGCCGCCCTATGGCGTGCGGTTCCGACTGAAGGCCGACTTCGACCAGACGGGCTACACGGACTCGCAGAAGGTGGTGATCAAGGCTCTGCAGACCCACGGCATGCTGCTGGCCGACGGCGGCCAGGTGCCGCTCACCTTCGCCGACGACCGAACCAGCAACGCCAAATGGGCGGATTTGGGTATTGCCGCCGATACCTTCCGCGCGATCACACCCGAGGCGTTCGAGGTCGTGGAACTCGGACCCGATATCCCGTTGACGTACGACTGCGTCCGTAATCGATAGCGATTTCATCCCGCCGGTCACACGTGCAATGCGGTGAACGGCGCGAACGGCAGGTTGCGAACCACGAACCACAGCGTGACGAGAACCATTGTCACGGTGGCGGCCCAGCGGTGGTGCTGCCAGCCGGAGACCTTGCGACCCACGATGCTGCCGTACGTCCATACGACAAAGGCGACGATCAGGAATCCGAGCGCGACGACAGCGAGCGCGTTGAACCGCACCGCTGACAGGAAGTCGAAGTGCAGCAGCGAATAGATCATCCGAAGGGTGCCGCAGCCCGGGCAGTCAATGCCCAGAAGGGCTTTCGTCGGGCACAGCGGTAGGAAGCCGCCCGGTGTGGTCGGATCGCCGATCCACACAACCGCACACGCACCTGCCGCCAAGGCGCCCACCAACAGTGGGCCGCCGAGGCGGACAGGCACGTTGTGCCGAAGCGGAGTGGAGATCAGTAGTCGGTCGTTGTCGTCGTATCGAAGTCCATGTTGACCGCACCGACGGCGATCAGGATGCCGTAGATCACGAATACGACGATGCCGGCGATGAGGCCCCACATCGCCCACTTCTTCGCGGCGGCGGACGACGCCTGCGCTGCGTCGTACTGGCCCTGCGCCCAGAGACCGTTCACCTGGCTCGCCTTGACGATCGAGACGATGCCGAACGGGAGACAGCAGAACAATGTCACCAGAATGGCGAAAACAAGGTGTGTGCTTGGCTGCGCGCCCTGCGGTTGCGGAGGCGGGTAATTGCCAGGCGGAGGTTGTGTCATCGTCGTCTTCCTGTTAAGGCCGTTAGGACGGAAAGCGGTGCTAACGGTACCGGACAGATGTCCAGAAAAAGGGGAAAAACAAGATCAATTGACGCTGTCGAAATGATTGCAAAAAAGTAGCGCTCACCTGGTGTTTTTGCATACGCAAGAGTCGGATTGGGAAGCCGGACGGTATAGGTTACGCGGCCCTTCGGCTGAATGCCGTTGCGCGCCTAGTCTGGCAAGCATGACCACGCCGAAGTCGCCTGATTATCCCCAGATGGCCGCGGTACGCGGTCGCATCGAACCGGGTCCGCGTCGGGTGCGCGGCTTTCTGGATTCGGAGTTGGTGTTCGACACGATCTCGGCACGCTATGTGTGGGAGGTGCCGTATTACCCCCAGTACTACATACCGGTCTCGGATGTCCGCGCCGATGTACTCCGCAATGTTCCGGCGGCGAAGGTCTTCAATGATGGCGACTTCGCCGGGCTGGTCCGGTTCCGATGGGACACGTTGGACTGGTTCGAAGAGGACGAGCCGATTTACGGCCATCCCCGGAACCCGTACGTGCGCGTGGATGCGCTACGGTCCCACCGCCACGTCACGGTTGCTCTGAATGGTGTCGAAGTGGCCGACACCCAATGCCCGGTAATGGTTTTCGAGACCGGACTGCCCACCCGCTACTACATCGACCGCACCGACGTGGCATTCGAACATCTCGAGCCGTCGACCACGCAGACGCTGTGCCCCTACAAGGGCGTCACTTCGGCTTACTGGTCGGTGCACGTTGGAGACGCGTCAGTCGCCGACCTCGCGTGGACCTACGAGACGCCGCTGCCTGCGGTGGCGCCGATCGCGAACATGGTGGCGTTCTACAACGAGAAACTCGACATCACTGTCGACGGCGTACAACTCGCGCGACCGAGCACCCATTTCAGCTAGGTGATCGTCCCAGAACGGGTCAGCCGACCTTTTGCAGCTGGAATGGGCTCTGGGTCAGAATTCCGCCCGCACAGCCGTAATTGGAATCTGACGACAACACGCCACCCAGCGTCGCCGGGTCGACCGAGATCGACACGACGGCCGGTTCGTAGTGCCCGTCGTCGCAGGTGAGGCCGCCCGGCTTCGAGACCGTGAAGTTCCAGCGACCGCCGGAAAGCGTGGTGGGAGTCTGCCAGCCCTGGTTGCTGGTGACCGTGCCGGTACAGCCGGCGGCGCCGCAACTCGTCGCGAAGGTCCAGACGTTGTAGGGGTCGCCGTCGGTTGAGCCGTAGACGCCGTTCAGTAGCGGCGGGTCGGCGGTTGCCGTGCCGGCGAGTGCAAGGCCCGCGATTGCCGGCGCGGCGACGGCAGTGGCCAGTGTGCGCAAGACCCGCAAAACGTTAGTCATAGTGATTCGCAACTTAAAGGGCGTGTCGGCCCGATTGCCGCTGGCGGGGCTCGCGATTCCCGGTTGTGGCCATCATGTCGCCGAATCGCAATCTCTGGAGCCGATGACGGGAATCGAACCCGCGTATTCAGCTTGGGAAGCTATTTCCACGCCCGAACGCATGAGCGATAACCGCTGGTAGATGGGCCGCATAGCAAACCCAAATTGCAACGCTAGCTGCAGCTCCGGTACGGCTAGCGCACTACCCCGGTACGGGTGCGGTACGCCCGGAGTACGGCTGCGCTCAAGGGACCGTTAAGGGACGGGGACACGCACCATGACACGCCCCGACCTGTCGGCGGTCCCTGGGAGAATGCTCTTCCGTGAAGAGCACGTACAGCATTGAGCTCCGTGACGGCGGGGTGCACTTAACGGAGCAATCGCCTGAGGGCGTGATCAAGAAGATCGTGCAGGTGCCGGACGACCTCGGGAAGGAACTCGCGCACCTGAATCTGCATCTGACTGATCTGGGCTTCGCCGTGGAGTGTCTTGATGAACTCGACGGGCTCGGCTACAGCGCCGAAGGCGGTATCACGCGCCAGGCTCTGTGGCACTCGGCGCTCGTGGCGGCCTTTAAGTGCTTTGGCAATAGCAAGGCCCGCAGCCGTCTCGTCACCGAGACCATCTATACGGATGCGAAGCAACTCGAAGCCTGCGAGTACTGGCTGAACTTGCGGAACAAGAACATCGTTCATGACGACAATGACTGGACACAGTCGCATGTCATGGCGGTTGTTCGGGAGTACGAGTACGAGCCGCAAATTGACAACATCTACGTCATCACCCGTACTGGCTGGACCCACGCTCAAAACGCAAATAATGGCCGAGCTGAACGCCTGGCCCTACGACGACGTGGACGCGCTGCCCCCGGTCAACATGCCGGATCCAACAGATGAATCTATCGGCCAGACGCGTTTCTCCCCGCCGAAATAGCCTGTGCCGCCGTACGGCCTCGCTCCACCGCTCCCACATGCGCGCGCCCGGCGCGGGCTAGTTGTTGATCGACCCACTCGTGTAGCCCCGGCAGGGCCGCGTCGATAGCGGCGAAGGTGGCCGCGAACTCACCGTTGTAGTACGGGTCGGCAACGTCCGGTACGTCGGGCCGTCCTGCCCACTTTGGGTCGAATGCTCGCAGCAGCGCCAACCGCTCACCGGGCACCCCGCCGTAGTCGGCCAGATGCGCCAAGTGCTTGCGGCCCGCACACACCAGCAAGTCAGCACGCAGGTGTGCGGCGGTGAGTTGGCTAGTTCGGTGGCTTGGGGCGGGGTAGCCGTGTTGACGGAGTACCGGCGTAGCTCGTGGGTCTAAGCCGCGACTTTTGCGCCAGGCGAAGGTGCCCGCGCTGTTGATGTGAACCGCGTCAGCTAGGCCGCGTGCGGCGATCTGTTGCGCGAACATGATTTCGGCCATTGGCGAGCGGCAGATGTTGCCCGAGCAGATGAAGGTGATGTGTAGCGGCATTACGGTGCCCGGCCTGCCAGCACGCCGCAAGCCGTCATAGTGGCCCGCTGTTGGGACTTAATGGCCTCGCGCACCTGCGCCATCGGAGAAGCAGCGGGTTGCCCGAATGCACGCTCTACCGCCGCCAAGGTTGTTAGGTCGAGCCCCTGCACGACGGGAAGGGCATATGCGCCAACAAATCTCTCTGGGCTGACGGGGCAAACAATGGCAAGCGCTTCGTACCGAGCGCATCTCATGGATGTGATGCTCGGCTCAACGTAGCCGTAGTCTTGCTCGAATGGCCCGTGCACCCGACCGAAGGTCAACGCGAAGGTAGTGGCGAAGTCGCCGCCAACCCACGAGCCCCACTTGCACCAGTTGGCCGTCCGCTTGATGTCGATTGTAAGCGGCATGAAATACACGCCGTCTAATACACCGTTGCGCGGCAGCGGTATTCGACCAATCCACGGCGACACCAAGCGATTGCCATCCACCGTGTAACAACGCCAGCCATATCTAGGATCCATGGACAAACTCGTGCTCTCGTTCGACCGCTAGCAGCAAGTCCTCGGACAGCAGGCCGTCCACGACAGGCATGTCGTAGTGTTGAGGGTCAATGGAACCCGCCGACGCCAGGATCGCAAGTGCCTGGTAGCGGGTGGATTTCAGCGAGCCGGTACGTGGCATCGTGGGGTCATCTTCAAATGGGCCTTGGACAGTGCCGAAGGTGAGCGCGAAGCTGTACCACTTCTGGTGCGCAATCATCATGGCTGTTGACCAGATGTGCTCGGCGCGTGGGATAAAGTACACCTGGTCTAAAACGCCGTTGCGGGGCAGTGGGATTCGGCCAACAATCGGCGAGTACAGCCTGTTGTTCTCGACCCTGTACCAACGCCAGCCGTGCGTCGGCTCAATGGGCAATCTGATCACCGGCATAACCCCGTGGCGCGCCGCTACGCCGGTACCGGCCTCGGGGTGGGTCGACCATATCTGGTGACCGCCCGACGTACTGCCCACCCTCACTGGGCGGGGCGAGTTCCTTGCCAGGTGGCACGGGGCCGGGACCAAAACCGAATTCTGTTGCGCCACAATCGTCTGCACCCTTAGCGTGCTCTTTGTCGCCGTACCACTTTTCGTTGAAGCCCATCGTGGTTACCTGTGAACCGTCATGACAGGCGCGGTGTAGCTGGCCGACCCGGTGATTTGAATGGCGACCGCTGCGCCCCGGTGTCGAACACCAGTACCGAACCCGCGAGCGTAAAAGTGTTCCTGGATGGGATACGGCCCGACGCCAGGGATCACGCGAAGTCCACGATAGGCGGGATTCTTGTGCTCGCGGAACCCCACCACGTTGTCGCTGCCGTTGGCGCCGCCCGTAGCGGCAATGATCACATAACCCGCTGGCACGAAGTAGCTTTCGATCAGCAATGCTGAACCATACGACCCCAGGACCGGCTGGCCGAGATAGTCGGGCGGCGGTGCAGCGCCCTCCACATGCTCGTGTGTGATACGGGCGGGTGCGTTGCTGCTGACGATGAAGTCGTACTTGGGCAACGGGCCGCCAGTGCGGTACTCCTTGCCCGCGCGCCACGACGTAATCAGCGAGGTCTGCACGTCTGCCGGATTCATCAACAGCACGAACCGCCCGGTCTGAACCCCGTACCCGTGCTCGCGCACATGGTTGATCCCGGCCTCGACATGGAGGCTGTCGAGCGTTGTCGTCGTAGTCGTGAGGTAGTGCTTGTGCGTCGAGTCGAAGGTTTTGCCAATGTAATCCGGCGGTTTCATATCGCCGTTGTACAACCCATAGCAGTTGTGACCCCAATCATTCACGCGCACAGTGGGATCGAGAAGTCTCTGAAGGATCGAGCCATTGACCAGCTGATTGTCACCAGCGATAATACGGGCCACCCGGTTGGTTACCTGCTCGCTGTCGGCCTCGCGCAAATAGCGCCACGACATACGGCTGGCTATGTCAAAATCTTTCCAGCCGTAACCAAGAGTTAGGTAAGACGGATCTGAAATGCCAACGGGGGTACCGAATTCCGTAGCTTCCTCCAGGAGAGGCACTTCCTGGCCCTGGGGGATGGCGTCGGCTACGTTGGCGGTTCTGAAGGCGAGTAGTCCTGCAAGTGCAGACTTCTGGGCGTTGTACAACGAAAGTGCGTCGTTGATTTCCAGCCAGACATCCTCAAGGCTCGTCCCGTCGTTGAGACGGTTCACCAAGACGTCTCCGCGCGTGGCAGTTCCGTGCCTGTTGCCTTCGCCGCCCCATACGCGGAATAGTTGCTTCGCCATCTTTCGGCCTCTCTGCTCTAGTGCTTTAGCGGAGACCCTACGCCGGAGATGCGTTGTCGCGCTGAGCTAAAGCCGCATGTGTGGCTAGCGAGGGCGCTACCGGGCGGCGAAAACGTCGGGACCGGGTAGGATCGAAGTAGACGCGAATTATGAAGGGAGGGCGGTAAAGTGGCAGTGACAACGTTCGCGCCGAACCCGCCAGACGGTTTGGCTTTGTCGCATTCGCCGACGATCAAAGGCAAGGTTGCAGCACACCAATGGATCGTCGAGGCAGCGGGTGTAGCGATGTCTTGGAATTTCTTCAAAAACCAGGCGAAGAAGAACAGCATCCCGCATACGTGGATCGGCCATGCGATGCACTTCAGCACGCACGATCTGTGGACCTGGCTTACCTCTCAACACCGTCAGCCGACGCCTACGACGAGCACAAGGTGGTATGAGCAATCATGACCGACATCGACCCAGAGCGCGCCGAAATGCTGCGCCGCAAGTACATCGACCTTGAGCCAACGTTGGAGAACGCGGCGATCACCGCCGAGGCTGAGCAGCATGAGCGCGCGATACGGGAAGCGCGGGCGGCAGTTGAGCAGTACAACGAGGCCAACGGGCTGGAGTGGATCAACTGGGAGCTACCAACAGAACTCCGTGACCGCGTCTATCAGGCGCGAGCGCGACTGCGTGAGGCCCAGGCACGCGACTCCCGCCACGGTGAGGGCATCGTGCACTACTACGACGACCGCAACAAGCACGACGAAGCCAACGGCTGGCCGGCCTTCGACCCCGACAACCCCGCCCACCAGACGGTGCCCCTGGGGACCGTAGTGGCCAAGCCAGAAAAGGTGTATGTCTTGCGGGGCGGGACCGCTGGCGGGGTGCTCCCGCGTGAACGTCATGCACCCGAGGTAGGTATGCCCGACTACGGGGCTGATTACGACTTTGACACCTTCATGAAGGACGCCAAGCGCGATTGCACGTTTGCGCCCTGCGACATGCGTTTGCCGGATGGTTGTGAGAACCCTTTCGCTGGCAACAAGCAGCTGGTCCCCGTTGCACTAGGGCAACACATCTACGTCCTGAGCATCTGCGAGTCATGCATGGAGGCGCTGCTTGAGTCGTTCCGCCGAGCTCACCCGGGGTGGCGTAAGCGCCACCGCCCGAGCACCCCGCCTGGCCCGTAGGCGATGCCGAGCACCGGGCCGATAAGAGCGTTGACCGGGGCCTGGCAACCGTAGAAAGTTGTGGACGCGTGCACAACTTGACCCTCTCTATCGAACACATGTGCGATTTGCTAGACCGTTGCAAAGTAGCCGTGGACCAACGTAAACTGGTGGTGCTCAGACCCGCAGCGATGGCGAGGTCTGGAACCCGACCGAGTCGGGTAGCTCTCATCCCGGCAGCCGATGCCCAAGAGCGCACATCGATGGTTCGTCCTTCACAAGCAAGGGCAGGCCTTCGGTTGTGCGCTAATTTTGTCTTTGCCTCCGTTGGCCTTTCAAAGCAAAACGCCAACCTATGGAGGAATCATGTCGAACGACATTTCGGGAATCTTGTTGGAGCTTAGGCCCATTCAGGACAAGATCATCAAGAGCGGGACCGAAAACATACTGGACCGTTGGGAGTTCGGGAAGCTGCTCGTAGCGGAACGCGGTGATAAGAAGCAGCTGCCGAACGGCATGCGGGCCGACATCGCCGACACCTTCGTGTTGGAAGCGTCGGAGATCACCCGGCGGATGCAGCTTGCCGACAAGTTCAAGACTCAAACCGAAGTTGAGGCCGCGTGCACACGTTGCGGCGGATCGTGGCGGCGCATCATCCGTGAGGAACTGATCAAGCGCCGCAAGGACGGGTCACCGGATGTGAACCAGTGGGTTGATCGCGTCAAGGCGCGGCTCGACAAGATGCTGACCGAGGCCGGGGAGTCCGACGACCGTGCAGATGAACTTGTCAATCTCCTGGTCCTTTCGCTGCGGACCTTGGGCTACGACTTCAAGGTCGAATCATGAGCGCGCAGTGGCAGATCGATGCGAGCAAGCTGTGCACTCTGCGCGGCATGATCATCGACCGTGACGCTGCCTGGCGGGCCAACCCCGAGTGGGCCCCCGTCATCGAGGCTGCGATCCGCAACGGCATCGAGAACATCGACGCCGACACATTCGGCCGCATTCATTCGTTCCTATGGTTCGGCGGTTTGTGGGGCACGTATGAGACGTACGGGTTCGGCGAGAAGAAAATGGCTAAGGCCTGGCGCCAGTACCTCAAAAAGCACAAGGTGCAGCCGATGAATGCGTAACCCTAAGCCGCGCAGCCGTGTTCGCCCGAACACATGAAACACGTTCGGGCGAACACGGCGCGGTACGGGTACGCTAAGACGGAACTAACCCGCCCACAGGCGATTACGATGAAGGAGGTTGTGCCGTGAGCACCGGAGACCCCTGACCCTGGAGGAATCCGTGGACCACAACCACAACGCCGATCGACGGCGCGGCATCCGCTGCCGGAATGACTACACCGACGAAATCAAAGATTACGTCGAATCGCAGTACCCAGATTTTGATGTAGCCCCGCGCGCAATCGAGAATGCGCTTCGCCGTGGGCAATTGAAGTTCTACCAAGTGGGCAAAAAGCGCTACACAACGCCTGCGCTGATTGACGAGTGGTTTGAATCGCTCGTGACATTCGCTGGTGCCGAAGTGAGCGGCGAGTCTGCTGCAATCCAACCCTAGACGTTGATTGCCCCCGACACACTTTGGCGGGCGCGCCGGGGGCAGGACCCCAAACCTGCTTCAACAAGAAAGAGTCTCTAGTGAGTATACCCGCGAAAGTTGCCCGCCCGCTAGGCCCATTCGGGCGCGCAGCCGCGAAGTACCGTGAACTAGGTTGGCTAGGCACGCTGCCTTTGCCCCAAAACGAGAAGTCGCCGCCACCAACAGGTTTCACTGGCGGAGGCAAACCATACCCATCCGACGAGCAGGTTGCAGATTGGCTCGCCAACGGGCACAAGAGCGGCAACATTGCCTTGCGCCTGGCCGAAGTTCCGCGTGAGTATCGGCCACCGAACTTGCCGGTTGTATACGCGGGGAACAACGTTGATGGCTGGGAACTAGTTGGCATTGACATCGACAACTACGCCAAGGGCGACGGCCCACCGAAGCGTGGCGCTGATGAGTTGCACGACCTTGAATGTGACCTAGGTGAGTTGCCCGACACGGCCCTGAGCGGCGCACGGCTCGACACCGGTAGCTGCATCGCGGTGTACCTCGTGCCGAAGGGCTATGGCTTCATCGGGAAAGCGGCAAGCGCCATTGAAATCATCCAGGAGCGCCACCGCTACATGGCGACGTACCCGAGCACGAACCCCGATGCGCCGGTGATGAATGGTCAGCCGGCCATTTACGAGTGGTGTTGGGGCGCACCATCGAAGCTTGCCGAGGCTGGCCAAGACGCCATGGAGCGATTCGACGGCGGGTTACCCGCCATAGATCGCGTCACCGTGCTGCCCGAGGCCTGGTTTACGCACCTGACCTGCGGCGGGTTGCTGAGAAGTGATGACCCGGTCAGCGATCTGCCGCCGGATGAATTGGTTGAGTGGATTAAGGCGCGCCCGCTGTTCGACGCCGAACCGTGCCAGATGATGAAAAGTTCTGTAGCGCGGCGCATCGCAGAGATTGAGGCCAGCCCCACGAGCCACGACCGGCTGACCGATACGCATTGGGAGTTGCTGAACCTAGCCGCCGAAGGACACGCCGGGCTGAGTTGGGCGTTAGCGCAGGTTGAGCAGACCTGGTGGGAGCGTGCAAAAGACAAGCGCGCACCGGAGGAAGCCAGCGGCGAGATGGGCCGGAGCGTGCTGGGCGCGTTGAGCAAGATCCAGCCGCGCTATGTGAACGAGGACGGCCAGCCGCTAGGCGTACCGGACGACCGGTGCGCCGTGGACACGAATAAGTGTGATGTAGACGGTTGGGCAGAACGCTTAGAGGACCGTGCAGCCGAAGCTGAGTTGGCCGCCGATGTTGAGCTAGAGGCATTCTGGTCGGCGCGGCCCGAGTTGGAGCGGCTACGGACGTTCGCACGAGCGCGTCTGGTGGGGCCGTGGTCTGTGCTCGGCGCAGTCTTGGCGCGGGCAATAGCAACGATTCCCCCGCATGTGGTGTTGCCGCCGACAGTGGGTTCCGAGGCGAGCTTGAATTTGTTTGTCGCGCTTGTGGCGCCGTCTGGCTTTGGTAAGGGTGCGTCCGAAGCGGTGGCCGAAGACTTCCTGATCACTGAGTTGTATCCGTTTGTTGCGACGCCGGGGAGCGGCGAAGGGCTGCTGAAGCAGTACGCCTACAAGAAGAAAACCGAGCAGATCAACGTGCGGGATACCGCGATCTTTACGGTGCCCGAAATCGACACGTTCGCTGCATTAACCGCCCGCGGCGGTTCGACTTTGATGCCCGAGCTTCGCAAGGCGTGGATGGGTGAGCGGCTTGGGTTCGGATGGTCTGACGTGGAGAAGGCCGTCGTGATGATGTCGCACCGATACCGCATGACGATGATCGTCGGCGTACAGCCGGGGCGCGGAGGCGCGCTCTTGCAGGATGCGGACGGAGGGACGCCGCAACGGTTCATCTGGCTGCCGACGACGGACCCCGATGCACCGGATGATCCGCCAGCGGAGCCAGAGCCGCTGCGCCTACCCGCATGGCCGATGCCTAGCAAGTCGCAGCCCGATGACCCCACGGCTGTTGACGCCGAGAGCCAGCACGAGGATGACGCGGGTGACAGCGAGGGGTCAACACGGCTGAATTTTGCAGTCGTCCAATACAAGCTCCAGGAACCCGCCGACAAGACCGCCTTCCATGTGCTGGGGCTGCCGCCGAGCGTGGTTGACGCGATTCGGCGCGAGCACTTAGCGAAACGGCGCGGCGAGGTCTCGGAAGCAGGCGCGTTGGACTCGCACGCGATGCTCGCACGGTTGAAGATCGCGGCTGGGCTCATGTGGCTGAACGGGCGCACCGACAAAGTCACCGAAGAGGACTGGGACCTAGCCGGAACGATTCTTGCGGTATCGAGGACAACCCGCGCAAGCGTGTTAGAGGCGATGAAGTCGAACGCGACCAAGACCGCCCAGGCGATGGGGCGACGAGATGCCGAGCGCGAGGTTGTCAAAGATGACGTGATGCGCGACAAAAAGATTGCACGCGTTGTGGAGCGTATTCGAGAGAAGTTGCGCGCCAACAATGGCCAGGCCAAGGCAAAGTTGAAACGACAATTTGGGCCTGACAAAGAGATTTTCGACGAGGCACTTGCACGACTTGTAGATGTTGGCGACGTTGAGTTGAAACCCATCGAGTACAACGGTCGGCCCGGCCATACCGTGTGGCTGAGGGCGGGCCGATGAGCGGACACGTTCAGAGGGGTAGAGGGGTACGTGCGTACCCCTCTGCGGCGCGGGGGCGTGAAAACCGAAAATCTAAAACCCCTGGTCACACACAAATGATCATTCGCGTTAAACGCGCGAGGCGGCGAGTTTCGCGGGGCAGAGGGGTAATTCGTACCCCTCTTACCCCTCTGAAGCCCGAGGGCGGGTTACACAGACGTCGCGGTGACCGACCGCGAACCACGAAGAGAAACAGGAGAATTGAGAAAATGAGGACGAAGTGGGATGAGCAAAGCTTGTCCGATGAGTTGGCACAAGAGGCACTTAGCGAGCTTCGTGACCCGATGGGCGAAAATAACGACACTGTGAGAACACTTGCGCTCATTGGTATCTGCGCGGCTCTGGGCGGGATTGACAAGAAGCTGGGCCAAATTGTGACCCAGCTGGAAGAGCTACGGATGACCCAATGAACGTATTCACCGTCATGGAGCCGCCGTATTGGTTGCGACCCCAGAAGCGCACTCGCCGTGGCCATCCCACGCGGCCGCGACGAAACCCAAGACGCCCGCCTTGGCCCGAGGACTGGACGAGACCCGGCGAACGATGAATGGAGAACGATGACCTATGAATGAAACCGATAGCACTCGTAACCTATCGAGGGACGCCCGAGAGGTGAGCACTGATTTCAAGTCGGGCGGGACGCGGTGTACTGCGCGAAGCACTCGCACCGGCGAGCCGTGTAAACGACCGGCGATGCTCGGTGGCAATGTGTGCTACCACCACGGCGGGAACGCTCCGCAAGTAAAAGCCAAGGCGCAACGGCGGTTACAGCAAGCCGCCGACTCGCTGGTTCAGCGGCTACTTGGCTTCGCGCTAGACGGAGGCGTTGACGACAACGTTGCACTGCGGGCGATCCGCGACGCACTCGACCGCGCTGGGATGGCGGCGAAAACCGAGCTAGCCGTTGAGGTCAAGCAGGAGCCGTGGGAGGAACTGCTCGGCGATGTTGCGCAGATCACGAAGGCACAGCACGAAGCCATGAAGCGCGGGGAGTTCGCCCCGGCCCAGGCCCCTCAGCGCGCCCTGCCCGCGTCCGACGACATCGTGGACGCCGAGGTCGTGGAGGACGCACACGAGCGGCCCGCTAGCTCCACCGGAGAGCGTGCCGACCGCTCTACCCCGCCCGAGTGGGCCGAACCCGCACCGGCACGCCCTACGCGTGCGCTAACCACAGCAGAGGCTGCAGCCGCCGACGCGGCCGCAGCGAACCGAGCTGCAGGAGTTAGCCAAATGCGGCGTAAGCGCAGGTGAGAGGGCAGACGCGCGTGTGCTGCTGGCGTAGCCTTAAAGCCGAATCGAGCGATTCGACCGTTACGGCTATAGGAGGGCGGATGACGTTAAGGGTGATCGGCTACATACGAGTCAGCACGAAGGACCAAGGCAAGAACGGCTATGGGCTTGGAGCGCAACATGATTCGCTGCGCCAGTTCTGCGAGGCACGGGGATACGAACTGCTTACGGTGACGAGCGATGTTGTAAGCGGCGGGGATTCGACGCGAATGTACGGCAGGGAGGTCGCCATAGTGGCCATCGAGATGGGCGTGGCCGACGCGCTGCTTGTTCGTGCACTCGACCGGGCGACACGAAGCCAACTCGACCACGCGAGCCTGTTCGAGCGCGCCCAACGCCACGCGTGGCGGCTCATGGACTGCGACGGCGCGGATAGCGGCGACCCGGCCCAGCGGCTTACCGCCGACGTTCGCAACGCCGTCGCCGCCGAGGAACGCCGCAAGATCAGCGAGCGGACGCGGGAGGGTCTGGCTAAGGCGCGTAAGGCGGGCAAGCGATTGGGCCGGCCACCACAGGTAGACCCGGCTTTGGCGAAGCGCATCGTGCGCATGAGCACACGGGACGGGCTGAGCCCCAACAAGATCGCCCAGCGGCTCACCGAGCGCGGTGTGCCGACTCCTGGCGGCGGGGCGAAGTGGTACCCCACGACCGTCAGCGACGTTCTCAAGCGCGCCAACAAGAAAGGGGCAGCCGCGTGACACAGCCCAGCGACTACCGCCCCGGTACCCGCGTGCGGGTGCTGCTACCCAACGAGGACTTCACCGGCCAGGTAGGCACGGTGGAGCGGGACATCACCGGCGACGACGGCACCCCGGTCTACGTCGTGCGCTTCTGCGGCGAGCGGGACCACTACCCGCACCACGTGGCCTACTACCGCGCGGACGAGGTGGAGCAAGCATGAGCCCACGACCACTCGTGAAGCGCACACCGGAGGGGCACCGCTACGTCGTGCCGCCTGCCCCACGGCGCAACGGCGCGCCCCCGCCCCAGCAGCCCACGGACGACCACGCCGACGGGCCGGAACCCACACCCGCACAACAGCCCGACCGGCGAGCGAAGCTGGACGCCAACGACGTGCGCGAGGCACGGGCTATGCACGCGGCGGGCCGGTTTGGAGTTGGCGACCTTGCGTACATCTTCGGCGTAAGCCAGAGCAACATGAGCGCCGTGATTAACCGCCACAGTTGGCGGGACGTGGAGGACGACGCATGAAGGTGTACACGAAAGGTGTTGGCGCGGTTGCGCTTACGCTAGCCGCGCAGCGAGATCGCGATTCCGAAACACCAAGGAGGACAACATAATGGCGCAGAAGAAGCGCGGAGTTTGGGTTGCCCGTTGGCACGGTCCAGACGGTAAGCAGCGTAGCCACAGCCCGTTTCAGACCAAGAAGGCCGCAGAAGCCTACGAGGACAAGGCCAAGGCGGCTATCGCGGCGGGCAATGACTTCGACCCCCGCAAGGGCAAGATGCTATTCCGCGACGCAGCGGCAATTTGGCTGGCTTCGCACAAGGAGAACCTAGTCAACCACCGCTCCGCGCTCGCCCCGGCCGCAACCCGTCGCGGCGACGGTAGAACGTTGGGCATTGACGCTGTGTTCGGCGGTTACCCGCTGAACAAGATCACCCGCGAGTACATACAGGACTGGGTCAACCGGCTCACCATCGCAGGCAAGAAGCCGTCCACCGTCCGGCACGCGTTCTTCACGGTGCGAATGGTGTTGGAGCAGGCGGAAGTAGATGGCCGGCTGGCCAAGAACCCCGCCGAGCATGTGAAGCTCCCTGCGGAACGCGGGACCAGCGGCGGGAAGGTGGGAGTTGTTGCGAAGACGCAGTTCCTCAACCCCGACCAGGTAGCCGCGTTGGAGGCGGCTACACCTTGGCCCTACAACGTGTTGGTGCACCTTGCGGCCTGGAGCGGGTTACGGGCGGCGGAACTCGGCGGGCTGCAGATCGCAGACGTAGAGCTACCGCCGAATCAGCACGCGACGTTGGATGTTTCGCGGACGGTCAAGTTTGCGAAGGGCGAAGAGCAGTACGGCCCAACAAAAACCGCCACCAGCGAGCGGCAGGTACCACTGACGGAGCCGGCAACCGACCGCTTGCGCGAGTACCTGAAGAAGCACCCGCGCCGATTGGAGCCGGATGCACCGCTGTTCCCGGCGTTCACGGTCAAGTCCCCGCCGACGCAGCCAACCGGGCCGAAGGGTGCGCGGAAAGCGGAGACGACGCCGGAAGCGCGGAAGGCCGCCAACCGGGCGCGCACCGCCCGACACGCCGAAGCCCGCGCCGCGCTCTCGGTCGCGGAGGCCGAAGCGCAGTTGAAACCCGACTGGGCGAAGCCGCTACGGCACCAGAGCTTCTACAAGACGGTCTACCGCCCCGCTGTGCTCCGAGCCAATCGGCTAGCGGGCGGGTCGATGCTGCCGCCTGGGTTCCGCTTCCACAGCCTGCGCCACTCGTACGCCTCGTTGTGCGGGAGCATCGGCATCCCCGTCCGCCAGGTAGCCGAGTGGATGGGACATGCGAGCGCGACGACGACCGAGGAGATTTACACCCACGTCTACAAGAAAGCCGACTACGCCGACGAGATGGCCGCGCTGGGCGCGTTGGCGACCGGGCCGACGCCGAGCTACGGCGGCAATGTCATCGCGTTCCCGAGCTAGGCGGGGGCTAACGGACCTTCACAAGGGACGGATAGGGGACCGGCGCCACTCCGCTAGAGCAGAAATTGCTCTCTACCTGGAGCCGATGACGGGAATCGAACCCGCGTATTCAGCTTGGGAAGCTGATGTTCTGCCATTGAACTACATCGGCTTGTCTGGCTGCGCCAGTGATCACGAAGGCTAACACCCGAGCGGCTACGCTCGTCGCGTGCTGCTCTCCGATCGTGACATCAGGTCCGAAATCGCCGCCGGTCGGCTGGGCATCGACCCGTACGAGGAAAGCCTCGTCCAACCGTCGAGCGTCGACGTCCGCCTGGACGCCCTGTTCCGGGTGTTCAACAACACGCGCTACACCCACATCGACCCGTCGACACGCCAGGACGAACTGACGACACTGGTCGAGCCCAAGGAGGGCGAGCCGTTCGTCCTCCATCCCGGTGAGTTCGTCCTCGGCTCGACGCTGGAGCGCTGCTCCCTGCCCAACGACCTCGCGGGACGCCTCGAAGGTAAGAGCTCGCTCGGCCGTCTCGGACTGTTGACCCACTCCACGGCCGGCTTCATCGACCCAGGGTTCACCGGCCACATCACGCTGGAGCTGTCCAACGTCGCGAACCTGCCGATCACCCTGTGGCCGGGCATGAAGATCGGCCAGCTCTGCCTGTTGCGGCTGACCAGTCCCGCCGAGCACCCGTACGGCAGCTCGCAGGCCGGCTCCAAATACCAGGGGCAGCGCGGCCCGACGCCGTCGCGCTCGTATCAGAACTTCATCAAGTCCAGCTGAGCGTGAGGTTTCGGTAACTGCGCCGAAACACGAAACATGTCGGAAACACGGTTGCCGCGCGGCTGAAACGTGGGGCCGAAATGCTCGTCGGAACTTTGCCGAAGGAGCTGACGTGCCCGAGATCGATCCCGCCGCCACCGCATGGCTGCTGGCCGCCACCGCGATGGTCCTGCTGATGACTCCGGGTCTTGCCATCTTCTACGGCGGCATGGTCCGTACCACCGGTGTACTCAACATGATCATGATGTGTTTCATCTCGATCCCGGCGTGCACGGTGGCCTGGCTGTTGATGGGTTACACCGTCGCGTTTTCCGAGGACGCCGGCGGCGGACTCATCGGAGACTTCTCACACTTCGGCATGCTCGGCATCGATCCGACGACCGTCCGCGGGTCGGTGCCCGAACTCCTCTACGCCACATTCCAACTCACCTTCGCGATTGTCACCGCCGCACTCATCAGCGGAGCGATCGCGGACCGTGCACGGTTCTCGGCATGGATGGTCTTCGTTCCACTATGGACCGTCGCGGTGTATTCCGTAGTGGCGCACTGGGTTTGGGGTCCGAACGGCTGGCTGTTGAATCTCGGAGTGCTGGATTACGCCGGTGGCTTGGTGGTCGAAATCGTCTCTGGTGCATCGGCATTGGCGCTGGCACTGGTGCTCGGACCGCGCATCGGGTTCAAGAAGGATGCGATGCGCCCGCACAACCTGCCCTTCGTTCTGCTCGGCGCGGGCCTGCTGTGGTTCGGCTGGTTCGGCTTCAACGCCGGCTCTGCACTGGCCGCCAACGGCATGGCAGCGGCGGTCTTCCTCAATACGTTGGTCGCCGGCTGCCTCGGCATGCTCGGCTGGATCACCGTCGAGCGGTTCCGCGACGGTAAGCCGACGACGTTCGGTGCTGCGTCGGGTGTGGTCGCCGGCCTGGTCGCAATCACGCCGTCGTGCGGGACGGTCAACACCCTCGGCGCCATCGTCGTAGGTCTGGCCGCGGGGGTCATCTGCTCCTACGCGGTCGGGCTGAAGTTCCGTTGGGGCTACGACGACTCACTGGACGTGGTCGGCGTGCACTACGTGGGCGGACTGGTCGGGGTGCTGTTGATCGGCTTCCTCGCGGCCGAGGTGATGACGGCCGGTCCCGCGGGCCTGTTCTACGGCGGTGGTCTCGCCCAACTGGGCAAGCAGGCGCTGGCCGCCCTCGTGGTCAGTCTCTATGCATTCACCGTCTCGTTCGCGCTGGCCAAGGTCATCGATCGCGTTCTCGGCTTCCGCGTCAGTCCAGAGGACGAGACGACCGGCGTCGACTTCACCCAGCATGCCGAGACCGCCTACGCCGAGGGCGTGCACGGTCACCAGCCCGGGCGTCGACCTGCTCCGGGCGGCCCCGGCACCCCAGGGCAGCAGCGACTAGACACTGCCGACGGAATCCCGGACTGAAATCTCCCTCCGAGCTTTTGAACGGGCTGGCGCGGTCGCCCGTTGACACGAGTAGGGTCGAGGTACCGGCGTCGTCGGGGCGCCGGAGCTGCCATAGATCCGGCCACGACTCGATCGCCGTCAGCAAATGCGTTTGGGGCATGTAACGCACCTGCAGATCAGGTCGATTTAGTACTAGTGGTCGGCGCGTGCGGATTGCGGGGCCCATCACTGAACCGGATGGATTAGCAAACTTATTGGAGGAATAAGTGGACATCGTATTGGGTGTATCGACGACACCTACGACGGTCCGCATGGTGCTGGTCGAGGGCGAGAAGGGCGACGGGGTAACCGTCGACCACGATTCGTTCGACGTCGCCGCCAACGAAGGGTCAGCTAACTCTGCGGCCGCCGACCAGGTGGTTGAAGCAGTGCTGGGGACCCAGGAGAGTGCCGCGACGGGCGGCCACCATCTCAAGGCGATCGGTGTCACCTGGAGTGACCACACCCAGGGCGCGGCATTGCGTGACGCCCTCGCGGCGAAGGGTTTGGACGACGTGATGCTGGTGTCCGCCAGCCACGCCGCTGCAGCGTTGGCCCAGGCTGCCGGCCGTGCGGTCGGATACGACACCACCGCGCTGTTGTTCATTGACCGTGACACCGCCACGCTCTCAGTCGTCCAGACCGACGACGGTTCGGTCGTGAAGGTGCTCAGCAGCAGTCTGCACAGCGCAGACGCGATGGGTGTGCTGACGGAGATGGCCGCCGCCGTCGATGCGCAGGACGCTCCGCCGCAGGGCATGTTCGTCGTCGGCTCGGGTGTCGATGTCTCGTCGGTGAGGGAACACCTTCAGCATCTGGTCAGCCTTCCGGTCAGCGCGCCGGACGAACCTGAACTCGCGCTCGCTCGCGGTGCTGCTCTGGCTGCCGCCAGCGCCCCGGCGATGGAGTCGTCCACCGTCGGACTGGCCTACTCGCAAGATCCCGACGGAACCACCGCAGGATCGGTCCTCGCCGGCCTCGCCAACGCCGAGACACAGATGAGGCCCGGCGGCGCCGATGGTGCGTCCCTTGATGACTACGACCCACAGACCGACCTGCAAGTGGCCGAGGGGGAGCGCAAGCCGTTCCTGCTCGTCGGCAGTGCGCTGACGTCCATCTTCGTGGTCGGCGTTGTGGCGCTGGTCATTTCGTTGGCAGTGAGTATTCGCCCGACGGCCGACCAGCGGCCCAGCCCCGGTCAGAACGCCCTCGTCCCCACGACGGTCGCACCCGCCGCACCGGCACCAGCGCCCGCTCCTGAAGCGAAGCCGATCGAGGCGCCTCCTCCGCCGCCGGCGCAGACCATCAAGCCCCCGGTGCCCGTCGCCCAGGAGGTTCCGCAGGCACCGCCGCGGACCGTGTATGTCGAGGCACCACCACCCGCGCCGGCAGCCCCGGCTCCCGCGGCGGTGCCTGCGGAACCTCCTTGGCGATGGGCACCGGG